>DFXM01000020.1:0-526915 GCA_002381695.1 Clostridium sp. UBA4108 | reverse complement strand
GCCTATTTGTATAATGTAGAAATTTAATTACAACTTATATACATATATTATAATAATATAAAGTACAAAATATAATTATTAATTAACTTTTAAAGATTTTATATTAGACATACTTCCTTTAGTATCAATATATTCTATAGATATCTTGTCTCCTTTTTGAAGAAGTGCTATTTCTGGTCCAATTTCTATAGTTGCTAAGAACATTTTCCCCTCTCCTTCAAGGGTAAATACGTAATAAGAATTGCCTTGTTGTACATAATTACTTATTTTCGAGATTATTCCTTCTTTATTTAAAGTTTCTCCTACCTCACTGTTTAAAATATTGCTATTATATAAATATTTAACATATTCCTCTTCAGCTTGTGTTATAGTAGGTGCAGCCGAAACTATTGAAGGATCTTTTACATTTACAAAAGCATAGGACATGGTCAAATCATTCGATCCCATCAATGGTATAAAATATGTTAAGTTGTTTTCTATGTTTATTAATAGTGGAAAAGTTCCTACATATCCTAAATTTTTAACCTTATTTTCTGCTGTAGACACTGCCACTTCCTCAATGGCTCCACTCTTCTTATACAAGAAAGGTTGTCCTGTCCTTGAATCTATTAAATAAAAGCCTAAGGAACTCTCATCTTTTCCAAGACTAGTTATTCCAGTATAGTAATAACACTTCCCATTATTATATACTACCCCAATACCTTCAGTAGTTTTATACTTGTTCTTATCATTAAAGAGAGAAAAACCATTTATGTACTTTCCCTTATAATTTATAGCATCATCTACATATTCTAAGGGTTGAATTCTATCCACCCAGGTTGGAACTTCTTCTGTTGTATAATAAGCAATTTCCTCAGTTACAGGATTTACTAAAGCAATTCCTGTGACCTTTACACCATTTAATCCTACTGCATTACTGTAGGTAGTAGCAGTAAAATATGGATTTAATTCATTATCTAATTCTAATGTAAAGTCTCCATAAATTTTTGTTGGATCCTTAAAATAAAGTGTCCTTGCTAAATCATCTCCAAAATATCCATTAGGCTGAAGTTTCATGTTTTTATCTATAACCTTGCATTCTTTTGTAGATGCATTAACCATAATAAAGCCTGTCCCTTTAGACTTATTATTAATCCATGAGAAAAAACTCTTATATTCTAAAGGTGCAACAAACCATAGTTCATCATTTATTTGTTGCTTAGTTGAATCTCCGATATCAACTATCGATCCTATATTTCCATTTTGAGAAAGCTGAGTACCCATAATTTTTCTAGCTTCTTTTTCTGGTAATATACCTGTCTTCTTCTCATCATAAGGATTTAACTCTTTCTCTAAATCAATAACCTGCTCTGTTGGTAGCTTATCTCTGTACTTTTTAGCATTAAATATTGGTGCTGAAGCTATTGTTCCAACTACTAGCAGGGTTAAAATAATAACCATTATTCCAATAGGTATCTGAATTACTTTCTTTATATTTTTATTATCATCTATTTTTATAGCATAGCTCATAATAATAGCTGTTAATACTGTAAAAATAACTCCAATATAAATTATAAAAGACTTATAAAACCCAATTGGAATTAATAAAAAATAATCTAATCCTAGTAAAATTATCAACACTGTAAATAGTGCACTTTTCCATAGTTTTTTCATTAATTTATCCTCCTTTATATGAAATACGACTTTTAATTATATCACAGATATACTACAAGCAGCATCACTTTATAAACTCTTTATTATTAAAACAATATTTAGAAAATATATTGACATAGAATTTTATTGGGATTATAATTAGTAAAAACTATGAAGAGGAAGAGTAGATAAATTACTACCTTCAGAGAAAGAAACTCATTGGCTGAAAGGTTTCTTAGGTAAGTTTTGTTGAAAACCACCTCCGAGTTGAATACTGAAGTTATGAATTTGAAAATTTAAATTATAGCTAATTTATATTTTTCTAATTCATATAATAAGTATCTCCGCTATTCGGCGTTAATGAACTAAGTGATAATAATGTTTATTTTTCATTATTATAATTTGGGTGGAACCGCGATTATCTCGTCCCTTATATAGGGAGGAGTTTTTTTATTTTAGTCTATAAAATAAAGATTCTTAGAATATCTAAAAACCATGAAGAGGAAAAGTAGATAAATTACTACTTTCAGAGAGAGAAACTCACCGGCTGAAAAGTTTCTTAAGTAAGCTTTATTGAAAACCACCTCTGAGTTGAATACTGAAATTATGAATTTTAAAACCTAAGTTGTAGTTAATTTATATCTATAGTTTTTTTTAATTCATCTAATAAGTATCTCCGCTATTCAGCGTTAAAGAACTAAGTGATAATAATGTTTATTTTTCATTATTATAATTTGGGTGGAACCGCGATTATACTCGTCCCTTATTTAGGGAGGAGTTTTTTTATTTTAAATCTGTGTCTGTTTTAAATAAATTTCCTAATAAAACAGAGTATCCATATTTATGAGAAGGAGGATGTAATAATGGTAAAAGTAATATTAAAAAATGGTAATGAAATCGAGGTTGAAAAAGGAACCACAGTCTATGAAATTGCAATGAAAATTAGTAATAGTATAGCAAAAAAAGCATTGTGTGGAAGGGTTAATAATAAGACCTTAGAGCTTAATAGCCCTATTGAAGAAGACTGTACCTTAGAGATTTTAACTTTTGAAGATGAGGCTGGAAAATCTACCTTAAGACATTCCTCCGCTCATATTCTTGCTCAAGCTGTAAAAAGATTATATCCTGAAATAAAGCTTGCTATTGGACCTTCAATAAGCAATGGATTTTACTATGATTTTGATGTAGAGAAGCCTTTTAACCAAGAAGACTTAGAAAAAATTGAAGTGGAAATGAGTAAGATAGTTAAGGAAAATCTAAGTATTGAAAGATTTATACTTCCCAAGGATGAGGCTATAAAATTTATGTTTTACAGTGGAGAACCCTATAAGGTTGAGCTTATAAACGATTTACCTGAAGGAGAAATTATATCTTTTTACAAACAAGGTGAATTTGTAGATTTGTGTGCTGGTCCTCATGTTCCTTCCACTTCATATGTAAAAGCTTTTAAACTTCTTTCTGTAGCAGGTGCTTATTGGAGAGGTAATGAAAAGAACAAAATGCTTCAAAGAATATATGGAACTTCCTTCACTAAGAAAAGCGAATTAGATGAATATGTCTTAATGTTAGAAGAAGCAAAGAAGAGAGATCATAGAAAACTAGGTAAAGAACTTAACTTATTTACTTTCATGGAAGAAGGACCTGGTTTCCCATTTTTTCTACCAAAAGGTGTAACTCTTAAAAATACGTTAGCTGAATACTGGAGGGAACTTCACAAGGAAAATGGATATATTGAGATAGAAACTCCTATGATTTTAAATAGAGAGTTATGGGAAACTTCTGGACATTGGTATCACTATAAAGAAAATATGTATACTGTAAATATAGATGAAGAAGATTTTGCAATTAAACCTATGAACTGTCCTGGTGGTATGCTCGTTTATAAATCAGAATCTCACTCCTATAAAGAGCTTCCCATAAGAGCTGGAGAACTTGGTAAAGTGCATAGACATGAGCTTTCCGGAGCTCTACATGGTCTTATGAGAGTTCGTTGCTTTACTCAAGATGATGCTCATATATTTATGCTACCAGAGCAAATCAAAGATGAAATAAAGGGAGTTATTAACTTAATAGATGAAGTTTATAGAAGATTTGGCTTTAAATATAGAGTTGAGCTTTCTACTAGACCTGAAAACTCTATGGGTAGTGATGAAGATTGGAATTTAGCTGAAAGTTCCTTAAGTAATGCATTAAATGAGATAAATATGTCTTATAAAATAAATCAGGGTGATGGCGCCTTTTATGGTCCTAAAATCGATTTTCATCTAGAGGATAGCTTAGGAAGAAGTTGGCAATGTGGCACTATTCAATTGGATTTCCAACTTCCTCAGCGCTTTGATTTAACTTATATAGGAAGCGATGGAGAAAAGCATAGACCTATAGTTATTCATAGAGTAATTCTAGGTAGCTTAGAAAGATTTATAGCAATCCTGATAGAACACTTTGCTGGAAAGTTTCCTCTATGGATTTCACCTGTACAGGTAAAAATACTTCCTATCTCAGAAAAATTCCATGCCTATGCCTTAAATGTAGAGAATATCCTCAAAGGAAATAACGTGAGAACAGAATTTGATGGTAGAGGAGAAAAAATAGGTTATAAGATTAGAGAAGCTAGAAATGAGAGAGTTCCTTATATTGTAGTTATTGGTGAAAAGGAAGAAAATGAAAAGAAAATAACTGTTAGAAATAGGGACAATGGTGAAGAAGTTACTATCTTCTTGGATGAATTTATAAGTAAAGTAAAATATGAAATATCCAATAAACTTCTCTAATAATGTAGTTCTTTAAACAAATCGCTTATATTAGCTAGTTTCTGAATAGATGTTGATTCAAATAAATATCATTCCATAAACCATACTTATGTAGGTTTAGGAATGATATTTTATTTCTCTTATTTTGAAACTTCCTCATAATATGGAATTGATACTGCAGCACCCTTTCTTGAAACAGCTATAGATGATGCCTTAGCCGCCAATCTTAAAGTCTCTTCAGTTGTTAAGCCTTTTATCAATCCTGCTATAAAATATCCAGTAAAGGTATCCCCTGCTGCTGTAGTATCCACCACTTTAGTTTTATAAATACATTGTTTTACTTTCCTATCCTTGTCAGCATATATTACTCCATTTTCTCCTAAGGTTAATACAATTTTAATATCTTTATATTTCTTAAGAAGTTCCTCTACTATTGAATCAAAGTGACCCTTTCCAGTTAGTTCTGCACCTTCTATCTCATTTAAGATTAAATAGCTAACCTTAGAAATATCAATTTTAGCTAGATGCTTATTAATTGGAGACGGATTCAATATTATCGTAATTCCTTTTTCATAAGCAGCTTCAACAATATAATCCACATTGCTTATTTCGCATTGCAATAATATAAGGTCACCTTTTGAAAAATCCTTCAATATACCATCAATATTTTCTATAGATATCTTTTCATTTTCTCCACCAAATAAAATAATACTATTCTGACCACCTTGTTCTACTTGAATTATAGCATGCCCACTTGGTCCACTTCCTTTAAGCAGGTATTGAGTATTTACCTTTGACTTTATTAATTCATTTCTTAGTAAAGCTCCATCTATTCCAATTTTACCTGCATGATAAACTTCACATCCTGACTTTGCTAAAGAAATTGATTGATTTAATCCTTTCCCACCACAAAAGGTCTGCATATCTTTTGAAGAAATGGTTTCTCCAGCTTTTACAAAGTGATCTACTTTATAAACATAATCTATATTTAGTGAACCAAAATTTAATATCTTCATATCTATTCCCCTCATAATAAAATCTATTCTATACTCTATCTAAATGAGTAATATAACATTACACCTTACCAACTGGTGCTATGTAAGCAACAAATTCATCTTCTCCATCTAAACCAAGAAATTCATCTATTTTCTGTTGATCATAAGCCCCTACTGCACAAGTCCCACATCCTATGGCTTCACAAGACAAATATAGATTTTGGCATATATGACCTGCATCTAATATCATATGCTTATGAGACATTATATCATATCTCCACTCACCTCTATAAGGAATACAACTCCATATAAATACTACTGCAGCTTTTCCTACAAAAGGTTGCCTTATAGTTAAGTGTGATAATATTTCCTCCAAATTCTCTTCCTCAAAAATAAGTACTAGCTGATGAGTTAAAGCTAAATATCTATAAATTCCTTTTTTAAATCCTTCTACCCTATTTATAGCTAAATAAGTCTCAAAGGGATGTCTTGCACCTGCAGAAGGTACTGTTCTAAAAGATGCCTTTCTGTTTGAAGTAACTTTTTTTACTCCCTGTGTTGCCCACAACAAAAAAGATAACTCTTCAATAGTCATTGCTTTTTCACTATATTTTCTATGACTTCTTCTCTCTGAAATTATATCCAATATATTAGTTTTAACAGTGCATACCTTCCTTGGATCTGGTAAATCTATAAGTGTCTCCTTACCCTTGTATTCTTTTTCTAAGGATGGATTATCTAATTTTTTATCCTCATGACTTTCTATTCTATTCCATTGATTAAAATTTGATTTTATCCACTGTCTCTGTAATTTCATTTTCTCCATAATTATTTCCCCTTAAAATAGTTCCTTGATATTAAAATACCCTTATTCTACAATTCTTTCTAATGTGTAATAGGTATAAGGAATATCTCCTTCAATCCTCTCTTCATATGTCTGCTTAAACTGATTTAGATCTATCTTAGGGAAGCTTACATCTCCCTCAAAATATTTATCAATTATAGTCAAATAAATTTTATCAGCTATTGGCAAGCATTGTGTATATACTTCACCGCCTCCACCTATAAATACTTCATTCTCATCTTTACATAAATCCAAAGCCTCTTCCAAGGATCTTACTGTTATGCAATTATCACAAGTAACATCCTTAGTTTTAGAAATCACTATATTCCTTCTATTGGGCAGTGGCGTTCCTCCAATGCTTTCAAAAGTTTTTCTTCCCATTATTATGGTATTATTAGTTGTTAAATCTCTAAATCTATTTAATTCACCTGGTATATTCCAAGGCATAAAACCTTTATCACCAATAATATAATTCTTAGAAATTGCTACTATTAAAGAAATTTTCATATTATCACCCTTTAACCTCTATATTTACTTTATATTATTCTAATTATATCTTAAATAATTATATCATTATAAACAAATATGTTAATATCTGAAATTTACTTATCTAACCATATATATAAATAATATTTCCTATACTTTCTATGTATAATATTTCTCTTGTATTATAGTTATTTTTTGTATTTCTTCATTAAAATATTAAAATTCATAACGTTTAATTATGAATTTTTTTACAAATTAGGTTTATTTTGTTTAAATAATAAACTATAATAATATTAAATATTGTTTTACTTGAAAGACAATCAATTTAAAAAGGGGGAATAAAAATGAGATCTATTAACAGAAAATTTTTAACATTTATTATGGCATTAGCTATAATATTTTCTTCTTTTTCACCTTTAGTCTTTGCTAAAGAAACTAAACCTGAATATGCTACTAAAAATCAAATTGCAGCTTTAGTGTTAAAATCTGCTGATTATTACAATACTAAAGTGAAAAAACAAGACATAATCGATAGTTACAAAGGAAGTAGCACAAAAGATGAAAAATTAGCTACTAAAGCAGAGGCATTAGCAATGATAAGTAGCGGCTTCGGAAAGTTGCCTACTCCTGTAGGGAATAATTTAAGAGTAGGAACTTTTGGGGAACCTTTTACAGATACACCTAAATGGGCTCAAGGTAATATCGATAATCTTCGTAATGCAGGTGTGTTAGAAGAGGCTTCTAAAGAAATTTTAGGCTCAATGGATAATATCACAATAGATCAAGTTCAAAAGATAATATCAAGGATATGGTCACTTTATGGAACTAACCCAAGAGATGATTTCTATTCTACAGCTAATAAAAAATGGCTAGATTCCGCTACTATTCCAACAGGATATGTTGGAAATGGCTCATTTAATGAGATTTCACAGGAAAATACTAAGAGAATAAAAGGAATTATAAAAGAATTACATGATAAGAAATTTGAAGTTAATAGTAAAGAACAAAAAATTTCAGATTTCTATAGTTCAGCTATAGATAATGAAGGTAGAAATAAGCAAGGTATAGAACCAATAAAGAAATATTTGAAAGCTTTTGAAGATGCTAAAAACATAGAGGAACTTCTCAATGCAGAAGCACTCTTAACTAAAGAAACAGGGATAATCACACTTTTAGATTTTGGTGTATGGGCAGATGCTAAAGATAGTACAGTTAATACCTTACATTATGGTGGAATGAATATATGGCCTTCTGGTTCAAAGGATCAATTTGTATCTAATACTGATAAATTTAAAAATGCTTGTATTAAAGTCTTTACAAGTCTTTTAGTATTATCAGGTCAAGATGAAAAATCATCAAGGGCTGATGCTGAAAAATTGTATGAAATGAGAAGAAATATATCAATAGAATCTTTGAATCCACAAGATTATTACGATGTAACAAAGACCTATAACCCTTATACAATGGAGGAATTTTCTGCTTTATATCCTGGAATTAACATGAAGAAATACATGGCTGATATGAATTTAAATAAAGCAAATAAAATTATTGTTATTGATGTGAAAAGTGCAAAAAAAGTAAATGAGTATTTTAAAGAAGATAATATAGAATTATTAAAGCTTCAAGCAAAAGTAGAACTTCTTAATAGTTCAAGAAGATATCTTTCAACTGATTTTAAAAAAGTAATACAAGAGTTTAATAAGGATCTTTATGGAATCAAAGAAGGTAAGTCAGATGAAGATTTAGCTATTGATATAGTTAAAAGTGAATTAGCCGATTATCTTGGACAAGTATATGTAGAAAAATATTTTTCTCCAGAAGCTAAAAAAGATGTTGAAAATATGGTAAAAAACATTATAAAAACCTATGAAGAGAGAATTAAAAAATTAGATTGGATGTCAGATGCTACAAAAGAAATGGCCATAAAGAAGCTTTCAACACTGAATGTTAAAATTGGGTATCCAGATGTATGGCCTAAAACATTAGATGAAGTGAAGATAAAGACTTTCAATGATGGTGGTTCTTTATTTACTAATATAGCTTCTATTAATGCTGCAAAGTCAAAGAAAGTTATAGAAAGTCTAGGACAACCTGTAGATAAAACATCATGGGGAATGGATGCCTATGAAGTAAATGCATATTATTCTCCATCTTACAATGAAATAGTATTTCCAGCAGGAATATTACAAGCTCCTTTCTATGATTTAAAAGCTAAACCTGAAGAAAACTTAGGTGGAATTGGTGTGGTTATTGGACATGAAATAAGCCATGCTTTTGATAATAATGGTGCACTTTATGATGAGAAAGGAAATGCAAAAAACTGGTGGACAGACAGTGACTTGAAAAAATTCGAAGAAAAATGTCAATCGGTTATAAATTTCTACGATAATATAGAAATAGTTCCTGGAGTTGTAAATAATGGTGAATTGACTATTAGTGAAAATATAGCAGATCTTGGCGGTGTAGCATGTTCACTTAATATTATGTCAAAATTAAAAAACCCAGATTATAAAGCATTTTTTAATAACTATGCAAAAGCCTGGAAAAGTACAACTACTAGAGAATCTCTAGAGGCTTCTAAAAATAACGATGTACATTCTTATGATAAAGTAAGAGTAAATAGAACTATTGTAAATTTTTCAGAGTTTTATAAAGCTTTCGATGTCAAACCAGGAGATGGAATGTATATAACTCCTGAAAATAGGGTAACTATTTGGTAGAAGCTCAAATCTTAAATATATAATTTTAAAAAAAGGTAACACTTTCCTTCCAGTGTTACCTTTTTAGCTTTACTACGACATCTATTAAATCTATCTATATTATTCTAGCAATAAAAACTATAACATATGCTGCTGGCACAAGTATTAATAAAGATGCAAAGGTTCCTATAGTTTTGCTTCCAACCATAGCAATAACACATCCTCTAAAATCCTCTCTACTACATTTTCCCTCTATAACATCATCTGTCATGATAGATAGTTGAGGATCAATAAATATAGACATAAGTATGGTGGCTGTTCCATTTATAACAGAGGATAATGAACTACATGTGGCCCGTAAATTGGGCTCTAAACTTCCTGCATATATAGGTGCTAATGATCCTGCCGTAATAAGTGCTACCGCAATGATATTATATACTATTATTTTTTTAGGTAGTCTTCTATAGTTTAACTTAGTGATACTTTCCTTAACAGGAACTGCAATAGAGCTTCTTATTTGCTTTATTCCTGTTTTTGAAAAGCTATGTAATATTAATTTAGGTATGGATCTACTTACCGAGAAGCTCATTACTGCCTTACAAAATAATTTCTGAAATGTTGGAATTAAAAGTGCTCCAAAAATAGTAGCAATACTTGAAATTAGAATAATTAAATAAAATATATTTAGCAGTTTACCTGAATTCAAGTTATTCTCTACAAACTTTGTCAATATAGGATTTTGAAAGGTAACCGCTGTCCTTGACACCAGTACTAATATATTAAATACTGCAAAGGAAATAGCTATTTTCCCAGTCCTAACACCAACAAGTCTAACTGAGTAAGCTAAAGTTCCTATTAAAGATATTATAAAATTTAAAATCAGTACAATTATGATTTGAGTATACAAAAAAAATACCTCCTTTAAATAAAATGTGAAGCACTTTATTTAGATAATTACGACCTATGGTAGTAGAGAAATATGCCAGAGGCATAGTGAATTGGCTTCGCCAGTGAATTGCGCTTTTAGCGCAGAGGGTTGACTTCGTAAGAAAAAAAGCTTTTGCCTAAGCCAAAGCCTCCTTACGAACTTAGTGGGTAATTCTCTGTGAATGAAGTGAACACTTCTCTGTGCCNNCTATGGCACAATTCTCTGCACCTTTGGTGCAATTCACTAAATAAGTTACTTCGTAACTTATTTAGAGTAATGCTAAAAATCCAATTATGCAAAGTACCGTAGTCACAATTGAAAACACTGTTACTATTTTAACCTCATGCCATCCTGATAATTCAAAGGAATGATGGATTGGCGCCATTTTAAATACTCTTTTTCCTGTGATTTTAAACCAAGATATTTGTATAGCTGTGGACATAGCTTCTATAACATATATTCCTCCAACTAATAAAATTATAAGATGCATTTTAAGTATTATTGCAACGGTTGCTACAGCTCCACCTAGCGCTAAAGATCCTATGTCTCCCATAATGACCCTGGCCGGATAAACATTATATCTTAAGAAACCTAATAGAGAACCAGCTAATATACCACAAAACATAGCTAAGGAATATCTTCCCATTGAAAAACTCACTATTGTAAAAAAAGTCATTACTAATATGGTTATAGAAGTTGCAAGCCCATCTAAGCCATCTGTAAAATTAACTGCATTAGTTGTGCAAGTGTAAAAAAATATAGTAAATGGAATATATAAAACTCCTAAATTTAAGCTCATGTTGCTAAAAGGCAGTATTATAAAAGATCCTATTGCTGGATTTTTATATGCATAATATGAAAAAATACAGGCTGGAATAAGTAGTAATATAAATTTTTCCATAGATTTCAATCCTAAATTGTTTTTATGTACAGTCTTTAGAGTGTCATCAAGAAATCCAACTAATCCAAAAGTTACAAGTGAAGTTAACGCCATAAGCCCTTCACTATTAAAATTTCTAAATATTAATAACATGGTTACAGCAGTAGACACGATAAAAATTATTCCTCCAAATGTAGGTGTTCCTGCCTTCTTTTTATGACTTTGTATTCCTTCTTCTCTTATATGTTGACCTAGCTTTAATTTTCTAAGTATAGGAATTAAAACCCATCCTACTATGGTAGCTACTAAAAATGAAATTAATATTGCATAAATCAATTTTTCCATACTGAGCATTCCTTCCTAAAATTTACTCTATATAATTTGACAATCTGTTATTAAAACTTTAAAATCTAATTAACAAATTTTAAACTCAAACTTACTTTTATCATAATTTATTTGTTAACTAAACTCAATGAGTATATAAGTATATCTAACAGACTTGAATAATATAAGATATTTACTTGAATAATATTCAACTTTTTTGAATACTATTCTAGAATATGAGGTGTTTTGAATTTGAACAACAAAGAAACAAGGTATAAGACTAATACCACCTGTGCTGAACTTAATGCTGTAAAATCTATAAAGAACAATATATATGAAAAAACTCTAAAAATATTTACAGGTAATTTAAAAAAACTTATTCAATTTGAGGGAACACAAAAGGAACTAGCTAAAAAAATAGGAATATCTCAGGATTTATTATCTAAATATAAATCTGGTGAAGCTTTTCCTTCTATAGAAACTTTAATATATATTTGTCAGGTATATAACATTAATCTAAATAAATTTTTAACTATTCCATTAACTTCTTTAGATATACACAAATTAGAAAGCAAACACTCCTTATATGAAGTAATTTTTGAAAATAAATATTATGTGTATTTCTTCGTAACTAATATGATAAAGGAAGGAGCTCTCCATGAGGGAGTAATAGAATTTTCTAGAGATGAAGTTACATTTAAAATACTTTCAGATGATGTGGTAGTAAAATGCTTTTCAGGAGAGTATTTTATAGATGATAAATTAGTATCTTTTAATTTCCATAGTATTAATGATGGTAATGCTTATATTTCAATGATTAAACCAAATGTAAACATAAACAAATATTCTGGGGGGTTGGCTATGCTATCACTTCCTTCAGATGCTAATAGTAAGCCCTGTTGCCAAAAACTACTCTTCAGTAAAACTAGAATAAATCGTGAGTTATATTATGATAAATTGAAATCTTTATTAAGCTTCCATGTAGATAGTAATTCTTTTGGTAATATTAAAATTTCCCTTTCCGAAGATGAAAAAGCCTACAACTTTATAGAAGGCTATATAAATCACGGAAATAATTCGGCATCTTTAAAAAACAACTGATTAGTCTACTTATTTCCCTTCGGATGCTATAAATTTTTGATGTTTAATTTTTTTCATATTTTTCCATAAGTTCCTCTTCATTAAACTTTAAAAAAGTATTATAATACTATTAAAGGGGTGGGTGTTTATGGTAGATAAGTATAATATAAAAAAACTACTTAATGAAAATCAATATAGCTGTGTGCTTTTAAAAGATGGAAATATTATAATGACTTCCTTTGAAAAGGGAATTGCCCCTCTATATAACTATATTAAATCTTATAATCAGTTAACTGGTGGATATATTCATCTAGGAGATAAAATAATAGGTAGAGCCTCTGCTTTTCTTGCTATATATTTAGGAGTCTCTTATATATATACCGACATAATAAGTGAGACTTCTCTTGATATATTAAAGCACTATAACATTGAAGTTGAATATGGACACATAGTTCCCTATATAGAAAATAGAAAAAAGGATGGTCAATGTCCAATGGAACAATCCTTAGAAGGAATACTTGATGTTAATGAAGGAATAGGTACTATAAATGAGTTTATTCTAAAAAGAGATAAGATGAAAAATATATAAACAAAACAGCTCCTATTTGACTAAAGGAGCTGTTTTATTACTATTTAAAATGGACTTCAATAGATTCACTATTTAAAATGACTCATAAGTGAAACATATGTTTAAACTGCTGAAATCTAAACTTTAATTATTTATACCCCTATGGGTATTATTCTAGAGGAGATTTATACTATGAAGTCCAATGATACTAGCATTACTTTAATTTTCTTACTACATCTATAACTGTTCCATCTCTATATTCTACTATAGCAACTACTTTATCATCATATTGTATCTTTTCTGGAACTCCTACTACAGATTCTGCTTTCTCTTTGAGCTCTTCAATAGTATAAACTGGTACAGAGCTATTTTTATAAGCTTCAATTAAATCTGCTCTTCTTGGATTTATTGCAATACCAAACTCTGTAACTAATAAATCTACACTCTCACCTGGAGTAATTACTGTGTTAACTGAATCAACCACAGTTGGTATTCTTCCACGCATTAATGGTCCAACAATCATTGTTAGTTTTGCACTAGCTGCAGTGTCGCAATGTCCACCTGAAGCCCCTCTTAGCACTCCATCAGATCCAGTCATAACATTAACGTTAAAGTCAGTATCTATTTCTAGTGCTGATAAAACTACTACATCAAGTTTATTAGCTATACATCCTTTATTATGAGGATTTGCATAGAATGAAGAGTCTATTTCATGGTGCATTGTATTTCTACTAATAGATTCTGCTCCTACTAAATCAAAGTCTTGTACATCAAAGATATTTTTTATAAGACCTTCTTCATACATCTCTACCATTGGCTTAGTTATACCACCTAATGCGAAGCTAGCTTTAATATCTTTCTTTATCATTTCATCTCTTAAGAATCTACTTACAGCTAGTGTAGATCCACCAGTTCCTGTTTGGAAAGAGAATCCCTCTTTAAAATATCCAGATTCGATTATAGCCTTACTTGCATATTCTGCAATAAGTAATTCTTTTGGATTTTTTGTGAATCTAGTAGCACCTGAAGCTATACCTGCTGGATCTCCTATAGCATCAACTTTTACTACATAATCTACATCCCTTTGGTCTATGCTTGCAGGACTGTTTGGGAAATCCACAAGATAGTCTGTGATAATAACAACTTTATCTGCATATTTAGCATCTATCTTTGCATACCCTAATGAACCACAGTTTGCTTTTCCTCTTGAACCACTAGCATTTCCGTATTCATCTGAAGAAGGTGCACCTAAAAATGCTACATCTATTTTTATCTCTCCAGATTCAATTGCTCTAGCCCTTCCACCGTGAGATCTAATTATTACTGGCTCATCCATTAAACCATTAGAAATTTCTTCTGCTAATTTTCCTCTTAATCCACTAGTAGTAACTTTAGTAACTACACCACTTTTAATATGTTCTATTAATGGAGCGTGTACACTAGCTAAAGAACTAGATGCTACAGTTAGATTTTTTATTCCTAGTTTAGCAATAGTCTCTAATACTGTATTTAATATATAATCTCCCTCTCTAAAATGGTGATGGAAGGATATAGTCATGCCATCTTTTAATCCTGTTTTCTCAATAGCTTCTTCAATACTTGATAAAAGTTTATTCTCTCCTGGTATAACTGGTTTAACTTTTCTACCTACAGTAACTATTTCTTCACAATTTGCAAATTGACCAGCGAAGACTTTTTTTCCGTTTAAAATTTCATCTGGGATTTCTCTAGATATACTGTTTTTCATCCTAAACTTCCTCCTTATATACACCTGCAGCCTTAGCTAATTGAAGCACTCTGTCTGCTCTATCTACGATAGGTTTATCGATCATTTTACCATTAAGAGATATAACTCCTAAACCTTTTTCTGCTGCGTCTCTAGCTGCATTTACGATGTTTATTGATTTTTTAATTTCTTCTGGTGCTGGAGTATAAATTTCATTAACAATAGGTATTTGTCTAGGATTAATTACAGACTTACCATCAAATCCTAATTGCTTAATCAATTCTACTTCATTTCTAAAGCCTTCTTCATTATCTACATCTGTATAAACTGTATCTATAGCATAAATACCAGCTGCTCTTGCTGCTATAACGATTTGAGTTCTTGCTGCTAAAAGCTCCATTCCATTTGGATATCTCTTAGTTTTTAGATTTGTAACATAATCCTCTGCTCCTAGAGCTATACCAATTAATCTCTTACTAGCAGTAGCTATATCATAAGCATTGATAACACCAATAGGACTTTCAATAGCTGCCATCATTTTAGTTGACCCTACTTCTCTTCCAATTTTTACTTCTACTTCTTCTATAACTGCTTCAACATCTAATATATCTTGTTTAGTTTCTGTTTTTGGTAGTCTTATTACATCTACTCCAGCTCTAACCACTGCTTCAATATCATCTCTTCCAAAAATTGTGTCTAAACCATTTATTCTTACTATAATCTCTGTATTTCCATAATCTATAGTCTTAATAGCATTGTGAACTAAAAGTCTAGCTGTATCTTTTTCTGTAATTGCAACAGCGTCTTCTAAATCAAACATTAGTGAGTCTGCTCCATAAATATATGCTTCTTTTAACATACTTGGATTGCTTCCTGGAACAAACATCATGGTTCTTCTTAAACGTTCCATTATTCAATCACCTCCCAATTATAACTATGTTGAATTCCTGCTGCCCTAAAAGCTGCTGCCTGTACTCTTGCTCTAATTGTACAATCTAAAGCACCTTTATCTGTGGCAATAATTCTTACATTATTCATCTCTAACTTTTCTAAAGTCTCTATAATTACCTTTCTGATCTGGTTTCCAAATTGCTTTTCTACTGCACTTTTTAACAGTATTTCTACTCCGCCCTCTTCTTTTGGCTCAATTATTACTTGAATATCACTAGATTCTACAGTTCCTGCCATTGAAATTTTCTTAGCTTCCATAATTATCCTCCTTGTTAATGTCTTCCAATATTTATTTTAATTTTATTTAATAACTCTTTTGCATCTTCAGATTGAAAGTATTCATAAGTTGATAGTGGTACTAATTCTTTTATACCTTCAATTTCATCGTTTTTAATAAGTTCTCTAACCCTTGAAGCACTAATTCCATTTCCCTGATTCTCTAATCTTCGAATAATCTTACATTGAATTCCTTTACATTCTAATGTTTCTCTCATAATACTGTTATAAGTTTTAGTTACCTCGCAGTAGGGTTCTTCTCCCACATATCGTGTTTTAATTCCAAGACATGGTACAATACATTTTGTAAATATTTCTAAATCTAATCTTGCATGTGCCTCTACCACATTCTTTTCTTCTTTAATAAAGTAAGATGGAAAGGTGGCCTGTGAAACTATATAGTTAGATGTACTGTGCAAAATAACATTTTTTAAATGACTAGTTCCTTTTTTTATAAGCTCATATCTAATCTTAAATGGGATTACTGAAGCTTCTTCGGAAACTACAAATATATGTAATATATCGTTTTCATTTGAAGCCTTCTCCACAAGATGCAGATGTCCTAAAGTAAAAGGATTTGCATTCATAACTATACAAGCTATGGAATTTCCATCCACTCTTTTTTGTGAAAGTTCTTCTATATATCTCTGTATTCCCTCAGGTTTATTCTCCATAAACACCACTGTATCTTTAACTCTTGCAATCTCATAAAACCCTAAATAACTAAACAGCTCTGCAGCATTACATTTAGTGTAAACAAAGGTATGTGTATATCCTCTTAAGTATTGTTCATTCATTAAATGAGAAATAACCTTATTCAGCACTCCTAGACCTTGATATTTTGAACTCACTGCCACACATTTAACTATATTCTTAAAAAATGAACCTGTAGCTATAAGCTGGTCATCATGATAAATACCCATAGTATAATCTATATTTTTATCTAAATTTATCCCCTCGCTATTAAGAAGATTTTCTAACTTGCTTCGCTCTTCAGTGTCCTGTAAAAAAATTCTTTGTTCCAATAATTCATACTCCATGAATATTGTTTCCTCTCTAAAAATCAATAATATTCTTACTTTTATCTCTTTACCTATATTATAAAGTTACAAGGTTCTTAACCCAAGTTTTTATAGTGTTCTTCAATGTATTTTTAGTGTTTTTATTGTTTAATATTCCTGAATCAATTTTCATAAAAAAATAAGATTTTAACCTATAGTTAAAATCTCAACAGTTTAATCAATAATTCCCTCTAATAATCCTAAAAATATGCCAACTGCTAAAAGGTCAGCTGAACCACCAGGACTAATATTGTCCTCTATAAACTTTTCATTCATACTTTCCAATATGTTCTTATAATTACTTTGCCTTACGCCTCCAAAGTTAATAAACTTATCTGCTTCCACTTTTACATAAACAAGCTTTTCTATTCCACCTCGTATTACCACATTGGTATCTTCACTCATAGTCATTATACTAAATAGCATTTGGATAAATAGTTGATTTTTTGAAAGATCTTTGCATCTCTCCCACTGCCTCAAAACTGGTATAGCAGTGCGTAGTACGGTATGAAAACCACCCTCTACTTCACCTCTTATTCCTTTATATCCATATTTAATATACAACATTTCTCCATGAGTTAATTTTTCTTTTTTATCTATGTCCTTAAAGTCCCTCTCTGTTAAATCCCTACAAACTTCACTAACTTCATTACAAAGTTCTTCTATAGTAAAATCTAAGGCTCCTTTTTTTGTAAATAAATATCCAGCTACTGCACATAAAATTCCTAAAGAAAAGATTATTCCTTTGTGGGTATTAACATTATTTGTAGCTCTAAACATATCTAATTCACATTCTATTCCAGAGATTCTTATATACTGTAACAATTTAGTCTTATCTGAGCAATTAAATTCAAGTCCTTTTATTGTGCACTCTTTAAGTCCTATATATATAGCTGACGCACTAGCCATGAAAGTGAAAAAATCCATATCCTTATGAGCACCAGAATTATTACAATCAACTAATCCAGGTTTTGGAGTTGTACTCACCTCATATAAAATTGCTCTCTGAGCTAAACTTGCTATATAATGTGCAACCTGTTCATTATTATGCATTTTTTAACCTACTCTCTTATTCCTAGCAAAACTATCTGTAAAGAAGCATCTAAATGTTCTTTAATTATGTCACCAATATCAGTTTTATTTTTCTCTATTATAGCTTTTAATATTTTTTTGTGATCTGCAATAGCCAATTCTCTTCTATAATTATTAGAAATAGATATATTCCTAAACCTTTGAAGATATTCTTTTAGCTTACTTATCATACTCGTAAGTCTTTTCATTCTACTTGCTTCATAAACTTTCTGATTGAAAACCTCAAATAATCGAATTACTTCATCTACATCGCCTTCTTCATTCTTTTGCTCTGTGAGCTTAAGTAACTCTTGCAATTCTTTTATTTCTGCTTCCGTAATATTCTCCATAGCACTTATAGCTGCTAATACTTCTAATTGATGTCTAATTTTATATATTTCGTATACATCTTCTAAGGTAATTCTTTTTACTATAACTCCTACCTTAGGAATATATTCTACAAGTTCTTCCATTTCTAACATCCTAAGTGCTTCCCTAACTGGTGTTCTACTTATATTTAATCTTTCTGAATATTCCTTTTCAACAATTCTCTCTCCTACTGGAATTATTCCGCTTATAATCGTATTTCTTAAGCTTTCATACACCACTTCTCTTATAGGTCTGTTGGTGTGAAAATTTGTGTTTTTAACAAATTCGTCCATATAACCTGCCATAAAACCACCCCTTACCACATTCTACCCTAAGATATTTTAATCTTATTTTATATCATTTTTATGCTTATTATACAATAAAAAAGTTCCCTAGGGAACTTTTTTATGTCTATGTGATATCCATTACTATAATGGCATATATCCAAATAGTGCTGTTACTCCTATGAAGATTACGAAGATTCCTATTGCCCATTTAGCAACATATCTTTGCCATTCTCCCATATCGAGTCCTGTTAATTGTAATAATAGATATATAAATGCAACTAATGGACTTAATAAGTGGAATGCTTGCCCCATTAATGATGCAAGACCTATTTGCATGCTAGTGAATCCATAAGCTGCTCCTGTTTCTGCTAATACAGGAAGAACTCCAAAATAGAATGCATCGTTTGATAATAAGAATGTTCCTGGAGCACTAATTATAGCTGTAACTAATGCAAAGTGTGAACCTAGTGATTCTGGCACGATAGATGCTAAGTTTAATGCAATAGCTTCTGCCATTCCTGATTCTGTTAACACTCCCATGAATATACCAGCTGCAAGTACCATTAATATAACGTGTATAGCATTTGCTGCATGTTCTTCTATAACTGCTCTTTGTTCTTTTAAATTTCTATAGTTAATCATAAGTGCTGCTGCTGCACCAATTTCAAATATTATAGCTGAAGGAACTTTTCCAGATATTAATACTGCAACTACCACTATAGTAAGTAAAAGGTTAACATATAAAAGTTTAGGTCTTTTTAACGCTAATTCCTCTTCACTTATTGTAGCTACCATTTCATCACTGGAAATGTTTTCAATTGATGTAACACCTAATCTCTTACGCTCTTTTTTACCAATTATATATGCAACGAAAATAACATAAATTACTGCAACTATCATTGCCGGAACAAGTTTACGGAATATTTCTCCACCATCAAGGTTTAATGCTGACATTACACGAGCTGTTGGTCCTCCCCAAGGGATTAAGTTCATTATAGAGTTTTGCATTATTATAATAGCTGCTAAATAAAGCTTTTTAATTTTAAGTCTATCATATATAGGTATTAATGCTGAACAACAAATCATTGTTGTCGTTGAGCCATCACCATCTAGTGATACTACTGCTGCTAATATAGCAGTTCCAACTAAAACTTTTAATGGATCCCCTTTTACGAATTTTACAACCTTATCAACAAGTGGATCAAATAATCCAGCATTGATCATAATACCAAAGAAAAGGATTGCAAAAAGTAGCATAGCGGATGTAGAAGATACGCTTTTAACCCCTGTAATAGCAAATTCTCCTACTTCTAGACCAAATCCACCTAAAAGACCAAATATAACTGGTACTATTATAAGTGAAGTAAAAGCACTTAGTTTCTTAGTCATGATCAATAACATGAATGTAAAGACCATTCCATATCCTAATACGGTTAACATAAAACCCCTCCCGAGTCACATATATTTATAATTATTACACTTGATAGCTATCTGATATTCATTATATATGGACTTTTTTTAAAATTCAACATATTTTTTCATAATTTATTCAAAATTTTGAGAAAAATTTTAATTTCTTAAAAAAATATTAAAAAATTCTTAAAGAAATCTTAAAATTCTAATAATTTATTATTTTACTTTTTTTACTTCCAATTAAAAATACCAAATTTCAGCTTTATACTAAAATTTGGTACTCTAATTTTTTTCTTTTTTATTAAATTTTACTACATATTACGTTAATTAAATCTATTAATTTTTTTATCTCTATAGGCTTTAAAATATATCCATCAACGATGTTATTGTATACACCTTCAATATTTTCATCAATATATCCAGTCATGATAATTATACCCATAGTTTCCTTAATCTTTTTAACTTTTCTAGCTAAATCAATTCCATTCAGCTTCGGCATCATATAATCCGTAATAATTATTTCAAAATCTTTGCTATGTCCCTCAATTAGTTTTAGAGCTTTTACACTATCATCCTCTACTTTTGCGCTATACCCTAAATGCTCTAATGATTTTTTTAATACCTTAATAACTTTTTTATTATCATCTACTATTAATATGTTTATTTTTTTATTTAAATCATTATTAAAAATATGACACTTCTCAATAATCTCTTCTTCATTATCCACTAATGGAAAATACACCTTAAAAGTACTACCTTTTCCAATTTCACTTTCCACTAGTATTATGCCTCCATATTTATCTACAATACTTTGAACTACAAAGAGCCCCAGGCCTGTTCCTTCTCCAATATCTTTAGTTGTAAAAAATGGTTCAAATATTCTCTGTTTAGTCTCTTCATCCATTCCATATCCTGTATCTTTAACCAATAGCTCAGCATATACTCTTTCTTCTGAAAGCCCTTTAACCTGAGAACCCTCAATTGTGTTTAAAGAAACTTCCACAGAGCCACCATTATCTTTTATTGCATGATAGGCATTATTGCACACATTAAATATAACCTGATGAATTTGAGTAAAATTAGCATTTATATATCCACAGGGCTTTTTTATATTTTCCTTTAGAACTGTTTTTTTAGGTAATACACTTTTTAAAAGCTTCAAAGTTTGTCTTGTAACCTCATTTATATTAATTGCCTCTGATTTAACTATTCCATTGTCATTACGACTGAAGGTTAAAATTTGTTCCACTAACTCTTTACCCTTTTGAGATGCCTTGAATATCTCATCAATTTCTTCATAATATTCTCCACTTGGAGGAATCTTCATAAGTAACAACTCTGAATATCCTAGTATTGGGGTGAGTAAATTGTTAATGTCATGAGCTATTCCACCAGCTAATGTACCTATCATTTTGAGTTTTTGAGAATGATAAATCTCTGCCTCTTTTTTCCTCAATTCTTCTGATGCCTCATTTAATATCTTTAGCTGTTTAGCCTCTCTTTCTAATTCATCTGTATGTTTCTTCATTTTTAGTAGATCCATGGTCAAAGTATATATCATAAGTCCAATTAAAATAACTAAAAAAATAAGTCTTATAGAAAACTGACTCATGGGATGTTGAATTTCATCATAGGACATAATTACAGCTACCACCCAAAACTTATCATCTATGTATACCGGAGCATAAGCATTGAGTTTTTTTACTTTTTTAAGTGTCTTATCTGCCCACCAATATGAATGATATATAGCTGTACCTTCTTTTCCTGATAATTGAGCTTCAACTAAACCTTCCAATTCATGAAGATCTAAAGTTGGATGCATTGCTTTTCTACTTTCAATAACATCAATTCCTATCTGTTCTTGAAGTTTATGCATCAATATGGTTCCATTGCTATCTTTAACCTGTGCATATCCCTTTTCCCCAATTTTTACTAAATCTATTAATTTATCATATACAACTCCAAGTCTTACACCAATAGCCATTACCCCTTGTATCTTTCCTTCATAATAAATTGGTTCATACATATTTATAATAAACCCATTCTTCTCATCATTCATATATGGACTTCCTATGTAGGAGGTTCTTGTATCCATCACTACTTTAAGATCATCTATCATATCCTTATAGAAATAATTTGCATTTTGGGGATATTTATTTAATATATTTCCCTTATTATCAAAGATAATCACCTTATTAACCATAGTGCTCTTTGCCTCATAATAAGCTTTAATCTCGTCTTTACTTACCTCAGAATTTTTATTTTCAGCTAATTGTTTACAAAAGGAACTATCTAAGGTTACTATCTTTAAGCTTTCTCTAAGTTCTTCAATTAGTAGTTCTATGTTCTGTGATATGGATTTAGCTATACCTAACATCTCTTGGCGCTGTTGATTTATAATTAAATTTCTATATTCATTATAGGTTATATAAAGTATACTACATAAGGTTATTAGTAGTACTATTGTCATAGCTATTACTACTTTTCTTTTGCCTTTTAATAGATTTTTAAATCTATTTATTTTTCTCATACCAAATCCTCCTAAGGTTGAATGCTGATTTTGCATAGTATATATTTGCTTATCCAACTTTCTACATTAAAATCCTTTTAACCATTATAGATCCAATAAATTATTTGATTTTTCCTAACTTTGCAAATATAATTATAATAAATGGTTATAATATTTGCTATAACTATTTTTAAAATACTATTTTAATTTATGGGGGAAGTATGAAGGATATAAGAATTCTCATTGTTGAAGATGAAGAGGCCATAAGAAAGCTAGTTTATAAAACCCTCTCTGGCGCAGATACTATAGTCTATCAAGCTGAAAACGGGGAACAAGCACTTGAAATGATAAATGATTATAAGTTTGATTTAGTTATATTAGATATTCTAATGGATGGTATTTCTGGTTACGATGTAGCTACTACAATTAGAAGCCATGACTTACATTTACCAATTATATTTTTAAGTGGACAAAAAGATGATAGTGATATAATTAAAGGCCTTAGTACAGGTGCAGATAATTATATAACAAAACCATTTAGTCCTGTTGTGCTCTTGGCCCAAGTAAAATCTATGATTAAACGCCATGGAGAACTTTTACAGCAGGATATATCTAAAGACTTTATAACTTATAATCCTTTTAAATTTGACTTAAAAAGCTACAAGTTTTATAAAAATGATGTAGAGATTAAACTTTCTTCAAAGGAAACCAAATTAATGAAATTTTTTATGGAAAATCCAAATCAAGTTTTTTCTAAGGAAGAAATTTATAAAAACGTATGGCATGATGATTGCGTGGATGAAAATAGCATCATGGTATATATGAAATATTTAAGGAATAAACTTGAAGAAATTCCAAATAAACCTAAGTATATTAAAACTATATGGGGCATTGGCTACGAATTTTCTGTCAAATAATAATGATTTATATATTAATAAAAGTACTGATATGTAGAATTACCTATCAGTATTTTTATTTATTATATTAGAGCAAATCCAACATCTAAAATCTTCCATGACTATATCTGTATAATTTTTCTTCTTTATCTTTTGAATTTTCTTTTCTAACTCCTATTTCCTCTAAGCTACTAGAAATCTTATTTGAAAAAGTTGAGGTTACAAGTTCTTCTCCTAAAATAGTTTCATAAATCTTTTGAACTTCTCCAATAGTAAAGGCTTCTGATAATAAATTATAAGCAATTGGTGTGTGATATAATTTTTCTCTTAATCTATCTATTGCTAAATTAATCATTTTCTCATGATCAAAAGCTATAGAATCACTGCTCTCTTCTTTTAATACTATTGACACATCTAAGGGCTTAGTACCCTCTTTTACTTCATACCCTGCCCTTACACTATATTCTATATTAATTCCTCTGTTTTCATTCAAAATTTTAAACTCATATACGGATTCTTCTCCAATAGATGATATCTTTTTCTTTTCTACAGTAAACCACTGAGCCTCTTCTGCATCATCTCCTGCTATAATATTTAATTTTAAATAATTAACTAATCCCATATAAGCTACACTAATAATTCTAGTTCTTGGATCTCTACCCACATCTCCAAAGGTATAAAGTTGTTCCACATATATATTTTCTACATTTGTTTCTTCTTTTAGCTCTCTTTTTGCTGCTTCATCTATATTTTCATCCATATTGACAAAACCACCTGGTATTGCCCATTGTCCTATACAAGGATGATCTTTTCTTTTAACTAATAATATCTTTAATCTACTATTTTTACCGCTGACATTAGTATCAACTTCATCCATAACTGTAAATAGTAACGTATCTACAGTTACTGCTGGTTTCTCATATTTATTAGCATCATAATTTTTCAGAAACTCATCTAAAGTTTCTCCTTTATTATTTTTTAGTATATTATCTAAGTTTCTCATAATCTTCTCTCCCTTCACAAACTATTATAAGCATCTATAAATAATATTATATTGTTATTATAAGAATCCTACAACAAACTTTGATCTCCATCTATATATAAACATTACTTAAACTCTATGAATGTTTTTTTATACATCTTGTATATATTGTTCTTAAAGTTTAAGATATGATTGGGAGGTGAATAAATGAAAAATAAGCTATTAATTTTTTTAATATTTATAACTATGTTGTTACTTGTAGGATGTAGTTTAACTTCCACTTCATCTAATGAAAATAAGAATGGATTAAGCCTTAAAAAGGAGAGTAAATATTTTAAATTTTATTCTAACGACAAAGATGTTGATTATATAGATGATTTGGATAGTGTTCTAAAGGACAAGTATAAGTCAATAACAAAAGATTTAAATATATCTTTTAAAGACAAAATAGAGGTAGAAATTTATCCTGATATTGATAGCCTTCATAATGCCCTGGGAACCCCCAATGGAAATCATAGGATAGCTGGTAATGGCTGGAATAATAATATTAAAATAGTATCTCCATTGAATCCTGGTACTGTTCATGACTATAAGAGCATACTAAAAGTAGCTGCTCATGAATTTGCTCATGTAGCTATTTGTAATATAAACTCTGATTTAAACAGTATTCCAGTTTGGTTAACTGAAGGATTTGCTACGTATACATCAGAAGAAGTTTCCATGGAAGGCAAGAGTGTAATTGTCCATTTAGTTAAAGAAAATATGCTCCCTACTTTAAATGATTTAAATACAAACTTTGCTAATATTAAATGGAATTATTATATTTCATATTCTATTTGTGACTTTTTCATAAATACATATGGGTATGAAAAATTGATTCAACTTATTAAAAGCCCTATGGATATAGAAAATATAACCGAACTTTCAATTGAAAATTTGGAGAAAAAGTGGATTTCTTATATAAATGAACACTATTAAAATCATAAATTTATATTATAATTTTACAAAAATAAAAAGGCCTAGGCCTTTTTATTTTATTTAGTTAAAAAATTCATAAAAAATGTAATAAACCCAGCGTTGATAAAGTCTATAAATAGGCTCCCTACTATTGGTACAATGAAAAAAGCTCTTGGTGCTGGTCCAAAGTTCTTAGATATAGCTTCCATATTAGCCATTGCATTTGGTGTTGCTCCCATTCCAAATCCACACATACCTGAAGCTATTACTGCAGCTTCATAATCTCTTCCCATAATATTAAAGCACACATAGTAAGCAAATAATATCATTAACACAGTTTGTACAATTAGCATTATTATCAGTGGTAATGCCAATCCAGCTAATTGCCACAGTTTTAATCCCATTAATGCCATGGATAAAAACAATGATAATGCGATATTCCCAAGTATTTCTACCTCTTCTTCTACTATAGTGTATTTTTCAGTATAATCACATATATTTCTTATAATAGCAGCTGCAAACATTGCTCCTATATAAGGTGGAAATGTCATTCCTGTTTTTTGAAGTAGTTCCGAAATAATAGTTCCTAGTCCCATAGCTATAAGAATTTGTGCTGATGCTGTCATGAATCTTTCTGGAATCAACTCACTTGGTGCTGACAATTCTAGTGTTGCTGCGGTTTCTTCCTCTGACAAATTACCTATCTGTTTTTTTGGTGTTACAAGATTATTTTTCTCAATTAATCTTTTAGCTATAGGTCCACCAATAATACTTCCAAATACCAATCCAAAAGTAGCTGCTGCGATTGCTACAGTTGTTGCACCATCTGCTCCTGCTCTCTCGAATACTGGTCCAAAAGCTCCTGCGGTTGCAGGACCTCCAACTAATGGAACTGATCCGACACAAAGTCCTATAAGTTCATTTAAATTAAATAATTTTGTTAATCCTATTCCTAAAATATTTTGTAAAACTACAAGTATTATAGATATTGCTAAAAATATAAGAACTTGTAATCCACCTTTTTTTAACAATTTTAGGCTCGCTGTGAATCCGATCGTGGTAAAAAATGCAATCATGAAAATTTCTTGTAAAGTTACATCCATTTCAAATGTTAATGTCCCTGTTTGCTTTAATACTAATGCTATTAAAGCAAATAATACTCCTCCTATTACTGGAGCCGGTATAAAATATCGCTCTAAAATATTTACTTTTCTTTTAATTCCTTGTCCTAAAAATAATACTATAACTGCTAAGGCCACGGTCTGAATCATGTCTAACTTCAAAAGCATTTTTTCCCCTCCTTATAATCCTATACATAAAACATTATAAGAAGAAAACTACTAATACTATCAAAAAAATACTAAAATCCTCAAACATTTTTAGAATTTTCTAAAAATATCCTCATTAGTATTCTTTAGTCAATTTTATTATTATTCCCTCTATGAACTTCTTAGTATTAATTTTGCCTGGCTCCTCAAGAGGATTATTTATGTGTCTCATTTCTTGTCTTATCTGCTTGAAATCGAAAAGTAAGGTACTATATTCAAAAAATACATGATTATCATAATCATGGCAACCTATTTCTGCAATATTTCTAAAAGCTTTTTGGATTGTTCTTCTAATTCTTTGTTCTAAAGCTTTTTTATTTAAAATAACATTTGATTCATCCTCTTCTTTTATTTCTGCTCCCTCATATATTTTATGTAATTGATAAGTAGCTGAAGGATTTTTCTTTTTTAATTTCATTATTTCATTTATTATCCTCTGTAAATCCTTACTTCCTATTTCTCCTAATATTCCTATTTCGCTAAAAATTTTTTCTATCTTTCCATCATCATATGTACCTTTAGATGATTCCTTTACTTCTCCAATATCTGATAACACATTCTTTATCCTTGCCAAAGAATTTTCTAAATCAATATTATTGCATATTCCTTTTAATACGTTAATGACCTCTATACTATTAATAGGTTTATCTATAAAAAATAAAATCCCACTTTCATAAGCCATTGAAACCAATTTTTCATCTTCTATTTGAGAAATCATTACAAATTTCCCATTGTAACCTTTTTTAGTAGCAGATTTAACTATTTCAACTCCATCAACTGTTGGTAAGAGTAAATCTACTAAAACTATATCTGCATTGTAAAACAAGATTTCTTCAACTGCATGCTCTCCACTCTGAAGCTCACATACAATTCTACCTAGTCCATTATTTTTTATTAATATACTCAGCATTTTTCTAATATTAATATCATCATCTATAATTAAAAAAGTCTTTTCCATGTATAATCACCCTATTAATAATTCCTTATCAAATTTTAAAATAAATTTTGTTCCTATATTTATTTTTGAAATTACTTCAATGTTACCACCTAACTCATCTATAATATTTTTTACATGAGCTAGACCTATCCCTGTAGATGCCCCTCCTGTTTCTTTATCGTATTTAGTAGTAAACCCTGGATTAAATATATATGGAATTATATCTTCTTCAACACCTATACCGCTATCTTTTACTTCCATAGAAATAAAGTTTTCTTCCTCTTTTACAATAATTTCGATATATCCATTATTCCCACATGCATCTATACTATTTACAATAAGATTATTTAAAACTCCAAATAAACTGTAGTATGGCTTTACTATAAAATCTTTTTCATATATAAAATCTATCTTTATATCTACATCACTTTCTTTAATATATCTTAAAGTATTCTCTTTAATTATATAAAATATGTTGGAAATCGACATTGTGTCTTCACTCTCTAAATCATCTATTAAATTCTCGAATCCCTTTAATACTCTAAAATAATCCTTTTTAATCTCATGAACTTCTCTAGCAATGTCTAGGGTTCTTTCCCTAAGTGTTTCATTATCTTTATACTCATCATAGATGCTATAGCTCTTTCCCATAACATTCTCTATATCTTTCATAGATTTTTTTAAGTAAAACATCTCTGCTTGAATATTTGATATTAGTACATTCAACTGTGCATATCTTTTCTGATGCTCTCTATTTACAATAAATAATTTTTGTTTATTATAGATTAAATACATGATATATGCAATTACACTTCTAATAATTGCAACTATAATGGCCATTTTAAATAGTTCAAAGTTTAATTCATCCACTATAATAGCCTCAATTATATTACTTACACAATCAATTATTGCTAATAATATAATTGCAATAATTATGTCATCCTTATACTTCTTTAATTTAACTAACCAAATTAAAACACCATAGCTTATATAATAAATTATAGAAGATATATTATGCTTAATTCCTTCATATAAACTATAGTCTAAGAATCCTATATTAATTTCAGTTCTAACTAGAAGTACTCCTATACTGACTAATATTGCTAAATATATCTCTGACAAATCCTCCATCATTAATACTATTATATTAAATACAACTACTCCCATAGAGACTCTCAAGTCCATTCCCAAGGGGTAAAAATATATTTGAGCAGATAATACAATAATTATGGATATAAAAATATAGTTCTTCGTTTTTCCATTGTATCTCTTTACCATATTCATATCCATCACTCACCTTCATTTATATTATCAGATTATTATACACTTTTTTTCTTATATAGAAAATCATATATTGTAGTTTTATCACTTTAATAGTTAATCACTATTTCCTTATATTTATATAAAATAAGACTCTATTTTAAATGTTTGTTGATTTTAGAACTACATATTATCAATATTATATTAAATCAGAACAAAATAAAATAGGAGCTATTGTCTCCTATTTTTACTTTGCTTTTTGGGTACCTTGCTCATCAATCTCAAAATTTTCTTTATATATGAGTTCTCCTACAGTAACAAAACTATAACCCTGTGATTTTAATTCCGGTATAAGCCGTTCTAAGTTCTCAGGCGTAAAGATTCCATCATTATGAAATAACACTATAGAGCCAGGTTTTACATTTTTTATCACTCTATTATACTCTCTGTCTAATCCTAGCTGTTTCCAATCAACACTATCCACATCCCATTGAATAGCTTCATATCCTAAGGACCTTATTATTTCTACTCCTTCCCTGGTATAGCTTCCACTAGGAAATCTAAAAAGTTTTGTTGTAACCCCTATACTTTTATTTATAATATCTTCTGTTTTCTTAACTTCACTAATCATTCTTTCTTTGCCTATTGCTTTAAAATCTGGATGAACAAAACTATGATTTCCTATTTCATGTCCTCTTTTATTAATCTCTTTTAATTTTTCACCATTCTCCTCTGGATATGTAATCCATTTGCCCATCATAAAAAATGTACACTTAATACTATGTTTATCTAAAATATTAAGAATATCTGGTAAGCACTCCTTTTCTGCCCAGTTTATATCAAAGGTAAATGCTATTTTTTTATCTGCCATATCCACCCTATATATCGGTTCATTAAGTATGGTATCTGGATTTTTAAATTTTCTATTATAGTTATCTTCTATTTTTGACATTTCATTGGTAGACCATATAGAACTTACTTCTAATGGACTTTCTAAAGCTAAAAAATACTCTACTATATTAAGTAGTAGCATAAGTAAAATTAAACTAAACATAAAACTTTTATTAAATCTATACCTCATATAAAATTTCTCCTTAATAAAAATATTAAAAGCATAGTCACATGACTATGCTTTAGTTTTCCCCATTTTATTAAGTTAATGCAAAATTTTATAATATTATATTCTATAAACTATTTCTCCATCTACCATAGTAAGCTCTGCTTTTACATTTTTAATTTCATCCTCAGGTATTTCAAATATATCCTTATCTAACACTACTAAATCTGCCAATTTACCCACTTCTAAACTTCCTTTTATATTCTCTTCAAAGGAACAATATGCACTATCTATAGTAAACATTCTCAGAGCCTCTTCTACGCTTAATCTCTCCTTAGGCATGTATCCATTTTCTGGATATCCATTTAAATCCTTTCTACATACTGCTGAGTAAATATTTTCAAAAGGATTAAAATGAACCACAGGTGAGTCAGATCCTCCTGATACTTTTATTCCACACTCTCTTAGAGTTCTAAATACATAAGATTCCTTCGCCCTACTCCCTACTCTATCTTCTACTATATGCATATCATAATCTAAAAATATAGGTTGAACATATGCCATTACCTGTAATTTTTTCATTTTCTCTATAATGTCGTTAGCTGTGATTTGACAATGTACTATACCATGACGTCTTGTTCCTAGATCTTCTTCTAAACTTTCTAGAATGTTTAGATATAACTCCATAGCACCATCACCTATAGCATGAGCTGCTATTTGGAATCCATTTTCATGGGCATATTTAATATATTTATATAGTTCTTCTTTAGTATACAGAGAAATTCCTATATTATTCTTATCATCGCTATAATCATCTCTTAATAAAGCTGTTCTTCCTCCTAATGAACCATCTAGCAATAGCTTGAGAGGTCCAATTTTAATAAAATTATCTCCCTTGCCAGTTCTATATCCATTTTTAACAAATTCCTTAAACTTCTCTTCATTAAGGAATAAACACTGTTCATAAACTCTAACCTTGAGGTTTCCTTCTCGATATAACTCTTCATAAGCCTCAAATACCTTTTTATAATCACTTCCTGGCATAGCATCAAAATCATCTGTTTGAACAGATGTAATTCCATAACTTAATAACTCATCACAGGTCTTACTAATCATATCCTTCATTTCTCCTAAAGATGGTGGTGAAATGACTCCAGTAAGAATATTTATTGAATCTTCTTTGAAAATTCCCTTTTCTAGCTCAACATTAGAATTATTTCTTAAATTTTCAATATTTAAATACTCTAATGCCTTTGAATTGCACACTGCAATATGCCCACATACCCTAGAAAATATTATTGGTATCTCTGTTGATATCTGGTCTAAGTCATCTTTATTTATGAATCTTTTTTCCTTAAACTTATCTTGATTCCATCCTCTTCCTAATAACCACTTATTGTAATTTTTTTGTCTGGTATTTATGATTTTAGTGACTTCCTTTTTTATTTCTTCAATAGAGTCATATTCTCCAAGCTCTAATTTATAAAAGTTATATCCATAATTTAATAAGTGCATATGGCTATCATTTAATCCTGGTATTATTACTTTACTTTTTAGATCAATAACATTCTCATAGGAGTGTTTTACCTCACTTGCTTCTTCATTACTGCCTAAAAAGTTAATAGTATTATTCTTCACTCCTATGGACTCATAAAAATTATTCTTTGAATCCAATGAAACTATTTTCCCATTAATAAACAAAGTCCCCATATAACATCCCCCTCAATTCTATTGTCTAGCTTTTTCTACTTTTAATTTTTTACCTTTTATAGTCATTTTATTTAGCTCATCTATAACTATTTTACCCTTACCATTTAATATATCTACATAAGATACATTATCTTGAACATCTATGATTCCTATATCCTCTGGAATAACTCCTTCTATACTGTTTATTGTCCCAGCTATGTCTCCTGGCCTAATTTTCTTCTTCTTTCCCCCATTTAAATATATCTTAGTTATATTATTGTTTATCTTTTCATTTTTCTGTTTTTTACTCTTTGGTCTTTGAGCAAGATATTTTATAGCCTCTTCTTTCTTTTCGCTCAGTTCTTCTTCTGTAGGTAGTTTAAATTTTTCTATGGAGAAGCCTATATATTCTTCTATATCATTTAAAAATTTATCCTCATATTCCGTTAAGAAAGTAATCGCTATTCCTTTGGCTCCTGCTCTACCAGTTCTTCCAATTCTATGAACATAAGATTCTTTTTCCATGGGTAGATCAAAGTTAATAACATGTGTTATTCCCTCTACGTCTATTCCTCTAGCTGCCACATCTGTTGCTATTAGTAATCTAAAATCTCCTCTTTTGAAACTATTCATAGTATCAAGTCTTTCTTTTTGTAACATCCCTCCATGAATTTTATTAACAGAATATGTTTTCTGACTTAAATTATTGAAAACCCTGTCTACATTATCTTTAGTTCTACAGAATATAACTGCAGTCTCTGGAGTTTCTGTAATTAATATCTTATTTAAACCCTCTATCTTATATTTCTCATCTACTTTATATAATCTATGCTCAATATTATCTGTTATAAGTTTTTGGGCAACTATTTCAATACTTAATGGTCTATCCATATATTTTTCACAAAGCCTTTGAATCTCTTCTGGTATAGTTGCTGAAAAAAGCATAGTTACTCTTTCCTTAGGCAATGTTTTAATTATAGACTCTACTTGAGAAATAAATCCCATATTTAGCATCTCGTCTGCTTCATCTATAATTAAATATTTTATATCATCTACATTGAGAGTTCCTCTATCTATATGATCTAATACCCTACCAGGAGTACCTACTACCATATGAGTTTTTTGTTTAAGTTCTCTAGTTTGATCTGAGAAAGGCTGCTTACCAAATACAGAAACAACTCTCAATCTTTTAAATCTACCAATATTAGAAATGTCCTCTTTAACCTGAACTGCAAGCTCTCTAGTAGGAGTTAAAACCAATGCCTGTGGATTGCTCTCCTCCCATCCTATTCTTTCACATAATGGTATTCCAAAGGAAGCTGTTTTACCACTACCTGTTTGAGATTTTACTATCACATCTGTCCCTTTTAAGATCTCTGGAATAACCTTGTTTTGTACATCTGATGGTGTTTTGTATCCTAGTCCTTCTATTGCTCTCAATATATCTTCACTTATTTCAAAATCCTTAAAGTCATTGTTCATTATTTTTGCTCCTTCGTGTATTAATCATGTATATTATTCTACCATAATATTAAATAAATAATTTATCAACTTTATTATTAAATTGTGCTTTAAATAAATATTGAAACCAGATTTTATACTCATTCAGAACATAAACTATAATTAATTTTAAAAATTTTTACAGTTGTTATCAAAATCTATAATCATTTTATCCACTACATCCCAACTTGCTACAGTTGCTCCTGCCGCTAGCATATGTCCGCCACCACCATATTTTGCTGCTATATCATTAACTCTTGGTCCATTAGATCTAAACTCACACATTATCTCTCCTGTAAGAGACTTTTCCACAAAGAAATGCCAATTAATTATACCTTCACAATCTTGAAGAGCATTTACCATTCTAACTGCTTTTATACACCCTATTCCATATTTTCCCAAAATTTCATTTGGTACTTTTAAATAAGCTACTCCATTATCTGTTTCTTCGAAATTTTCGTATATGTAACCTAAAAATTTAAGCTCATTTTTTTGTCGTCTATACATATTAGAATATATTTCCTTAGATTCTATATCATAGCTAATAACTGGAAGCTTTTTAAATAATTCTGTAGCATTATCTAAATAAGCAAATCTTCCTGTATCCCCTATAATCCCTGTAAATAATGCCTTTCTTCCGCTTTTACCTATACTCAGTTTTTCAATACTATTTATATATAAATCTAATATCATCTCACTACAAGAAGTATAATTAGTATCTACCCATGTCAAATTTTCAAAGGGAACATCAAAAGGTTTATGGTGATCTATTTTAATCAAATATCCGCAGTTAAAAAAGCTCTGATTGTCTACTCTCTCTTTATTAGATACATCCAGTATTATACCTAGTGTTTTCTCGTTAATTTCCATCTCATCTTCTTTTCCCATTTCTCCTATATATCCTAAAGCTAGATCGTGTTCTCCCAATAAAACTACTTTCTTATCAGAAAATGTACTTTCTATAATATCCTTTAATCCAGCCTGAGAACCATAAGAATCAGCATCTGGAAACACATGCCTATATATTGCTATATTATTATATTCCTTTATCTTTTCTACTATTTTATTTATTATTTCAATCTTCATTTCTTCTCCTTCCTTTCTTATAATTATTGACTATAAGTCTTAAGTTATTATAGAAATCACTTTAAAATTTCTTTTCACAGTTTCAATTCTACACTTTAAATTTTTCTTCTGTATAAAATAATATATTTTCAAAAATTGTTTTCTACTCTCACTAAAGAATATCTAAAAGCATTTTTTGACATCTCTCGATTATATGCTATAATATAAAGTTAAATATATTATTAATTGTTAGGAGTATAATTTATGGGAAATATAGCAGCATTTTTTGATATTGATGGAACAATATATAGAGAAGGACTAATAACTGAAGTTTTTAAAAAGATCATCAAATATGAATTAGTAGCAGAAACAAAATGGTATAGTGAGGTTAAACCTGCATTTATAAAATGGGATAAGAGGCAAGGAGACTATGACACCTATTTGCTAAAAATGGTAGATATATATACTGAAGCTATAAAAGGCATAAGCAGATACCATATAGACCATATAGCTAAAAAAGTGATTGAACAAAAAGGAGATAGAGTATATACCTTTTCTAGGGAAAGAATTAGGTGGCATAAAGAACAAGGTCATATAGTAATTGCCATTTCTGGTTCTCCTATAGAACTTGTTCGAGAAATGTCTAGCAAATACAGTATGGATGATTATAGAGGTTCTATATATTTATTAGATGAATCAGATAGCTATACAGGTAATATAGTACCTATGTGGGATTCCGAAAGCAAGCAAAAAGCCCTTTTAGAGCTTAAAGAAAAATATAACATAGACTTAGAAAAAAGCTACGCCTATGGTGATACCTCTGGAGATTTTACCATGTTTAAAAATGTAGGAATTCCCTATTGCATAAATCCAACTCGAGAACTTTTACAAAAGGTTATGGAGGATGAAGAGGTGAAAAATAAAATCAAAGTTGTAGTTGAGAGAAAAGATGTAACCTACAACCTTGATATTGATACAATACAATTTTTATAGGGATGTGCAATCTAAAGTTGCATTCCCCAAATCTTTCTCATTTCTTCACAATTGTCTAATAAATCTTCCAAATTCCCTTGTGCTTCAATAATTCCATCTTTCATTACTATAATATTATCAGCATTTTTTAACGCTACATGTCTATTAGAGACTACTATGCAAGTGGTATTCTTCTTTTCAAACACCCTATCCCAAAGTTTAATCTCTGTCTCTATATCCAAGGCACTAGATATATCATCAAAAATATATATTTGAGCTTTACGTGCAAACATACGAGCAACTGCCACCCTTTGTCGTTGCCCTCCTGATAATTTTACTCCTTTAGATCCTATTATAGTTTCTACCCCTTGTTCAAAGGTCTCTATGTCTTTTTCCAATACTGCTGAGTAAATGATATTATTTAAATCTACAGTATTATCATCTAATCCCAATAAAATATTATTCTTTAAGGTATCACTAAATAAATTAGGAATTTGGGAGGTATAAGAGCTAATTGGGGGCCTGAAAAAGCTTTCATTATTCTCTATGTTTTTCCCATTCCAACATACCTCTCCACTGATCATAGGCAATATTCCTAGAAGAGTTTTTATAAGTGTAGTTTTACCTGAACCTATCCTTCCAGTAATAACAGTAAACTGTCCCTTCTTAACATTAAAATTTATATCTCTAATTCCATTTACTTCATTATACATATAGGTTAAATCCTTAACCTCTAGATTCATTAAGCTCTCACATTCATCATTAATATTATCTTTAGGAAGTTTCCCTTTTAAATATAATGGATTATGTTCAAGTAACTTTTCTTCATCCATAGTTCCTAAGAGCATAAACATTCTTTTAAAAGCAATGCCTCCTTGCTCATACTTTGCTAAGAGTATACCAAAGAAATGAGTACAATCTGCTACAAAGGTTAGATAATACACAAACAATGAAAAATCTCCTACACTAAAGGTTCCAGCTCTCATATATTTACCAGCCAAAAGTAAAATTAATCCAGTACCTATATTAACTGTATTATCATATATAGCATCCATAATTTTATTTAATATCTTATCTTTCACCATATATTTATGTCTTTGTTTATTTAAACTATTTAAATTATCAACAATATACTCCTCACTTCCAGATACTTTAATGGCTTGTATGGAGTTAAATATCTCCCCTATAGCTCCTGATACATCTCCTGTTGCTGCCCTTGCATTTTTCCTATACTTTTCTATATACATTCTAGCTTTTTGTGCTAAAATTATCACTAAAACTAGTGGTGCAAAAACGAATAAAGTAACTCTTACATTTATAGTTAATAAAATTATAATTGCAACTATAGAAAAGGCAATCTCCCCTATTAAGTCCAAAGTCCAGCTTATAGTATTTTCAATTTCATCTATGTCATCTCTAAAACAATTTATAGCCTCACCTAAAGATGTTTGAGCTTTTCCTAAAGGTGCATTTAACATACATTCTAATAGATTCCGTCTAATAAGTGCACTCATATTAAATCTGTGTATAGTGTCAACTCTTCCACCTATCTTTATAATTAGGGCTCTCGTTAATGCTACCATAATAATAAGTGCAGTAATCCATAGAATATCCTTATTTATTTTTCCTTTAGAGTTCAGCACATCAAAGAATTCTTTAGCTAATAATCCTGGTATAAGGGGTGCAACATGAATTAATAACCATAAAATACAATTTATTGTATAAAGCCAAGGTCTATATTTTATCATCTTCCAGATATATTTAAAGGTTGGAATCTTTTTTCTCTTTTCTTGTATCATACTAACACCTCCTCAATACCCTTTTGAAGTAAGCTATAAAACTTAGAATTTATATCCTTTGATAATTCTACTCTTGAACCATACTCAGCTATGATTCCATCTTCTAAAATCAAGATATTATCAGCCCTCTGTATAGTTTGCAATCTATGGGCAATTATAATGCAAGTTCTATTATTTAATAGTTTATTCAATGCATTTTCTATTAAGCCTTCTGTTATTGGGTCTAATCTTGAGGTAGCTTCATCCAATATAACAAGCTTAGGATTTTTCAAAAATACTCTAATAAAGGCTAAAAGTTGTGCTTCCCCTGCTGAAAGTCCACTGCCTCCATTATCTAGCATAGTATCCAATCCCTTAGAAAGTCTATTAAACCATGGCCTTAATCCGACGTCTTCAATAATATCTAGTATATCTTCATCCTCTATATTAGGATTAAATAAGGTAAGATTCTCTCTAACTGTGGCATGAAAAATTTGTACCTCCTGAGTCACATAACTTATACTATTTTTTAAATCCTGCTCATTTATATCCTTTAAATTTTTATTATCTATTAATACATTTCCACTAGTTACATCATAAAGTCTTACAATCAATCTAGCTAAGGTTGTCTTACCGCTCCCTGTATGCCCTAATACTCCTAGCACTGTATTCTGAGGTATGTCTACTGTTATATTTTTAAGAACTGCATCTCCTTCTTCATAATTAAATGACACATCCTTTATTGACAATTGTGCAGGCTGCTTTAAATCTAAGATATCATGTCCATAAGTTATGCTACTTTTAGTGTTGATTAATTCCCTAACTCTACTTATACTAGCTTCAGCTTTCTGTAAATCTTGCATTTGAGATTTTATTTCATCTAGAGGATTAACCATAAGCTCAGTATAATAAAATATCAGGTATACTGTTCCAAAGGTTATTATAGAATTCTCATAAAGATAGGCTGATAATAGAAGTGCCATAGCATTACCAATAGCAAATATAATTAAATTAGCCATCCACATATGGTAATAACCACTAGCTGCCTTTATTTCCGCAGGAAGGATTTTTCTAAATCTCATATATAGTCCATTCATGGCGTATGCCTTAGCCCCACAGGTTTTTATGTCTTCAATGCTTGTGATCTGCTCTCCTAAAAATCCATAGAGTTTAGCATTATTTTCTCTCTGCTCTACCCAATACTTTGAGGATCTCTTTTCTATATATGTCATAATAATCATGGCTAAAATAGCAAAAGAGGTTAAGGTAATACCAACTCTCAAGTCTTCTCTCATTAACATTACAAGAATTCCGATAAGTAGCATTAAGTTGGTAGATAACTCTAGCATAAAAGTAGAGAAGAATCTAAAAAGTGCATTTATATCCCCATCCACTCTTTCTATAAGCTCTGCAGCTTGATACTTTTTATGAAATGCCATATCTAAATTTATGCAATGCTTTATTAAATCTATTCTTAAGGAGTTAGTAGCTACCCATCCTACATTTTCACTTATGTAGGTAGACACAATTATGAGTCCTTGTCTAACAATAGCAAATCCTATAAAAAATATAGCAGCTATTATTAAATTTCTAATTCCACTTCCTCTTTCCACCTCATCTATGAAATATCTAAGGATTTGAGGATTCATTAACTGTAGCCCTACATTTAGTATTAATATAGCTGTCAATACTAACATGTTAAGCTTTTGCTTTTTTAAATACTTATATAATAGTCCTAAATATTCTCTTAATGGTAATTTCATTTTCTCACGTCCCCTCTAATCTATAATCATATATTAATTTTTACCTAGTGAAAGTAATTAATTGTAATTTTCTAAAACCAAATTAAATATCCTTCTTACCTGTCTAATTTCTAAAACTAAAAGCCACAGGAGATCACACCTGTGGCACAAAATAAAAAACCACAAGTATTAATAACCTGTGGCATAAAGCTCATCTTAATTTATAAATATGTATAAACACACTTAACTACAAATTCTACAGGTCACGGAATTATATTCTATTAATTTAAAAGTTAAACTTCTAATGTTTTTCATTATTCATGACCTCCTTTAATTTGTAATTTTATTTCTATATTTTATACTATATGAATTTATTCCATAAGTCAACTGTTTTTCAATTTAATGTAATGAATTGATTTAACACTTTGTTAACTATAAACCTTTATTCCTATACCTTATAATTATTTTACAGTTATGTAATAAATTTATCAATTTTTTATTCTAAGTTATAAATAGAGGAGGTTTTTAAATGTTTAATTTTCCTAAAAATCTATACTGTGATGTTCGTATAGAAGACGTATTTGAAACTAAAGTAACTTATACCTTAGGAATACTTGAAGAAGCTAAAGTTAAAACCTATAAAGGTGCCTTTATAAGAATTTTTGATGGCAACAGATGGTATTATAACTCCATATCTAATTTGGATAGAATTCAACAGGAAATAGATTCCCTTACCACATTTGCGACTCCAAATGATAGTATATACCAACATGATATAGTTAAAAAATTGCAAGCTAATGAAGATTGTGTCTTAAAATATGTAGATAATAGTATTTCTAATATAGCTATTGAAGAAAAAAAGTCTCTATTAAATAAATATTTACCTTTTATAGAAGGTAATAAATACCTGTCTAATTGGAAGTTTCAATATTTAGATAAAAAAATAATCAAGAATTTTTATTCAAGCAAAGGTGCTAATTTGACCTTTGATACTCAAACTGTTGGATTTTCAATGCCTATGAATTTTGTCCATGAGGATAAAAGATTCTCTCATAGCTTCCAGGTAGCTGGTGATAATTTTGATATATTTAAAGATAGTAATAATAAATTAGCTCTAGATATTGAAAAATGTGAAGATGCATTATTAAATTCTGAACCCGTTAAACCTGGTAAATATACTGTGATACTTTCTCCTCTTGCAGCAGGTATTTTTGCTCATGAGAGCTTTGGACATAAAAGTGAAGCTGATTTTATGATCGGTGACGAAGCCATGAGAAAAGAATGGACAATAGGTAAAAAAGTTGGAAGTGAACTGCTTTCAATTGTTGATAGTGGAAATATTTCTGGCAGTGGCTACGTTCCCTTTGACGATGAAGGTACTAAGTGTAGCAATACTTATCTAGTAAACAAAGGTATACTCACTGGAAGGCTCCACAGTTCAGTTACTGCAAGTTCTTTAGAAGAAGATGTAACTGGAAACGCACGTGGTATGGATTTTGAGTTTGAACCTATAGTAAGAATGACAACCACCTATATTGAAGGTGGGGATAAAACTAAAGAGGAGCTAATTTCTGAAGTAAATGAAGGTTTATTAATAGAAACTGTGAAACATGGTTCTGGAATGTCTACATTTACCATAGCGCCTAATCTAGCCTACCGAATTAGACATGGCAAGCTATGTGAGCCCGTAAATATTGCCGTTATATCAGGCAATGTTATGAAAACCTTAAATGAAATTGATGGTCTATCTAATGAGGTTGAAATACTTTCCTTTGTAACAGGAGGTTGTGGTAAGATGGAGCAATATCCTCTTCCTGTAGGTTTTGGTGGGCCATATGTAAGAGTAAATAATATAGATGTTCAATAGGAGGGGTATTACCATGATTAAAGAAAAATACATCCAAAAAGTAAAAGAGATTTCCCTTAATGTTACTGGTGGTAAAATAGATTCCGTAAGAAGAAAAAATATAGAAAAAACAGGTATTAGATTATATGATACTAATTATATTGGTACAGCTGGTGCTCTTGGTAATTACAATGAAGCTGAACTAGAGGATAAAGCTAAAGAGAGCCTTAATAATAAGATTTCTTATGAGTATTCAGTTCAGAAGGATTTAGTTAAAGTTGAAGATTTTTCTGTTAAAATAATAGATGAAGCTAATATAATAGGAGAGTTTGAAGCTACTTTAAATAATATTACAGAGCATCAAGAAGATTTTAATTTTTTTGGTAAGATCAATGTCACCGAATATGAAAAGAAATTAGAAAATACAGAAAATCTTTCACTTTCATATAAGGATAGTTTTCTTGATTTCGGTATTATTTTCAAGGAAAAATCTTCTGTGAATATTATAGATGGTGACATATCTTTTTCTGGAAGAACTTATGATAGAGATTCATTATTAGACATGGTAAATAAAGTTTGTAATGGCTATAAAAATATAGTTTCCCTACCAGAAGGAAGAGTTTTCCCTGTTGTTTTCGATTCTAATAATACCTTACCGCTTATTAAATTTTATCAAGATCTACACGGTATTAGCTTTGCTACTAAAAGCTCTCTCCTTAGTGATAAACTTAATAAAAAGACCTTTAATGAAAACTTCACTCTACTTCAAACTAATAATCCAATGGATGTAGCAACCTGCTTTTTTGATGCTGAAGGAGTGGTGAATGAAAATTATAGAATTCCTCTAATTAAAAATGGAGTAGTCCTATGCCCCTATACGGATAAAAGGACTGCTAATAAATATAATTTACCACTAACAGGATCTTCTTCTAGTGATTATGATGGAGTTCCAGCTTTAGATTATCCTAATTTTAAAATAGTAGAAAGTGAAAAAACAGCTAGTGAATTATTAAACGGGGAATTAGGTATATTAATATCTATAGCTTCTGGTGGGGATTTTACTCCTGAAGGTAATTTTGCTTCTCCAGTACAGCTTGCCTACCTATTTGATGGAGAAAAGATTATTGGAAGGCTTCCTGAACTTCAAATTTCTTCAAATGTATTTGAAATGTTTGGAGACAACTTTGTAGGCGTAAGTAAAGATAATATAAATTCTCTATCAAATAGTAAATATCTAATAATTAAAATGGATGTAAATTGCGAAACAATTTAGTGAAGTACAATCGGATCAGAGGTTACATTCAAGTGTTCCCTTTGTTCTCTGGAGAGAGAAGGTTTTGCGTATGCAAAAGTCATCTTTTCTCCAGAATTTTGAATGGCTTCTCTATTATCTAGTGAAGCCATTTTTCTACGCCTACGGCGTGTCTCTCTACCAAGTCGGTGAACACCTACCTACACCCTAGGTTTGCTATTTTATAATAAAGAACTCCATCCACATCTTCCTTTAAAACTCGTCCCTTATTAACAAGATATTCTAAATGAGCCATTACTTCTCCCGTAGCAAACCACTTCTGAGCGTTGGGAAATTTCGCCCAACTATCACATCTTATTTGCCACTTCATTTTGGAAGCCACATCTCTAACTGTTAAATTACCTTCCTTGAGGATAGTGAGTATCTCTTCCAATCTGTCTTCATGATGGCTTATTAATTCTTCTATTCTAAGTCTATAGTTTTCAACACTTTCTCTATGTGCTGTAAATAGATGTTCTATATCATAGTTATAAACTTTTTTTAAGTTTTTAATATATATATCTAATGCATCCATTTCAAAGCTCCAAAAAGTAATATTCGGGGTTATTTTATGTAAAACATGATCTCCACAGAAAAATAGTTTATGATTTTTTTCATAAAGACCTATTTGTCCTGGAGTATGCCCTGGTATATCCACAACTTGAAAGCTATACTCTCCAACTTCTATTCTGTCATCTTCATTTACATATTCGAAAACCAAAGTGTCCTTTGAACAAAACTTGAAACCTGGATTATCATCGATAGATAATCCTTCATCTTCTAATCCAAAGATCTTCCTTTTTTTATCAAAAGATTTCCAATACTCTATAGTTGTCATTTCATTTATAAGCTTTCCATCCTCCATACTTGCATAGACCTTAACCCCCATTTTATTTAATTCTGAGGCTAACCCTGAATGATCTGCATGAAGATGAGTTATAAAAAGCTCTGTTTTATTTAAATCTAAATTTAACTCTTCAATACCTCTAAAAAATTCACTTCTACACTCTTCATTATTAAATCCTGTATCAATAATTAAGTTCTTATTGTCCCCAATTATAATATGGCACTTTAATGCCTTTAGTGGATTATTTGGTAATATCACTTCATTTATGTATATATTTTTGTATATTTCTTTAATCATAATTCCCTCCATGATTTTCTACATCAACTACTACATTGTTCTTTTAAAAACTATATATTAAAGCTGACTAATATTTTAATGCTATACTTATATATCTAAATACTAGTATAGCATTAAAATTAATATTTATATTTGTATTTATATATAGATTGCAATAATGTTATATTAATCTATATTTTAAATTTTTCAACTTCCTGTTTTAAATTTTCAGCACTACCTTTAGATTGTAATGCATAGTTCATTACTTCATTAGATTTATTGTTAACATGCATAACCTTATCTGTTATTTCCATGATTCCATCAGCACTTTCAGATGAAGCTACAGAAACTCCATCTATTATTTTAATAATCTCTTGGATTGAAGCTAGTAACCCTTCAGATATAGAATTAAACTCAGCTACAAGATTGTCTATAAACTGTCCATCTGCACTATAATTTTCTGTAACTTCTAACATGGCTTTAAATTCATTATTTACATCTACTGACATAAATCTAAGTAATCCACTTGAACTGCTAGAAAGCCTATTTACAGCCTTTATAACTTTTTCAGTTATATCTTGTATCTGTGTTACAGTGTCCTTTGATTGTTCTGCTAGCTTTCTTATTTCTTCTGCCACCACTGAAAAACCTCTTCCTGCCTCTCCAGCTCTAGCAGCTTCTATTGCCGCATTCAATGCCAATAAATTTGTTTGTTCAGTTATATTCATTATTGACTCAGATAAAATACCTATTTCTTTTATTATCTTTTACTCTTCCATTGCATTTTCTAACTCTATTTTTGAATTCATAAATATCTCATCAGTTTTTTTCATAGCATATGAGAACTCTAATTTTTTCTGCTCCGCTCTTTTACTAATTTTCCTTGCTGCTACAGCTCCTTCTTCCGATTTATTTGCTATGAAATATGCAGATCTTTCTATTTCTTGAGATGAGGCTGCCATTTCCTCTGATGAGGCAGCTGTCTCTTCCATTCCTGCCGAAATTTCTTCTATAGTTGCTGATACTTGTTCTATATTTCCATTCAATTCATTTATATTAATATTAATATTCTCTACCACTTGATCTATACTATAGGATTCATTTTTAACGCTATCTATTAGAATGCTTAATGAACTTTGCATACTATCTATTCCTTTTAATATACTGCCTAATTCATCTTTTCTCTTTATTAATCTATTTCCTATCTTATTCGAAAAGTTTCCATCAGCTATTAACTTTAACTGTTTAACTGCTATATTTAGAGGTTTTGTAATATTCCTTAATACAATTATTGAAAATAATACACCTAGCCCCATGGCAATCACTAATAATGAAATATAAAGCTTTGACAGGAGTTCATAATCAGTGTCACTTTTCAATTTAATATTGTTGGCTAATTTTTCATTATAGTCAGCTAAGTCTGTAAGTTTTTCTCTGAAATCATTAGCTATAATTCCTTGAACCTGTTTCCATTGTTCTAGAGCTTCTTCTCTTTTACCTTGTAAGGCAAGGTTAATTACTACTTCCCTTGCTCCTCTATACTTCTTTAAATCCTTTTCTAATGTTGCTAGCTTATCTTTTTGGTAATCATCTAGATTTATCTTTCTATATTTCTCTAAATTTTCATCAAAGGTTTTATCCCGTTTTAAAATATTATTATACTCAGTTTTCTGTTCATCTTGCTTTTCAACTCTTAAAATCATACTATATACACTAGCCTCACTTGCTCTATCTTGAGTTCTATTGTCATTAAGATGTTGAATTGCACGTAAGTTATTGTTATATAAAGAATTTATTTCTTCATTTGATTTTCTAATTTCTACTAATCCTATAATTCCAACTATAAATATAAGTATCATCATAATTAAAGAGACCATAAATATTTTATTTCTTACTTTTAAATTGTTCAACACTTAAATCCCCCTCATTTCACAATGTTCTTATCTTATTATGTAATTTTTTTGATTTATTGTCAAAACATATATTTTATTTATGTTAATTTTTTTTCTTATATGAATTTATCCAAAATTATTATATTATTATTTTCTATCATATATAGGTTATAATAATGAAACTATATAATATAAATCGGCTTTTTTATAATCTATTTATATTGAACAGTAATAATATTAAGTTCTAATTAATCTAATTTTATATTTAAGCCTATTTGTATTATGTAGAAACTTAATTACAACTTATATAAATAAACTGTCCAGTATAAAATATATACTGGACAGTTTATTTAATTAATTGCTAACCATTCTTTCATAGCTCCCTCTAATTCATGTTCCAATTGAAGCTTTTCTTTATAGCATCTATCTATTTCTTCAAAATTTCCTCCTAAGGAATTCATTCTATTTTCAATCTCCTTAAGATTTCCCTCTAAAAATTCTATACTTTCCTCTAACTTTTTTCTCTTATTTTCAATTTGTTTTTCCTCATCAATCTGCCTGGACTTTTGGATCTTTTCCTTTTTTACTATTTTTTCTTCCTTAAATTTTTTCTTTTCGTTATTCTTAGCTTTATAATACTCATAATTTCCTAGGTAATTAACAATTTTTTTATCCTCTAAGGCTACTATTCTCTCACATATTTTATTCATAAAATACCTATCGTGAGATATGAAAAATATAGTTCCTTGAAATTCTAAAAGTGATTCCTCCAAAGTTTCTATAGAATCTATATCAAGGTGATTTGTAGGTTCATCTAGTATTAGAAGATTTACATCATGAAAAAGTAATTTACTTAGTAATAATCTACTTTTTTCTCCTCCTGATAAAGTCCCCACCTTCTTAAATACACTTTCACCAAAGAACATAAATTTAGCTAGATATTCTCTTGCCTTTCCTTCTAAAATTTCTATATCTTCTCTAAACCAATTAAGTACCGTCATATTGTTATCTTTAAAATTTATAACCTGTGGTAAATATGCAGCTTTAACATTAGCGCCAAGATTAATTTTTCCATAATCTATATTTTCTTCTCCTAACAAAATTTTTAAGAGTGTTGATTTTCCACTACCATTAGGTCCTATAAATGCAACTTTTTCTTTATACCTTATTAACATATTAGCTTCTTTAAATAGTTCCTTTTCTCCAAAGGCTTTTGACCCACCTTCCACCTTTATTACTTCTTCTCCAGACCGTTCATTAATGGAGATATTTAGCCTCATATTCTGTTTTTCTGTAACTGGTCTATCCATTTTTTCCATTTTTTCCATTCTCTTTTGCATACTAGCTGCTCTTCTGAAAAATTTTCCATTGTCTCCCCTTATAGCCCAATCCCTTAGTCTTTTAATTGATTCTTCCATAGAATCTATTTTCTTTTGTTGTTCTTTATAGGCTTCTAATTCTAATAATAGCCGTTGTTCTTTTTCATTAATATACGATGTATAATTCCCCATATAGGTTATACTTTCTAAGTCTTCAATCTCAACTATTTTAGTAGTTACACTATCTAAAAAATATCTATCATGAGAAACTATTAAAACAGTACCCTTGTACTCCCTTAAATATTCCTCAAGCCATTCTAAAGCTTCCATATCTAAGTGATTCGTTGGCTCATCTAGTATTAATATATCTGGATTTTCTAATAATATCTTTCCTAACATTACGGTAGTTTTTTCTCCACCGCTTAATATATGAAAATACTTATTCAAGAATTCCTCACTAAACTTCAATCCTGTGGAAACCTTACTAAGTTTTTCTTCCTTCTCATAACCTCCCATGGCCTCATATTTATATTGCAATTCGCTGTATCTTTTAAGTATTCTCTCAAGTTCATTCCCCTCTACGGATTTCATCTTCTCCTCTAGTTCTTTCATCTCTTCTTCCATATTAAATAGATTACTGAAGGCGACATTTAATATATCTATAACCTTATAATCCTTTTCATAGGTTGGCATCTGCTCTAAATATCCAAGGGTTGCACCTTTTCTTATAGAGATATCCCCCCCATCTATCTTCTCTAACCCTGTAATCAGTTTTAATATGGTGGTTTTTCCACTTCCATTTCTGCCTACAATACCTACTCTTTCTCCTTGCTGAACCACAAAAGAAATATCCTTTACTACTAAATTTGCTCCAAAGTATTTCATTACATTATTTAATGATAATTCGATCATATAAACTCCTCCTTACCTTCTTAGGCTATACTTATTAATTAATTTTAGATTCAAATAAATATATCTAAAACTCTAGTAAGCTACACTTGCCCTATAACTGCTCAATGAATTTTCTATTTCATAGCTACTTTTCTAAATAAGTTTTTCTAAGCTTTAGAGGAGTACAGTATTTCTTTTAATCAGACTCCACCTGAAACTGAGGATTACTTGATATAAAAAATCTGGGCAAGCAATTACTTACCCAGACCTTACACTTTAGCTTAAAACAGCATAAAAAAACTGGGTAAGGTTACACCTACCCAGATATTTATCTTATTTATTTAAATACTTCTGGTAAAAGATGAATTACTTACTATTGTTTCAAATATGAAATTTTAGACGCACCTATCCCGTTAAATAAAGAATTTGCTGAAATTCTTATGGAAGTTGCTCTAACTTTTTTCATTTTATCAACAAAGCAAATATTCATATTTCTACCCTCCTTAATAAATTTGTAATATTATCACTTTAATTATAATATATAATAAATGTTATTACAATAATTAAAATATTTTTTATATTCTAAAGTCATACTTTTTCTAAATATATACGTATATAACGTATTATGTATTACTATAATAAAGGAGCCATGTTTTATGAAAAAACTTAGCATAATTTCCTTGACTACATTAGCACTAATTAGTATATTCACTACTGCATTTATTGTTTTAAGTGGTAATATGCTTAATAAAGATATAAAAATTAATGAGTCGGCTCCAAGAAATTCCACTAAAGAGTCCGATTCAATAGAAAAAGAGAACTCCGAGAAACCAAAACAAGAAAGTTCAGATAAAACTTCAAAATCACCCTCTGTAGATTCCATTTTATCAAGTATTCTAACCAGTGCAGAAGATGGTAAAATTATAAACTGCGATTTTAAAGTTAAATATAATGTAATAGATGACGTTGAAAAACAATGGGGAAAAGAAGATAAAAGTGACTATGTTAGCTTAGCAAAAGGTACTTATTTTACTTACGATACAAAAAACGTTGTGTTTGGATGTAATAAGGGAATGCAATTGTTTGAAATTCGTTCCTTTGATGAAACTTTGAAAAATATAACTCTAGATGATACAATAAAATCTTTTGGTGAGCCACAATATGAAATTCTTACAGATAATAACGAAAAGATTATAGGTTACAAAATTACAGAAGAGCTAAAAATCTTATTTGTATTTAAGGCCCCTACAGATGCAATACCTAACCCTTCCATTAATCATTACTCAGTTCTATATCCACAAGGCACTGTGAATTCAATGAGCGGTGATTCTGGTAGAGAGTGGTAAATACATATAATTATTAAAAACACTTAGATTTTTAAATTCTAAGTGTTTTATTTTTATTTTGATCAATCTAATTCTTCACTGATACACGTACACCATCATTAACCGCTCAGTAACTAATATCAATTAATTCCCTGAAATATTAACTCCATTAATTTTCATCCAAGGTGTTATAGAGCTTCCTGTATTTAAAGTCTCTTTTGATATAGCTTCTATATTATTAAACATGTCATATAGGTTTGAGCTTATCATGGTTTCAGTTATAGCATATTTAATTTCTCCATTTTCAACATAAAAGCTATTTTTTGCAACCCCTGCAAAATCTCCATTAGGAGCCGGCATTCCCCCTGAAAATCTTCCTAAAACTATTCCCTTTTTAGTACATTTTATAATATCTTCTAGTGATTTCTCTCCCTTATCCACCACTAAATTAAAATCTGTCTTTGTAACTTCTCTTCCCGTTTTCTTTGCTGCATATAAACCTAACATGAAGGATTTTAATACTCCATTCTCTATTAGATTTATATTTTCGGTCTTATATCCATCCATAGTTATAAAGCTTTTACATGGAATTTCCTCACCTATAGGAACACATCTTACTGTAAGTTTTTCATCAGCTACTTTCTCATTTAATTTATCTTTTAATATACTTGTGCCATTTATTAAAGCTCCATCTCCAAGAAACTTTATGTTGTAATAATAAAGCATTTCCACTACAAGCTCTGGAGTCAAAATTATATCCCCTACAAATTTTTCTCCTATGCTCTTACAATGTAATTGGCTAACTATATCTTTAAGTCTCTGCCTTACATCTCCATATTCCATAAAGTCTTCAGGAAGTTCCTTAAAGGAATATCCGAATCCTGTAAAGGATGTGGATTTTTCACCTTCTTTAGCTAGAAAAACTATACTAGTCTCATATATTCCTTCTGTTATTTTAAACTCTACTTCATTTGAGTTCATGAAAATAATTTCACTACTATTAAACTCCATTACAGTTCCATCCATAAACTTAATTTGTGGAAACTCACTTTTTAATTTACCTAAAAATGAGCTTGTAACTCTATACATTTTCTCTAAATCTGGTTCATTATCTCCTTGATTAAATTCTTCTTTAGGTTGAAATTCTGCAATATCATTGCACTCATCAACTTCAGCTGATTCACACATATCCATAAGTTCTTTTATCTTTGCATTTATAGTATCTTCATCTATTTTATTCAAAGATATAGTAGATTTCTTTCCATCCTTTATAGCTACTAAGGCTATATTGGCATCTATAGTTGTCCTTAGAAGAGAGATGCCTTCATTGCCAAAGTTTAGCTCGTACTTTTTACTATTTCTTAGAATACATTGGGCCTTATCTGCCCCTTGCTTAATTACATTATCTATACACCATAAGGCTAATTCTCTATTCTCCATACTATCTTCCCCCTACATTCACCTTGCATTTAATTGCAGGTCCACCCATACCTACAGTTATAGGCTGTTTCTTCCCACACATTCCTCCACTTACCCATAAAAGATCGTCAGATATCATAGAAATAGTCTTTAGCATTTCGAATGCCACTCCTGATATGGTTGTATCTTTTATAGCTTTTCCTAATTTCCCATTTTTTATTTCATATCCCATGCTTATTCCAAACATAAATTCACTAGTTGCATCTGCTTGCCCATTAGTAGGCTTCATGAGATAATATCCATCTTCCACAGAAGCAATCATATCATTAAGCTTATCAGTACCTGGAAGTATACAAGTATTTCGCATTCTTATTATTGGTTCATCTGAAAATTGATAAGCTCTTGCATTTCCTGTTGGTAATACATTAAAATGATTTGCACTCTCTTTATTATGCATATAGCCTTTAAGAATTCCATTTTCTATTATGGTTACATCCTCAGCCTTAGTTCCTTCATCATCTATATATATAGGTACAGGACAAGTATTTCCAAAAGCAATATTAGCAAAGTCTACTAAAGTAACTATAGGGCTAGCAACCTGTTTATTTATATACTCTCCTGCTATAGAACCCGATAAGACAAGGTCTGCTTCTGTGGTATGTCCAATAGCTTCGTGAGCTAATATTCCTGCTATATCTGTAGCTAGTATACACTCCTTTAATCCAGCATCGGCATAAACTCCCTCAACTTTCTCCATAAGCATATTGTAGAGTTCATCTATTTTCTTATATAGCTCCTCTGGCTTATTAAAATTATCTTCAAATTGACCTAATCCACCGTATATTTTACTTAACTCCACTGGATTTCCACTATTATCATTTGCAGCCAAACTAACAATAAACATGGTCCTTGGTAAAAATGAATATAACTCAGCTCCTGAAGATGTAATTAACCTCTTTTCCATATTCAATTCATTAATCATTACAGTTCTACTAATTAAATTTTTATACTTTTTTGAAATATAATTATCTACTTCCTTTGCAAAGTCTATTAATTCTTTTTGAGTTAATCTTCTCTTTTGTGTAGCGAAGGATTTTTCTATGGAGTGATTTGAGGTTATTAATTCTCTATTTTTTGCTATAGATTTTGAATTTAAAAACTCTCCATTTTGTCTTGCAAACTTTAAGACTTGTCTGATACTTTCATCACTAATATTGGAATTAGATGCAAATCCCCAAGCTCTATTTACATTGACTCTAGCAGAAATACCACTTGATGAAGTTTTAACGTTTTGAGTTAAATTACCATTCATTAGCATTACATTAATTGATGAATTTTCTTGGCACCTTAACTCCGTATACCCCTTTAATAAATCAGAATACCTATTTAAATTTGATAGTCTCATAAAATCCCCCTTAAATATTATCTTAATAAAATTAAAATCCATTTTAAAATTATGTTACATATTTTGTAATCAATTATAATATTATACATCAATTATATTAAATTCAATAAACAATTTGTTAAATATCCCCTAACGTTAAAAAGAGTTCTACTAAACTTTTAGTAAAACTCTTTTATAGCTGCTTTAGTCAATAATGCATGGCCTACTATCTTTCCATTAATCTCTGCAACCAAAGATAATTCAGGTATAAAGCTGAAATACCTTAATTGTAGTTTCTTTTTACAAAAGTTCCTTCTTTCATTATGACTTCCATATTATCACTAGATATTTTACGTATATCCTCTAGTGGATTTCCATTAATAACTATTATATCGGCAAACTTTCCAGTTTCTATAGTCCCAGTTATGTCATCAATATTAAGCATTTCAGCTCCATTTCTAGTTGCTGCCATTATAGTTTCCATTGCTGTAAGTCCTGCACGATTTAGTGCATACATCTCTGTAATAGCATACTTACCATAAGGCGTTAAGCTACTACAGAAAGAATCTGACCCCACTGTTATTCTAATTCCTTTTTTATTGGCATTTCTTAAATTATCAATTATACGATTAAGCTCTTTTTCTGCTATAGTATCTCCTGGATAATTATCATGAATTGGTCTATATGGAGGCTGATACACAGTAAACCATTCAAAGAAAAATTGAAGAGTTGGACAAAAAGTTATATTCTTTTCCTTCATTATCTCTAGACACTCTTCATTTAACTCTTGACCATGAATTATAACAGAAACTCCTGCCTTACATGAATTTAATGCTCCTTCATATCCTTCAGCATGAGACCATACTGGAACATTTACCATATTACATTCATCTACTACAGCTTGAATCTCTTCCATGGAATAGTGGGAATGAGCTTTGGCATCATGTCTCCAAATTCCTCCTCCTGTAGACCATATCTTAATGGCATCTGGGTTCTCACGAAGCCTTACTCTAACAGCTTTACGCAAGTCCCATGGTCCATCCACTCTCTCTGCCCAAGGATGAGAGACATTATTATAATCTAGGGGTAGTCTATGTGAATCTCCATGACCTGAAGTTCTACAAAAGCCTAGTCCTGTAGCTATTACACGAGGTCCAGGAATAATCCCTTCCTCAATCATATCTCTAATATTTATACCAAATCTTGATATTTCTCCTACTGAAGTTAATCCATGTTCAAGAGCCTCTCTCGCTTGAGCTACAGCTACAATACACTTTTGAATAACTGGTTCTAAAACCCAATCACTATCATTATCTGTTCTATTTCCACTAAAATGAAGATGAGTGTCTATAAGCCCAGGCATTATGGTTCTTCCACTAATATCTATCTTCTCATATTCATTTCCAAATTCTTTCATAGGCCCTGCATATGTAATTTTTTTATTTTCCACTAGTACCAATGAATTCACTATTGGCTCTTTCCCATTACCATCAATTAACAATCCGCTTAAAAACGCTATCTTACTCATAATCATCCCCCTAATTTAAAAACTTCTACTCTAGTATCAATGGTGAGTAGAAATTTTAATATAATACAATTAAAATTTTACAAATATTGCCTAGTACTCTTTTGCCTTCATTATAGTTCTGCTCATTATTTTTGTCAATTAACCTATTACTTTAACTTAAACCCGTATTTTAGGGGATCGTCTGCATCAATAACTAGGTGATTGAATCCTGTAATATAGGCACTAGCTGTTATCTCTGTGATAATTCCAGTATAATCTCCAATTGTTACCTCCTTAATAGCCTTTCCCTTAAATATCGTACCAAGTATAGATTCGTAGACAAACTCCTCATTTAGGTTAAGTTCGCCTTTTGCAACTAAAGTGGCAATTTTTGCACTGGTACCAGTTCCACAAGGTGATCTATCAACTTGTCCATCCCCGAATATAACTACATTTTGACAATGTGCCTTAGGATTTTTGGCAGGTCCATAAACTTCAACTAGATCCGCCTTTTTTATATGCTTTAAAGTTGGATGCTCAATGACACAATTTTTATTTACAAAATCCCTGATCTTCATTGCTATCTGACTAATTTTCCGAGCATTTTCTGGGCAGATTTCAATACCTATTTCTTCAGAATTAACTAAAATAAAGAAGCTTCCTCCAAATGCTATATCTACTTTAATCTTTTTGAAATCTGGTATATTGAATTCTAAACTACTCTTATATAAAAATGAGGGCGCATTTGTTATGGTAGATTCTATAGCCTTTCCATTTTCAACCTTCACTCTCGCTTTTATCAACCCTGCCGGAGTCTCAAAGGTAATATTTGTGTAGGGTTCTGTTACTGGTACCATCCCTGTTTCAACAGCCACTGTAGATGCCCCAATAGAACCATGCCCACACATATTTAAATAGCCACCTGCATCCATAAATATAATACCTAAATCAGCTTCTTCTAATGTTGGTTGCGTAATGATTGAGCCAAACATATCAGCATGTCCTCTTGGCTCTAACATTATGGTGCTTCTTATATAATCTAAATTTTTCTCTAAATACTCCTTTTTCTCTGGCATGGTTTTCCCAGGAATTACAGGTACTCCACCTATGATTATTCTAGTGGGTTCTCCCATGGTATGAGAATCGATAACATGAATGGACTTTGCAGCATTCATCATTCACACCTAACCTTTCTCCTCATTTTTTCTTATTTTTAACTTTAAAATTGATAAAGCTTTTCTAGCATCCCTCTCTGTCACGTTATTTTCACCTACTACCTCTGTCTCAATGCCTTCTTCAGATTTATTAAAATCTACAATATTACTCATATATTTATTTGAAACAACAAACTGTCCCTGAGTTCCTATGAAGCTTAAGCCTACAACTGGTATATTTCTTTTCCCAATTTCTTCAATAGTGTTAGCATAATCCACATGGCTGTTTCCCCATCCATCTACTGAAATAATTATTCCATCAGCTCTCATTGCCTCAACCCACTGTGCAGTTCTTTGTCCAACAAATAACTTCTGTTCATTATCTTGGGGAGTTCCAACTATAATAACTCCCATTAAATCCACGTCTAAATCTTCTGAAACAACTTTAAGTAATGGGTCTCTAAAATGATGAAGTGTTGTCTCCTTGGTTGATGGTCCAATTCCCATAACCTTACCTCCTAATGCATAGCTCTTAAGATTCCATCCCTATATTCATTTGGACTTAAAATTACAGGCATATTTCCCATATCAATAATAGACCTTCCTCCTTCAAATCCACCTGCTTCCTTGGGAAATAATAGTGTATCGTACATAGCTCCTTGACCTGCAACCTGTTTTATAATTACCACCTTTTTCTTATTTGGTTTAATCTTGTCTATATACTCATGTCTTTCATTACAAAATCTACCATTTATAGTCTTTAGGCAGTTTCTAATTTCTTGAATGAATTTGTCACATAATCTATGCACTTCCATTATAGCTTCCCTAACAGTACCCATTCCTGCTCTCACTATCACATCTACATGAATTAAAATATCCTCACTAGCTGGAGTACCTGCTCTATCAAAATATACTTGTTCACTCAATATTCCTTCCGATGAACCAAACTCTGCTATCTGAACTCCACTTTCATCGATTCCTGTAAGCATTACACAAACTCCTGTCAGAACATGAGTAATACCTTCTCCAAGCCTTCCTAATACCTTGGTAGCAATAGGACTAAAATCCATGATAGAATTTACAAATACATCTTTCTCATCAGGTTGCACTAGTTTTATGTGAATTTCTTTCACATATTTATTTTCCTCTGTGACTAATTCCTTATTACCCTCTGTTCCTATATAAAGAATGTTATTCTCTATATAATTATATGAGTATTCTGATAATTTTACCTCCTTTATATGAAATGTTTTAATTATCAATTTTCTTATTTCAATTTCTCTATTCATATAACCACCATTTATCCTAATTTAGTGTTATAAAGAGACTAGACTAAGATTATTCAATTAAACTTTAGCTATATATTCATAAGGTAAGGAAACTATCTTTCCCACTGAATCTATTTCTACCAATTGTTTAAGCGTATCTTTTAATATTGCTCTTTGCATCTCTGGATTATTTGGCGCTCCTGCATTTGCCCCCATTGGTACAAGTGGTGCAACTGCCCTTGGTGTACCTGACTGCCTAACTACTGGTGGAAGTGCCGCTATTACTATCGTAGGAATCCCCGATTCCTCAATTGCTCTCTGTACAAGTACAGCAGAGCGATGACAAGTTCCTCAGCCCGCAGTTAATACCACTGCATCTACTTCTTTTTCTTTCAATATCTTTGCAATTTCAGGTCCTGTGTCATTTTTGAATTTTTCTTGATTTCCACCACCGCCCATAAAACCTATGTGGGTCTCAGCAATTTCCTTAATAAAACCTTCCTCTGCAAGCTCTCTTAATCTATCTAATGGAAACATACAATTAACATCCTTATTAACATCTCCATTGTCATATCCTCCATGAGATACCATAAGTTCACCTGTATTTGTGTTTCCTGGTATTATTCTAAAGGTAAAATCACCTGCTAAATTAAATCTCTTATCTGACTTTAAATGCACTCCCGCAGCCGTTGCAAAAGCAATTTTCATATCTTTAAGTGCTTTAGTAATTGGTGTCCATACTGGGGGAGGGGTAATAGGTACAAAAATTTCTGATTGTAGCTCCTTAATAGCTGTAGAACTATTAACCATTTTCTTTCCCTTCCTTTCTATTTCTAGTTTTAATGTTGCTGACATACTTATCATTTGGATTTTCACTTAATACCTCAAGAAAACTCATCCTAAAACCCACTTCTTGTCCTAGCTTTAGGGGATATTCTGTTATAAGCATTCTCATTGGGATCTTTAAAAATCCCAGTCTTCCTTTTAAATCTATTGATACTGATCCATCATGTAGCTCACATATGATGCCTTGCATTTCTATTATCTTATCTCCATATTTCATGTGAATTTTCTCCTTAAGCTTTTAACTTTATTGTCTTTATTATGATGGTTTAAATTATATAAGCTATTTTGTTGAGTATTTTTCTAGTCTCTTTGCACTCATAGGTATAGAATTTTCATTTTCCACCCTAATAACCTTACAATTTCTTTCATTTTCAATTAACTCTAGGTTATTTTCTTTTACATTGGCATTCCATTTTCTTTCAGGAGTCTTTACTTCTTCTCCAGCCATAGCAGACTTAAGCATGTCAAGTGCTCTTATAGCATCTTCCTCACACAAGGTATTGCAAGATAATACCTCATTTTCAATTCCAGCTTCTGATTTATTATTATCCACCATATACTTCATATATTTATTACCAACTACTAGTGCCCCTTGAACTGCACAGAAGCTCATTCCAACACAAGGTGTTTCTCTCATACCAATTTGCTCTATATGATTTGCAAAATCTATATGATTATTACCAAAACCTTCTGTAGTCACTATTGCTCCATCTATATCCATAGTTTCGACTAGCATCCCAAGTCTCTCAGAAACATAAAACTTCTCACTATTAATTTGAGGACTACCTATAAATACAACTCCGCACAAATCAATTTCTGAATCTTTCATTGCTTCTATAACCAAAGGTTCTCTCCAATAGTGCCTTGAACACTCCTTTGATGCTGGACCTATACAGGTTAAGGCATGAACACCACCATCTAGAACCTCAAGAGGTGAAAGAACTATAGGTAGGTTACCAAGGTCCACATTTGGCTTTCCGCCTAGAACTCCAACAGGCTCTACAGGGAGAATTAAGTTATCATGCATAGCTCCTTGTCCCATTATTTCTTTTACTACAACTACCTTCTTCTTACCAGGTCTTCTATACTGATTTAATTTCTCACTACTTACTGCTAAAGATTCATCTACTACCTTAAGAGCACTTCTAATTTCATTAGTTATAAAATCAGTAGCTTTATGAGCCGCAAGAGGCCCTGGCCTTTCCATATTAGTTCCGCGCTCAATGGTTACTTGAGTCTTAATAAATATTTCACCCTTATCTGGAGCTCCTGGTCTTCCCCACATAATGTTCTCTTCAAGAATACCTTCTGAAGAACCAAATTCACCAATTTGAACTCCATCTTCGTCGATACCTGTAACCATAACAATTACTCCATCTATAACTCTAGTAACTCCTGTTCCTAACTTAGAATCTCCTTCTTTGGTTGCAATTGGTTGCACATCCATTATTGTTTCAGAGTAAGTGTTATATTTATCTGGAGTAATGATCTCTATCTTAATATCAGTTACCAGTTCTGTTACCTTTACTGCATCTTCACATATGTTTTCTCTAATATATAAGGTTTTTCCGTCAATCTTCGTTTGCTCTCCAAACCTGACCTCATTAATTTCAAAATGCTTCTTTAATAAGGTTCTAACTAATTTATTCTCAACCTTAAGGATTTCTTTTGCTTCAACCATGTCTGAATTTTCCTCTGGTTTAATGGAATTTTCTATTACCTTTACTTTTGAAAATTCAGTAGATCCCATTTGATGAATTGTTAATGGAACTTCTATATCTATTCCTTTGCCTTCTGCGATTTTAATCTTTAAAACAGCACCACTAGTAATATTCAATATTTGAGACTTACTGCTAAAAGATTTCTTCTTATCTTCAAAATCTTTTAATAACTTTGACGTAATTGGTGTCAATGCACTTGTATCTTCCTTCAATACCTGCCCCAATACTTTCTCCACAGTTAGTACTTCATCCTCAAGATTAATCAATAAAGAATCCTGTAATTTTTCAAAGTGCATTGGGTTTTCTAAATCTCTATCGGTTATTGTTTCTCCTGCTTTCTTATTAACTTTAAGTACTGCTTTAGCTTGTGGTGAAATAGAAATCTTACTCTTTGTTTCAGATAATCCCTCCACTAAATCTGGTGTAATAGGGGTTAGTGAGTCTATGGTTTTAATTAACTTTCTACCTAATACCTCTCCAATCTTCAAACAATCATCTGGAATAGACATAAGTCCTGTTTCTAGCATATCTGGAAAGATTGATGGATCTTCTAGATTAGCTGCAGATAAAATTGTTCCTTTTTCAGTTCTGCAACACACTACAGCTACTTCATTTTTCATTTCCAATGCGTGTTCATCATTCATTGACATGGCTAAATTCCTCCTTCACTTTCTTCTAAACTAAGTCTTCTAGTTAGCTTGTAATCTATGGTCCTAAAAATATGGTCTGTATGATGATATACAGGAATATTAAGTTTTGGAGCACAACTCATTACCGTATTAGAACAATCAGAACAATTAGATATAAGTATCCTTTCTGCCCCCATACTCTTAAGCTTCAAAACAGCAGCTATCTGCCCTGGACAATCTCCTGGAGTCTTACATTTTGCCACGCCTTTATTTCTTATGATATTTTTACACTCTGCTACCCCAACTATGTTGGCATGCATCTTGTTTCCTATATCCCTAAGCCTATTTTCATCAGCACCACAGGCACATACCAATAATCCTAAATTTCCTCTGTATTCTGGAAGAGGTATTGTAACTATTACTCCACCTGAAGTCTTTGTCACCACTTCCTCCTCTAAATCTACTGCTACTCCTGTATAAGGACCTCCTAAAACTATCTCTCCATAATCCCCATTAATGCCTCCGCAGTTTTCTATTAATTCTTTGATCGGCATACCAACAGGAATGCTCATACATACATGAGGAGTATTACCATCTCTCAAATTTCCTATCACTGTAATATCCTTATCAATTACTGGCTTTCTTTCCTCTACAGCTTTTGTAATATTACACAGGGTTTCAGCATTAAGAATTACAGAATTTACTTCTATAGGAAGTTGATTAGGCTCTAGCCATTGTCCAAATATGTCATGAATTATAGCCCTTTCCTCTCCCATAGGATAAATATCTTTAAGAGTATGTATTTCAATGTCTGTGGAATCCTTTAAACAGCTTTCAATTGACTTAATAGCTTTTTGATTTTTCTCTTTAATGGCAATATAAGCTTTTTTCGCTCCTGTTGCCTTCATTGCATACTCTATACCTCTCACTACCAGTTCAGAAGCTTCTTCTAATAGCTTTATATTGTGATGTAATGCTGGTTCACACTCTACACAATTGGCTATTATATACCCACCTTCTAATTTAGTTTGTAGTTTCACATAAGTAGGAAATCCTGCTCCTCCACTACCAATTACACCAGCTTCATATACTGCCTCACAAATATCTCTGCATTCCTTAATTTTTATATAATCCTTAGTTTGGATATTCTCAGCTAAAATCTCTATGTACATTCCTGTAATTGCTCTAACAGTACCAAAAATACTGGAATGAATTTTTGCTCCCAAACCTTTGGGCTCTGCAATACACTCCCCTCTTTTTATGCTTTGTCCTTCCTTTACTATAGGTACGGCTGGCGCCCCTATATGCATTTTAAGTGGGAACCGATATGCTTTTGACATACAATCGCCTCCATTTTATTTTTTTAGTTTTTACTGTCTACTATATTTTTAGCAATTACTGTGCCAAATCATCTATAAATTGATAATTTTTAACATCATCAGATAAATGCCCATTTATCTATTAATTTTCATAATAACCTTAAAACTAATATCAAAAATTTGACATATATAGTGTCAAATTTTTGACACGCTTTATATGTATCTTTTATGAAATTACTCATACCTAAGCTAATATTTTAAATATTTTATGCTTAGACCATAAAATACATTTCATAACTCTCATGTATTTTAGCTTTTGTTGGATAATCATGTTATAAAATAAAAATGCGTCAGTTTTTTGACATACTTTTCAAAAAACTGATACTATAAATTGTATTGAGCTAATTTATAATATAAAGTGCTTCTTTTAATATTTAAAGTCTGCGCCGCTTTTTGTTTATTTCCACCTGCTAAATTCATAGCTTCCATAATCATCCGCTTTTCTAATTTTTCTATGCTAGTTCGAAGGTCATAGCTTCCTTCAGAATTTTCAAAATCTTTTACAGAATAATCTCTCATATACTGTGGAATTGATTCCTCAGATATTACACCATCATTCGAAAGAATAACCATTTTTTGAATTACATTTCTTAGTTCTCTAATATTTCCTTCCCATTTATAATTAATAAGAGTTTTATATATATTCTCTTCCACTAAATTTATATCTATATTCTCCTTCTTGGATACTTGGTTAATGAATAAATTTATTAGCTCCTTTATATCTTCTTTTCTTTCCCTTAATGGTGGGAGCTCTAATTGAACTACAGATATTCTATAAAACAGATCTTCTCTAAATAAGTTTTGTTTTATAAGCTCTTTTAAATTTTTATTAGTAGCTGCAATAATTCTAGTATTAGTTATTATTTCTTTCTCTCCACCTAATCTGCATATCATGCCATCCTGTAAAACTCTTAAAAGCTTTGCTTGCATTTCAAAGGGCATGTCCCCAATTTCATCTAAAAATAGTGTTCCATTATTGGCAAGTTCAAACTTTCCTATTTTCCCCTTTTTAGAAGCTCCAGTAAAAGCTCCCTCTATATATCCAAAAAGTTCACTTTCTAAAAGCTGTACTGGTATAGAACTACAATTTACCGCTACGAAGGGACCTTGCCTTCCACTAGCTTCATGGATTGCTTTAGCAAAAACTTCCTTTCCTGTCCCACTCTCTCCTGTAATTAATATGCTAGCCGTAGTGCTAGCAACCTTTTGACAAATTGCTATTATCTCCATAATTTTTTTATTCTTTCCCGTAATTGAAGAAAAATTATAATTAGTAGCAATTTCTCTCTGATATGCATCTTTTAGCAGTTCTACTTTTTTCTTCTCATAAGTAAGTTGTTCAGATAAATTTACCACTTCAGTTATATCTCTATCCGTAGATACAATGGTAATTAACTCTCCATTTGAATTGTATATAGGAACTACACTTAGAATTACTAATTTACCTTTCACAGGCTCATGCTTCATATTTTGTACATATCTACCATGTTTTAATACTTTGGTTATCATAGCATTAGGAAAAATTTCTCCAATATATCTTCCAATGATATCTTTTGCTTTGATATTGTATAATTTTTCTGAACTTTTATTCCAATAGTTAACAATTCCTTTAGCATCGGATATACATACAGCCTCATGCATATTATCAATAATATTATTCTGTAAAACATACATATGATCAATACTTAAATAAAATTTATCTCTTATATTATTGCTAGTTAGAACACCTATAACTTTATCGTTTTCTACCACTGGCAATCTACCAATATTATGTTGTAACATTAAGTTTCTAGCATTTCTTACTGAAGTTTTAGCACTGATTGTAATAACTTTACTGCTAATATAATCTTTAATACTATCTTTAAGAGAAAACGGCTGAATATCCATCAGTTTTCCAAAATCCTTCCGCGTAAATATCCCCAATAATTGCCCATTCTCATCTTCTATAATTACCTCATCTTTATAGAACTTCATCATTTTATTAAGAGCATACTCTAATGTGTGACCTAAGTTTAATACAATAAAATCCTTATTCATAATATCACTTACTTTACATTCTAAGGTTTCAGTTATCATAAAATTACCCCCACCGAATATCAGCTATTTTAATTTAACTGCTTTATTTATAATTTTCTCATATACCTTATGCATTTCTTCTTCACTGCTATATTTAAATATCTCTTCTACAGGGATCCATTTAACGCCACTATTCTCATCTGGTTTTATTTTTACTTCTTCACTATGATCTCCTTCTAATAGATAGGCTACTGATAAGTGTAGATGAGCAGACACATATTCCCCTCTCTTAACATGACCTACTACAGATAATATATCTAATGATACAATATCTTCGGATAAAGGTTGTATATTTTCAATACCTGTTTCTTCTTTTGCCTCCCTAATTGCAACTTCTAATAAATTTTCTTCCCCATCTGCATGTCCACCTGTCCATGCCCATGAGTTATATATGTTATGATGTATCATCAAGACTTTATCTCTTTCTTTATTCACTATAAATCCAGAACTCGTTATATGAGCTAGTTCATTATCTCTAGTTAAAATATTTTCTTGAGTTTCAATACACTTTAAAATTCCCTCTTTATCCTTTTCCTCTTGTTTATTGCAAGGTACATATGCCCTTATTTTTTCAATCCAATTCATATTTTCCCCTCTAACTTTAAAAATTTACAACAATTAATCATATATGTTATTATATACCATTAACGCTGATTTTTGAACTTTCTTCTTAATAAGTATTATTTATATAAAACTCATTTATGCTATAATGTAAATATATTCCACCAAATCTATAAACTCCGCAGTAAAGTGCCATAGGAAAGGTTGTGTTTTTAATTTGGAAAAAGTTTATCTAGCAGTTCCTTCAATGGAACATAAACATGGATATAATGAAATGCTATTAGAATGTGAAGAAAAAGGTGAGCGTATATCTCCTGGCTCCATAAGGCCAAGAGGAAGAGATTACATAAGTTTATTAAAAGATTTGGAAAGTTATAAGACTAGAGAAAAATGTCCACATCATTTTGCACCTTCAGATACATTCTTTTTAATAAATAATCAAAATAAAATACTAGGAGCAGTGTGCATAAGACATTGCTTAAATGAAGAGCTGCTTAAATTTGGTGGCCATATAGGCTATGGAATTCGCCCTAGTGAAAGAAAAAAAGGCTATGCAACTATAATGCTAAGAATGGCTCTAGAAAAATGCTGGACCATGGGTATTGATAAAGTTCTTGTAACTTGTAATAAGGATAATATTCCTTCAGCAAAAACTATTCTTGCAAATGGTGGAATCCTTGAAAACGAACTTATGGAGGATAACGGTAACATAGTTCAAAGATACTGGATAGAACTTTGAGTAAAAACTTTTAATTTTACATAAAGGAGCTGTTAACCTTTTTAAAAAGATTCAATGAGGAAAATTATCGCTCTCCTTTATTTGGCAAACCTGTAGGAATTATAGGACATGGTGGTGGTACTGAAGAGATAATAAAATACTATAAAGGTCCTGTTCTAGATTCTATTTGGAACGCTTTATCCTATCCTATTGAGATGAATATCATTGGAGTAAATAATGAATATCCTAATGGAATAACCTTCCCAGTAAAAAGTGTTAAGAAAGTTAAAAATTCAATTTTCCCAATACACGAATATGACTGGAAGGATATCGAAGAAAGATTGAGTCCTTTAGTAACCAATGTGCTTGAAGAACTAAATAAAAAATAACTAGTCAGTATCTGCGTGGATATTGTGAAATTTTACAATCGAATATTGGCTAATCAAGAAAAAAATATTCTATTATTTTCTATATTAAAATAGGTGGTGAAAGATAATGAATTCACTATTATTTATTTAATCCATAGAAAGGGTGATAATTTGAAATTAGATATTATCAATCAGAATACCTCTATTGTAAATGTTGTCCTATTGACGTCAGTATATTTTGTTGCTTGTGGAATAATGCCAACGACATTAGATATAGTGATATGGAGAAAGTTAGATAGCAATATATCAATATGGCTAAATCTTTTAATTATACTTGTTTTTAATAGTATTTTTCTTTTTGCTTTAATAAAAAAATATCAGTTAAATCTCAATTTTTTTAAAGGTATAACTGTAACAAATCTTTTGTTAGCTGTTGGTTGCTCCATTCTATTTTTCTTTTTGTTGGATAAATTCTTAGATCCCATTTTTGATAGTATGTTTTCAACAAGTGCAGAAGAATATCAAAAAACGTTAGAAATATTACGACAAGCTCCAATGGCTAATTTTATTCGTATTTGTTTACTTGCTCCAATAGTAGAAGAAATACTAATGAGAGGATATGTGTTGCAGGGATTACAAAATAGGTATGGTGTGGTAATAGCTCTTTTGGTATCAGCTTTTTTATTTGCATTATTACATTTTAATTTTGTTCAAACATTATCAGCTTTAATCTGTGGTCTGATATTAGGACTGCTATACATAAATACTGGTTCATTGTTTTGTTGTATTCTAGCACACTCTTTGTATAATACGATTTCATATTTCACGACTATTATAAGATGAAGATTATAAGCATAATTTCAATCATATGTTATAGAACGCAGAACTATAGTAAAATATTATAAATTAAGGAGAAAATTTAGTATGAGTAAAAACTGTTCACATTGCAATAAAAAAACCTCATTTTTTGATGGTGGAACCAATTATCATGGCAAATACTTATGTGCAGAGTGTTATGATTTAGCAATACAAAATAAAAATACTTCAAGTGAATATAGAGAATACCATAAAGAAGAAACATATATTAACGGCTTAAGAATAATTTCCTGTATCATATTAGCTTTCAGTATAATAAATTCAGGTATTTTATTATCAGCCACAAGTGATTTTTTGCTATTCATTAAGACACTCTTAATAGGTACAACAGTATTTTTTCTCTTAATGGTAATCTCATACATCGCTGAGAATATCTCAGAAATCAAAAAGAAGCTGAATTAAAGCTATAGAAGGGCTACTATACTTTAATCCTTTTAACTACATGGAGGCTTTATGAAAAAACTAATGTTTTATAGTGATCAAATTATTGGTAAGAGTGATAACCCCGACGAGGAATTATTAAATCTATTAAATAAAAAAAATCCTAGGCTTGCATATATACCTTCCTGTGCTGATTTATCAAGAAAGTATTATAATCAAAAGGTTGAATATTATAAAAGGCTAGGAATAGACAATCTACTCTACTTTGATATAGATGAAGATTTTGATGAGAATAAAATAAAAGAGCTTCTTCAATGTGATGCAATCCATTTATCCGGTGGAAACACAGCTTACTTCTTATCTAATATTATGAGGAGAAACTTTCATACGTTATTAAAAGATTATGTTGCAAAAGATGGAATTCTCATAGGAATAAGTGCTGGAAGCATAATAATGACTGAAGCTATTGATATTATAACAATTGGAGACACCTATAAAAGCTCTTATGATTTAAATAATAGCGAAGGATTAGGCTTAGTTAACTTTGAATTTATGCCCCATTGGGATAATGCAACATATAACATAGATGAATTTAAAGCCTATACACTTAACTCAGAAAAAGTATTATATTTATGTACAGATGCAGATGGAATAGTAGTTAGGGATAATGATATTAAATTTATAGGAAATATATTGAAGGTTGAAAATGGTACAGTTACTAAACTTTAAATTAATACCGTTGATCTTATATCATCTTATTTATTAAACTTTATGGGGGGAAAATTTATGCCAAAAGTAAAGCTAACTATAAAAGAAAGCAATTGTAGATGTGGATATCTGAAAAAAGGCGACAGCTTTATTGTTGAAGATATATGTCCACCTATCTGTCACGAACTTTGGAATAGTATATATCCTAGTATGTATGCTCTCTTAAATGGTGCTACATTAGATTATGGTGACTCTAAAGAAAAAAGATTTGAAATGAAATGTCCTGATAATGGAAGAGTTATTATTTGTGGAGAAATAGTAGAAATGGAGGAACTTCAATGAATTTACTAGAAACCAATAGACTTCTTTTGAGGACATGGAAATCTAATGATTATTTAGATTATTATGAATTTGTTTCTGATAATACAGTTGCTTATAATGCTGGTTTTTATACTGCTACGGATATTGAGCAATGTAAAAAAGATATAAATATAAAAATTTCTTCAAATCAATCTTGTGCTATTGTACTAAAATCAGAGAACAAGGTCATTGGTTCAATTGGAATAGATAATATAATACTTGATAAGTCTCTAGAAGATCTGAACCAACGATACATTGGCTTTATGTTAAATTCAAAATATTGGGGATATGGGTACGCTACTGAAGCTACTAAGATATTTATTAAGCATTTGCTTGAAAATCTAAATTTAGATTTAATTTGGTGTAGCCATTATGACTTTAACCTTAGGTCTAAAAGGGTAATCGAAAAATGTGGCTTCAACTATAAATTTAGTCGTAATGCTAAATTTAATACATTAGAAAATAAGCCTGTCATTGAAATTTTTTATAATTTGTTTAAAGATTAATTAATGGAAGCTATTTTTAGCTTCCATTATTATTTTTGTCTATAAATAATATCCATAAATCTAGTTTTACTCTTACAGGTCTGGCTGCTGATGATTCATAGACCATCCATCGGACCTTACATCCTCCATATCTATATTATCATTCTTAATTTCCACAGCTTTTAATTTTTTTATCATTCCAAAGGGCTTCTGTAGAGAAAGCTTCTGTCCATGTCCTGATATTATCCATAGAGTTTTATATTCCTTTGGAACTACTTCTAACTTTTTTTCTCCCTCTCCATCAGTAAAATATATCAATATATTTGTGTTTGTTTTATTCACCTGTTCAAACACTGGAGAAAATTTAGTTCCACCGTTAGAATGACTTCTTTCTCTTAAATCTCTAGAATTTTTTATCTTATATATGTTTTTTATATCACTATCACACTCTATAACTGTTATTTCATGCTTATAGCTCTTCACTATATTTAAAACTTCTTTTAAGGCTTGCTCAAATTCTTCATTGCTTATACTAGCACTGATATCTAGAGCCAGTGTAATATGAGCTGTATGTCCCCTTAATTCTCCTCTTAAATCTAATCTATTAGGTTGTCTTCTATTTCTTCTAGTTATAGTTTTCTTTCTATCTCCTTCTATGGTTCCCATCAGCTTTTTTAAATATAAATTCCATGGAATCTCTCCTTGATCTTCTCTTAAATCTTTAAGAAAACTTTCTATATGAGGAGAGTTTTCTCCCTTTAAGGCTTCCATGGCAAACTTCAAGGTAAATTCCTTTAAGGTTTTATCCTCAATATCCTCTGACTTTTCCCACATGTCATGGGTTTTAAAAGGGCTAAATTCCTTGGCAAATTCTTCATTATTCTCTTTATCTTCTTCCTTCTCTCTCTCTCCAAGCAAATCTAATTTGCTCTGAATATGGTAGGCATAATACTCAAAGTTATTGAAGGGCTTCATATCTAATTTATATTTCATATTAACCCAAGATAAGGTAGCTGCATAAGGAGGTAAGTATTCTAAATGTTGATTTACCACTATATCCATGGCCATATTTATAGCTAAGGGACTTACTTTACCCTTAAGCTCTTTAGCTCTAATTAAATGGAGAGCTAGAATATGATGTATTTCATGCTTAATACAGTCCCCCATTTGCTCTAGAGTAAGCCCTAAGAATATCATTGGATTAAAATATATTATATATTTTGAGTTTTTAAAGTTGCTTGCTGTAGGTGTTGATATATCATATTTTATCTTTCTCTCCATCTTTAAAAGAAAATGACCATAGAAACTATGCTTTTCCTGTATTAGGTAAAAATTAACCTTATCAACAAGATTCATAAAATCTCTCTCAAAGTCTGAAGTTAACTCTTCAGTTGAATATATATGGTATATCCTTTTATGGAGTTCTTCTCTTGTTTCCTCAAAGTTCTTTCCCATAATACAATTACTCCTTAATGTCTTTATAGGCCTTAAAGTATAACTCTAAAAACTTCTCTTCTTCTAAACATTTCTCGTACAACTTCTCATAGCATTCCTTAATTTCTTGCATGATACCTAATCTTAAATCTATAGGATATAATTCTAGAAGTTCCACTAATCTTTGTATATTCTTTTCTTCAATATCCATATTCTCTAGTCTATGAAGTATATTTTTCCCAATTAAGTATAGGCGTGTATGTGTTTCTACCTTTATAGTACTAGCTAACTCTATTGAAATATCTTCTGTCTCAAATATTTCTTCATAAGTAATAAGAGGAGCATTATTTTCTTCAACAAAACCAAAGAATTCTTGTGCTATCTTCTTTCCTAAATTTCCTTTTAATATTTCTAGAAATACTCTCTTATGTATATACCCCTGGCTATCTTTGTACAATTTATAAATCTTAGATACCCTCTCATAGCTTCTTGGAGTAGCCTTTGCATGATCTTCATTATCTCTGTCATGAAGGTATTCCGGAAAGGTTGAAATAAACTCCATAACCTTTTCTTCAATTCCATATCCCTTTGCCCAACTTAGCCATGCTTTAACTTCACTATCCATATAAAGCCATACAAATCTATTCTCCTGAGCCGAATCCATATCTACAACCTGATAGTCAAAACCTTCTCCATACTTACTTGAAGGATTCATTGCTGCCATTATTTTAACATTATCATAAAGCTCATACCCATTTATTTCTCTATTTAGTATTAAATTCATTAGCTCTTGTTGCACCGTGTGTTCACAACGATTAATTTCATCTATAAATAATAAAACTTCTCTTCCACTATGAATTAAGCTATCTATTTCCTGTAACTTTGTATGTACTGCATATACAGTTATCTTTTTTACTGTACTACTTTTATTATTTTTTGATTCTTTATAATCCTCTACAGTAGGAAGTCCACCTATTTCTCCTTCCTTAAGAAGGTTTCCATCTATAACCACTAGGTTCCAATTATTTTTTTTCGCTAACTCTTTTGCTAATGCTGTTTTACCAATACCACTTTCTCCCACGATTAAAGGTACTTCTTTAGTAGCTATAACCAACTCTGTTGCTAGTAACGTATCTTTAAAGTTCATAATTTTCTCCCTTCATTAAGGCATCTTCCGAAAAATAACTAGTTATTTTTCTTCAGATACCTAATATTTCAATTTTTCATCAACAGCTATTTTTTTAGCCTTTTTACTTCCATATTTATATATAAATAAAATCTTATCCATAGATATATTTCCTTGTTTTATCCCTATACTTTCAGAATTTATAAAATTTCTAATGTATTGATCCTCTACTTCTTCTACACCTATTACTTCCTTGAAGATTTCTTCTATCTTGTCTATAGGCAGGGCATTATTAAAATATTTCATAGTTAGTGGATTACCCTTTAGAAGTTTCAATTTTTTCTCCTGAGTTAAATTAGAAATAAGACTTACAGCAGCTTCATTTTGTTTTACTGCTAGTAGCTCCACTCCTTCACTAGGATTATCTATATATCTAAGAGCTTCATAGCTTATATTTACGGCTCTCTCTTGTATTTCCTCACATGGATTGTTTATATATTTAATAGCATCATAATCTCTATCTATAGCTAACCTTTGTATCTCCAATGTAGGATTATCTACGTATTGTATAGCCCATCCTCGCTGACTTATAGCTATTTCTATAAGCTCTTCACTTAGGCTATCTATATATCTTAAATTATTCCATCCTTTTTCTATGGCATATTTTTTCATTTCATAACTAGGATGTTTTATAAATCTTATGGTCATAGCATCACTTTTTAATGCCTCCCACTGCATTTCTTCAGTAGGATTATCTATATATTGAAGCATGGACCCATTTTTTTTAACTACTAAAAGTTTCATTTCTTCAGTAGGATTTGAAATTGACTTTATAATTATAGGATTTTTTCCTATGATATCTAAATATTTATTATTCTCCATAATTCCTCCAATTCTAAAAAGTTAAACGTTTTTAAGAAATATTAATTAATAATAATTATTTAACCCATGTCAATTATAAGCTTTTTTATGCTAAGTTTAAAGATGTAATATGTAACCTATTATAATCAAAATCTTAAATTGGAGCCCAAAATTAAAAGATTCCACTTAGGAATCTTTTAATTTATGGTTTTATTTTAAATGGTTGTTGATNNAGATTTACTTAGGCTCTATGAAAGTGAAAAGCGTTAAGAAATACAACTTGTTCGGGAGAATCGAGTTGTTGTATTTTAGCTTTTTGCTTGAATGGGGCCTTAGTAAATCAAGCTTTCGAAACGGTTTAAGTGTAAACTTAGATTCCTGCAGAGCAAAGGAATCTCTAGTTGAATTTATGCAAAGCTGTGAGTAATAATATGTAGTTCATTATCAACACTATATTAAAACTAAGCCTAATTTATTATTCTATTAGATATAACAATATTTTTTCTAACTCCTCTTCTTCATAAATAGAAGTTAATTTCTTAAACTTTTTATTCAGGTTCTTTTTTAGCTCTTTAATATAGCTCATTCTAAAAGGTAATATTTTAGATATCTCTTCAATATAAGCCTTTGAGAAGTAATCCTCATTATCAGCTATAGCAAATAATATCATATTTATACAATTATCCTTTATAAGCTTTCTTAATTCACTGCTATTCTTATCTTTAAAACACCGTGCATTGTCAACCACATCTATGGTTAAATTTATTAACTTATTAGTCATCACATCTAATGGATATTTTGTCGCTAGCTGTGACATAACTGTCATATGATTATTTTCTAAATCACTCTTTACATCCTGAAGGTCATCACAAAGTTGAAGCAAAAATCCATATCCATAAGCAAAATCTTCCTCTTCTTCAGTTAAGGTCCCTCTAATAAGATAACCATCAGCAAGCACAGAAGCTCCACCCTTCTCAATAGATATTTCCAAAATATCTCTCTCGTAGGGTATTGTTACTTCATCTTGTTGAGTAAGACTTTTAATTTGCCCCTGATGTATAAGTAGTAAGCTATCATATAGCATAGGATATTTATCCCTTTGGAACACTGATTCTATATAGGCTACTAGGTTGTATACCTTATCTTCATGAGGATTTACAGCCTTTATACTATTTCCTTTAAGTCTTCGAGTAAATCTATTATTGAATTCTTTTTTTTCCTCCTTAGTTACTCCTATATCGTCTAAATAATTATCTGTATAGGGATATAGCATACTATATCCAAATATGGCATCAGTAAATTTGATTTCCTCTCCTACTACCTTTTGAAATATATTCACTATCCAAACATTTCTCATTGCTTGCCCGATATCTTCATAGTTTAAGCTCTTATCAAAACTCTTACACGCCTTTATAAAATCATTAGTACTCCTAAAAAATTGAGCTTTCATTTCCTTATCTAAAATTCCCAGCTTGAAAGTATCTTCTTTTAAAATTATGTTGTCCAGATATTTATTCCCTATCTCCTTCCACTTTACTCTTGCATTTACATCCTCAGGAAAGTTTTCTATATGATTTATAATATTATCTATAAGTGTATTAAACTTTTTTTCATTTTTTCTCTTTTCCCAATAGGTGCTAGGTTGATTCTCTAGTTTTAACTCACTGCTAGAATTCCACCATTTATTCCTATACATGGAGTTTAAATGCTCAACTTTCATCCCCAATATTTTGTCCTCCATATCATTACTCTTTACTTTATGGTTCTACACCATACTATATTAATTCAAAGTAACTTCTCTAAAAACTATTTACACTTTTATCTAAATATATTATATCTTATTCTTTTAAAGAATCTATAAAGCTAATGACAAAGGTAGTTCCCTCCCCCTCTTTACTTCTTAGCTTAATTTCTCCCCCTTGTTTTTCTATAATGCTTTTAGATAGAGAAAGTCCAATACCTATACTCTTTGGATCTACACTATTTTCTCCCTTATAAAATCTTTTAAATACCTTCTGCTGAATCTCTTCTGACATTCCCTTTCCATTATCCACAATATTTATTTTAGTTATAAGTGCTCCTCTTTCTACACCTATTTCTATTTTCCCTTCATAGGGTGTATGTTCAATGGCATTTTTCAATATGTTGGAAATAGCTTCAGCTAGCCAATGTCTATCATGGCTTACAGCTATATCTAAATCCCCATAAATTATTAACTGCTGGTTTTTCTTTTTCACTTTCTGAATTAGTGAAGATACTGCCATATCTATAGTGTCTCTTAGTGGCTCATATTCCTTTTCAAAGTTAACTGCTCCAGCCTCTAGTCTTCCAACCTTTAGAAGATTCATTATTAACCATTCCATTCTTTCAAGCTGTTCTTCACATTTATCTAAAAACTTTATCCTATCCTCATAGGGCATATTTTCATTTTCTTTTAATAGATCATTAAACATAATTAATGAGGCTAGAGGAGTCTTTAACTGATGGGAAATATCAGATAAGAAATCCTTTAAATATTCCTTTTCCGCTTTGAGAAGCTCAATGGAGTTATTCACTCTATCTCCCATATAATTTAATGAGGAAATGAGTACTGCCATTTCACCTTCATTAAAATCTCCTTCAATACGCTTATATTTCCCACTAGATACGCCTCCTGTTTTTGTTACAATCTCGTCCATCTTTATATATATACCTCTAAGTTCCTTTAAGAACAAAAGATATAATATTACTAAATAAAGTACACCCATTGGAATAAATACAGTAAGGATTTCCTTCCCTATATAGGTTCCTATTTCATTACTTGCCATAGACATATTTTCGCCATAACCATAGCTTTTTAACAATTCATTAGCTCTTTGTACTTCTTCCTTATTACTTATTTTATAAAAATCTTTTATTACACTTATCGTGTCCTTTTCTTCTAATATGTTAGATAAAATTATTGCATTTTGATTTATCATTAACCTATTAACTCTTTTAACTATAAAAGATGATGCAGAAAAAATAGTAATTATTCCAACTAGTAGAATAATTATAAATTTCACTGTAATTTTTTTAACTTCAGGATTTCTGTAGAATCTTCTTATATTTAACACTTTTCGTTTATCCATCTGTATCCAATTCCTCTTACGGTTTCAATGTATGGTGTATTTTTTTCTTCCTTAAGTTTTTCTCTTAGTCTATTAATATATACAGTCAAAGTTTTCTCTTCAATAAAATCACCTTCAATATCCCAAAGTTTTTCTAACAGTTGCTTTCTTGTAAGTACATCTCCCATATTTTGCAGCAATAACAGTAAAAGTTTATATTCAACAGAGGTTAATATTATTTTTTCTTCATCTTTATAAACCTCAAATTTCAAAGGATATATAGTCAAATCTCTATATGTAATTTTCTGTTTTTCATTCCCCTTTTTTTCTACTCCACGTCTTCTTGTAACTGCATTAATTCTTGCAATTAATTCTCGTACTCTAACAGGCTTAGTTAAATAATCATCTGCTCCCATATCTAGCCCCAAGACTACATTAACCTCTTCATCACAAGCAGTTAAGAAAATAATTGGAACCTCCACTTTTCTTCTAATGTCCTTACAGAAATCGTAACCATTACCATCCGGTAACATTACATCTAATAGAATCATATCTATATTATCTTTTTCTATAAAAACTCTTGCTTCTTTTAGGTTACTCCCATGAACTATTTCAAAGCCTTCATTTTTAAGTGAGTATTCAATCCCCATAGCAAGGGTAATATCGTCTTCAACTAATAATATCTTCATATATCCTCCATAATGCTCTAAAAGCTCAGTTGGATATTTAAAATAAAATTCCAGCTGAGCCTGTTTAATTATTCATCCTATTTAATTATATTATATCCTATATGGTTAATATTTGAAACTTTTTCCCTATTATCTATTTACCTATTCATCATCACTAATACCTTCCACTATTGTAAGATTTTTTAATCTTCTAAGAGGTACTAGGGTTGAAATGTAAGTAACTCCTATGGCACAGATAATTGAAAGAATAAATGGTACCGCTGCAAAGTTATATTTTACATCTGCAACTCCGCCTCCGGTTTTAATCATAAGGGCTAAAAGAAGAGCTGATAATATTCCTCCAACTATGGCAGCTATTATTCCATATAAGGTTCCCTCAAGAAGTACACTTCTTCTAAGTTGCTTTTCAGTCATACCTATAGCCTTAAGGGTTGAAAATTCCTTCTTTCTTAGAAGTAGATTGGTTGATATAGTATTAAATATATTAACAATTGATATGATAGAAATTACAATTATAAAACAGTATACAAAGAATTGTACTTGTTTATATAAGTCTTCAACCTCTTTTAAGCTATCACCAATATCCATATATTTATAATTACTAGTATTACTTATATCTTGAAAATATTCAATGGCCTTTTCCCTAGCCTTAGTATCCCCATTAAAGCTAAAGAAAATTGTATTTGGATCAAATTCTCCCATATCCTTTTTATATGCTTCCTCATGGATTAAAAGATTTATTTTATTGTCTCCATATTGTCCCATTATAGGTTCTCTATCTGCTATTGCTATAATAGGTAATTCATAAAATTGATTATTTTTTATGGCCTCTTCTATTTTTTCTTCACTTGGTTCTGAAAGGATTTCAGTCCCTTCTTCTACCTTAACCTTTGGAATTTTTATAGTATCTCCTACCTTATATGTTGTTCGTCTCACAATTTCTCTTTTTCCTTCTTCTGTAGTAATTTTAGTACCATCAACTAAAATTATTCCTCCATTTTTTAAAGCTTCTTCATCGAATCTTCCTTCTGTTATATATTTTTCTACTTGCCTTAATTCTTTGGTTCCCCCAATATAATATCCATTTCCTCTTATGTCTGTATATCCTATATCCTGAAATCTACTATTATCACTTAAATCTAAATATCCTGTCTTCTTTTCATATTCACTATTAATATACTCTGTAGGAAGCTTTACACTCTCATTCTTTAGATAGTACTGATAAATAGTCCCCTTAGGATTTTGAGCCTGTATTTCATTTAATTCTTCCTTTGAAAAACTCTTACTTGTGTCTATATTATTAAGCTGAGCATCAAACTCACAATATAAAAATTGCTGCATAACTGTTTGTTTTGCAAAATCCATAAAGCCATAGAACACATTAAACATTACCACGGAAATTATTAAGGCTATTACAGTTACTATAAACCTAAATGGAGTCCTTCTAATATTTTTATAAGCAATACTTCCCTCTATTCCAAATACCTTAGTTATAATAGTGCTTTTTCTCTTCTTAATCTTTCCAAGCTTTATATCATTTTTATTTCTCATAGCATCAACTGCTGATACCTTTTTTGCCTTGTGGGCTGGTCCCAACAAGGATATATATATAGTTACTATAACTATGGCTGCTGTGATTAAAATAATACTTGGGTAGAAGCCTACTTTAAAATTCTCCATCATCATTATGCTATTTCCAATAAATATTTTTATCCCATATTTTAGAGATAAAAATCCTATAATACATCCTATTGGTAAAGCAATAAGCCCCATTAAATATCCTTCTTTATATATGATGGTTTTTATTTGTCTTGGAGTTGTACCTACTGCTTTAAGTATTCCGAAGTACTTTGTTCTCTCTATTACAGATATATTAAAAGAATTATATATAACAGTAATTGTGCAAATTATTATTATAGCTATAACAAATATTGCTATATTCATTATTCCAGCACTTACATGCTCATTTCCTCCATTGCCTGTTAAATATAGTACTTGACTATTATCTTCTTTTGTATAATCTTCTAATTCTATGTTAGCATCAGATAAAACCTTATTTATTATCTCCTGCTTATCCTTCTTCGAGTTTAAATTAATATAAACACTATAATTGCTATCACTATTAAGCTTGCTCCTATCAAAGTAGGAATATATATTATATCCACCAAAATATCCTTGTGGTTCTGTTACTCCCACTACTTTAAATATATCTTCTTGTCCATTTTTATCTTCTAAGGTAATTTCCTCTCCTAGCTTAATTTTTAATGCATTTCTAGTATATGTATCAACTATGATCTCATTTTCTTTAGCTGGTTTAACACCTTCTATTATTTCATTCGTATATATTTTCTCATAATAATTTTTATCTCCTGCATAAACCCATGCCTCTGCCCCAGTGGCTTTAGTTTTATATTCTTTTGCCTCTCCCATTAAAATGGCATTACTTTTAACCTCTGCATTATTAATAAGCTTCTCTACCTCAGTTGAATTTATATCATTAATTTTGAATTCATACTCTCCTCCTATCCTTAGGAGATTTTGAAGCATAGAATCTTTAAAGCTTAATAAAAAGGTTCCGATGGCAAATATTAATATAGTAGCAAGAGCTATTCCCATTATGGTTAGGGTAGTTCTTTTTTTATTTTCTTTCATATATCTTGTAGATATTTCACTGTAACTTCTCATAACTCTCCCTCCTATTTCACAACTTTACCATCTTTAATCTTAATTATTCTATCTGCATTTTCTGCAATGTTTAAGTCATGGGTAATAATTATAGCTGTTTGATTATACTTTCTAACGGAATACTTAAGAAGCTCAATTATCTCCTTTGAGGTTTCACTATCAAGATTTCCTGTAGGCTCATCTGCTAATATAATTGCTGGCTTATTAATCAATGCTCTAGCTATGGCAACCCTTTGCATTTGTCCTCCTGAAAGCTCAGAGGGAAGATGATTTAATCTATCATCAATTCCAATGGTCTTTACTAAATCTCTAAAATATTCCTCATCCACCTTTTTATAATCTAAAAGCACTGGCATTTTAATATTTTCTTCCACTGATAAAACCGGTATTAGATTAAAGGATTGAAATACAAAGCCTATTTTTCTCCTTCTAAATACAGCAAGATTACTTTCATTTAGTTTATATATATCCTCATTATCAATGATAACCTTCCCTGAGGTAGGTCTATCTACCCCTCCTATTTGGTGAAGTAAGGTACTCTTTCCAGAACCACTAGCTCCTATTACAGCTACAAATTCCCCTTTCTCAACCTCTATACTAACTCTATCTAAAGCTACAACCTTATTATTTTGTTTCCCATATATTTTACTTAATTCTTCAGTTTTTATAACCACCATACCTATCCCTCCTATGTGTTACTATACTTATATAATAATGCCCCTTTATTACTCTAAGGTATAAGGAATTATAACAATTTTGTAATAATTCATTTATGAAGCAAAAGTAAATAATTTTCTATCTAGCTTAAGCACAATAAAGCACTTCCTGAATTCAAACAGCAAGTGCCTCATTACCTTATCTTTCTCAATTAATTGAAATATATTTCTAATTATCATTATAAATATATAGATGTATACTACAACAAATAAAAGTGTTTATTTTAAATCCTTACCTAGCAATATTTTAAGTATTCCTTTAAAAATATACTTCTATATTCTTCATATCCGTTTGATGTGTCAACTATTCCACAATCATGTATGCACCAGGGATAGAATTGCTTTGGGACTCCTACTTTATATCCTTTTCTTTTAAACTCCATACACTGAGATGTATCATAAAAATGCCATCCATCAAACAAATCCTCTCTCCACTTAATATCATATTGAGTAATCATTATTAATCCATCTATAGAATCCACATATTCAATATCTTCTACCTCTCTAAACTGAAGCAATCCAAGAATTCCTGTATGAATTTCTATTACTTTTCCTACGGTACTAGGTGAATTCCACCATATTCCATCCATAGATAATGCTTTACAACCCACAACCCCTAGCATACCTATGTCCAAATTACTTTCAAATATTTCTAATATATCTTTTATAAAGTTTTCATTAATTATATAGGTATCTTGATGTAAATATATTTTATATTTTGCATGGCTTAAATTAATGGCTTTATTATAAGCATTTGTAATACTAGATGAGTTTTCTAAAGATAATATTTCTAATTCATATCCATCTGGTACATTTAACTTATTTATATAATTTAAACAGTGGTTATAAAGTAAGTCATCATTTACACATGTTATAAAACAGACCTTTTTATTATTCATACTCTACCCCCAAAAGTTTTTTAGATAACAAATAATATAGCTATATTACTTGTTATCTAAAAAATTGTTATTAACCTTATGTATAATAACCTTACTTTATTTATATGAATGGTATAAATAAGGTGATACTAAAATAGATTAATTCATATATAAGATTCACTTAATGCGTAGAATATTTAAGACTATTCCATCAGTATCTGAAGCATTTTTTCTGGTTTATTAATAAAATCTCTCATCAATAAATAATGCTCAGTTTCTTTATATTTAACTATATTTAATCCATCCTTTATCTCATATATTATTGAGTCTGGATAAGCCATAAGAATTGGTGAGTGAGTGGCTATTATAAATTGAGAATTTTCATTTACCAGTTCATGTATTCTAGAAATCATAGCCATCTGACGCGCTGGAGATAATGCAGCTTCAGGCTCATCTAAAATATATAGGCTTCTACCCTTAAATTTATGTAATATTACTGAAAAAAAGCTTTCTCCATGGGACTGAGCATGAAGCGAACGCCCGCCATAAGAATCTATAATCCTAGGTCCCATACCTTCTCTATCAAGCTCCTCTATATTACTTGCCACATTATAAAAGCTTTCTGCTCTTAGAAAAAAACTATCCTCTGGTCTTTTAATACCCTTTATTAATCTTAGATATTCATTTAAGTTTGAATGAGTATTCATAGTAGAAAAGGTAAAATTTCTTGTACCTCCCTCTGGATTAAGGCCATAAGCTACTGCTATTGCTTCAAGTATGGTAGATTTTCCAGTTCCATTTTCTCCCACAATGAAAGTTACCTTAGGGTGAAATTGTAACTCATATAAATTTCTTACCACCTCTAAAGAAAAGGGATACTCATTAAAATCAGAAATCTTATTCCTACATAATTGTACTTCTCTTAAGAACTGATTAACCTTTGGTAATGTCAAATCCACTCCTCCTACAAAACAAAAATATTTAGTTATTATCTATTTAATCTGCCATATCTATTTGCTAGTTCTCTCTAACCACTTAGTTTTTGAAATCCCCATATTGTATAAATTCCAATATCCCTTGGATGACTTTCTAGCATTTTCTTTAAACTCATCTTTAACAAATCCTACTTTCTCATAACATTTAATAGCTCCTTCATTAAAATCAAATACCCCTAGAGTTATTTTATCAAATCCTAACTTCTCAAAACCAATGCTTAATACCTCTTCTATAGCCTCAGTCCCTCTTCCACCTCCCCTATATTGTTCATCAATTAGAAATCTACAAACTCTTCCTATTTTTTCTCCTATCACTTTTAATTCAATGGTACCAACAATTTCATTGCTCTCCTTTGAAATTATCTTATATATATAAGACTCCGAGACTTCCTTATTAGCAGCCTTAAGGCTATCTTTTAACTGTAAAAGCGTTAATGGATAACTATATAGTGGTCCAGCCCATTGTAATAGGTAATCCTCATCCTTGTCTTTATTCCATGATAATACTTTTTCTAAATCTTCTCTTTTCATTAATTCTAACTTTATCATTTTTATTCTCCTTGCGACTTCTTAAAAATAAATTTTTAAGTCCTCTTTAATTTTGTTTCTTTTCAACCTTCTCAAGAATTTTATAAAGCCCATAAATTAGAACTATAATATTTAATATTAGCATAATAAATGCCATACTCATTGGAAACAATATTCTAGACATTTCAGTTGTAGTATTATTTAAATTTCCATTTAGAATTTGTGATATATATTCTGATGGTACTTTAAAATATTCTTTGATCATTATTGCGTTAAAGGCTTCAACAAGAATTAAAGAAATTTTACTTCTACTTTTTCTGAAAAATAAAATTACACTGAAACTATAAATAATGTATATAATAATTAACATTATAATTGACTTTTTACTGTAATTGATGAAAAATGTTATTTGACTATACATCATCATAATATAACCTAATGCTGGCAATAGTACCGCTGCCATTGCATTGCATAGATTTTTATTTTTTACCTCTCTCATAAATAAACCCCTTTATATTTTAATTTTTAGTTATTTTTTATTAATGACATACGTATATGATCCTCCCATATTCCATTAACTTCTAAAAATCTATGAGCTATTCCTTCATTTATAAAGCCCATCTTCTCTAGTCCCCTTAAAATGGCTTATTATTAAACATTACATATCCTCTAAAATTGGTTCTCCTTCAATAAATATCGAAGGTAATTCAAGTTCTTTAAAATAATCACATATCTTCATACATGCGAATTTCTCCGTAGAATAATGAGTTCCACCTAATACGCAGATATTATTTTCACGCTCAAATTCATGAACTTCTCTATATCTTTCACTGTTAGTTGATATACCAGTAATCAAAACCTTAACATCCTTTTCTAGCATTTCCTTAATGAAAATAGTGTCATTGCCTCCACCAGCAACTATGGCTACCTTCCCACCTTTTATCTCTTTATCTCCATATATATAACTCTTAGTTTCATGTCCTAAGACTTTAGAAAACCTTTCATTTAGTTCCATTATATCTCTACATGAAGTTATGCCAATAACTCCATTTAACGCTCCATTATGATAAGCAAACGGTTCTTCAACTTTAATCTCTAAAACTTCAGCTAAAGTATTGCTAGTTGAGTATTTACTGTAATTGTCTAAGGGAACATGAAGGTTATATATAGATATTTTTCTCTCTTTTAGTTCCTCAAGTTGATTTCTATCCATTTGATAAAATGCACTTGAAGCATTTCTTATATCCCAATTTGAAGGATGATGAAGAAATACCATTGCATCTTCTACATTGTCATCTATAATTTTCTGAAATACTTCCTTTGTTGGAAACACCGCAGTGTATACTTTATTTATTTTCTCTGCAAAATCACATACAATTCCCATACTTCGTTCTTTAAAGTTTTCACTAAGATATTCTTCTACTTCTCCCATGAATTTAGCCCATACATCCTGCATATCCTCAGTTATAAAGTCCTCTTCCAATTTTTTATACAAATCTTTTGCTAACATCTTACAGTCTCCTTATAATATATTTTTAAGTCACTTTTTTTAAAACAAGTTGCATTCTTACAGATTCATTATTGATAGGTTTTTCTTCATCATACCATTCACAGCCTAATAAAAATTCTAATCTGAATTTCTTACACATAGTTATGAATTCATCCCTTGTGTATAGTGTCCATTGAAAAACATCCCTTCCATTTTTGCCAGAATTATAGCTAAGTTCAACATTAAACCTATTTCCTTCTCTTTCTATCTTCTCATAGATTTCAACTTTATTCTTTATAAATGTTCTTTCTCCTATATGTTCGTCAAAATATTCTTTATTGTAGATATCTACTATAAAGATTCCTGAATCTCTTAGTAAACTACTTATTTCACTTATAATAGTTTCATTGGTTTCTTTATCAAAATATCCAAAACTATGCCAAAGATTTATAATTCCATCATAGCTTTCCTCTAAGGAATTTAATTCTCTCATATCCTTTTTAATATATGTTGTGTTCTTATTTCCATATTCCCTAGCCTGTGTTAAGGCACCTTCATCTCTGTCTATACCAATAACCTTATATCCTAATTCCCCTAACAAATTGGAATGTCTTCCAATACCACAACATAGATCTAATATTTTTTTATATTCACCCTTAGGTAACTGTCTCTCTAAAAATTCAACTTCATTCTTTGTATAAAGTTGATTGCTTTCATTTAAAAATATATCAAACCAATCCTTTGAATATCCATTTATCACACTATCCCTCATTATTTTTCAGAACCTCTCTAATCTTGATTAATTGTCTCTTTAAAATCTCTTTATTTGACCTATGGGCAAAAGCTTCTCCAACTCCACCATACTCTAAGGTTACTGTAGATACTGAGGAGTTTTTTAGTACATAATCTAATAGTATATATCCTTCCTTATCTATCTCTCCATGCTTGTCCCTTAATTCCTCATTAATCATAATTGGCCCCACAATATGGATTTCTTCAACTTTCTCTAATGGCAATGTATTTAAATACTCCACAGTATTCATATTCAAATGCCATGCTGCTATTTGACCATGTGCTATATCAAGTAAAAACTTTGAGTCCGTTTCTAATAATACTTCTTTAATAAATTCACCCTTACAAACAAATTTTGAATTTTGGCTTTTTCCTTCTTTAGGAAAATAAAAATGCGTGTTTTCTAAATGTATAGGTAATCCTATAACACTTTTTATATACTTTACATCCTCAATACATCTGCTGAAAAAAATATTTCTATTCACTTCTTCTCCATAATTAACCACACATTGAAGATGAGTAGATAAATATTTTGTATCTGTTAGTTCTAGACACTTCTTTAACGCCGTTAAGTTTATTGAATCTTGAAAAAATTCTTCCCCTGGATTTAAATTTTGTATTAACCCATGAATAAATATTTGTTTCTTCTTTCTCAGCTCTTTATAATCCCTTATATACTCCTCACTGTTAAACTCAGAAATTTTAACACTATCCACTATATTTATGTCTTCATCAATTAATTCTAAAAGTTCCTTGGAATAATTAGCTGCTAAATTATATTTTTTCATTTTCATTACTCCTCGTCTATATTTTAAAATGAAAACTCTCCAAAAGCACATAAATACTATATATTTATATATTGTTTTATTGTTATGTTTTTATATGGTTATATTTGAAAATTCTCCATATATTCTTTCTTAAATTTTACAATAAACTTCAATATCATTTCCTTCACTATCCTTAAATTCTAGAACCCAATTGTTCTTGATTTCAGTCAATGGAAATACTATTTCAGCTTCTATTTTATTTAGTTTTTCAATTAATATATTTATATTATCAACTTCAAAGCTTGGTAAACAATTATCTCCCCACACTACCTCTTCATTCATTTTACTATTATTAAATAAGCAGAATCTAAATCCCTTAATATCAAAAATGCTAAAAAATTCATCCGCTATATCTACTGGTTGTTCAAGTAATTTCTCATAAAAATTTACTGCTCTCTTCATATCTTTAACGCAAATATATAATGAATTTAATTTTATATTCATACTATCCCTTATCTTTAATGAGAAAATAATTTTATCTCTAATCCCTCACTAAAATTTATTCCTTTCTAAATTTAAATAAAATTTTAAATTCATAAGCCTTTACTAATTTTATACCAATAGCATTCCATATCTTCTTTATATCTCTTCATACCTATCTTCTCTAGCACCTTCTGTGATGATATATTCTCTTTCAAAGTATCAGCAACTACGCTTTTCACCCTATTATTTTGAAAACACCATTGAATCATAGATTCAAGTGCTTCTGTCATATATCCATTACATCTGTATATCCTTTTAATAGCATATCCTATTATTACTTCACCATTTTCATTTGGTTCACCCTTTAACATAATATTACCGATTATATGATTATTTTCTCTTAAAATTATCATCCAAACAGTATACCACACGTACTTATCAGGATTATTCTTCACGTCATTAAGTCTTATGTTGTAAATCTTCTTTTCTCTTTCACTGAGAACAATTTTTGTATCTACTGCTCCTATAGCATGTTCAAATTCTTTATAATCCTCTATACACATGTTTAAATTCTTTGAATCTAAAGGAACTATTCCTAATCTTAATGTCTTAAGCTTGAACATATAATAAGCCTCCTCAAAGTATTTAAACTTAATGTCCTAAATGCTTTTCTACCCAAGCACACGCTAATTTAGTTACTATATTAAATCGATGATATTACATTTCAAAGGTATTCTCTATAACTCCTGGCAATACACTATATATTGATCTTCCCATCTTCTTTTCAAAATACTCCTTAGTTTCAAAAACGGCCTTCCATTTTGGTATTATAAATTCATGTACTCCATGTCTAAGTACTACATCCACCATTCTTTTTTCCATTAAACAATATCCTTCTGGTAAGGCTAGTGCATCACATAACTGTATCAATCTATCATAATCATCATATTCTATATTTGATATATAATCTTTAACGAAACTATATTCTTCATCACTACATTTATCCCATCTTCCAAAGGAACACCTTATATCATTTATGTTAAAAGAATGAGTCAAACAAATCCTTGCTAATAATGGATATCCCTTCTCCATAGCAAAGTTATATCCTAAAAGGGTATGCTTCATATAAGTAACACCATATCTAACTCCAATATCATGTAACATTCCCAGTACTAAGGCAATCTCTGGATCTAGCCCTTCACACTGCTCAGCAATAAGCTCTGCTGCTCTCCCTGCATTTATACAATGCTCAATCCAAGGGCCAGGATTAAGTTTACTACCTTCCTCTAATAATAATCTAGCTTCCTCTAAAGTTGGCACATCTTTGCCTATCTTATATTCCATGAAATCTCCTCCAATTCCTAAGTAAACCTTTGACTATAGTTTAACTACATATAATAGACATGATTTATTTCCTCACACTAAGTATGCCTGCACTTGTAGTTATATCTATTTTACCTTTTTTATTAAGTTCCTTTTCAAGGTATGTCCTAAACTCATACAATTTATCTCTAACTAACACTTCCTTAGCATTAGTTGAAAGTACATAACTTACAATAGGTTCTATATTTGATACTGAAATATTTCCTCTTAATTCCTCCATAACTACAAAATCAAAATATTTCTCCAATAGTATTTTTCCACTTTCTAGTCCAAACTTTAATATATGTTTGCTAGGTGAATAAGCAATATTTTCATCAAAATTTCTCACCAACTCTCCTAACTGTTTCATTGCATCACTTCCACTGGTTGTGGCATAAAAAGTACCCTTTGGTTTTAATACTCTCTTTATCTCTGAAAATGCTTTATCTAAATCTGGCACATGATACAACATATGCCTTGCTATTATCACATCAAAACTATTATCTGGGTAAGGTATATTTTGAATATCCATAACTTTAAATTTAAAATTATGATTAACGTCCTTAAGCATATCCTTAGCACTTTTAAGCATACCCTCTGATATATCTGTAAGAGTTATTGTGCAGTTATTATTTATTTTTTCACTATTCTTCTTCCAAAGCATCCCATTACCACAACCTAATTCAAGAATGTTGTCCCCTTCCTTAAAATCCATCTTATCAAAACTCCACTGATGCCAATCTACTTTATTTTCATTAAAGCTGTGAAGTGCCATTCTTGAATTTAAATTATTATCATCTTTATATTGGGTTAGTATCACTTCTTTATTATTTATCGTACTCATAAATATCTCCTCATCATTCCCTCTAATAATTTACATATACAAAATGTGCTCTATCTTTTGGATTATATTCCCTCAGATATTTATCTTCTGCTGGAAAATATCGTGTTCTATATTTGTTTTCTATCTCTTCTTTTGCCCCTATATATGTGTCTCTCCCTACTACTCTTTTTAATCTTTCTTCTCTTGGTACATCTAAAAAGATAATATAATCTAAAAAAGATGCAATCTCCTTCTTTTGTAAAAATACACCCTCCAATAAAACAACTGTGCCTTTATTTACTATTAGTTCTTCTAAATTGTATTCATCTCTTTCTTTATCATATATCTCTATTAATTTATTAATCTCTTGTCCATTTTTTATAGGCTCTAGTACTTGGTTCCTTAAATAATCATATCTCCATTGCAAATAATAAAAACAATACCATTGTTCCTTTAAATCATCATATCTAATATTTCGTTTATGAATAAAATCATCTATGTGTAAAACCTGTACTTTAAAATTCATCGCAATTAAATTTTTATTTATATTTTCTACAAAGGTTGACTTTCCAGCCCCTGTTGAACCATCAATACCTATTATAAGACTTCTTTTATTTGTATTATTTCTCTCAATATATTCAATGATTTCCTTCAAAATAAGATCCTCCATTAAGATACTAACTCTCATAGCTATATTTACGTGTTTCTATTCCCACTTTCATCGAACTTCTCTCTTAATTCTATTTCTATCATATCTAATTTGATATATTCTTTTTAAAGCAGTAATCTAAATGATCATCTACAATTCCTACTGCTTGAAGATAAGCATATATGGTTGTGGAACCTAGAAATTTAAATCCTCTTTTTTTGAAATCTTTAGCTATTTTATCTGACAGCTCTGTGGTAGCAGGAACCTCTGAAATATTACTATAGCCATTAACTATAGGTTTATTATCCACAAAACTCCATATGTATTTATCATAGCTTCCAAACTCCTTTTGTATTTGAAGAAATACCTTAGCATTATTTATAGATGCTTCAATTTTCTTTCTATTCCTTACAATTCCTGGATTTAAAATCATCTCTTCAACTCTCTCTTCACCATATTGAGCTATTTTTTCAGGATCAAAATTGTCATAAATGAGCCTATAATTTTCTCTCTTTCTAAGTATGGTTATCCAACTTAAACCTGATTGTGCTGATTCTAATACTAAGAATTCAAAATGCACTCTATCATCATGTACAGGTACTCCCCACTCCTCATCATGATATTTTATATATTGTTCATCATCTCTACACCAATCACATCTATTCACTTTAAAATCACCTCTCAAATATTTTTCAAACATTGTTATACATAGATCTTTAGAAATACTAATATCTTTGACCTTTTGAAATCCTAACTTTAAATATAAGCTTACAGCCGGGTTATTTTCCTTTCCGGTGCTCACCATAATTTTTCTTACGTCATTATTTAGTTTTTCAACAAATTTAATTAATTCTTGTGCAATACCTCTTCTAAAAAAATTGGGACTTATAGCAATTCTACAAATATTCAATGTATAGTCTTCTATTTCATAGGTAATAAGCCCTGCTAAAGTTTCTTCCATGTAATAACCATAGAATATTTCCTCACATTTACTTAAGGTCTCAATAGTATCTTTTAAGGGCGGAATTTCATCATATCCAATGATGTCTGCTTCAACCCTATAGGATGTCAATTGTAACTGTACTATTTGATTTAATATATCCTTATTCCTTAAATCTAATTTTTTTATCATCTCTACCTCTCTTTTTAGATAACTATAATTTACTAACTTCATATAATAAAGAAATTTTGCAAAATTGAGTATTGTTATGCCATTATTATTTTACCATATATTACAACTATTGTATAAAATATTATATAAACTATTAAGGGTATTTTTTTCTGTTAACTACCTAAATAAAACCTCCCTAAAACACGCTTCTTTTATGACTATTGGATTCAATGCTACAAAATTTTAATTTTTTATACAAATAGATTCTAGTGCTTCCTCAGTGTCTTATGAACTACATTTTTCCTCATTTCCTCTAATTCTTTTTCTATATTCTTCATTATTATCACATATATAATATAGGTTAAGACCGCTATAATTAATAACCTAATCATGGATGAGAAATTATCTCTTAAATGCTGAATAAGCATATTTCTATACTCCACATCCACATTGCTTCCAAATCCTATAACTTTTAATGCTTCTATATCCATGCTGTTATATAGTATAATAAGTAGCATATTCCCACTAGAAAATACAGATATTATACCTGATGTGAATAAGAAAAAATTTTTCCATCCACTATCGCTAGTAGTATGAATTATAAATGTATTTTTAAATAACTTTATCACTAGTGTTATTAATATGAACACACCTATTATTAAAAATATACCGTTGTAAATTTTAAGAGATATAATATTTTCAAATATATTATCCATAAGAGCACCACCTTAAATATTAATTTGTTAAAAATATCCTTTTCATATCCTCATAATTTTCTTGAGTAATCAATGCCTCCTTTTCTATATCCTTGAACTTAACTATATATATCCATCTTCCCTTTTCACTAAAATTATTTCCTTTGTATCTACAAAATTTATGCCTTCTTTCCCTTTTACTAATAGCTTATCTAAGCCTTTCTCATATGTTTAACACGGTTTGAGCTATACCATCCTTTGCTGCAGCTGATACATTATTAGTTTCAATAACCTTAGTATTTACACTCATTTTTACTACATCTAATATATTTCATTCTACTAAATAATCAGATTCTAATTGGTCTGCATTTAAATTTATCCCTACCTTTGTAGATTTTATTAGTGGTAATACTATTCTACTAAGCATGACTCTTCTTAATCTCATCCCAATTAAATTTAATATCTTTTTAAGACTTGCATTAATAAATCTATTTTGGATGTTAATAGCTGATAAAAATTTCTTCATTGTCTTACTTTCAAATAGTAATATAAATAAAAATTTCATTACTCTCATTTATAGTAATTATATGTAAATTAAAATAATCCTTTTTCACAAAGTTTTCTTTTACATAATTCATTACAACTAACAATCTAAATAGAAACTTTTACATTTACTATGTTTTAAAATCTATGCACATATAAATATTACCCTTTTCTAAAAAGCATATTTCTTCTTTGAAAATCATAGTATATACAAACACTAAATTGAGTTGATTACACATGAATTTAGTAATTATTGAAAGACGTAGAGCTCTTCGCTATGCTCTATTACTTCAGCTATATAATGATTTTTTTTGTTATGGTTATGAAGTATGTATAAAAATTGATTATATAGTTCCTGACGATTGTAGAATAGAAATAATAGCAGCATTATATTTTTTATTTTATCTGAGATGGATTTTTTTTAATATTGAGAAGGATAACACTGTTTCCGCCTATATTTTAGGCCGAGGCATTGAAGAAGTGGAAGCTAATATTGTGGATGTAGAAAAATTTCTTCTTTCAAACGCTTATGGACAATTATTAATACCTATTAGAAAGGAAGAACAGTCTAATGAAAATGAGAAACATTCTACTAAAACTGAAAAATAATCTATTAAAACCCAAACCTAATTCAAAGGAGATAAAGAAGATGGAACTATTAGTTGAACCACTATTTGATAAAAATGCTAACTTTGTTGGATGGCTTGTAGATCGTGAGAATGTTTTTGATGCTTCATTGAAATGGGTCGCATATATCTTTAATAATTATATTTGGTCAGTTAAGACTGAAAATTGGATAGGATTACTTAGAGGTACTAATCTCTTAGACAGAAAGGGTGACATAGTTGCATGGAGTACAGCAGAACCTGCCATAGGTGGATTAACTCACATAGAGCCTCCCCTCCCAGTACCTCGACCTATTTCTCCAGTAGCTCCATTAATAAATGAAATCCCTTTAAACCCTGGATATCCACCAACACCAATTGGTAATTGGTCTAAACTTTCCTTTAATCAGTGGTTAAATCAGCGATAGATGGCATTTGTTCTTCCCTTTGAAAATGAGCTAATTCGTATTCAAATACTCTTTGAGCTATATAAACATTTATTTGTTATATGTGATTATGAAAGCATACAAAGACAAGAGTATAAAATTTCTTGTGAAATGAGATGTGAGATAATAGCAAATCTCTATTATCTTAATGACAGAGGTTCTATTACTGTAAGAACTACAGATAAAAAAGATGTGTTTATTATATTTATTAGAGCTAGAGGAATAGATGAAATTGAAGATAGAATAAGAAGAACTACCTTTCATGCCCACGCCTTTAGTATTGGCTGCCTACTCATACCTGAGTTTGAAAAAGTATATGAAGATTATAATAACAATAATAAAGATTCTAAATAGGTATAAAAAAGAAGCTAAGTGCTTCTTTTTTATTGAACTTCTTTTCCAAAAGGCATAAGTGCTAACTTTGCTAACTTTATATTTTGCATAGCAAAAGGAATTCCTATAATTGTTACACATAATAATAAAGCACTAATTAGATTTGCTAGAGCTAGCTCTAATCCTCCAAAAATTAACCATAAGATATTGAGTAGAAGATTCATTCCTCCATCATCTCTTGTAACAATCTCCTTACCAAAAGGAGCAAGCTGAAGTCCTGCCATTTTAAAACACTGTAATCCTATTGGTATTCCTATTATAGTTATACACCAAAGTATACCTACAAAGCACCACCCAAGCGCATTAAAAAATCCTCCAAATATAAACCAAATAATATTTCCTAAACAACTCATTAAAACTAATCTCCTAATACTACTTATCCTTAGAATATGATTATATCACATTAAATGTGATTTTAGTTTATATATAAGTTGTAATTAAGTTTCTATATTGTATAAGTAGGATTTGCCCATATAATATTTTAATTCATCCTCAATACTCCTATTTTTTCAATCCATTTCTTACTTTCTTTATATATATTCTCAGATCCTAAGATTGCTGATACTATGGCATATCCATCTATGTTGCACTCCTTGAAGATATCTATATTTTCAAGAGTTAGTCCTCCAATTAACACTGTAGGTAGCTGAGTCTCGCTTTGAATTTCCTTTAATGTATCTAAGGTTACATACTCTGCATCTAATTTTGTACTAGTAGTAAACATAGCTCCCACGCCAAGGTAATCTGCTCCCGCCTTTTTTGCTTCTAGAGCTTCTTCTAAATTTCTTGCAGAAACTCCAAGTAACATATTATCTCCAATTAGTTTTCTAACCTCTACTGCTGGAATATCATCTTGCCCAACGTGAACTCCATCTGCTTCACACAATAAAGCTATATCCACTCTATCATTTATAATAAAAGCTGCATTATATCTTCTAGTAACCTCTCTTAACTTTAAGGCTTTTTCTAAGAATTCCTTTCCTAAGCACTCTTTTTCTCTAAGCTGCACCATAGTAACTCCACCCTTTAGTGCCGCCTCTATAGCTTCATAAAAATCTCTACCTTTTAATATATCTGAATCTGTTACTAAGTAAAGCTTTAATTTATCTATCATACTTACTCACCTCTCCATTACTATATGCAAAATTACACAATCTTTTCATTGGCAAAAATCCTATTAAAATGGTAGTCATTATTCCTTCAACTCCACCGCTTGTAAAATTATATATAGTTGAGTATAGCCATAGGTTCATTCCCTCTGGTGCATAGGATCCAAAGAAAATCACTCCTGAAATTACACTAGCAAAAACGCTTAATGCTGTGGCTAATAATCCTCCTAATATAATATTGACTTTCTTTTCCTTTCCAAAGACACCTGCTAATCCTAAAGCCATATTTGATAATACATAATCTAGAATGAATTGAATTGGATGAACTACAAAGGGATCATAAAGCATTTTCAGTAGTCCAAATATTACTCCCCCTGTAACACCAACTCTTCTTCCATATAGTAGCGATAGCATCATAGTAGGTAACATAGAAAATAGGCTAATTCCTCCCCCTTGAGGGTATTTTATAATTTGAATCATACCTAAAACTAAAGATATGGCTGAAAACATAGCTATGGTAACCACTGTTTTGATATTAAACTTCTGCTTTTTTAGATCTATTATGTATATCAAAAGTATTCCTATTGCTACTATTGATGTTATACCTAACATAAAATTCACTCTTATACCCTTCTATGCCTATTCATCTATAGGATTCTCTTCATAAGCCATATCCCAAAACTTCATTTCATAAATACTAGAATTTATAAATATGTCCCTTAGTTTTTTCTTTTCCTCTTCATTTAAATCTCTACACAACTTATTTGTATATTCTATCCACTGATCACAAAACACCTTAAATCCTTCTTCTCCATAACTCTTTATCCATTCCTTATAAAAGTTATTTTCTAAAACTCCTTCAGTAATATCTAACAGGTGTTGTCCTATATAATAATAACTCCAAGTACAAGGAAGTATAGTTAATACTAATTCTCTTAAATCTCCAGTTAATGCTATTCCCTTCATATAGCTTGTATAACTTATGTTCGTTAAGTTCATTTCATATCCTTCAGCCTCTTTAGGGGTGATTCCGAAGCCTTCTAAATATTTTATATGCACCTCAGTTTCATCTTCCATGGTTCCTTTTGTAGAATTATAGAAGAATTTCATATCTTCCATAGTAGACGACTTTACTACTCCAATACAAAATAACTTTGCATATTCCTTAAGATATAAATAGTCCTGTATAAGATAGGCTTTAAACTTCTCCTTTGGAAGAGTTCCAGCTGCTATTTCTTTTATAAAGGGATGCTCTAAATATCCCAGCCATATTTCTTTTACTTCTTCAAATAAGTAATCTGTAAACTTCATTGTTTAACCACCTTCCCATAATTCTCTAATTTTTCTTCATCTAAAGTGTATACGGTATTGAATAGTGACTCCTTAAAACTAGCTATAGGTAAATTGTTATGGTCTGCTATCTCTCCACTTAACGACATAGTAAGTACACCCATTATTGCTGCCTCTAATTTATTATCTGTACATCCTAAATAACTGCCTATAAGACTTGCTGTCATACATCCTGTTCCGGTTATTCCTTTAAGTTTTGCATTACCATTATTAATTTTTATTATCTCTTGGCCATCAGTAATAGCATCTATTTTTCCTGTAGCAACAATTATACAGTCCAATTTCTTAGATATTTTTTTAATTATCTCATCAATGTCCTCACCATCATCAAAAGAATCTACTCCTTGTCCATTAACATCAAAGCCTCCTATATGCTTAATTTCTGCTATATTTCCTTTAACTACATCAAACTTCACTTCATTCAATAATCTATTGGTAAACTCAGTTCTAGTCTTAGTAGCAAATACACCAACTGGATCTAAAATAACAGGTTTATTATATTTATTAGCAGCTTTTCCAGCCTTAAGGAATAACTCTAAATGTGAGGAGTTCATAGTTCCAATGTTTATAACTACAGCACTTGCGATGCTTACAATCTCTTCTACCTCTTCATGAGAATAGCTCATTAGGGGACTTGCTCCTACTGCTAAGGTCATATTAGCACAATCATTTATAGTGACCTCATTTGTATAATGAAGCACTAATGGATTTACTTCTTTCACTTTGCTAATTAATTTATACATAATAATCCTCCTTAAAATAAATTGCATCGCAATCTATTTATATTGTTCAAATTCATAAAAATGGTTTACTGGTCCCACTCCTCCACCTATATCAAAACTATTCCTTATAGCTTCTGTTATATATTTTTTACTTAATTCTACAGCTTTTTCAACGGAATATCCTAAAGCTAAATGAGAAGTTATAGCTGAGGATATGGTACATCCTGTGCCATGAGTATTTTTCCTATCTAACCTTTTTTCTTTAAAAATCCTAAATAAATCTTTTCCTAAAAGTATATCCACTGCATCCCCATCTAGATGCCCACCTTTCATAAGTACATACTTTGGTCCAAGTTCTAGAATTTTTTCTCCTACTTTCTTCATATCCTCAACAGTTTTGATGGACATTCCCGTTATCTCTTCTGCCTCCATAGTATTAGGTGTTACTATATATGCTAGAGGTATAAGATATTTAATTAAATTCTCTTTAGCTTCTGGTTTTAAAAGAGAATATCCACTTTTAGATATCATCACAGGGTCTACAATTAAGTACTCTGGTTTATATTTCTTTAGTCCCTCCACTATAGCTAATATTATATCTGGGCTTGATACCATTCCTATTTTCACTCCCTTGGGAGGTATATCCTCAAATACAAGCTCCATCTGTTTTTTTATCATCTCCTCACTTATATCTTCAACTAAAAACACACCATGAGTATTCTGTGCTGTAATTGCAGTTATTACACTCATTCCATAGGTTCCTATAGCACTAAAGGTCTTTAAATCAGCCTGAATTCCTGCTCCTCCTGAAGAATCTGAACCTGCAATAGTCAGTGTAGGTATTTTATAATTTCTCATGTTATCCCTCCATATTTTGTCACCACCCCAGGGGTCATTCCATATAATGGAACGACCCCTGGGGTGGCTCCTTTTTTGTAAAAAAATAAAGCTATATCCCAGCTTGGAATATAGCTTTTAAACTCTTCTAGATATAATGTTATAATACATAAACATATAATTACATATAGTGTCTACCTTACATAATATAACTTAAGCTTTCCTACGCTGGTATTATCCAGATCAGGTAAAAGGGTTTATACAATAAAGTATCTCTCAGCCTTTCGGCACCCCTAGCATTTATTCTATTTTACACAACTATTATATCTTACTATTCTGAAAATATCCACAGTTATTATTTATTTCACATAATGTTTTTAAAAGTTGTGTATAACCTCTGAATAATTCAAACTTTAATTTATAAAATTTTTTTATTAAGCTGTGTTTTAATATCTATAAATTCTTTTTTTGCAATAACTTTGCTTGTCCAGCTACTACAGTTGTTCTTATATGTTCTTTTTCGCTTTCACTTAAATCATTAAATTCACATCCATAATAATATCCATCTTTTCCTTTATATTTTCTAGCAATACTTGCAAGGGCTTTTATAATCTTATTATTGATATTCATATCAATAATCACAGAAACACTTTCTGGGATATCCAAATCACATCTAATTAATATACCACTAGCGCTTATATTTTTAACATTAACTAAAATTGGTTTTTCTAAGGTTATAATTTCTTCATTTTCTTTTTTTAATGCGTTAATCTGAAAGTTAGCATTAACATCCAATCTTACTTCTGACCTTCTTTGAAAATTCTTTATGTAATTTATATTATTCAATATTATTTCTTTCCCTAATATCTCTCTAATTTCTCCATCATAAACGAATAATCCATTTAGCTTATCAAAAATATTAATTCTAACTTTCTCTCCTTTCTGAAGTTTAGTCTTATTTCTATATGTAATTGATAAATTATTTCTAGTAAATTCTTTTACCACTCCTTCAGTTAATATATTATCCTCAGATTTAATTATTATAAAGTTATTTTCATGCAAAATTATTCTCTCCCTTTATAAACTTTTAAGTTTCTTCATTTAATCAGTGAATTATTATAGTTAACCTTTATATCCACTTGATTTAATATATATATCGTTCAATTTTATTATATATTTATAAAATATTTCAAACTTTTGATTATTTAAACCATATATGTATTAAATTACTTCATCATTATTTATAATATCTTTATTTAAGATCAGATCTATTTCAAATAGTTGTTGTAATTTCACTTTTTATTTAAATAGGAACTTTTATCAAATCATCTTCTGGAAATAGTTTATAAACAATGCTATATAGTTCATTATCAGTATATATCAAAGCAGAGCCTTATAAATAATACACTATTACATATGGCTCCAGTTTCTATTAAATATAAATTTTACGAATATTCCAATATTGACATCACATTTTTTATGTTATAAAATATATTAAATTAATAAAACAATTTTTATAGCAATGATGAGGAGAGTAAATATTGTTTTTCTTTTACAGAGAGCCTAGGTAGCTGAAAATAGGCAAAGAAGATTTTATTGAAGCAAGCCTCTGAGCTTCATACCAAATCTTTTGTTTACAAAAGGGGAGGCTATGACAGGAGCTCCTGTTACAGAGCTAAGGTATACGCAGTACTAATATATGTATTTTAAAATTAAACTGCCGTACCTGATAAGGTTAGTATGGTAACATATTAATAAACTGGGGTGGCACCACGAATGTAATAACTCTCGTCCCCAAGGCAATTAAGTCTTGGAGGTGAGAGTTTTTTTATGTAATTTTTTATCTTTCCTATTGTAAAATACTTAAACTAAATTATCAACATTATAAAATTTAGGATATTAGATTTTATATTGATAAGTGCTTGCACTTAATAAAAGGAGGATTTATAGATGTGTCACTTAGATAATAATGTTACTGATGATATAATTATTTCAAACTTTATTCATAAAGTTGTAGATGAGGATATAATAAATAAGGTGTACTCTAGGAGCATATGCACTCGTTTTCCACCTGAACCTAATGGATATCTTCACATTGGAAGTGCCTATGCCATTAATATAAGTTATGGTATTTCTACTAAGTACGGTGGTAAATTTAATCTTCGCTTTGATGATACTAACCCCCTTAAAGAAGATATTGAATATGTGGAATCTATTATTGAGGATATGAGATGGATGGGGTTTGACCCTGAAGACAGAATTTATTATGGTTCTGACTACTCAGATAAAATCTATGAGTATGCCATTCAATTAATTAAAAAAGGAAAAGCATATGTATGTGATTTAAGTCCTGATGAAATCAGAGGATACAGAGGTACTTTAACTGAACCTGGTAAAAATAGTCCCTATAGAGATAGAACTATAGAAGAAAATTTAGATTTATTTATTAGAATGAAAAACGGTGAGTTCCCTGCAAGTTCCAAAGTTCTAAGAGCAAAGATTGATATGGCTTCTCCTAATATAAACTTTAGAGATCCTGTTATCTATCGAATACAATTTGCTCATCATTATAGGACTGGAGATAAGTGGTGCATATACCCTATGTATGACTTCGCTCACCCTCTCCAAGATGTCATAGAGGGAGTAACTCATTCTCTTTGTTCTTCAGAATTTAAAGACCATAGACCTCTTTATGAATGGTTTTTAAATGAAGTTTATATAAGTGAACCTCCTAAACAAAGAGAATTTGGACGATTAAATTTAACAGGGGTTGTTACTTCAAAACGTTATCTAAAACAATTAGTTTTGGGAAATTATGTAGATGGATGGGATGATCCTAGACTTCCTACTTTAAAAGGGCTTCGTCGTAGAGGTATTACTCCTGAAAGCATAAAACACTTTTTATCTGAGATTGGAGTTCCTAAGAATGATAGCACAGTAGATATATCAATGCTTGAGAACAGTCTTCGCCAAGATTTAAAAACTAAAGTGAATTGTATTATGGGAGTTTTGAATCCTCTAAAAGTGACTATTACTAATTATAATGATGAAGTGGAATTTTTAGAAATTGAAAATAATAGTGAAAATGAAGCCTTAGGAAAAAGATTAGTCCCTTTTACTAAAACCCTTTATATTGAAAAAGAGGATTTCATGGAAGAACCAATTAAAGGATTTCATAGATTATCACCTGGTAAAGAGGTCCGTTTAAAAGGTGGTTATTTTATCAAATGTGAGGAAATTATAAAAGATGAAACTACTGGAGAAATCCTAGAACTTCTCTGCACCTATGACCCTGAAACTAAAAGTGGTTCTGGCTTTACTGGAAGAAAAGTTAAAGGAACTATTCATTGGGTATCTGCCTCCTATGGAATTCCTGCTGAAGTTTATATTTATAATCCTTTAGTGTTAGATGAAGAATTGTTAAAGGATTCCTCTAAAGGCTGGGATGAAAAGATAAATCCCAATTCACTAATAAAGCTTCCTAATTGTATAGTAGAACCCTGTCTAAAAGGTGTACCTATAGAAAGTAAATATCAATTTATTAGGCATGGCTATTTCTGTGTAGATAAAAAATATACTACTGATGAAAAGCTTGTATTTAATAGAACTGTGGCTTTAAAGTCAAGTTTTAAATAGAGAAAAAATCAAAGCAATGATTAAAGTATACTATCATTGCTTTGATTTAATTTAGTTTTTATATAATATGGCAGGCAACAAAACGTCCTGTTTCCACTTCTTTAAGTACTGGTAATTCTTCGTTACAGATTTTTTTAGCATATTTACATCTTGGTGCAAATCTACAACCTGGTTTAGGATTTATTGGACTTGTAATCTCTCCTTCAAGAGGTACATAAGGTTTAGATTTTCCTATTATAGGATCTGCAATTGGTATAGCTGATAATAAGGCCTGGGTATATGGGTGTAATGGTTTCTCATATAGTTCCTCACTGGCAGCCAACTCAACTAGTGTCCCAAGATACATAACTCCTACTCTATCTGATATATGTTTAACCATTGATAGGTCATGAGCAATGAATAAGTAGGTTAAATCCATGTCTCTTTGAAGCTTAATCAATAAATTTACAACTTGAGCTTGCACAGAAACATCCAATGCTGATATTGGCTCATCACAAACTATAAACTCTGGATTAATAGCTAACGCTCTAGCAATCCCTATTCTCTGTCTTTGTCCACCTGAAAATTCATGTGGAAATCTTGATGCATGTTCAGCATTGAGACCAACCTTATCTAGCATTTCCTGGACCCTATCTATTTTATCCTTTCCTTTATATAATTGATGAATATCAATTCCCTCTGAAACTATATCACCTACTGTCATTCTTGGATTTAGTGATGCATAAGGGTCTTGAAATATAATTTGAGCTTTTTTAGAAAACTGTCTTAATTCTTTTGGTTTAAGAGAATGAATATCAACTCCATCATAGAGAACTTGTCCTGCTGTAGCATTATATAATCCTAAAACAGTTTTTCCACAGGTAGTCTTTCCACAACCTGATTCCCCAACTAAACCAAGAGTTTCACCTTTTCTAATATAGAAGCTTACATCATCAACTGCATTAAGAGTAGCCTTTTTCCCCACATCAAAATATTTTTTTAAGTTCTTAACCTCAACTAATTTATTATGTTCTTTTTTCATCCCCATTAGATAGCACCTCCTACTTTAAGCGGAGATTCAACCTTTGGAGCATTCGGAGCCATGAGCCAACATGAAACTTGATGAGTGTCAGATATTTTTGTTTCCCTAGGCATTTCTTCAATGCAAGCTTTCATACAATAAACACATCTTGCTGCAAAAGGACATCCCACAGGAGGCTTTAATAAATCGGGTGGTGTACCACTTATTGAATATAGTGATGATTTATTCTTAGAATTCAATTGTGGCGCTGATTTTATTAATGCCCAAGTATATGGATGTTTTGAATTATAGAATATCTCTTCAGTTGTTCCTCTTTCAATTACTAATCCTGAATACATAACCTGTACTCTATCTGATGAGGTTGCAACTAGCCCTAAATCATGTGTTATCATTATTATTGAAGTCCCGAGCTTTCCTTGAATATCCTTCATAAGTGCCATAATTTGCGCTTGTATTGTAACATCCAATGCTGTTGTTGGTTCATCTGCAATTAATATCTTTGGATTACAAGCAAGTGCTATTGCAATAGATACCCTTTGTCTCATCCCACCTGAAAACTCATGAGGATATTGCTTGACTCTTTTATCAGCATTAGGTATTCTAACAATTTCTAACATCCTCTGTGCTTCCTTTAAAGCCTCACCTTTACTCATACCTCTATGGATTATTAAACTTTCAGCTATTTGATGACCAACCTTAGCCGTTGGATTAAGAGAAGTCATCGGATCTTGAAATATCATGCTTATGTCTCCGCCTCTAAGCTCTGATAGTTGTCTTCTATTCATATCTAATATATTTTTACCTTCAAAATTTATTTCTGATCCTTTCTTTATTTCCCCTGGAGGAGTTTGTATTAATCTAAGTATAGCCTTAGATGTAACTGTTTTTCCACAACCGGATTCCCCTACAATGGCCAAGGTTTCTCCTTTATCTAGATGAAAATCTATTCCCCTTACAGCCTGAACTTCTCCTGCATAGGTGTGATATGAAACTTTTAAATTTTTGACTTCTAATAAATGTTCCATGAATATACCTCCCTACTGTCTTAATTTTGGGTCTAATGCATCTCTTAAACCATCCCCAAGAAGGTTAAAGCATAACATTGTTAAGCTTATAAGTGCTGCTGGAAATAAGAGTTGATATGGATGAAATAAGAAAGCACCTTTAGCCTCTGAAGCTAAAGCTCCCCAGCTAGTGTTAGGAGATTGTATTCCAAGTCCTATGAAACTTAAAAAAGCTTCTGAGAATATAAGTCCTGGAATTTCCATTGTTAATACAACTATGAGTATACTCATTATATTAGGCAGAACATGTTTTTTTATAATTCTAAATGGAGTTGAACCTAAAGCTCTTGCTGCAGATACATATTCTAGTTCCTTTATTTGAAGAACTTGTCCCCTTACCATTCTAGCCGTACCAATCCATCCTGTAATAGTTATTGCAATAATTAATGAAGTTATTCCTGGTTTTAATACAATTGAAATAAGAATTATAACAATCATATCTGGAATACATCCAATTACCTCTATAATTCTCATCATTATAGTATCTACAGTTCCTCCAAAATACCCAGAAATTCCTCCGTAAATCATCCCTATACCTATGTCAATAAAGGCTCCTACAATTCCAATAAGAATTGAAACTCTTCCACCTTTCCAAACTCTAGCAAACATATCTCTTCCTACACTATCTGTTCCAAACCAATGAACTGAATTAGGAGCCGCATTTCTTGCATTCTCATTTATTGCAGCAAAATCGAATGGAGTTAAATAAGGTCCCACCACTGTCATCACAGATATGATAATTAGCAATATAAATGATCCTATTGCTACTTTATTTTGTTTAAATCTTCTCCATGCATCTTGCCAATAACTCATACTAGGCCGATTAATCTTTTCACTATTTAAATTTTTACAGCCTATAATTTCTAATTTTTCCAAGCCCATATCAGACATATTACTACCTCCTATCTCCTTTTTTGCGCTAATCTGATTCTAGGATCAATTAGTCCATAAATAATATCAACTAACAGAAGCGAAACTATATATATAATACATACTAAAATAGTTTGTCCAATTATCATCATAAAGTCACGCCCTGTAACTGAAGTAACATAATACTGTCCAAATCCTGGTATTGAAAAAATAGTTTCTATGATAAATGATCCTGTACATATTAGTCCAATTTGAGGACCTAATATAGTTATTGCAGGAAGTATGGCATTTCTTATGATATGCTTCCAAACAAGGGATATATCCGAAACTCCTTTTGCCTTTGCTGTTAATATATAATCTTGACCTATAACATCGAGAGTACTCGACCTCATATATCTTGCATATACAGCAATGGAGCGTAATCCCAAGGCAAATGTAGGTAATATAGTCCATTTAAATCCCTCATAGCCCTGTATTGGAAGAAGCCTCCACTTAAATCCAAAAAAGAATTGCAGCAGGGAAGCAAATACAAAACCTGGTATAGATACCCCCAGTAAAGCCACAATCATTACAATGTAATCAGGATATTTCCCCCTATTAAATGCAGCTATTATACCTAATGCTATTCCTATAACTACACCAAAAGCCAAGCCTTGTAAGCCTATTTTTGCTGAAACTGGAATTGTGGTCTTCATTATGCCTACAACATCTCTCCCTGGATAGTTAATAGATTCTCCAAAATTAAGTTCAGTTACAATACCTTTTAAGTATAATAGATATTGCTCCCCTACAGATTTATCTAACCCATATTTTTTATAATAGTTTTCTTTTACTTGCTGTGGCAATTTGTCAACTTTCTCCCCTAATGGATCACCTGGAATACAATGCATTAATAGAAAAGTTACGGTTACTACAATCCAAATTGTGAAAATCATATATATAACTCTCTTTAATATATATCTTAGCAAAAAAATCCCCCTCCTTATATGTGAAATACATTGCAGCAGAATGACTTCTGCTGCAACTTTAGTTTTAGTTAATTATTATTTTCCTCGCCCTTGAATATAAGCGTATTTTAACTCACATGTGCTTCCGAAATTCGGTTGCATTGCGTCTTTCACATATTTATATTGGAATTGATTTTTCTTATTGAACATAACTGGTGCTATAACTACATCATCATATATTAAAAGCTTTTCCGCTTCTTTATAAAGTTTTAATCTTTCTGCCTTATCAGTTATTGAATTAGCTTTTTTAATAAGATCATCATATTTAGTGTTAGCCCATCCAGTTTTAAAGTTTGGCATCTTTGTATTCCACATATCCATAAAGGTTGATGGATCATTATAATCTCCTATCCATGCCATCTGTGTCATTTGATAATCTAATTTACTTACTTTTTGTGACCTAATTGCACTTTCTACTTGATCAATGGTAAATTTAATGCCTAATTTTTCTTGGAACATTTGTTGATAAACCTCTGCATTTTTTTTCCCCCTAGCAGAAGTATTACCTACAGTGTAAATAACTTCATATTTTGATGGATCTGGATCTGCATTTAATTCTTTCAAGCCTTCTATAAACAATGCTTTAGGATCTTTTACTTCTTCAAGAATTTTTGTAACTGGATCAAATTCAGCAATTTTTCTAAATTCATCTCCAGCTAAATCTACCTTTGGTGGTATCCATCCAGTAGCTTCTATTGCAGTACCCTCTGCAATTAAATTTATAACTTTAGGTCTATCGATTGCAGCTGAAAATGCTTTTCTAATTTTCGCATTACTAAATAACTTTACATTATTTACAGTAGCTGTTTGATTGAATATAAAATATGAAACAGATGGTTCCATTACTTCTATTTGTTCTAGTCCATCTACCTGTTTAAATTTATCAGTCCATTCTTGAACAACTACATCTACTTGGTCAAGTCCGCCAGTATACATTTCCTGCATTCTAGCCTCGTCTTCTTTTATTATTTTTATGTTAACTTGAGTTAAGTTAACCTTATCTTTATCATAATATTTCTCATTTTTTTCAAGAACTACTTTATTATCATGTATCCATTCTTTTACTCTAAATGGTCCACAAGATATAACAGTATTAGCTTCTGCTCCAAAATTACTACTATTTTTCTCGATAATATCTTTTCTTTGTGGCACGAATAATGTAAAGTGAGTTAATTCAATAAAATATGGCATTGGTGCTTCAAGGGTTACAACTAAAGTATTGTCATCTGGTGTAGCTAGTCCTACTTCCTCAGCTTTTCCTGTTCCTTCATTGTATGCCTGTGCCCCTTTAATTCCATATATTAATTGAGGATAAGTTGATGCTGTAGCTGGGTCTAGAGTTCTAAGTAGTGAATAAGCATACTCTTTTGAAGTAACTTTTTGTCCATCTTCCCAGTTAAAATCATTTAAATGGAATGTGTAAGTAAGACCATCTGGTGAAATATCCCAAGATTTAGCTCCAGCTGGCTCTATAACTGTTTTTCCTTCTTTATCCACTATAACTCTTGTCAGTGGTTCTAAGGTGTCTGTTAAAATCATTCCTCCATAAGTATCATCATTTTTTGATGGATCCAAAGTTTTAACATCGGTAATAAAACAGTAATTAAAATACTGTTCTTTATCCATCTCCGTAGTAGCGGTGGTACCTTTATCATCGGTTTTGGGTTGCTCCTTACCACAACCTACAAATAATGTAGTTGCTGCTATAACTGTAGTAAGAATCAATGCAATTACCTTTTTGCTTTTCATGAAAAATCCTCCTCCAAAATAATAATTTGTTTATCGAAAAATCTTTTTTAATATAATAAATTTTTGGAAAAACTTACGTTTAATTTCTCCAAAAAATTAATATCAAATATTTATATTTTCAACCTCAAATCCATCTATTGGTATTAATTGCAAATTTATTAAACAGCTTTTATTTCCATATAAATTAATATTGTATATTTTATGTATATTTTTTATTTTAATTATTAATTAACTAATCGTTTTCTTTATTTCTTTTTACATAAATTCTCTCTCTCTACTCATTCTACTTTTTTATACTTTTATTGTCAATAATTTTTTACAATTTATTCTATATTTTACATGTCACTACCTATGCTAGTTATTTAGTTATGTTATCCATGCATGATAGTTAATAAAATTTTTATAAAATCTAGTTCGCCATTATCATTTTTTAATACATACTCATATACTACATATATAAAACATTTAAAAATAACTTATCAGTATATAAGTTTACTTCTTTTATATCACTACTATTGCATTTTATAGTATTTAAGTTGTAATTTTAATTAATAATTATTACAATAAATAACAGTGTTGTATACTTACGCCTTTACTATAGAGAGGTATCCTATGGATTATTATAGAATCTTACTCAAGTTCAAGCACTTGTAATAGCTAATCAAAACGAATGCCTAAAAGGAAATAATGGAATATAAAACACCCTTTATCAATTTAACCAACACTGTGCTGAGGTGAATAATATGAATAATTGTATGAATGATTGTATAAACCTAACTCCTCAACAAATTTCTATTCTTGCGAGTATAATTGCTATAGCATTATCAAAAGACAAAACTGTGCTTCAGTTAAATATATTAGGTAATATTATAGTTGCAGTAGGTAGCTTACTTTTAACTATTGCAGCACAACAAGATTGCTTGGAATCATTATCTGATAATGAAACCACTGTGAAATAAAATTCATTGAACATATTAAAATAGTTCTAAATAATTCAAAAAGAGTTTCCAAAAATATTTTAGGAAACTCTTTTTAAATCTTCATGAATCTTAACTTAATTCCGATACATAAGTTGTAATTAAGCTTCTACATCATATAAGTATTATTACAATGCATATATCTTTACAAAAAAAAATTATTAATATACAATAATTGTAACGATACAATTAAACATTATCTTAATTTTGCTACCTATTATTATTGCATATAAATTTGTGAAAGGATTTGTTTTTATGGATAATATATCGATACAATTAAATAGAGAAATTTCCACTCCACTATATTTACAAATTGTAGATGCTTTTAAAAATTTAATAATTAATCATATCTTGATTAAAGGAGATAAGCTTCCCCCTATCAGAATCTTAGCAAATAAATTAAGTGTAAATACCGTTACTATTATAAATGCATATAAGGAGTTAGAAAACTTTGGATATGTTAAAGGGGTTAAAGGAAGCGGTTATTATGTCTGCGATTTATCTACAATCAATGGTTTTCAAGATGATAGCAATGTTTCCTCAATGCCACTAATAGATGATAACTATGAAAATAATCTTGTTCCATCTAGCTTATCTTCAGGGCAGCTAGAAATATCTATAAATAGTATTAATTTTGGAAGTGTTACCCCTGATCCTTCTATCTTTCCTATAGAGCCTTTTAAAGATGTACTTAATGAAGTCCTTGATAGGGATAAAGGCTTTGCCTTTGGTTATCAGGAGAGCAATGGATATGCTCCCCTTCGAGAATCTCTAGCAAGCTTTACAAATTCATTGACTAAATCTAATATTACCGCTGAACATATTCAGATTGTTTCAGGTGCACAACAAGGTATTGATATTGTAGGTAAGACGTTACTTAATCCTAGTGACTATGTTATAACTGAAAATCCTACCTATACTGGGGCTGTATCTGTATTTAAATCTAGAGGAGCTAAAATTGTAGGGATTCCTATGGAACAAAACGGTATGAATTTAGCTTTATTAGAAAAATACATTCAGGCCTACAAGCCTAAATTAATATATGTAATGACTAAATATCAAAATCCCACTACTCTATGTTATTCCGTAGATAAAATGGAAAGATTGCTAGATTTATCTGAGAAATACAATGTATATCTAGTCGAGGATGATTCATTATCAGGACTTTCTTTCGACAATAATAAACATCATACTACATTAAAATCCTTAGATATAGAAAATAAAAATGTTATATATATAAAAAGCTTTTCAAAACTTCTAATGCCTGGTCTAAGAATTGGTTTCTTAGCATGCCCCAAAGTCCTTTCTGGAGAGATATTGCAAGCCAAACACAATACTGATATATCTTCTTCTGGTCTTATTCAGCGGTCTTTAGATTTATACTTTAGAAATGGTAATTGGGAAAACCACATAAACTATATGAAATCTATATACAAGAAAAAATATGACTGTATGCTCAGAAAATTATTACAACTTAAAAAATATGGGATAGATTTTGTAGATCCTATGGGTGGATTGAATTTTTGGATTACTTTGCCTAAAACTTTATCTTCTAATGAAATCTATGAGGAATGTTTAAAAAGAGATGTAATTGTGGTTCCTGGAAAAATGTTTTTTGTCCATGGTAAACATAGCGGTGATAATACCTTGAGATTAAGTTATGCAGCCACTAATGAAAAACAGATAGAAGAGGGCTTAAAAATTCTTGAAGATGTTATAATAAAGCTTTCACACAAAAACCATGATAAAAAGTATATGAGCCCAATTTTATAACATAGCTTTTAAATAGATGTTTGTTTTAGAACTGTATATTATTAAAACATAGCCTATAATATAGAAAAGATACACCATATACATTATTTTGTATATGGTATATCTTCTTTTATACCTCTCTCTAATATCTTAACAATTAAAGGAATAAACATAAGTTGTATTATAATACCCCAAATAGCTGTTACAAAGGCTCCCATCATAAATATGTTTAAGGTATACTTTCCACCTATTAAGCTGATTAATACATAGCTTGCTATACCAGAAACTCCTCTTCCTAATAACATGGCTATTATTAAAGATATTATTGAGGACATTTTTTTGTTTTTATATAAAAATCCACTAACAAGCCCATAAGTTGCAAGTTCTAAACTCATAGAAATAGCTGTTGGATATATTGGTGGCATCCCTGTTAATAATGAATTAAGAATAGGAGTTATAATTCCGATTATTAGACCATACTTAGGACCAAGAATAAATCCGCATAATAATACAGGTATATGCATTGGCAAAAAAATCTTCCCTGATACTCCAATTATATGAAAGATGTAAGGCAGTAATAATGCCAGCGCCAAGAAGAGTCCTGATATAATAGTTTTTCTTGTATTATTTCTCATTTTCAATCCTCCAATTACAATAATATACATATAAATTATTATAAGCTTTTAAGGATTTTATTTCCATATCTATCTTTCTATAATTATTTACATAAAAATAATAAATTTCTATTTATTCATTATTATATCATCTGTATAATGTGTAATATACTTACTATTAAAATACGAAGGTGATTGTATGAAATCATTTACAAATAAGTGTAACTTTAAAACAGTAGCTCCTTATCTATGGATATTTTCTTTAGTTGTAACCAGTTTACTTTATTTCTTAATAAATAACGCTCCTCATTCCAAAATTTATTCAGTTTATACTAATTTAGATGATCTAATTCCATTTATTAGCGTATTTATTGTTCCTTATATGCTATATATGCCTTATATTATATTTAGTTTATTTTTTCTATGTTATAAATCTAGAGATAAATATTACATTACCCTAGCTACTCTACTTATAGCAAATTCTATATGTTTATTCATTTACCTATTTTTCCAAACAGAAGTTCCAAGACCAAATATTGTGCAGAATGATTTTCTATCTACTATGGTTAAATACATGTATCTTAGTGATAAACCTTTAAACTGTTTCCCTAGTATTCATGTAGCTGCTACTTTCTCAATTATAAAGGGATTAAATAGATCTAAAGGTATTAATCTTAATCATAAAATTCTATTTAATATTTTAGGATGGCTTATTATCTTATCTACTCAATTTGTGAAACAACACGTAATCATGGATTTATTTGCTTCTTTATTATTAGTACAATTTTTATATACCATAGTAAATTACATTTATTATAACTCCAGTACTGTTAAAAATTATCTATCTTCAAAATTTTCTCTAAAACTATTTTCTAAAAAAAATTATTCTAAAGATAAAATATAAAATTTATTTTATTATCATCCAAATAAAATAGCGCTATCACATAAGCTATAGATTATGCAGTAGTGCTATTAAAAAATTTATTTTTTAAACTCATAATTATCAGGATACCCTAATTCTTTGCTTAATCTTTTGCTTAAAGGTGCTATGACACTCTCAAGTTCTTCAGTAGCATCTTTATCCTTTGGATTTCTATAAAGCTTTTCTAATACTGGATAAAAGGTTCTTATATCCTCTTTAGTTATTAAATCTTCTACCTTTTTATCCTTAACTGCTGGGTCTACTTGACCTGTTTCTGGAGATACATATGGTGGAAATGTCAAGGTATTTTTCATATACCATAAAGTCTCTTTTAGTTTTGGATTATGTAAATAATAAGATGTCATATTATAAAACTCCGACATTGAATTGAAATTATAAGATAAATTTCTTATACAATTCTCAACGGTCTCCACCTCTAAAAAATTTATTCCATCCATAGCAGTTTTTATCTTACTTCTAAATAAATCATCCACATATTCTTGCTTAACTTGTGGTAAATCTTTAACCTGCAAATACTGAATACCATTAAATATCAAAGACAATATAAGAACAAAAGTAATAATTGAACTTTTCTTAACTTTCATGCTTCCTCCTAAAATTAAATCACATATTAATATATAAATTGTAATAATACTACTTTAATTAATATAACTCTATAATTGAATTACATATTAAATTTATAATTATTTATTCCAATCATATATCTATATATTTTATCATAAGGAAAGATTAACAACAATTGATAATTTTTAAATTCTTTTCTAATATTACAAGCTACTAAATACCATTTCTATATTTCCTTATTTAAATAGATTATTAAAGTTGCTAACTATTGTATCTGCTGATTCATCTATAACAAACAATACATAGTTGCCTTTAACTACTATTTTATTGTTTTTAACCAATTCATATTGTTGTGCTAGATATTGTTTCCAAACATCATCTAAATATTTAAGCCTTTTACTTATTCCAGCTTTAACTTTATCTATATCTTTAGAATCATTTACTTTAAACACAGCACATTCATTAGCATGTACAATCATCATAGGTGCTATAACCTTGTAGTTTTCTAATATTCCTGTATCAATCCCATATTGATCTGCAAAAAAATCACCTTCCATAGATATTTGATTTGGACCTTCAACTCCTGCTGTTATTTTATTTATAACCTCTTCTGCTGATAAATTTATACTTGGTTTCTCTTCGGGCTTCTCTTCTGGTTTTATTTCAGGCTTCGTTTCAGGTTTCGTTTCAGGCTTAGGAGTTGATGTATTTGGTTTTGTTTCAGGCTTTTCAACTGGCTTCTCTTCTTCCTTATCTTCTGGTTTAATTTCTTTTTGAGTCTCTGTATTCTCCTCTTTCTCGCTCTCTTCCTTATCATCAACTACATTGTCCTCAACTTTTGAACTATTTTCTTTATTTGCTGCACTATTATAATTTTTCTTTTCGTTACATCCTACAATAGTAATAGAAAATGCTAATACAATAATTAGTGCTAATATCTTTTTTTTCATAATTAATCCCCCTTGTGTAATATGCTGTAATATTGATTATTTTAATAAAAACATTCCATCGTCCTCTTCAAGATAAATTTTATGTGAACCCACAGATGCTTTTTTATTAATTTTATATATCTGAATTGTTAATGTAATTTTTTTGGGTATAGTTTTATTTTGCTCATATTTCCAATTAATTAACTTTGATGTGGTCTTTTTCTGCCCTTGTATCATAACCCTTTCTTTTAATTCATCATCTATTAATCCTTCATTAGAAGATACTTCAATTAAAACTTCATCTTCTCCATAGTATTGTATGGTTAAAGGCTGTATTAAAAATTCGCCTTCATTATAATGGGCATCTAAAAAAATTTCTAGCATTCCCCAATTATCTTCATAGGTAATACTTCTACTCTCTATTCCCCTCATACTCCCTCTCTCTTTAGAAATAGCTGGTTGTTGTGTACTATACGTTGAAGGAGTAATGGACTGTACATCTGCTTTATTATTTACTTTATCAGGCATAAAAACACAAATAAACATAATCATAGAAACCACACACACTTTTCTAAATTTATGTTTATATTTGTCTTTCATTTCTCTCTTCCCAATTTTACATGCTTTAAGGGTTTCTTCTTTGAGGTTATGATTTACTTTTATTTGGGATAATTGATTTTTATTATGTTCTCTGTAATTATCCTCGGCTCCCATGATTAAACCATTCCTCCTCCATCAATCTACTCTTTATCATATTTCTTCCACGAAAGAGTCTGTTTTTTATGGTATCTTCCTTAATTTTTAATATATTTCCTATTTCTTTAATTGAATATCCATGATAATAATATAATATTAATATATCTTTATATTTTTGTGGTAATGCTTTTATAATCTCATTTATAAATCCATTATTCATGTCCTTAATTATATCTTCTTCAATAGTATAACTTTCTTCCTTAATTGTATCACCCAAAAATAATACTCGTCTTACCCAAGATGTCTTCAGAAAATCCTTACAGGTGTTAATTGCAATTCTAATTACCCAGGTTTTCTCTGTAGCGGTTCCTCTGAAGTTTTCTATATTTTTATATACCTTAATAAATGTTTCTTGAAATGCATCCTCTGCCATCTCCTTATTTTGAAGATAGGTGTAGCATACTCTTAAAACATCATCACCACATTCATCAATTAAATTTTCTATTTGTGTATCAATATCCTTTGGAGTAATTTGCGCGCTCATTCTAAATCCTCCTTACAATAATTAGACGATTAAAGCTTTTATAAGGTATGAAGAATTTATTAAAATTTATATTTTATTCAAATTTTTTGTTAACTATTCTGTTAAATTTGAATATATAATTATATGATTCTTAGCTTAAGGTGAAGTTTACTTAAAAATGCTTTCATAGAATGTTATGGATATATTGAGGATATTAGCTATCGGATAAATACTATGATATACTAAATCTCATAAACTTATAAGATGAGGTGTTTTTATGTATATTTTAAATTTTTTTAGAGGTTTTTTAATGGCCCTGGCTGACAGTGTTCCTGGCGTATCTGGCGGAACTATAGCCTTTATTATGGGATTCTATGATGAGTTGATAAACTCCCTAAATAGTTTAACATCTGCAAAGAATAAAGAGGAACGAAAAGAAGGTATTTTATTTTTAATTAAATTAGGTATGGGATGGGTGGTTGGATTCTCTATAGCTATATTGGCTTTATCTGTTATTTTCGAACGTGAAATTTATAAAATTAGCTCTTTATTTGTAGGATTTATAGTCTTCTCTATTCCGTTAATAATAATACAAGAAAAAAGTGTTGTATATAATAAATATAAAAACTTGATATTTACTATAATCGGAATACTTATTGTAGGTGCTATTACTTATTTTAATCCTATCAGTAGTGGAACTGGAGTCAATATATCCTTTGACAAATTTTCTCCTACATTAGCCATCTATGTTTTGGTAATTGGTATGATAGCTATTTCCGCTATGATTCTTCCTGGAATCTCTGGATCAACCTTACTTTTAATTTTTGGATTATATATTCCTATAGTAAATGCTGTTAAAGAATTTTTAACCCTAAATTTCACTAAAACTCCTTATTTAATATGTTTCGGAATAGGTGTAATCATAGGTATCGTCGGTATTATTAAAGTTGTTAAACTTATACTTCTAAAGTATAGAAGTCAATCCATCTATTTAATAATCGGATTAATGTTAGGTTCAATTTATGCTATCTTTATGGGACCTACAACTCTTGACATTCCTAAATCTCCTATGAATTTTGAGAGTTTTAGCTTTATATATTTTGCTTTAGGTGGAGTATTAATTATAGGCTTACAGAAAATCAAAGATATGACATCTTAACTTATGTTATTTTTGATTTAAAATCAAATGTTTAAATATTAGTAATAAGCTATGTACCTAAATTTTCCTATGAAAAATTATGATGGCTCTGTTTTAATCTATTGTTGATTTATAATTGCATATTATTGCTAATCACACTATATTAAAACAGAGCCTTAAAATATAAAATTTAAATTTTAAAGGTTTCAATCATACTATTTAACTTTTCAGCTAATTCTGCCTGATTTTTTGTAGAGCTAACCACTTCTTCCACTGCTATAGTTGTCTCTTCCATGCTAGCTAAAATCTCCTCAGAACTTGCTGAATTCTCCTCTGCTGTAGCTGATATAGTTTGAATTGCTCCCCCAACCTGTTCTGTGGTTTGAGACATAATTTCTGCAGCTGCCGCAACCTCTTTTGCCATACCACTTAATAAATCTGCATCTTTTTCATAATTAATAGCTGTTTCAATTAATAAATCATTATTCTCATTAACATTATCATCAATAAATTTTAATACATCTTCAGCGTTAACAGATAGTCTATTAAAGGCACCTTGAATACTATTAATAACTTGCTGTATGTTATTTACAGCGGTAGATGATTCCTCTGCTAATTTTCTAACCTCATCTGCTACCACTGCGAAGCCTTTACCATGCTCTCCTGCTCTAGCAGCTTCTATACTAGCATTTAATGCTAATAAATTAGTTTGCTCTGTAATATTTCCTATGGTTTCAGCCATTATTCTAATTTCATCTACGACCTTAGCATCCTCAATAGCTTCTATAATATTCTTTTGTTTCTCCTTATAAATATTTTTGGCTTCTTCTACAGCATTCATACCTCTGCTTTTTACCTCTAGCGCATGTTTTTTAATATCCTCAGCGGTTTTATTTCCCTCCTCAGCCTTTCTAGCAAGTTCCATGGTAGTTGTAATTATTTCTTCTGATGCCGCATTAACTTCCTCTGATGTAGCACTTAAATTCTCTCCACCAGCAGCTATCTGCTTTGTAGACTCGTTGATAGATTCCATTTTATAAGATATCTCTTCTGTAATAGCATTTAACTCTTCACTAGATATAGTTATATTCTCAGAACTTTCCTTTATATTACCTATTAGAGATTTTACATTATTCATTGCATCATTTAATGAATTTATAGCCTGTCCAATTTCATCTGTTGTATCACATTGTATAGTATATGTTAAGTCTCCCTGTCCTAAGGCTTTAGATAATTTTAGAATACTCTTTAGTTTGTTAGATACAAATCTTGATGCTATTATAGCTAACAATATAGATACTATTATAATAAAAATAATTATAATATTCATTTGAAAAATAGTTTTTTTAAAGGTGACATCGCTTGTCTTATAACTTTGTTCAGCATTTACCAGAGCCTGATTTATATTTTCATCAAGTATTTCTAACATGTTTTCTCTAATTTCTGACCCTTTGTTTACAGTATTTCTACTACTATTATAATCGCCTTTTGAAATATAATTTATTGTTTCAATACAATATGTTGTGTACTCATTAAATAATATTTCAAATTGATTAAATATAAAATCATCTTCACTATCTTCATCAATACTCTTATATTCTTTTATTATTTCTTTACTTTCATTAATTAATCCATCTATTTTATCTTTACTACTAGAAACACTACTTGCATTTTCCGGATTACTAACATTTAAAAATTCGGCTCTTAAGTTCAATAGTTTCTGTTTTATATCATATAAATATATTGTCTCTTTCATATCCACTTCATAAATTTTTACAAGATCCTTATTAATTCTCTCCATGTTTGAAGCCGCAATCAATCCTAAAGTAAACGCCATAATTATGACAACAGCAAAACATAAAATTAATTTTTTACCGATTTTTAAATTTCTAAAATGTTTCATATAATACTCCCCTTGCCAATTTATTTATAATCTCTCCATATGAGATTACTTAATCCAATTATATAATATTTGAATATTACAATTTATATATATCATATTCTATAATGTACTTAAATACAATATATGAAAATATTAGGTTATGTTTTAAATAATTGTTTGTTTTATAATTTTATATTATCCTCCTTAAATTATTTTGAAAAATTTATTTACTAAGAATCACTTGATAGTAAAAATATTATGTCATTATCAAAGCTATATTAAGACAAATCATGATATTAAAAACTCATGGTTTTTATCCCATGAGTTTTAGTATTACTTCCTTTTATTATCTATATAGGAAACTGCATTTAATGCTGCCACTAGTCCTTCACCAGCAGACTTTATATATTGATATGGTCTTCCCACACAATCCCCTGCTGCATATAGTCCTTTAATATTAGTTTCCATCTTCCTATTGACAGATATATGATCATTTTCTACTACCAATCCTGGCGCAAGTTGCCCTGGAGCTAGAGAATCCTTAAGTATAAATACCCCCTCTGTGACTATTTCTCTGTCCTTTAGAATAACTTTTTCAACTAAATCTTTTCCTACAATCTCTTTAGGTGTACTTTTAATTACCTCAATAGAAGATCTTAGAGTATATGGACCTGGATGCATAGGAATAAAATATAGTTTATTGACTAATTCACTTACAAAATTAGCCTCTTCCTCTGACTCCTTATTGTATCCAATAATAGCAACAGTTTTTCCTTTATATAGCGGTGCATCGCAAGTGGCACAATATCCTATCCCTCTCCCTAAGAATTCTACTTCCCCTGGTAGTGGCTTTGAAAATTCTACTCCTGTGGCTAGTATCACTACTGTAGCTTCGTAAGTTTTATCATTTCCCATAAGAGTAAAATATTCTCCCATTGCATAAACATTGTTTATTCTTTCATAGATCATATTTATTTTCATAGCATCAATATGTTCTTGAAATTTATTTTTTAATTCCTCACCGCTAATATTATAAAATCCTAAATAATTATTAATTTTAGGAGCTTTAACTATCTTATTGCTTAGTAATTTTTGTCCAAACACAACTACATTCTTATTTCTTATTTTTCCATTTATAGCTGCTGAAAGTCCTGCAGGTCCAGAACCTATTACAGCTATATCATATCTATCAAACATGTTAAATATCCTTTCCCTAAATTATAGGTATTTATTTAAAATTCCTTCAAATGCAGATTTTGGCTTAAATCCTACCATTGTCTCTACAGAATTTCCTCCTTTAAATACTATTATTGTAGGAATACTTACTACTCTATATTTTTCAGCTGTAATTGGATTTTCATCCACATTCATTTTGCAAAATTTAATTTTTCCACTATAATATTTATCTAATTCTTCCATCACAGGTGCTATCATCTTACAAGGTCCACACCAAGGTGCCCAAAAATCTACTACTACAGACACGTCGCTTTCTATAACCTCACCTTGAAACAAGCTATCATTTATCTCCTTCATACCTATTACCTCCATTAATATTATTTTCATAATTATTTTCTCCTTTTAGATAAAAGGTATACCGTATTTATATGTTATAATTTTTATGTACGGAATATTCAAAAAAATTGCTCTAAAGGGGGTTTAAACATGACATTTAAGGAAAGCCAATTATATTTAGAACGTGAAGAAAGGACTAACTGGTTTTGTGACTCTCGATTTGGTATGTTTATACACTGGGGACTTTATTCTATTCCTGCAGTGAGCGAATGGATAAGAGCACAAAAAAACATAACCATTGAAGAATATGAAGAATATTTTAATGATTTTAATCCTACTAAATATAATCCTAAGGAGTGGGCAAAACTTGCTAAAAAAGCTGGAATGAAATATGCAGTAATGACTGCAAAACACCACGATGGCTTTTGTTTATTTGATAGTAAATATACAGATTATAAAACTACTAATACTAAGGCTAATAGAGATTTAATAAGTGAATATGTAGAAGCTTTCAGAGCAGAGGGGCTAAAAATCGGTCTATACTATTCTCTTCTCGATTGGCATCACCCTGACTATCCTGCTTATGGAGATAGACATCATCCAATGAGAAATAATGAGAAGTTTAAAGGAAAGGTACATAATTTTAAAAACTATGTAGAGTATTTTCACAATCAAGTAAGAGAATTACTAACCAACTATGGAAAAATAGATATAATGTGGTTTGATTTTTCCTATGATGACATGACTGGTGAAAAATGGGAAGCAAATAAACTCATAAAAATGGTTCGAAATTTACAACCACAGATTATCATTGATAATAGATTAGATGATAAAAAAAATATAAAAAAATCTGAACTTCATCCCTACACTGGAGACTTTGATTCCCCAGAACAAATTATTCCTCCTAAAGGGGTCGTTAACGAAAATGGGAATCCAATTCCTTGGGAAGCTTGCATAACCTTAAATAATAATTGGGGTTATTCTTCAAGCGATAGAGATTATAAAAGTGTTAAACAAATAGTACGTGGACTTGTTGAGTGTGTTAGTAAGAATGGAAATCTTCTTCTAAATGTAGGACCTAATGCTAAAGGTGAAATACCTAAAAAATCTATAGAGATCCTTAAAAGTGTTGGACACTGGATGGAGGATAATTCTGAAAGTATATATAATTGTGGTCCTAGTAACTATCCTAAGCCTGAGTGGGGTAGATATACTCAGAATGGCAATATGCTTTATGCCCATGTTTTCGATAGAGGCATAGGTTTTACTAATTTTAATGGCTTAAGAGAAAAAATAAAAAAAGCTAGACTATTACAGGATGGCTCTGAATTAAAGGTTGACTTCCCTTGGATGGCTGAAGAATTTGAAGGAGATGCCTTCATAAATATAAGTGGAGCAGAATTACCTGATGAATTAGATACCGTTATAGAATTAGAGCTTTTAACGTAAAATTTATTTTAAATGCTCTGTTTAGTACGGATTTTATCAAATCCATATTAAACAGAGCATATTTTTAAATATATTACAAAGTATTTTATTTAAGTTTTACAAGCAGATAAAATTGAAGTTCTGTTGAATCTATATCCCCACTAACAACATCTTTTCTTCCATTTATGCTATTAAATTGGAGTTTTATCTTGATCTTATCGGTTTCATCTTGGAATTGCATTTCCTCTCTTGGAATATCTCCTGTACTGTTAGTATTATATTTTTCTACTAAGATTTTAAAGTATTCTCCTAATTCCTTAGAATATATTTCTTTACCTTTATCAAATATTTTTAATTCCGTAGACACCCTATTAAGTGATATAGTGAGATTGCCATTTTTATTCTCATATATTGCATAATTATTTAAATAAAACAAATACTCATATCCCTTTATTTCCATAGGTTCTGATGATTCATCCACAGTAAAATAAAAATATTTATAGTTTTCATCATAATAGTCATAATGATATTTTATACCTAGAACTTCTTCCATGTCTTTAATTTTAAACCCTTCTGGCATGGATTTAACCTCTTCTAAGCTATGATTTCTATCAAAATAATTTAAAATGTTGCTTATCTCTAATGAATCTTCCTTAGAAACTTCATTATCTGTTTTAGTAGCCTTATCATCGATGAGCATATTGTTTTTTATAAGTAATCTCTCAAGTCTCTTATTTTGACTGTATTTAGATATACTGTAGCTACTTAATGGTCCACAAACTGATATGAAAGTTATTACAGCAAGTGAAATTGGAAGTATTATATTTTTCCTTTTCTTGCTTGTTGAAAGATATGACATACTTCCAAATATCCATATGCCTAAAGCTAACACAAAATATCTATTTTCAGTTATACCATAGGCATTAATTCTTATCCCCATAGAAACAAACATCATAACTATAAGTGGAAGTATGACTTTTGGAAATATATTCATGTATTTTTTTACCCATTTAATATTATTACCAATAGGTGAAATCAAAAATATTACTGATACTGATATTACTCCATACCATAATACTAGATGGGATACTAACCCTTCTGGCCATTGCATAGTGATAATTATTTTTATAAAGTAGATATATAGTATTAATGTGTATATAGAAATTAATGGCATAATTATATAAATCAAGAGTACCTTCAAAATCTTTGGATAGTTTTCTTCCTGCATATTTTCTTCTTCAGTTGGAATTCCAGCAAAGAAAAAGCATGATGCAAAAATTCCTACTACTATAAGCCAACTATAATAATAGATTTCCCCTTTAATATTAATTCCTAATAGATAATCTAACGTAAATATTATAGCCACTATCCCTAAATATAAAATTATAGAATATAATGTAGTCACAAAAAATCTTCCTAGGATTTTTATTACATATAACTCAAAGTCACTTTTTTTATAAATACGTGGAATAAATAAAAATATTAAATAGAATAATAGGGTGAATCCTATATATCTAGTTGTCTGAACCATATTTAAATTGTCGATAAAGAAATATCCATATCCACAAAGCAGAATAGTTGAAACTACATAACATATATACTTCCAATAATTTTTATAATCTTTTCTTCCTTCAAAATATAATTGGATGGAAAGCGATATTGGAATACCTAAGGCCAATGTCATAGCTATAATCCTTAAATTCTCTATTAAGTCACCATTATAACCATCTGTAAGTTCTGACATAGTTATTAAGATCATAACTGTGATTAAACAAAGGACTATTGTTATAGGAAATCTTCTAATATTTTGTTTTAAAGATATTTTCCACTTATAAACTAACTCTCCTAGTCGCATTTACAACCCTCCAAACAATAATAAAGTTATTTATATATATTATTTATTATTATTCTAATTTTACAACACAGCAACAATATAATCTACTGGTTTACATCATCACAGCTATAAACTTCAAGAATAAGCAAAAATGACATTAGCTATTAACTAATATCCTTTTCTATTTATTTCTTTATTCAATTTTAAAAACTATACAGACATATCCTAAACAAATTATATTTCAAAATTTATTCCGCTATTCCTGCCATCAATAATCCCAATCCGTTTCTAGTTGCATCTGTTTGATCAACTATGCCCATAATCTTTCCTTCGTAGATAACCATAATTCTATCAGAGATTTCCATAATCTCATCTAGTTCAGTAGAAACCATAAGCACTGCTGCACCTCTGTCACGCTCCTCAATTATACGACCCTGAATGTACTTAGTGGCTCCAATATCCAAACCACGCGATGGATGTACCGCTATTAATAGCTTAGGGTTTCTATCCAATTCTCGACCAACAACAAATTTTTGTTGATTACCGCCAGATAGATTTCCTGCAAGTTCCTTTATAGTTGGCGTTTTAACACTAAATGCTCTGCATATCTCACAGCTATGTCCCTCTATACACTTCCAATCTAATATACCATTTTTTGAATATGGAGCTTGGTCATAACTCATCAATATAAGATTTTCCTCAACGGTCATATCCTTAATCATGCCCATCTTATGTCTATCCTCTGGTATATGTGCAACATCATGCTGAAGAACATCCTTTGGCGATAGATTAGTAACATCTTTTCCATGGATTTTTATAGTACCAGACTTAACCTTTAAAAGACCTGTTATGCATTTTATAAGCTCTGATTGACCATTTCCATCAACACCGCAAATGCCTAGAATTTCGCCTTTTTTTACATGAAAACTTATCTCCTTAAGGGCATCCAGATTTCTCTCATTAAGACAGCTTATGTTACTAACTTCAAGTACTATTTCTCCTGGTTTAGCCTTATCCTTAGCTGTAACCAACTCAACGCTTTTCCCAACCATTAAAGATGCCAAATGCTCCTTGTCCTTAACCTCATCAATCTTGACGCAAGCAGCAAGGGTTCCGAGTCTTAATACAGTACATCTATCGCAAATTTCCATAATCTCTGCTAACTTATGGCTGATGAAAATAACTGTTTTTCCTTCAGCTGTAAGTTGCCTAATCATATGAAACAATCCTTCAACCTCTTGAGGTGTGAGTACTGCAGTTGGCTCGTCTAAAATTAAAAGATCTGCTTCTCGATACAAAGCCTTTAGTATTTCCAGACGTTGCTGCTGACCAACACTAAGTTCGCTTACCTTAAGCCATGGATCAATGTCCATATTGTATCTTTTTGCCATAGCGGTGAACTTTTGGGCTGCTTCCTTAAGATTGAGTACAGGACTATTGTCCTTATAGCCAAGTACAACATTCTCTATAACTGTCAATGCAGGTATCAGCATAAAATGCTGATGCACCATTCCTATACCTAACTCTATTGCATGCTTGGGATCTGTTATGTGCACCTGCTTACCCTGAAAGTAAATTTCACCTTCAGACTGATTATACATACCATACAGTATATTCATAAGGGTACTTTTCCCTGCTCCATTCTCACCTAATAGGGCATGGACTTCACCCTTTTCCACAGATAGATCTACATTATAATTAGCCACAACACTTCCAAAGCGCTTAGTAATATGTTTCATTTCTAATAATGCCATAGTATCATCCTCCTTATTCCTTAATGTACGGAATAGCACTGGATGCCGGCTTATTGCTACGACGTATTAATGTGCACAGTGCCAATATAGTTATAATGTAAGGTAGCATAGACATAAATTGATCAGGTATTCCTGTGTTAAGTACTTGCAGACTGTACTGTAATGCACTACTTGCACCAAATACCAAGGAAGCAATCATTACTCCCAAAGGAGTATAGTTACCAAATACCACTGCTGCCAATGCCATAAAGCCGCCTCCTGAAATCATTCCTTCTGTAAAGAAAGACATCTGACTCATTGAAACGTAAGCCCCTGCAAAACCTGCCATCAAACCACTGTAAAGTATGCTAATCCAGCGAACTTTAGATACATTAATACCCACGGTATCACAAGCACGAGGGTTTTCCCCGACTGCTCTAAGCTTTAGTCCAGTGTTGGTACGAAACATTACAAACCATGCCACGGGAACTAAAATAAATGCAATGTATACTGGTATGGATTGACTGAATAAAGCTTTCCCCAAAATAGGTATGTTGGAGAGCCCTGGAATGGAAACTGCATCAAATACATCAATTTTGGGTGGACTTGTACTTGCACCAAATATTGCTCTGTTAACAGTTATGGTTAATCCTCCTGCAAGTATGTTCATTCCTGTTCCTATAACAGTTTGATCAGCCTTAATTGTTACTGTAAATAGTGCAAATATTGCTGCAAAAGCCATTGTAACTAAAATTGCTATCAATGCACCCAACCATACTGAACCTGTATAAAAAGAACCTACAACTCCAGCAAGAGCACCTATAAGCATCATACCCTCAGTACCTATGTTGACTATACCTGCACGCTCGCTGAATACTATGCCTAGTGCTGCAATCATTATAGGTGTAGCCATACGTATATCTGAAGCCAAAAAGCTGGTAATTGTCTCTATCATATGCCTGCCCCCTCATTTGCATTTTCAGACTTAGCAATACTTTCTAATGATGATTTTTTCCTTTTGTTCCAATAAAAAAGTGCTCGTCCAGCGAAGAACAATATAACCAATGCTTGAATTACAGAAGCTATAGAAGAATCCACCTTAACCAATGCCTGCATCTTAGCGGAACCACTTTGTAACCCTCCGAAAAGTATTCCCGAAACGAATATTCCAATAGGATTGTTGTTTCCAAGAAGTGCAACTGCTATCCCAGTGAATCCATAACTCACTGCAAATGAGGTTTGCATTAAGCGGTATTGAACTGCTATTATCTCAATTGAACCGCCAAGCCCGGCAAATCCACCTGCCAAGAACATTGACATCAGTGTAGAACGCTTAATACTCATGCCTGCATAATTACCCGCTGTGGGATTAAGACCTACGACCCTAAGTTCATAGCCTCTTGTAGTTTTCCAAAGAAATATATAGTATAAAATGATAGCCAATATAACAATTATAAATCCTGCATGAAGTCTATAGCTACCTTCAAATAACCGTGGTAGCTGTGCAGTCTCAGCCATAACTGCCGTTTGTGGATAGGAACTTGATGCGCTATCCTTGATTGGGCCTGTAACAAAATAACTTATTATGTTTGTAGCAATATAATTAAGCATTATAGTTGTGATGAGCTCACTGGCACCAAATTTAAGCTTGAGCCCTGCAACAATTAAGCTGTACAATGCACCCCCCAAGAATCCTGCAAATAAAGTAAGTGGCAGATGTACTATGGTTGGAAGACCAGAAAAGCTTACACCCACAATAGCAGAACAAAGAGCACCAATTTTAAATTGCCCTTCAGCACCTAAATTAATTATTCCACAACGCTTTGCAATTGCATAGCTTAGACCTGTAAACATAAAAGGAATTGCTTTAACCAATGTTTGGTCCCATGCAGCAAATGTGCCAAATGCACCTTTAATCATAACCCTGTAAGCTGCGACGGGATTACGTCCAGTTGCCACAATAACTATACTGCCAAAGATCATGGCAGCAACTAAGGATATCACAGGAAAATATAGCTTCTTTAATAACTCAACGGATCTTCTTTTTACTATATACGATGTCATGACACTCCTCCTTTAGATAGTCAAAATGTATATCTACACTTAAGGGCAACCTATAAGATTGCCCTTGCACCTTTTACTTATTTCTCAAGGTCTATTTTTATTTCTCCTGATGCTAACTTTTCACAGATTGATTTAAGCTTATCTTTAACTTCAGATGGAACATCACTGTAGTAATCACCAATATACACAACACCTTGCGCAACACCCATTTTTAAGACATCCTTAGAGATTGTGCCGTCAATGTATGCCTTATAAGCAGCTTCATAAGCTATTGAAGTATCCTTTACAATAGCTACAACAGCAGCATCTGGAGCAACAGTTTCTTGATTCAATCCAGATCCAATTCCCTTTACTCCTGCTTCTTGAGCAGCTTCCATAACTCCTAATGACGCCTGATTTGCCATTGGAGCCAAAGTGTCTGCTCCCTTACCTACCATTGCTTTTGCAGTTTCTTTTGCAGCACTTACATTGTCAAAAGAACCAGTGTTGGTTGAAATAACATTAATATTAGAGTTAACATATTTAACACCCTGCTGAAAGCCTTTACCGCCATTGATAATTGGATTGATTTCCAAACCGCCAACAAAACCAACTGTTCCGGATTTTGTAAGTAATGCTGCCAATGCCCCCATAAGGAAACCCTGCTCTGCATCTTGTATAGCAAAGGATGCTACATTATCTGCTGTAACGTTGGAGTTAATCATAAAAAACTGAGTGTTTGGATAATCTTTTGCAGTTGCTTTTCCTGCATCTGCATAGCTATTAGTGGACAAGAATATTACGTCATATCCCTCATCACCATAGGTTCGAATGCTGTCAGCAACAGAAGAAGCTGGAACATTCTCCACATATGCTACCTCTGCACCCATAGCCTTAATTTTTTTAAGACCTTCATAAGCTGTTGCATTCCAGCTCATATCGCTAATAGCACCTTCAAGAATAAGGGCAACACGAATCTTTTCTTTGTTCTTGTCATCAGCTTTACCATTGGACGAACAGCCTGTGAATACTGATAGAACCATGACAAGAGACAATACTAATGCTAATAGTTTCTTCATTATTATTCACCTCTCTATTTTTTACATTTTATATCTAATCATCAGTAGATGATTAAGCCAAATTATAGCTTGTATAATAATCTAGATGGCTCCAATGAAATATATAGCTTTAACTAAATATATCCCTAATTGATTAGTTAATCAGAAAATGTAATTTATATTTAATTATACCATAAAAAGGTATAATAACAATAATCCTAAGATAAATATTTTAAATATTCTAAATATTTTGTAAATATCAGAATCATCATACATTAATAGTAAGAGAAAAAAATAATACTGAAATTCAGTACTATTTTTTTCTCTTATTATTATTTATTTCAACTATTTTTCCTATTATGTAATCATATGCTTTTTCTGAGTGAGGTATCATACAGTTAGTACAGTCCTTAATTCCTCCCTCAAGAGGTTTGCAATTTCCCCCACAATTTTCTGTAAAATAAAGTGGACAGTAGCAAAATAGACAATTAAACTTCTCTTCATTAGCTACTTTATGACATGGAAAATACTCGCAGTCTTTATGTTGAAAAAACTTATAGTTACAGCTCATACTTAGCATCTCCTTTTCTATTTTATAGTATTAATTTGAACAACTGGCACTTATAACCTATTATTCTGAATAGTATTTTTAAATAATAAGTATTTATAAATGCTTATTATTGTAAGTTTACATTTTTAAATTTCTCTTCTAAAAAATATACAACTTAAGATTACCTTATAATATAAGGTATGTCTCCTGATTTGCATTTCATTCTCATCCTACCTTCCTAGAATTATTCCAGTGGTCTTTAAGACTTGTCCATGCTTACAGTAGCGTGGGATGCAATGGATTTTTACCATTTTCCCTTTTAATCCTAATATCTTTATTTATTTTTCATTCTAACTACATTCTTATTATAGTATATCATACTATATACTTTAATGTACTCAATACATTAGTTCAATATTATTTCGCTTAGGTTTTAGAACACTTAAAATACCTTATAGCTTTGTTTTAATATAGTGTTGATTTTATAGCTACATATTAAATCACAACCTAATCTAAAAATCTCTAATTTCTCCTGATATAATGGCTATTAAAGTTAGAAATTTATCTATAATAAATTCTATAACTCCCTCTATATTTTCACTATTATAATTATAATAAAATCTATCAATATTACCATTAATATTAAATCTAACCTTTAATCTCTCTAAAACATTATCCATTTTCTCAAGTGCCTCTTTTTTAGATAACATTTCTTGTTTCAGTTCATAAATTAAATTAGTGTATATGGAAACTAATGAATTCAATTCCTTATCTTTATCTATATTATAGAGATTATTTGTAAATCTAGCTTTCGTAAGTATTGATATGTTCTGTTTTTCAACTATTTCTGATGCAATAATTACATATTTCTCCCATATATTTTCTTCATATCTACTAATCTGGTTTTCCATAAATAAATTGTACGTCATCACTCTACTTACCTCCTATTCTCTATAATATTAATAATTGATATTTATTTATGTAGAATTGCAGATTTTCTTAATTATAATAGTCTTTATAAATTGTTATTTAGATGAATTATCTAAATAACAAAAACCCAAAGCTATATACTTCGTTATATATCCTAATCTATAAGAATCTATTCCTATTGCTTAAGATTATTCCATAATATAAAAAAACTCCCAATGATGGGAGTTTATTATATGCTAACATAAAGTATTCACACAATACTTTTTTATAATAGCAATGCTATTTTCCCACCGAAAACTATGCTGAAGATATTAGGCAGGTCTCCTGACTTGCATTTCATACTTACCCTACCTTCCCAGAATACTCCAGTGGTTTTTAGGATTTGTCCATGCTTACAGTAGCGGGGGCTGCAATGGATTTTCACCATTTTCCCTATTAATTCCTAGTGGAACCTAATACTTATTATATTTAATTTTACAATCATTATATTATATTCTCTTACATATTTCAATATTATTGAATACTCAAAGATAAATAATTTTGTACTTTCAACAATTTATAAATTTTACTCTATGCTAAATTCCCAATTTCCATTGACTAAATAATTTACAGAAGTAATATTAAGTTTTAAGGTGTTTTTATTAGGTTTATCTAAATCTATAATTACTTTATCAATAACCCCTTTTTCATTATATTCACTTCCATAACCTGAAAAATCTCCCTTTATATTGAATAATGTACCTATCGATGATATCTTAAACTGTGTCAATATTCTATTAGGCTTATTACTAATTAACTTAAAACTTAATATATAGTTAGTTGTTACATCCTTCTTTTCTCCCCAAATTATCTGTTCTTCGTTATTTCCAAGCCTATGTCCTTGAAGTATTTTTATGGTTCCATCTTCAATCTTTATCTCTTTATTAATATCTATCTTCTCTCCTGGTTTTGGAACCTTTATTTTTATTTCTTCATTAGCTAAATTCTCATTTCTCATTTCTATAGTAACCTGTGGCAATATTATTTTATAAGGCTTTACTAGCCCTTCTATATTAAATTGCATATGATTATTTCTATCATTATGAAATAATCTTTCTCCCTTTACCTGAGCTCCCATACTATCTCTAAGATAAATACCTTCATTCTTTTGATTAAACTCATCTCCATAGTAAACAATTTGCTCTCCCTCTTTATTTGGAGTAATGAAGTTTACATCCAATATATGATCTATTTCCTTCACTACGGCAGTTATACTAATATTCTCCTTAGTATCTGTCGGTCCAAGGCTATTGTAATCTGAAACTCCTTCAATTTTCTCTAACTCAGCTTCAAATGTTATTAATTTCTTATTATCTAAATAGGCATTTACAGTTATTTTATCTCCCTCATTATAACTGGTGATATCTGAATAACTATACCAAAAACTTCCTCCTTCTCCTCCTCCTGCTGAGGAATTATTTCCACTTTTAAATCTATTTTCTCCTAAAATTACTTCACTTTCTGTAATTCTTCCCTTAGATGTTACAATTTTAGCATTACAATTATTATTTGAAGTATCCATAACTAAATCCTCTAGGGTAATTTTACTCCCTTCCACCACTTGCTCTAATGGATTCTTTAGAGAGTAAATACTGCCTTCTGAAGAGATTACCCCTCCACGCTGAGGTATAAACTTATAGATTAAATCATACTTGGCAAGTACTACTGTGGAAAGCATTCCAATAATTATTATTGCTGCGATAAGGGTCTTTTTAATAGAAAAAGAAAAGTGCTTTTTATAGTTTTTATGTGCCTTTATAGTTTCTTTCCTATAAGCCTTATTACCATATTCCTCATTACTCTTTTTTATATTTAATTTTTCAAATATTCTATTCTGAATATTATCTATTTGATTACTATTTAGAGGAGCTTCTAACTCAGTTATATCTAACTCTATATCATCTATCTGTAAATCATCTTCTATAATCTTATCTATTAATTCAAACATATCTTTTTCCTTCATTAAATAACCTCCTCCTTATATATATTTCTAATGTACTGCCTGCATCTATATAATCTATTTTCTACAGCTGCAGCTGTAACACCAAACTTATTAGCAATCTCTTTAACTTCGTAGTGCATAAAATACCTTAAATAAAAATAAGTTCTATCTGGTTCTTTAAATTCATTTATAATTTTTACTATTCCTCTCAACTGCATCCTATCATAAACTCTATCCTCTAAATTCTTTTCATCACTTTGTATATCAGCTTCTTCTATGAACACCTGTATATTCTTATCTTTTTCTAATTTTCTTTTATAATCTAAAGCCTTATACTTAGCTTTTATCAATATAAAGGTGTATAATTTTCCTTTTTCTTCATTAAAATTATCAATATCATTAATTACTGCTATAAAGCTATCACTAACGCACTCTTCCACATCTTCTTCTGTTCCTATGCTGCCTATAATTCTCTTTATTAGATGATATACATAGTTAGAATGATCTTGTATCAACTTAGAAATAGCTTCTTCATCTCTATTTTTTATTTTCTCTATAAGCCTCTTATTCATGCTAATTCCCCCTTTCACCTATAACTACGTACAATATTTATCACATCTCTCAGAATATTTTAATCTCTTTAATATTATTGCTTTAATTTGCTCTTCCACTTAATATTATATTAAAATGAAAATAAATGCATAAATAAAAGCCTGCACATCATGTACAAGCTTTATGAATAAATATAAATCTATGTCTCTTTTTTAATATAATATTAATTTTGGATCTACCTGTTAAGATGGATATGACCTTTTAATATTTAACTTACTTCCTATTACGTATTAGGATATTTAATTCCGCTCCAATATACATTTTCTTTGCATATAGCTTTTTCTGAAAGTTCTACTCCTTCTAATGCCCACTTTTTAAATTCCATAAATCCAGTTCTATCTACAATATAACCCACATGTTCTTTTCCGCCTGGAGCTTCTCTATCAATATATTGTTCCACATATTTATAAGTATTTAATATAATTTTAATTATGCTCTCCTCATCTACCCATATAATGAAATCCTCAGCTAGTCTTGGGTTCTTTTTACCCGTTCTACCCATTATTGCTAATCTGTAATATTTTTCTTTACTCCTTGTCCATGCTCCTGTTGGGCAATTCATGACACATTCTCCACAGCCTATACATTTATCATGGTCTCTAACAATTTTAAAATTTTCTATTCTTAGAGTTCCTGTTGCTTTTCTCTTACAATTCTTAACACAGGCTCCACAGGATACACATCTATCTCTATCATATTGCGGCTCTGTCATTCCTATAATCCCAAAATCATGCATCCTTGCCTTTATACAATCATTAGGACATCCTGTTAAGGCAACTTTAAAATGTAAATCATTAGGAAATATAGCCTTTTCAATTTTCTTTGCAAAATTAGTAGTATTATAATTTCCATAAGGACATACATTATTTCCTATACAAGCAGATACATTTCTGGTTCCAGCTGAAGTATAGCCTTTTCCTAGTATTTCTTGATTTATCTCTAATCCTTCAATTATTGGTTGAAGTAATGTATTTACCTCAGTTATATCTACCATATCTATATCAGGTATTTCAAAGCCCTGTCTTGCAGTTAAATGAACAGTTCCATTTCCATATTTATCAGCTATTTCTTGAATAATACCCAAATATTCAGCTTTTAAATATCCACCTGGTACTCTTATTCTTGAAGCAGTTAATCCTCTTTTTTTAGTGATCCTAAAAGCATTCTTTTTTAATTTTTTAGTATTAATATCCATTTTTCTCCTCCTTTCTAATCTATTAGAAATTTTCCTTTAGTATAATTAAATACTGGTCCATCTAAGCAAATATAAGTATCATCAATTTTACAGTGACCACACTTTCCCAGACCACAGCACATCTTTCTCTCATGAGATATCCAAATATTTTCTTCTCCAATTTTTAATTTTATAAATTCCTGTAGAGTAAACTTCATCATTACTGGAGGACCTACTACTATAACCTGTACACTTTCTTTATCTTCAATATTTAACTTAGGTACATATTGAGTAACCAGTCCTATATTTCCTTTATAACCTTCTTCACCATTATCAACAGTTAAAATAAAATTTATATTTTTCTCCCATTCCTCCATATCATCCTTAAATAATATATCCTTAGGTGATTTAAAACCTGATAATAAAGTAAAACTCTTAGCCTCTTTTGGATTTTTAGAAAAATAGTCTACTATTCCTTTAACTGGTGACAATCCTGTTCCTCCAGCAACTACTACAACTTCTTTTCCTCTATAGTTTTCTATGTCAAATCCATTACCATAAGGTCCTCTTAAGAATAATCTATCACCCTCATACTTCTCAAAAATCTCATTAGTAACCACACCAACTTTTCTAATAGTAAGTTCCACATATCCTTCCCCTATTCCACTAACAGATATAGGAGCCTCACCAAATTTAGGAATAGACACCTCAAAAAATTGTCCTGGTTTAACTTCACCTTGAAATTCCATGGTGAAGGTATATTCAATATCTGTATGTTTTTTTACCTTTAATACCTTTGAAGAAAAAGGCATATATACATTGCTATTCATTATTTCACCTCTTCCACAACATTTTGAAGCTTATTTATACAATTTGAAAAGGATATATATTCTGGACATATATCATCACATCTTCCACAGCCAACGCACATGTTATATCCAAATCTTTTTTTATAATCATAAACTTTATGAAGAACTTTAAACCTCATTCTTTGTCCTTTAGCTTGTCTAAAGCTATGACCTCCTGCCATATCTGTGTAGCCATCTACTTGACATGATGCCCATACTCTTCTCCTTTCTCCAGTTTTATGATTATCCTTATTGAATATGTCTTGCATGGTAAAGCATGTACATGTAGGACAAACAAAATTGCATCTTCCACAAGCTATGCATCTTTGTGTGTATTCATCCCAGACTTTTGAATCTATTACTTTAACATCAAGTCCCTCTGGAATATTCACTTCTATGTGATTTTTCTCCACAAACTTAGGAATAACTTCTACACTCTCTTCTTTATATAAATTTATAATATCCATTAATTCTTTATCTTTTACATCTAAATACCCATATCCACCTTCTAGTGATAGGTATGCATCATATTCATCAGTTTTATTAGTTCCCATATTTACACAAAAACAATTGTCAAAACTTTTTTCACATCCTATAACTATAAACTTAGCATGTTGCCTTAATCTTTTATAGTAAGGATCTTCAACACCATTTCTTAAATATATATCATCTATTCTTCTTATGGAATGCATATCGCAGCTTCTTAAGAAAATTAGTGGAGCCCTTTCACTGCCTTTCGGCTCTATTACTTCATCTTCTGTAAAATAGAATAAAGTTTCAATTATTGGAAGTATGACTTCTTTGTATGAAAATTGCGACTTTTTCTCAAATTCTACTTCTTCTATAGAATTAATTTCTCCATACCTCACAATATCAGCATCTGAAAAAGTTCCTTTTCCTTCTAATACCTTAGGAGCATATATGATATAAGTTCCCGATAACTCTTTTAAAATGCTATTTAAAGCTTCACAACTAAGTTTATAGCCCATAATCAAACACCTCTTAGTTCTTATTTTTAACTTTTTATTATTTATATGAATATGCTTTATCTACTAGTCCAGTATATATGAATAAAAAAATAGAGACTGTGATAAAAATCACAATCCCTTAAAATAATCTGATAATTTATTCCTATTACATATTATAATTTTTTTGTTCTTATAGATTATTAACTCATTTTCTTGCAAAATCTTCATTGCTCTAGATATTGTCTCTCTAGGTGCTCCAAACATATCTGCAAGATAAGTAATACTTATATCTAAGTTAATTAATGTTCCTTGTGGAGTTTCTATACCATAATCCTTAGATAATTTCCAAAGCTTTGCTGCTACTTTCTTCTCTATCTTTATATGAGTTGAATTTTTTATCTGTCTATAAAGTCTTCTCACTTTTTTCGCCAAAGAGTTTATAACGTTTTGAGTTAATTGAAAATCTATTTTCATTACCTCTATAAAGTTATCTTTGTCAAAGATTAGTACTTCACCATTATCAAAAAGTTCACAATTAATTGATGACGATGAGTCATCTAAAATAACTTCATTAATTATCTTATTTTCTCCTAAAATAAAAATAACCTTTTTTTGAGCATACTCATTAAGTTTATATAGTGCTACATTTCCCTTTAATACTACATAAATACTATTTATTTTTTCTTTGTCCCTAAAAATATGCTCTCCTTTTTTAAATTGTTTTTTATTTCCTATATCACAGAGTTTTATTAAGGTTTCTTCCTTTAAACTTGAAAATAAACTTAACCTTTTCAAGTCCATAATGGTAATCTTACTCATATACTAATCCCCTTGTAAATTAACACTTGATAACTGAAACATAAGTTAAATTATATATAAATATATTTATTTTTCCTAAATAATATCTTTATTTTTTGATAATAACTTCAAAAATGCCCTAAAGTATCTAAAATAATTATACCTCACAATGTTAAAAATTTCATTATCAAAATCCTTAAAAAATGCTGCCTTAATTAAAAATTCATTATGCCTTTTTCTATTCTTATGATAAAATTTATAATAAAATGTATTGGAGGTATATTTATGAAGGTTATTAAGAAAAATGGTAGACTGGTTGATTTTGACTCACATAAAATAAAAACCACTATTGAAAATGCTGCTTCTGATAACAATATCCTAATTAATTCAAGGGAAATTGAGTTAATTATTTTAGATGTTGAAGATATACTAAATTCTTTTGCTAGAGATACTACTAGCTCTTATGAAATAAGAGCCATAGTAATTGATGCTCTAATTAAATATGGCTACAAAAGCATTGCAAAATCCTATATGTTAGACATATTATAACTGTAATAATTTATTTAATTATTACATTCTGTTTTAATATATTGTTGATAAAAGAGATTGCCTCAAAAACTTTTGAGGCAATCTCTTTTATTATTTCATATGTCTCATTCATCTACTAATCTATACCCTACACCTACCTCTGTATAGATATATTCTGGAGCTGTAGTATCTTTTTCTATTTTCCGTCTTAAACTAGCCATAAACACCCTTAAGGTTTGTGTTTCATTTCCAAGAGAAGATCCCCAAATTTCACGAGTGATAAAGTTGTGAGTTAACACCTTCCCTGGATACTTGCAAAGTAGTGTCAATAGCTTATATTCAATAGGAGTTAAATGTATATCCTCATCTCCCATTGTTATTTTTCTTTTTGTCGAATCCACAACTAATTCCTTAACTTTGAAAATACTACCAACATCATTAGGACTTTGATCAGTTATTTTATGTCTCAAGGATACTCTAATTCTAGCTAACAACTCTCCAATACCAAAGGGTTTCGTTAAATAATCATCAGCACCTTGGTCCAGTGCTTCTACCTTTTGTCTTTCATTTTCTCTTGCAGAAACAATTATTATTGGAGTATTGGACCATTCTCTTATTCTACCTATGACTTCTATGCCATCTATATCGGGAAGTCCCAAATCCAATATTATTAAATCTGGGTTATGTGACATAGAAAGGGCAATGCCCTCATTTCCTCTATTTGTCTCCATATATTTATATCCCTGTGCCGATAAAGAGGCTGTAATAAAATTTCTTATATGCTTATCATCCTCAATAACAAGTATATATGGTTTATTGTCCATTCTTATGTTCCTCCAATTTTAATATATCATTATTTTCTTCCATAGGAATATTAAATCTAAATATAGAGCCACCCTCTCTTCTATTAATAGCTTTAATTGTTCCACCATGTGCTTCTACTATAGATTTACAAATAACAAGACCTAGACCTACCCCACGCCTTGAATCAGATATTTTGCTTCCATCTGTAAAAAATCTATCAAATATATAAGGCAATATGTCATCTGCTATTCCCTTCCCGTTATCAATGACTTCAAAGAACACATCTCTATTTTTTTCATAGACCTTCAACTCAATTGGAGCATCTCCGGGACTAAATTTTACAGCATTATCAATCAAATTGATAAGTACTTGCACAATCAAATTACCATCTATTGGAACAAATATAATGTTTTCTGGTATATCTATCTTAATTTTATTATCTTTAAAATATTTTGAACTCCTTTGAACTGCTTCAGTTATTATCTCTTCTATTAATTCCATGGTTTTCTTTATCTGCATCTTACCTTCATCAACTCTAGTCATACTAAGTAAATTTTCAACTAATCTTATAAGCCATTCTGTATCTTCAAAAATACCTTGAAGAAGATCAGTTTCTACATCCTTTGTAATAAAATCTCCATTTTCAAGGATAGTGCTAACTGAACCTTTAATTCCTGCAAGAGGGCTTCTTAAATCGTGAGAAATTGCTCTAAGTAAATTACTTCTCAGTCTTTCTCGCTCAATTTCCATTTTTGAATCTTCTTGTTCCTTTGAAAAAATTTCTCTCTCCAGAGCTATGGCTATCTGACTTGAAATAGTTTCAAAAATAAATTTTTGCTCTGGTTCCAATATACCTTCAATGCACGATACTCCAATAACACCTATTATGTTTTTGTGTCCTTTTATAGGCACATAATATCCTTTAGCTCCATAAAAAGTATCCGTTCCTGTTCCTGATTCCTTACTATTTAAAAGTGTCCAATAGGCTACTGCTTCCTCATCTCTACTTAAAAGAACACTATTTTTTTCTCCTTTACTATAATTATAAACAAAAGGAGTGGAAAGGGAATTTTCATTTACTAAATAGAATACTACTGTCCTATTTATAAGTCGTGAGATGTATTTTATTCCTATAGATACCACATCTGCAGCTCCTGTAGCACTTAATAGTTTTTTGCTTACTCTATACAAGGTCTGAGTTTGTTTTTCTCTAGAATTAGAACTACGAACATCTTTTTGAATTTTATTAGTTAGCATGCCTATTATTCCTGCTACTATTAACATAATAGGGAACGTAGCTAAATAACTCTTATCGTAGAACTCCAGTGAATATCTTGGCTCTGTAAAAAAATAATTAAACCCTATTACCGCAATTAAGGAAAATATTATTCCAAGTATATGTCCTGTAGTTACAATATAAATAAGTATAACTCCTAAAATGTATACCATAATTAAGTTTACTTCTGAAAAACCTACATAATCCATAAATATAGTGATAAGAGTTACAATTATCATTATAGCTATAGCTTTTAAGGTTTCCTTAAAAGATATATGAAACTCTGGATTAAGCTTTACTATAAAATTTTCTTTTTTCTTTTCATAAGAAGAATTCGGTATTACATATACATCAATATATGAATTTGATTCCATTAGTTTGTTTACTATATCCTTAGCATAAAATCTGAATAAATTCTTAGTTTGACTATGATTTTTACCTATAATTATTTTGGTTATATTTCTAAATTTGGCATACTCAATTATCTGCTCAATTATGTTTTCTTCATATACAGTAACTACTTCGCCACCTAATTGATGTATTAGGTTAAAATTAATATTTAAGTTTTCCTTTTCTTCTTTACTGAAACTTTTAGATTTCTTAGTCACAACATGAAGACATATCCATTTACAATGATGTGCCTCTGCCATTCTTGCGGCTGTACGTATAATTCTAGTTGATGATGGAGAGGCACTTATACATGCTAATATCTGGTCTGAGGTTGGCATTACTGTGATTTGACCTTTAGCTAATCTAACGCTTTCAACTTCATAATTCACCCTATCAGCTGTTCTTCTAAGGGCGATTTCCCTTAGGGCATATAAATTACTTTTAGTAAAGAAATTATTAAAGGCCTTCTTTACCTGTTCCTTACTATATATCTTTCCGTCACTAAAACGATTCAGCAATTCATCAGGCTCAATATCTATTATTTCAACCTTATCTGCATCATCAAAGAGCTTATCAGGAATGGTTTCTCTTACAACAATATGAGTTATACTCTCTACCACATCATTTAAGCTTTCAATATGCTGAACATTTAAGGTAGTATACACATCTATTCCTGCATTAAGAAGCTCCTCTATATCCTGCCATCTTTTTTTATGCCTTTCACCCTTCACGTTGGTATGTGCAAGCTCATCAACTAGTATAACTTCTGGTTTTCTGGCTAAGGCTCTATCTAAATCAAATTCCTTTAAGCTAACTCCCTTATATTTAATAGTTTTTGGCTCTAGTACTTCTAATCCATGAAGTAACGCTGTAGTTTCAGGTCTTGCGTGAGGTTCAACATAACCCACCACTATATCTTTTCCTAAATCCTTTAGATCTTGAGCCTCTCTTAACATCTCATAGGTCTTCCCTACACCTGCTGCATATCCAAAAAATATTTTCAACTTACCCTTTGTGGATTTATTATCCTCTTTCTCGATTTGATTTAGAAGATAATATGGATTTGGCCTTTCATAGTCAGTCATATGGCTCACCTCCTGATAATGCACCAAAGGTGCAGATAAGTGCAGCTTACAGCTGCAGTGAATCGCTTCGCTAGAGAAGTGCACCAAAGGTGCAGTGAAGGGTAGCTTACAGCTACAGCTACGCCTTTGGCATACTTCTCTGCAACTGTAAGTTGCACTTCTCTACAACCCACGGTTGAACTTCTCTAGATAAATTATACAGCAAATCTCATCACCATAAAACTATACTATTCTTATAATAGTGAGACTCCGTTTCCTTACATAAATCCTATCTAAGCTAATTATTTAACTTTTAAAATTGAAGCTATTTCTAAGTTAACCTTAAGCACATTTACTCTTTCTTCTCCAAGTACTCCTAGACTTTTACCTTCAGTATACTCATTAACTATATTATGAAGTTCTTCTTCACTTATGCCACTTGCCTTTGAAACTCCAGGTATTTGTATTATTGCAGACTCTGGGCTTATATTGGGATCAAGGCCTGAGCCTGAACTTGTAAGAAGATCCGTTGGTATATCTTCTCTTTTAACATCTGGGTGTGCTTTTAGGAACTCTTCTATATCCTTTTCAACTCTATCCCAAAGTACTTCATTTGATGGGCCTAAATTTTTAGAACCTGATGAAGCTCCACCATAAGCTGTGTTACCATCCTTATCAGGGGTTATATCTTCACTTGTATAGGTGTTATAATTTACACCTGAAATTCTTCCTCTAAAATACTTTGGATCTGTAAATTCTTGTCCTATAAGTTCAGATCCAACCTCTTTACCATTCACTTCAATCATACTCCCATTTGCTTTATGATTAAAAGCCACTTGACTTATTCCTGTTAAAACAAGAGGATAAATAATCCCACAAAGTATCAATAAAACTATGCTTACAAGAAAAGCTTTTTTCAATGTTTTCATTTAAGTTTCCTCCTATCCTTAACCTAAATTTAGTATTCTTACTAGTGGAGTAATAACCATATCTATAATCTTTATTCCTAGAAAAGGAACAGCTATACCTCCAACACCAAACACAAGCATATTCCTTAGTAACATTGCTTCTGATTTCATAGGCTTGTATTTTACCCCTTTCATAGCAAGTGGTATAAGAAGAGGTATTATTATAGCATTAAATATTAATGCTGATAATATTGCACTATATGATGTTGAAAGTTTCATAAGGTTCAATATCTGCATTTGTGGTATAGCAACTGTAAATATAGCAGGTATTATGGCAAAGTATTTTGCCACGTCATTAGCTATACTGAAAGTAGTCAATGCTCCACGAGTTATAAGGAGTTGCTTTCCAATCTCTACTACTTCAAGTATTTTTGTAGGATCTGAATCTAAATCTACCATATTTGCTGCTTCTTTTGCAGATGTTGTACCACTATTCATAGCAAGTCCAACATCTGCTTGTGCTAATGCTGGTGCATCGTTGGTTCCATCTCCTGTCATTGCTACTATCTTGCCTTCTGCTTGTTCTTTCTTTATTACTTCAATTTTATCCTCCGGCTTACACTCTGCAATAAATCCATCCACTCCAGCTTCTTTCGCAATAGTTGCTGCGGTTAGTGGGTTATCACCTGTACACATAATAGTTTTTATACCAATTTCACGAAGCCTAGCAAATCTTTCAACAAGCCCTGATTTCACTGTATCTTTAAGATATACAACCCCATATATCTTATCATTAACGCAAACTACAAGGGGCGTTCCTCCAAGCTTTGCAACTCTATTTACTGTCTCTTCTAGATCCTTTGGAATATTTCCACCCAATTCACTAACTCTCTTCTTTATAGCATCATAAGAACCTTTTCTAACTGTAGTTCCATCCTTTAAATCTATACCACTCATTCTTGTCTGAGCTGTAAATTCTATAAAGCTAACATCTTCATATTTTTTAGAATCTATGGTTGTTCCTAACTTATTACCAAGTTCAACTATGGATTTCCCTTCAGGGGTATCATCCCTTAATGAACACATAACTGAGTAATTTATTAGTTCCCTATTATTTGCTTTTCCTACAGTAATAAATTCTGCTGCGAGCCTATTTCCATAAGTTATAGTACCAGTTTTATCAAGTATCATGGTATCAACATCGCCACAAGCCTCAACTGCCTTACCTGACATTGCTATCACATTAAACCTTGTAACTCTATCCATACCTGCTATTCCTATTGCAGATAAAAGACCTCCAATTGTAGTAGGTATTAAACATACTGCAAGAGCTATCAGTGTTGATATTTGAATCTGAACACCTGAATATTTAGCAATTGGATATAGTGATACTATTACAATCATAAATATGAGAGTAAGACAAACAAGTAATGTGTTAAGAGCTATTTCATTAGGAGTCTTCTGTCTTGATGCACCTTCTACTAGTGCAATCATCTTATCAAGGAAAGATTCTCCTGGAGTAGTAGTTATTTTAACCTTAAGCCAATCACTAACAACCTTTGTGCCTCCTGTAACAGAAGCAAAATCTCCACCAGATTCTTTCATAACAGGGGCAGATTCTCCAGTTATAGCAGATTCATCTACCGATGCTATTCCCTCAATAACCTCTCCATCATTTGGAATTATATCCCCATTTTCTACTAAAACCACATCACCTTTTTTAAGCTCATTTGCACTAACTGTCTTTATATTTCCATTTTCATCGAATAACTTTGCTATTGTATCCCTACGAGTTTTTTTTAGTGATTCAGCTTGAGCCTTACCACGGCCTTCCGCCACGGATTCAGCAAAATTTGCAAACATTACTGTTATAAATAAAATCACAGCAACTATGAAATTATATAGTCTTAAGTTATTACCTTGATCTCCAAAGAGGTCAGGTATAAAAGTAAGAACTAATGATATGAAAAATCCTATTTCAACCACAAACATAACTGGATTTTTCATCATATATCTAGGATTTAATTTCTTAAAAGATTCAACTATGGAATCTTTTAAAATATCCTTTGTAATAAATTTAGACTTTTTATCGTTATTGCCCATAATTACATTACTCCTTCATGCTTTATAATTGTAATCAATGCCATAAGGTGAGGTGCTCCGCAATAGGTCCAAGTGCCAATGCAGGTAAAAATGTAAGTGAACCTATTATTAAAACTACGAATACTAATGTTATTGTAAATGTGGTATTGTCTGTTCTAAAGGTACCTGCGCTTAAGCTTACAGCATTTTTAGAAGCTAATGAGCCAGCTACTGCAAGGAGAATTATCATTGATAGATATCTTCCATAAAACATTACAATACCAGTTGTAATATTCCAAAATATATTATTATCTGCAAGTCCTTCAAACCCAGAACCATTGTTGGCTGCTGAAGAAGTAAATTCATATAATACTTCTGATAATCCATGGAAAGAAGAATTTGATATGCCAGCTAATCCCTGTGGCACAGCCACTGCTAAGGCCGAAAACATCAAAATCAAAAATGGATGTAATATTATAGCAAATGCTATAAGTTTAATCTCTCTTCCTTCAATTTTCTTGGATATGAATTCTGGAGTTCTTCCAACCATGAGACCACATAGGAAAACTGCAAGTATTGCATACATAATCATATTCATAAACCCTACGCCATCTCCACCAAATACTACATTAAGCATCATATTTATAAGTGGTATAGCTCCTCCTATAGGCGTTAATGAATCATGCATATTATTAACAGTTCCTGTGGTAAAAGCCGTAGTTACTGTAGTAAATAACGCTGATTGAGTTACACCAAACCGTACTTCTTTTCCTTCCATATTTCCCATTGATTGATTAAGTCCAATCTCTACTAAAGCAGGATTTCCTGCACTTTCTGCTGTATAACATACAGCTAGTCCAAGCATAAATATTATTGCCATTGCCGCAAATATGGACCATCCTTGCTTTTTATTTTTTAGCATCAAGCCAAAGGTATATACTAACGCTCCAGGTATTATCATCATTGATAACATTTCTATTAAGTTAGCTAGTGGTGTTGGATTTTCAAAAGGATGTGAAGAGTTAGCTCCAAAGAATCCACCACCATTAGTTCCTAAGTGCTTTATAGATTCAAGAGCAGCTACAGGTCCCATTGCTATATCCTGCATCTTACCTTCTATTGTTGTTACCGTTCTTGTGCCTGCAATAGTTTGTGGAACTCCTTGAGATACAAGGAAAATTCCAATTACAAGTGAAAGTGGTAAAAGTACTCTTGTTATTACTCTTACTAATAGAACATAAAAATTTCCCATAGTTTTTGTTTTTCCTATTATACCTTTCATAAAGGCAATAGCTGCTGCTAGACCTGTTGCCGCCGAAGTAAACATCATAAAAATAATAACAGTCATCTGACTAAAATAAGAAAGTCCTGACTCTCCAGAATAGTGTTGAAGGTTTGTGTTGGTTATAAAGCTTATGATAGTATTAAAGCTTAAACTTTCCTCCATTCCTTCTATTCCACTAGGATTAAAAATGTGTAAGCTTTGAGTTCTTAGTATAAGATATCCTATGAATACCATAACTCCATTAACAACAACTAAGGTCATAGCAAACTGCTTCCAATTCATTTCTTCCTCTTTATCTATTCCGCATATTTTATAAATAAAATCATCAATTTTATTAAAGAATTTATCCCCAAATGCTTTCTCTCCAGTACTTACATGATATAGATATTTACCAAGAGGTACTACTGTAAGCATAAATATCATTAAACTTATTATTATTTGTAGCCAATCCATAAGTATTTCCTCCTACTTAAAATTTCTCTGGATTTAAAAGTGCATAACATAAATAAACAAATATTAAACTTATTATAATTATAAGAAACCACATAATTTTTCCTCCTTATTGATGTTTTCTGTTAACTTGCTTTTCACACCAATCTGCAAAACACTTAATAGAAAAAAATCCTATTAAAAGTGAACCGACAAAAATTATATCTATCATAAAAATTTCCCTCCATTACTTTTTCTTCATAAATCAATCTTATCACCCCCTATATAAAGTTAGGATTAAGATCAATCTGTTACGTATAAAGATTGTGTTAAGATTTTTTTATAATCTATTTAAATATATTGTTAATAATGAATTGCAATCTAAAACAGAAGAAGACCATGAAGTTTGTACAAACCTCATGGTCTTCTTCTCTATTTCATTTTTTGATCTCATCTTATAATAAGAATAATATGAAGTCTAAATCAATACTTATTTAAAGCACAGACTTAATTCACTAACTTCTATTTTTCAAGGGCACTCCCTACTTCATCTATCATTTTTTGTGTAGAGTTAAATCCACCATTTGATGTATACCATATCTCTGGATTTAAATATACTATTTTCCCATTTTTATAAGCATCAGTTTTCTTTACTAATTCATTTTCAAATAGTTCTTTTGCAGATGTTTGTCCACCAACAATAGCTCCTCTATCTACTACAAAGATATAATCAGGATTTTTTTCTACTACATACTCAAAGGAAGCCTTTTGTCCATGAGTAGATGCTTCTATAGTTTTATCTACAGCTTCCACTCCGAATTCTTTATGAATTATACCAAATCTAGAACCTTCTCCATATACGCTAAAAGTTCCATCATTTGCTAAAGTAATAAGTGCATTTACTCCACTAGTCTTTGCTTTATCATTTACTTTTTTAATATTAGCTTCAATATTTTTAAGTTCTTTAGAAATTTCTTTTTCTTTACCAAACAATTTACCTAAGGTATTCATATTATTAGTAAATGAACCCATGTAATCAGTATTATCTACTCCTAAATGTATTGTAGGTGCAATTTTATTTAGCTCATCATAAAATTTTGCTTGTCTTGCTCCAATAATAATTAAATCTGGTTTGATTTCATACATTTTTTCCATATCTGGCTCTTGTAATGTTCCTAAATCCACATACTTTTCGTCTTTATACTTATCTAAAAAGCTTGGTATACTACTCTTAGGTAATCCTGTAACTTCTATTCCTAATGTATCTAGAGAATCTAGAATTCCATAGTCAAATACAACTACCTTCTGAGGATTTTTTATTACGCTTGTCTCTCCTAGTTCATGAGAAACTGCTATAGTTTCTTTGCTATCATCATTTTTATTACCTGTAAACTTTGTAATACTAAATACACCTAAAACTACTACTATTAAACCAACTGCCACTAATATAGTCTTTTTACTCATTTTCCCACCTCTTAAATTTATTTTTAATCTCTGTTTTAATATAATATTGATTATGAATTGCAATATTATTGCGAAGTAAACCATTTGTAATTCATAATTAATACCTATTTAAAATAGAGTCATATTTTAAAAATATACACAGATATTTCTGTTATCAATGTTTTGTATATTGAATTTTATTTCATATATGTTTTCTAGCTCATGCTTTTGAATTGTTTCCTTTGCTAAGCCATCTTTTACTACTTTTCCATCTTTTAACGCCACAATATAATCTGAATAACAAGAAGCAAAATTTATATCATGTATAACTATAATCACAGTCTTACCTAGTTCATCTACTAGATTTCTAAGTATTTTCATAATTTCAACTGAATGCTTCATATCTAAATTATTAAGGGGTTCATCTAAAAGAATATAATCGCTATTTTGAGCTATAACCATTGCTATATATGCTCTTTGTCTTTGTCCGCCACTAAGCTCATCTAGATATTTATTTTCAATATCCTTTAGCTTCATATATTCAATGGCTCTATCAATATGTTCTAAATCCTCCTTTCCTAAGTTCCCCTGTGAGTACGGAAATCTTCCAAAACTCACTAATTCCCTAATAGTTAGTTTTATATTTATATTGTTAGATTGCTTAAGTATAGAGATCTTCTTTGCTAGCTCTTTATTATCCCACTGTAAAATTTCTTTACCATCAATCAGTACCTCTCCACTATCTCTTTTAATTAATCTACTAATTATAGATAACAGTGTACTTTTTCCTGCCCCATTTGGTCCTATAAAGGAGGTTATCTTTCCTTCATGTATCTTTAAGGAAACATCCTCTACTACTTTTTTATTTCCATATATCTTTGTTATGTTTTTTACTTCAATCATTTCGCTCTCTCCTTCATAACTAAATAAATAAAGTATATTCCACCTATGAAGTTAATAATTACGCTTACGGTCATTCCAAAATTCAGTATACGTTCAACAATAAATTGTCCTCCAACCACTGCTATAATACTTACTAAAAAGGTCGCTATTCCGAGTTCACTGTGCTTATATGTCTTAATAAGCTGCCTTGATATATTTACCACTAATAATCCTAAGAAAGTTATTGGTCCAACCAATGCTGTAGATACAGAAGTTAAAAGAACCACAACCACTAGCATCTTTTTAACTACCTTATCATAATCAACTCCAAGATTAATTGCTTCTTCTCTTCCTAGTGACATTACATCTAATTCTTTTAAAAATTCATAGCTGTATGCGACAGCAAAAATAATAACTATACTTGACATTATCAATATATCTGTATTTACATTATTAAAGCTTGCCATCATTTTATCTTGTACCACTTGAAACTCAATAGGATCTATAAGTACCTGCATAAAGGTAGTTAAACTTTCAAATAAAGTTCCACACACTATTCCAATTAATAATAAAGAAAATATATTTTTACTTCCTTTTTTAAACAAAAATCTGTAAATAAGGGTTGAAAATAAAATCATTATGATTATAGAGATAATAAAATTAACATTTTTCCCACTAATAATTCCACTATTTGATCCAAGTAAAAATATTAGGGTTGTTTGCAACAATATGTATAGAGAATCTAATCCAAGTATACTTGGGGTCAATATTCTATTATTAGTTATGGTCTGAAATATAAGGGATGAAAATCCTATTGCTCCACCAGTTAAAAGCATTGCATATATCTTAGGTACACGCCTATAAATTGCATATTCAAAATTCCCTTTATTAAGACCTCCCATAAGAAAAATACCTACTAGAAATATTGATATTATAGATAAAAACATTAGAATTTTTTTATTCTTCATAAGCAAGCCTCCTTACAATCATGTAAAGGAAAATTATGCTTCCGATTACTCCAACCATTAATCCTATTGATATTTCAAAAGGGAATATAATAACTCGTCCTAAAATATCACATACTAGCAAAAAAATCGGACCTATTAATGCTGTATGATATAAAGCATTCTTTAAGTTGTCTCCCATGTACATTGTCACTATATTAGGAACTATTAATCCTAAAAAAGGAATATTACCTACGGTTATAATTGTTACTGAGGATATTAAAGCTACAATACCCAGCCCTATATTTACCACGGAATTATAATTTAGTCCTAAACTAATAGAAAAATCTTCTCCCATGCCTGCTATGGTAAATTTGTTAGCATATAAAAAAGCTATTACCACAACTGGTATACTTAAATATAATAGCTCATAGCTTCCCTTCATAACTATGGATAAATCCCCCTCCATCCATGAAGAAATACTTTGTATTAAATCATATTTATAGGCAAAAAATGTAGTTATAGAATTAATCACCTTTCCTAGCATCATCCCGATTAATGGTATAAAAACTATATTTCTAAATTTTATTTTTTTGGTCATCTTCATAAACACCATTGTACCCAACATAGAAAAAATGAAAGATATAATCATCTTCTCCATTATAGTTGCAGATGTAAAAATGAGCATAGCAACTAAAATCCCAAGTTTTGCAAAATCTACTGTTGCTGCTGTAGTAGGAGATACAAATTTATTTCTGCTTATCTGCTGCATAATAAGTCCACTTATACTCAGCCCTATTCCCGCTACAATGATACTTATTAATCTTGGCACTCTACTTATAAGTAAAACTTCTATTTTTTGATTATCAAAATTAACTATATCGTTTATATTTATATTAGTTACTCCTATAAACAGAGATATCACAGATAATATAATTAATATCACTAGTAGATATCTTTTTTTCATTAGTAATCCTCCACCTATGTTTTATTATTTAATAAGATAACTGGTAATCATTTTAATTTGATAACCATTATCATTTATATTAACAGGGTTATACTTTTATGTCTTGCACTATATTTAGATTTTTTATAATATATTTGGATTATTTAAATAAGTATTATAAAAATCAAATGAATTGATTTAGCAGTATATTATAGAGCTTTACTAAAAAATGAGCTATAAGTACTACTACGTTACTTATAACTCATTTTACATTTTCTAATTATTAAAATTTTCTTTATTTAACTTCTCTTATCTAATCTTTTCCTTTTAAGCAAAACTCCAAACCCTGCAACAATAAATATAACCCCTAAAAACATATAAATTCTATTATTTATATTTCCTCCAGTTTGAGGTAGCCTTGGACCTGAACCAGATTGAGTTTTTCCACCACTATTATTGTTAGAGCTACTTTGACCATCTGGATTACTTGGATTACTTGGATTGTTTGGATTGTTTGAATCCACTGAACTATCTTTTTCATTTTCTATAGTTATTTCAATATACGGATCTTTTTCATCTATAGATACCTTTATCTCATTTGAATTTAATTGATATCCTTTAGGTGCTTTTACTTCTGCTATTCTATACTCTCCAAATTCTAGGCTCTCCACTTTTACTATACCATTTATATCAGTTGTTACTGTTGTTACTAAGTTTCCTGTTGAATCTCTAATCTCAAATATAGCTTCAGGCAATAGTTTTGTTTTATCTTTACTGTCTATCTTCTTGATGCTTATTGTTCCATATGGTTCTCCTGGTACTATTACTTCTCCATCATTCTTTATTATTAATTGAACTATACTATTATTCTTACTTATAGTTACCGAATGCTCAGTGCTATCTAGCTTATATCCTGTAGGTGCTTTTATTTCTACTATTTTGTATTGCCCAAATGCTAAATTTTCTACTTTAGCTATTCCATTATTACCTGTTACTATTGTTGCTACTATTTTTCCTTTTGAATTTCTGATCTCAAATGAAGCTCCAGTTAATAACTTTGTTTGATCTTTGCTATCTACCTTCCTTATACTTATTGATCCATATTCTTTTTCAGGATTTTTGGGTTCATTTGGATTTCCTGGATTTCCTGGATTCCCCGGGTTTCCTGGATTCCCTGGGTTTTCTGGTTCAACTGATTTTGCATTGTTTTTTATATCTAACTTAACTATAGTACTTTCCTTACTTATAATTACTGAATGTTCAGTACTATCTAGCTTATATCCTGTAGGTGCTTTTATTTCTATTATTTTATATTCACCTAGTGCTAAATTTTCTACTTTAGCTATACCATCGGCGCCTGTTGCGATAGTTCCTAGTGACTCTCCTTTTGAATTTTTAATTTCAAATAATGCACCAGATAATAATTTTGTCTCATCCTTACTATCCAATTTTTGAATTATTATTGAACCATATACTTCACCAGGTAGTACTATTTTTTCATCATTTTTTATATCCATATTAATTATGGTATTATCTTTACTTACAATCACTGAATGCTCAGTACTATCTAATTCATATCCTATAGGTGCTTTTACTTCTACTATTTTATATGCACCAAATGTTAAGTTTTCTATTTTAGCTATGCCATTAGCATCCGTTATAGCCCTTGCTACTGAATCTCCTTGGGAATTTATAACTTTAAATTCTGCTCCAGATAATAATTTCGTTTTATCTTTACTGTCTGCCTTTTGTATTATTATAGAGCCTAATTTATAGTTTTCTACAATTATTTCTTTACTTCCCTCTGAATCTACGGATACTTCAATATTCTTATTTTCAGGAATAATTTGATATCCTGAAACTGTCTCTGTTTCTTCTAATATATATTTCCCAAATTTGAGATTTGGTACTTGCAGAACGCCTTCTTCATTAGTTTTTGCCTTTCCTATAAGCTTATTTTTAGCATCATATAATTTAAATTCTACTCCCTCTAGCTTAGTTTCCTTATCATTACCATCAACCTTAATTATTTTTAAACTACCAAGCTTACCACTTCCAGTTCCTGATCCATTGGTGACTCTTACGATTATTTCTTTTTCAAAAGGCTGATTTTCTGTGGATATTCCGTCTCCTTCAAAATACACTTCATTTGTAATTTTTGTCTTATCTATTTCTGTGGTAATTAAGGATTTATATTCGATTATATACATTGAATCAATTTTCTCTAAAAATTCAAACTTAAAAATTTGAGTTCCAGATACTAAATCAGGCTCTTCAACATGTATCTTATAGTTTGTAAAAGGACTATTATCTGATTTTTTATAAACTCTAAAACTATCTAATAAAAGCTCTTGTCCTATACTTAATGTGTCTATTAAAACAGCATTTTCAATTTCTGAGGAGCTCTTGTTTACCTCAATTTTCCATCCAATGTTGTTTCCTCGTTGTTCTCCATCCTTTTCTACAAATTTTTCTGAATCTGAATAGCTTACTTTCCCACTATAAGTTACATCATTATTTATAATTGCATTATTTGTATACTCTTTTTGTGATACTCCTACAATTTTAGTTTTAAATATAACTCTATAGGGAGTGCTAATGGGACCCTTAATTTTAACTTTAAACTTTTGTTCTTTTAACTCCTCTATGATGTACCTATCACCATCTAATTTACTTCCAAGCTTCATTGTTCCATCTTTATCAACGGTATATTCATAAATTTCTATAGAATTCAAATCAATCTTTTGGTTACTTTCTATACTATCTTCCACTATAATATCATTCATTTTTTTAGATAAATAGTTAAGATTAATATTCCAAGTAATCTCTTTCTTATCTCTATCTAGCTTTCCTGATTTGTTGCCATTGTTACTTGCAATACCTGATATCTTTTGAATTGCAGTTTTTTCTATAGGAGTTACTGCTCCCTCCCAACTAAAAATCGCTTTATTAACATATTCTGACTGTGTTGCATTGTTTGAATCCATTTCAGAGACAAACTTGGTTTTATAGGTAATTGTATATATTGCACCCTGAACAGGATTTTTAAATATTACTTTGAATCCTTTAGACCAATCATTTTCTTCTATATAATCTAAAATATAATCATTATCTCTAATTAATTCAGTATTACCTTTCTTAATCACTAGGGTTTCTTCTAGCATAGTTAGTCCACCATTTGTAAAGGTATCATCTATAACAAGATCTTTTATTGACTCTTTTATCGGATTTACTGTAATTTTCCAACTCATGGTATTATCAGAATAATCTATGCTACCCTTTTCTTTATTGAACCCATTAACTGGAGCTGGATTATTTACAGTACTTGTACCTGTGCCAACTCCTCCAACAGTTACTTTATTGGTAAAATTTTGTTGGTTACTATCGATAATACCAGTTCTATACTCTATTCTATAGGCACTGTTAATATCACCTAAGTTTACTTTAAATTTCGTAGTTCCATCTTCTTCCTTTGTGATATCCTCTGCCTTATAATCAGAGAGAGAATCACCCTCTATGGTTGCATTACCCTTATCATCGAGTTTTAGTTTATAAACCTTTAATGAATCTTCAACTAAATTTAATCCTGGTGAAAAACTATCTTCAACTAGAGCATTCTCTATATTCTTTTCAGCTGTATTTATATCAATTGTCCAAATAATATATTTTTCATCATAATTTACAATAGCCTTTCCTTTCTTAGATATTTCTTTTCCTCTTTCCACATTTACTACTGCAGAATCTTCATCTTCTAAGAAACTTGCCTTATTTTCAAATCTAATTTTACTTTTATCTATAATATCTGTGTCATATTCTATTTGATACACACTGTTGATGTTTCCTAAATTTATTTTAAAATTATTAGGATTTTCATCTGGAGTATACTCTACTGTATATTCTGATTCAATAAGCTCCTTATTAGCTATATTTCCTTTATCATCTAAAGTAACTTTATACACCTTTATTGAAGCTTTATCCAATGCTAATCCAGCTTGCAAATTATCCTCTACTACTGCATTCTTTACTTCAGACAAGGACTTATTAATATCAATTGTCCATGTTATTTTATTACTATTAAAGAATTTATCAGGCTTCCCATTTTTTTCTATATTATTTCCTTTAGTTATAGTAACTTTAGCAGTAGATTCTGACCCTAAGAAATTTGCAGTATTTTCAAATATAGTATTACTCCTACCAATAATATCAGCATCGTATATTATCCTATAGGCAGTATTTATATTTCTTAATTCTACTTTAAATCCACCTTCTGTTTCAATTATATTATATTTATCTGATGTAACTAAATCTCCTAAGGTTGTACCACCATCAAGATTCACATTTAATTTATATATACTTATGGAATCTTTGTCTAGCTCCATCCCTTCACCTAAAATGTCTTCCACTATGGCTCCATCAATTTTATCTAAAGATTTATTTACATCAATTGTCCATGTAATCTTATCAGCATTAACTGCTTTATTTGCCTTCCCCATTTTCTCTACAGGCCCATCAACATTATCAGGTCTAAATCTTATTGTGAATTCCTTCGTTTCTTCTTCCGATATAGGAAAAACTATCTTTACCGGATTTTCTCCTCTAATAATTTCTCTATTAAATTCTGTATTAAATTTTACTGTCCCTAATACTTCAGAATGGCTAGCAGCATATTCGTTATAGACTAATTTTAGCTCTCCATCCTCAGCTAAATAGAATTTACCTACACTCTCTCCTCCGTTTAAAAGAAGATCTCCTTCAACTGAATTAAATATACTAAATGCTTTAGGAACTTGAACTATTGTATAATCACCGTTATTGATTTCTTGTTCCTGTTTAATTTCCCAAGTATAAAACAAGGACACTTTTGAACCCTGTTCTATAGGAACTTCAGAATTCTCGTCAATTACATTACCTGATGGGTCCTTCATAACTACGGATGTAATAGTATTGATTTCCTTGGGCCCTAAATTATCACCATTAAAAGCATATACAGGCAAAGAGGTCTGGATTAAAAATGTGCAAATTGTTAGCATAATTATTATGAATCTGCTTTTTTTACCTGAAAATTTCAATATAATCCTCCTATCATAAATTAATTACTGAGTGTTTTAAACTCTTTAATAAATATTTATTGTTAAAAAAACACTTATTTTTATAATAATATTTAATACTCACAAAATTATCACAAAAAAAACAGAGAAACTTAATTCTCTGTTTATAATTTCATTAATAAAATTTTATATAACTTCTTAGTTGATTCTTTAGGTTCTATGTTAAGTTCTTCTTTAAATAATGCACTTAGGCTATTATAATGACTTACTAACTTAACTTTATCTCTTAGATAAAAATATATTTGCATAAGCAATTCATGAGCTTCTTCATCAAAAGGATCCCTCTTAATTACTTTTCTTAAATATTCTTCTCCATTGCTATAAAGTTTATTTTTCATATAAAATTTAGTTAAATTTTTCATACTTCTTAAATAATAACCTTCAAATTTTTCATTTAATTCCATAGCCCAAAAATAATGTGCATCCTCAAACATCCTACCTTTATATATATCAATAATCCTCTTATAATTAATTACATTTTCTTTTCCCACCGATGGATTATCCTTAATAAAACTTTCAAATTCCCAAGCATCACAATAAAATTTTTCCAATTTTATCCTATATTTCCCATTTTCGTATCTCACTATATCCTCTATACCTGCATTTTTTAAAGCTGATTTTAATCTATAAATTGCACTGTGCAAACTATGTTCTGCTTTTTTAGGAGGCGAATCTGGCCACAATATATCACAAAGCTTCCATTTATCTATTTCTTCTCCATTTCTATAAATAAAATATGCAAATAACTCTTTAACCTTTGCAGTAGGCCACCTAACCTCACTACCTGCATATCCATAAACCTTAAAATTCCCTAAAGAAAATATTTGATTTTGCTTACTTAATAATGAAGTATTTTTTCTTAAACTATAATTTTTTAATAATCTATTTACAGTTATATTTAAATCTACTTCCATAATAGGTTTCAATATATAGTTCACTGCATTAACTTGAAATGCTCCCACAGCATATTTTTCGTAAGCAGTTACAAAAACTATTTGTATATTTTCATCAAGCTTCAATACTTCCCTTGCTAAATCTACCCCATTCATATAAGGCATCTCTATATCCATGAAAATAACATCTGGAGAAATGCTTACTATATTTTCTAATACCTCCTCAGGATTAGTGAATTTTCCTACTATCTCTAAGTTTTTATTTTTCTTTATAACCATTTTCATCAATTCTAAAGTTGGTTGTTCATCCTCTATAAGAAGAGCTCTCATTAAATTCATCCCCTAAAATCATATTAAAGTAATCATAAATCTTTAAGAACTATAGTCACAGTGGTTCCTTCTCCTTCAATACTCACAATATCTAATTCTGCTTTATTCAATCTTCTAATTCTTCTACTTATATTTAAAAAGCCTACTCCCTTATCTTTATGTTCTATATTTTTTAAGTTGTTAACCTTCTCAGCCGACATTCCTACACCTGTATCTCTTACTACTATATAAATTGCATCTTCCTGATTTTTAACAGATACATATACAGTTCCACCTTCCTCTTTCTTGCGTATACCATGTTTTATTGAATTTTCCACTAAAGGTTGAATGAATAAAGATGGAATTTCATCATCCATAATATCTTCATCAATATCATATTCAATTTTAATTTTCTCTCCAAAGCGGGCCTTTTGTATCTGTACATATGCATCTATCACTTCTAGTTCTCTACTCAATGGTATAATCATTAAATTATTATCTATATCAAAGGTTAATCTTAAGTACTTACTAAAATCTGTTAACAGCTCTGCTGCCTTTTTTCCGTCAGTATGGCAAAAATAAATTATAGTGCTTATTGCATTATACAAAAAATGGGGTTTTATTTGTGCTTGTAAAAAGGCTAACTCATTCTTTATAGCATCCTCCATGGACTTCTTTAACTTTATTAATGTTCTCACTCTAGAACTTACTTCTTTTCCTTCAAAAGGTTTAGCTATAAAATCATTTGCACCAGCTTCTAAGCCTAAAAATAAACTACTGTTGCTATTTCCTACAATAGATATTAATATTGGTAATTCAATTACTGAATATTTTTCTCTAATTCTTCTGCATATATCTATACCTGAAATTTTGGGCATCATTACATCTAATAATACTAAATCAATTTCATTTTCCTGTATCTTCCTTAAAGCTTCCTCTCCAGACATAGCAATCAAAATATTATATTCTTCTCTATTAAGTATGTTTAGTGCTGCTTGAATATTAAATATCTCATCATCAACTATTAAAATTGTATTTTCATGGGCTTTTCTAACCTCCATATCAAAATAATCAACTGACACTAATGATTGAAAATATTTCATTTCTTCTATTTTTTCTGCACTATATGAACTTAACTTTTCTTTTGAAGTTGGTATGGAAAATATAAAGCGACTTCCTTTACCTATTTCTGACCACTCTAAATATATTTCTCCTCCCATTAACTCAATTAATTGGCGAGCTATATATAATCCTAGGCTGATATTTTTAGTACTGAAACTCTCATAAAGCTTAAAAATATCTCTTTGTTTTTCTTCCGGTATCCCACTACCTGTATCTTCTATTGATATATATGCCATATTATTACTTACATTACCATCTATAGTTATAATACCTGCATTCATACTTTCAACAGAATTATTGATAAGATTAAATAGCACTTGCATTACTCTATTTTCATCAGCTCTAGCCATTATTGACTCGTTTATATTATTAATAATCTCTATATTTTTATTTTTCATTATATATTTGGCAGATTCTATTACTATGTTAATACATACTTTCATATCTACTATAGATGTATGAATTTTTAACTGCTCATTTTTCAGTAAAGTTACATCTAAAACATCATTTATGATATTGGATAATCTCACTGCTATATCTTTTATTATTATTATGTCTTTAGTAGCTTTTTCTTTTAAGTAATAACTATTCTCTACCACTATTGTTTCAATTATATTAATAATTCCGTATAGTGGAGCTTTTAATTCATATGATGTCTTAGTAATAAACTCATCTTTAACTTTGTCCATCTTTATAAGCTCCTGTGACATTTTTTCAATATTTTCATAAACTAGAGCAAATCTATAGGCTAGAGTATTAGCAGTGAATATTATAAATCCAAAAAATGCTATTGATCCTAGTGTATTTGAATGTAATAAACTAAATGTATATAAATAATTATTTCCTAAGCAAATTGATAAACATATCATAGATTTTAATAATAATAAGGTACCTTTTTTCTCTAAAAATCCATATGTGTTTTTTAAATACATAATCATGAGTCTTAATATTATTAATATTACAAATAATAAATTTAAACTAAATATAATTATATTTAAATAGAAATGTACTGAAGGGGATGTCAATACAGATATTATAATATATGGAATACTTGCTATGCTAAAGGCTTTAATTACTTTCTTAGAAAATATTTTACTATCTAAATTATTTATTATTCCTGATAATGGGATTATCATTAAAGTATTGAAAACTTGTTGAATTTTATATATTAATACTGAAGGAATATTAGGAAATACCAGTAATATTATTCTCTCTCCAGTTGTAATAAAAATTACTGAAAATATTAGAAAAAATATTCCTGTATAAAGAAAGCTTTTATCTTTTTTTCTTATAAAATATACATTCAAGTGGTAAATTCCAAATAAAACCACTACTATAAATCCTGTTAACTCAGCTGCTGTAGTTGCCATAGTCATAAAATTAATATCTTTTTGAAGACCAAAATCTATTTTATAATGTACTCCTCCAAAAGGATACTCAAAATTTGCTGTCTGTAGAATTATTTCAATTTCATCTCTAGAATTTTTAAAATAAGCACTATAAGGAGTATTTCTAGAAACATAACCTTTTTCTTTTTCTGCTGGATTTCCACTATGACCCTTATCTTTTCCATCAATGTATAATCTGTTGCTCATTCTTACATTACCTATTTTTATTCCGAATACTTCATCTAAAGGCTTTATCTTTATAATCAACCTATAGGTTCCAGTACCTTTAGCCGCTATACTTTTACCATTAAATTTTCCTTTTCTAGTTGAAGTTATTTTAACATACCCTGTAAAGTCATCTCTTTTATTACTCAAGTTCTCAAAATCTTTTGGTGTTAGTATCTTATTATCATAAAATTCCCATTCTCCATTTAATTTCACAGCACCATTTTTAAAAAAATCCCATTTTGAAAGATCTATTTTCCCATCTTTTGCAACAGGTATGCTTCCATCCACAGATTTATTTTTAAAAAAGCTTGGATCTAATATATAAAATTGAGCTATTATCATTCCTAGTACTAGAATTATTTTAAATATTTTTTTCATTAATATTATTGCTCCTTAAAAATATATAAATTGTAATCGAAACTCTATATTCTATTGACCTTGAACCTTGGAATCTATTGAATTAATAATAAATATGATTATTACAATTTATATCTCTACTAATATTTTACATTTATACTTTATTTTAACTTAATATCTAATCAAATGATATATTAACGGCACTAAATATTATATTAATATCATCAAATTTTGATATGCGTTTTATAAATATAAATTGATTTTAATTGCATTTTTAAATATTTTCTCACAATATTCTCACAAATCCCTCACAATACGCTAACAAATATTGGTATTCAGATAAACATATCTATTTTAATAAATTCAATTTTCTTAGCTATGTTCCATATCTCTAAAAGATATAGTTTATATTGTCTTGTGTATAGAAAATTTTCATGAAAATTTAAAACATGAAAATGAAAAAATAACTATTTTTAAAGAGAAAATTTTATATATTTATACTTATATTTTAATATTAGGTTATATTTTTATGATATAATTATAATTTGAATATATTCATTATATTACCAAAGAAGAGGTGGTGAGAAATTCAAAAATTTTTCATTTTAAGTAGTTTTTTAGCAAAATGACTGAAAACAAGACAAATTTTAAAAGGCTAATAAATCAATGAAAAAAGCCTGACATTTATTAGGGGGATAAGTTATGAAAAAAATTATATCTATTATATTAACTTTTACGTTAATATTTGCTGTAACTCCAGTTACATATGCTGCAGATAATACTAATTCATCAGTTGATAATATTAGTGAAGAAATGGCTGCTATAAAGAATCTTGATTTAATTAAAGGTGATGAAACAGGAGTAACTCCTAAATATGCAGCAAAACAACCTACTAGAATACAAGTTGCAACCGTACTCTTAAGACTAAATGGACTTGAGGATAAAGCCAAAAATTTTAAAGCAATAGAAAATTTTTCAGATTATAAATCAGTAAATTCCATAGAAGATAGAAATATACTTGCATATATAAAAGCAAATCCTGAAACTTGTTTAATGAAGGGTGATAAGGACACTTTTAATCCAAATAAATTTGTAAAAGAAGAAGAATTTTATAAAATTATTCTTCAACTACTAGGATATGAGCAAGGAAGTGATTTTACAGATAAAAATATAATTAAATTTGCAAAATCCATTGGTCTTAATCCTTTAGGAAAAAGTAAATTTACAAATGATGACTTTGCAAAAGCACTTAATGATTGTTTAAAATCAAAAACTAAAAATGGTCGTGAATATTTTGAGGTATTATTAGAAGCTGGCTTTATGATGGATTTTAATAAAAACAAAGATGTTCCAGAAATACTTGTATTTGATGGCAAGCCACAACCTATATTTAAGCATGATGATGTGGTTTACGAAAAAGTCTATGTTGAATCACCACAGGATACAGACCTAGATAAGAAACGTGATTTAATTGAAGTATGGATAAAACGTCCCGCTGAAACTGAACAAGGGATGAAGGTTCCAGCAATATTTGAAGTTAGCCCTTATCGTCCAGGAACAAATGATGATCTTTATATTACTCATAATGTAGACAAGGACTTAACTATAAGTTCACAAAGTAGTACAACTTATGAAGATATAAAATATAAACCGGAAAAAAAGGAAATTCCTACTCCAAGAAAAGTGTTCGGTAAAGCTGACAATGGAAAAGTTGCACCTTTTGAATTTGGTGAATGGTATAATTATTTCTTACCTCGTGGATATGCCGTAGTATTTTCTGGTGGCATAGGTACTCGAGGCTCTGAAGGCATTACAAGTACTGGTTCTTCTGATGAGACAATCTCTACTATTGCAGTAATAGATTGGTTAAACGGAAGAACTAGGGCATTCACAAATAAAACTGATAATATTGAAGTATCTGCATCTTGGTGCACAGGAAACGTAGGAATGTCTGGTAGATCTTACTTAGGTACACTATCTATAGCTGCAGCTACAACAGGTGTAGAAGGGTTAAAAACAATAGTTCCTATAGCTGCCATAAGTAATTGGTACGATTACTATAGATCTAATGGTGTAGCTGCTCCGGCTTTAGGATGGCAAGGCGATGATGCTGATTTACTAGCAACATACTGCATGAGTAGAATGTTCGATACTGAAGATTATTCTACAGTAAAAGCCTTATTTGAAAAAAATATTAAGCAGATGCAAATTGATCAAGATCGTGTTACAGGAGATTATAATAAGTTTTGGGACGAGCGTAATTATTTAAATAATGCTGACAAAATAAAAGCTAGTGTATTTATTGTTCAAGGTCTTAATGATTGGAACGTAAAAACTAAACAATTTGATATGTTATGGAAAGAACTTGAAAAATATAATGTGCCAAGTAAGGTTATATTACATCAAGGCGATCATATAAGTATTGATAATTTAGCAGGTATAGATTTTAATGATATGATGAGTAGGTGGTTTGCTTATTGGCTTTATGACATAGATAACAACGTAATGGAAGAGATTCCTACAGCTACAATACAAAATAATACAGACCTCAAATGGGAGACCTGCGATACTTGGCCTGTAAAAGGCTCAAATACTAAATTCTATCTTGATAGTGATGGTAAATCTGGTAAATTGACTTCTAAGCCAGCTAAAAAAGATTTAAAGGAAACCTTTACTGATGATTTATCATTATCACAATTTGATAGAAAAGATCCTGATTTAGATAAATGGCTTGACACAATAGTTAAAAAGCCTGACGTAAAGAGACCTGACCGCTTATCCTATGTGACTGATTCTATTAATAAAGACACGAGAATAAGTGGAACTGTAAATGTTTCTATAAAGGCTTCTATAGATAAACCTACTGCCAACATAAGTGCAATGCTTGTAGATTACGGCCCTGAATATAGGCCTACTACAGAAAAAGAAGTTGTGACCCCTAATGGTATAATATATGGTGGTAATGCTGGTTCAGATGATATAGTAAACTTTGTTATGGATAATAAGAAAACAGATTATAAGATTATTTCTCGTGGCTGGATGGATGCACAAAATCGTGTAGCAAATTACCGTGTAGATACTATAAACCCTGGACAAGAATATACGTTTAATTTGGACATGCAACCGATGGATTACATTGTTAAAAAAGGTCATAAAATTGGCTTAATAATACTATCTACAGATGCACAGTTTACTACAAGACCTTTAAAATCTACAAATTTTAAATTTAATACAAGAGAAAGTTTTGTACAAATTCCAATAGCAAATGATATAAAAAAATAAGCTATCTATGAAAATTATCTTAATATAATAAGTGCCAGATATAAAAGATGTTAAGTTATTAAAAATATAGGATAATAACTTAATTACATTTACATCTGGCACTTTGTGTATATTTGTTAATTATAAATGTTTGTCTTATATCTTAAATCTAGAAATACTTTCATTTAGAATCTCAGATTCTCTATTTAAGAATTCAGACATTGACTTAAATTCTTCTGATGAAGCCATCTGCTCCTCAGTTACTGCTGCTAAATTCATAGCATTTGTATCTATTGTTTTTGATACTATATCAATTTCATTCATACTTTCATTAATGCTTCCAATATTTGACACTATCTGACTAGCTGAATTTTTGATATCATCTATTTTACTTTCTATATCTGCATTAGAATTTTTTATCACTTCAAAAGTATCACTTACATTATCGGTGTACTTCTTACCTTCTTTTGTCATGTTAACACTGATAGAAACCGCTTTTAAAACATTATTTGCTTGCTCATTCATAAATCCAATTATATCTACAACTTCACTAGCTGCTGCATTAGATTCTACAGCAAGTTTTCTAACCTCATCTGCTACAACAGCAAATCCTCGTCCTTCTTCGCCTGCTCTTGCTGCCTCAATTGCTGCATTCAATGCTAAAAGATTAGTTTGATCAGCAATACTTGATATTGTTGTTAATATACCTTGTATTTTACTAATACTTTTTGCTAACTCTGTTATAACGGAATTTACATCATTTATACTATTCCCAATGTTATCAATTTGTCTATTAGTATCTTTGATTACTGCTGTTCCATTATTTGTATTTTCCAATGTTTTATATGCAATGCTATCAGCATAGTTTATCTGTGTAAAAATATTTTGAATATCAGAATCTAATTTATCTAAAACATCTTTTACATTTTGCGTTTTTGTAGCTTGCTCAGTTGATATTGAAGAAATTTCATTTGTAGATACAGTTAACTCTTCAGAAGCGCTGGTTGACTCTGAAGAGCTCTCCAGAATTCCTTGGGCTATTTCTGTAACTTTTATAGAAGATACTTGAATTTTTTCTATCATATTTCTTAATGATTTAACAGTTTTACTTAATGCTATGTTAATATTGCCTATTTCATCTTTTCTAGAGATGTCTATATCTAAAGTTAAGTCTCCTTCAGCAATGGTATTCATAGATTTTACTAATGTACCCATTGGTTTGAACATTAATTTTAAGGAGATATAATTAATGATTATAGAAACTACGATTAAAATAAAAGTAACTAAAATTATCACTATAGTTAATTGATTAATCCTCTCTGAGAGATCTGTATCTCTGTAATCATACTCTACTATTCCAACTACTTTATTAGCAGAGTTTAATATTGGAACAAAAGCTGATATATAATTGTTATTAAGTGTTTCAACATGATACATCTCGCTCACATGTGCCTTACCTGTATCAAAAGTCATTTTTGCCTCTTTCGAAAAATCTGACTTTTTCTGATTATATCCTATCTCTACATTTGCATCACTTCCATCAATTACATACGTATAATCCTCTGAATCATTTGATACCAATGTATATAGCATCCCTTTTCCTATACTATTATTTAATTCTTGCATCTCTTTTCTTGTATCAATATAAAATTTATCATCCTTTTTCAAAGACCTTGAAAGTTCTTCAAATCTATCTCCATCAATTAATGTAGCACCTGACTTCGCGATATTTAAAGCATCCCCTTGCAGTTGCTTTACAGTGTGAGTATACATATTTCTATAGAATATATAGCTCATAGAAAAACAGGACAACACCATTATCAATGAAGTTATCAGTATAATTTTAGACTTTAAAGATAAAGAAATATTTGATATTTTTTTAAACTTCAAAATATCCACATCCTCTCATAAATATAGTTTTATAACTTTAGAATTCTTTAAATATATTTTAAACAAAGCATTAATCTAATATTTTCTACTCTATGAAATACATATTAAAGCTTTTATCATATAAGTTTATACATTATATAAATAGATATATTAACTATAACCTTGAATTATTGTAAAATAAAATTATAAATGAAAATATTTTATTATTGTAACAAAAATTTTACAATATATTTCCTCTTTTTATTTATTATTACAATATTGTCCATCCAATGTACATTATAATATAGCTTTTGTCTAGTGTCCATATTTTTTGTCATTTTTTTGTGTTTATTGTATTATATTGTTATACTACATCTTTAAAAATATATAAATCACCTAATATATAGTTCTGAAATCAACAATCGTTTAAATCAAAGCTTAAATTAAAAAAGAACTAAGAGAAGACTCTCCTAATCCTTTTCTATTTATAAAATATTTTTATCTTAGCAATATAGATTTTTATTTTCATCACTGTTTTTACATATCTAGTTAATTCAATTTTTGTAATATGCCTATTTGTATAATTCACAAACTTAATTGAAACTTATATATTAAATATTTGTTATTGGAAATAAACTATTAAAGCTCATACATATAATACTTTCCTAAACATTCACTGACTGTTTCTTTACCATTCGCACGACTGTCTCCACATGTGCAGTTTGCGGAAACATATCCACTGGCTGTACTTCCTCTGCAATATACCCTAAATTCTCAAGGATATTTAAATCTCTTGCTAAAGTTGCTGCATCACAAGATACATAAACTATCCTCACAGGTTCTACCTTAGCAATAGCATGAAGTAGCGATTCCTCGCAGCCTTTTCTTGGTGGGTCCAGCATTATAACATCTGGTCTCACCCCTTTTTCTATTAGCTTCGGTATCTCTTCTTCAGATTTACCTACTATAAATTCAACATTATTTACTTCATTAAGCTTTTTATTCTTATTTGCATTATCTATAGCTTGAGGAATTATTTCTATCCCATAAACCTTCTTAGCCTTTTCTGAAAGAAATAGTGATATGGTTCCTGTACCACAATAGGCATCAAATACTATTTCATCACCTTGCAAATCTGCATATTCTAGGGCTTTTTTATAAAGAATTTCTGTTTGAATAGGATTTACTTGAAAAAAAGATAATGGGGATATATTAAACTTAAATTTACCAATATAGTCTATTATAGTGTGATTACCCCAAAGAGTAATAGATTCAGTTCCTAATATTACATTAGTTTTCTGAGCATTTATATTTTGCACTATAGATTTTAATTCTAAAATATTCTCTCTTAGTTGCTCTATTAACTCTCTTGAATGAAGAAGCTTCGTACCATTGGTAACTATGACTACCATAACCTCTTTACTTTTAAAACCTCTTCGAACCATTATATGTCTTATAGTTCCACTATGGTTAGTTTCATCATAAGGCTTAATTCCAAATTCCTTCATCCAAGACTTCACTATATATATAATCTTATCTCCAATTTTAGTTTGAATGTGGCATTGTTCCATATTTATTATGTTATGAGATCTTGGAGCATAAAAGCCTACAATAATATCCTCATTTTTTCTTCCCACTGGTAGTTGAACTTTATTTCTATAATTATATGGGATTTCCATCCCAATGGTATCATGTATCTTAGCTATCTTTAGCTTTCCTATTCTATCCATTACATCTTTTACCCTACAAGTTTTAAATCTCAACTGCTCTTCATAGGTCATATGCTGAATATTACATCCACCACATCTTTTATATATAGCACAAATAGGATTTGTTCTATTATTTGATGGGATTACAATATCTAAAACTTTTCCTATGCCATAATTCTTATTTACCTTTATTAATCTTATTTTTACAGTTTCATCCTTGATGGCTCCTGGAACAAATACTGTAAAATTATCTATCTTACCTACTCCCTCTCCTTCATGTCCATAACTCTCTATTTTTATTATATATTCTTCATTTTTACTAACATTTTGCATATCTTTAACCTTTTCCACTGTATCACCTTCTCATTTTAGGCATATAAGAAACTATACTCTTATTTATCCTAGCCTTTCGTATATCCATTTTAACAGAAAGTCAAATAAATTGCGAAACTTTTCATTTAGTACATTAAAAACAAAAAATAATATAAATATTCTTTGAAATTATAATTTTAACCTTCAATCTTTGGAGTACAATAAAAAAACCTCAGCAAGTTTTGCCTGAGGTCAAAATTAAATCTTTAAATTTAAAGGGTCGTTTAAACTTGCTTTCGGAGGACTTTCCTTATAATAACTTAAGATTCTATTTGTCTTATCCTAAATTATTAAGTAAAGTATAGCTTTTAAAAAAATTTTTATTCTTGAAAGCTCTGACATTCTGTTGAGACACTATTTAATGCTTCTAATCCATGTATCTGTACGTAGGAAGCTTCACATATTCTATTCATGTTATGTATACAATTTACTGCATCACAACTAATCACTGGTTTCATCTCTATACTTGAACTATTAAATAGTTGCTTTATCTCTCCACCTACATTCATGTTAAACATGTTTGTAAATGCATTTTTAAAGCCTCTCTGGGCAAATGTATAGCAATTAGTATACTCCGAGGAGTGTGCACTCGCCCCATTGATGTGAATATTTTTTGCAGAGCATAATCCTGATATATTGTGAACGCAATTTTCTGCATTACAAGTTAATGGTCCATTCATGACTTAAACTCCTTTCAAAGTTATAGTCATATTTTATGGATATTTAAGTTTTTTATACTATATAAATTCTTATACTTCTATAAAATTCTAAATAATACTGCAGTCAATTATTAATAATATATCAAAATACAACCATATAAAAAAAGACACCCAAATTGGGTGCCAACAACAAATCAGTTGCCTTAAATGTGTATATTATAATTTTTGTCCACAAACCATAATATTATACATATTTAACCAATGTTTATTCTTTTTTTAATAGGTAAGATTCGCTCTTCCGCTATATACTACTCCTAGCTTTGAATCCATAGTTATAAAACAACCTGATTTTATAATAGTAGTTGCATCTTGTGCATTATAAATTATAGGTATATTTCTACTACTACATTCAAGTACTACACTCGAACTCATCTCATCACCTTCAACTATTATTCCTGAAACCGCTTCTAGCACATCTAAATATTCTCTGCTTAATCTCTTAAGTACTAGTATTTGTCTTTCATCCATATTATTTAATACTTCCTTATGATTGGAAGGATGTAATGCCATTCCATAAGCAGTTATGTTATTAGCACCCTTTCCTTGAAGCAATATATCTCCTATTATATGGACCTTCATCATATTCGTACTACCTACATAATTCATAGGAATTCCTGCTACGATAACAACTAAATCACCTTTATCCACATAACCCCTTTGAAGTGCAATTTCTGAGTTTTTTTCTATTACTTCATCTGTACTCTCCAGTTTTGGAGTTAATATAGCGACAACTCCAAAACTTAATGCCAAGCTTCTTGCTACCTTTTCTGAAGGTGTGCACGCTATTATTTTACATTCAGGTCTATATTTAGATATTTGTCTAGCTGTTTGACCACTTTGGGTAGATGTTATTATAGCTGATGCATTTAATTGCATAGCAGTACTGCATGTAGCAAGACTTATAGCATTAGGTACATTTGGAATATGTGATTTCTTCCTCTTAAGCATGTTAGATTCATAATTTATATATTCTTCTGCTTTTGCTGCTATCCTAGCCATAGTTTTTACAACCTCTACAGGATATTTCCCACTGGCAGTTTCTCCACTAAGCATTATAGCATCTGTTCCATCAAATATAGCATTAGCAACATCTGAAGCCTCAGCTCTAGTTGGTCTTGGATTTCTTATCATAGAATCTAACATTTGAGTAGCAGTAATTACAGGTTTTCCTGCTCCATTACACTTTTCTATAATCATTTTTTGTACTACTGGCACTTCTTCCGTAGGTATCTCTACTCCTAAATCTCCTCTGGCTACCATTATTCCATCAGAATAAGCTAATATTTCATCAATATTATCTACGCCCTGTCTATTTTCAATTTTAGAGAAGATTTGAATTCCCTCTCCTCCATTTTTAGCTAATACCTTTCTTATATCAAGTACATCTGAAGCTTTTCTAATAAAGGAAGCAGCTACTATATCCACTTCACTTTCTATACCAAACTTAAGATCATTTATATCTTTATCTGTTAAGGCTGGAAGATTTATTGCAACTCCAGGTACATTTACACCCTTATGATTTCCTATAATCCCTGTATTCTTTACTAGAGTTTTTATCTCCTTGTGATCTATGTTTTGAACCTCTAAGCCTACAAGTCCATCATTTATTAGAATCACATCTCCTGGTTCTACATCTTCGCATAAATTTCCATAGGTTACAGAGCATTTAGTGGCATCTCCTAGTATTTCTTCTCCACAATGTATTGTGAATTCAGTTCCCTCTACTAGTTCTACAGTACCACTTTCAAAATTACCTGTTCTTATCTCTGGTCCTTTAGTATCTAATATTATTGCTATGTGCTGTCCAAGTTCTTGTCTAATCTTTTTAACCATATCTATTCTTTTTTTATGTTCTTCATGACTTCCATGAGAGAAATTAAGTCTTGCAGCATTCATACCGTTTTCTATTAACTGCTTTATAATACTTTCATCATCTGTAGTTGGGCCTACTGTACATATTATCTTTGTTTTTTTCATTTATATCCTCCTAGTTAGAAAGAGCTATAGATATATTATATAACTCTTCATTAAATTGCTTTTCCATTGCAAGAGCTTCTTTTATATCCATGTCTATAATCTCACCTTTTTTAGTTCCTATTACCCTTGCTGATTTACCTTCTAGTAACACTTCTACTGCCTTGGCACCCATTCTAGATGCTAATATTCTATCAAAAGCACTTGGTATTCCACCCCTTTGAATATACCCAAGCACTGTTGCTCTCGTTTCAATACTGGTAATCTCTTGTATCTTTTTAGCCAAATTTTGAGCTCCCCCTACTCCTTCTGCTAAAATTATAATATTATGAAGCTTTCCATTTCTTTTCCCCTTGAAAATATTTTCGCATATATCGTCAATAGTAAAAGCTTTCTCAGGCACAATTACATTTTCAGCTCCACCTGCAATCCCTACAAATAGTGCTAAATCTCCACAGTTCCTTCCCATTACTTCAATAACACTTACTCTTTCATGAGAACTAGATGTATCTCTTATTTTATTAACTGCATCTAATGCCGTATTTAATGCTGTATCAAATCCTACAGTGTAATCAGTATAAGCTAAATCATTATCTATGGTTCCTGGTATACATGCAGTAGGAACTCCTAAGTCACTTAAAAGATCAGCTCCTCTAAAGGAACCATCTCCTCCAATTACAACTACCCCATCTATCTTTAATACTTTTATTACATTTAAGGCCTTTTGTCTTCCCTCTAAGGTCTTAAATTCCTCACTTCTAGCAGTTCTTAATATGGTTCCTCCTCTTTGGATAATATCTGATACAGAACTTTTTTCCATCTCATACATCTCTCCATTAATGAGACCATTATACCCTCTATGAACTCCGTATACCCTTAACCCTTTTTCTTTACCCATTCGGACTACGGCTCTTATAGCCGCATTCATTGCTGGTGAATCACCACCACTAGTTAGTACAGCAATTCTTTTCATGTGATTACCCCCTAAACTCATTACAATATATATTAATTCTAATATTTAACTCCACTATTATCAATGAAATTTTCAAGATTTTAACCATATTAATCTAAATTTAAAAATGTACACGTTATCATTTCAAATAGTGTATTATCATATATTATCTTACTTTTTCATAAATCTTATAAGTGGTAAAAAAATATATATTTATATGAATTGCATTCTCGTAACTTTATAAAAAAACACTAATCTTTTATTAACAAAGATTAGTGCCTTTTAGACTTATCCTATCCAATCCTTTGATGCTTATCTTTTTATCAATGGGAATGCTATTACATCCCTTATAGATGTTGAGTCTGTTAAGAACATCATCATTCTATCTATCCCTATACCTAGTCCTCCTGCAGGTGGCATTGCAGTATCTATAGCCACTGCAAATTCTTCATCCATTGGACTTGCTGTTTCAAGACCTGCTCTTAATTTATTTGCTTGATCATAAAGTAATACTCTTTGTCTTAATGGATCATTAAGCTCAGAATATGCATTTCCAAGTTCTACTCCAAAAGCATAAGGTTCAAACCTTTCAATTAACTCTGAATTAAATCTATGGACCTTACATAGCGGAGAAGAATCTAGTGGAAAATCAATTACAAAAGTAGGTTCTATCAAATGTTCCTCACAATAAGCTTCAAATAAGGTTAAAATCAAATCCCCTTTTGGAGCCTCCTCCAAATTTAATCCCTCTTCTTGCTCTTCTGATAAAAGTCCTTTTTCTTTTATTAAATTCACTATATCTTCTTTTATAAGCATCTCTACATCTATACCTGTATATTTTTTTACAAGGTTACACATAGTTTCTCTTTTCCATGGAGCTTTAAAATCAATCTCTACACCATCATAGGTGGATTTAGTTGTTCCTTTTACTTTTAAAAATACATATTCATATAACTGCTCCATAAGCCTCATCATATCATCATAGTCGGCATAGGCCATATAGCATTCAAATAGCGTAAACTCAGGATAATGAGTTCTATCTATACCTTCGTTTCTAAAAGCTCTTACCATTGTGTAAACTCTATCAATTCCACCTACCATAAGCCTTTTTAAATATAATTCTGGAGACACATTCATAAATACTTCACAGTTTAAAGCATTTACATTAGTTACAAAGGGTTTTGCTTCTCCTCCACCATACTTTGTATCTAATATAGGTGTTTCCATCTCCATAAAATCTTTTTGGTCCATAAATTCTCTTATGGCATACATAGCCTTTGAACGATTTATAAATCTTTGTTTTACATCTTCATTCATTATCATATCCAATGAACGATGTCTCTGTCTTAAATCAGCATCTTGAATACCATGATATTTTTCTGGTAGTGGCCTTATAGATTTAGAAAGCATTGTAATTTTTTTTGCTTCTATTGTTATCTCTTCAGTTTTAGTCCTAAATACATTACCTCGTACTCCTATAATATCTCCGGTATCTATTAGTTTAATTAAACTATATTCTTCTTCTCCTATTACTCCTTTATTAATATAAACTTGAATTGTTCCATGCTGATCTCTAATATTTAAAAATGTAGCTTTTCCCATTCTTCTTAAAAGCATAACTCTGCCAGCTAAGATAAATTCCTGTTCATTGTTTATAAAATCAAAGTTTTCTAATATATATTTAGAATTTGAATTTGGATTAAAAGAATATGGGTACGGATTAATTCCTCTGTCTTTAAGCTGAGTTATTTTTTTTACTCTTTCCACCATAAACTCATTAGCATCTTGCATTATTTCACATAAATTGTTTAAATCTGTATAATTACTATACATTGATAATACCACCTTTCATTTTGAACAATTAATTTTTATATATTCCTGTGATATCACATTTATGATTACAGGAATTTTTTAACCTTCAACAACAAAAAAAACTCTCACCTCCAAGACGTTAGTCTTGGGGACGAGAGATAATTACTTCGTGGTACCACCCCAGTTCATTAATACGTCACCGCATTAACCTTTTCAAGTACGGCTTTTAGCTAATGAAACTCCTTTTTTTCTCTAAGGAGTATCCTTCTACTCTCCAAATTCAAATTTGAAGTGTCAGTTAAAAGATTATACTCTAGCTCTTTAACGGGAGCTCTCGTTACATCATCCCCTATTTGCTAGGTTCAATGTAAGACTCAGAGGCTTTTTTCAATAGACGTTTTCTACTTCCTCTCACCAACAGAAGCTCTCTGTGAAAAAAATTGATCCATTTACTCATCTCTTCATAGTCGTTTATTTAAAATCATTTTATTATACTTTACTTATACTGTCAATATTTTTTTAATATTCTTAAATTTAAAATCTATTAACCTTTTTAATTTTATATATGTATGAAAATGGCACGATTTTAAATCGCGCCAAATAAACAATTTTCATTGCATTATAAAAACTCTATACTATCTTTACATTTTCCTCCCCAAACATGTTTTTAAGATGAGAAATTGTATCATAATTATTGTTTAACCAGTTATTTTTATTTACTAAATAACTCTTTCTATCATTAGCAGTGCATAGATATACAGGTGTAGTTCCAAAATTATCCTTAAACTCATTTCTTATATTCTTCATAGCTGAATTTAATGTTGTCTCATTGGGCACTAGCACATATATCTTATCTTTAGAAACATTAACTAATGGAGATATCTTTTCACAGAGTATTTTACTTTGTTCTCCCTCTTCTAAGGCTACTCTTCCTTCTACTATAACTAGTTGATCTTCTTCAATAAGATTTCTATATTGATTAAAAGTTTTAGGGAATATTACCACTTCAACATTTCCAAATAGATCCTCTAAATTCGCAAAAGCCATCATTTGGTTATTTCGTGTAATTTTTTTAGATACTGTCCCAAATATTCCTCCCACTATAACCTTTTGTCTATCCTGTACCTTATAATTATCTGTTTCTATATCGCCTTCCTCTAAAGTGCTTTCTATAACTAGGTCCGATGTTTTATGACTAGTTAGCATCTTTAAAGTTTTCTCATAATCATCAAGAGGGTGCCCTGATAAATATATACCTGTCATTTCTTTTTCCATTGCCAATATATATTTCTTATTAAACTCTTCTATATTAGGATATTGTATCTTGAAGATAGTCGTATCCTCTTCCTCCAGAGCATTAAACAAACTCATTTGCCCTGGTACATTTCTCTTTCTCTCATTATTTATCCCATCAAGAACTTTCTCAAAAATAGCCATAATTCTTGATCTATATACCTTAAAGGAGTCAAAGGCTCCAACTTTTATAAGACCTTCTACAGCTCTTTTATTTACTGCAGAACTATCTATTTTGTTGCAGAAGTCATTAAAATCTTTAAACCTTCCCTTTTCCTCTCTTCTCTCAACTATAGAATCTATTACATTTGCACCTACATTTTTTATAGCTGAAAGCCCAAATCTTATGGTATTATCTTTTACTGTAAATTTAGTGCAACTTTCATTTATATCTGGAGGTAGAACCTGAATACCAAGTTCCTCTGCAAATCTTATATAGAAGGCCACTTTTTCATTACTTCCCATTATGCTATTCAGCATAGCTGCTATATATTCCCCTGGGTAGTAATACATTAAATACGCAGTCTGATATCCAACTACAGCATAAGCTGCTGCATGACTCTTATTAAATGCATAAGAAGCAAAGTCCATCATCTGGTCAAATATCTTATCTGCAGCCTCTTCAGTAATTCCATTCCTAACACATCCCGGAACTTCAACTTCCCCTTTGGCATTTACTATTCCATGAATGAAGTTTTTTCGTTCCTCTTCCATTACCTTATGCTTCTTCTTAGACATAGCTCTTCTAACTAGGTCACTTCTTCCTAATGAATATCCTCCTAGTTCCCTAACTATCTCCATAACCTGCTCTTGATACACCATAACTCCATAGGTAACATCTAAAATTTCCTCTAACTGTGGAGTTACATATTGAACTTTATCCGGATTTTTTTTGCCATCTATATATCTTGGTATTTCCGCCATAGGACCTGGTCTATAAAGACTTATACCCGCTATGATGTCTTCTAAGCAGTCTGGTTTTAGCTCCTTCATGAAGGAAGTCATTCCTGCAGATTCCAGCTGGAATACTCCCACAGTTTTTCCTTCTCCAATCATCTTATAGACTTTTGGATCACCAAAGCCAAGGTCATCAAGATTAACATCTATTCCTCTATTTTCTTTTATATTTCTAACAGCATCCTCCATAACAGTTAGCGTTCTAAGTCCTAAGAAATCCATCTTTAGGAGACCTAACTCTTCTAATGTTCCCATAGTAAATTGAGTTACTATCATATCTTCATTTTTTTGAAGGGGTACATAATTTACTAGTGGATTGGACGCTATAACCACTCCTGCCGCATGAGTTGAAGAGTGTCTTGGAAGTCCTTCTAAATCCTTTGCTACATCTATAAGTTCCCTTACTCTCTCATCAGTATCATAGGTTTCCATTAATTCACTATTCATTTCTAATGCTTTATCTATGGTTATATTTAATACTGTAGGAATCATCTTTGCTATTTTATCAACTTCTGCATAAGAATAATTCATAGCTCTTCCCACATCTCTTATGCAAGCTCTCGGAGCCATAGTTCCAAAAGTTATTATCTGAGATACATTTGTCGCTCCATACTTATCCACAACATAATCGATTACCTCTTGTCTTCTTTCATAACAGAAATCCGAATCTATATCAGGCATAGAAACTCTCTCTGGATTTAAGAATCTTTCAAAAAGTAAGCTATATTTTATAGGATCTATTTTAGTTATTCCTAGTGTATATGCAACTAATGACCCAGCTGCCGAACCTCTTCCAGGTCCTGTAGGAATACCGTTTTCATTTGCATATCTTATAAAATCCCACACAATTAAAAAATAATCTACATATCCCATCTGATTAATTATATTTAATTCATAATCTAATCTATCACAAAGTTCCTTAGCTTCCTCATTAGAATTCCTAATGCTTAGCAATAGCTCTTCATTAAAATTAACTTTTAGCTCATCAAAGATTTTATATCTTTCAAATAATCCCTTATAGCAAGTTTCTCTTAAATATGTAAATGGTTCTACCCCCTCAGCCAATGAAAATTTGGGTAATTTAGATACATGGAACTCATAATTAAAATTGCATTTCTCTGCAATTTTCACTGTATTATCCATGGCCTCTGGAATATATGAGAAAATCTTCTCCATTTCCTCTGGAGATTTTAAGTAGAACTCATTTGATGGATATTTCATTCTACTCTCATCTTCCATGGTTTTTCCTGTCTGGATACAAAGAAGAATTTCATGAGATTTACTTTCTTCTTGAGCAATATAATGAACATCGTTGGTACATATCAATGGAATATCACATTCCTTTGATAGTTCTATAACTTTTTCATTTACTCTGAGCTGTTCATCTACATTATGGTATTGTAACTCTAAGTAAAAATCTTCTCCGAATATATCCTTATATCTTAATGCACATTCCTTTGCTTTTTCCTTATTCCCTCTTAAAAACCACTTTTGTACTTCTCCTCCTAGACAAGCACTGGTAGCTATCAAACCTTCACTATGAGCTCTAAGAAAATCATGATCAACTCTAGGCTTATAGTAAAATCCCTCAATAGATGCTGCTGATACTATTTTCATTAAGTTTTCATAACCCTTTTCATTCTTTACTAAAAGAACTAAATGATAAGTATCGTTTTCCTTATTAGGTTCCTTAATACTCATTGATTTACCAGCTACATATATTTCACACCCTATTATAGGTTTAATGCCATTTTTTACTGCCTCATTATAAAAATCTACTGCCCCATACATAGCTCCATGATCAGTAATGGCAATGCTTTTCATTCCCAGTTCCTTAGTTCTTTTTATAAGCTTTGATATTTTACCTGATCCATCAAGTAAACTATATTCCGTATGCACATGTAGATGTGCGAAATCTCTCATGGCATTTATCACCTCCTAGTTTACTAATTCACCCTTAACTATTAATCTATCCTGACCGTCTGTGGTACAGGTAACAAGAGTTATAGTGGCATTCACAGTTTCATTTAGTACATAAGTATTTTCAGGTCCTACTACAAAAGTTTCAGTTACCTTATATACATATTTATTGTCATGAGTAGTTATTATTATATCATTTCCTGCAATTAATTTGTGAATCTTAAGAAAAAATTCACCAGTTTCATAATTTCTATGGCCTGCCAATGCAAAATTCCCAATGCCACCTGGCACTGCAGTATTTTCAAAATGCCCTACTGCATATTTTAATATATGATCTTCTATACCTTCTGCTATAACAGCCTTTAACTCTATTTTAGGAATTTCTATTATAGCAATTGGATCTACCTTATCTAAATAATCCATTTCATCTTGTTTCTTTTGTATATCTTTTAATTCATCTTTATCTTCAACTTTATTATTGCTAGCACTTTGTTTTTTCTCAATAAACCTATCATATAAGATAGCCTGTGCTTTATTGGTTTCCCCTTTGCCTTTAAATGAATATCCAACTAAAAACATTCCGATAACAATTAAGATAATACTAAAACCTAATACTATTTTCTTCTTCATAGTGACCCTCCAATATCTATTTTACTCTTTCAAGATATTAGTTACCACCCTAGAATTATTCCATATTATGACCTTATACTAAAATAAAAAAATTATTAAAAAAGGAGCGTGAAATCACACTCCCTCAAAACTTACTATGCTGCTAATCTATTAATTTGCATTAATGATGTTATTTTTTGAACTTTATTTGCTAGTATTAAAAGTTCTTCTTTAACAAATTTCACTGATGGATATTTTGATAACTCTTTTATCATAGCATCTCTCATAACTATATTAGTATTAACCATGTTCTTAGCATTCTTGAAATTATATCCATCTCCACCTGTTGCCATAAAGTCATTAGTTACTACTGTATAGTATTTATCTGCTTGTATTTTATTACCATCCATTAATTCTATACCAGTAACTCTTTCACCCTGTGGCTTAGCTTCATCATAATCAACTTTCATTCCATAATATTGAATCCATCCATACTCCTTATTATTTATACCATGCTCAAGGTTCTTTTTAATGTCTGCTCCTGATAATTCCATAGTCACTAATGTATTATCAAATGGGAAAATTCCATACATGTTTCCAACTGTTAAATTCCCCTTAGATAATGGACCTCTGATACCTCCACCATTAGTAATTCCAATTTGTGTTCCTGTAATTTCTTTCATTAATTTAGCATTAAACTGTCCAAGTATGCTTAATCCTTCATGTCTGTCATGTGGAAAATCATTTTCTAATACTGTTACAACCTTATCTAAAGTTGGCCCCAAATCTTTACTATATTTATCATATATTGCTTTAGTGGCTGGGTCTTCTGGTAAATCTTTAACTTTTACAGATAAATCTTCTATTGCAGCAGAAACATATAATTTCCCATCTAATCTTACTAGAGAAAGTTGACCAATATTTCTACCATTATTCTTAGCCTGAACTATTGGAACTCCATTTACTTCTCCTGCAACTGTTTGATGTGTATGTCCACAGATTATACCATCAATACCTTTGGCATTTTTAGCTAAATCTGCAGCTTCTCCTGTAATTACACCATTACTATCTTGGAATGCACCTAAATGAGATAAAACTACAACAGCATCTACCTTTTCATTTTTGCTAATATAATCTGTCCAATAATTAGTTGACTCTATTGGATCTTTAAATTCAAAATTTTCTACATTAGCTGGTAAAGTTTGAGTTGCAGTCTCTGGGGTTATTAATCCTATTAATGCTACTTTTATACCATTCTTGTCAATAACCTTATATGGCTTAGCAAAATTTACTGGCTTTCCAGTGTTCTTATCATATAAATTTGCTGCTAAGAAATCGAAGCCTCCATCCTTAGACCATTTTCCAACTTTGTTTATGTCCCAATCAAACTCATGATTACCTATAGCTGATGCTTCTACCTTTATTTCTTTAAGCATTTTACTAATAACGTCTCCATAAGTTAAGTTAGACATAGCAGTACCTTGATAAATATCTCCTGCTGAAACTACTGAATAAGCCATATTTTTATTACTTTTTGAAGTATAGCTTTTTATAGCTCCTGCAAATTTAGCTATTCCAGGGTCCTTAGAACTATTTTTGCTATCTACTGCTCCATGGTAATCATTAAATGTTAAAAAAGTCATTCCTTTGCCAAGTTTCTCAACATCTTGCCAAGTTATACTTCTAACATTAGGTGTTCTTCCATCTGCTGAAGCTGGTATTGAAAGTTTACCTTCATTTACTAATTTTTGAGCTATTTCTCTTTTTTCCTTATTAAAACTATACCCTGTTACTTTCCAATTATTGTCTAGTTCCGATTTTATAGAAGCACCTTTAACTTCTACGATATACTTCCCTATTAAATCTCTAACTGCTGAAACTGGTTCACTTGCTGAGTCATAAATCACTTCAATCTTTTCACCTTTAAATAAACCAGAATCTTGATTTAATAATTGAGTATTAGCTCTATAATTATTTACTGTTAAATATATTACATCTGTGTCTTTAACAGCTGCTCCATCTATATAAGTTAAGTTTTCTATTCTTTGTCCAGCTGCTTTTGATATGTTAACCTCATATTTTACTCCACCAAACATATCATAATTGTACATTCTTATCTTTTCATTAAAGGATATGGTTAAATCTCCAGGTTTAAAAGTGTTATAATACCCTGCTGACCACTCCATATATTTTTTTAATTGAGCTCCATTTACCTTTAAAGTCATCAATGTATTATCATATTTATATACCTTTGATGTATCAGCTTTCTTAATTGGCCCCTCTGCAATATTTGCATTAGATGTAAATATTGCTGCTCCTGATACATGATGTGCTCCCTTAGGTACATGTTTTCCTGCATAATACATTTGAGTATCTAATATTAAATCTACTACTGCTGTATCTTGGATTTGTGCTTGAGTAATACCTTTAAACTCATCAGCAGGTGCTAAGCTTCCACCCTTAAGTTCTCCGATAACTTGCCTAGCATCTGTTAAAGCCTTTTGGTGGTAAGATTCAAATTTAGTTGCTAATGCTTTGTCAATTGCTACTTTATCGTCTATAGCTATATTAGCTGATTTTTGTTCAACTACTTGATATTTTCCATCTACTTCTTTAACTTTTAATTCTATTTGTGATAAAAATTCACCATTACTTTTTGGCTCTACTATAATTGCATTACCTGCTTTTACATTAACAAATTCAGCATGTTCATGTCCACATACTATAGCTGATATTTCTGGATTAGCTATTGCTACTTCTTTAGCGCTATCTCCATTACCATATTCAGAATTTTGCCCCATGTGTAGTACTGCCACAAACAAGTCAGCCCCACCATTTTTCTTTATCTCTGCTATAGCTTTTTGAGTTTCGGTTATTGGATTGTTTACAGTATAGCCTTTCAAGTTTGGTCCATCCCATTTAGTTATATGAGGTGTTACCATACCTATTATAGCAATTTTAAGACCATCTCTTTCAACAATTCTATAAGCGTCTGCAAGTCTGCTTCCATCAGGTTTATAAACATTTCCACACAATGCTTTAGGTCCATTTAATTCCTTCAGTGCTTTTTCAAGGGCTGGAATCCCATAGTTAAACTCATGATTTCCTAATGTATAGGTATCATACTTCATTTCATTCATTCCTAATATCATAGGATGAATATCATCATTTAAAAATAATTGCGATGAATTGTCTTGAATAGTGTCTCCACAATCAATTAAGATGGTGTTCGGATTCGTTTTTCTTAATTCCTTAATCTTAGTTGATATTTTAGCCATAGATCCTTTGGTTAATTCCGTATCTGATGCATATTCCCATGGATAAAATCTCCCATGCAAATCTGATGTTCCGAGAATTTGTATTTTTTTCTCAGTACTGGCTGCATAAGCTTCTCTTACTGCTACTGGAGATATAATTTGCATTATAAATACAAATGCTAACAATAGCACACTATATCTCTTCTTTACACTCTTAAACATAACGATCCCCCTTGATTACTTTTTAATTCATATAAGTTAATATATGTAAGTAAATTATATCACTAAGGCACCTTTTTTAAAATATCAATATTGAATTTTATTAATTTATTTTCACCATTATTAACAACTATTAATATTATTCAACTAAAAAGAACTACATCTCTGTAGCCCTCTTTAATAATTAAATACTTCAAATATTATATTTTCTAATTAGTGTAATCAACAGTCTTAGATGAATCTATAAAAGATTTTATCTTAGCTAATATCTCTTTTTGGTGATATGGATGTATCTGATAATTGTCCATATCTTCTTTAGAGTTGAATTTAGTTATTAAACATATATCAAAGGAACGCTCTGTATGTAATTCATCTATCCCTACTTCTAAATATTTTAATTGAGGTATTTTCCCATCCATACTATTAAGTATATCACTAATTTTTGTAATATTTTCTTCAGTTGCTTCTTTCAATTTAAAAAGCACTATATGAGTGAACATAAATACTCTCTCCCTATCTGTTTTTTAACACTTTTGCAGATATCATGGCCTTTGCAATAAGATTCTTATTATGATTGTACATTGTAACCTCTACTTTAGAATAATATCTTCCTATATCTAGAACTTCTGAATAAGCATCAATAATTCTTCCTAATTGAACAGGTTTTGTAAAATATGAAGTAAAGCTGTCTATAGCCACATTTGTAGTTCCATCTTGTCTTAACGCCATAGTACCCATGGTGGATAGAAGCATATTAAGGGCATTCCATGATGCTGTTCCTATGGAGTCAAGCATTTCTGGCACTATTTCCCCTCTAAAATGAAGCACATTCTTCTTATTTTCAAAATCAAAATTCTTTAAAACAAAATCATCTAAAGTGTGTCCTATATGTGGCTGTCTTATAACTAACTGCATAGCTTTAATTACATCTTCTCTTGTTATAACCCCTATAAGTTTCTTTTTATTTACTACGGGACATAGCTTTATTCCTTCCCACGCCATTATATGAGCAGCATAAGCAACAGTAGTACTAGGCATTACTACTATTGGGTCCCTAGACATAATAGCGCCTATTATCTCTTCATCTTCATTATTTCTTATATCTCCAATATTGACCACACCTACTACTTTAAAATTCTCATCTATTACTGGATATCTCTCATGCCTGCTATCTTCTACTAATTTCTTTAAGTTTTTAATTTTATCTGATGTCTTAAGATATTCAGGCTTCTTCTCCATAATATCCTCAACTAATATTATATCTTTCTTAATATTATTTTCAGATATAGCCTTGTTGATTATAGTAGCTACAGTAAAAGTATCATAGGTACAAGATATAAGTGGTAATTTATTTTTATCCGCCAGCTTTTTTATTTCCTCACTAACGGAAAAGCCTCCAGTTATTAAGACTGCACATTCTTTTTGTAATGCTAGTTTTTGGGCCTCTTCTCTATTTCCAACTATTAAAAGAGCACCTGGGCTTATATATCTTTCTATAGTGTTTACTTCCATCGCTCCAATAACAAATCTTTCTAAAAATTTATCTACACCATTTTTTCCACCTAATAGAGTTCCATCTACTATATTTACAATTTCTCTAAAGGTGACTCTGTCTAAATTCTTCTTTTCTAACTTTTCTACTCTTACTGTTCCTACCCTAGGAACAGTGTTTACTATACCTATATTTTCACATTCTTTTATAGCCCTATATGCTGTGCCATCACTTACACTTAAGTCACTACTTATTCCCCTAACAGAAATTTTAGTTCCAATCTCTAATGAAAGGATATATTTTATTATTTCTTCATGTTTTGACATAAATTATCTACCTTCTTTTCTAAGTTCATCCGCTATCTTCTCTATTCTTCTAAGTCTATGATTGACCCCTGACTTTCCTACTGGAGGGGTGAGCATAGCTCCCAGTTCTTTTAATGACTCATCTGGAAAAGATAATCTAAGTTCAGCAATCTCCCTTAAATTCTTAGGAAGTCTACCGAGTCCAATCTCTTCTTGAATTAAATTTATGCTTTCAACCTGACGAACTGCAGCATTTACCGTTTTACTTAAATTAGCTGTCTCACAATTAACTATCCTATTTACGTTATTTCTCATTTCCTTCATAATTCTTATATTTTCTAATTCTAAGAGAGAGCTATGAGCACCTATTATGTTCAATAGATCCACTATCTGCTCTCCTTCTTTAATATATATTACAAAGCTATTTTTCCTTTGAATAACCTTAGAATTTAGTTTATAAGAATTAATTAATGTGCTAAGCTCTGTAGCATACTCATAATTATGAGTTACAAACTCTAAATGATAGGTTTTTTCTGGATTACTTATACTTCCTCCACCTAAAAAGGCTCCTCTAATATAAGCTCTCTTACATCCTTCTTCTATAATAAGTCCCTTTGGTATAGTATAGTCTAATGTGAATAAGTCCTCTTTCCCTATAATTCCCACCTGTTTAAGTAATTGCTTTACATCTACATTCTCTGGAATTATAACCATATATATATTGTTTTTCTTTAGTGAATTGCTCTTTTTTACTAACAATTTAGTATGAATATTAAAATGTTCCTTTAATAACTTGAATATAAGTCTAGCTATTGAAGGGTTTTCTGTAACAACCTTGAATGTAAGTGCTCTATTAGAGCTAAAACCTAAGGTTCCACTAGCTTTCATTATAGCTGATAATTCAGCTATAGCCTCCTCCTTAGATACTTCGCTATATCTGCATACCTCGTTTTTAACCTGTAGTGAAAATGACATATCTTTACTCCCTATCCTTTTTATCTTCTTCTAATTTCTGAGACAAATATAAAAATTCTAATAATCTCTTCTCATCTTTGCTCATCTTCTTGTTAAGTATTGTTTCAATTACAATATTAGCTAATTTATTTTCATCATGTCTTATATATCCATTTTTTATCTTCATTATATTACTCTGAATGTACTTAACCTTTAATCCATCATTTTTTCCTTCTTCTAACTTCACAAAGTCAGCACCTTCATCAAGATATTTCCTTTTAGTTTCATAATCTGATCCATCATTAGTTCTATTAATGATGGCATAATCTATACTTAATCCTTCACAATGCTTGTATAAAGCTCTTATATGATCCTGAACAGTGAAATTATCACTCTCGCCTGGTTGCGTCATTATATTACACACATATATTTTCAAACCACTACTTTTCTCTATAGCTTCTCTTACATCGCTTACCATTAAATTAGGAATTACGCTAGTGTATACGCTACCTGGTCCAAAGACTATAGCATCTGCCTCAAGTATAGCATCAGTTGCTTCCTTTACGCCAGCCACTTCTTTAGGCTCTAAAAAAACCTGTTCTATTGGAGAATTTCTCTTTATACATTCTTTTGGTATGGTTGACTCTCCTCTTACCAGTGAACCATTTTTTAGTCGTGCAAAAAGCTGTACATTATCTAATGTTACAGGAAGTACTCTTCCTGTAACTGCAAGTACAGAACTAGTCTTTTTTACTGCTTCTAAAAAATTGTCTGATATTCCATCCATAGCTGCAAGAAATAAGTTTCCAAAATTTTGATTTTCTAGAATTCCCTCTTTAAACCTATATTCAAACAAATCCTCCATCACAGGCTCTGTATCTGCTAATGCTATTATACAGTTTCTTATATCTCCTGGTGGAAGCATTCCTAAGTCCTCTCTAAGCATACCAGAACCACCGCCATCATCTGCTACTGTTACAATTGCTGTAATGTTAGAAGTGTATTTCTTAAGTCCTCTAAGCATATTAGAAAGTCCTGTTCCTCCTCCAATTGCAACTATCTTAGGTCCCTTTACTAATATACTTTTTTCGTAAATAATATTTTTGAGCTTTCTATTACTCCCTATATTTAAGGCCTCAAAATTAATCAGTGTAATTATTTTTTTAGTATAGTTCTTTATTCCTGATACTAAAAAAAATACTCCTAGAAATAATATAAAGATAAAAAATCCATTGTATTCAATTCCTCTATTTAAGGTATATAAAAATCCAACTATACTATAGGTTAATAAGATAATACCTATAATCATTTTCCCAACCCATCTTTTTATTCCTATCCCTGGTGTAAGCCATCGACTTAGCTTCATAGCTTTCCTGCTCCTCTATTTACATCCTCATTTATATCTCTATGATCTATAGTTACATTATTACCTTGATGGTTTAAAAGTTCACATACCTTATTAGCAATGGCTACAGACCGATGTCTTCCACCTGTACACCCAATAGAAACGATAAGCTGTCTTTTTCCCTCGTTCTTATAGTTCGGTATTAAAAATGTAATCATATCCATTAACTTATCTAAAAACTGTTTTGTTTCTATTTTTGAAAGTACATAATCCTTTACTGGCTTATCTAACCCACTTAAAGGTTTTAATTCCTTGATATAATAAGGATTTGGTATAAATCTAACATCAAATACTAAATCTGAATCCAGTGGTATACCATATTTAAATCCAAAGGATAACACATTTATTAGTAATTTTGATTCAATTGCCCCAGCATCTCCATACTCTCTAACTATTTCCTCATTTAACTGCTTATTAGTAAGCTTTGAAGTGTCTATTATATTATTTGCCCTTTCTCTTATTCCTCTCAATTTTTTTCTTTCTATAGCTATGCCATTAATAACTCTTCCATCTGGTGCTAATGGATGCTTTCTTCTAGATTCTTTATAGCGCTTTACTAAAACTTCATCCCTAGCCTCTAAAAATAAAACCTCATATTTATAGCCTTCTCTATCTAGTTTATTTAGACTTTCTAATAGGTCATCAAAAAACCTTCTTACCCTTATATCTACCACTATAGCAATTTTATCAATCTTACCTTCAGTTTGAAAGCAAGCTTCTGCAAATTTTATTATTAATGTGGGAGGTAAATTATCTACACAAAAATATCCTAAGTCTTCAAGACTTATTATAGTTTGAGTTTTTCCTGCCCCAGACATTCCAGTTACAACTAAAAATTTCATATATAACCCTCCCTTAAATAATATTATATTAAATATATACCTAAAATACACCTCAACTTAATTAGAAGTATACCTGTAAAAACTATTCTAGTATCTAATATTATATCATAAATTGATTTCCAATAGAGAATACTATAAATGTGTAATAAGTAAATTTTTACATATCAAGTAAAAAGACAACCACCCTTAAGGTTAGTTGTCTTTTATTAATTATATAATAGCAAATATAAATTTTAGTGAATTTTAAAATTTACAACTCTGCTCTTCTGTACCTATAGTAACTCTCATTCATCCTGGCATTCCAAGTTTTTACTCCCTATTTTTATTCTAGCTATCTTCACCTACTATTCTAACTTCAGTATGTAGCTCAACTTGAAATTTTTCATATACTCTAGCTTTTACTAATTCAATTAAATCTAATAAATCCTTTGAAGTAGCATTACCTTTGTTTATGATAAAGCCTGAATGTTTTTCAGACACCTCAGCATCTCCAACATGGACTCCCTTTAGTCCTGCATCTTGGATTAGTTTTCCAGCAAAATAGCCTTCTGGTCTCTTAAATGTACTTCCAGCAGATGCATATTCCAAAGGCTGTCTATCACTTCTTTTTTTGGTTAATTCATCAATTCTTCCACCTATTACAGTCTTATCCCCTTGTTCCAACTGTAGTGTAACCTCTAAAACTACATAATTATATTTTAAAATAGCACTTATTCTATATTCAAATTCCATTTCTTCCTTAGAGAGAGTTATTAGTTCTCCCTTATCATTAATCACAAGTACACTATGAACTACCTTTGACATTTCCCCATCATATGCCCCAGCATTCATAGCAGTAGCTCCCCCTATACTTCCAGGTATACCGGACGCAAATTCAAAGCCTCTTAATCCATTTTTTAAAGCATGTTTTGCTACATCACATAATCTAGCACCACTTTGAACAATCATCTTATCTTCTTCTACAAAAATTTCATTTAATTTTGCAAATTTAATTACTACTCCCCTTATACCCCCATCTTTAACTAAAAGATTAGATCCATTACCAAGTATAAAATAATTTACATTCTTAGCTTTACAAAAATCTATTACTTTTTTAGTAGATTCGTAGCTATTTGGAAATACCATCATATCTGCTGGTCCTCCAACTTTAAAAGAAGTATGATTCTTCATCGGTTCATTTAATTTAACATTATCATTTCCTGCAATTGTTATAATTTCATTTACAATATTTTTGTTTAGATTCATGTTGTACCTCTTACTATTTATTACTCTATATATTTAGTATAAGGCATCTAAAGAAAAATAACTAGTCAAAGATTTTAAAGTATAGTTTGCATAAGCCAAGCCACAGATTTCATTTATAATGGTGCTCTAAGTAGGTTTTGTCGACTCAATATTACACAAAATAGACCAATAGACTGACTAATTATTTTTTGAAGATACCTAAATTAATCATTGCATATATATCAATAATTAATCAATACTTTTTCCCTTGTTCCTTAAATAATTAATAAATTTCTCTTCATCATTATTCATTATTAATTCTTCTGGCATGTTTAAATTCTGTATAAGTTTCTCTGCATCTTCAAATTCGCCTATACTAAAACAAGTATGCGCATCACTTCCAAACATTATTTTAACTCCATGTTCCTTACATAGTTCTGCAATTCTATAGCAGTTTTTCTCACAGCCAGCTCTAAATCCACTAAAAGAACTATTATTTATTTCTATTATTATGTCTTTTTCCTTAGCTTTTTTTACAAAAGCTTCATAATCTATAGGAAACTGGGTATTTCCTGGATGTCCAATTATCATTACATTGGGATTATCCATTACCTTTAAAAAAGCCCTTGTGTTTTCCTCTATAGTTCCTGGTTTAATACATGGTTTATGTAAACTTGCAATCATATAATCCAAAGATTCTTGTATTTCCTCTGGAATATCTAAATTTCCATGAAAATCTAAAATATTAGCCTCACAACCTCTTAAAATTTTCACTCCATATATTTCTCTTGGTATGACTCTAATATTTGCAAAATGAAATATATGAGGTCCTCCTGGCATAGTTGGGCCATGGTCTGATACCCCTATAACCTTCATTCCTTTTTGAGAAGCTTCTTTAATATTTTCTAAAAGTGTAGTATATGCATGACCACTAACTATTGTGTGAGTATGTACATCTACAACATTTTTCATAATATCCCTCCTAACTATTCTTTCTAAAATACTCTATAACACTTTCACTAGATTTACTATCCATAGAGGGCGTACTCATTAGTTCCTCATAAGTGGCTTTTTTGATATTATCGATACTTCCGAATTTTTTAAGTAGTTCTCTCCTTCTCTTTTCTCCTATTTTAGGTATTTCCTCCAATATAGAATATAGAGTTCGTTTATCTCTTAAAGTTCTATGATAGGTTATAGAGAACCTATGAACCTCATCTTGTATTCGCGTAATTAGATGCATTCCTTTAGAACTCTGTCTTAACATTATTTCTTTGTTGTCATATATCAACCCTCTAGTTCTATGCCTTTCATCCTTTACCATTCCACATACAGGTATATCTATATTTAAACTTTTAAGAACTTCCAAAGCTATATTTACCTGTCCTTTCCCACCATCCATCATTATTAGATCTGGGAAAACAGAAAACTTTCCTGAAGAAAAATCAAGCTTATTTTCTACTATATTCTTTAATTCATCTAATCCATGGCTAAATCTTCTCTGTAATATTTCTTTCATAGAACCATAATCATCAGCACCTTCTATAGATTTTATCTTAAATCTTCTATAGTCGCTATTTTTAGCTACTCCATCTTGAAATACCACCATAGTTCCCACTGAATCCATTCCCATGATATTAGAAATATCATAAGCCTCTATTCTATGTGGTAATTCCTCCAAATTCAATGCTTCTTGTATCTCTCCTAAAGCTATACCATTTAATTCTTTATCTACTTTGTGTTTTATTTTAAACATTTCTAAAGTATGAGCAGCATTCTTTTCAACCATATCTAATATTTTTTTCTTTTCACCCTTTTGAGGATTTTTTATAGTAACCTTATATGCTTTTTTCATAGATAACCACTGCTCTAGTATTTCTTCATCTTCACAATGTTCTGTATATATAGTTTTAGGTATAAATGCAGCTCCACTATAAAAATTCTTTATGAAGTCACCTATCACTTCTCCCGGTTCTTCTCCTCCTGTATCATCTAGTATGAAATCTTCTCTTCCTATAATTTTCCCATCTCTTAAAAAGAATATCTGTACACAACTGTCCTTTTCGTCTTGGCTTATTCCAATGAAATCTTCATTTTCAAAATTGTTACTTATTATTTTCTGCTTTTCATTTATCTTATCTATAGCTAATAGTTTATCTCTCAATATGGCCGCACCTTCAAAATCCAATTCTTCTGAGGCCTTTTCCATATCTCTTCTTAGCTTTTCTGTGATTGCCTTACCTTTTCCTGTCAGTAAATCTACAACTTCATCAACAATTTTACCATAATCTTTCTTTGATATTAACCCATCACAAGGTCCTTTACATAGTTTTATATGATAGTTAAGACAAGTCTTAGACTTTGGACCATCTTCCTTTATAACTCTTCTACAGGTTCTAAGTGGGAATATTTTCTTTATTAAATCATAAATCACATACACTGCAGTACCATCGGTATATGGTCCAAAATACCTAGCTGAATCATTTACATAATTTCTTGTAACTATTACCCTTGGAAATTCTTCATTAGTTATTTTAATAAAAGGAAAATATTTATCATCCTTTAATAATATGTTATATTTAGGGCTATACTTTTTTATTAAGTTACATTCTAAGATTAATGCTTCCATTTCTGAATCTGTCACTATGTATTCAAATTCTGATATGTTTTTAACCATAGCTTTTACTTTTTCACTATGATTTTTAGAATTTTGAAAATATTGTCTAACTCTATTTTTAAGATTTTTAGCCTTACCTACATATATTACTTCTCCTAAAGAATTTTTCATAAGATAAACTCCTGGATTATCAGGAAGATTTTTTAGCTGGAATTCAAAATCAAACATATTTTCTCACCTCTTTAAAAAAATGTAGGTAATTTACATATAATATAAGCTATAGAAAGAATAATTAAAATTCCTTCTATAAAATTCCCTAATGACTTACCACTTGAATATGTAATAAACATTCTATGTTTCTTATTTGAAAGTGGATAAAATAATGGAATGCCTCTTTTAGTACACATATCACCTAATAGATGTAATAAAAATCCTATAGTAAAAAATAAATTAATGTCAATAAAATTATATAGATTACTCAAAAATCTAATTGTAATATTAAACATAATCAATCCAAAGATGCTGTGAGTAAAGCCAGTTCTATGAGTCGAAAGTGATATTAATATTAATGAAATACCTATTATCTTTAGCATAATAGATGCAGTAAAAAAACTGTCAATATATAGAACTATTATTCCTAAAGTTAAGAATATAAATACTCTCATAGATCCATTTCGAATAGGTAATAAATATTTATTTATAAGACTTTTATGATGATCTATATCTGGTAAAAGTGACCCTAATATTGCAAAAATAAGATTAATTAATTTAAATTTCCCAGGCAATATACTACACAAATATACAAAACTTGCTGCGCCAATAGTTCCATGTGTCTTCCCCTTCATGATGTCCTCCTTTAAATAAGTTACGAAGTAACTTATTTAGTGAATTGCGCCCAAGGCGCAGAGAATTGGCTTTGCCAGTGAATTGCAACCTACGGCTGCAGTGAAGTGTGCCTTTAGCGCAGAGGGTTGACGTCGTCTGAGAGAAAGCTTTTGCCTAAGCAAAAACCTCTTTCCGAACGTAGTGAGTAACTCTCTGCGAATAACGTGAGTACTTCTCTGTGCCTATGGCACAATTCTCTGCGGCAGTAAGTGGCAATTCACTAAATAAAATGCTTCACATTTTATTTAAAGTACGCTTTCATTAATTTCTGTGCCATGTTGGTTGCGTTATAACTATCGTTTCCACCTTCTTCTGAAATTATGGCAAAAGCTATTTCTGGATTTTCGTAAGGTGCGAACCCAACAAACCAAGAATGCGGTATTTTATCGCCACTATCTGTATCTGCAGTTCCTGTCTTACCACAAACATCTACTCCAGATATCTTCGCCTTGGTACCTGTACCCTTTGTAACCACTGATTTCATATATTTCTTAATCATCTCTGCATTTTCTGAAGTTGTTACTGTAGTTAGCTCTTTAGGTTCATAACTCTTAATAGTTTTACCTTCATTATCTATAATTTTACTCACTACATTGGGTTCCATCATAACTCCATTATTTGATATAGCTGAAGCTATTAGTGCCATCTCTATAGGACTTGCTAATACTCCACTTTGACCTATTCCACTTTGAGCTATATTACCTTTTTCATAATTTTTATAGTCTGGAAATACACTGCTATCAATTGTTAGCGTTCTTGACTGTATATCTTTATTAAAGTAAAATTTCTCAGCAGTTTCTCTTAAAGAAGAACCTAATTCCATTGCTAACTCTCCGAAGACTACATTGCTAGACCTATAGAAAGCTTCTTCTAAGTCAATATTTCCAAATGCTTTTCCTTTATAATTTTCTAGGTATTCACTTTCATTAAACTGTATTTTACCATTATCCTTAAATATTTTTGAGTCAACTCCAGTAATATTTTCTAGAGCACTAGTCCCAGTTACTATTTTAAAGGTAGAGCCGGGAGGATATAATCCAGAAACTGCTCTATTTAAAAATGGAGTATCTTGATTTTGAGAAAGCTGTTCCCAGTCCTCTTGAATATTATTAGGATTAAATCCTGGTTTTGAGACCATAGCTAATACTTCTCCTGTCTTAGGATTTAAAGCTACGATAGATCCTTTTCTATCTCCTAATATATCATAAGCAGCTTTTTGAAGTTCCAAGTCTAAGGTAGTAACTACATTATTTCCAACCTTATCCTTCTTATTAGGGTTAAAGAAGTCTTTTATTCCTAAAGTTTTTCCAGATAATTGCTCATCAAATTTCCTTTCTACTCCACTCATCCCATACCTTATATCATAATAACCAACTACATGTGCCAGTGCCTCTCCACCTAAATATTCTCTTGTTTGAGAGAACTCACCTGTTTTTTCTCCTTTAGTTAAAGGGGCCATATTTTTATCATATATTGTTCCTCTTAATACTTTATCTCTTTCTGCCTGAAATCTCTTATTATATACGCTATTTATTGCCATTTCACTTTTAAACAGTGCATTATAGCTGATATAAGATATAAGTGCTAAGAAAAGTAATAGAAATACTGTCATTACTTTTTTAATATTATTTTGTAAATTATTCATAACTACTACTCTCCTCTGAAATCTTTTGTATTATTCCTAGTGAAAAATAACTTATAAGCATAGAGCTTCCACCATAACTAACAAAGGGCAATGTTATTCCCGTAAGTGGAATTGCACCTGTAACTCCTCCAATTATAATGAGAACCTGTGAAACTATCATAGTACTATAACCAACAGCCAACAATTTAGAAAAATTGTCCTTAGCATAAATTGCTGCTCTAATACATCTATAAAATAACAAAAGATGTAATAATATTATTGCAAACCCTATAAGAAGACCTAACTCTTCGCAAATAGCTGCAAATATAAAATCAGATTCTACTACAGGAATATATTTTGGATATCCATTTCCAAGACCTTTTCCAAAAAATCCTCCATTCGCCATAGCAATAAGAGATTGAACTACTTGAAGACCTTGGTCATAACCATATTTCCATGGATCTTGCCAAATCATTACCCTTACTCTGACATGTGAAAATAAAAAATATCCTGCTGTGGCACCTACTACAAATAATATCAATGCAGTGATTACATATTTCCAATTTGCAGTAGCAATATAAAGCATAGTAAGAGATATAGCAAAAAATAGTAGGGCAGATCCCAAATCTGTTTGAAGAAGCATAAATATCAAACTTATCATAACTACTATAGCCGGCTCTATTAAGCATATATATTTACAATGTTTTTCAGCATTTAATCCAATTTTACTTCCTATTTTCTTAGAAAACTTAGAGGGTTGACCATAGTCTTTTAATGCCGAAGCTAAGTATGCTACTAGGGTAACCTTTCCAAATTCAGAAGGTTGAAATGAATATCCAAGTATGCTAACCCAGTTCTTAGCACCACCTACTGTTTTCCCCAAAAAAGTACCCATAGACATAAATGCTATAGTCATTATTAAATATAAATATTTATATTTATCAAAAGTTTTTAAATCTGGTAATATAACAACAATCAATATAAATGCAGCAACACCTAGTGAAAAAATTATTATTTGCTTAGCAGCTAAAAAGCTTTTTGCACCTTCTGCCATATAATTTCCTCCTGAAATTGGAAGATCTAAACGATATATCATTGCTATACCTATAACTGCTAATATATTTGAAAACAATAAAATATATTTATCTCCATCTGGGAAAAATTTTCTTATAATGAAATGAGAATAAGCAAGAAGACCGCATATTATTAATCCTATGATTAGTGGTCCTTTATCAAAGGTTGGTGTTAAAATGGCTGCATTGAAAAATAGAGTAACTACCAACAAATAAGTTAACCTAAGTACTCTTTTCTCATCTTTAATAGTATTCATATCTTCATCCTTTCGAAAGTTGTAGTTTAGTCATCTGAAATAAAATAATAATGCACTAATTATTCTTTAATATTTATCTGATTACATAAACCTAAAAATAGCACTTCCAACTTTTATTTTATCTCCAGAGCCTAAAATAACCCTACTAGTAACCTTTTGGTTGTTTATAAAAGTTCCATTGGTACTTCCTAAATCCTCAAGAATATATTCATTATTTCTTAAGAAAATTTTCGTATGATGAGAAGAAACATATTTATCCTCTAAAATCACCATATTTTCACTATTTCTCCCAATTGTGAGTTCTTCACTAATAGGTATTACACCACCTCTTCTAAGGTTGCTATTATCCCCCGATTCAATAACCTCTAGCCCTGTAATGGCTCTTTTAATTTTTTTCTTACTTTTTCCAACCGACTTGGTGTCCTTATACATAATCTTAAGTGCATAGAATATTATGAAGTAAACTACAGCTATAATTACTAAATTAAGTACAAATCTAAAACTACCCATAAATTAATCTCCTTTAACAATTATCAAATATCAATGATCAATCCTCAATGGTTTTGGAACCTATTTATGATTGAGTATTGATCATTGTTTCTTGATTATTGTAATAATTATATCATTTTTTTCAAATACTGTCCTGTGTAGGATTTAGAGCAGTTTACTATTTGTTTTGGAGTACCTGTACAAATTATAGTTCCTCCTTTATCTCCTCCCTCAGGTCCTAAATCTATGATGTAATCTGAACACTTTATTACATCTAAATTATGTTCAATAACAATTACAGTGTTTCCACCTTCCACCAAACGTTGAAGAATTTTTATTAGTTTATTAACATCATCAATGTGAAGCCCTGTAGTAGGTTCATCCAATATATAAAGTGTCCTTCCTGTACTTCTCTTTGATAATTCATAGGCAAGTTTAATTCTCTGAGCCTCTCCTCCTGATAAAGTAGTGGAAGGTTGGCCTAATCTTATGTAAGATAAGCCTACATCCATTAATGTTTGTAATTTATTAGCTATTCGCAGATGATTCTCAAAAAATTTTAATCCTTCTTCAACTGTCATGTTCAATACATCATCAATAGTTTTCCCCTTGTATTTTACTTCTAGGGTTTCTCTATTATATCTCTTTCCTTTACATACCTCACAAGGCACATATACATCTGATAGAAATTGCATTTCTATTTTTATAATTCCATCACCCTTACATGCCTCACATCTTCCGCCCTTAACATTAAAACTAAATCTTCCTTGCTTATATCCTCTAGATTTAGATTCCGTTGTCATTGAAAATACTTCTCTTATTAAATCGAATACTCCTGTATAAGTTGCTGGATTACTTCTAGGAGTTCTTCCTATAGGACTTTGGTCTATATTGATAATTTTATCTATGTTTTCACTGCCTAGTATTTCTTCATGTTTACCAGGAAGCTTCTTTGAATTATTAACTAGTTTATTTAATCCTTTATAAAGCACTTCATTTACCAGTGTACTCTTCCCTGAACCAGATACTCCACTAATAGAGGTAAATACTCCTAATGGAAATTTCACCGTTAAATTTTTCAAATTATTTTCTTTGGCTCCTTTTATAGTTATAATCTTATTTTCATCTATTTCTCTATAACTCTCTGGAACATCTATTGACTTTTTCCCACTCAAATACTGTCCTGTTATAGACCTTTCACATTTCTCTATCTCATCTATTGGACCTGCTGCTATAATTTCTCCACCATTTTCTCCAGCACCTGGTCCTATATCTACAATAAAGTCAGCAGCTTTCATAGTATCTTCATCATGCTCTACTACTACAAGAGTATTTCCTAAATCTCTTAGGTGCTTTAAAGTCTCAATAAGCTTATCATTATCCCTTTGATGTAGCCCTATACTTGGTTCATCTAATATATATAGCACTCCCATTAAACTAGATCCTATTTGTGTAGCCAGTCTAATCCTTTGTGCCTCTCCACCAGATAGAGTTCCTGCTGAACGAGTTAAATTAAGATAATCCAATCCTACGTTTCTTAAAAATTCTAGTCTATTTATTATCTCTTTTAATATTTGCTCTGATACAAACCTATTTTTCTCAGAAAGATTTAGACTCCTTATGAATTTTATTTCATCTACTATTGAAAGAATACAAAATTCATAAATATTTTTCCCTCCCACAGTTACTGATAATGCTTCTTTGGAAAGTCTAGCTCCTCTACATTTTGGACAAGGATTATCACTCATATACTGCTCAATATCTTTTTTTATATAATCTGATGCAGTTTCCATGTATCTTCTTTTTAAATTATTTATAATTCCCTCAAAAGCATAGTTATAAACTCCTGTTTTAAATTCCTTTGTATACTCTATTTTAAGTCTTTCTCCATTAGTTCCATATAAAAGTGCATTAAGTGCTATATCACTAAATTCTTCTATTGGTGTTGAGGAAGTAAACCCATATTTCTCTCCAAGAGCCTTAAGCATAGCATAAGTCCATGAATCTTCCTTTAAACTTCCATCTCCAAAAGTTAATATGGCCCCCTGTTCAATAGATTTACTTCTATCTGGAATTACCAAGTCCTCATCTATCTCCATAAGAGTCCCAAGTCCATCACAACTATCACACTTTCCAAAAGGTGAGTTAAATGAAAACATTCTTGGTTCTATCTCCCCTATGCTTATTCCACAATCTACACAGGCAAAATGCTCGCTAAATAGTATGTCTTCTCCATCTATAATATTTACTATTATTAATCCCTCTCCAAGTTTTAGAGAAGTCTCTATAGAGTCTGAAAGTCTTGCTTCCATTCCCTCTTTTACCACAATTCTATCTATTACTATTTCAATAGTATGTTTTTTATTTTTCTCAAGTTTTACTTCTTCTTCTCCTAAATCTACTATTACGCCATCTATTCTAGCCCTTACATATCCATTCTTAACAATATTCTCAAGAATCTTTACGTGCTCTCCTTTTTTACCTCTTACTATAGGAGCTAACACTTGAATTTTAGTCCTCTCAGGTAATTCCTTTACCTTATCCACCATTTGGTCTACAGTTTGTTGAGTTATCTCCTTTCCACATTTAGGGCAATGTGGAGTTCCAACTCTAGCATATAAAAGTCTCAAGTAATCATATATCTCAGTAACTGTTCCAACAGTAGATCTTGGATTTCTACTAGTAGTCTTTTGATCTATTGATATTGCTGGTGATAAACCTTCTATATATTCAACATCTGGTTTGTTCATCTGTCCTAAAAACTGTCTTGCATAAGCAGATAATGACTCCACATATCTTCTTTGTCCTTCCGCATATAACGTGTCAAAGGCTAAGGAAGATTTCCCTGAACCTGAAAGTCCCGTAAATACTACAAATTTATCTCTTGGTATTTCTAAATCTACATTTTTGAGATTGTGTACCTTTGCTCCTTTAATAAAAATGCTATTCCTCATTCTTTTCTCCCTCTATAATCTAAATTGTTTTTTAACCTTTATTACTTCATCTCTTAACTGAGCTGCTCTTTCAAATTGTAGGTCTTTTGCAGCTTGTTTCATTTCCTTTTCTAACTTAGCTATCATCTTAATTGCTTCACCTTCGCTGATGCTCTCAGGATTAAAACTATCATAACTAGCTTTCTCCTCAGCCACTGTAGATATTTCAATGACATCTCTTATGTCTTTAATTACTGTCTGAGGTATTATTCCATTTTCCTCATTATAATTCGTCTGTATTTTTCTTCTTCTATTAGTCTCACCAATAGCTTTTTCCATAGATCTAGTCATATTATCTGCATACATTATAACTCTACTTTCAGAGTTTCTAGCTGCTCTACCTATAGTTTGAATTAAAGACGTTTCACTTCTTAAAAATCCTTCTTTGTCTGCATCAAGTATAGCAACCAATGCAACTTCTGGGATATCTAATCCCTCTCTTAGAAGGTTTATCCCTACTAAAACATCAAATTCACCTTTTCTTAAATCTCTTATTATTCTCATTCTTTCCAATGTATCTATATCGGAATGTAAATATGTAATTTTAATTCCCATATCTTTAAAATACTTAGTTAAATCCTCAGCCATTTTTTTAGTAAGGGTAGTTACTAATATTCTAAATCCCTTATCTATTGTTGCTTTAATCTCACCATACAAATCGTCAATTTGACCTTTTATAGGTCTTATTACTACCTCTGGATCCAATAGACCAGTAGGCCTTATTATCTGTTGTGCTACATTCTCTGAGTGGTCATTTTCATATGGACCAGGGGTAGCACTTACAAACAATACTTGATTAAATTTATCTTCAAATTCATTAAACTGTAGTGGTCTGTTGTCATAAGCCGAGGGTAATCTGAATCCATATTCTACTAGTGAAGTTTTTCTCGATTTATCTCCACCATACATTGCCCTAGTTTGAGGAAGTGTAACATGACTTTCATCTATAAATAAAAGAAAGTCCTGTGGAAAATAATCTATTAGAGTTTGTGGCGGTGTTCCTTTAGCCCTTCCATCTAATATCCTAGAATAATTTTCTATCCCAGAGCAATAACCAACCTCTCTCATCATTTCAATGTCAAAGTTAGTTCTTTGCTTTAATCTCTGAGCCTCTAATAGCTTATCCTGAACCTTTAACTCTTCTAATCTCTCTTCAAGCTCTTTCTCTATCTGTCTTATGGATATTTCTAATCTTTCTTTTGAGGTCGCAAAGTGAGACGCTGGAAATATAGATACATGCTTCATACCCTTTAATATTTCTCCTGTAAGTACATCAAATTCTCTTATTCTATCTATCTCATCACCAAAGAACTCTACTTTTATCCCCTTATTTGTAGATGCAGCTGGAAATATATCTAGTACATCTCCTCTAACTCTAAAGGTACCTCTTACAAAGTTTACATCATTTCTCTCATATTGAATATCAACTAATTGATTTATAACTTTATTCCTATCCTTTTCCATTCCTTCTCTTAAGGATACTGTAAGCTTTTTATACTCTTCTGGATTTCCAAGTCCATATATACAGGAAACAGAGGCCACTACTATTACATCTTTTCTCTCTATAAGTGCAGATGTAGCAGAGTGTCTCAATTTTTCAATTTCGTCATTTATAGATGCATCTTTTTCAATGAAAGTATCTGTCTGAGCTACATAAGCTTCAGGTTGATAATAATCATAATAAGATACAAAATATTCTACTGAGTTTTCAGGAAAGAATTCTTTAAACTCTGAACAAAGCTGAGCTGCCAATGTTTTATTATGAGCCAATATTAAAGTTGGTTTTTGAACTCTTTCAATTATATTTGCCATAGTAAAAGTCTTTCCCGAACCTGTAACCCCTAAAAGTGTTTGATATTTTTTATCCTCCATAAGCCCATTTACAATACTATCAATGGCTTCTGGTTGATCTCCTGTAGGTTTAAACTTGGAATGAATTTTGAATTCTTCCATAAACTCACCTCATAAATACAAAATTAAAGATTCTGATTCTCATCATCTTTATTTCTAATTTTATCTAGCATCTCCGAAAAATTTTCCTTATTTCCCTTAACAACTTTAAAATTTCTTGGGACTTCTCTAGGTACAATTACCATTCCTAAATTTAGTGTGCCACTTGGTATATTTCTGCTAACATCTATGATTTTTCCCTCTAATTTTTTTATCTTCATAGAAAGAACTCTCGGTACATTTTGAAGCACATTAAAAATAATATCATCTTTAGTTAATAATTGATTATTAACTTCAATTATTAAATCTCCACTTTCTATTCCCATTTCCTTAGCTACAGAATTTGGAGCTACAGTGAGTACACATACTCCTTCTGTATTACTAACATACTTACATTGATTTTTTTGTTCTGCATATTTCTCTATATATAGCATCCCTTCATGAGCTGCCGGTACTGCAACTAATAGTATTATTTCCATGACTATGCCTAAATTAGTTAGGAAAGATAAAGCTATAACTAATAATCCAAATCCACTGATTAATAATCCAGAAAATAGTGGTTTTTCTTCTTTAGTTTTAGTAAAAGTAACCGAATTGTATCCTACAGCTGCAAATAGTGGTAATGCACCAATTGCCATAGTAGCAAATAATTCTATATTTTTACTATGACTAATAATAGGCCACCACTCCGGAGTGGCTACCACTTCTCCCCCTATATTTCCACTGGTAGCTTCTATCATCAATAAAATAGTCATTGGAAGTATCCAATACCTCCTAAATGCAAACCCTCCAACTATTTTATTTTCTCTATTCCCAAATACAGGTAATGCTCCTCTTTTACCATCTATCATTACCAAAATTCCTTCAACTAAATGCATTACTCCTATAAGTGCTAACAATGCTGCAATATCTATATTTAAAAAGTTTAATTTGTTGTTATCAAACATTTTAGATAAAATATACACGAAAATTGACAATAACCCTAGTATAGAGCCTGAGTAAGATAAACAAACCCATTTAGGGTTAAAAAACACAAGGGCTATAGATAATATAAATAGCACATATATATTAGAAGTTGTATCAAATACCACTCCTAAATATGTAAAAATCATACTAGCTAGAACTCCTCCAAATATTCCTATAACTATCTGAGATATGGTTAATTCAAAAGCAGATATGGAATTTTGTCCCATTATCATTTTTTCCATCATATTCGCCTTTTTATTTTTAAAGTAAAACAAAATAGACAGCATTATTAAAATAAATGCATAAGATGGTTCCACAATAGCATAAGAAACTTGTTCTAAAGTGTATTTAAGCATTTCCATTTATCGTATTCCTCCATATGCTAAAAAATATGTAAAAGATGACAATGTCATCTTTTTAGTTAATTGTGACCAATGGCCGCAGTTAATTGTGCCATAGGCACAGAGAAGTGTTCACTTCGCTCACAGTGAATTGCTCACGTTGTTCGCAGAGATTTATTCACTGCAACTGTAAGTTGCAATTCTCTACGCCTATGGCGTAATTCTATGAAGCTTTGATGCACTTCACTGCAACCAACCGTTGCTATTTCACAATTTTTCCTCTTGCAACTTCTAAAGCTTTTTGAAATTGTGGGTCCACAGCTCTATCATATGTCTTCTGTCTTAACTCATCCGGATATTTAACTTCTACATCTGGCTCTATGCCTAATCCGTGGATATTATTGCCATTCGGAGTAAAGTATTTTGAAATTGTAACCTTTAATGCAGTTCCATCCCCGAATCCATCTTTTTCTCTATAGAAGGTAGTCTGAACGACTCCTTTACCAAAAGTTTTTTCTCCTACTAAAGTTCCTAATCCATAATCTTTTATAGCTCCAGTAAATATCTCTGATGCACTAGCACTTCCTTCATCTATAAGAATTGTAAGTGGCATCTTTTGAGCCTTTCCTCCTACAGAGTCATAATTTTTCTTATTACCATTTTTATCTTCTGTATACACTATGTTTTTGCCTTTTTCAATAAATTCTGAGGACATTCTTACTGTCTGATCTAAAAGTCCACCTGGATTCTCTCTTAAATCTACTATTAAACTTTTCATACCTTGAGATTCAAGATTTTCTATAGCCTTTCTAAAATTATCGGCAGTATTTTCATCAAACATAGAAACTTGAATATATCCAACTTCACTATCTATCATCTCTTTTTTCACTGTAACCATTTGAACCTCTGCTCTTGTAGCTTTAATGCTAATATCACCCTTGCCTTCTCTATATATAACTAACTCTACAACTTCTCCTTCTTTGCCCTTCATCATAGACACAGCCTTCTCCATGTCTTTTCCTGCTACAGCTGTTCCATTTACAACTTTTATAATATCTCCTTGGATTATTCCTGCCTTTTTAGCTGGAGAATTCTCAAAAGTCGTCATTACCACAATGTTATCATCCTTAGCCGCTACTTGAATTCCAAGCCCCACATAATTACCTTCTGTTTGTGACATGAAATCTGAAAATTCTTTCTTATCCATATATGTAGTGTATGGATCCTTAAGCGCTTGAGCCATGCCTTCAGCCGCTCCATCAATTATCTTTTCTTTATCATATTCACCTAAATAATATTTATCTATCTTATCTTTTATTGTATATAGCTTCTCAAAATCAATAATATTTTCATAGGTTTTTCTACTAACTAATACCTTACCATTTGGCAACATAAATGATAAGAAATTTGTACCTAAAAAAGTTACTAGATTAGTAACTAGCAAAACGATTACTGTATTTATTATCCATTTCTTTTTTTTATTTTTGTCAATATCCATAAACTCACCCTCTCAATTAAATACATATATATTATTTATGATAATACCACATAATTATAACTAAATTATTAATTTATTATATATTAATACTTTCATGTTATGGTATTATTATACACAAATAAGACTAAGAATTTTATTTCTTAGTCTTATCCATTGTACATCTAAATTAAACTTTTAGGAACTTTCTCATTGATATAATACTTCCCAGAGCTCCAATTACTACTCCGCAGATAATAAATTCCCAAATTACATATTTCCATATATATGAAGTTCCCACTAAGCTAAATCCAAATAATACTTCCTGTGATAGTCTTCCAACTAACATAGAATATGCCACATTCAATATTATAACTGAAATTAAGGCACCAATAACTCCAAGAATTATACCTTCTATAATAAATGGCCATCTAATAAACCAGTCAGTAGCTCCTACATACTTCATTATTCCAATTTCCCTTTTTCTTGAATAAACAGTTATTTTAATAGTATTACCTATTAAGAATAAGGAAACTACAATAAATACTAAAAATCCTATCCCACCTGCAGTTTTAACTGATTTAGTAAGAGTAGTTATTTTTTCGATAACTTCTCTAGCATCTTTAATTTTTTCTATACCAGACATACCTTTTACTTGGCTAACAACTTTATCAACTACTTCTGGAGTTCCAACTTTTATAGTAAACGAAGCTGGAAAAGGATTTTTATCTTCAAATCCTACCGTCAAATCTGATGAATCTTCACCTAATTGTTCTTTAACATTACTTAACGCTTGTTCCTTAGTCTCAAGAATAGCCTCTGTAACTCCCTCAACAGCTTCTATTTTCCCCTTTATAGCTACTTCTTCTTGCTCTGTAATATCATCCTTTAAATAGATTTTTACCTCTACTTGCGAACCTAATTGTTCTACAGCTTTATCTACATTCACAACAGCTAAGGTTATTACTCCTAATATAAATAGAGTTGCTGCCACAGTAGCTATTGAAGCTGTACTTAAAGTTTTATTTCTAGTTATACTTTTAAAAGCTTCCTTAAAGAAATACTTAACTGAATCAAATTTCATATCCGTATTTCCCCCTTTCTTCATCCCTTGCTACTGTTCCTTTTTCTATAGCTATTACTCTTTTCTTCATCATATCAACTATATCTTTAGCATGGGTAGCCATAACAACAGTAGTTCCTGCTCTATTTATATCGCTAAGTATATCCATAATCTCTATTGCAGTCTCAGGGTCTAAATTTCCTGTAGGCTCGTCAGCAATTAGTAGGGATGGACTGTTAACAATGGCTCTTGCTATAGAAACCCTTTGCTGTTCTCCTCCTGAAAGCTGATTCGGGAAAGCATTTCTCTTTTTAGTTAATCCAACCATAGATAACACAGCTGGTACCTTTTTTTGTATTTCCTTATCACTAGAACCGATTACCCTTAATGCAAAGGCTACATTCTCAAAAATATTTAGAGTTGGAATTAATCTAAAGTCCTGAAATACTACGCCTATTCTTCTTCTGTAATAAGGTATATCTTTATGCTTAAGCTTAGTTAAATCTGTATCTGCTACTACTACAGTACCTGCTGTAGCATCTACTTCCTTTAATAACGTTTTTATAAAAGTAGATTTTCCTGCTCCACTTGGCCCTACCAAGAATACAAACTCACCTTTTTCAATATGTACATTTAAATTTGATAAGGCTAGGACATTATTATTATAAACCTTAGTAACATTTTTAAAATCTATCATAATTTTAAACTCTCCTTGGTAACTTTTTATATTTTTATAAACACCCTGTTATAAAAACCTGTGTATATTATATCATAAAAATAATTTATACAAACCCTTAAAAGTAAAAATACCGTGAACAAAAATATAATTTTTAAAAAAACTCATGGAAATATATCCATGAGCTAATCTATATGTATAATTATGTATAAATCATATACATTGTTACATCTAAAATTAGAGTGTAAACTATTATAAAAATACAAATTATAGTTATAACTGTAACCAAATTGAATTTTGAGAAATATTTTTGCCAGTCATCATTGTAGTCTAATGGTCTTAAATGCGTCATAGGCATTAAATATCCAATTGCACCTATTAACATCCCTCCACAAGCTGTAATAAATCCTGCATTTCTAATATACAATAAAATATCATATATCCTAATACCATTTCCATTTATTAGTTGAGATAGTAAAGATATTATAGTTCCTAAAATTATTGGTATCAGGGTAAATTTAAAAGATAATTTAAAACAATATAATAAATCTCCCAAACACAAAGATAATTTGTTTGTATTGTTTCTCATTCAATTCCCACCTTATAATTTTTAATTAGAATGCAATCATATTTTACTACAACTACACTCTAATTATACTTTTTACTTCATTTGAATTCCTTTTTTAACTTCTTTGACAATACTTTCTGCAGTTAATCCATAAGCCTTCAATAACTCATCTGGTTTTCCGCTCTCTCCAAAGGTATCCTTTATACCAACTCTTAATACCGGTACTGGAGCATTAGTAGTTATAACTTCTGATACTGCTGACCCTAATCCACCTATTACACTATGCTCTTCAGCTGTGATTATAACCCCTGTATCTCTAGCCGCTTTAATTATTATGTCCTCATCGATAGGTTTAATAGTATGAATATTTATTATTCTTACTTTTATTCCTTCTTCTGCTAGCAAGTTATATGCTTCTAATGCTGCATCCACCATAATTCCAGTAGCTATGATTGTGGCATCCTTTCCCTCTCTAAGGGCTATGCCTTTTCCTATTTCAAATTTATAGTCTTCATTATCATTAATTACTGGAACCCCACTTCTTCCTAATCTTACATAGCAAGGTCCATTATATTTAGTTATAGCCTCTATAGCTGCTTCTGTTTCAACACCATCACTAGGGCTTATAACCACCATATTAGGTATACTTCTCATCAATGAAATGTCTTCCACTGACTGATGAGATGCACCATCTTCTCCTACAGTTAATCCTGCATGAGTAGCACATACCTTTACATTTAATTTTGGGTAGCATATTGAGTTTCTTATTTGCTCAAAGCCTCTACCTGCTGCAAATATAGCGAAAGTAGATACAAAGGGAATTTTACCGCAAGCAGCAAGTCCTGCTGATACTGACATCATATTACCTTCTGCAATTCCCATATTTATAAATCTCTCTGGACAAACCTTCTTAAAATCAGCAGTTTTTGTTGATTTTGATAAGTCTGCATCAAGAACCACTATATTTTCATTTTCTGCCCCTATTCTTGCTAAAGCTTTTCCATAGGCTTCTCTAGTTGCTATCTTACTCATTATTCTTCTCCTCCAATCTCTAATAATGCTTGTGTACATTGCTCTTTATTTGGAGTTGAACCATGCCAACCTGCTTCATTTTCCATAAAGGATACACCTTTCCCTTTTATAGTTTTGCATACTATCATAGTTGGTTTATTTTTTACTTTTTTACCTTCTTCTATTGAATTCTTTATAGCCACCAAGTCATGACCATCTTCAAGAAATATTACATTCCATCCAAATGCTTTAAATTTATCAGCTATAGGATTAGGATTCATTACATTTTCTATGTTTCCATCTATTTGAAGACCATTATAATCTACAAAAGCTGTTAAGTTATCAAGTTTGTAGTGAGCTGCACTCATGGAAGCTTCCCATACTTGACCTTCTTCAAGCTCACCATCTCCTAATAATGTATATACTCTATAATCTTTTTTATCTAATTTTCCTGCTAATGCCATTCCAACTGCTGCTGAAATTCCCTGTCCTAATGATCCTGTGGACATATCTACTCCTGGCACATAATTCATGTTAGGATGTCCTTGAAGCATTGATCCCTTCTTTCTAAGAAACATTAGTTCCTCTTTATTAAAAAAGCCTTTTTCTGCAAGTACGGCATATAATACTGGTGCAGCATGTCCTTTAGAAAGTATAAATCTGTCTCTATTTGGATTATTAGGGTTTTTAACATCTATATTCATTTCATTAAAATATAGTGTAGTCATAATCTCCACAGCGGATAATGATCCACCTGGATGTCCCGATCCTGACTCAGTAAGCATTTCTATTATATTTTTTCTTACTACTTTAGTGACTTCTTTTAAAGACTCTAGTGATTTATTCATATCTTACCTCCTAGATTTACGTATAAGATTATTATAACAATTTTAAAATCATTCTCAACTCTTTTTTAAAACCTTAAAATAAAAAGATTGCTATTTCACCAGCAATCTTCTTTATTTTAATTTGCACTTTTTATTTTTAAGTCTAAACTGATCCTTAGAGCTATGTCAACTTTTTCCATATCTTCATCAGTCATACGACCTATTTTTTCTTTAAGTCTTCTTTTGTCTAATGTTCTAACTTGCTCTAGCAAAACCACCGAGTCCTTATTCAAACCATACTCTTCTGAGGAAATTTCAACATGTGTTGGAAGTTTTGCCTTATTTATTTGAGAGGTTATTGCAGCCACTATCACTGTGGGACTATATCTATTACCTATATCATTTTGAATTATGATTACAGGTCTAATTCCGCCTTGTTCGGAACCTACCACAGGACTCAAATCTGCATAAAAAATATCTCCTCTCCTTACGATAGTTGTCATGAGGCATTCACTCTCCTAAAGCTTAGCTTCGTATTCTCTTAAGTCATATAAATCATTTTCTAAGCCTAATTCTGAGATTTCTAAATTTAAGTCTTTCATGGCTAAGTAGCCTTGCTTCATTCTCTCTATATAACTTAAATATTTTTTCTCTTCTATATATAATATTAAATTATCCTCAATAAATTCACTACTTTTTATGTTATTTTTTTCATAAGCCTCATTTATATCTTTACAAAAAGATTTGCTTAATTCTAGGATTAATTCCTTCTGACTACACATGGAAATTTAATACCTCCTACTATAATAACAACTATATGTACAAGTTAATTATAATTCAATTATTATTATAATGTCAAAGATATTATTTCCTTTTTCTACTTTTTACAACAAATGAGGTCAGCTTATTTTATTTATTGAAGCTAACATTATACATAATTTCTAATATTAACTATTTTCCCACCTTTTTTATATATTCTTGGCACCCTTTTGCTAATTGCACAAACTACTTCATAATTAATAGTCCCAATTAGATTGCCAATATCATCTGCAGTTATCTCATTCCCAAATTCATCTTTACCGATAAGTATAACTTCATCTCCAATGTCTACATTCTCAATGCCTGTAATATCAATCATGCATTGATCCATACATATTCTTCCTACAACTGGCGCAAATTTACCCTTGATTATGACCTTAGCTTTTTCAAATAATAATCTAGTAAATCCATCTGCATATCCTATAGACAATGTGGCAATAATACTTTCCTTTTGAGTTTCAAATTTTCTTCCATAACTTATAAAATTACCCTCAGAAATCTTTTTTATATGTACTATGTTAGCCTTAATACTCATTACTGGTTCAAGTTTCAAAGCCTGCTTATTAATCTGCTCTGATGGATAGTACCCATATAATATTATCCCTGCCCTTACTGCATCATATTGCAGTTCTGGTAAATCTATGATTGCACCACTATTACTTACATGTTTAAAGTTAATATGAATTCCTAATTCCTTAAGATATACATTAAACTTATTATATTGTTCTAACTGCCTATATGTATATTCTTTATTTTTTTCATCTGAAGAAGAAAAATGTGTAAATAATCCTACTATGTCTATATTAGGAAGCTTACTTATTCTATATACTTCTTTTGCATCTTCTCTTGTAGGGAGAAATCCTATTCTCCCCATACCTGTATCTACTTTTATGTGGATTCTTGCTTTTAAATTTTTTTCTACTGCAACTCTTGAAAGTATCTCTGCTTGTTGAAAACTATAGATAGTTTGTTCTATATCATAATCTAACAATTGATTATAGATATTAGGATTTGTGAAGCCTAATATCATCAATGGAGCATCTAACCCTGCTTTTCTAAGTTCAATGCCCTCGCTTAATACTGCAACAGCAAATCTACTAGCTCCATTGTCTTGTAATTCTTTGTAAATATCTATAGCACCATGTCCATAGCCATCAGCCTTTATAACGCCTATAACTTCTTTATTTACACACACTCTCTTAATTTCTCTCATATTATTTGCCAGTTTATCTAAATCAATTTCAGCCCAAACTGGTCTTATATTTTCACTAAACATTATTACTCACCTCGCTAGTTATTTAAATGAACTTTTGTTCTTTATTCATCATCTAACAAGACTGCTATTAATCTAAATCCATATCATCAATTTTATCAGTCCAATTGAAGTTTTCATAAGTATACATAATTCTTTCTCCCTTATTTGTATCATAAATTACTATTTTCTTCGGCATATTAGCTCTTATATCATAGTGCATAACTCCACTATACAAATTCCTATTATTACCTGGAAGTATTACATCTACTAATAAAATTTTTTCTCCCGTTGTCTCTTCTTCTTGAAAATTTAAATTTTGGTTAGTATATATTAATGCTATATATTCATCTATAAAGCTATATTTTAGCACTTCATCAAATTCTGTAGAGAGTTTATATTCTTGTGAGCCTATCTTATCTTTTACAAATATGTCTTCTCCTTTAAATATAAAATTCCTATCCTTTAATTCTAATTTTCCCCCTACATCCTTTTTATATTTTTGAATACCTTCATATGTATATTTTTCTTTTGAATTTATCACTTCTATAGTTATATTACTACTATAGGATTTTACTTCCTTTATATTTCTTATTAGACTATTCATGTCTAAACTTTTTTCAGAACCTACTATTCTAAACACTATAAAAAAAATTAAACCAAAACTTACAATTATTATTAGTGAAATTATACTATTTTTTTTCATTTACTCCTCCAAAATCAAAGTACTATTACACTAATATATTTATTATTATTATTCATAATGTATAACTAAGTTTTAATAAAATCTTATTCTCTATCAATAATAGATTTAATAGTATAAGGTAATTCTTCTGTCAAATGTGTTGCATTAACACAAAACATTTTCTCTGCTAATACATCTCCACAGTATCCATGGATAAAAGTTGCTATATAAGTGGCTTCTAAAGGCCTATATCCTTGAGCAATAAAAGATGCTATTATTCCTGTTAATGTATCGCCCATACCACCCGACGACATAGCACTGTTCCCTGTGGTATTTTCAAAGACATAATTACCATCAGTAATTAAAGTTCTATGATCTTTTAATAATAGTATAACATCATTCTCATAAGCAAATTGCTTTGATATATGTATTCTATCTTCCTTTACTTCCTCTATAGATAGACCAGTAAGTCTTGCCATTTCACCATAATGTGGTGTAAGTATAATAGTATCATTTTTAAGCTGAAGCAATTCTAGGTTATTCTGAAGGACATTTAATCCATCTGCATCTATAACAATAGGACATTCTGCATTTTCAATCACATTTCTTACTATGTTATAAGTTAGTTTACTATTTCCCATACCTGGTCCAAGTGCTACACAATCGCTTTTAACCATTATATTACCAATTTTTTCTTTATCCTCATAATTAATAGTCATAGCTTCATTTAGTTTGACGCTCATTATTTCTTGTATTTCTTTAGGAACACATAGTGTTGCAAGGCCCACGCCACTTCTTACTGCAGCTTCAGTTGTTAAATAAGCTGCACCACAAAATCCTACAGAACCAGCAATGACTAAAACATGTCCATAATCACCCTTATACCCTTCTTCTTCTCTTGGCTTTAGTATATTACTAACCATATTCATATCAATTTTTACAGTCTTTGTATTAAAAAGTATAGAGCTAAACTTATTATTCTTCATTTTATTTAGTGGATTTATCATTATGAAACACCTCCAATATAGCATATGCTATAGCATTATCTTCTCCATGAGAAATACTAAGATGCATATTATAGTGTCCATATTCACTGGCTATTAATTTAGCTTTTCCTTCCAAGGTCACTATAGGTTTTCCAAGAGTAGTATTTTCAACAATTATATCTTTAAATCCAAAACCTCTAAAGCCTGTACCTAAAGCCTTTGCAACTGCTTCCTTAGCCGCAAACTTTCCAGCTACATATTCAGGTCTTAAATTTCTTTCTTTTAAGTGTTCTATCTCATTTACTGTAAATATTTTTTCTAAAAACATCTCATTTTTTTCTATAATCTCTTTTATTCTTCTTATTTCAACTATATCTACTCCAATACCTATTATCACAACTCCACCTCCTATTACCAAAATTTAACACACATTTCATTTTTAAAGATTATTCTACTAGATTTATACACTTAAATAAGTAAAAAACTTAAATTTAAATTAATTGAAGCAAGTTTGTATCACAAAAGTTAAAAATTTCAGATAATAAATTTACCATGTAATACTTACAATCATTTTATCATAAAATGAAAATTTTTACATCTAATTTGAATTTGTATAAATTTATCTATAAAAGTATTTTAAAAAAGTAAAGGAAAATCCTTTACTCTTAGATCTCTATATTAACAAACTTTGTCAAAATCAGATATATATTCCTCAATTATTTCATCGAGTATTTCTACCAAGTGTACTGGTGACAAAGTATTGACTTTGAAAAATTCCATCAATCCACGAACTCTTTCTTCATTAGGACTAATATAATTTTCATAATCTCTAGAGCTTTCTATAACTTGTCCATTTTCTTTAGTCTCACATATAATTTCTATACCATATGCCTGAACCACTTTATCCCCATCATCTTGATTAATTATTAAGTCATTCTTTATTAGATTGTAAGTATAAATATATTCGTTTTCCAACAAAATATTGTTAACTAAAGTTTTCACTATCACATAAAAACCCCCTATTAATACAGTAAGTAGTTTAAAACTAGCTGTAAATATATAATTTACAAAAATTTTAACACGGATTGATACAATATTGTGTCAATCCATGTATGTTATTTAAATTTATTATCTTTTCAAAATTGACATTTTTCTCTGATTTTACGCTATTATTGTGATACATTGTATTTATTTTCTATTTTTCATTGTCGCCAATTGATTATAATTCCCCTATATTGTCGTAAATTAATTATTCATTATTTTAATTCTTCCTTAATATTTTTTACTATTTCTTCAACATTTCTTTGATCCTTACTAGTGATAGTATTTTTGGAAAATTTAGCCTTATTATATAGTTTAGTAAGTCTATCCAAATTATCTACTTGCTTTATATTTATTTTTGTAACGTTCTTCAATTGGGTCGGTGTCATATACGGTCTAAATATTTCTTTTTTATCTGTAGCCTCAACAAATTCCTTATAATTATATATAAGTTCTTCTCTTTCATCACCTTTATGTCTAAATAACTTTTTAACTTTTTTAACTAATTTATTTTCATCTTTTACTCTATCTATTGTTTCTGTTTCTTCAATATATTCTTCTAATCTTTCACCTTTATTTCCCTCATATTTTTTTATTATTTTAATAACTATTACAACTGTAACTACAACTAAAATAATTTTAAAGATTAAAGGAATTATATTGGCCCATTTCCCAATACTATCATCTTGAATATTTTTGAATATATTTTCGCCTTCTTCAATATTTATTTTATCAAATATAGACGTATTTCCTTTATACTTTAGTTTAAGTTTTGATAATATATATCCTATAGGATAACCTATTATAACAGCTAGAACCCCTGCTATTTTATCTAATATTAAATTAATTACATAAAAAACTCCTTTAATCATCCTTATAAATGTATTATAAAAAAATTCTTGGCTTAAAAATAGAGATACTCCAATTATAGTCAAATTAGTAATATTATCCTTACTGGTTCTCTTAATATTATACTCATATGCCATGGCTTCTCTAATAGTCAATATCATGAAAATCACATATATTACATATATTCTAAATAAATAATCTAGAGCTCCTGAAAAGAAAAGTGCAGCTAAAGGACTTAAAACAATTATAATATATGTGCCTGTAGTAAATTGATGCTTATATTGATTATAATTTATATTGGTTTCTAACTTAGAGAATAGGAATCCTGTGCCTACAAGTATAAATAGACTGTTTATGAATCCATATTCTAGAGAATATACATTACTTAATATAAGAAAACTTAATCCTATAGATAAAATAAAACTTACTATAAAGTTTATTTTCTTTTGAAGCATATACCTTATAGAAAAAATATTTAAAGAAAATACTATAAAAAGAAAATATTTAACTTCATTAGAAAATATAACTGAGCTCACTAAGCTCCATATAATATAAATCATAGTTATAAAGGTTAGTGTATACAAAACTCTTATTTTTTCAGCTGTATCCATTAGTTTCTCCTTCCCTTATAAGCTATAGTTTCTATTCCTTGAATATATGGTATATTAACATTATCACCCACATATATAATTTTAATTTTATATCCACTTCTATATAAAGAAGTTAGTATCAATATATCTTTATTATTTAAATACGAGGTAACTAATATATAAGTAGAATTTTTTTGAAAATACTTAGTTCTACTGCCTAAGTATTCGTGTAATTCGTGCTTTATGGATGTATCAATTCTTGCTGCAAACTCTACAATTTTATTTAATATACCTACCTTTGGTTCAATTTCATTTCTAATTCTAGACTTATAACTTATTATATGTCCATTTGTCCAAATTCCTGTAGGTATATTTTCCTTAAGAGATTTAGCTGCCAAGGCTACAGAAATTTCTATTTCTTTCTCTATATTTTCAGGATTAATGCTAGTCCAATGAGGATCTCCACACTGAATATTAACTATTATAACCACTTCTTGTTCAGAGGTATAATCGTAATCTTTAACCATTAGTTTATTAGCTTTTAAAGTAGATTTCCAATGTATATCCTTCATTCTGTCTTCTCTATTATATTCTCTAATCCCCTTCAAATACAGTGGATCCTTATGAATCCATCTTCTTACAGTATTGTCTCCTTGAATGTTTGTAGTATCAAACTTATACTGGCTTAGGGAATTTATTTTTGGGCATACCATTATTTCTAAATAATCTTCAAAACCTTGTTTTTCTATAGTAGTAGCTAAAATATCCCCTAAATATACATCCATAGATTTTAGTAAATATATTCCCCTCTTTTCTCCAACTATTCTATAAGTTCTCCTTTTTCTCTTAAAACCACCAATAGAAAATTTGCTTAAATGTCTAATATCTCTTCCCTCACTATAACTAATAACATTGCTATCAAACTTTAGTCCATGTGGAATTATCTCTTCTATAAGTAAGTATGAAGCAGGCAATCTTTTATTATTTTCTATAACTATACTAATATCAAAGCTATCGCCTTCTACTATTTTTTTACTCTCAATCTCTCTATAAACTTTTAAATCATTAAACCCTTTAGTTACAATAATTTTAGATATGTAAAGGTACAATTCAATTATTCCTAACAAGAAGATATATTGCGCTATCATATCTACACCTCTAAGGTTTTTCAATAGGTGTATTTATAGTATTCAAAATCTCTTTTATTATTTGTTCACCACTATCTGTCCCACTATTAATTTCATTCTTCAATATTATCCTATGACTCATTATAGGAATAGCCAGCTCCTTTACATCTTCTGTTATAACATAATCTCTTTCCCTTATTGCAGCCAATGCTTGGCATCCTTTCATAAGATTTAAAGTAGCTCTAGGGCTACACCCTAATTCTATTTCCTTATGAGTTCTAGTAGCCGTAACTAAGTTAACTATATATTCTTTTATATCCTCACTAATATAAACTTTATTAAAATTATTTTGAACATATTCAAGATCGTTTAAAGTTACTACTGACTCAAGACTATCTAATGGATCCTTCTCTATAAATCTGTTCATCATTTCTTTCTCTTCTTGGTAATTTGGATATCCCATTGATAATTTCATAAAAAATCTATCTAATTGTGCCTCTGGTAATGGAAAAGTTCCAAATTGTTCTACTGGGTTTTGAGTAGCAATTACAAAAAATGGTTTCCCAAGGTTTATTGTGTTTCCTTCTACTGTTATTTGTCCTTCCTCCATACATTCTAGTAACGCAGATTGTGTTCTCGGAGTAGCTCTATTAATCTCATCTGCTAGAACTATTTGACTTAATAGCGGACCTCCTCTAAATTCAAATTCTTGAGCTTTCTGATTATAAAAATATATTCCTGTTAAATCTGAAGGTAATAAATCTGGTGTAAACTGTATTCTTTTAAAGCTACAATTCATAGTTTTCGATAAGCTTTTGCACAGTTTAGTTTTTCCTAGTCCAGGCACATCTTCTAAAAGTACATGGCCAGAAGTTATAAAGCTTACAATTATCTTATCTATAACCTGTTCTTTACCAATAATAACCTTAGATATATTATTTAAAACCGAGTCTCTAAATTCCTTGAATTTTAAAATATCCAAAATAATCCCTCCACTCCTCTAATATAACTATTATACTATCTTTTTATTAGTTTTAATATTAAAAATATTGAAATTAATATTGTTGTTACTTATCATCACTATGTTAAAAAGAATCGAATTTTCAAAATACACCCTATTTTAATATACATCTAATAATTAACCTAATTCTAAAACATGGCCAAAAATAAAAAATGAGCATATGTATTTTACATATACTCATTTTTATGTATTAAACTATTTCTTCCTTTGATTTTTTATTGTTCATAAATTGAAATTCATCAGCAATTACTTCTGAAATATACTTTCTCTGACCTTCTGAATTTTCAAAACTTCTACTCTGAAGTCTTCCAGTTACACTTATTACGCTTCCTTTTACTAAATATTCACTAACTATTTCAGCTTTTTTGCCCCATAATACTACGGGAATAAAATCTACATATTTTTCACCTGAGGCACTTTTATATGGTCTATCTACAGCTAAAATAATTCTAGTAAAAACCTTATTACTCTCCTCTAAAATTTTAACTTCTGGATCTTTTGTTAATCTACCAACCAAAACAATTCTATTCATCAATATACCTCCAATCTCATTGTTTTTACTATATTTTTGACTAAATAGTAGTAATTTAAACAATTTCTTGGAAATGTACTGTTAATTTTTTATTAACTATACCTATAAAATAACAAGTCAACAACTCTGAGGATATTTTGAATTAAACAAATAAGTAGAATCGCCTACTAGTGGTGCCTTTCGGCGATTTTACTGACATAGTATATCACAAAACAGACCATAATACTGACTAATTATTTTTTTCAATATGACTTAAGCTATATCTGAGAATTCTATCTTTATTTTTTCATCACCTTTTTTTAATTTATCTTCTTGTACTAGAGAGCATGTCTGTTTCTTTGAAGTTTTATTTGGAAGAACAACCACAAATTCACTTCCTTCATCCACCTTACTATAAACTTTAATACTCCCTCCATGAGCTTCTAATATAGATTTAACTAATGAAAGACCTATACCACTTCCTTCATGAGCCCTAGTGAATAATGACTCTCCTTGAACAAATCTATTAAATATAATATCGATCATATCTTCTGGTATACCTATTCCATTATCTTTCACATGTATTTCTACTGCATCATCAACTTCGTGTATACTAACTACAATTTCACCATTTTCTTTTGAAAACTTTACAGCATTAGATAAAAGGTTTAACATAACTCTTTCTATATTCTCTTTATCGATTCCTAATACTTTTTCTTCAATATCAGTATCAAATATTAGATACATACCTCTATTTTCTACATACTCCACTGTAGAAAGTGTTATATCTTCTACTATTTGTACAATATCATAATTTTCAAAGTTCATCTTCAAATTTCCGCCCTCTATTCTCGTCATATCAATTAAATTATTTATTAGTCTTAATAATCTATAACAATTTTGCTTTAATATATCTATATACCTATCTATAGTTTCGTACTCTTCACTATTCTTTTCTGATTTTAACTGTATAAGCTGAACTATACTTAATATAATGTTTAACGGAGTTTTCAGTTCATGAGATACGTTGGCAATAAATTCAGTTTTCATCTTATCATATTGAATAGTTTGATCTAATTTTATTTTATCAATCCTTGCTTTCTTTATATCTGTTAAATCATTCATTATTAATAAAATTGATTTCTTTCCAGCAAAGTATATATTTATGGCTCCCACATCCGCCTCTATAAATGTACCATCATCTTTTTTAAAAACGATTTCCCTATGCTCAATTTTACTTTCATCATTCATAATTGCTTTATAAATTTCATACATATCCTCTAAATAATCTTTATGAACTATCTCTTCCATAGACGTTCTGTTCAATTGTTCTTTAGATTCCATTCCTAAAGTTTTTAGCATAGTCTCATTTACAAATATCACGTCATCTAGGTTGTCATATACAGCTACTCCAAAAGGTAAAAAATGTAACAGTCTTGAATAATCATCTGTACTTCTTTTTAAACTATATTCCGCCTTAATCCTCTTGGTTATATCTTTAAAGATAAATACAGTATATATTTCATTATCTTCCATAAAACACATGGTTGACATTTCTAAATAAATTATAGTTCCATCTTGTCTTCTTACCTTTCGTTGAACTAAGGATAGGTTAGATTCATCTTTTAATAATTCTTTATCTATTTCATTGTTCACACATACAGTATTTTCAAAATTAACTAAATCAAAAATATTTTTCCCAATCATATTCAATTCTAAGTTTCCACATACTATCTCTTTACTTGCTTTATTGTTAAAGATAACTTTATCTTTATTTTGCACTATTATACCATTTGGAGATGTATATAAAATTGTGTTTAGTGCCTTATAACTCAGTCCCCCTAGGATACCATAATTATTATTTTCGTTTTCTATTTCTTTAGATTTTATATCTATTTTCCTAGATAAAATATAATTATCATAATTTATATTTGAATCTTCTTGAATTATAGATAAAATTATGTAATTATAATCTTTAATTTTTATATTAGAACTTGTTAATCTGAATTCTATTTCTTCTAAGCATCTAATTCTTATATGACAATTATTAAAATTTTCCCATGAACAAATCTTACTATAGCTGAAATTTCTTTCATCATCTATAATGCTTAAGAATTCTCGTATATCTTCTCCCTTAAAATCTAACAATTCCTTATAACTCATTAATTTCTTAAATTGATTGTTTACATATTGGATTTTACACTCTTCATCTATAATAACAATCAAGTCTGATAAATTATCAAAAAATCCCAAGTCCTTTTCGCTAGTAAAGTTCATTATTTTTCCCCCAATTAACCCTATAATTTCTTATGCTAAATATATTTATTTATATTTTAAAACCATTTTTTATTTTAATCACCATAAGATATTTTACATCAAATTGTTGGAAATTTTCACAATAAAATTTCGTTAAAATTCTACATTTGCTTCGACAGTATCTTTATATATTCTCCTATTTTTATTTAAATTACTTATATTAATACTTTTGTCACCACATTCTCAATGATTTCCCTTATTATTTGTTGCATTTATTACATATTGAAAATTAAATATTTACTTTTTATTTTAAAAAAATAAGAAATATTTCAAAATTATGTAAACCAACTTAATCATAATTTTAAAAATATTTCTTATAACCATTATATTAAATTATTTTTTTAATTATTTTCCAATTTTTTATGTCTACATTTCTTACAAACTTTAATCTTGGCTCCATCTGGTAATAACTTATCATATAATACCTTAATTCGTTCTGTTTTACACAAAGGACAGGTTCCCCTTCCTCTTGATGGAATATTCCATAACGCCTTACCCCGGTTCTGTTTTCCCATATACATCCCTCACCTTATATATAATAGCTTATATATATAAATTGTATTAACATTTCAAATCATCCAATTATCTAAAGTGACTATATCTTGAATATCTAATTGTTTATTACAATTTATATACATTAAAATATTTATTATATTCAGGATGCTTTTATGACTAAAATAGGTGAAATATTTTTTACACTTAACCTTTAGAACTTTTTACTCTTAAGTAATTCTTTCATTCCTTCTTTTAGCTCATCTCTCTTTAGAGCAAAATCTATGGTAGCCTCTATAAAACCTAGTTTATCCCCAACATCATATCTATTTCCATCAAATATGTGTGCATACATATCCTGATTCTGCAATAATGCCTTTAGTCCATCTGTAAGTTGAATTTCTCCACCTTTTCCTGGTTCTGTATTCTCTAATATATCAAATATTTCTGGAGTTATTATATACCTGCCTAATATAGCTACCCTCGATGGTGCCTCTTCCACTTTAGGCTTTTCTATTAAATCTTCAACTTTGTATTCCTTTTCATTAACTCTATCACCTTTAACAATTCCATACTTGTTCACATTCTCTTCTTTAACTTCTTGAACTCCTAATATTGAACAGTTATATTTGTCATATGCATCTATTAGTTGCTTTAGACATGGTGTTTCACTATCTACTATGTCATCTCCTAGCATAACTGCAAAGGGTTCATCTCCAACAAATGTCTTAGCACAACTTATAGCATGACCTAGCCCTTTAGGTTCTCTCTGTCTTACATAATATATATTAGCCATATAAGTAGATTCACTAACTAAAGATAATAATTCTTCCTTGCCATCCTTAGCTAAATTTACTTCTAGCTCAACCATTCTATCGAAATGATCCTCTATAGCTTTCTTATTTCTTCCTGTTATTATAAGTATTTCCTCTATTCCAGAAGCCACTGCCTCCTCTACTATGTATTGTATGGTAGGCTTATCTACAATTGGTAGCATTTCCTTTGGCACAGATTTAGTAGCAGGCAAAAATCGAGTACCTAATCCCGCTGCTGGAATAACAGCCTTCCTTATTTTCATGGTCATCCCTCCAAAAATATAAAATTAACGCACTTAATATATATATTAACATATAAGCTATGTAAGTTCTATTGTAATTAAATTACCATGAATTTTAACCAAAAACATGACATAGCTATAGGTAAGTGCAGATACTGCACTTACCTATATAAATTTTATAAACTTTATTTGTATTATATCCTATTTTTAAGTTCTTTATCATAGGCTATAGTTGCATTTAGCTCTCCTCCTAGCAATATGGTATTAGACGTTATTTGTAACCAAATCATAAGTATGATAATAACTCCTATACTTCCATACACATCTGAGTATCTTCCAAAATTATTTACATAGAAGGCAAATCCCATAGATAAAATAATCCATGAAATGCTAGTAAATATAGCTCCAGGTAATACCTCTATCCATCTAAGTTTTCTAGATGGTATTAATCTGTATATTCCTGAAAAAACAATTATCATTCCAATTAGTACTATAGGATATCTTATATATCCTATATAGTAAATTATCTTCACATCTAATCCTATCCACTTTACTAGTGCATCACCTATCATTTTTCCAAACACTAAAAATGCTAGTATAAAGATTATCAAAAGCGATATTACTATCATAAATATAATTGAGGTTATGATAACACTTATTCTATTATCAGCCTCATCTTGCTCAAAAGCTTTATTAAGTCCATATCTAATAGCTCTAAATGCCCTTGATGCAGTATACATAGAAAATATTAGAGAAAATGATAACAAATTACTATTTCTAGTCTGAAGAAGTTGCAGTGCTATACTAGAAACCAAATAATATAATTCCTTAGGCATTAATGTTTCTAATGACATTAGCACTTCTACAGGATCTACATTTATAAATCCTACAAGAGTAAGTATTAACATTAAAAATGGTAGAAATGAAAATAGCATATCAAAGGCTAATTGTGATGCTAATGCAGATATATTGTGATTTTTGTATCTTAATGCCATTTTCACGATGTATTCAGTTAACTTCATATCTATACCTCTAATTTTTATATTTATAAAACTAATATTATATTTATGTACAACTTAATAAAATTATATTAGTTTTTAGTTTTTAGTTTTTTTGCATATTAGTTTTAAAAAGCACTATACTTAATAATATAACTCATTTGTAACATTATTTGTATAAATATATATTTTTTTTAGGAGTGATGCTATGAAAATCGGTTTAGTTCAAAGTAATATTTTATGGGAAGACAAAAACTTTAATCTTCACATGAGTAAAGACTTTTTTAGGAAAGCTATAGAGCATAATATAGAGTTACTTCTATTTCCCGAAATGTCCTTTACTGGTTTCACTATGAATGTTGAAGACTTTGGTGAACTTAATTCTTATTCAATAAATCATATAAGAAATCTATGTAAAACCTATGGTATCAATGCCGGAATAGGATACATAGAAAAAATTTTTAACGAAGACAATGGCAGAAATAACTATACTATTATTTCTACCCAAGGATATACTTTATGTAATTACACTAAAATTCATCCCTTTTCTTATTGCAATGAAAACTTATACTTTTCACCCGGTAACAATATTTGTTATTGCACTATTGATGACTTTACCATTACACCATTTATATGTTACGATTTGAGATTTCCTGAAATATTTCAGATTGCTTCAAAAAAATCATCATTAATAACAGTAGCTGCTAATTGGCCAGAGAGTAGAAAAGACCATTGGATAACTCTTTTAAGGTGTAGAGCCATAGAGAATCAATGCTATATCGCTGGTATTAACAGAGTCGGTATTGGTAATTCCTTAAATTATAGTGGGAATTCTATGATCATTGACCCACTTGGAAACATTATTTCTAAAGAGTCCGATAATTTTGAAGGATTAATAATTGCCGATATCCATATTGATAATGTAAAAAGTGTAAGAGAAAGCTTTAAATTTAAAAATGACAGAAGAGAAGATTTTTATTGTAAAAATTTCAATATAAATTTCTAAAAACTATTGCTTCTTATAAATTATGTGATATAATTTAATCAATAACAGTTATCAATGGATAGATTTTATTCGAGAGGTGTACTTATGATAGACAAAGTTTTAGAAACATTAAAAAATTCTTCAGATCCACTAAAGTCTAGAGAAATAGCGGAAAAGACAGGCATTGATAAAAAAGAAGTTGACAGAGCTATAAAGAAACTTAAAGAAGAGGATAAAATTCATTCCCCCAAAAGATGTTATTATTCTGCAAAGTAATTTGTAGCTGACTCCCCTTTTTTCATAATGAACTAAAAAAACTAGCAGTTTGGCTCCCCCCATTCTGCTAGCTTTTTATTTAGATAATATCAACTGAAAGTTGCTCTTCCTCGACGAGAAAATTTCTCTACACGTACGGTGTACTTGCTGCAACCTATAGTTATACCTAAAGTTTACAAAACTCGCAAATTACTTCTATACCTTCATTAATATCTTTATAGTTTACCATTTCCATATTAGTATTTTTATATCTTACAGGATAGATTAGTGTACCTGTTTTTATACCATTACCCTCTTTATGAATGGTTTTTCCATCACTATGTTCTTCTCCAAATATATAATTGGGTCTTTTATTCAAATTTTCATAGGCTTCCTCTAGCCTTTCCTTAACTTCATGATGAATTACTAAACTTTTATCCATAAATTTAATTCCTGTGCCTTTACCTAGGGATAGGTTACCTTTTCCACCTAAGTTATCTCCTGTATTCTCTCCATCTATTACTAAGCAATACATTGGATTTATTTCATAAGCTGCAGCTCTTGCTCCTCTTGCTCCCACTACCCCTTGAGTTGAGAATACAAAGAATAGTTGACTATCTAAAGATTCTAACTCTGCTAGTTTTTCTATAGCTCTTAATAACATATAACAACCTACTCTATTATCTAAAAATGGAGCAATTACATTGTTCTCTTCATCTATTATATTTGCTGTAAATACTGCCACATCTCCTTCTTTAATAAGCTCAAGAGCTGCTTCCCTACTATCTACACCTAAATCTATATATATGTCATCAATAGTCCCACTAGGATTTATAGTACATAGTCTTCCACCATTTCCATTTTCAAATTCAACTATAGTATTTATTATAGAAGACTCTTTGAACTCTCCCATTTTTCCTACCCTAACAAAACCTTTGTCCTCTATATAAGTGACCATAAGTCCTATAGTATCCATATGTGAACAAAGCATAATTCTCTTATGCTCTTCTCTTTCTTCACCTAAAGCGGCAATTACATTCCCCATATTATCTACTCTATGACCTATATTTAAAGAGTTTAAATGCTCTATTATTATTTCTCTTACCTCATCTTCATGTCCACTAACTCCAAATGCACTTATTAGCTTTTCAAATAAATTATCCATAATTCTCCCCCTTACTATTTAAGTGATTTTAAATAAGCTATTACCAACTTTATAGTATTTTTAACATCAGCCTTAGATGCCACTGATACAGCTGAATGAATATATCTACATGGAACAGAAATTGTTGCTACTTTAGCTCCTTTGCCCTTACTATGTATAGCAAATCCATCATTTCCTCCAGCTATAGCTCTTCTTCTTTGATATGGTATGTCTTTATCCTCAGCTACACTCATAATATCCTTAGCTATCTTTTCATCAAACACACTAGTTAAATCCATTATAGATATGGCTGGTCCACATCCTACTTCAGTGGCGCTTAGGTGTTTGGGCACTGAAGGCATATCAGCACATATAGTTCCTTCTAATATTATTCCTAAATCACTTTCTACATTAAGTGAAGATATAAGAGCACCTCTCTCTCCTACCTCTTCCTGTACTGCAAAAACTCCATATAAATCTACGTCATAGCTTTCCTTTAATGCTTCCATAAGCACTAAACAACCCATCCTATTGTCAAAGGCCTTTCCTTTAATTAGGTTTTCTCCGAACTCATCATACTCTGTATCAAATATAGCATATTCTCCAAGCTCTATAAGCGTCTTACACTGTTCCTTATTTTCAGCTCCAATATCTATACAGCAATCACCATAGGTAAGCCCTTTTTCTTTTTCTTCACTACTTTGTAAATGTATAGGCTTTCCACCTATTACCCCAGGGATTTTTTCAGGCCCTATTATCACAGTTTTAGATGGAATTATCTTAGCATTAATTCCTCCTAAGGATTTAAATCGTAAGGTTCCATCTTCATTAAAGCCAGTGATGATAAATCCAACCTCATCCATATGAGCATCCACTATTACTCTTTTTCCATTTCCTTTTTTATGGGCGATAATGTTCCCCATTCTATCTATAAATATCTCATCTACATATGGTTCTATCTCTTGCTTTATAAAATCTCTAACCTCTCCTTCAAATCCTGATGGGGAATTTAGAGAAGTTAATTCCTGTAATAATCCACCTTTTTCGAGAATCCCTTCTAAAAACATATTAACCCCTCCAGTTCTTCACCCTTTAAATTCTTTATAAATTGAGCCATTATATATCCTGTATTTGTAATATCCTTCATATTAACTAATTCTACGGCTGTATGCATATACTTTATTGGAATGGATATAAGTAGTGTAGGAACTCCACTTCCTGAAACTTGAATATCCCAAGCATCTGTTCCTGTAGGCCCTGCCTCTACTTCTATTTGATAAGGAATATTATATTCTTCTCCAACCTTCATAAGTCTCTTTCTTACTTTTGGGTGAATATTAGGTCCTACACATATTACTGGTCCCTTACCTATTTCATTATCTCCATCTGTGTCTCCATGTCTACCATTGTCGAAGGTAACATCTACTGCTATACCTATATCAGGGTTAATAACATTAGTCGCTGTAACAGCCCCTCTATGACCTACTTCCTCTTGTGCTGAACATACAAAATAAACATCTAAATCATGTTCTATGTCTTGAAGTTCCTTAGCACATCTATACATTGCTACAACTCCAGCCCTATCATCTATGGATTTACAACTTATCTTATTATTTAAAAGTTCCTTAAAACTGCCCTTTAAGGTTACAAAATCTCCTGGTGATACTATTTTTTCTAAGGCTTCTTTAGAATATCCAGTATCAATAAGTAATGAATCCGCTGTAACTGCTTTGTTCTTTTCTTCTTCCTTCATAAGGTGGGGAGGTTTTATACCTATAATTCCTAGAATATCCTGCTTTCCATGGATAACTACCTCTTTAGATACCAAGGTTTTACTATCCAAACCATTCCCCTTAAATTCTAAAAATCCATTTTCCTTAACAGCTGTAACCACCATAAAAATTTCATCCAGGTGAGCCATTATCATTATTTTCCCTTTTCCCTTACCTTTTTTTTCGATAATTACATTATTTAGATTATCTGTAGTTACTTGTCCAAATTCTGAAAAAGCTTCATAAATGTAGTGATGTAACCAATGTTCTCTTCCGCTTGGTCCATGACCCATACAAAGCTCCTTTAATAATTTCTTATCCTCCACATTTTCCCCTCCATTCATTTTGTTATACCCTCTTTAATTATAGCTTTCCTATATATCCAAATTCAACCTATTACTGTTAATGATTTTTTCAATATTTAGTTCATTATCATCACTATATTAAGATAATACCTTAGATTTAAACTAATATTGATTCATAATATACAAAACCCCAAAATACAAACTGTATCTTGGGATTTTAACATATTGTAACTAAGGTATCTTTAATTCACCCTAATAATATTTTGTTTAATATCTCATATTGAATCAATTATAAAATAGACCTCCCTTTACATAAATAAAGTGAGCAAATGGATTATAATTGGATAAAATGCAATAACACATACTACTCGAATCAGTTGAATAACAGTTACTTTTGGTGTATCAGCACCAAAGTCTCCTGCCATAAGACTAATATCTGAGGCACCACCTGGAGCACATGCAAAGAAAGCAGTAACAATATCTAAGTCACTAGTTTTATATAATATAAATCCCATGGTTAAAGTGAGAATAATAAAACCTATCAATAGTATAATAGCAGGTAAAATGGCTGTTCTTAAGCTTAAAACTGCAGCAATAGTAATACCTTCTCCAATAAGAGTGCCTGCACATACTTGTGCAAATTTTTTCACTGGCATAGGCATAAAAGCATTATCAAAAAATATGTTTTGCATTGCTACACCAATCATGGCAAACATGATGGTTCCAGCAGGAATATGTAATGCATACCCAATAAAACCTGAAACCGTAGCTACCACTAGCGTAATCCCCATGGAACAATAAGTTTTTTTATTCCATTTATTAAAATTGTCAAAGCGCTTTGTAGTAGTGCTATTATTCTTTTCATTATCTTCTTTACGACTATTTTGGTTTAAATGAAACCTAACAATAACCCAGTTAATAATTGGTGGAAATAATCCAATAACAGATATAAGGCGAACAAGCTGTAAAATAGAAACAACAGAGGTATCCGCACCCATGTCATAGCTTATAAGTGTCATATCTACAAGTCCACCTGGAGCACATGCAAACATAGCTGTAATAAAATCGTATCCACTAATCTTATGAAGAATCATACCCATTCCCAAGCTAAAGCATAGAATTAGAAAAACTGTAATAATAGCAGGTTTTATCATAGAACGAAATGCAATTACATCATCACGCCTAATATTCGTTCCAATGAATAATCCTGCAATAATTTGAGTGAAAATCTTAACTTCTATTGGCATAAATGCACTTCCTGTTGTCACATTGAGTAGTGCTACAAAAAACATAGAACCTATCATTGCACCTGCAGGTATTTTAAGTCGTAAAGCAATTAATCCCCCAATTAATGCAACAATTAATGTAATAATTATATTAATTTGAAAAACCCCCAATATCCTAAAATCGTATATGTTGTATATTTATATATTTTATAATACTATAATAGTATAAATTTCTAATAGGTACAAACATTAAAAATACTATATATAATATAGGTTATTACCTATAATAAGAGGTGATACAATGAATACAAGGCAATTAAAATACGTCTTAGCTGTGGCAGAGGAAAAAAATTTTTCAAAGGCAGCAAAAAAGTTGTTTATTGCACAACCCTCTCTGAGTCAATATATACAGAAATTAGAAGAAGAGCTTGGGGTAGAACTTTTTGATAGAACCACCTCTCCCATAAGACTTACCTATGCAGGAGATATTTATGTTAAAAGCGCTGCTAAGATATTAGATTTTGAAAAACAGCTCTCTCAACAAATGCATGATGTGGTGAATTCTCAAAAAGGTCGTTTGATTATAGGAGTTTCACCTTATCGCAGTACCTATCTTGTGCCAGAATCACTTGGTATATTTCACAAAAAATTTCCTGAAATTGAAATTGTGCTAGTTGAAAAAATAAATGCAGAATTAGAATATTTAGTATTAAAAGGCGAGGTTGATATTGCATTTACTGCACTGCCTGTTAAAAAAGAAGAATTTGATTATGAACCTATTATGACAGAAGATATTATTCTTGCGGTTCCTAGGAAAGATTATGATAGTAAATTAACATCAACTCCTAATGATAATAATTTCACACCAGTAAATTTAAGAAAGTTTAAGGATGCCTCCTTTATTACACTAAACTCTGACCAAATGATGCACAAATTGACTATGAGCCTGTGTAAACAAGCTGGCTTTAAACCAAAAATAATCTTAGAATGTAGAGGGATAGATGCTGCCCATGCAATGGTTACAGCTGGAATTGGAGTTACTTTTGTTCCATCTACACTAATCAAGTATGGAAATTTTATGAAGCATCCTCACTACTATACTATTGACGACATATTTCCTAAAAGAGAAGTTTCAGTGATTTATAGAAAAAATCGATACTTATCCAAAGCTGCTCTTGCATTTATTTCTATTCTGAAGAGTACCTTAAGTAAAACCTTTGAAGATAACTCATAGTACTATTAAATATATATCATGATTACTTTAAACACTAGAATAGTGGATTTTTTCTTACATTTATAATAAAATTACATTAAGCTAGATTTATACGAGGGGGATGATATGATGGGTAATAAAACTAAGAAACTTAATATAAATCAAAATAAATGCGTTGCTTGCGGAAGATGTATAAATTTCTGTCCTGTAGGTGCACTATATAAGGAAAACAAAGAATTAAATGTGGATGAAAGAAAGTGTATAGCCTGTGGCAAATGCACTAAAGAATGTCCATTTCTAGCATTATCATTAGAAGAAAAATAAGAGTAGTTTTAAAAATAGTTGGCAAATACAATTGCCAACTATTTTACTTCTTCATGTTACTTTTTATATACTCCATATTTCTCCCAACATTATTAAAGATATAGTCAAAATATCCAACCAAATCACTGTAAATTTTTTCCCATAATTTTTCCTTAAAATTTACTATATTTTTATGAAGCATTAATTTCTTATGTTCTAATTCATAAATATTTGCATATTCCTCAACGTTAAATAATTTTTGATATTCATAGCTGTCATAAATATATTCTCTGAAAAATATTTTAGGAATACTCTCATCCATATTATACAGGTTTAACACTATAGGAAAATGTTTATACATTATGCTTTCATGTTTGTATACTTCATATACCTCTTCTATTTTATTTTTTATATTAATGAGAATAGACGTATTGTAGCTATTTACATATTCCGTATAGTTTTTAATACATCTAAAGAAATACATATTATCAAAGGAATCCTTTTTCCTTATCAAAAAGTTCATGATATGCTTATAATAATTTAATTTAACATTCTCAAATATAGTAAAAGTAAAATTATATAACATATAATATATCTTTTCTTCAAAAGAATTACATATACGCTTAAAATCTTCTTCACTATTTATATAGTAGATTAATCCTTCAAATTCTCTTGAGAACAAAGTATTTAAATTGTACTTTGAGCTATCCATTATAGCTTCAAACCTATTTTTACACACATTGGACATAACATTTAAATAATCATATTGAACTATAAAAATATCTTTAAACAAATCATAAATCTGTACCTTTATATCTTCTACATCTATATTAAACTTTTTATATTTTATAGGTATAGAATTATTTTTTCCTTCAAATTTCATTTGGATATCTAATAATTTAGAAAGCTCTGTTTTATAAAAAACTAACTTATTATTTAATTTTCCACCTAATTGTTCTCTTACTATATTATTGATATTTTTAATTAATAAGTTTTCATATATACTCTTTATATTTACTCTTAAATTGTCAGTAGCCTCCATAAAGGTCTCCCTAATATTTAAGATATTATCTATATATACATGATGATTAATACTCTCTTTGCCCTTTATAAGCTGGACTAACTGTTTTTTTATATTCCACAAAATAATCTGATAGTTTTTTATTGCACCTTCTATGGATATAACTGAATTACTACCCTGTTTTATAATCACACGTTTTATATATTCTATAGAATTATGAAAATCATATTCTAAGAATTCAACTAACTGCTCTGATATATCTAATGACACAGTTTCTTTTTCTCTAATCAGCCCATATATATCTAATCTCAGTTCTCTTTCAAATATATCTAAAATTTCAAATACAAAGCTACCTATATCTTCTTTAATCTCTAGTACATTTTGAGAATTAAACAGCAAGTTTCTATCTAATATATCTCTATTCCCTTGAAGTATTAAATAAAAAAGATTTACATATTCATCTCTAAATTTCAAAATTTCATAGCTTTTATAATCTATAATATAAGACAATTCTCCCATTAAGCTATCATATATATCTAAATCTCCAAAGTATTCATTAAAGGTATTAATAGTATTCTCAAAGATTTCAGTAATGTTAGAATGAACATCTATATCGTTATAAAGCGAAGTCAAAGTTTGTTCTTCTCTAATCATATTTATGACCTCCCATATACAATTACAGATATTTATTCTACAAGGTTATAAAAATACCTTTATTTATATTTGCTTCAAAATGTTAAATCCTTCTTCAAAATACAATTACGGTATATGAAGAAGGATTTATTTTTTATTAATATTATTAATTTATTATTGCTTTAAATTTATTAACACAACTTCTCTAGTATTAAAATCTATAGAAAGCCTATCACTTTTATTAACTATAAGTCCATATCCGTCTATTATATCTTCCCACCAATTATTTATTCTTTCTTGAACTTGCAACAAATCCATATTAACTTCATCTAGCATACTCCTCTGGGTCACGGGATTTATAATAGTTTTTAATTCCCTCAATGAATTTTTTCTCTCAATAAAGATTTCTAGTCTATCTTTATCTAGTTCTTCAACTACTGCTAACACCGTTAAATTTTTCACACTTTTTACCTCCTTAAGTTCTTTAACTTACTTCATAGAGTAACTAAATATATTTATTTTTTTATGTACTCATTAAGTTGTTATCCAGTAAAGTATATTGAAGTTTATTTATTTTTATTCTTCTAGATTTGATATACTAAATTTACAATTCTATTACATCTTATATCCTATTAGTTATTTTTGAATTATATTTTAATGTATATAATTTAGAGCCCAACACTTATAGATACTTGAAGTAATATTATATATTTCTTCAAGTATCTTTATAAGACATATTTTTCAAAATCGCTAGTCCGTATTCTATTTAATATGCCTAAAAACTGCTTACATCAAATAATTTATGTCATTTGATTGGTTTTGGAATCCCCAGTCACCAGGAAGCTTCTGATCAAAAGTAGTAATGGCTGTGCCCCAAATAAGTATTAATAAAGCTATTATCATTATTTTCATATTTTTTTTCATACTATTTACACCCCTTATACACCTTTTATACTATTATGCCACAAATTTTAACAATTTGTAATAATTATAATTTATGTATTTTTTTACATATAAATAGATTATATAATAAATATATGGTGTATACTCACTTTTACTACATAAATCAATTTATTTTTCAATTTTGTTCTAATATAGAACATTTAATTAGTAATATATGAAAGGAAGGATTTTATGAATAATCTAGGATACAAAATAAAGTTTTTAAGAAAAAAATTAAATCTTACTCAGCAGGATTTAAGCTGTGAAATTCTTAATAGAGCCTCCTTAAGTAAAATTGAAACTTGTTCATTATCTCCATCTCTTCCTCAACTAGAACATATTGCAAAAGTATTTAATGTAAGTGTCGGTTATTTACTGGACTTTAATATTAATAATCCTATAGATTTTTCTAGAAGTAATTTGTATATGGAAGAACTTTTTAATAATAAGAATTATTTCAAAATAATAGATGAGATAACTCCTTATAACTTCATAACTAATTATTATATCGGCATGAGTTATTACAAAGTTGATTTAATAAGTGATGCTGAAAAATACTTAAGTCAATGTGAAAAATATTTTAAGGATTTATCAGAGAATGAGAAAATTATTAATGTAGAAAAATTATGTATATCTATTAACTCCTTAAGAAGAATTAAAGTAAAAAATTTTATAGACATAGAAAATTTAAATTTCTTAAGGAAAGCATTAAATTATCTTAATTTTTATAATCAACGAAAATGTGAAATATACTTTATAATAAACAATAATATTGGAGTTTATTATCTATATAATGATAATTATGAGCAATCTATTTGTTTTCTTGAAGATTTTTTAAAAAATAATCTTAATGTTACATCCTCTAAACTTCTATGTTCAATTCATCTTAATCTTAATATTGCTTATTTTTCAGTAAAAAACTATACTAAAGCTATAGAATATATAAAAAAAGCCATATTTTTCTATAATTTTATTGAAGATAGTTTTCAAGCAGGTGAATGTTATATAAATCTTTTTAATTGTTATCTATATAATAATAACATAAATAAATGTATTAAATTGTTAGATTTTATATTTGAAAATTATTTTGATGAAAAGCTTATCGAAAGATTTAAAGTATTAGAATTAAATTATCTATATAACATTAATGATATAGATAATATTTTATTAAAAAGAAAAAAAATTAATTATAATCAACTGATAAATTCTACAAAAACAGATTATGATTTTATAATGGGAAGAGTATACTTTATGACTAAGAACTTTAGATCTTCAACTAACCACTATAAAAAATGTTTAGATAATTTAATTGAAAATAAAAAATACTTGGACTTATCTCTTGTCTACGAGGACATGTTTAATATGACTAGCATAGATGAATATAAATTAAAATCTATTAAATATAAAGAGTTATATGAAAGTAGACAATATAATTATCTATCTCCCAATGTCACATATCCTTATTATTTTTCTTATGCTAATCTAAATGATACCAACTAGTTTTATATTAAATAATTATAAACTGGTTAATACAGATAATATGCCAAAGTTATATTGTAAGGTGGTGTTTTAAAATTAGTACTGTTGAAGAAAAGAATTTTTATACTGCTTGGAGAAATGTACATAATCAAGGTAAAAGAGCCTTTGTTAAAAGCCAAACTCTTCATATGGCAAAGCTTTTCTTAAAATTTTTTATTATAGTTCTATTATTTTTCTTTTTCTTCTATAGAAGTCTTCTCATTCCTTCCCTTCTTGGATTTTTAATTGGAGGAGTCGTTGCTTCTACTTTGATACCTAATCTACAATGGAGTTACTATGAAAAAAAATATACTAGTCTTGAAAAAGTTAAATCCAAGTAGCTCCTTATGGTAGCTACTTGGATTTTTATTCATATATCCTAGTCATTCACCTTAATTTAGTTACCTACTTTAACTTCTCTCTCCAGCCAGAACAGGTAAAGATATTTCTCAGCACCTTTTATTCCAAATATCCTTTCTATGGCTAAAGCATAATATTTTAGTTGAGTTTCATATTGATCCTTAATTTTATCTATTTTATATTCAGGGGTATAATCTGTTTTATAATCTAAAATTACGGATCCCTGTTCGTCTTGGAAATAACAGTCTATAACTCCTCTAAGCAAAATCTTCTCATCCATATATATGTCCTCATCTAAAATAGGATATATATGGGTACTGTCTAGTTCTATTCTAAAAGGAACTTCTCTTTTAAGTTTATCATTGTGGAAGGCATTAATCATTCGCCTTCCTATATTGCTCTTAAAGAAATTAAAGATTTTTGAGACTTCAACCACCCTTTGTTCCTCTTCTGTTAGTAACTCTCTTTCTACTAACTGTTGAATTTGAACTCTTATTTCTTCCTCATTACTTATTTTATTTAAATCTATTCTTTGCATTACACTGTGATAAGCTGTACCTATCTCTGCTGGAGTTAATCCTTTTTTCTCCTGAAGGAATATAGGCGTTCTTAAAAGTCCCTTAAAGGCTTTTGTCACCTTTAAATCCTCTAAGGTTTTTCCTTTAAGATCCATATTATTTAAATTTTTAAGTTCTGTTACGCTGACTACAGGTGAAAGTTTAGTTGCTTCTTCATATTTATATTTATAACTTAAGATATTATTTATATACTTGGCTTTCTCCTCATAATCTTGAGTTCTCTCTAACTCTTTTAACTTTTCTTCAATATTACTCTCTTCAATATTTCTCTCCTCAAGATAGAAGTCAGCTTTATTATGGAAAGCTACCTTAAACCTAGAATTATCTTCATATATATTATTTATATCTAAATCTTTAATATCTTTCCTCATAGGTTTTCCATCCCTATGACGTAACACTGCTGAACACACCCAATCCATATAGCTCTTTTGTTTTCTTATAAACGAATAATTGATTTTTCCACTATGATCCCAAGTAGCTGCTGATAAACTTTCTAATTTCTTGACTAAATTGTTACCGCTGCCTACTAATATCAACTTCTCCTTAGCTCTTGTCAATGCTACATATAAAAGTCTCATTTCCTCTGACCTATTTTCGCTATAGATTTTCTTGGATATAAAATCTCGCTGAAGTGTGCTGGTACTAATTCTATTATCTAAGTCTACATAATTAGGTCCATAACCTAGTTCATGATGAAATAAAACTTTTCCTTTTAAATCTCCTTCATTAAATTTTTTTCCTATACCACATAAAAATACTACAGGAAATTCAAGCCCCTTGCTTTTATGGATACTCATTATTCTAACTACATCTTCACTTTCTCCAATGATTTTAGCTGAACCAAAGTCGTCGCTACTCTGCTTAACATTATTTATAAAATTTATGAAACTATATAAGCCCTTATAGCTAGTTCTTTCAAAGTCTTTAGCACGCTGAAATAATACCTTTAAATTTGCCTGCCTTTGAGCTCCTCCTGGTAGTGCTCCTACATATCCGTAATAACCGGTTTGAGTTACTATATTCCATATAAGCTCATTTATAGGGGTATATGCGCTTACTTCTCTCCACTTATTAAGAGTAACTAAAAATTTATTAATCTTCTCCTTAGTTTCATGCTTCATATTAGTAACTTCCTCTAGAGTACATTTTTTCAGTGCTTCATAAAAATTAGTATTTTTATTTACTAATCGAATATCTGCTAACTCCTCAGTCGTAAAGCCTCCTATAGGTCCTCTTAAAACTGCTATAAGAGGTATGTCCTGAAGAGGATTATCTATAATCTTTAATACACTAATTACAGTTTTTACTTCTAAACTATCGAAGTATCCACTCCCCCCCTCTGTAAATAGTGGAATATTTAAATTCTTAAATTCCTCTGAAAATATAGGGCTCACCTTATTAGCTGATCTTAAGAGAATTACTATATCTCTGTAGCTTATTTTTCTATAATCATCTATATTTTTATCATAGACCTTTAAAGTATTTTCTCCATTTTCCCAAATTAGCTCTTGAATTCTCTTTCCTACAAATCTAGCCTCTACTTGCATAGCATTAAGTTCTTCTTCCTCTATTTCTTCTTGATTATCTTCCGAAGATTCCTCTTTGCCTTCATATGTATTATCATTACTTTCCTGCTCAGCATCCTCTTCATTTTCAGTGGTTTCACTCTTAAGTTCGATGAGATTTATATCAACATCTCCACCTACATATCCTAAGCCATTGAATTCTTTAAAGGAGGCTCCTACCTTTAATTCCTCTCCTTCATCATAGGAAAGTTCCCCCACTTCTTCACTCATAACACATTTAAAAATATAGTTTATTCCATCTATAACTTCTTCTCTACTTCTGAAATTTTTGTGGAGAGTTATGAGCACATTATCTTCTCCTTGATTTTTAGGGTAAGAATCCTTTTTTGCCTTAAAAAGCTCTGGTTTTGCCATTCTAAACCTATAAATACTCTGCTTTAAATCTCCTACCATAAATACATTTCGTTTGGTAGTCTCTTCTCTGCATATGAGGTTTATTATACTCTCCTGTACACTATTTGAATCTTGATATTCGTCCACTAATATTTCTTCAAATTTATCCCTTAGAGCTAAAGCTACATTTGATGGCATAGCTTTACCGTCTTCATCTATAGCAGTTAAAATTTCTAAAGCTAGATGCTCCTGATCATTAAAATCGATAATCCCCTTTTCCTTCTTTTTCTTTTTAAACTTTTCATGAAATACAATAACTATGTTTGAAAGCTCCTTCATAAGTGGATAAACCTTTTGCATATACTCTATGTTTTCGCTACTAGTAGCCTTTATAAAGCCTTTACTTATATTTTGGTATAGCTTCTTATATTCATCCCTATACCCTCTGACTCTGTCCTTAATATTTTTCTCGTTATCATCCAAAGTCTTTATAGTAGGTATCCTTATGAACTCTACACTTTCCATATATTCAGTGGCTTTTTTCATGTCTCCTAATAATGATATACTTTCTCTTATATATTCTCCTTCTTCACTAAACAACTTTAAATATTTTTCAAGAAATACCTCATCCTCTAAAATTTCTAAAGCTCTTTCATTGAGCTTTAAACACTCCTCAAGGTTTTCTTTTAACTCCTTTATGAGCTCTTCCTTAAAGGGCAAGTTTTCAATAGAGAAACCTTCTTCCACATTGAAAGTTTCACATTTCTCTAACAACCATTGATGAGGATTTGGCATACTCATAGAAAAATTATAAAGCTTAAAAACCATTTGAACTAAAGAATCATCACTTTTATTATCACAATAACTCTCTATTAAGTCATAAAACTCCACTCTGCCTTCACCGTATAATTGTTCCATAACCTCATCCATAGCTTCTATTTTTAAAAGAGTAATCTCCGTAGTATCACCAACTCTAAAATTAGGCTCTACATCTATTTGATGAAAATTGTTCTTTATTAAATAAAGACAAAAGGAGTGAAGGGTTGATATATTAGCTTTGTTTAGGAGTGTTAACTGTCTCTGAAGTCTTCTGTTATTAGGATTTTCTTTTATTTTCTTATTTATTGCTTCTCCTATTCTCTCTCTCATCTCAGCAGCTGCAGCATTAGTAAATGTAACTATTAAAAGCTTATCAATATCCACAGGATTATCTTCATCTGTAATAATATTTATTATTCTTTCTACCAACACAGCGGTTTTCCCTGAGCCTGCTGCTGCAGAAACCAGTACATTTCTATATCTAGTATAAATGGCTCTCTCTTGGTCTTTTGTCCATTTCACCTTATTCTCCATGGTTATCACCCTCCATTTCCGAACCTTGTCTTTCTAAGTATTCTATTAGCTCCTTAGGATTCCTACGTGGGAGAACTCTAAACTCATTTATACCTAAACTGTTATCAAATTGACATATAGATGAAAATTCACAATAACCACAGCTAGAGCTATCCCCATTTTTACAAGGAGTAATGTGTATAACTCCATTCAGCATATCCTCGCATAGTTCCTTTATCTTATCTTTAGTATGAACTCTAAGAGCATTAAATCCACCAAGAGTTATAGTAGAGCTTCCTCTTTCGCTAAATTTAGGTTCTTCGCCCTTCTTCTTAGGTTTACTTAAACTTATTGGAATTATGGAAGATGTACCACCCTCTTCTATGGTAGAATCCATTTCACTTACTATTTTTAAATCTTTAATTACAAGCCCCTTCATCTTAAGAGCCTTTAAAATTTCTTCCTTTAATGCTTCCTTTTCCAAAGCTTTTTTCTCTTTAATAATAGGATCATCTATGCCAAGGTATAACATAGCCCCTGGTAATACCTTATCATGATTTATTTTATTTTCCAAAGTCAATATAGCATCTAAATAAGTTATTAACTGTAACTTTATGCCATTATATATATCATTTATATCCAACTTTGAATCTCCTGTTTTATAATCTATTACCCTATAGCAATTAGTTCCTTCTACAATTCCCTTATCAATCCTATCAATCTTTCCTTGAAGTCTTATTTCTTCGCCATCAGATAAGTTTATAATTATTGGTGGATAGCGATCCTCCACATTAGGTCCAAAGGTCACTTCATAACCTATAGGTAAAAAGTCTCCTCTTCCCATCTGTTCATTTATTATAGTTACCATTCTAAGAAGAATTCTCCTTACTCTAACCACTATATATTCGTACCTTTTAGAGCTCTTTAATATAAAGCTCTCATCTTCTTCTAGAATTTTTTCCATAACTCTATCTAATATAGATTCACATAAGTCATCTGTTAAACTCCCCCACTTATAGCCCTGATTTTCTACAATTTTAGAAAACTTCTCTAATCCCTCATGAATTACATTTCCAAAATCTAGTGGAGCAAAGGTATATATCTTTCTCTCCTTAGCCTTTAGTCCATATTTAATAAAATAAGAGAACGAACATCTAGCGTAAGCTTCTAATTTTGACACACTTAAGCTACTTCCATAAAGCTGTTTAGCCTTATTTTTCGCTATAATTTCTACATAGTTATCATAGCTAAGCCCACTAGTAACCTTATCAATATATTCCTTATAATTATCTTTTCCTATATAGTATTTATACACCTCATTCCAAAGAGGACTTAATTCCCCATCCTCTATATACCTACTTACCTTAGAAACTAAAGTATTAAAGGTAGGAACGGCCGCTACTATTTCTTCCTTATCCTCTCCATCAAGTATCTCACATACATCTGTAAGCTCCTTTACCTCCTGAAATAAACTTTTTATTCTGGGGATTACCATTGAATGTCTCTTAGTCTTTCCTTCCAAATCTGCAATAGGATAGGTCAAATATAAGAAATCACTTGAAAGAGATAATAGACTATAAATTAAAAATTGTTCCGAAAATACCAGCTCAAAGCTGTTCTTAGCTACACTTATTCCATTTGCTACAAAAGATATCCTATCTCTATCATTAAATAGTCCTTCATCGTTATTAATTCTTGGCAGTACTCCATCATTAACTCCAATTATCATAACTACCTTTACCTCTTGAGCCTTTATTCTTTCAGCACTTCCTATAATAACTTGATCCAATACTGGTGGAATTAATCCCATTTTATGATGAGATATACCCATATTTAAAAGACTAGTAAACTCCTCAAGATCTACAGCTTCCTCCCCAAGTATCTCTACAAATTGGTCTAAAAGCTCTATTATTACATTCCAAATACTGCTATACTCATCTACTAATTGCTGATTATTTTCCTCCATAAACTTATTTATATAATAATTTATCTTTTCATAAATCTCGTTTTCATTTAAATACTCAAAAATAACCGTGCATAGCTCTTTCACATTGCCACAATTCTTAATTTTTTCTTCTAATGCTAACAATTGTTTTAAAACTTTTCCTCTTATATTTTCTATACCTTCATATTTAGGATTCTCTTTCCAATACTTACTGTCTATCCACTTCTTTCTACTCTTTATGCCATATTCTAAAAGATAGTTTTCTAACATATCAACTTCATGCCACTGCAAATTAATAAATCCACTTTTTAGATGTGTAATTATAGCGGTATCCTTCCATCGTCTTAAAAAAATATCTAATAGTGAGGTTATATATATAATTAGTGGATTTCCAGAAATTCCTTCCTTGTCATCAACAAAATTTGGTATTTCATACTCACTAAAAATAACTTTAGCTATATCCTTATAGCTAGGCAAATCTCTACATACTATGAGAATATCTCTGTACCTAAACCCTTCTTCTCTAACTAATCTCAATACTTCTTTTGCTATAAACTCTATCTCACTATAAGGATTTTGAGCTTTAAATATAGAAATATTATTTTCCTCTCCCTTGAACTTTCCTGACCCATGATTGAAATAATTCTCCTCTAAATAGCGCAGACTTTTATTGTCCTTAAACCTATGTGGTGTATCTAAATGAAGATTTCTTTTAGGATAGTATCCATATTGCTGTGCTAATTCTGTAAGTCTTTCTTCTGTAACATATATAGGATAGAAAGCGTTAGTAACATCATCTTTACCCTGAATTTCATCACCCTTATAGGCTATGGTTATATTTATATTTTTACATTGTTTAAGTAATGCTCCTATAATGTTGTACTGCTGAGGGGTAAAACCATTAAATTCATCCATCCAAATCTCTGCACCTTTTAAGAACTCACTATTACCTATTTGACTATAAAGAATTGTCAAATTATCCTCGGGATCGAAATACCCCTGAGTTAACTTATTTTCAAATTCATTATATATATTCCATATATCCTCTAGTTTATCTGTAAGCAGTTCATTGTCATCAATTTTTTCCTTTAAATCCTTTAACATCTGTGGTGTCACATTATGTCTCTTAAATTCTGTCAATGTATCAATTATTTTATCTATAAAGCCCATCTGATTAACTGCTTTATTAAAGAGCTTTAAATTCTGTTTTACCTCTTGAATTACCTTTCCAATGATTATTGCCTTTCCCGTATCATCCATGTAGCTACGAGTTATTCCTCCGACTTCATTAAATATAGTAAAAGCTAATCTCTGAAAGCTCAATACATGAACATTATTAATTCCTGTAGCCCCAGTTTTCTCTATTAGTGCTTTCTCAGCTTTAAAAGATAATTGTTCTGGCACTATAAGTATTAATGGCTTCTTCTCTCCAGACTTTAATCTCTCTTCAATTTCTTCTATGCATGTGTAGCTCTTTCCTGTGCCTGCTCTACCATAAATATATCTAATACCCAAAATTTCACTTCCCACTCTTTTAAATTAATTTTATTAATACCATTTTATATTGAATTCTTTTCTAATAGTAATATATCTATTCAACAAATTTGTATATCCTATATAAATTATATACTAACTATTTATTAGTTTAAATTTAAAAAATACACATAATTTAATGAAATAAGATAAGATTTTGTAAATATATAGTTTTCTCAAGTTGCAAAATTCTTTGAATAGTATTACACTTAGTAATGGAGAATAATTTATTATGGAGGGGACATTATGAACAAAATTGTTACAATTGATGAAGCTATTTCTCACATTAAAGATGGAATGACTATTATGATAGGTGGCTTCTTAGCTGTTGGTACACCTGAAAGTTTTATCGATGCTTTAGTTGAAAAAGGAATTAAAGATATAACTATCATAGCAAATGATACTGGATTTCCTGACAGAGGTATAGGAAGATTAATAGTTAATAAGCAAGTAAAAAAAGTTATTGCTTCTCATATAGGAACTAATCCAGAAACTGGACGTCAAATGAACGAAAAGGAAATGGATGTTGAATTATCACCTCAAGGAACTCTAGCTGAAAGAGTTAGATGCGGTGGTGCAGGCCTTGGTGGATTCTTAACTCCAACTGGTCTTGGTACTATAGTTGAAGAAGGAAAACAAATAATAAATGTAGATGGAAACGATTATATATTAGAAACTCCACTTAGAGCAGATGTAGCTTTACTATTTGGTTCAAAAGTAGATAAAAAAGGAAACATCTATTATAACCAGGCTACTAGAAACTTTAACCCATTAATGGCAACTGCTGCTGATTTAGTTATAGTTGAAGCTGAAGAATTAGTAGAAGTTTGTGAGATTAATCCAAATCATGTAATGACGCCTGCATTATTTGTTGATTACATAGTTAAGGGGGACAAATAACATGGATAAAAATATGATAAGAGAAGTTATAGCAAAAAGAGTTGCTATGGAACTTAAAGATGGAGACGTAGTAAACCTTGGTATAGGCCTTCCGACCCTTGTTGCTAATTATATTCCTGAAGGAGTAGACGTAACTCTACAATCTGAAAATGGATTTGTTGGAATAGGTGCAGCTCCAGAAGCTGGAAAAGAAGATAAAGACCTAGTAAACGCTGGAGGACTTCCTGTAACTGTAATACCTGGTGCTGCCTTCTTTGATTCTTCAATGTCTTTCTCTATAATCAGAGGAGGTCACGTTGATGCAACAGTATTAGGAGCATTAGAGGTAGACCAAGAAGGAAACCTTGCTAACTGGATGATTCCTGGTAAAAAAGTACCTGGAATGGGTGGAGCTATGGACCTAGTAGTAGGAGCTAAAAAAGTTATTGTTGCTATGGAACATACTGCAAAAGGAAACCCAAAAATACTTAAAAAATGTACATTACCATTAACAGCAGCACATCAAGTAAACTTAATAATAACTGAAATGGCTGTTTTAGAAGTTACTAATAAAGGTTTAGTTTTAAGAGAGTTAGGCCCTGAAGCTACTATAGAAGACGTTAAAAATGCAACACTTGCAGATCTTATAATCCCGGAAAATGTAAAAAAAATGAGTATCTAATGTAACCTTATATATAATTGAAAATATTATATAGTATTAATACTTTAGCTTAGGAGGTAATTTTTATGTTTATCTATAAGAATTACTCTGAGGAAATTGTGAAAAAAATTCTTAATCAAGTTTTGCATAGTTATCCCCATATTTGTAGATGTGACAAATGCATTGCTGATATGATGGCATGTTCATTAAATTGTGTGAAGCCTAAGTATGTTGTTAATGAAGAAGGAAAAATTTACACATCAGCATTAACAGAGATAGATAAGCAAGAAAAAATTAGCATTACTGCTTCAGTTATTACTGCTGTTGAGAAAGTTTCTTCCAATCCTAAGCATTAGCACAAAAATGATAACAAAAATATTTAATTTATTTTTGTTATCATTTTTTAGCTTTTTTCATTATATAAACATATATATTGAGATTAAATTAATACTATATATAGTAGTACTGATTTTAAAAATTCTTCTCGTTTGAAACTTAATATACATACTCAACATATTTATCTTATGAAACTATGTGATTAGTATGCATTTTATTACATATTGATTAGTATTTTTCGTAAACATACTTTTTATGTAACTTTTTAAACTTTTATGTATAAAAATGATATTTGTTACTACTTTGTAATAAATATTATTTATTATAATTATATAATTATATAATGATACCATATTGCTGGAGAGAGGACGGATGAATAATGTTGGAAGTTTCAAGAGCTCCTAAGAAAAAAAAAAGTGTTATAAATTTTTATTTAGTAGGAATAATTCTATTTTTTGTACTAATAGGTTCCTTTGTATTTGCTAATAATAAATTAAAGCAATTCGATAAGGTTAATAATGATTTAACTAAGCAAATGGAGCAGCTGAAGGTTCAAGAACAAAAACTTAAGGAAGAGAACAATATTTTAAAGCAGTCTAAAAGTGATCTTGATAATAAACTTAATAACTTATCTAATATTTCTAATTAGTGTTTTTGGAGGGTAAATATAAAATATGGCTAAAAGAAGTAGAAAAAAAAATAATAACCTAGGAAGAATCATATTGTTTATTGCATTAATTATTTGTTTTGGTATATCGATTTTTTCAAACAGTAGAGTTATATTAGCTATGAATAGCAGTAAAAAGCTACAAAATAAAATTCAAACTATATCCTCTAATAATGATATTTTATCTCAAGAAAACACTAAACTGCAACAAGCTATTGAAGGAAAAAAATCAGAGTATGAGGCAGCTATGGCCAATATGAAGGTTGCCTATTTAACCTTTGATGATGGCCCTTCAGATAATACTATGCAGCTTCTTAATGTTTTGGATAAATATAAAGTTAAAGCTACATTCTTTGTAACTTATAAAGAAGGCTACGACGAAGAGTATAAAGAAATTGTTAAACGAGGACATGTATTGGCTAATCATACCTATTCCCATGATTATAGTAAAATATACTCATCACCAGATGTCTTTATAAAAGAAGTAACTGATTTAGATGCAAAACTTAAAGAAATTACGGGAGTAGAACCCTCAAAAATTCTAAGGTTTCCTGGAGGCTCTAATAATGATTTAAGCTCCACTTATAGCGGATCAAACTTTATGAAATCTTTAGCAAGTCGTCTAAATGATATGGGATATACCTTCTTTGATTGGAATGTTGATTCTACAGATGCTTCTACTGGCACTCAAGCTAAAAGTGTTATAGTTCATAGAGTATTATCAGATTCACCTTATGTTAAACATGCTAATATATTAATGCATGATACTAACATGAAATATACAACTTTAGAAGCTATGCCAGAAATAATAGAGGGATTATCTAGCAAAGGATATATGTTCGATGTATTATCTCATGACTCACATCCTGTGCAATTTATACAAACTAATTAAAATTATGTAAAAATATAAATTGTAATTATATTTTTATAATATGCTAAATTAATATAAAATAACATTATTATATATATAATAATGGTTTGTGAGTAATAATATGTAGTTCATTATCAATACTATATTAAAACAAAGTTTATAAGAAAAACTTACTAACATTTAATTCTAAATATTAGTAAGTTTTTCTTTGTCTTTTCTAAATATCCATTTTTCAATTATATAAATAGCTAAAACCCCGCTTGTTATACCTACTATAACTCCTCCTATTACATCAAAAAAATAATGTACATACAGATATATTCTAGAAAATGCTATTAAAAATGCTAATGTTATAAATCCTAATTTGTACCTAGGTAAATATTTACACAATACAAAAGCTACTGCTACTGAAGCTCCAGTATGGCCTGATGGAAATGAAAAAGTCACTGGAATAGGTATTAATGGTGTTTCAATAGGATTAACAATTAATGGTCTTGTCCTTTCTACTAAATGCTTTAATATCCCTTCTGTCAATATAGTACTTAATATTAGTGCCAGTATACAAGTAAATCCTATTCTTCTATATTTTTTTGTAAGCACCAATACCACACTTATAATTATCCATATAAATCCTATATCACCTAATCTAGTTATAAGTGGCATTAAAAAATCAAAAATCTCATTTTGTAATCCAAAATGAATAAAATCCGTTATTGCTTTGTCTATTGCATAAATAAAGTCCATATATCCTCCTGAACTAGTGCTTATATCATAAACTTCACTCTAACTTGCTACCTTTCTCTAAAAAAATTTTTAAATTTTCTATGCAATGTTAGACTGTAATTCATTCCTTAATATATGTATATTATATCATATATTACAAGGTGCTGTTTTGATATATTGTTGATAAATGACTGGATATTATTACAAGTATGTTTTATAAACTGTTGGAATCGGACTACGAATATGAAGTCCAAATTAACGTGTTTTAAAACATACTTGTACAGATACTATTTTATAAGCTTATTTCATTCACTCCTAGCATCGCTAGTATATATTCTTCTTTATTATCATCTAATGTATATGCACTCTTTAATGGTGATACTGAAACTCCTCGAGTAGAGAAAGCTTTTATCTTTCCATTTACATCTTTATTATATCCTAAGGTATCATGTATTATATAGAAATTATCTTCAAATTCTCCAATGTACATAGCTACATGACCATTAAAAAATATCATGGTTCCCTGCTTTATATCTCTCAAAATATTGATTCTTTCTTCTCTTGATATCTGGTTATTAGTTACTATAACTCTTCCTTCACAATTTTCAAATTGTCTATCTGCATTTCTAGGTAATATTATACCAAGACTTCTATAGACATCTAGCATTAGCCCTGAACAATCTCTTCCATTAAACTCTCCGCCCCAACCATACCTTTCTCCTTGAAACTTGAATATTTGCCTTAGGATATTATCAACAGTATATGGTAGATAACCTTCATTAACTCCTTCATTAAATGGTATTAATATATTAGTAAATTCTAATTTGCCCATTCCATTTCTTCTTGGATATTTAACTACATAGTTACCTTCGCAGTCCATGTCTTGAACTGTTTCTTCATAATTCCAGCCTCCATCTATAGGTAGTCTAACCCCCATATCTATTTGTACATTGCTTAAATTTTCATCAAAAGGATTAAATTCAGTATAGATTTTCTTACCTGTTACCATCAAAAAATCATCACAATAGCAGAAATTTTTAATTTCTTCTTTATCACCTATTACTACATCATCAGCTTTGATCCAAGCTATGTAATTATATATTTTCGCAAAGTACCATTTTTTATCCTTGCTACTACAGTACACTACACATGGCTCACATGGATAAACTGCTGTCTCCATAAATCTATCTAAGCTATACTCAGTTTCATGTTTAAATACTCTATCATCTGTAGGAAAGGTCTTCATCATAGTTCTTCTTACAGTTATTCCATAAGAGGGTCTAATATTTTCTTCTAATTTTTCTAAATTTAGATTTCGAATTAATTTATTACAATATTCTTCCTCAATAAGTTTTCCATTGAAATATAAATTATATTTACGTTCTGTTGGTATTTTGCCTACATTATCTATCATGGCTACAATCTCATCTTTAGAATATCCTTCCTTCTCAGCAAACACATCAAATATATTGCCTTTTTCAATATTTTCTTTATTAAATCTGTCTATATCAGCCTTGTCCATAATTATATCATCACTATCTTTATATAAGCTTGACCAAAAACTGCTACAATACATTTCTTTTCTCATAAATTATTTTCCCCCTATAAATATTCTGTGATTATCACCATAAATACAATTCCCTTATTATTTTATTATAAGATATTTCATCATAATATGTAAGTATATTGAAATATTTTCACTATGCTAAATTCATAAATATATATTGGTAATAAAAGGAGATAAATCAATCTAAATTCACTGAAGTGCAAGCAGATGTTACAAATAAGTGCTCACTTTGTTCTTTAGAAAAGCGATTTAATGGCGAAGCCAATTCTCTCTCCCTAGCATACTTCTCCAAAATATTAGGATTTTTCATTAGTTTCTACAATCCTATTGACATAATTAATAATTATGATAAAATTATTATAATTTTATGATAATATTTATGATAATTTTATTAAAATTATGATATAATAAAGTTACAATAATTAAGTTGAATATTAAAATCACAGTGAAGAGAAGAGTAAATATGTAATTTATTAATAGAGAGTTGGCATAATAGCTGAAATTGCCTTCAAATAAAACATATTGAAAACCACCTCGGAGTGACTCTAATAAAGTCCGTTAACTACGTTATAGTTATTAAAGTGGTCTTTTGTAAGTTATTTTATACTTATGTAGACAAATTGGGTGGAACCACGGGTATACCTCGTCCCTTTTCTATTATGAAAAGTGACGGGATTTTTTATTTTAGTGATTTAATAATATATATGGAAAGGAGATTTAACAATGATTAAAATAACATTAAAAGATGGCTCTTTTAAAGAGTATGAAAGCCCATTAAGCGTACTTGAAATTGCACGAAGTATTTCTGAAGGACTGGCAAGAGTTGCTACAGCTGGAACTATTAATGGTAAAACTGTAGATTTACGCTATATAGTTAGTGAAGATTGTAATCTTAGTATTCTAACTTTCGATGATGCTGAGGGAAGAAAAGCATTTAGACATACATCAGCTCATATATTAGCTCAAGCAGTTAATAGATTATTTCCAGCAGCAAAACTTGCTATAGGACCTGCTATAGATAACGGCTTTTATTACGATTTCGACTTAGATGGAGGTTTCTCTAATGAAGATTTAACTAAAATTGAAGAAGAGATGAAAAAAATAGTTAAAGAAAATTTATCTATAGAATGTTTTCAACTTCCAAGAGATGAGGCTATAAAATTCATGGAAGAGAAAGAGGAACCTTATAAGGTAGAGTTAATTCAAGACCTACCAGAGGGAGAAACTATAACTTTCTATAGACAAGGTGATTTTGTAGACCTATGTGCTGGTCCTCACCTAATGTCAACTAAACCAGTAAAGGCTTTCAAACTAACTAAACTAGCTGGTGCATACTGGAGAGGAAATGAAAAAAACAAGATGTTATCTCGTATCTATGGTACTGCCTTCACTAAAAAATCTGAATTAGATAGCTACTTAGAGGCTGTAGAAGAAGCTAAGAAACGTGATCATAATAAGCTTGGTAGAGAATTGAAATTATTTACTACTTCTGAACCTATTGGTCAAGGACTTCCTCTATTAATGCCAAAAGGGGCTAAAATAGTTCAACTTCTTCAAAGATTTGTTGAAGATGAAGAAGAGAGACGAGGATATTTATTAACAAAAACTCCTCTAATGGCTAAAAGTGACTTATATAAAATCTCAGGACACTGGGATCACTATAAGGATGGAATGTTTGTTCTTGGAAATGAAGAAAAAGATGCAGAAGTATTTGCACTTAGGCCAATGACTTGCCCATTCCAATTCATGGTATACAAAGTTGACAAGAAGAGCTATAGAGATTTACCATTAAGATATGGTGAAACTTCAACACTATTTAGAAATGAGTCTTCTGGAGAAATGCATGGATTAATTCGTGTAAGACAATTTACAATTTCTGAAGGACATTTAGTTTGTACTCCAGACCAACTTGAAGAAGAATTCAGAGGAGTTGTTGACCTAATCAACTATATGATGAAAACACTAGGCATTGAAGATGATATCTCTTATCAATTCTCGCTATGGGATGAAAATAATAAGTCTAAATATATAGACAGACCAGATGAGTGGTATGCTACTCAAGATAAGATGAGAGATATATTAAATAACCTTGGAATTAACTATACTGAAGCAATAGGCGAAGCTGCTTTCTATGGACCAAAGTTGGATTTACAATTTAAAAATGTTCATGGAAAAGAAGATACAATAATTACTGTTCAAATCGATTTCTCACTAGCTGAGCGATTTGGAATGACTTATATCGATAAGGATGGAAAAGAGAAATATCCATATGTTATCCATAGAACTTCTATAGGATGTTATGAAAGAACTCTTGCCATGCTGATAGAAAAATATGCTGGAGCATTCCCAACTTGGCTTGCACCAGTTCAAGCTAAACTATTACCTATATCTGAAAAATATCATGATTATGCAGATGAGGTATACAAGGAGCTTAGAAAATATAATATCAGAGTTGAAGCTGACTATAGAGCTGAAAAAATTGGATACAAAATTAGAGAAGCTCGTAATGAAAGAATTCCTTATATTCTAGTAGTTGGCGAAAAGGAAGCTGAGAATAAAGAAATAGCTGTAAGAAGCCGTAAAAACGGTGATGAAGGCTCAACTGCTCTTAATGCCTTCATAGAAAGAGTATTAAAGGAAGTTGAAACTAGAGAGAAGTAAATAGAAAGATTCCAGTGATCTTCACTGGAATCTTTTTTATTCAACGAAATAACTACAATTTTGTAATATTTATATTCACTTATTTGTAACCTTTTTATATAAATCACTATATATACTATATATTGGACTATAGAGTCAACTTTTCTTTAGACACCTTATATCTAGGAGGATTTTAAATGAGAAAAAGCGTCTTAATTATTAAATCAATAACATCTATTATTCTATTAACTCTATTTATAGGTTTTTATAAATTTACTTATAGTTCCTCAGCCACTGAAAATGTAACACCTATAAATTACACTGGAAAAGGAGTTAAGGTTGCTGTCATTGATAGTGGCGTTGATATAAATCATCCTGATTTAGTAAATAACATAATTGGTGGATATGACTTTGTTGATGCTAAACCTATTTATAAGGATGGAGATTTAAAGTATGGTCACGGAACACATGTGTCTGGAATCATCGCAGCTAATGGCAAAATTAAAGGAGTTGCTCCTGAAGCTTCTTTATTGGTCTATAGAGTTATAAGTAAAGACGGCACTACAACTGATGAGAATATTGTAAAGGCTATTGATGAATCCATCAAATCTGGTGCAGATATAATAAATATATCACTAAGAGCTAATTATAATATGCCTAATGGAGTTGTAGCTGATGCCATCAATGAAGCAATTGAAAAAGGTATTGTAGTAGTTAAATCCGCTGGTAATTATGGTCCATCTGATTGGAGTATAAAGGATGTAGCTGCCCTACCTGGAGTTATTACTGTAGGAAATGGTTCTTCAAATTTATTATCTACTACTATCATAGGAGAGAAAAGTAATACTAAATTTAAATTAAATTTAGTAAGAGGAAGCAGTAAATTCCCTGAAGGAATTAACTATTCTATCATAAATGAAGCGAAAAATGATTTTAAATCTGTATCTAAGCTTGAAGATAAAAATAACATACTATTAGTTAAATGTAATGATATTTTAGAACTAGAAGAGTTTATTAGTACTGTTGATACTAATAAGATAGTAGGTATTATAGTGCACATAGAAAGTGGACAAGTAGATAGTGATTCCTTTATACTATATGATTCAGCTAAAATACCCGTAGCTAGCATAGATAAAAATGATTTTGTAAGGTTAAGTACTATTATCGACAAAGAAACCATGACATTAAAAAATGAATCTATTACCAAAATTTTCTACGAAAGTTCTCATGGCCCTACTCCTGGACTATGGGGCATAAAACCCGATGTAATCGCGCCTGGTATCGATATAAATAGTACTGTCCCATACGAAATTGACGAATCTGGTTATAAGAATGAAACTGGCACTAGCATGTCAGCACCTTATATCACTGGTGTAGCTGCATTAATAAAACAAGCTCATAAAAATTGGAGTCCTGAACAAATTAAAGCTGCTATAACTAATAATGCTAAATTGATTATAGATGAAAATAGAACAATGTATCCTCCACAGATTCAAGGTTCTGGATTTGTAGATATAGATAAGTTAATAAATGTTGATTCTTTTATAACTCCAAATAATTTAAGTTTTGGTTTTATAGAAAAAGATATTGGGAAAAAAGAAATCACTCAAGTTCTCTCTATAGAAAATATATCTAAAAATAGTAAAGTATATAATATAGATTATGTAATGTATAACAACGCAGAACAAATAATACTAGATATTCCTAAAAATATATTTGTAGAAGGTAACTCTAAAAGAGAATTACTAATGAATGCAACAGTTGATACCAACAATATACCCAATGGAATTTACTCTGGATACATAAAATTTACAGCTGAAAATGATACTAAAAATATTCCATTTATAATACTAGTAAATCCTGAGGGATATCCCCTAATAACTGATTTCTATACTAATTCTAAAATAGTTTCAAATCAAGATGAGATAAAAATAAGTTATTACTTATGCAACGATATTGATGAGTTAACTATAGAAATTAGAAATTTAAATGATGATTCTGCTAAACCTTTAACCCTTTGGAGAGGAAGTAATTTGGTGAAAGGCTTTGGTGAAGTAGCTTCCACTTCTTCTTCTGAAGAAATTCTTCCTTTAGAGGATGGAATCTATTCTTTAACTGCTACTGCCTATAAAGGAAAACATAAAACCGAATTATCTGGTAATGATGTTTTAATTGTAGATTCTTCTAAACCTAAAGTTTCATATGAAATAAGCAATTCTTCAATAAAATTTAGTGTAGATGATTTGATGGTAAAGTATAAGGATATTATTTGCTCTGAATTTGAATTTGAAAGTCCCATAACATTAGAATGGAAATTATCCAATGAAGATAAATGGAAAACTTGTCAAATATCCGAAAATAATGAATTCATCGTTCCATTGCCTTATGATAAATTCATTGAAGGAGAAAATCAGTTAGTTTTTAAAATTAAAGATTGTTTAAATAATACTACTGAATTATCTTTAAATATATCCTTAGAAATGAATATCCAATAAGGTTAATACTATGGGAATTTTTTAAGGTAAGTTTAGTATAAATTGAAGAAACCAAGTATAAACATTTTGTCTATACTTGGTTTCTTTATATAGATTATTTATCTTTATCTTCCTTACGAATAAATTTAATATTTTTTTTCTTCATAATAAATTTCATTATAAATCCTATTGGTACTAATATAATTAAATATGGAATTATAGCTACTACAAATACCACTGTACCTTTTCCTAGGTTAACAATACTTCTTATTGATTTTTTAAAAGCTACGACAACTTTATCTCCTAGACTACTATTGCTTCCCTCACCTATGGATAATTCTGAAACTTCATTTAATCCTATATTTATAGTTGAATACTCTACTAAATTATCCCATTGCTTTAAAGCTCCTGTTAAGCTCTCTATCTGATATCTAACTTCTGTTAAACTCTTCTCTAATTCTATGATATCCTTAACATCTTTAGCATTTTTCATTAATTCTAAAAATCTCTCTTCTTGAATCTTTAAGGACTTTAATCTAGCTTCGGTATCCACATATTGAGAAGTTACATCCTGACCATTTACACTTTTTGATATCATATTAGCTATATTACCTAAGCCATTTAGAAAACTATCAAACTTGTCACTTGGTATTCTTACTGAAAATGAGGCATATCTACTTGTAGAATAACTTTCATTCATAGTTTTACCTTGAATATTAGAACTTTCTACATAACCTCCTATCTTATTTATTTCATTATTTAAATTATTTATAGCTTCATCGAATTTTAAGGTTTCTAGTTGGATATCTCCTGTTTTTATTAACTTTCTATTAGGATTATTTATAACATCTTTAGGATTATCTTGATTCTTTGCCTCGTCTTTACTTATACCTGATTTTTGTTCCTGAGGCATTTCTTGTTTAGCCGTTCCACCATCTGCTTTGTTCATATACTCACTACTAGCACTATCTTTCTTGCTACCACAGGCAAATATCATAGTTGAAAATATTATGCATATCACTATCGCTATGGCCCTCTTTAAAAAAACTTTCATAAAAAATCCTCCTAAACATTTCTATCATTATGAGTATATACGTATAAATTTATAGGAAAATTCTATTATATTAGTAAGTTTTTATATTTATGGCTTTATTTTAAGATTTTATTTTAAAATGATTGTTGATTTTTAAATTACATATTATTATTTGTAATAGCTTAAGGCTTTGTTTCCCATACTATGCCATATTGACTTGAAATCCTTTTTACTTACTGATGCTCCTTGTTTATTTCCTAAGGGATCATTATAATAAAGAAAATTTTCATCTATTCCTGTCAGCAATACCGCATGTTGAGAAAAATTCCCATGGATAACCTGTCCATTGCTGGTCCACTGAGCAGGTCTTGATGGAAGTTTAAAATCTGATGTCACCCAAACAATTATGGTTCTTCCATCTAGTAATATTCTTTCAATTTCACTATAGTCTACACCTGTTAGATTCAGCGCCCTATCAGGTAAATATTCATTTAACAGTGGAATCAATGGAGCTGGATCAATAGAATAACCCTTAGTCTTTCCTGTAATATCTCCAACAAATCCAACCTCAGGATTTCCCCACTCTACAATATTTCCTTTACTATCGTACTTTATAGCTGTACTATCTTTCTTAACTTTATTCGCTAAAGTATGTTTATCTACATTAATTCCGTTATAGTTTAGCATCATAGTAAGAGCCGTAATTTCACATCCATTTTTATATTCAGGAAGTTGACTAACTAATCCTACGTTCATAATCTTTTGTTTTGCTGCTATTTTTTTCTGCTCTTCTTCTCTTTTCTTTTGCTCTTCCTCTTCTTCCTTCTTCTTTTTCAAGATCTCCTCTTTTTGCCTTTGTTCCTCTAACTTTCTAGCTTTCTCTGCTTCTTCTGCTTCTTTCTTTCGTTGCTTTTCCTCTGCCTTTTTCTTCTTCTTTTCCTCTTTATCAATTTTAGCCTGCTCCTCAGCTGTAATATATGTAAGTTCTCCCTTAGAAGCTAATACACTCATATGGCTTTGAAACGCTTCTATCTTCTGCCTTTCTCCAATATAGAAATTCAAGGTAACCATAAATATTCCCAGCGAAATTATCCCCATCACAGTATATATTAATTTTTTCATAAATTTATTCACTCACCTACTAAATATAATCTCTTCATATATAATATTTAATTATCGTTCACTTTATATTATAATTCAATTTATAGAAAATGTAAGCACCCCAGGGGTCATTCCATATTATGGAACAACCCCTGGGGTGCTTGAAAAATTTAACATTCTATAGTTTGATCTTGTTTTTCTGGTTTTGTAGATATGTATACACCAATAATTATTAATATTGATCCTACTATTTGTGGTATAGAAAGTGTTTCTCCTAATATTAAAAAGCTAAATAATATTGTAACTACAGGCATTAAATTAAGAAATAATGAGCTTATACCTAGCCCAAGTTCCTTCATTGCAAAGTTATATCCAAAATTGGCAAAGGATGAACATAGCACTGCTAAAAATAATAAATTAAAAATAGTCCCTGCATTAATCATTGTCCAATTTACACTTTCAAATGGTAAAAATGGTATAAAAGCTAATGTTCCAAAAATAGCTTGATACGTAGTTATAGTCATATTATTATATCTTTTAAATAGTGGCTTTGTAATTACCATGTAACCACACCATGCAATTACACTCCCTAACATAAATAAATATCCTGTTATAGAGCCACTTATGTCGCCTCCTACAACAAAATATATTCCTATAATAGATACTAATATACTTATTATTTCTTTCTTTCTAACTCTTGTCTTATAAGCTATAATATCTGTAATTATTGTAGCTATGGGAATTGTTGCACCTATTATAGATGCAGTAGATGCTGATATTCTAAGTATTCCATTATTTTCAAATATAAAATATAAAGTTATAGAACATATACCACTTGCTGCCAATAGCCATAAATCTTTCTTTGCTACTTTCTCACGTTTTCCTCTTAACATAATAATCACTAAAATTGTAGTAGCTATGGTAAATCTAACGAATGCTAATATAACTGGAGAAAAAACCTCCAACAATATCTTTATACTTACAAAAGATATTCCCCAAACTAAAATAACACCTAATAACACTACGTAAGCAACTGTTTTAATTTTTTTCATATATCCCCCTTTAAGTAAAGTGCATAGCACTTCATAATGATCGATTATCATTAGTACTTTATTTCATATGCCTCATATAATCTTATTATATCATTTAACTACACTTATTATAACAATCGTAAAAATTAATCACCTTATATTCTACTCTCTGCTTCAAATGATTTTTAATTTTAGAACTACATATTATCAATACTATATTAAAACAGAAACATATTTTAAAATAGGCTATTGTATAAATTATCTTATAGGTAATTTACACAATAGCCTACTATAATTATTAAAATAAAGCCTGTAATGTAATCCAATTAGAATATTTAAGTAACACTTTCTTAAAAATAACTAGATCTATGTTTTTAATTAAAGTTTTCTACTCTTAAAACACTTTCTACTCTATTTACTACTTTACTCTCCTTAATTCTCTCAATGGAATTTCCCATATGTTCTTCCTTACCTTTGTAAGTTATAAAAACTAGAGACACATTTCCTTCCTTTTTTATATCTTGAGTTACCGACTCAATACTTATATTATTATCCCCAAATATAGTTGCTATCTCACCCATTACACCTGGTTTATCCACAACATTTACCCTTATATAAAACTCACTCTCATTTTCCTTCCAATGCCTAATTACTTTATCTCCATTGCTATTTATATCTTTTTCCTTTTTAAAAGAAGGAGTATTTCTCAAGATTGATATTATATCTCCCACAATTGCACTTCCTGTAGGCAATTCTCCCGCACCTTTTCCTGATAGCATGAGTTCCCCAACTGCATTTCCTTCAATATATACTGAGTTAAAAACTCCATCTACATTAGCCATTGGATGTGAATTAGTTATTAATGCCGGATGAACCTTTACCTCTATATTTTCACTTTCCTCTTTAGCTAATGCTAGAAGCTTAATAGCATAGCCATATTTTTTTGCAAAGTCAATATCAGCTGTAGTAATATTGCTAATTCCTTGTCTATATATATCCTTAGGAATAATTTTTGTTCCAAAGGCTAGTGAAGCAACAATGGCTAATTTAAAGGCGGCATCCTCTCCCTCCACATCTGATGTTGGATTTACTTCTGCATAACCTTTTTCTTGGGCTTCAATTAAAGCTTCTTGGAAGCTAACTCCCTCTGAGGTCATTTTGCTTAATATATAATTAGTAGTTCCATTCAATATTCCAGTTATTTTCTTTATCTTATTACCAGTAAGACTTTCATTAATTTCTCTTATTATTGGTATTCCTCCGCCTACACTGGCTTCATAATACAATGATACTTTCTCTTCTCTAGATATATGAAGTAATTCCTTTAAATAACTAGCCAATAAGAGTTTATTTGCAGTAACCACATGTTTTTTAGCCTTCATTGACCTTACAATATAATCTTTAGCTGGACTCTCTCCTCCTATTACCTCTACAACAATCTCTATACCATCATCATTTAAAATATCTTCAAATCTATCTGTCAACAGTTTCTCAGACACATTTATTTTTCTCACCTTATTAACATCTTTTACCAGTATCTTACCTACTTCAACTTGATATCCTGAGTTTTTTATTATTTCCTCTTTATTTCTCTCTAAAATTTTCCATACTCCCTTACCAACATTTCCAAATCCTAATATAGCTATTTTTACTTTTTTCATATACTTTCCGACCTCCTTAGTTTTCAAAGGCATAATATATAGCCCTTATAGCAGCTTCAAAATCTTCACTCTCCACACCTATTACTATGCTTAAGTTACTGGACCCTTGACTTATCATCCTTACATTTATATTAGCGTCATTTAAAGCAGTGAATAACTTACATGCAATTCCCTGAGTGTTTATAATTCCCTTACCTACTATGGATATCAAAGATAAACTTTCATAGACAATTAAAGAATCTGGGTTACATCTCTCTCTCATCTCCTTTAATACATCCTCTAAGGTCTCCCTTGTGTCTGAATTTTCAATCACAATAGAGATTGAATCTACCCCTGATGGAATATGTTCAAATCCTATATTCCTCCTCTCTAATACAGAAAGGAGCCTCCTACAATATCCTCTATCCCTACTCATAAGCGTTTTATAAATAGTTATTATAGTAAAATTCTTTTTACCTGAAACTCCTATAATTCCTTCACTTTCCTTCATATCTTCATCCACTATAAGAGTGCCTCTATCCAGTGGTCGATTAGTGTTTTTTATATTTATGGGGATTTTCTCTCTCATAACAGGAAAGGTTGCCTCCTCATGAAATACGCTTGCCCCCATATATGCAAGTTCTCTAAGCTCTTTATAGGTTACCACTTCGATTGATTTAGGGTCAGTTACAATTCTTGGATCTGCCATTAATAATCCTGATACATCTGTCCAGTTTTCATATATCTTTGCCGATATTCCCTTAGCAATTATTGCTCCTGTTATATCTGATCCACCTCTAGAAAAAGTTTTGACCCTTCCCTCTAATGTAGCACCATAATATCCTGGAATTACTGCTCTATCTATTTCCCCTAATCTGTCTTTTATTCTTTGATAAGTTATCTCTTCATTTAATTCACCATTTTTATTAAAAATTATAACCTCTGTAGGGTCTATAAATGAGAAGTTTAAATACTTAGCTAAAACTAATCCATTTAAATATTCTCCTCTACTTTCCACATAATCTGAAGATATACCATTCCATATTTCCTTCTTTATGTCATCTAAATAGCTATTAATATCCATTGAAATATCCAATTCACTACATAAATTAGTATATCTTTCTCTTACTAAACTAAATATACCCTCGAAATCTTCATCCTCTTTAGCTTGTTCATAGCATAAATATAATAAGTTAGTAATTTTATAGTCTTCATCATTTCTTTTGCCTGGTGCTGATGGTATTACATATCTTCTGTTTTCATCTCCTAAAACTATGTCCTTAACCTTCTTAAATTGAAGACTATCACTTAAAGAACTTCCACCAAATTTCGAAACTACTACATCACCCATTTACCTTCCCCCTTTTATACTTCTATTACTGCTCCATTTTCTTCAATCAATAGTTCTTTTATATGCCACTTTGACTCCAAATTCTGCTTCAAATCCCCCTTAAATTTTCTATTAGCTTTATGAGTTATTGTTATTATTGTGGGACCTGCTCCACTTAAGAAGGTTCCCTGTGCTCCTAATTCTTGGCATCTGTTAATAATATTCCAATAATCCTCTATAAGTTCTCCTCTATAATCCTGGTGTATCCTATCCATACACCCTATCTGAATTTTATCTAAGTCTCCACTTGTTAAGCCTTGTATCAGCATTACTACTCTACCTATATTGAAAGTTGCATCCTCCAGAGATACCGATTTAGGCAATATACTTCGAGACTTTTTTGTAGACAATGTAAAACTTGGTATTATAGCATGAAATTGGAGTTCTTTACTTAAATTAACTTTATCTGTTATAACTTTGGTTCCTTCCTTTATGGCTACTGTCATTCCACCATATAGAGCAGGAGCTAAATTATCTGGGTGATTTTCTATAAGTGTAGCTACCTCTAATATCTCTTCCTTTGTGAATCCTGATTTAGATATTTCATTAGCTGCCATAACACCGGCTAAAATACATGCTGCACTGCTTCCAAGTCCTCTTGCTATAGGTATTTCACTATGGATTTTCATATATATACCCTTTGCCTTGTAGTTCACATAATGAAAGAAATTCTTCATAGCTATAAGTACTAAATTATCCTCATTAGCATACTTTTCATCACATCCAAGAATTTTAATGCCTTCTTCTATTTCTTCTATATGAAAGGTATTATATATATTGAAGGCTATACCTAAACAATCGAAACCTGGACCAATATTAGCACTAGTTGCTGGTACTTTAATTATCATTTCTCTCACCAACCTGTAAAAATTTATTTATCATATTCTTAATTTCATTAGTTTCACATATAAGTCTATGAACCACTTCTTTTTTCTCTAAATCTCTAATTGATATTGGAATTTTCAGTATATTACTTAGTTCATTTATTAATTGAAAGTCATCCTTCCTATCAGTTTCTATTCCTACAGCTTCACATACATTTCTAGTGAATTTAAAAGGACTTGCTGTTGAAATTATCATAGCCTTTTCTTTATGCTGAACTTGCTCTAAACATTTTTTATATACTGAATATGCCACCGCTGTATGAGTATCCATTACATACCCATGACTTTCATAGATTTCTTTAATTGTATTTAATGTTTCTGAATCTGTGGAAAATCCTGAATAAAAATCCTTTAGATTATTTTTCATTAGCTCATTTATCTCATATTTTCCTTCCAGCCTTAAATCTTTCATTAACCCACTTACAATTTCAGTGTTTTCTTCACTTAAGTAGTAAATTAATCTCTCCAAATTACTGGAGATAAGTATATCCATAGATGGTGAGTTTGTTATTTTAAAATCTCTATTAAGATCATATATTCCTGTGTTTATAAAATCATAAAGTACATTATTTTCATTAGACGCGCATATTAACTTATCGATGGGAAGTCCCATGGCCTTTGCATAGTATGCTGCTAATATATTTCCAAAATTTCCTGTTGGAACTACTACATTTATCTTTTCACCATCTTTTATCTCTTTATTTCTTAATAATTGTAAATATCCATAGAAATAGTAAACTATCTGAGGAATCAATCTCCCGATATTTATAGAATTTGCAGAGGAGAGAATATATCCACTCTCCTTTAATATTTCTTTATATTCCTTATCATTAAATATAGCCTTAACTCCATTTTGTGCATCATCAAAGTTGCCCTTCAATCCAACTACTAGAACATTTTCACCTTGCTGAGTCACCATTTGATGTTTTTGAATTTCACTAACCCCATTATGAGGATAAAATACAATTATTTTAATTCCTTTTGCTCCACTGAAAGCCTCTAGGGCCGCCGTTCCTGTATCTCCTGATGTGGCAGTTAGTATCACTACATCCTCTGAAATATTATTCTTTTTTAGAGCCTTGTTAAGAAGGTGTGGTAGTATGGACAATGCCATATCCTTAAAAGCTAGAGTAGGTCCATGATAAAGCTCTAGAAAAGAATCCTTTCCAACCTTATTTATAGAAACTACTTCACCTTCCTGAAATTTATTATCATAGGCTTCATTAATACATTGATAAAGTTCTTCCTCTGTAAAGTCAGTTAAATATTTTTTTAATATATATAAGGCTAACTGCTTATAATTTAAAGATGCTAACTCTTCTAAAGATTCTTTAACTTTAGGAATATATACCGGGATATATAACCCTCCATCTTCTGCTATGCCCTTTATAATTCCTTGGCTAGGGGTTACTAACCTATGATCTCCTCTAGTGCTTTTATATAACATTTCCATCTTATTTCCCCCTTTTTTGTAATAAAAAAAAACACTGTGTTACACACAGTGTTTCATTCTCAATACAAATATTTAAACTATTAGCTATATAATCATTAATACTATACACCTATAAATATTCATAACCTCACTATGAGCAATTAATCTATTAATTGCTCCCAATAATATTACTTTAGGCTATGAGCAATTAATATGCATATTAAATTATCACTATATAACATGGTTTTCGTGGTGGTATCCATGGTCATAGTCATATCCATACACATTGTCATAGTTGTTGTCTTTATAACTGTATTTTTCATAATTGCTCTTCTCCTTTCAACTAATATTATTGTCGCTAATTGTACTATTTGTAAATCTATTTGTCAATAAACTTATTGTATTTTAATTGTACTTTTTTCAAAATAATGCACAATTTCATACATAATATATGCAATAACTGAAAGTATTACTACACTCATCATCACCATATCTAATTGTGCAACCTGACCTCCATAAACTATAAGAAATCCTAATCCATCCTTTGCTACCAGAAACTCACCCATAATTACTCCTACCCAAGAAAGCCCCACATTAATTTTTAATGCTGATATAAAAGTAGGTCTAGTAGCAGGTATTATTAAATGATTTAGAATCTGTAATTTTGATGCTCCAAAAGTTTTCAGAAGCTTTATTTTATCTTCCTCCACTTCTCTAAACCCTGATAGAACACTAATGATAGTAACAATTATGGAAATTAAAAGTGCCATTATTATTATTGCCTCCATACCATTACCTACCCAAAATATAATAATAGGCCCTAATGCTACTTTAGGTAATGCATTTAACACTACTAAATATGGATCTAGTACTTTAGAAAGAAAATCTGACCACCAAAGTACTATAGCAACTACGGTTCCCAGCAGAGTTCCTATGGTAAAACCTAGAATTGTTTCATAGCAAGTTACCCAAATGTGCTTTAGTAAACTTCCTTCTCCGTAAAGGGTAATCATACTCTGAAACATCCTGGATGGTGTGCTTGTTAAAAAAGGATCTATTATATTTAAATCACCCAATATCTCCCATAACAGAAAGAATAATACTAATATAAGTATTCTAGAAGTAGCAATTAATCTCTTTCTAGCAGTAACCTTTCTAATATATTCTTTATGCTCGTTGCTTTCCATTTTCATCATATTCCATCTCCTTCCATATAGCATTAAAGTAAACCCTAAAATCGCTGTGTTCTCTACTCTTTAAAGGAGATAGATTTTCATTATGAAAACCTATTTCTATCTCTTTTTTTATATTAGCAGGCCTTTTAGATAATATTATTACCTTAGATGACATAGATACCGCCTCAGAAATATCATGAGTTACCATAATAGCAGTTTTTCCTTCTCTCTTTATGATTTCATAAATTTCATCACTTACATTTAATCTAGTTTGATAATCTAACGCTGAAAAAGGCTCATCTAATAATAATACCTCTGGATTCATGGCTAAAGTTCTAATTAGTGCCACCCGCTGTCTCATTCCACCAGATAACTCTCTTGGATGATGATTTCTAAAATCCCATAAGCTATAATTTTTTAATAATGTCTTAAGTTTCTCTTTTGATTCTTCATTAAGCATCTTTTTTATCTTTAATCCTAAACTCACATTCTCCCACACTGTTAACCATTCAAAAAGATGATCTCTTTGAAACATATACCCAAGCTTATCAGAATAGCCATTATGAATCTCTCCATCTATATAAACCTGTCCACTCGATGGCGTCATAAGCCCAGATATTATATTTAAAAGTGTGGATTTACCACATCCTGAAGGTCCAACAATACTAACAAAATCGCCCAGTTCTACTTTAAAGCTAATATCTTTTAGTGCCGCAGTTTCTCCTTTTAGAGAGTGATAATTCATGTATATATCTTTTGCTTCTACTTTTGTCACACAACCATCTCCCTTTTGTTTTAGGCTATACTTCAATATATGTATTTATATAAAATGTTGTTATAATTTAGAGTCTAATTTATGTAGTATTTTAGTATCTTATAAAAAAGGCTATGTTCTAAATCAAGANNTCTTGATTTAGAACATAGCCTTCTCTATATCTATATATATATATGAGAGAACTCAATGTTAACTTTTTCTATCATATTATTTATTTTTGATTGTGTTTTTTCTTCCCCACTATTCTCCTCTATGTTCTCTTCACTTATTGGAAACTCTAATATAAATTCTGTTCCTTCTCCTACAACACTCTTTAAATCTATGTTTCCTTTTTGAATTTCAATAAGCGCTTTAACTAGTGATAATCCAATACCACTACCTTCATTATTACTAGACATTCCATTATCAGCTCTTTGAAATCTTCCGAATATTTTCCCTAGAAACTGATTTGGTATTCCAATTCCATTATCCTTAATAACTATTCTTACTTTATTTTCACTTATTTTATAGATATTTATCTTAATAAATCCATTTTCCTTTCCATACTTTACTGAATTAGATAATATATTTAGAATAATTCTTTCAATTAAATTGAAGTCGCACCTTACATATATTTCTTCATCTTCAGTATCGAAAATTACATTTATACCTTTATTCTCAGCATAACTCACTACAGATAAAGTTATACATTCCACAAGAGAAACTATATTTTCAACCTTAAATACTGGTTTCAAAAAACCAGAATCTATCCTGGTCATATCTATAATATTATTGGTTATTCTAATAAGTCTCAGACAATTCTGCCTTATAATTTTATTGTATTTTAAAAGTTCATTAATATCCATTTTATTTATGTAAGTATTCTCCATTTGGATTGCTGAAAATATTACATTTATAGGGGTTCTTAATTCGTGAGATATATTTGCTAAAAACTCATTTCTTATCTTGTTCTCTTCTTCTCTTTTCATTAATCTTTCTTCCCTAAACTTAATTTCTTTTCTCTCTGTAATATCAATATATATTCCTACCATTCTAAGGGGTATATTATTTTCATTTCTCTCAACAATATCACCTCTAATAACAATCCACATCCAATTTTCATCTTTTGCTTTCATCCTTAGTTCACATTCATAGTTTTCTAACTCTCCTTTAAGATATGCCCTCATGGCCTCACTTGAGCCTTTTAAATCTTCCTCATGAATCAACTGTTTCCATGTATTGTAATTTATAGTGTTAGTATTTTCTATATTATACCCTATAATTTCCATCCACTTTTTATCAATTAACATGTTCCCACTTACTATATCCCAATCCCAATAACCTATTTTAAAGTCTTCTATAGCAAACCTTAATCTTGCTTCATTTTCTCTTAACTGTCTTTTCATTAATTTAATGTCAGTTATATCATTAGCTATACCTACTCCATGGCATACATTATCTTGGCTATCAATTATAGAATTATATTTTACTTTAGATATACAATTCTCTATAAAATCTTCATACCCATAGTTATTACCTTGTAAAATCTTGGTGGTAATCTTCTCACATCTAGGGCTAAACTTAGAATCAAATATAAAAAATATATGCTGATCTTCGTTCCATGTCCCTAAAAAAATATTCACATCTGTAATTATATATTTACACGAGTTAAATTTTAATTTTATAGATTTTTTTTCTATATAATTTTCTTTTGCCTCATCTAAATCAGCTATTATCTCATCAATATTACTATAATTTATATAATTAAAAATATTAGTTCCAATCAGTTTATTTCTAGAACATTGAAAAACTTCTAACATACTGCTATTTACATGAACAATTTTTCCTAAGGAATCTGTAATGAAGGCATAATCATACATTTTATCAAATAATAAATCTAAGGTGTAGTCATAATCATAATTATTTATCATATCTTTGCATGCCATAAAATTCTCTCCTCTAACCATGATATATATCATAAAATCAACAAATCAAACAAATATATATTCTTGTAATATTCACTATATCTTATATTAAATTCTATTTATATATAATTATATATATTATTCTAGGTAAACTTCAAAGAAAACCGTATTACAAAATATTTATAATAAGTAGTCAAAAAAACATATATTTACAATTGGTAAATTTTATTAATATTATTTTTAAAATATATTATATATAATATGATTGCCATAGAAATTACCATGAATCCACTTGAACATAGATAATTTTTATATTTACATTTATAACAAAAATTTTACTTAATCATAATTTAAATACTATAAAGTACGTTTTTTTATATGAAATTTCTCTTAAATGTTACTTTTGATACTTAATTGTACCTATTCATAATATGATTATACTTGGGTATAATATTGAAATTTTGAATTTTTATTGATGGTAAATCTATCAATTATAGAAAGCCTTATAAAAAGGAGAAGCCATCGCTTCTCCTTTTATATTTATAATATATACTAACCTATAGTATCCTCAAACTTTAAACTCATAATCATTCTATCTTCACCTATAATAGTGTTTTCAAATATGGAATTTGCATTGTATAAAAACTCCTTAGGCTCTAACATAGCTGGACTAAAGTGAGTTAAAAGTAACTTTTTAACATTTCCTTTCCTGGCAAGCTTTGCCCCTTCACTAAAGGTCATATGTTTATTCTTTATAGCTTTATCTATATCTACATCTTCTCCATAAGTACCTTCACAAATAAACAAATCACTTTCCATAATAAAATCTACCATGGTATCTAGTGGTCTACTATCTGTTATAAGACTTAGCTTAATTCCCTTTCTTTCATCACCTAGAACCATATCTCCTGTATATTTTTTCCCTTCAAATTCACACTCTTGATCCTTTTGAAGCCTATTCCATAATAGCTTTGGTATGTTATTCTTTAATGCCTTTTCCACAGAAAATTTTCTATCTCTTTTAATATAAAAATTATAGCCTAAACAAGGCGCTGAATGGTCACACTGTAAGGTTTCCATAATTATTTTCCCCTTTTCATCTACTACCTCTAAGCCATCCTTTCCAATATCAAACTCTACTTTAGGAGGATTCTCTATTATATTAATATCATAGGGTAAATATCTTGCTATAACCCTAAGGCCTTTTACCACCTCTGTTATGCCTTCCGGTCCTATTATTGTTAAAGGGCTAGTTCTTTCACTATTTCCTAGGGTTGCTAATAATCCTGGTAGTCCTACAATATGGTCTCCATGACAGTGAGTTATGCATATAACATCTAGAGATTTAAAACCCCACGCCACCATTCGCATAGAAACTTGAGTTCCTTCTCCTACATCTATTAATATCTTTCTTCCTTTAAAATTAATTAAGGTTGAAGAAAGACTTCTAAATGGCATTGGCATTCCTCCACCACAACCTAGCAGACAAATATCTATCATAATTTCACTTCCTCTATAATAGCTTAAATATATATTATAATTTAAAAGCAGTAGCCATGCTAATCGATAGCTACTGCTTTTCTATATTAAATCTTAATTATATTTTAAAACATTGAAGTAATTTTACCTGTTTTTTTGTTCACATAATACCATCCACTAGTTGCAGTATGATCAACTACTATATCATAACAATGTACCACATAGCTCTCTCCATCTTCATGGTCAACTTGAATTATGCTAGGAATATATTCGCCTCTTTTAGTAAGATATTCTTTTACCATTTGTTCTGCTTTAACTGGTGTAATAGTTTTCGCTACTTCTACTGACTTCTTTGCCTCTTCTGCTCTTCTAACTTCTTCAGCCTTCTTTACTGTTTCTATAGCCATTAGTTCAGTGTCAACTCTAGTCTTTAACTCAGTAGTTCTTCCCCTTTGTTCATCACTTAGTTCTTTTAAGTTTATTTCTTCTATTAATTTGTCAGCCTCTTCATATTTCTTAGTTTTAACTAAGTTATTTACTTTCTCTATACTAATATTGATCTCTTCTCTCAATTTAATAGCATTATCAATATCGAATCTTAATTCTTCCACATCTTTTTTTAAATGTTTATATTCACCATACTCACTATTTACTTTATATATATTATCCTTTGCTAATTCTAAATTATTATCCTGAAAAGCGGCTTTCCCATCTAGATATGCCATAATCATCTCTTTAAGACTAATAGTCTCTGCATTTTCCGAATCATCATCTAAAGCCATTTCAATAGTAACTAAACCTTTTTCATACTCACCTTGCTCAATTAATTCTTTACCTTTGCCTATATATTTCTTAGTTTCAGAACTCTTACATCCCATTAGTGAAAACATAACACCAATAATTATTCCCATTAATATAATAAATCTTATTTTTTTCACCATAAAAAATCCCCCAATTTCCTTATAATAAATTAACTTACCTTAAACCATCCTTTTCTATTTTACCCCAAAATAGAAAAGATCAGACTTCTCTGACCTTTTCTTTCAACCTATTTTGAAAACCATTATCTCATATTATTTAAACACTAATAACAAGCTTTAAACTTCCATTATTATTGGCATAATTATTGGTCGTCTTTGAATTTTCATATATAAAAACTGTGCCAGTGAATTTCTAACAGTGAATTTTATGTTTGTCCAATTTATAGTTTTATTTTTTAAGCTATTTTCAACTTCTTCCCTTACAATATTTCTTGCTTCATTAATTAGGCTTTCAGATTCCTTAGCATAAATAAATCCTCTAGTTATTATATCTGGTCCCGCAACTATGCTATAAGATGCCTTTTCTATTGTAATTACTACTGTTAAAATACCATCTTGAGACAATAATTTTCTATCTCGTAATACTATACTTCCAACGTCTCCTACACCAAGACCATCTACCATTATTGCTCCTGTTTGAACTTTACCTGATATCCTTGCTTCTTTATTGTGTACTTCTAATACTTGCCCAACCTCTCCTACAAAGATGTTTGACTTATCCATTCCTAGCTTCTCAGCTAATATTCCATGCTGGATTAGGTGTCTATATTCTCCATGGACTGGCATAAAATATTTAGGCTTAACTAGGGTATGAATCAATTTTAATTCCTCTTGACATGCATGTCCTGAAACATGGACATCTTCTAAAGAATCATATATAACATCAGCACCTCTTTTAAACAAATCATTTATAACATTTGATATACACTTTTCATTCCCTGATATTGGAGATGCAGATATGATTACTGAATCTCCTTTTGTTATTTGAATACTTTTATGTATTCCTGCTGCAATTCTTGTAAGTGCAGACATAGGTTCACCTTGACTACCAGTTGTCATTAATGTAATTTTTTCACTTGGATACTTGTGGATTTGATCTATGTTAATAATAATATCTTCAGGAATATTTAAATATCCAAGTTCCATTGCTACTTTAGATATTTTTTCCATACTTCTTCCACTAAAAGCTATTTTTCTTCCATACAAAATAGATGCATTTACAATTTGTTGTAATCTATGAATATGGGATGCAAAGGTTGCCACTATTACTCGTCCCGTTGCTTTTCCAAAGATTTTATTAAGAGATTCCCCTATTACTTTTTCTGATATTGTATATCCAGGGCGCTCCACATTAGTACTATCAGCAAGAAGCAATAACACCCCTTGTTTACCTAATTTTGAAAATCGCTCCAAATCCATAATTTCTCCATCGATAGGAGTATAATCGATTTTAAAATCTCCTGTATGCACAATCCTTCCAATAGGTGTATGTATAACAATAGCACAAGAATCTGGAATGCTATGGCTATTTCTTACGAATTCTACACTTATATTTTCTAATTTAGCAACACTTCCTGATTTTACAACATTAAGTTCACAGTCTGAGAGTAAATTATGTTCTTCCAACTTATTTTTAACTAATCCCAAAGTTAAGGATGTTCCATATACTGGAACATTCAGTTGTTTTAATACATACGGTAATGCACCTATATGATCCTCATGTCCATGAGTTAAGAAGAAACCCTTTACTTTCTCCCTGTTTTCCAATAAATAAGTTATATTGGGGATAACTAAATCAACACCATACATATCAGCCCCTGGAAAAGAAATACCACAATCTATTACAATAATTTCATCTTTATATTCTATAACTGTGATGTTCTTACCAATTTCCCCTAAACCACCTAGTGGAATAACCTTAATTCTATTTTTAATCTTACTTTTCAATACATATCCTCCTCAATAAATAAAAATCATTCCATATACACTGATTTGCTACTGTTTTATTTCTTTATATTACTAAATTAATCCTTGTATATAAGTATGTTTCTATATTCTCTTTACATTTTAATTTTTCAACAAATTCTGATAAGTAACCTTTCTTCAACCTCCAATGTCTTCCAATTTTAAAAGCAGAAATTTTTTCTTCCTAAACTAATTTATAGGTAGTAACTTCACTTATTTTAAGATACTCAGCAACCTCACTAACTGTCATAATCTCATCATCATTTACTTAATTCATAGGTTATTATAATATATTTCATAGGTTTTAAAAGTTCCCTAAATTCCTCCTAGAACCAAACAACACTATTTCTTCAAAATTATAGTTCTTTACTATTTATCTTATTGAATCTATTATTTCCTTCATATATTACATAACCCTTATATTTAATTATGCTCCCTTTTATATAAAATTATATCACAATAACTTCATGGTTGCTAAAAACACCCTATAAAACCTTAGACTCCATTGAATTTTAGAGTATAATTAAAATATAAATTGTAATAATAGTACAAGTATAGACTTAGTTAGAAACTATATATAAGTCTTTATTGTTAAAACCTAAGGAGGACGTGAAATGTTTGTTGATTTACATATGCACTCTTATTTCTCAGATGGAACTATGTCTCCAGAAGAAATTGTAATACAAGGAAAAAAGAACAATATAAAAGTTATAGCCCTTACAGACCATAATTCTTTAGCAGGATGGGAGCGGTTTCAACATGCTGCCATAGAAGAAGGACTTATCCCTATAAAGGGTGTTGAAATTAATTGTAAATATAAAGATACGATACTTCATTTATTAGCTTATGGCTTCAACGACACCCCAGAACTTCTAACTCTTATAAACCAGGCTGACCACGAAATGAAACAAATGAGTGTTGATTTAGTAGAAGTATTAGCTAAAGAGGATCCTAAAGTTTCCTTAGAAGATTATGAAGCCTATGAATATAATAGAAAAAATGGTGGATGGAAGGGGCTTCACTATTTATTAGATAGAGATATTACTGATGAGCTTTTTCAGGGCTTTAAATATTATAGAGAATTTGGATGTGACTTTATAGATTATGACTTCCCTCCTTTTGAGGCTTTGTGTAAAGCTATAAAAAATGCTAGTGGCTATAGTGTGTTGGCCCATCCTGCTGAATATTATAACTTACTACCTAAGGAAGAACTTTTAATAATTTTTGAGGACTTAAAAGAAAAAGGCTTACAGGGAGTAGAGTGTTATTATCCTACCCATAGTCCAATGCTTACAGACCTTTGTGTAACCTTCTGTAAGGAGAATAACCTACTGATAACCGTGGGGAGTGATGAACATGGAGAATTTGGTAAACAGGCTAAAACCTTAGAACAAACCATAGGCTGCATGGGCATAGGAATAGATAAAGTTAATCTAGGAAATTTATTATAAAAATACAAACATGTGTTTTATAAAAAGCAAACCTTAAAAAATATGAACAGCATAAAGGAATACCCTATCATAATGCCATAAACATGAAATGCTCTGCAGAAATCTAAGTTTACACTTAAACCACCGTTTCTAAACCTTGATTTACTATGGCTCTATTCAAGTAAAAAGAACTCTTGTATATAAGAAATATATGAATTTAACTAACAGTTTTCAGAATTTGTCCACAGATTTATAGAAAAATCATAGAAATTTTATTAAATTTGTGGATAAATATTGGGATAAGGTGTATTAATTCATATGATTACTAAAAAGCATAGGAAAACATTTTAACATATTGGTTGATTATTTTCTATGATATTCCTTAAATCTGTGAAAGTAAAATTATTGATTTTATATTCTCTTTTATTTTTATCAGTCAATTTTGTTTGTACTTCCATAATTTTTTCTTCAGAACTTATCTTTGTACCTTGAAGCTTAAAAATCATAACTTTAAGTCTCCAATTATCTTCTACTGGTAAATCATTTTCAACTTCACTCCAATTTATTTTTTCATCAATATATTCTAATAGCTGAATAGATATTATTTCCGATTTAATTTCTTTTAGGTAATTAATATTATTTTTATTATTAACCCACTCATCTGTAAATGTATCCTTTAAGTATTCTTCCTGCTCTAATGTATAATCACTTATACTGAGGTTATTTAATATACCAAGTAAATCTTTTATTTTATCAAATCCTCTTGCTGCATCTAAATCATAGTAAATTTTTTCATACTTATCCTTTTGCCATTGAAAATAAATATTTTCGTAGCCGTGCCGTATATCCTATTTTCAATGACTAATTCAAGAACCTTATCTCCTGTGATATTCTTAAAATAAAAATCACTCTAAAGTCCTCAAAATAATTTCCCCTTAAGTTAACTACTTAAAATAAATCCTCCACGCATAACACTCTCTTTTTTTATTAATACTATAAAGAAGGAGAGTGTTACATATGAAAATTAAAGAATTTAAAAGGTTAATCCCCATATTTATATTACTGACCTTAATGATTAGTATTTATTCACCAACAACAGTGTATGCACATACTACCAGCACTTCCAGCTATATTGGAACTACCTCAGATATTCATAAAAATATCTCAAATCTAGAAACCTGGCTATCTAGTTTAAAAAATACCACAACCATATTAGATTATATGCTTTTTGGTGGTGACTATGTGGGACCGAAGTATGCATCCTCCAGTGCCTCTGCTGTAAGTGATAAGTTTAATGGAACTCCTTCCATCCTAGCAACGGGTAATCACGATGCTAGCAAGGGAGGAACATATGCCACTGGATTAGTTGTAAACAATAGCAATTATGCCGTATATGCAATGGATTCATCAAGTAAATCCTTTACAGACAATGACATTAATAATCTTAAATCATCTTTAGATTCCATAAATCCATCAACACCAGTTTTCGTTATTTCTCATTGCCCTATCCATTTCTTTGGAAAACGAACTACTAAAAATGCCCCAGCACTTTTAGAGCTACTTAATAAACATAGTAATGTAGTCTTTCTATGGGGACATAATCATACCGTTCACGATACAAACTATGGAAAGGTTAAGGTATCAGGAGACACTATTCAATATGCAAAGGATTCTAAAGAAGTTCCTATCAAGTTCACATATGCAAATATGGGTGCCATGAATCAAGGAAATAACGAAGCCTATGGACTGCTTATGACTTTGACAAAGGAGAATAATAGCACAAACATTAAGTTCGACTATAAAAATCTTTCAGGAAAAACTATTTCAAACTATTCTGTATCAGTAAAGTAATTACAATGGAATTTAATTTTTCTTTGGTGACATAGTCACAGTTCCATAATACAAACTATGATAAAATTAAGGTAAATGATAATAGTATTCAATATCATTAAAATAAATAAAACTAAACAAGTACAAATAAGAGTTATAAACAAAAGAATTGGAGGTAAATTATGAACATACAATTACAAAAGAAATATCAACTATATATAAATGGAGAATGGAGGGATGCCTCTGATGGTGCTACTCTAAAGTCTTATAACCCAGCAAATGGTGAATTCCTAGCTGAAATTGCCGATGCAACTAATGATGACGTAGATGAAGCCATAGAAGCAGCAAAGGAAGCCTTTAAAACCTGGAGTAAATCAACCCCAGCAGAAAGAGGTATACTTCTTAATAAAATAGCTGACATTATAGAAAAAAACACTGAATTCTTAGCTACTGTGGAAACCATGGATAATGGTAAGCCCATTAGAGAAACCATTGGAGCTGATATTCCATTAGCAGCAGACCACTTTAGATACTTCGCAGGAGTTATTCGTGCAGAAGAAGGTACTTCAACAATGATAGATGAGAATACCATGAACCTAATACTAAGAGAGCCTATTGGTTTGGTTGGGCAAATTGTTCCTTGGAACTTTCCCTTCTTAATGGCCGCTTGGAAACTGGCTCCAGTTCTTGCTGCAGGAGATGTTAGTGTATTCAAGCCATCAAGTACTACTTCTTTAAGTGTTCTAGAACTTATTAAATTAATCCATGACATACTTCCAAAAGGTGTAATTAATATAATAACTGGTAAAGGTTCTAAAAGTGGAGAATACCTACAACATCATAAAAGTCTTGATAAATTAGCCTTCACTGGTTCTACAGATGTGGGTCGTGAAGTTGGTATATCTGCAGCTAGAAACCTAATTCCATCAACCTTAGAACTTGGTGGTAAATCTGCTAATATATTCTTTAGTGATGCAGATATGGACATTGCCCTTGAAGGGATTCAACTAGGTATTTTATTTAACCAAGGACAGGTTTGCTCTGCTGGCTCTAGAATCTTTATCCAAGAATCCTTCTATGATGAATTCTTAGAAAGAGCCATTGCTTCCTTTGAAAGAGTTAAAGTTGGTAATCCATTAGATAAGAATACTCAGATGGGGGCACAAGTAAGTGAACAACAAATAAAAACAATTCTAAGCTATATTGAAATTGCCAAAAAGGAAGGAGCAACTATCGCAACGGGTGGAGAAAGATATACTGAAGGCGAGCTCTCAAAGGGCTGTTTTATGAAGCCAACCTTATTAACTAACGTTACTAACGATATGAGAGTTGCTAGAGAAGAAATCTTTGGACCTGTAGGGGTAGTTATTAAATTTAAGGATGTTGAGGATCTACTTGAAATGGCCAATGACAGTGACTTCGGTCTTGCTGGTGGTGTCTTTACAAAGGATATAAATAAGGCAATAAAAGTAGCTAGAGGAATTCGTACAGGTCGTGTATGGATAAATACTTATAATTCCTTCCCAGCAGGTGCTTCCTTTGGTGGTTATAAAAATTCTGGTATTGGTAGAGAAACACATAAAGTAATCTTAGATCATTATAGTCAAATGAAGAATATTATCATTAACTTAAGTGATAACCCAAGGGATATTTATATATAGGTTGTAATCAAATTTCTACACTAAATAAATTAAATAAGTTTAATTAAGAAAAAAGCACACTATTCTTTTGTCGGATGGGTGCTTTTTCTCTTTGCTATCAAGTTCTATGTGAAGACCAAGTTAACAAAAATAACCTGAAAATACTGTTAAGTAAGTGCTTTTAATATTCTTTATTACTTTCAAAATCCTCTATCTTTTAATTTAATAATTGTTTTTGAAACTTCTTCTTTCTTTATCTTCACAGATGCGTATTTATGTACTTCACTATCCCCTACGCACACACTGTAGGATGCTTTTTCAAACATACATTGATCGTTGCTATCATTTCCGAAGGCGATAAAGTCATTTATTTCTAGTCTCTCAAGGCCATATACTTTATTAACACCTATAGGGCTTATATCAATTGCATTTTCATTTTTATAATGTGTGATGCTAACAGGTAAAGATTTTAGCTCTTCTAATACAGCTTCAGAAGGATGAAACAATACTAATTTACATATTTTCTGTAGCTCAGTGAATAATTGATTTTTTGCACAGCTATGATTAATATTTTTATAAATTGGATGGTTTGTACTACCTGTATAGGAATAATCCCATTCCCCATCTGCTAAATAAGTTAATTTATATCGCTCTATAATATCATGTAATACTTTAATCAAATCAGGACTAAAATAATTAGTTGTGATTTTCTCCATTTCTGAAACAAAACAACCATTTCCACCAACTAGTTTTCCTTTTTTAAAATGAGTTGGAAGAATAGGTACTAAATCGCGAATAGGTCTAGCTGAAGCAAAAATAATTTCGTGTCCACACTTTGAAAGTTCATTTAAAGCCTCAATTATTGATATATCTATTGTTTTTCCATCAAAGCAAAGTGTTCCATCAATATCAAATACAAAGTTCATTTGAATCCCCTCCTGAAATTAAGTATAATCAGTATTAATAATTATAGAAAGGACAGATGTCTTTATTTATGAATTTAGAAAAATTTAAAAGTCTATATAACTATGAATTTCCTGATGAAGTGTTAAACCAACTACAACATAGAACCTATGAGAGCAATGATTTTATTTTAAAAACCGGCGATGAAATAGACGGATTGTATTTCTTAATAGAAGGGAGATACTATGTTTCCAGTCTAGAGATTACCGGTAAAGAATTATTATTAAGATATAGTAAAAAGCCTTCCATCCTAGGAGATATCGAAACATTAGACCAATGTACAATTCAATCTAATTGTATAGCTATTGAAAAGTGCGAGTTTATCTATGTACCCCTTAACCTCTATGAGAAATACTTAAAAAATGATATTGACTTTACACAATTGCTATTAAAAGAGTTATCCTATAAATTGAAAACTTGTACTATTTCTTCAAGGGTAATTGCATTATCCCCTGTTTCAGTTAGGTTAGCCGCCTATTATTGCACCATCGAGTCTACTCACTTAAATAGTGAATATATAACTTCTAACACCTTGGATGAAATAGCTTCTTTAATTGGTACAACTAAGAGACATCTCAATAGAATACTAAAACATTGGAGTGAAGAAGGCAGTATTCATAGAAATGGGGATAATATACAAATTTTAAATTGGGGAGTGATTAATAAGCATTCAAATGGTGTTCGATTTGAATAAATAATACAGCCTCACACTGTCTATATTTTTCTTATAACTACCTTTGTAGATGGAACTATAAATCTTCCTAAATTTATGAAAGGGAGAATTAATCAAGCTTAATAAAAAGAACCTCATTATAGTAACGGATTTACTTTAGAGGTGCAACCTCAAAAATTACAGACATTTTTACAGTAACTTTTGCAACAAAAACCTATGCTTAACATTTGTTTTAGCATAGGTTTTTACATCTATTTGATTATTTCTGAACAATATTTGGAAGTTACGAACTATTCATATCAAAGTTGGTTTTATTCTCTTGATATAATCATCATAAGTAATCCTAAATACTAATTGTATAGTGTTTTCACCCGTAAAAATGTTTTTCTCCATAGAATCATCTTCTTCATTTCTAATAAAACCTAATTTATTTAACATTTTAAAAGATTTTATATTATCTTGATAGCATCCTGCTACTATTTCATTTAGCTGATAATTTCCTCTAAAATTTGATGTTTACTAAACTTTAGTTTATCCCCTATACTTTTGTGATATAATAAATAAAAACTATAAGAGAGGTTATATCATGACCAAACATAGTATATACAAAACAAGTGTAGCTAGTGTCTATCCACTTTATGTTGCAAAGACGGAGAAAAAAGGACGCACCAAAGCAGACGTTGACGAAATCATCCTTTGGCTAACGGGCTATAGTAAGGAAGAGCTAGATATAGAGCTAGAAAATGAGACAGACTTTGAGACCTTTTTTGCAAAGGCTCCTAGACTTAATCCTTTGAGGGCTTTGATTAAAGGTGTTATCTGTGGGGTTCGTATTGAAGAAATTAAAGAACCAACTATGCAGGAAATTCGCTATTTGGATAAGCTCATTGATGAGTTAGCAAAGGGAAAAGCCATGGATAAAATTCTTAGAAGTTAAAAGAGTAAAGGCCTACATCCCTTGATGTAAGCCTTTTATTTTATTCCTATCTTATTTTTTAGCTTCTTCTTTTTTAAGTTCTTCTTTACCAAAGTATTTATCTAATTCTTTTCTCATGTTATCTGGAATTTTTCTTTCCACTGGGAATACCACTGAATTTATAACAGCGTCACTAAATTCCTTAGTTATAATAGTAGTTTTCTCTAAAGCTTCAGCACTTAAATAGTCCATAACGTCATTACGACTGTGTATGAAAGCTCCTCCATTTGGCGCAAATCTACAGAAAGTAAGTGATGGAATTCCAGCATCAGCGAAAGCGGTAGAATCACTTGAGTATATATCCTGTTTTACATTAAGTGGGAAGCCTTTAATTTTAGCCATATGATCTATATAATCAATTAAGCTTTGTTCTGCAGTAACTAGAGCACTTTCTTTTCCAAGAACAGAGCCTCCAACATCTACGTTAATCATTAGAAGATGTTTTTGTAATTCCTCTTCATGAGCCTTTAAATAAGCCTTACTACCTAGAAGTCCAACCTCTTCAGAGCCATACCATATAAATTTTACAGTTCTTATTGGTGGATTTTCTTTAAAGTGTCTAAGAAGTTCCATTATAATAACTGAACCAGCGCCATTGTCATAGACCCCTGTACTAAAAGGAACACTGTCATAATGAGCACCGAAAGATATTATCTCCTCAAGGTATTTAGAACCTTCTATGGTTACAACAACATTATGAGAAGTAAGTTCTATATCTTCAGTGATTAATTCTATCTGCACTTTAGAAGCTTTGTTTTTAACCATATGAAAGCAGTCTTTTGTGCGCATATTTAAAGCAGTTATTTTTCCATATTTCGTATTCTTTTCACGCATTCTAGCTACAGCAATATCAGTTTTATCTTCCTCATCCATGGCAGTACCAGACATAGTTATATAACCAGCGATACCAGCTTTTATAAGTTTTTCATAAAGCTTAGGATTTGGACCCATATTTAGAAGGACAAACTTTCCTTTAAGGTCAACTAAGTTTGCATCAAGTCCATCTTCTATATATACAAAATCTGTAGTTATCCCACCTTCTGGTGTACTAATTGAGCAGTTATAAGGTGTTATCTCATATTCCTTTTCATAGGGCTCAACTACCTTTAGTGAAGCTTTTTTAATTTTAGAAGTAGGAGCTTTAAATTCTTCTAAGTGTCCTGTACATCCTATTGAAGATATTTCTTCTAGTAGAATATTTGCGGCTCTTAGCTCTTCTTCTGAACCGCTAGTTCGTATAAAACCAATTTTCTTTAAAAGTTCAAATTCTCTTTGACTATTGATTGACATAACATTTTCCCCTCCCTATGTATGCACTTATATATAGTATACCAAAATTGAAAGAAACTTCAAAATAGCAATACTGGCCCTCTATTATAAGACTAATGGGTATATGTTGAGATTTTTTATATCTAGAATTATAAAATAGGCTTAACCCATATTTCCATTGTTGTGGTATCAGGCGTATGGCTTTCATAACGTTCTATAGAAAATGCCGCTGTTGTTAATTTATGATTTGGCAACCATGTTTCAAACAAGTATCTTTGTGCTTTATATAGCACATCCATTACCAAACCCTCAAAACTCTCTGCCTCAAAGGAGCAGACAATGTACTCCCTCGCTGGCAGTTCCCAATTTTTATACCCCTGAACCCTTGTATTGGAATTAACCTGCGCACCTGCAAAATAGCAGAAATAGCCTTCCTCTTCACAGGGATAGGCCACACCTATTTCATCCCCTGTGGATATAATATTTTGAATATCCCCTTTACTATGATGAAAGTTTCCCCAAAGGGTAGCAAGAGGGTCAACTCCAGATTCAACACCAAGGCCTTCTATAAATTGAATAGGAGTCTTAGCCTCAAGTCCAACAAAATACTCCGATACAGCAAGCTGTCTTCGGCTAATTTCAAGGACAATTCCATCACTTATAAGAGGCATATTCTCATCAATAAGGGTATAGTTTAGCAGTAACTGAGGCTTAGTCATCTTGTTAAAGGTTATTGGAGCCTTACGATAGTTCTCTGGTGTAACACCGAAAGTATCTTTAAAAGTGCGGGAAAAATGCTCATGTGAAGAAAAACCTAAATCCAAAGCAATGTCCAAAATCCGCTTATCTTTTTCTAGTAAAGTTTCGGTGGCCCTCGCCATACGGCGCAGCTTGATATATTCGATTACCGGCTTTTTAACTAATCGACTAAACAGCCGCTGATAATAGAAAGGCGATAAGGCTGACATTTTTGCAAGGCTCTCAATAGTAATTTCTTCAGAAAGGTGTTCCTCAATATAATCTATTGTTTGTTGTATTTGTTCCCATGCGTGCATTATAAGCACCTCCTTTTCTTATAGGATAACAGGGATAATAGCTAATTCGCTTGTCTGACAATGCCTTTTTTATGAAAAAATCAATAGGTTAATTAGTTTTGGGGCTTGCATCTAATACAATAATTTATCCATATACTAATCCAACCATAAGCCTCATCATTAAATAAATCATTTGAGCTCTATAATTAGCTAAAAGATACTTTAAATATAAGAGAACAAGATCTATTTGGATAATGAAAGCATTAATATGCTCTAGAAACGATAAAAGCTTTTTAGATCCATCAGTATAACTGGTAATATTCATTTTGATGTCGTATCTCTTGGTGCATGGATATTTTTGTGATAATCATTCAAAATTAATCCATATATTTTTTACCCCAAAGACAAAGTTCAGTTAATATATTTTCTAAGGACTTTCCTCTATCTGTGGGTATATAGTCTACCTTAGGTGGAATTGTTGCATATACAATTCTTTCAATAAGGTTATCCATTTCTAAATTTTTCAACTCTTGTGATAGTATTTTGTGACTTATATTGGGAATAGATTTTTTTAGTTGACCATATCTTATTGGGTTATCTTTCAATATGTGCCATAATATTATGGCTCTCCATTTGCTTCCAATTACAGTTATAGCAAAACCTATTGAACATTTAAAATCCTTTTGCCTTTTCCTTTGGTTTGGAAACTCTTCAATCATATCTTTTTCCATATCCTATCCTTCTTTCAAAACGGTAAGTATCTAAGTAAAAAGTGCGTACTAGTCTATATAGTCCAACAAAACTATAATTAATTATATAATACCTAGATATTAATTGCCATAAATGAAGAAAATGCATAGCAATCTATAAATTCATAATATTTTTAGGAGGAAAAGTCATGATAAGAAAGTATTATTTATACCAAATTGACTCGTTCACAAAGGAAAAATTTACAGGAAATCCGGCTGGAGTAATAACAAACGCTGATGGATTAACTTCAGATGATATGCAGAAAATAGCCAGGGAACTTAATAATTCTGAAACAGCTTTTATTTTTTCTTCAAGTAGTAATGACCATGATGTTCACATACGTTTTTTTACCCCAACAAATGAGGTGCCAATCTGCGGACATGCTACTATTGCTGCTCATTATGCTCGTGCTGTTGAAAATAAGCTTACTACTTCAAGAGTTTATCAAAAGACAGGGTGCGGAATTTTACCTGTTGATATAGTAAAGGAGAATGATGATTACAAAATAGTTATGACCCAGGGTAAAATTGAGCTTGGCACTATTATTGATGGAGTAGATAAAAAAGACCTGCTATCAGCACTTAATATAAGTGATAATGATTTACTGGAAAATTATAAAGTACAGATTGTTTCAACAGGTCATTCTAAGGTTATGATTGGCATAAAAAGCATTGAGACTTTAAATAAAATGATGCCAAATTATGATTCACTTTCTAAATTGAGTAAGATTATTAAGTGTAATGGATATTATGTTTTCACAATTAATCCTCAGCATAGCGATATTTTAGTACATGGAAGAATGTTTGCACCTGCAATAGGTATTAATGAAGACCCTGTGACTGGTAATGCAAATGGTCCTTTGGGCGCATACCTTGTTCATCATAATTTAGTTAAGCACAATGATTCTTTATTTAAATTCAAGGTTAAGCAAGGTGAAGCTATAAAACGACCAGGTACTATTGAAGTTGAAATAAAGATAGAAAATAAAGAACCTTTAGAAGTTAAAATTTCTGGAAATGCTGTGATAATATTTAAGTCCGAGTTATCATTATAAGGCTAAAAGAATCTATAGCTTATATATACGCTTTGGATTAGCATATAACCAAAGGTCCTTTAATTAGTGAAACTGTAATATTCTACTTTTATTCTACCTAATCTACCTGCCATGGGTTTAGATATATAGGCTTTTGAATTATTATATTATTAAAGGAGGTGTAATTATGGATACACAAAAAATCGGACGATTTATAGCAGATGCTAGAAAAAAGAAAAAATTGACTCAGACAGAGCTTGGGGAATATCTGAATGTAACTGATAAAGCGGTTTCAAAATGGGAGTGTGGTAAGTGTCTACCAGATAGTTCATTATTTGAAGAAATAAGTAAAGTATTGGAAGTTTCAATGAATGAATTATTAAAGGGTGAATATATTGAACAAGAGAATGCAGAGATAGCAAATAATAAAACTATAATTTCATTACTTGATGAAATTCAGAAATTAAAAAGAAATGAATCATTGGTAGGGGCTTTATGTGCCCTATTGATATCATTTATTACAGCAATTTATTCTGTTATATGGAAGCCTAGCGAAAGAGCTTACGAACAATTTTTTTCGGGATTTATTGAAGCTATCAGTGGTGGGTGCCTTGTTATAGGAATAATTCTTATATTCTATACATGGGTAAAGTACTCTGAAAAAAATTCCACTAATAACTAGAATATCAATTAATGTTTAGACGGATATGTAAAAATAAAATTATGTGGAATATCTATAGAAGAATAAAATAATTTGAGTTTCCTGTTGACCTTCACGTAGCGTCATATTCTATACTTGAAGTTGTAATAAGTGATATCACAAATTCAATTGAATAACAAGGAGATGATTTTAGTGGAAATAGTTATACAGGATACTTTAAGTTTATATAAAAAAATGCTTAGTTTACCCAAAGAGAAGAGAAGTGAGTTCTTTAGAGATGGATTAATAGAACCTTTTAATCCCATGTTTGAAATAATGCATATACCTAAGACCCCTGAGGCTATGGGGTGTATCCAACTATCTGGTCGTGACTCTGAGATGGTAGAAATGCTAGAAAGGCTTGAAAAAGCTGATGCTTGGAATAGTGCAAAAACTACCATGGAAGCTGCAGTAGAGCGTTTTAAAAAAGCTTGCATTCCATTACCAGAAAAAGTTGTAGTAGGAATCTTCTTAGGGAATCCTGAAACTTTAGCTATGACGGAAGGATATACAGGCATGGGTTCTATACCTGGGTATATACAAATAATGATTGATCCTAATGAAGTGAACTTGCCAAAGCTGAATGCATGTATAGCTCATGAGTTTCATCATAATGTACTTTTTTATAATGCAAAATGGAATTTTATCACTGATGTATCAGTTGGGAAATATCTTGCTGTTGAAGGTTTGGCTGAAAGCTTTGCAGCTAGCTTGTTTGGGGAAGAGTTTATTGGTCCTTGGGTGACAGGTGTACAAGGAGAGGATTTGGATATCTCAAGAAGAATAATTTCAAAATCACTTGACATTAAGGGGTTTATGGAAGCGAGTAAATATATATATGGAAAGCATCCAATGATGCCTGAAATTGATGGATTTGATATGCCTTTCTGTGGAGGTTATGCTGTAGGATATCATGCAGTACAGGCATACTTAAGAAAAACTGGTATTTCAATAGAAAAGGCTACAATTATAGATGGAGATGAAATCATGAAGTTATCAGGTTATTTTGAAGCTTAAGACAAAAAAGGACTTGCTATTATAAGGTAAGTCCTTGATTCGTCTAATTGGAAATATATTCTCCTAATATTATTCTATTAATCTACTTTCATCAGTTAATTCAATACATAAAAAAGCATTAGTTTATTACACGGTTACTACTAAATTCTGCATCCTGTAAATGTTTTAATGCTTCCTTTTCTGCCTCTAAAATCATTTCCCCATATTGCTCTTTATCTCTTATAGAATTATCTATGTCATGACAAATAACAATTCCGATTTTTGCATTAGGGAACAGGTTCCAAAAAGAATCTTCAATAACAAATTTTTTCATTACAATATCCCCTAGATTAAATTTAATCTTGTTTTACTAACTAATAATTTGCAAAAGCCCAAATAACATTTATTGAACACATTAATTATGTTTCGTTAAATTTTTTGTGCATCCTACTATAACTGATGTCATACCCAGTGCTACCATTGAAATTCCACTTATTATTATTAAAGCCTCTTCATTTGCAGTACCAGGTATTACAGAGCTTACTAATAAATAATAAACAAAAGTAGACAGGAAGCCTAAAACAGGACTTAATAATATTATTATTACTCCTCTAATAACATATTTGTCCCCTGATGTTCTTTCTTCGTTTTCATTACTATTTTTAATATTACTATCCACACCCACTGCTCCTCCCATAATTTTTTATATTGTACAATAATATGTTGTTATGCGTCAAATTAATTCATACACCTTAAATTAAATCCTCTACTCCATTAACTGTAGTTTGTTCATTTTCATTAATAGGAATAACTATGCACTTTTGTCCATCAATTATTTGAGACTTTATTTGAGGTATTTTTTCAGGTTTTACTTGAAGTATAATGTCATAGTTAGAAGTAACTTTATTATCTTCTGAATTTTCATGGTGAGTTTCTTCTAAATCAGTTTCTGAAGCTTCTTCTAAAACCACATTATCCTCATTAACTTCTGTAGCTAGGTGAGTTTTATTATCTACATAGACCTCTTGCTTAACTTGCTCAAGTCTAGTTTGAAGTACTTCTACCTGTTTCTGAAGATTTTCTTCCTTTTTTCTTTGGGCATTTACCTTAAGGGCCTTTGCATCAATTAAATTTTCTGCTAAGGGAAGATCATCGCCAAAGTTTTCTATATAGGACTCTTCAATCTTAGTAGTAATTTCTTCAGTAACTCCACTTTCTATTAAAAGGTTTTTTATCTCCTTCTTTGTTAATGTTATAGGTTCACAATCTGTACCATCATATATGGAATTGTATTCATCTATCATAATATTTAGATTTTCTTGTATTTCCATAAAAGTTTTATCAGCCTTTTTTTCATCAACACTTAAGGAATCTTTAATAATTGACTCAAATGTTTCCTTTTGTATAGTAGCAGTCTGTTTTGAATAACAACCTAAAGCACTTTCCATTAATTCAGGATGTGTATCCTTTGGATTTTTCGTATAATACATAATAGAATTAACATCTGTACTACGCTCAATAAAAGCAGGAAACACAAAGCCATTAGTTGGGGCATCCACCACCCAATCTCTAACACGTGCTTTTATTTTATTTTCCTCTTCAGCGTGTCTAAGACCAGGCTCTGAAAGTGAAACAGGACATATTGCACATAACACATATTCATATACTTCTTCAGATTCATCTAGCTTCATATTATCAGTGGTTTTAGTAATAATATCATAAGCGTCATGAAAAACAAGTATTAAAAAATTACTCTTATAATCATAATTATCTATAATCATTTCATAAAAATTATCAAGGAGATTATCATCCTTTAAACGGCTTTTTTTAAGCTGCATAAGAGAAATTTGTCTCTCATTTATATGCTCTTCATTAGTTGGAAAGTTAAGTTCTAAAATATTATTTCCAATAGTTCCAGACAATACTTTTTTAGCAATTTCTAAGTACTTAAAGTATTCATCATCATCTAAATTTAGAAAACTTTCTCTAAATTTTAAAATAACATGTTTCTCTCCATTAACATAGCAACCACACATTTTAGTGAAGGTGCATTGATCTTTTTTTAAACGCCTTTTTAACTCAAGTATATCTTTTTTTCTCATATATAAACCCCTCAATCTAGTCTTTTCTATATTATAGGTATTAATTATAAGTAAACTCATTGCCATGTTCATTCCAATGAGTAAGTTTGTGTAAGCCAAATCAAAGATTTGCGCACTCACTTAAGTATAGTACTTTTTTTATATTAATTAAAGATTTTATTAGGCGCACTTATATCAGATGATATGCAAACATAAACATTAAATCTTCTTTTAATAAATATGGCTATAGAGAAAAATAATAATAATACTTAATAGATATCTATTAGGATTATAACAGGAGCAGATGATTTAAAATAGTTACGGGGAACCATATTATAAGTGAATCAAAATTTATTAAAATTGGATGCTTTAATAAAGAATGCTTATTTAGGCACTATTCTAGATTCAGCAATAAATCATTACTATAAATTTATACATAACAATAACTTTCCCACAGATTAATAGGCATCAATATTATAATATTCAATATAATGTAAATATAATAATTATATTCGAGATGAAGTATTATAATGAAACGAAACAAAATTGTAAAAACATCTACCCGTGAATTTTTATTAAATAAAATTACTTCTTTTATACCAAATATAGTGCGTGCACCGTCAAATAATTCTCAAAATGACTATATTCAAGTAGCTGAAAAAGTCATTGAGAAATTCTATGAAAATAAGGATTTGAATAAAAATAATAACATAAATCAATATTTATATTCTTATAATCTAAGAGCTTTTTTAGATAGAAAAGCAAAGTTACATCAGTATGTAACAAGTAAGGCATCCTTAGAGAAAGAGGAGTATAAAATAACTTCTAAAATTATTTATAAGAGAGGTATAACCTCAACTATATTCTTAAGAATGGCTGTTAATGTATCCTTTAAATATGTTGATTTAAAAAATGTTGAATCAGGTTATAGTGAAATAGTTGAAATGCTTCTTATATCCACTGGTGATGGATATAAGGTTAAAGATTTATGTATAAGCGACAATTACTATGATTCTTTTATTAGAGGTGCGTTTCCAGAATATTTACCTATAGATAAAATGAATAGTATAGAACTTAGGAATAAACAAAAGAAATTAAAAAAATTCATAGGTGAAAATTTAAAAGAAGAAGGAAGTAAAACATTAAAGATAAAAGAAATCAATGATTTTTCTACACAGAATCTACATTTAAGAGCCTTGTATCCATTAAATAGAGCTAATATAGTAAAATATGCTTTAAATAATGCAGGGAGTCCTCATCCTGCAAGTGGTAATGGAGTAGTTCCTTATTATGATTTTTCTCAAATAGACGAAAACTTTGATTGTACGAATTTCATTTCTCATTCATTACTTGCTGGTGGAGCTACTGTTTACAATAATTCAAATCCAGCAACGGGTTGGTATTTTGTAAATCTATCAAACAGGTCCTATTCCTGGTCAAGTGTTGAAGCTTCTTTTAGATTTTTAACGACTAATAAAATAAAAGGACCTGCTGGAACATCCTTTCCCTATGAGCCATTCGATAGAAGAAATGGTTACCCTTTTGAATTAGGAGATATTATACAGCACAATAACGGAAGAGTTTGGAGACACTCAACAATAATTACTGGATTTTATCAATATGATCCATTTTCACCCTACTATCTTGGAGCTCTTGTTACAGGTCGTACTTCTACAAGTAGATATAACTATAATCAAAAGGTTGAAGAAATCTATCCAGGAAATAGTAAGCGAGTAATAAAACTAATTGGCAACTATAAATAGAGGTAAATGGATTGCTTCGCAATAATATTTAGTTCTAAAATCAGCAACCGTTTAAAATAAAGCCAAATAAAAATAAATGATATGGCTTATATATCCATATCATTTATTTTTATATTTTTAAAATGAGCTTACAACTTATAGTAGTAGGTGCGTGATTACTACTGTTGTAACACCCATAGGACTAAGCTTTATCCGATCGCTACCATTGCTAACACTACCATCTTCTATAAGTGGGAGCTAAGCACTGCTACGCGCCTGGATAAGTTCTTCTAAGCTTCAGATGGAGTAAGGTATTCCTTTTAAGCAAACTCCATCTGAAGCTAAGAATCACTTGATAATAAGATTTAAGAAAGTGATATTACTACTATTTAGTTACTTTGTCGCCAAATTCATTATTAACTATTTTATCAAAAGGTGGTCTAGCCTTTAATAAATCTTTATTATAAGATTCTATAATGTCCATTAATCTATTCATATCAGTTTCGCTAACTTGTGGGGTTTTAGAAAAAGCTTCTATTCTCTTATAGTTTCCAACTACCTTAGCAGTTAGAGCATCATCGCTAGCAGGGAAAAATTCTTTAATAGCTTTAGCTACTTCTTCATCTGACTTTGAGAACACCCATTGTTGTCCTTTATATATAGCTCTTGTAAATCTCTCTATTAAGTCCTTATTCTTATCCATATAAGATTTAGTAGTATAGAAGCAAGTATATGGTAAGTTACCAGCACTTTCTCCTATAGATGCAGCCAAAGAACCATTAATTTCACCAGCAATAGCACTTGCTGTAGGTTCAAAAATAGCTGCAAAGTCGCCAGTGCCACCCTTAAATGCGCCTGGTACAGCGTTAAATGCAATATTAGTTACCAAATTTAAATCTTTAGTTATATCAATTTTTTCATTCTTTAATACGTATTCAAGAGCCATTTCAGGAACACCACCTGGTCTTCCCCCTATAACTGTCTTTCCTTTAACCATATCCCATTTAAAATCACTAATAGGTTGTCTAGCTACTAAGAAAGATCCATCCTTCTGAGTTAATTGTGCAAATACTACAGGATAATCTTCTCTTCCTTGATTATAAATGTACATAACTTGCTCTGGTCCAGAGAAGCCTATATCAGCACTTCCACTTAGAAGCTGTTGCATGGTTTTATCTGCTCCCTGTCCTGTGGTAAGTTCAATCTCTATACCTTCTTCCTTAAAGAAGCCCTCATTTATTGCTGCATACATTGGTGCATAGAAAATCGAACGTGTAACTTCATTAAGTCTTATCTTGGTCATAGTAACTGGCTTATTATTTTCTACAGGCTTGTTTCCCTGTTTATCATCTACCTTCTTACTGCATCCCCCAACAACACCTAGGAACATGAACATAAAAACTATCACTGAAATTAGCTTAAACTTGTTTTTCTTCATAAATTTCCTCCTATAAAGTTAAGATTATAATTTATAATATGTGATTAGGTGTTTTTATGTTAATTGTTTTTGATAGTGTATGAAATATATGTTGTGTAATTTTACCAACACGCCATAAGTTATAATATATCTCTCCTAAAAATAACACTGAATAAATATAATATTAATTAAATCACTTAAGCTATAATATTTTTATCTTTCAAATTTAATGTACTCATAAATTCTCCATCCGATATAATAGAAATGCCTTTTTCTTGAGCTTTGTCTAACTTACTTCCAGCATCTAACCCTACAACTAACATAGTAGTTTTAGAAGTTATACTATTAGATATTTCTGCTCCATTTTTAATGGCTATTTCTTGGATAATCACTTTTCCCTGTAAAACATACAACTTCTCCTTGAAGTATGTTAGTTGTATTAATATCCAAGTCAATCTCTTCTAAGGATCTAGCTTTAATATTACTAGGATAATTTTTATTCCTATATTTTGTCCCTACTGTAAGCCAAGTTTGAGGTCTTACTATTTTAAGTATTTCATATACATTTTTTATATCAGACATTGCAGTATGTTCAACTTCATCAGCAACTTCATAATAATTAATCAAATTTTGCAAAGCATAACTTCCAAGTGTATTATCTTCCATTCTTATAGCCCTCATAGAACAATAAGTTGGATAGTCTTCTTCTATCCATCCATAATAAACAAGAAATTTTCTATCAAAGGGACAATTATGTGCAACCATTGGATAAGGATATTTATTTAAGAAACCCTTAAACATATTGATGTACTTACCGTCTTCACTTATATCATAAAATCCAAATCCATAACGTTTATCACCCTTGTAATTTGGTATTTCCTTACCTAAATAAAGCTGGTCTACAATTTCATAGTTTTCAACTACTAAACAAGCTACTTCATATATACCAGAATGAACAGAAAAGTCTTGTGTTTCTAAATCAATTAAAAGCATCTTATCCATTATAAATACTCCATTCTGTTAATTTATTAGGACCATACTTTTCTCTTAAATATAACTTTACCGCTTCAACATTATAAAAATCTAAGGAATCTTCTTCAATTAATAAATTAACATTTCCACTGAAAACACTTTTTCTTATTGTAAATGTTAGTGACTTATTTGTTTTTTTATCATTAGCATCTAAACCTTTATATTCCATAGTTGCTTTAAAAATTAGCACAAACTTATACCTAGCAGTTTCAATACCATCTTTTTGAATAATAACTAATGTATTATTATTTAACTTATTTAAGTCTAACTCCTCATCAATATCAAATAAACCTTGACCAGCCCTACAATTAACACCATTTAAAAAATCTTCATATCGCTCTTCACTAAAGAAATTATTTACATATACCTTATTATTAGTGTAATTAATCACGGAACAAGCAAAATCCCCCAATACCTCTTGTAGCATATTTCCCAATTATCCATTCCCCCCAAACACAAATATTAAACAACGCTTGTAAATCAATATATAAAATACCAATTAATGATATTTTACCATACTATTACATTTAGTTCATAAGTACTTATTGTGTATTTTATTTTCATACATCATATTTAAATAAATCCTTTTACATTTACCTTTATAAAAAACAAAAAACAGTAAGGATTCCTACTCTCCCTACTGTCTCACATCCATTTAATAAAACTGTAAACACCTCTACCCCTTACTTTAATCTGGAACAGAATAAGCAAATGGCATCAACTCTCTTGCCTGAAATTTTCTAAGCTTGCCATCTGCATTAACAATTACTTTACAATCAGGCATATAGTCTGAAAGGAGTTGTCTACAATTTCCACAGGGTGGTAACACTTCGCCATCCTTTTTTCCTCTAACTGCAACTATACATTCAAATTCTCTTTCTCCAGCCGTTATAGCTGTACCGATGGCTATCATTTCAGCACAAGCCCCATGATTAGAATAAACATTTACCCCTGTATAAATCTTTCCATTTTTACATCTAACTGCTGCTCCAACTGTATGATTATATTTTACACCATCAAAGTTCTTTCTTATGATTTCAACTGCCTTTTCAATTAATTCTAAATCTTTTTCTATTAAAGCTTCCATTTAATTTTCCTCCTATAAGTTCAAATTCACCGGCTTATACTTATGATTCTGAGTGAAAATAATTATTTTTTATCTTCATTAAATACTCTGTCATATTTGTATCTTCATTTTCATTGTAGCTGTATCCAAAATGTTTAGAAACAACTGGTGCAATAGTTCTAAACAGCTCGCAAGCCTTAAATATCGCCGCCCAAAAGTTATCATAATCACTATCAGAATAAGTTTTCTGCATACATTTCATAAATCTCACTAGATAGATGTTTTTTGAAGTACTTACCTAGCTTTCCTGCTGATACAGAGAAATCTGTGTTAATTCCAATATACCATTCTAACATCTTCACCATCATATCTCGCACAACTACATTAAACATCCACATTGAATAAGGTAATTCATCCCTTCCTATTCCCTTACCAACATTATTTAGACATCACCAAAATTCATTACAACAGCTTGTGTATTGAAGCTCTGTAGGCCTCTTTACCCAATAATCCTCATCCGTTACTGGTGGTATTTTAGGTAACCAATTGTCCTTATCTAAAAGTGGTATAGTAAGTTTATCCTCCGTATATTCTTTCAACATTTTCTCTTTTATTTGTATTCCTAAATCAATCCGATTTCCATCTTTAAAAAGCATCAACCATGTATAAGAACGACTAAAATCCATCTTTATATCAAAGCTCATGTCATTTAAATCAGGCTCCTGAACTATAGCTATATCTCCAAATACAGAAATCCAATCCTTATTATCTAAAAAGGATTTAGTTTCCGTTACCACATATCCAATGTCATAATCTTGATAAATATCTTTTTCCACCTTAGGATTAGTATGAGAACCACCCATATAAACAGCTCTAATACGTTCATCCTCTTTAGCCACCTTCAGTATTAACTCCATCATTTCTTTTTTCGCTACGCAAAGTATCACCCCATAAAATATTAATATTTTTTACTTTTCATTATTTTACTATTATATAATTAATTTACATCAACATTATAACAGTTATTTATATAGTTAATATACTTTTATATTTTTCAATGTTATATTTGAATCCAAAACAAAAAATATCGCATATCCATGTTATGATAATGCGATATTTAGAAAAATTATTATATTTTATAGTTTAGTTGTTAAAAAAAGAAAATTGTTCTCATTAAATTCTATTTAATCACTTATCTAAATTAAAATTTATTAAACTATTTTATTTTAAAACGAGTATCTTCCTTAAACTTCTTACGACCAGGGTTGCCCTCAACCCTCCAGATTTGATTATTTTTCAAATCATAAACTACTGACCAGACAGTATCGGCGTTAGTTTTTCTATCGTATTGACACATAAATCCATACTTACCACCAAGTAAATTTATAGCAAAATCTACACCGTACTTATCTTTATTATTAGCCAAGGCATTTCTCGTTGTTTCATATCTCTCACAAGAATGCCAATCGTCTATTTGAGGATTTTTGTAGCCTTCCATTTCAGCAGTGTTAAAATTATTAGCTGTTGCTACAAAATCTTCCCCAACTTGTTGTGTTATTACTACTACTTTTTCACAGTTACATTCAACTACAGCTATATGACCGTTTTTGTCAGCAATGGTAATAGTTTGTTGTGAGGCTATTGGTAGAGTTTTAATGACTGTAATTGCCTCTTGCGTTGTTTTACATTTTTCAAGAATATATCTAACTAAGATTCCTGCGTTAAAGCCTGGTTTTTTTAATTTGGGATATATAAAAGTTAAACCTACTGCTAAGCCTTCTTCATTTACTCCGTCTTCCATTTGAACAAAGGCTGTAGTATTTCCATTAAAGGAGTGCACATTGTCTAAGTTGTAAAGACAGTTCATATATAGTTTTTCTAAACTTACTAAAAAGTCACTGTTTCTGCCAAATAAGATTTGGTCTTTGTTATTTATGGCAAAACAAGTACATTTATTATCAAATTCAAAACAATACATGGAAAATAACATTCCACATAAGTATTCAAAGGAAATTTCGTTTCCATGGGCTATTCCTTTTACTTCTTGGACTATTTCTGGATAATATTTTTCAAAGATTTCTTTACACTCTTTTCCAAATTGGATTCTTGTTTCTCCTACTTCATAAGTGGGACAGTTGTTTAGTTTTTTTCCTTTTTTATTTAGTAATGCTCCCCACTTATAGCCTGCTTCATAGTGAGTTCCTTTAAATCTTCCATGATACATAATTTTATTCTCCTCTTTTCTGTATTAGGCTCCGGAACCTAATTTGATTATATTTGAATAAAATTTTATATTCAACGATTATATAAATTTGATAATAATTATCAATTTTTTCTCATCAAGTTCCATTCTTTTTTAAGAACTGCATACAAATATCTGTTCACATATATTGGGTTTCCATAACTATCATTTTTGAAAGAATCACGCCATTACATTGTCCAATGGAATTCTCCGTTTCACAGAAGATATACATTCTTCATATGTTAAAGGCTCAAAATCCTCATATTTAGCCGTGCTTTCTAAACTCATATATTCATAAAAATCATCAATGTCTGTCTCAATGAAATTTCTTAATATCAACCTTTCTGTTTCTAACTTTATCATAGGCTTCCCCTTTCGCATTATGAAAAATGTGACATAAATAAAACATTTATTTTTTTCTTTTAAAAACAGCCACTAATTCTCTTGTTGTTCCTTGTCCTGAATTTGTTGTTAGGCAAGATACAAGCTCCCAACCTTGTTCCCCAAATTTATTAAGCTCATAATTAAAATCTTCAATATCTACTATACCACCCATGAAACCTTTTGTTTCTACTTTAATACTTGTATATTCCCATCTTTCCAATAAAATCCCCTCCATTTAATTAATTATTTATATACATATTTACCATATAATAACTTCATATAGTAAAATTAATTAGTACACAATAAACTGCAAGTTCATACTAATAATCAATTTATACCCACACACCTTCCATCATCATGTTCCAATAAACCATAAAAATATTATAACAGTTATTTTTGTAATTAATATACTTTTATATGATTATTTTACATAACATTTTAGTACAAAATAAAAAACAGTAGATTTTTGTTCTACTGTTAATATTCAATGAAATTCATTTAAACCATTTTCTCTGGAATAAATTTAGAGGAGATTCTCTTTATCAATATATAATCAAGTATCAGCAGAACTGCACCTGCAGTAAACATAATAAAGTTATTTAATATAATTATACCTGTCACTTGACCTACCAGTAAAAGAATTATAGGAATAACAAGAATGCCACTTACCTGCTGAGCATCCTGAAAGGTTTTTGATTTTGCTGATATCATAACCGTAACAGTTAATGATAATAAATTAATTGCAGGTGTTATCCAAAGTATGATAATAAGCCACTTTACATTTGGAAAAATAAGTCCTCCAAAATATATGAAGCCGCCTATATTTATTATGATGCCAAAAGCTATAAATGAAACTAGGGTTATAATATAGGATGGTATAAAAACTCCTAAAATTTTTGCTTTCAGTAGTGATTCCATAGATATGGGTGTATAAAGCAGTGTCTCCATTGTCTTATGCTCTTTTTCCCCTACGAAACTGCTGGCTCCAATAACTCCTGAACACATTATAGGAATTATAAGAAAGTATGATGGAAACATATAATTTATTGCAAGCTTTATTAAAAGTTGTGCAGGGGTATATATCTTATATTCAGAAGGTAACTTTTTTAGAAGCGGTCCTAACTCTTTTATAATATAATCATTACCCGCATATCCAGCGCCTATAACTAATGCCAGCGGTATGAGTACAGCAAGAACAATGGGTACAATAGTCATTGGCAGAATTATCTGCCTTGAACTTGTTATTTCATTTATATCCTTTTGAATTAATGCTTTTTCACTCCTATTCATATTAACACCTCCATTATTACAATGTCACACCCTCTGCTGCACCTTTTATATACATAAAATACAGTTGTTCTAGTGACCATTTTTGTTGTACAGCTTCATAAACTTCCCCACCCTTTGCTATTATATTTTGTATAAGAGCATTTACCTCTCCATCTCCTGAAATAGCTTTACTATATAAGTTATTCTCCTCATGAACAAGTCCAAATTTCTCAGAAATATTTTTTCCCCTGATTTTTAATTGAATACTTGCATTTTTCTTTGAAGCCAGTTCATCAAAAGTACCGAAGCCAAGAATATTCCCCTTATCTATAAAGCCATACAATGTACAGATATCCTCAGCATATTTTAATTGATGAGTACAAAGGAATACAGTAACTTCATTTTCTTCTGCAAGTTCTTTTATAAGCTTTAATACATTAAGTGCATTTTCTGGATCCAAACCAGAAGTTGGCTCATCAAGAAATAATATTTCAGGGTTATGAATAAGAGCTATAGCCAGGGAAACTCTCTTCTTCATCCCTGTACTTAAAGCTTTAACTTTCTTATTACTTACATCTGATAATTCCAGCCTTTTTAAAATAGTTTTTGTACGCTCTCTTAGTAGTTTTTCCTCCATATCATGCATATTTCCAAAAAATAATAAGTTTTGTTCAGCGGTAAGATTTTCATAGCAGGAAGAACTTTCAGTCATAACTCCACATAATCTGTGGAGTTCAACATTATGCTCCTTCAAAGGTTTCCCTAAAATTTCAGCATATCCTGAGGTTGGTGAAAGAATTCCATTAAGAATTCTTACAGTTGTAGTTTTTCCTGAGCCGTTAGGACCAAGAAATCCAAATATTTCACCCTTTGGTATGCTGAGACTTATATTATTTAACGCATTACTCTTTTCATCATAAGATTTTGTAAGATTTAATATATTTATTGCGTTCATTTCCTCACCTCACAATTACTAAACGTACAACCGGACAAAAAGTTCAAAAAATGAGTATTCTATTTCATGGTTATAAATTAGATTTATTAAAAATATAATTCTTTGGAAATGAGGTTTTTTTTAAAACTATCGCCTATATAATTATTTAGCATTATATTTTAACTCAAAATAAAAAACAGTAGGTACTAGTTCTACTGTTTTTATTCAATGAAATTCTCTTATTTCTGCTTCAAACTTCTTTGGCACTTCAAATATTGAGCCTACTCGTTGGTATTCCTGTTTCTTATAGTATTCATATGACTAAATAAAATATCGCATATCAGTTGATAATACGGCATTTTTATAAGTTGTTCATTTTTTACTTGCCATGTTAAATGTTAAAATTATTCATATTAAATTTCATCTAATTTCTTAGATAAATTAAAATTTGTCCATATGATTTTAGTGACCTTCTAGCGAATTGCACCATTTTTAAAGTTATCATACCATTGTGCCATTTCTTCATCACTATCAATCTCTAATATTTTAAAAATTTCATAAGCAAATTGAACGGCAGCAGTTTCATTTGCAGTAATAACTTTATTGTCAACAACTACCTGTGCAGGGATATAAAACGCCTCTCCCTTATATCCTTTTTGTCTTTGAAATAATTCCAAGCTATCTCCTGTATGTTTTACATTGTCAAGGAATCCATGCTTGCATAAGAAAGTAGTTGCTCCACAAATAGCGGCTACAGGAATGTGTAATTCCATGAGCTGCTTAATAAATTCTGCAATTTCCTTATAATCATTTTCTTCCCATGAAAGGCCACCTGGGAGAATAACCATGGCAAGGTTATTAAAATTCTGATAATCATTTATATTGTAGTCAATAGACGCATTGATACCACCCATTGATGCTTTCGGAACATCATCAACTGCAATTGTTTTAACCTCATAATCTGAAAAAGAATTTGCAACTGCAATGGCATAACTTGCTTCCCAATCATTCCATCGTTCTGTCAATACAATTAGTACTTCATTTTTAATATTATTCATCATATCCCCCTGTCTTTAGGAGGGCTAAAATATAGTCACCCTCCTCATGCTTCTAAGATATATAATTTTGTGTGACTTCATATATATCATCTCCTTCCTTAAATATCATAAATATATTATAACATATTTTGTAAATAATACATTATATTTATGCAAATACCACTTTAATGTATTGGAACACATATTTCGCAATAATGATCATTGACCATCTTAGCTATATACCGCTCAATAATAGGTCTTGTTTCATCAAATTGATATCCTTGTTTTAATAATTCTTGAAATATTTCAGACCATGCCTTTTGAACCGCCTTCACTGTATGATCTATGGTAAATACACAATATTTCCCTCCAGCGATATTCCCAAGACGCACATAATCATTATCAATCGAATAATCACTAGAAATAACAAAGCATGTATCATAACGGCAATTCTCTGCTTTTGTCGTATTCGGATTATCCTGTGCTATACCTAGTATTATGGAGTTATCATTAAACAAATTATTGTTCTTAGCCCAGTTTTTCAATTGCTCCATTGTTTGTATATTTTCCGAGCCGTAGGGACCAAAATTTCTTAAATAAGCAATTCTATATGACGGAATAGTTTTAATCTCTATATTCATAATTTAACCTTCTTTTTTTAGTACATCGATGTCTGAAATCATCATATAATGCTTTAAAATGAAATGCAAATCATTTTTTAAAATTATTAAATTCTAATTTATATGTTTACTTCAAGTAAAATTATAATATATTTTTATATAGTATTATCCAGTTTTCAACGGATATTTACGTCACACTTTAATCATAGACTGAAGAAATAATTGTTTCATCCTTTAAACAAAAATACCGCATATTCACGTTGAATAAAATGTACCCAATGGAGTGCACATTAAAAAAATCCACTCTATTGGGTACATTTTAAAATAATACGGTATTATGAATAAATTATTTAATTGTATATTGGTTTTATCCTTTAAGAAGACAGTGAATCAACTTACCTTCATATTATACTTATACTTCGCGAGGTTATGACTTTCTTGCCAAATATAAAATTATTGTATCATATAGCTTTATATTATTACCAAAATTCAAAATAGCGTCCTTGATTCCTGCGTAAAATTTTGATTTATACGGCTCCCGAAGAGTTATATGACAAGCATGTGTACTTATCCATGAGACATACTCATCAGCGTTAAGTTCTCTTGTTTTGTGATAATGACGGCATTCAATATCAGTAAAGCCATATTTTTCAGTATTGTTGTAATTTAAATTGCATTTATATTCTGTTTCTGGATGAAAATATTCAGAGTATATTTCTTGTATCTTCAAATATAAGGGTTCATTAGCACTTTTTTCATCTGTCCGAGTTAACATCATCGCAAATGTTCCATTGCTTTTTAACATATCATGAACTTTTGGAAAGCCGATTTCCTCAGGTATCCATTGAATTGTTGCCGCTGAATAAACTAAATCGAATTGATGATGCCCAAAATCGTATGTTTCAAAATCAGCATTTACAATTTGAAAATTATCATATGAACTAAATTTATTCTTTGTATACTCTGCAAGATTTTCACCAAGTTCAATGGCCAAATATGAACAACCTGTTTTCAATATCGGTTCGGTAGCCTGACCTGTTCCAGGCCCAATTTCAAGAGCTGTTTTGCCAGAATCGAGCTTTGAGTATTCTATAACGTCGGCGAAAAGTTCATCACAATAACGGGTTCTCCATTTGTCAAATTCTTCAGGAATGCTGTCAAAAACTTTCCTAAACTCCATAATAATACCTCCCACTAATATAAACAATCATTAGTTTACATTTTTTTGCAATAGTAATTTAGATACCTTCGTTTTATCCATATTATAACATATATTGAAATACCACACTATTCAGTCTTAAAGAACATTTTTTATTAATTAGTTCGTCCTATGACGCTAAAATGAATCAATACTTCATCCTATTTTTGAATTTTGAAACAAAAATACCGCATATTCACGTTGAATAATACGGCATTCTGAATAAATTATTTAATTATATATTTGTTAATCCATTTAGGAATAAAGTAAATATAGATTACTTTACATTGATTTCATAGTATTTATACAATTTATTTATATCCGAACTAGACAATATATCTATGCTATTTTTAATATGATTTTTTTCCCAATCCCACCATTTCATTTCAAGTAGCATATCTATCTTATCTTTATCAAATCTATCCTTTATATACTTTGCAGGATTTCCCCCTATAACAGTATAAGGCTCTACATCTTTTGTAACTACTGATCTAGCTGCAATTATTGCACCATCTCCAATTTTAATTCCTGGCATAATCATGACTTCTGTGCCAATCCATACATCATTGCCTATAATTGTATCACCTTTTGGCTTATAAGAATCTAGTAACTTATCTTTAAATGGATATACAGTTATCCAATCAGAGTTATGATTGTGGTTTCCTCCCATAATAAATATTACTCCGCTAGCAATGCAACAATATTTACCTATTTTTATTCTATCTAAAGTCCACCCATAGTCTTCTATAGGATTATACATTTCCTTAGATTTTTCATCTCCCCATATATATCTTACACATATATCTTCAAAATCTCCTTCTGCATAATATCCTGAATAATATGTGTATTCCCCAACCTCAATTAAAGGGTTTTTTACTGTATCCTTTAAATATTTTATTTCTGTCCAATGATTAAATGTATTATTCATTTTATTCTCCTAAATTTAATTTTTTTAATATCCATTAATTTAGGTCATACCGCTACATTCCTAAACTTTTTAATTCTCTTTATCATTTTAATATACTTCCTTAAATTTAATTATTCTATATATGTGAGAATCTATGTCAATATTTAAAACATAAATATCTAAATTAATTAACTTATGATAATACTTTTTTTATTGATTTCAATAGTTGAAACGAGTCATACTTTGTTACTATCACGAATTAATTATAACATACTTTATAGTTATTAATAAACCTATCTTAGCTATAGCAGGTCTTCTTATTATATTGTTTTCAGTATCCATATATTAAAATAAGTTCCACAGAATATCCATAAATGTTATAATTATATATAATAAATTTTCTAAGTTTCATACTCAAAAGGATGTGAATTCTTTATGATAATTAATCGAATTAACTACTCAGTACAGTTGATTTAATCTGTTAGCAGATTGTACTGAGGTTATAAAAACTTGCTGACAGTTTTCACTGTACTGATTGACTTACCCAAAAATAATAATATGGATAAGGAGTACAGTTATGAAACATTTTTCAGATATTTTACAAAAAAATAAGTTATTAATTATATTTTATGTATTACTTGGAATTCTATTGGCCTTCTTAAACACCTTTAATGCTAGTTATTTTCAAAAAGTAATAGATGATTTTGGGAATACTTCTATATCTGCCACAACCATTATCTTCTACGGTTTGATTCTAGTTCTTCTATGTGTTTTGAGTTATTTAGATGAATATCCAAGTCGTAAACTATCCGAAGGCCTCTATCTAGATTTTAAGATAAAGGCATTAAAGAAAATCAGTATTATTGAATATACTTATTATGAATCCTTGGGAACAGGTAACTTGGTTCAAAAAATTGAAAGCGGTTCTGAGGCTGGTAAAAGTATATTATTTGATTTCTTTTTACAGGTGCTTAGAGATTTAGTTCCTTGCATTATTTTTAGTTTGATTTTTATAGCTAAAATCAGTATACCCATTATGTTTTCTATAATCGTTGGATATATAATAGTTTTTGCAATAACAAATTTATTACTTAAATACTTATATCATATTAAAGAGAACATTTTAACCAACGAAGAAATGCTGAATAGATTAATGATTCGTGGATTTATGGAATTGGTTGTTTTCCGTATAAATAAGAGGTTTCAATGTGAAATTAATAAAGCTGCTTCCACTGGAAAAGAAATTGTGAATTCTAAGGTTAAAATGAAATTAATTCATGAAGCTTTTTTTGCTATTTTTGCATTACTAATAACAATAATCAAAGTTATAATACTATATTATGGCTGGAAAACAAAAGCTCTATCCGTTGGTTCTGTAGTTGCATTAATTTCATTGGTTGACAAAGCCTATACTCCAATTGCCATTTTTAATGTGCTATATGTTCAATATAAATTAGATAAAGCAGCCTTTAAAAGATATACTGATTTCTTAGATATGCCTAATGATAAACAGCTTCAATGTGGAAAATATATTGAAACAGTGGAAGGTAATATTAGTTTTCAAAAGGTATCCTTTTCCTATGAGGGAAAAGCTGTTTTTGAAGATTTGTCTTTTGATCTTTTAGCTGGACAATCTATTGCCTTAGTTGGAGAAAGCGGTTCGGGGAAATCTACTATTGTAAAATTACTCATTGGATTATTGAAGCCAAAAACAGGAACTATATTTGTAGATAAACAGGATTTATCAAAATTTAATTTAAATAGCTTCTACCCACAACTTTCCTACATTTCTCAAGAGTCTCCTGTCTTTGATGGAACTTTACGAGAAAATCTAATCTTTGATAGTGAGGTATCCGAGAATAACATTCTTGAAGTTTTAAAACAAGTTAAGCTATTTGATTTTTTCTCTTCCTTAAATAAAGGTCTTGATACAAGAGTTGGAGAAAAGGGTGTTACTTTATCTGGTGGCGAAAGGCAACGACTTGCCTTGGCTCGGCTTTATTTCTCAAATTCAAAACTTATTATACTTGATGAAGCCACCTCTGCTATGGATAATATAACAGAAAAATTGGTAATGAATAATCTTATGAAATTTTTAAAAGGAAAAACTATAATCATCATTGCTCATAGATTAAATACTATAGAAAATGTTGACAAACTTCTTGTGTTCAAGAAAGGTAGAATTTTAGAAATGGGTAGCTTTCATGAGCTTCTATCTAATGATAGTTATTTCAAACAATTATATGAATCAAATGAAAGAACCAATTATTTGTTATAATTAAGAAATATATTTTAAATATTACTGGAAAAATTGTCTTCCAGTAATATTTTTATTACCAAGCCTCCCCGTAATACTATCATTACACTCTCTGAAAGCAATTCATATAAAATCAAAGATTATTGGATATGATATCCTCAATAAATATATCCCATCTTTTCTTTTGTTAAAAATATACAACTTTATATTGAAACTGGAATAGACTGTGATATATAACTATTTTAATTTTATTAATTCTGAGGAAGATGAAAGTGAAAAGTAATTTAAAAGAATGGACTATTCTTATATATGCTAATGGAAATAATGAACTGCTTCCTGAAATATATAACTCAAAATTAAAAGCTGAAAAAGTAGGTTCAACCTCCAATATAAATGTTGTTATGGAAATCGGTCTTGATAGTATGGATATACCATTTATCATGAGACCTAATCAGTATATTTCTAGTTTCTCAAGTCCTTGGATGGGAGTTAGAAGGTATTATATTAATAGGAATAATTCTACTCTTATCGAAGATTTAGGCAAAATAAATATGGCAGATCATGATAACCTATATGATTTTATTGCATGGGGTATAAAAAATTATCCAGCCCAAAAATATATGTTAATAATATCGGGACATGGATCTTCTTTTGTAGGTGTACTTCCTGATTTTTCACAAGAGGCTCCTTATATCATGGGAGTATGGGAAATGTGTTATGTCATAAATAAAGTAAAAGCTGATACTAATACTAACATAGATATCCTAGTACTAGACATGTGTTACATGAATTACCTAGAACTAGTATATGAATTGGGTAAAAATCCATATCCTACAGTAAGAAATATTCTTACCTATATAAGCACTTGTCCCCTTCAAGGTATCCCTTACAACACCATAATAAAAATACTTGAGGAACATAATAATTTAAATAATACTAATGAACTATTGAAAATATTAATAGATGAAATAAATGAAAACCTAATAGCTATAAATGTGAATCATGGTAAATTAAAACGCATTAAAAATTTAAGTAATAGTATTGCTCATTTACTTCTATCTAATGAAAATAAACATTCTAAGGAAGAATCATTAAATTATATAAATAAGATAAACACTAAGATTACTTCACTAATAATTTACTTAAACAGGTGTAGTGAGTTTAATAATAAACCTATAGATATTATATCCAAACTTTCCAGTGATGAGCCCTTACCTTCAATGCTTCTTGATTGCTATGACAAATTTAGTTTTGCTAATAATAACTATTGGACCTCTCTCCTTAAAGATAAAACCTTACTTGACCCCCTAAATATAACTATACCTAAAGCTAAATTATATATGCTCCCAAAGGATTCCTTTAAATGCTTAATTAATGCAGTAAATATAAATTTAGATGAGGATGAAACAGATTCTATAGTAGATGAAATCTTTGATTTCAAAAAATGGAATTGACAAATAAAGCTTCAAAATATATAATTTTATACTTTTAATATAGAGTTTTAATCTAAATTTCTAATGTATATAAGTTTCAATAATAAAAATACATTTCATGAAAAATACTTGAAATTGGACTTCATTATTATTGCTACGAATGCCCTGTACAGAAAACTTAGATTTACTTAGGTTCTATGAAAGAAAAAATCGTTAAGAAATACAACCTGTTCGAAATGTAGTGAGTTGTTGTATTTTAGTTTTTTTCTTGAATAGAGCCTTAGTAAATCAAGGTTTCGAAACGGAGGAGCAGTAATAATATTGAAGTCCTAATCAAGTTAATCTATTTAATGTAGAAATGTTATTGCAACTTATATTCTATTTTATTTTCCAAAAATTTATTCCCCTGGAAGCTTTTTGACATAAGCAATGTACTGCATTTCCAATAAGTCTTCTATAAGAAGCTTGCTGATTATCACTTTCATCAGCTGGAAAAGTATTTATAGCAAGTATATTTCTCTTTTGATTAAAAGCAGCAAAAGGTAGATTAGAATCAATATCATAAAATAGACAAGGAATTGCCCCTGAAGATAGTGTTACTACATTTGAAAAGGATGAAGATAATGGTTCTGTTACTCCATCTGTTAAGCAGCTACATTGACTTGTATTTAAATTAACTAATATATTACTTGGACCATTACCTCCTTGAACCCTTTGAAAAGGGCTTAACCCTGGAGCAAAAAGAGCACTTCCAAAGCCAAGGGTAGTTGAAAATCCGAAGGTAGCTAGTACGACACCTCCTCCCATATTAGCAAAACCAACTAGTGCACTTGCTGCACTATCTGCAATATTTTGTGGTATCGGGAATCCACATCGGTTATCAGTCATAGCAATTACTACGTTGAAATTATTTAATAAATCCTCTGCTGTAGGCATAACAACATCCCCATCAACTAGAGTAACTGAACTAAATCTTCCATCTGCTAAAAGAGTGTCTACTGTATTTTGTGCTCCAAATGTACCTGTTAAATCTGTACAATAAGCCAGTACACCTACGCTACATCCCGAAGGGCTAAGGCTTTTATTTAATTTTATTTTATTCTTTAATATACTTTTGTTTTCATTAGGCGTTCCTGTTAATACCTCCAAAGTATCATTTACTTCCAAGTTTGTCATATCCACTTATATTCACATCCTTGTATTTTATATTATTTATTTAATTAGTAGTTAAAGTTTCAAAATATTACAATTATACACTAATGCTATTTATACAATTAATATATTCATAAAGAATATTATTGTAACTTAAAAAGCTTAGATGATATTAAAAACATCTAAGCTTTTATTATTTATGAATAAAGCGAACCTTTCCCAATAACCCTAGGCTGTTACCTCTCTTCTCTAAAATAAGGTACTGATAGTCCCTTAGGAGGAGAATTTTTTCTTGATTTTTTAACAGAAACCATCACTAGCACTATTATAGTTACAAGGTATGGTAGCATTGATAAAAAATAAGGTGATATTAGTGTTTGAGTTATTCTAAAGCCTAATATATCAAGCCCTCCAAATAGATAGGCTCCCAGTAGTGCCTTATATGGATTCCAAGAAGCAAAAATAACCAATGCTACAGCAATCCATCCTCTTCCTGCAGTGATGTTTTCTTGCCAAGCCGGCACATACACTAAGGACAAATAGGCTCCTCCAAGTCCACACAGAGCTCCCCCAAGAAATATATGTACATACTTATATAGGGTAACATTTATACTTGCTGCATCTGCAGCTGCCGGGTTTTCTCCTACAGCTTTGAGGTTGTTCCCTTTATTAGTTTTAAATAAATATATTCCTAGGGCTATGGTTATCACATATGAAAAATATATAAATATATCCTGATTAAAAAATATCTCTCCTACTACTGGTATATCTCCAACCAGAGGAATTTTAGTTTGTACAAAAAATTTCTTTATAGCTTCAGGTACTATTTCTCCTACTACTTTTTGACCTAATAAAGAAGATACCCCTGTTCCAAATATGGTAAGAGTAAGTCCTGTAACTACTTGATTGGCTCTTAAGGTTACAGTTAAATATGTATATATAAGAGCTCCTAAAGCCCCTGCTATCATTGCAGCAAGAAGTGCCACTATAGGGTTTTCAGTTCTAAAACCTGCTATGAAACCTGCCACCGCCCCTAATAACATCATTCCTTCTACTCCTAAATTTAGATTACCTGCTTTTTCTATAACTATTTCACCCAATGTGGCAAATAATAGTGGTGTTCCTGCTACTACCGCTGCTGAAAAAAAAGATATCCAATCCATTATTTCACCTCCTGCTTCTTTTCTAGTTTATCAAGGCCTTCTGCCTTTACAAGTTTGAATCTAACGAAAAACTCACTGCCTAACACAAAGAATAATATTAAGGCTTGTATAACAGATGCTGCTGCATTAGGTATTCCAAAGGAAGTCTGAATATATGCTCCTCCTTCTAAAAGCCCTGCAAAAAGCACCGACACAATTAGAGTAATTGGTGAATTTAAATTTGAAAGCCATGCAATTATTATTGCTGTATATCCATACCCTCCACTTACTTCTACTGAAAGTGTATTACTAACAGCTGAAGCTTGTATTACTCCAGTTAATCCACAAATAGCTCCACTTATAAACACAGCTTTTAATACTGTTTTCTTTATGTCAATTCCTGCATATTTAGCGGTATTCTCACTCTCTCCAAGAACAGAAATTTCATATCCCATCTTGCTCTTTTTCATAAATAAATAAAATCCTATAACTAATACAATTGCAAATATCCACCCAATATTTACTCCTAGAAGTGATGGAAATATAGCCTCATCTGGGAAGTTTTTGATTTTAGGAAATCCCATGGCTCTTTTATCTTTCCAGACATCATATTGAAGGTATGTAACAAATTTCAAGGCAATGTAGTTAAGCATTAAAGTTACTATAGTTTCATTGGTGTTAAAATACACCTTTAATATTCCAGATATTAATGCCCATAACCCTGCGAAGGTCATTCCAGCTATAATCATTAATAATAAAGTCAAGGGTTTTGACATCTCTGGAAACTTAAGAGCCACTAAGGCAGCTCCAAAGGCCCCCATAAATATTTGTCCTTCCGCTCCAATATTCCAAAACTGCATTTTGAAAGCTACTGCTATTCCTAGTGCTGTTATTAAAAGTGGAATAGCTATGGTTATAGTTTGTTTAATTCTATTGGGTGATCCAAAGGCTCCCTTTATCATTGAAGCAAAAACTTCAAGAGGGTTATGACCTAATGCTCCTATAAATATTCCTGAAAGTATTAGAGCCAGAATAATCGCTGAAATTCTTATAGTAAAATTAGTTTTTCTACTAACTTCTCCTCTTTTAATAAATTTAACCAACTATAATCCCCTCACTCTCATCTTCACATTTTCCTCCAACCATCATCATGGCTATTTTATCCTTAGTAGCTTTTTCACCCTTAATGATTCCTGTAGATTCTCCTCCGCACATTACCATGATTCTATCGCAAAGCTCCATAAGTACATCCAAATCTTCTCCAACAAAAATTATTGCTGTACCCTTTTCTTTTTCTTTATTTATCAAGTCATATATTGTATAGCAAGTATTGATATCAAGTCCTCTAACCGGATATGCCATAACCAAAAGTCTAGGCGCTGAGCTCAGTTCTCTTCCTAATAATATTTTTTGTATATTTCCACCTGAAAGATATTTTATTGGAAAGTGTATTCCTGGAGTTTTTATTTCTAAAGTTTCTACTAATTCTTTAGACATGACCTCAATGGGATTTCTATCTATAAATACTCCCTTTTTATTGTTATAAGATTTAAGTAAAATATTATCTACCATATCCATTGATGCTACTAGCCCCATTCCAAGCCTATCCTCTGGTACAAAGCTCATAGATATTCCTCTTTTAATAAACTCTTTAGGACTTTTTCCCTCTAAGTTTTCTCCCTCAAAAATTATTTGGCCCTTTTTCACTGGGTATATGCCTGCAATGGCTTCACAAAGTTCCTTTTGCCCGCATCCAGCTATACCTGCTATTCCAAGTATTTCTCCTTCTCTTACATTGAAGGAAATGTTTTTAACAGCCTCTAAGCCCTCATCATTTAATATGGTGATATTATTTGCCTCTAATATAACCTTCCCCGGCTCTTTATTTACCTTTTTTATAGCTAAATCCACAGAATGTCCAACCATTAAGTCAGTAAGTTCTTTTGGCGTTGTTTTCTCTTTCATAACTGTTTTTACAGTTTCACCTTTTCTTAGCACCGTTATTCTATCACTAACCTCCATAACTTCATCCATCTTATGTGTAATAAAAATTATGGCACAACCTTGCTCTTTCATCTTATTCATTATTTTAAAAAGCTTAGCTGTTTCTTGTGGTGTAAATACCGCAGTAGGCTCATCTAATATCAGTATGTTTGCTCCCCTATATAAAACCTTTAGTATCTCTAAGTTCTGCTTTTCTCCTACTGACATATCTCCTACAAACTTATTTAAATCTACTTCTAAACCAAATCTATCACAAATCTCTTTTACTTTTGTGTCTACTGAATCTCTCTTTTTAAATATACCTTCTGAAAACCCAAGGGTAATATTTCCCCTTGCTGTCATAGCGTCTACTAATTTGAAATGTTGGTACACTGTACCGACCCCTGCACTTATAGCATCTTTTGGAGAGGTGAATTTTACTTCCTTATTATGAACGGTAATAGTACCCCTATCTGGTCTATAAACTCCAGATAAGATATTAATTAAGGTACTTTTACCAGCTCCATTTTCCCCTAATAATGCATGAATTTCTCCTCCATTTACTGTTAATCCTATATTATTGTTTGCTACTACTTTACCAAAAACTTTTCTAATATCCCTAACTGAAATATATGGTACTTTCTCCTTCATAATATCCTCCAAAATTTAAAATTAGAGAACTGAAGGAAAACTCCTCCAGTTCTATTTTCACTCTCTACTTTTCAATTCTGCCAGCACATTGAGTACTTCTCTGCAACTTATTGTTCTTCTGTACAAACGTAGCGAGTACTTCTCTGGCGAAGCCACTTCACTGCGAGCTCCGTGAGCACTTCTCTGCGAACATGGTAAGCACTTCTCTGTGAACTCTGCGAACACCTCTCTAGTTAGCTGGAATTACTCCATCTACACCCTCTACAAACCAATCGATGTTCCAAATGTCCTCATCTGACATAACTTCTCCTGCTTTAAGAACTTCTTCACCCTTTTGATTTTTTATAGGTCCTTGGAATACTTTATTTTTGTCTGATTTTATATCTTCTTTAGCTGCTTCAATTTTAGTCTTAACATCTGCTGGTACTAACTCTGACATAGTTATATCAACTATTTCATCAGTTACTCCACCCCAGTAAGTTTCTGATTTCCATGTACCCTCTTTAATTGCTTGAACTTGCTTTACATAATATGGACCCCAGTTCCAAACTGCTGAAGATAAGTTCGCCTTTGGAGCTGTTTTGCTCATATCTGTGTTATATCCAATTGCAAATGCGCCTTTTTCCTCTGCTGCTTGTTGTGGACCTGCAGTATCTTGATGTTGAGCTATCACATCAGCACCACCATCTAATAATGCCTTTGCAGCCTCTTTTTCTTTAGCTGGATCATACCAAGTGTTTGTCCAATTAACTTTAACATTTACATTTGGATTAACAGCTTTAGCACCTAATGTAAATGCATTTATATTTCTTATAACCTCTGGAATTGGAAATGCTCCAACAAATCCTAATTGATTAGTTTTTGTTTGCATTGCTGCTATCATTCCATTTAAGTACATCATTTCATGTATTCTACCAAAATATTGAGACATATTTTCTGCTGTTTCAAAGCCTGAACAATGTATATACTTAACCTCTGGATGCTTTTTAGCTGAAGCTAACATCCCTTCTTGGAATCCAAAGCTTGTACCTATAATAACGTTGGCTCCTTCTTCTATCATTGCCTCTGCTGTTTTTTCAACCTCTGATTTTTCTTCCTTAACAGATTCTTTAAAAATAGTTTTAACTCCTAATTTTTCCTCAAGATATTGTCTTCCTTCATCATGAGAATATGTATAGCCACCATCTCCAACAGGTCCTACATATATAAAGCCAACTTTAATTTCTTCATTTTCATTTGTACCTTCTCCTGATGGTTTGTCCCCTGCTGCACTACCACAGCCAGTAAGTAACAATGCCCCAGCTACAACCATACCTGCCATTCTTTTGAATAATTTATTCATATTTTTACCCCTCCATATTATCTCTATATTTTATTTAAAATAAATATTATTGCCTTCCATCTTATCCACAATAGCTAAAGATTCCACTCTTACCCCTTGCTTTTCAAGTTTAGTTCTTCCATCTTGGAAACCTTTCTCAATTGCTATTCCAACTCCAACTACCTCGGCCCCAGCCTGAACTGCGATATCAACTAAGCCTAAGGAAGCATTTCCATTAGCTAAAAAATCATCTATTATTAAAACTTTATCACCTTTATTTATGAAGTCTTTGCACACTTTTACTGTGTATTCTTGTTGTTTTGTAAAAGAATAAACTTTAGATTCATAAGACTCCTTAGAAAAGTTTCCTCCTATAGTTTTTTTTGCAAATACCACTTTAGGGAAATTAAAATATTGACTTGCTACTATGGCAATACCAATTCCTGAAGCCTCTATGGTAAGAATTTTATTTACCTCTTCATTTTTAAATCTTTCCTTAAACTCTTTTCCCATTTCATTAAATAAACTAACATCCATCTGGTGATTAATAAAATTGTCCACCTTCAAAATATTCCCATTTAATACTTTTCCATCTTTTCTAATTTTATTTTTTAAAACTTCCATTCTATAACCTCACTAAATAACTTAATAATGCAATTTTAAAACTTAAACAAAAAATCCTAGGCATAACTGACCTAGGATTACTAAATACATGTTGAAAACCAAATTACATAATAAACTGAATAAAATCCATTTAATCAGTATTGTATAATAGACTTTCAAAATCATATATAAATAATTCTCCTATAGTCAGGGTGTTTACGGCCTCCTGGTAGAAACGCTTGATCCATATTATCGAGCATATATAAGACGAATATTCACTTTTTTATTTTATCAATTGTTCGTTATATTTATATAATATTATATTTCTCGGAATAAATCAACATGTTTTTACAAGATATTTTTGTTTTTCTGAAGAGCAATCGAAAAATTTAGTGAAGTATGCTGTAGACATAGTGAAGATGACTACTTGATGCCATTGTGAAAGGTATGTAAAAAAAATTCAATATGGACTTAAATCTACTTTTTTACTTATAATAGTCATAAGTAATATTCGTTGTTGAACCTTTAATAAAGGCATATTTTTATATAGTATTTTAGTCTTCAACAAATTACTAAAAAGTTAAGATAGGGGTGTGAATTCATGAGACTTCACAGACTTTTAGGAATTATTATGCTACTTGATTCAAGAGGAATAATGAAGGCAGGAAATTTAGCTAAAATACTTGAAACCTCAGAAAGAACTGTCTATAGAGATATTAATATATTGTGTGAAGCAGGCATTCCTATTATGTCAATTCCAGGTCCTAATGGAGGTTATTCTTTTATGGAGAATTATAAAATCAATTCAAACACCTTAGAAAGCGGAGATGTTGTTAATCTTTTACTTTCAAGTATGGGCATAAGACCAGAAAAGAATACGGAAACCTCACAACAATTACAAAATGCCATTATTAAGCTTGAAAACAGTGTATCAAAGGAACATAGAGAAGAAATTATTAAAGCTAAGGAAAGATTTTTTATTGATTCAGAACCTTGGTGGGGAAAAAGGATACATAATAAGCATGTAGATATAATCAAGAAGTCAGTGTTAAATTTAAAAAAGCTAAAAATTTATTATAAAAAATATGATGGGGAAATATCAGAAAGAATTATATCTCCCTATGGTGCAGTCATAAAAAATTCTCAATGGTATGTGGTAGCTTTTTGTGAAACCAAGAATGAAATCAGAGTATTTAAATGCAGCAGAATCCAAAGTCTTGAAGTACTAGATGGGAGCTTCACCATGCCAGATAACTTTTCCTTAGAAGAGTTTTGGGAAAAGAGTAAAAAGCAATTCATAAAGCAATCCTCCTCTAAAATAGAACCTAATGTCTATGCTGTAAGAATCAAGCTCTATGAGGAAAAGAATGGGATTCTTCAATCTTTTACTGTGCACTCTTCTACTAAGGTAGAAAATTACTGGATTTATGATATAGATATGCTAAGTTATGAAACTGCCTGCAATGTAATTTTTCCTTTTAGTGACAAGATAGAGGTTTTAGAACCCTTAGAACTTCGTGATTTCATAATAAAAAAAGTAAGTGAAATCTTAACTTTGTATAAAATATAATATCCATAGATAGCTAAATATTATTACTCAAAAATCATTGCAATGACATGTAACTTTATCAACTTTATATAAAAAAATTATTAAAAATAAAAATAGAACAAAATTAAATCCTTGACATAATAGTGTCAGGGATTAGTTGGTATAATTTAGATATCAAATAGATGAAGGGAGATAATAATTATGGCAGAAAAAATTTTAACCATTAATGGCTTTAAGGCTGTAGGCATAACTTATTTTGGAAACAATAAAAACGGGGAAATTCCTAATCTTTGGGGAGCATTTAATAATAGCTACAGAAATATAAAAAATAAAAGCACATCCATGATATGTTATGGTATATGTGATGATGAAATAGATTCAGAAGGCAGATTCCATTATACCGCTTGTGCAGAGGTTGACAGCTTTGAGGATGTACCACAAGGTATGGAAACAAAAGTTGTCCCAGCAGGCAAATATCTTGTGTATACTTATGGCGGAACTATAACGGATTTAGGTAAATTCTATAATGATATATTTACCAAGTTACTTCCAGCTTCAGGACATGAAATTGATTATAGACCTCAACTCGAATTATATGATGAAAGATTTATGAGCAATGGAGAATTTGACATATATATTCCAATTAAATAATGATTTTATATAGGATAAAAAGGATATGTGTATGCATATCCTTTTATTGCTTAAAGAAATAAATTTATCTATAGCATATAACTTATCTCTTCAGCACATATTATATTTATGCACTACACTCACTACAGTTAAAATTTTACATCTTATAATTTATATAAAGTAGGTGATTATAATTGTATAAAAACTTTAAAACAAGCATATCTATCTTATTAGTAATCTTAAGTATTCTCTATATTTTCATAGTAAGAAGTGAAATAGCGCAAGGTTTTACCCTCTCTCCAGATAATAGTGATGTGAATCTTGTTTTAGATTCATCAAATATCAAGGATATACCTAATAACTTTCGTAAATCTTCTGATAAAATAAATATAGATAAGGATAAAAATTTGAATCTTAGTGGATTAAGCTCCTTAAATATCTCTGGTAGCAAACAATTTTCTGAAAGCAATCTTCCTTTAGTGATAAAAGCCATAGGAACTCACTTCCCCATATCAATTGTTGATTTAAGACAAGAATCTCATGGCTTCATTAATGAATATCCTGTGAGTTGGGCTAACTCAAAAAATAATGCCAATATGGGTTTAACAAAGGATCAGGTTTTATTAGATGAAAATAATAAGCTAAATAGCATTCCCTTAAATACTCCTATTACCTTCTATAATAAAGATATGACTATAACTCCAACAAGGGTTAATTCTGAAAAGCAACTGGTTAATTCTAAAGGGTTACCCTATATTCGTATTCCTGTTACTGACGGTAAAACTCCTACATATGATATGGTTGATTATTTCGTAGAACTAGTAAAATCCCAACCTAAAGATACTTGGCTTCATTTTCATTGCAAACAAGGTATTGGAAGAACTACTGTATTTATGATTATGTATGATATGCTTAAGAATTCAAATGAAGTTAGTAAGGATGACATTATACAAAGACAGCTATTATTAGCTGGTTTTGATGAAAAGCATATTAAATCCTTTCATAATGAAGAAAGAGATAAGTTTCTCGAAGAATTTTATAAATACTCTAAAGAAAATGGAAATAATTTTAATACCAAATGGAGTGATTGGAAAAAAGCTACTATTAGTAGCTTTTTTCCTATTGCTTCTATTTATGAAGATACTTCTTATTATATAAAAAATCCTAGAATTCCAAAGCTTTTATATGTTATTTCTCAAGATAAGATGACTCCTATGGAAAGAACCATGATAGCCACTCTCCAAGGGGTAGTTAACAGTCATTCTTCTTCTCAAATATATACGCTTAATACTTCACAACCAGATTATGAAATATGGTTAGAGGATTTAAAAAATAACTATGGAATCAATTATAAAAAGATTTCAGATCCCTGGAAATTACTAGATATGTTCAAGAATTACGTTGATGGTTATGTACTTTATAGTAATAAAACTACAAAAGACCCATCAATAAATAATGCCTGCTCTCTTGCCTCTTTAAATAATTCCATTGCAATCCATGAAGCTATTGAAGGTAAAGTGAAGGACTTTGGAATAACAAAACTTAAAGGAGATTGCAGGAACACAGATAATAGTTGGGCTTACAATAATTTGTGGAATTCTGGACTTAATCATTCAATGGTAATTCAAATTTCTCCTGAAAGGAATACCGCCCTAAGAGATTACGGTATAATGTCTAAATCCTTAGTATTTTATGAGGATAGTGTAAGTGATACTACTCTTAGAGATAAGATATTTTCTTCCATGGAAAGTGATTCTATTTGTTTAGGTTGGGGCCCAGATGAATTTATTAATGTAAGTACAGCTTCAAAACATGGTGTTGGTATGGTTGCTGCAGATTGGTCTTACAATTTAACTGTATTAAGCGCCTTTCCTTCCTCTCCTTTAACTCAAAAAGCTGTTTCTGTCCTTCCTAATAAAAAGGATGTCCATTATGTAACCTTCATTATGTCTGATGGGGACAATCAACAGTGGAATCTTGGAACTAACTATGGATCCTCTAAATGGTACGGCTCTCCACATAGAGGAAATTTCAATTTAGGTTGGTCCTTAAGCCCTTCCTTATATTATCTATCTCCTACTGTTCTTAATTTATATTATAAAAATGCAAATCATGGAGCTACTAATGATTATTTTTTAGTGTCTCCTTCTGGAAATGGATATATCTATCCAAGCAAATTTGATAAAGCTGCTCTAACTTCCTACATTGATAGATTAAATAGCTATATGAAAAATGTGGATGAAAAATATGTGACAATTATAGATGACTCCTCTTTTCATGATAATGTACTTTGGGATAAATTCACCATTAAACCTAATATACATGGATTATTTTATCTTGATTATCATAAACATGACAACTACCACGGAGAAATTCTTTGGTCTAATGATAAACCTATAGTATCCTGTAGAGATTTACTTTGGGAAGGCTTAGAAAGTGAAGAGGAGTTAGTGACAAATATTAATCATAGAATCTCCTCTGGTGAAGTAGATATTTCTAATTCAAATAGTTATACCTTTGTTTATATTCATGTGTGGAGCAAAGACTTAAGCAATGTTGAAAAAGTTGTGGATAAACTAAAAGAAAATCCCAAGGTATCAATAGTCACTCCTGAAACCTTTATGGAGCTTATAAAGAATAATGTTAAGAGATGAAAAAAGATAACCCTGTGTTTAAAACCTGAAACTCTGTAAATAATTTAAGTGAGGTGATGAAAATGACTTATATATACTCAACTATTTATGCATTGTTCTTATGGATCTTTTTACTACTATTAATACCACTATTATCAAAACTTAACTTTATTCTTAAGGAAAAAGTTCTAATTAAAAGATTGCAGTTTGGTATTATTTCTACTCAGGATTTGTACAATTTCGGCTACTCATCTTTTAAAAGAATATCAAAAATATTTCTTGAAAATGAAGGATATATTAATATTAAATCAGCTAAATTATTAAATCATAATGATGTCGATTTTATATGCAGCATTAGAAATAATGAAACCTATGTCCAATGTATTTTAGAGGACTTATCTGGAAGAAATAATTGGGAATATACTCCAATTAGTAAGCTCCATGTTCAAAATTTTTTAGGTCAGATGGTTCATGATGATATTAAAATAGGTGTAATAATCACAAATGGTCACTTTTCTCAGGGTGCAGAAGAGTTTGTAGATAGACTATATAATGAATATAATATTCTCCTCATTAATGGTCTCTCTCTTACAAAATATTTAAAAGAACTAAAAGAATCTGATAATCTTCATGGAGGTCTTTTATATGATTAAATTTCCTGATTTTTTAATAATGTTTTATATAATTCTACTTATAGGCCCCTTACTCTCCATTTTCTCTAAGTTATCTAAAACTATTAAATATGTAATTATCTTATTTACTAAAATTAAATTAGGGGATGAACTATACAATTTATCTCCCTGCGAGTTTAAACTCTGGTGTAGTGAATTTTTAAAAACTAATGGATATTCTAATGTAGTTGTATCTCCATCTAGAGCTGATGACGGGATTGACATAAAATGTACTAAAAATAGTGAAATTTTTTATATTGAATGTAAAAGATATTGGTTTTCGAAAGAGGCTCCCTTTAAAGTAGATGAAAATGTTATAAAAAAACTTATTGGTGCCATGACTACTGATAAAGTAACTAATGGCATAATTATAACTACAGGAATTATAACTGATGAGGCTAAAGATTTTATAATAACCTTACCTGAGGAAATAAACCTGATTATTTATGATGGTAGTACCTTTGATACTTCATATGAATTAAGACCCTTCAAGCTTATTAATGCTGAATAAATTTTACTTATATATTGGAATCTCTCTTATTATATTATAATTGCTCTATTTTAGGTCATGATTGATTTAAAAACTATATAGTATAAAAATACAAGGACTTGCTATTAACAAGTCCTTGTTATCATTGAAGTTCAAAAATCTATTCAATAATATAGTTTTTAAATATTTTAACAGCTTAAATAAATTTTACAAACCACTCATTTACTAACTTATTTTATATTACTTCGCCACATTAGCAGCTACATTTAATACATCCCAAGTTCTAGCAAAAGGTGGTGCATAGCATAAATCTAACATGCCTAACTCCTCTGTGGTCATCTTCTTAAATATTGCAGAGGCTAATACATCTACCCTTAATACTGCACCTTTTTCACCAATAATTTGTCCTCCAAGTAATATCTTAGTTTCTCCATCATAAATTAATTTTACATAGATATCACTTTGACCTGGATAATAATTGGCTTGATTTTTATCCTTAATGAATACTTTCTTGTAGTTTATTCCCATTTTAATGGCATCTGCTTCAGAAATTCCTGTTCTACCAGCTTCTAAATTCATTACCTTTATGGCTGCAGAACCTAAAGTACCTTGAAAAGAAATTCTCTTTCCTGTAAGGTTTTCTCCAACAATTCTTCCTACTTTATTTGCCGTAGTTGCAAGTGGTATATATACATTTTCTTTTTTAATTAAATGATATACACTAGCGCAATCTCCAGCTGCATATATATCTTTTATGCTAGTTTCACCATATTCATTTATAACTAATGCTCCATTTCTAAGCATTTCAATTCCTATAGTCTTTAAAAACGCAGTATTAGGTCTTACTCCTGTGCTTATTATTACTAAATCAGCCTTGTAGCTTCCCTTATCTGTAATAACTTCCTCTACCCTTTCAGTTCCTTTGAATTCTTTAACAATCTCATTTAAGTTAAGTGCTACTTCATGATCTAATAATTCTTTTTCCATAATTGAAGTAATTTCTTCATCAAAGGTATCAGGTAAAATTCTAGAATCTAGTTGAATTACCCTTACATTTTTCCCTAGTTTTTTCATTGCCTCTACAGTTTCAATACCAATAAATCCTGCACCTATTATAACTATATTCTTAATCTCATCCTTTTTCGCCACTTCTTTTATTTCTAATCCATCACTAAATTCCTTTAAGGTGAATACATTTTTTAAATTTGCATTTTCTATAGGTGGTATTATAGCACTAGCTCCTGTTGCAACCATAAGCACATCATATTTATCATCAAATATATTTCCTGTAGTTAAATCCTTCACTGTTACAGTTTTACTTACTACATTTATTTTTAAAACCTCATGTTTTATCTTTACATCAATTCCACTCTCTATAAATTTATTTAATGGTCTTGCTATCATGGTATTTGAATCCTCATAAAAATTACCTACATAATAAGGTAATCCGCAAGCTCCCCAAGAAACTACCTCTGATTTTTCATAAACCACTACTTGAGAGTTAGAATCTGTTCTTTTAGCCTTTGATGCAGCACTCATTCCTGCTGCTACACCACCTATGATTATAATCTTCATAGTTCTTCCTCCAATCACGTAAAATTTTAATTGGCTTCCTCAACCTCTTTATTATTATATACTTCTACATCTAATTCCTTCATAATTTTTCCTGAAACTACTCCTGCTATCATCGAGCCACTTACATTCAATGCTGTTCTAGCCATATCTATTAGTGGTTCAATAGCAATCAATAATCCTACTAATCCTACTGGAAAACCTAATGCCGAGAATACAGTTAATGCTGCAAAAGTTGCTCCACCACCTACGCCTGCAATTCCGAAAGAACTTAGTGTAGTTATAATTATTAGTTTCACTAGGAATCCTGGTGACATTGGATTAATGCCTAATGTTGGCGCTACCATAACCGCTAACATAGCCGGATAAATTCCTGCACATCCATTTTGACCTATACTAACTCCTAAAGATGCTGAAAGATTTGCAACTCCCTCTGAAACTCCTAGTTTATCAATTTGAGTCTTGATATTTAATGGCAATGCCCCAGCACTAGTTCTTGATGTAAATGAAAATATAAGCACCGATGCTGACTTTTTTAAATAGGTAATAGGATTTAGTTTAAATAGCATTAGAATAATAAAATGTACAATAAACATTATCAATATAGCTACATATGAAGCTACTACAAATTTCATAAGTCCAAGGATTTGCGAAAACTTACTAGTTGAAACCATTGTTGTCATAAGAGCTAACACTCCAAAAGGAGTTAATCTTAAAACTAAAGTTACCATACGCATTACCACATCATGCAGTGCATTTAAAAATCCAATAAATAGCTCTGCTGATTGAGGCCTTTTCTTTTTAATTCCTAGTGTTGCAATTCCAATAAAACCTGCAAAAAATACCACTGACAATGTAGGTGAATCACCTTGCCCTGTCAAAGAATAGAAAGGATTAGTTGGAATTATGTTTATAATTTGATCTTGAACTGTTTTTTGCTGCAAACTACCTAGTTTTTCTTCCAATTCTTCTCCTCTCTTGGTCTCTGTATCTCCTGTTTGTAATCCTTCTACACTTAGTCCGAAAGTGTTAGCTGTGGTTGCACCTACTAATGCTGATACTGCCGTAGTAAGTAAAAGTACAATAAGAATTATTCCAGTAAGCTTTCCAAGATTATTAGATTTTTGATTAATTATAGCACAAGTAATTGATACAAAGATAAGTGGCATTACTATCATTTTTAATAGTCTTACATATCCACTTCCAACCACGTTGAACCAATTATTAGCTCCCTCAATAACTGGAGAACCCACTCCAAAAATAGCTTGAAGTATTGCCCCATACACAATTCCTACTATTAAAGCTGTAAGCACTCTAACAGTAAAAGAATAGTGTTTTTTCTGCATCCAAAATATTACTCCAATTAAAATAGCCATCACTGCTATGTTTAGAATTATTAATAATGTGTCATTCATTTTTTCATCCTCCTCTTATTATAATATCTACTCTATATTTATAAATGACGCTAACTCATTTAATGTTACACTATAGTTATAAATATAATATAACCCATTGTCTATATAATATTAATTAGTCAGAATTATTTTGATAATTTATATATTTTAATTAAATTGTGCCATGATAAAACAAAAGAACTCTCAATTGAGAGTTCTCTGAACTATATAATTGTAATAAATTACTGCATATTAAGCCATTCCTAATGCTTTATTTACTATCTGATTTGATCTAGTTGAAGCATCTATTATCTTTTCATAAAGGCCATTACCATTATACCCTTCATTCAAATATTTATTTTCATAATACTCAAATGGTAAATTAGAATTATTAGCATTTAAATGCTTTGCTAGATTTCTATCTTTCATTAATTTTCTAGCTTGAACTCTATATTTATTCCTTAAAGAATGAGCTTGTATCGCCTGTTCTTTTATTGATAATGATTTATCTATTTCATTAATAATATTTTTATCGTGGTAATTATACCATAATCTTACCTCTAAATTATCTAGTCTTCCTATTGCTTTTGCGTATATTTTAAAATTATTAGTCGTTCTAACCCTTTTAACCTTTCTTCAGCTCATTTCTACCCTTTATATTATATCTTATATCTCAATATTTATCAAATACTATAGCATTATTTAGGTTTTACTCCTCCAATAATATATCTACGTGATTTTCAATCTTTGAGGGATTACACTTAATAAGAATAAATATAGACCCTAATACTCCAATTAATCCTATAATAGCAAATACCACATACCCCATTGTGTTGTTAAAGTTATTCCCAATTATCATAGGTATAACTATGGCCCCTGTATTATTTATCATATGAGCAACTATTGCCGGCCATATAGATTTAGTTTTATATGTCATATATCCAAATATTATTCCTAACAGCGTGGCATAAGAACCCTGAATAAAGTTTCCATGATATATGCCAAATAAAACCCCTTGAATGATTATGGTAGCTGACATTGGTATATTTTTGCTTAAAGTTCTATATACAACTCCTCTAAATAAAAATTCTTCTGCAAAAGGAGCTACTATTCCTACTGTTAGTATAACAATAAATATGCTTCCTTGAGATAGCGGTCCCAAAATAGAATTCATCACTTGAAAGTGATTCGTAAATAATCCATTTGATTCTATTAAAGCTAAAACTCCTGAATTAAATAACCACATACTGGCTCCTACTACCACAGCTGTAGATATGTTACTTACTTTTGCTTTTCTGAAAAGTATTTCTTCTGATATTTTTTTCTTTCTAATAGCATACATCAGTAAGAATATTAACACCGTTATTATGGAATATATAAGCAATAAATAGTTTGCTTTTTCCATAATTAGATTTGTTATGTTGGACACCCTTGGTCATTTATATCACTTAATCCATCCCTAATCTGTTTAATCATATACCCAAAGCTAAGTGCAATTCCACCAATAATACTTACTGATAACTGAATGATAAAGGCTATTAATAAATATCCCAATGCTTCAAAAAAACTTTTAAGTTTCCCTTTCATTACAATTCCTCCCCATAATATTTCATACTTTAAATATTCTAACTCTATTATGACCTATAAATATAATTTTTTCCTTATCTTATAAGATGATAATATTTATTATGAATAGTGCTTGTATATCATGCATTAGATAACTAGCGATCATACCTCTAACATAGTTAAAGTTAAGATCAAAATTAAAGGCAGTAAGAATAATTCTTACTACCACATATTATCTATATACTTTCACTTACTTCATAAGAATTTTTAAATTCTACTCCATCTAAAAAACTCTCTAATTTATCTTTATCCTTTATATTTATATAAAATTTAATCTCTTTATCATAAAAGTTGTCATAGTATTTTGGTATATAGAATTTAATTATTATATTTCTACCTTTATCTTCATTGCACCACTGATATCTTTCTATTTCATCCCACTTATAAACTTCTCTTCTTATATAAATACCATCATCTCTTACTTCATTTCTCGTTCCTATTATCAAGCTTGGTCCCAAACATAGAATTTGTATTATCATTGTTTTTATCATATATATAGATATATCTCTTTTAGTAATAAAGAACGATAAAATAAAGAAGATGAACAATCCTACACTCATTATTCCTAATAATAGATCATTATTAATCCTTATTATTCCCTTAGTAATAATTACTTTGTCTTCTTTGATTTTTCTAAATTCACTTACTAAATTTTCCATCCCAAATATAATAGCTAATATAATTAACCCATTAAATATATATTCCTTCATAATATCCCCCATATATCCTTACCCTAGAACAATTACTTATAGCTTAGATAATATGGTTAATTATACCGTAAATATTAGATTAATGCCAATGTGTATAATATTGTAACTATACATTCTACATTGTAAATTCTAATTAATTCTTCTACCATTGTTTTGTCCACGGCCAATCACAACAATCTTATTGCCTTCTTCCATGTATATCTATTTCCAACTAGCTTGAATTCGACTGATTTATATATTTATTTATACTAATTGTCCTTCAACATCAAATACCCATGCTCTAACAGATTTAATGATGGTCTCAATACTTCCTTCTTCAAAAGGATTTTTTAAGTTTCCTAATTTAATCACCTCTATAAATGGCATACTTCCCCCTGCTCTACATACTTTCATATAATCTTTCCAAGCCTCTTCTCTATTTTCCTTAGCTTTACTCCAGAAATTAAATGCAGCAATCTGTGCTAATCCATAATCAATATAGTAAAAAGGTCCCCAGAAAATATGAGATTGACGGAGCCAATATTCTCCCTTATCGAGGAACTCATTTTCTTCATAATCTCTATAAGGAAGATATTTCTTTTCAAGTTCTCTCCAGAAACTATTTCTCTCTTCTGCCGTTGCCTCAGGTTTTTCGTAAACAAAGTGCTGAAACTCATCAACTGCCGCAATGTACGCTACTAAAAATAATGCATTACACATATGTGAAAATTTATATTTTTCTCCATCTTCACCGAAAAAGTCTTTTACCCATGGCTCAGTTAAAAATTCCATGCTCATAGAGTGAATTTCACTTACATCCTCAGGTCCCATGCAATACTCTGGTATTTCATACTCTCTACATAAGTAATTTTGAAAGGCATGTCCAGCTTCATGAGTAAACACATTAAAGTCTTCTATAGTTCCCCTATATACAGAGTATATAAATGGTGCCTTATATTTAGGAATATATTCACAAAATCCCCCTTCTTCTTTCCCCTCTCTTTTCTCAATATCAAAAAGATCTCTTTCAACCATATATTTAAAAAATTCATTGGTTTCTGGTGATAATTCCTCATACATTTTTAAGGTCTTCTTTATAATTAAATCAATATCCCCTCTTAACTTAGCATTACCACTTAAAAAATGTACTGGTTCATCGTAATATTTCATTTTATCTATTCCAAGCCTCTTACCTTGCCTTCTTATAAGTTCCTCATTTAATGGTACCACATACTCTAATATCTGTTTTCTGAATTTGGCCACCATGTCTTTATCGTAACCAATTCTATTCATACGTGAATATCCCATATCAACAAAGTTCTCATAGCCCATTTTTAATGCCATGCCATGTCTTAGTTTAACAAACCTATTAAATAAATCTTGCATTTCTTTTTCATGTTCTTTATATAATTCTGTTTGAGCTTCATATGCTCTCTTTCTCATAATTCTATCTTGAGAATTTATATAAGGCTCAAAACCCCATGGTCCAAGCTCTTCTCCTTCAAATTCCCTCTTAAAAGACTTGCTTAGATTAACATATTCAGTTATTAACTTTTTCTCCTGCTGCAGATCTTCTATTATTTCGTCAGAAACACAGCTCATCTTCTTTTCTGCTAAATCAAAGAGCTGGCCTCCGTATTTTTCCCTAAGCATGTCTCTAAATTTTGAGCCATTTAGTGCTTTATAATATTCACAAACTAATCCCTCTAAAATAGGCTCAGCTTCATTATAATAATCAATTTCACTACTATAAAATTCCCCATTTACTCCTAAGTTTTTTCTTAATTCACTTATGACTCTCATTGATGTAAATTCATTTCTTATAGCGTTAATCTCCGCTATTATTGAGTATTGGCTCTCAGCGGAATTAGCTTCATTAAACTTCCTTATTAATCCATGAAATTTATTCTCAATCTCTTTTATATCTACTCTTTTATATTTAAAATCTTTAAATTTCATAATTTACCCCTTTTCATCCACAAAATTCTAAATTTTTCCCTCAATATATCCACATACTTCACACATAAACTTATTTATTTCCCTTATACTCCTGAAATTTATATTTATAAAAAGTTTACTATTTATCCTATTAACTTTATATATCCAAAATAATTCTGTACTAAAGTTGAACAAAAGTTCAACTTTTTACACATAAAAAAGACATTTCTTATTTTATTAAGAAATGTCCTTTAATATAAAAATTTAGTGAATATATAGATTTCAATAATGAAACTACATTGTACAAATAAGCTTAAATATATATAATGTTACAACCAATTATTAAATTTCTTAATGTACATTGTTTTTATAATTTGTGTTAATGTACAATAAGATAACAAAATTCCTACAAGCCATGGGAAATAAGATAATGGTAATGGTTGAAATCCCACTGAAGCTCCAAAGGCTGTGAATGGTAAACATATACCTGCCGCAATTATAACACCTGTTAATAAAAGTACTGGAATTGTAGCTCTACTTTGTATAAATGGTATCTTTTTAGTTCTAATCATGTGTACAATAAGAGTTTGAGATAAAAGTCCTTCAATAAACCAACCTGATTGGAATAGTGATTGCATTGCTGGAGTGTTTGCTTTGAATACAAACCACATTACCAAATAAGTCGTTATATCAAATAAAGAACTTATTGGACCAATAAAAATCATAAATCTTCCAATATCATCTGCATTCCACTTTCTTGGTTTCCTTAAATATTCACTATCCATTGTGTCCCATGGAATAGAAATTTGAGATACATCATAAAATAAATTTTGTATTAAAAGATGGATAGGTAACATAGGTAAAAATGGTAAAAACGCACTAGCAACTAGCACACTAAATACATTACCAAAGTTTGAACTCGCAGTCATCTTTATATACTTTATGATATTTCCGAAAACCTTTCTACCCTCTATAACTCCTTCTTCAAGCACCATTAGGCTCTTCTCAAGTAAAATTATATCTGCAGATTCTTTTGCAATATCTACAGCAGTATCAACAGAAATTCCAACATCTGATTGACGTAAAGCTGCAGCATCATTTATTCCATCTCCCATATAACCCACAGTATGCCCTTTATCTTGAAGTACTTTTATTATTCGTGATTTTTGAAGTGGAGAAAGTTTCGCAAACACATTAGTTCTATCTACTACTTTAGCCAAATCCTCATCACTCATACTTTCCACATCAGTTCCAAGAAGTATATTACTAACTTTTAAGCCAACTTCACTACATATTTTTAATGTTACAGCATCATTATCACCAGTAAGTATTTTTACTTCTACACCATTTTCACTAAGTGCTTTTATGGCATCTACTGCAGATTCCTTTGGTGGGTCTAGAAATCCTATATATCCCATAATAACCATATTGCTTTCGTCTGCCACGCTAAAGTTATTCTCGTCAGGTATATCATTTTTTTGTGCAATTGCAATAACTCTCATACCTTCATTATTTAATTTAGTTACCATATCAAGAATTTCATTTTTTATATCATCTGTAAGTTCTACTACATTTCCTTTATATTCTGCTAAAGTACAGATTGAGAGCATTTCTTCCACGGCACCCTTTGTTACAAGTTGTCTTTTTCCTTCTTGATCTTTCAATACTACTGACATTCTTCTTCTTGAAAAATCAAATGGAATTTCATCTACTTTTGTATAATTATTTTCAAGTTCAGTAAACCCATTTTCTTTTCCATGCTCTAATATTGCTACATCCATCAAATTACGAAGTCCTGTCTGATAAAAGCTATTTAAGTAACCATGCCTTAATACTCTTAAATCTTCTTCTCCATGAATATCTAAATGTCTTTCAACAACTATCTTATCAAGAGTTAAAGTTCCTGTTTTATCAGTACATAACACATCCATTGCACCAAAGTTCTGTATGGCATCAAGTTTTTTTACTACAGTCTTATGCTTTGCCATAACAACAGCACCCTTTGCAAGATTTGTTGTCACAATCATTGGTAACATTTCTGGTGTAAGCCCAACTGCTATTGATATTGCAAAGAGTAGAGCTTCTAACCAATCTCCTTTTGAGATACCATTTACTAAAAATACTATAGGTACCATAACAAGCATGAATTTTATAATCAGGATACTTACGCTATTTACTCCTTTTTCAAAACTTGTTTGGGTTTTAGTTCCTACTAAATTTGATGCCATAGAGCCCAAATAAGTATCATTTCCTGTAGCAACAACTACGGCAGTAGCACTTCCACTTATAATATTTGTTCCTAGCAAACATATATTATCAAGTTCAGCAACACTTAAATCTTTACTCGGTTTTTTTAATATTGAATATTTCTCAACTGGCTCTGATTCTCCTGTTAAAGAAGATTGGCTAACGAATAAGTCCTTACTATTTATTATTCTAACATCAGCAGGTATCATATCTCCTGCTGCAAGATATACTATATCCCCAGGTACAATTTCTGACATATCGATTTCATTGATTCCTGATTCTTTTCTACATACTGCTGCAGTTGTTCTTACTAAAGCTTTTAGTTTTTCAGCAGCCTTACCTGATTTAAATTCCTGAAAAAATTTTAAAAATCCACTTATAGCTACCATTATGCCGATAACAATTGAAGTTGTATAACTTCTATCTTCTGGAGCAGCAACCACAACATCAGTTATTAGAGATACTACTGCAAGAGCTAATAAAACTAACACAAAGGGATTGATAAATGCTTTAATTAACTGTATATACCATGGTGTTGGCCTTTCATGAGCTATCTGATTCAAGCCATGCTTTTCAAATCTATTTTCTGCTTCCTTCATTGCTAAACCATTGATATTTGTATTTAGTTTATCATAAACTCTTTCTAAATCCATCATACTGAAATCAAAAAGTCTGGTTGTATTTTCTTTTACTCTGTTTTGAATATTTACTTTTCTTTTCTTCATCATAATTTACACCTCCAAATTCATAAAAAAGACAATAGAAAACTAAAGGTTAACTAAATATATTTTTAACCTTTTAGAGTTTTTTAACCCTTTAAATAATAAAATAAAATTGGTATTCAATAGCGTATGAATTTTTCGATAAAGAACAATTGAAGATAATAAGATTTGATTTATAGAAATGTATACATAATAGATACTATTTTAATAACTTGAAATTAAACTTCAGTCAGAAAAGAATGATGTCTAACACTTGAATATTTAATTCTCTTTAAATATATACACTTATCTTCACTGTCCATACTACTATCGCTAGAGTCCATTCTTTTCCACCTCCAAAAATTTAAAATAGAATATAAAAAAACCTCGTCAAAAATTGAACATGACGAAGGCATCATTAATAACGCTTTCTCGTTCAAGTTTTGGCTCTTCAAGGCAATGAAGTTGCATTAGATTAAGCCTTCTTTGTTCGGCAAAACCTGCTAACCAGTTCAGAATGTTTCCACCCTTTTACGGCAGCAACCCGTATCCTTGTAGTAACCTCACCTACCGAGGTTTTATTAAATTTACACTTTTATGTTATTCTAATATAGTAAAATTGTCAACCTTTTTTTAATATAACTAAATTTCACATGTAAATCTCCTTGCTCCTAATATCACAATTCTTTTCACATCTTTAGGATCAGTAATTTCATGTTTTTCTTTAACATCCTTTTTAAAATTTTTCTCACTATACTTACTTTCTCATTCCCTCATAAAAATCTAAAATAATATTTGTTGGAAACAATCTCTTATCAAATAAAATAATCGTTGATAAAATACCTTGTATGAGTCCAATGATAAAAAATATAACATGTAATGCTACAACAGCCTGAAGCATTATGCATTGTATGATAATCCAAATTACTAGTGCCCAGCTGAAAATGCTACTTATATACCCTTGGAATCTCAACTTAAAACGAAACATTATAGCACTAAAAACATTTCCAACTCCAATGACAGTAAATAATATAATACCAGGTATTAAATAGCTAGTGAAAGGTGATTTTTTTAAAGCCTCAACTGGCATTCCCATTGGGGCTAGAGGATTAGTAATGGCTGCTAATCCACCAGCAATAGCTCCTATTCCTACAAATAAATGTAGCCAAAATAATGACCGATTCACTATTTTCATACATATTCCCCCTTAAATATTCTATTTTTATAACATTTAATTTTATTTATTGCATATTAATAAAAATATATCTATATATCTTATTCCAATGAAAGGCCTAACTCCTAAATTTGCATTGTTAATATAGGCTATCTCTAAAACTTATATTCCTTCCATAAAGTTTGAGACATACCACTTTGGTATATGTATTTCAAAATCATCGTACCATTTTAAGACTGATTCCGTTTGCTCAAGCATAATATTTACTTCTTCTTCTCCAAAAGGAACTGCCCAAGGAATTGATGAAAGTTGGTTACTAGCAATATACAATGCCATCAACTTGAAAAATAAATCAGGTACCTTATAATTAAAATATGAATTAATATATCCAGATGCAAATAATTCGCTTTTATTTACGCACCAAGTAATACGATTAAACTCCTCCCATGGATCACCATAATCAAACCTGTTAAAGTCAATGATACCCAATTCTCCTGATTTTGTAATAATCATATTTCCAATATGATAATCACCGTGCTGAAAAGACTGTGGTCGATTTTCTAAAAGATAACGGTTTTCTTCAATATAGTTGATTATCTTATTTGCTCCTCTTAAATAAATACCACAGGCTTTATAATTCACTATTTTTCTGTCTATTTTACGATTAAAATGTTCTGACCAAGATATTTGATCTTGAGGCGCTGGGATTTCGTGTATTTGCCTTAACATTTCTCCTGCTTTAATTCCCATTTCATATTGCTGTTTATCACTAAGTGTAGGAAGAACAATTTCTGCATCCTCACCACTTACCCAAGTAAGTAAAGTAAAAACCTCTTCACCTTTATTACACACTCCAAAATCAATTGGCCGTGACATTAAAATATCCCTATGTTCAAGCTGTTTTACCGCTTGAAATTCCTTCAATTTATTTTCATACTGAGATGTATCTGATATTCTAAGTAGTAATTCTTTACCATCTTCTCTTTGGATATAATATTTTTTATCACTTGACCATCCTTTATTGATTTCTTTAACTCTACACCATGAGCTAGAATTTGGTATATCATTATATATTTTCATCAGCATTACTCCTCCATAAATTTTCCTAATAACCAAGTTAGTTTAAATCTAATAAAAATGCATTTCTTATAAGTTTATTTAATCTCTTATTAACTCCTATTTAAAAACAACCTTCTATGCTCAAAGGTTCTGTAGATTTCAAATCCAAGGCTTTTGTAAAGATTGATAGCTACCTTATTCCAAGCCACTGCACCTAATGTGATTTTTTCAGGATCTCTTTCGAGAGCTAAATTCAATGTAGCTTCCATTATTTTTCTTCCATAACCCTTTCCTTGATGCTTTGGTACTGCAAATACATCATCAATATCTTCATCCTTTATTATTGAAGAACCAACAAAATCTTCACCATCATAAAATAAATATATAGAATCTTTAACTTCTAACATTTCTTTTTTTAATTTTTCAAGTTTTTCTGATGAAGCCCCTGTATAGACATTAAAAGGTCTTATATCATTAGCTGTTTTCGTAGGACTAAAGCACTGACCTAGACTATCATAATATTCATGAAAGTCACTTTCTTCATAATTCCTAAAGGTTAACTTTGTCTTCTCACATTGTCCACCTTTATAAATCATTCCATTAATACCAAACCATTGATCAAATTTCTTTTCAGAATAGAATTCTTTGCATTGGTTGTGCTTTTCATTATAATGAGTAATTACAAAAACTACTTCCTTTTCTTCTAGTTGAGCTTGTATAGCTTCCCATAGCAAATTAGCTATTTCTTTAAAATTATATTCTTCCTTTACAGATATAATTACTTCTGCACAACTGCCTATCTCCGAATTTTTCCAAAATTATGCATAACATATTCCTATTATTTCATTATTTTCTTCATAAACTAATACTTTTTCCCCAGCTTCTAATTCTTTTCTTTTTTCACTTTCTTCAACTTCTGAAAGTTCATTATGCAAATCAAATAACCCTATTATTTCATCAATATCATTTTTATTATATTCTCTAACCATCTTTTTTTATCCTCACTTTAATTTTATATAATTATAATCTAGGAATAGCATTTCTCATCCTACACATGGACCAATGAAAGCTTGTTATTTTTATTTCATCATGCAAATCCCAAAGATTTTTTACTACTCTAAGCTCTATATTTCTTTTAAAAATCTCTGAGAATAAATCAGAAACCTCAATCTTATTAATTGGAATTTGTACCTTTTCACTGACATAATATCCTGCTGCTTCATCCTGTAAATAGAACTCATCTATATTAAATTCATAGATGTATAGAGTAGTATCACTCATAAGATTAAACCATTTGCTTTCAATTGCTACAACGTGATTACAGTCCTTAGATGATATGTATCTTTTAATATGGGTAGTGTCTGTATTTTTCCCTATATGATAAGTAACTCTTGGACAATCTCTTGGAGTTAGAAAATTAGGAAGACATACTTCATTTATAGCCCATACCAGACCAATATTTTTATCTAAATCTTCTCGTGTAGGTACCCTTGGATGAAATATTTTTATATCACTTTCTTCGCTGACATGAAATAGTCTCATATTAATAATCTCCTCTATATTTATGTACTCTTAAAGACTTATTTAAAATTTTCTTTTTTAAACAATAAAATTTATTGTCCTAAATCTATATAGTAAAATCATAACATACTTTATATTTAATAAATTACAATTTTTATATAGAGTCGCTATATTTAATATGTAGATTGCAATTAAATTTCTATATTCTACAAATAGATTTATCACAAAATTGAATTAATTAAGATTTAATATTATTTCAATAATATCTCTTAATAATAAATAAAGATCTCCTTACTAACGGAGTATCTCTTTATTAGTACTCCATTAAAAGGAAATCTAAATTAAATGTTTAATTATTGTTTTTTGCATGGAATATAAAAATCAAGTATTAAAGTTTTCTGCCCATTATTTTTAGGTATTCCAAACCTTGAATCAGTATACACTTCACAAGCAAAGTAATTTTCCCAATCAACACCATATCCATTTTCATTGATTCCTTCTACTGTTAAGCTATGTGCATTAGGATAAATATCAAACTCCTCCCCCTCAATCCATGCTTTTGCAATGGTACAAGATGGTATGTCATAAGAAGCATATCCATGGGGTATAGGCGTATTTTCTTTCATAAACATACCTACCACATAGGTAAAGGTTCCATCCTCTTCGCAATAATCTCTCATATATCCAATATAATCATCTGGAATTTCAGTAGGTATATAATCACTAAGTTTTAAAAGATTTTCATAAGTGCCATCTGAAAAGCATTGTTGCCAGAGAGACGGAATTGTTTGATACTCTGTTTTATAAATAGGATTAAAAGCTTCATTTTTTGTCCTTATTTCTTTGCCCACAATCTTATATGGTCCAAAATTTATAAATTCTATTTTTTTAAGTATAGCCATTTTCATCTTTCCCTTCTACATTTCTCTTATTATAAATTATTTTTTACTAATTGGTATCCACAGCTCGTTTTGAGGATTGTGTCCTGGCGGATAATAACATTCAATTGCAGGTAAATCAGCAAGCGCATATCCTGATGTAGGAACCCACTGATCATATAAGCTCCTCCAACTCTTTGGCATATCTCCAAGCGTTGGTACCTCAAAAACTACCCACTGACTTTCTGGGAAGCTTACCTTTTCCATATCTACTGGAGCTTCTTTTTCGTATGGAGCAGCTGTGTAATAAATAAGATCATCCTTCTTCCCCCAGTCTCCTTCTGATAAAATACCAATAATACCACTTAATTGTTTATTTGAATTTTCATCTATTAGTTTAAATAATTTATTCCCAATTTCACTTTGTCCCATTTCTTGCCAAATCCTAGGTATTAAGCTAAATGCATTTTCCATACTTACACCATGTCTAACCCCTACAGCACTAAATGCATGAAGGTTTTCAATTCTATAATTCATTTCTGTACCTCCCATAATTGAAATATGAAAAGACATAGGTGGGTAAGCCTTCAAGTTTGCCCCTGATTTACGTGCATCTATAGGTGGAATACCATGGATTTCCTTAAATGCACGTGTAAAGGCCGCATGAGAGTCATAACCATATTTCTGTGCAATGTCCATAATACTTATATTGCTTTGTTGCAATTCAAAAGCAGCAAGAGTCAACCTTCTGCGTCTAATATATTCAGATAAAGGTATCTCTGTAATAAAAACGAACATACGCTGAAAGTGGTAATTGGGGCAACACGCAACCCTTGCAACTTCTCTATAATCTATATCTTCCATAATATTATCTTCAATATAATCTATGGCTAAGTTCATTCTCTTAAGCCAATCCACTGTTTATCCCCCTTTCAATTACAAGTTTATCAGAGTAGTTAAACCCCTGCTTTGCAATTATTGTACTAAAAATGCAAAGTCTTTAACCGCAAAAATTATCTTCAGTAATCTTAATTGAATGCATCATAAAATTTTTTTAACTCATCCTTAGTTTCCTTTGAAAGACTATGCCATCTCATCCCTTGTATAGCACCTTCTAAGGCACATAACCTATTAAAACAAGCAGAAGGGTCTAAAGCCTTGATGTTTAACCAAGCCTGTTTACTTCCTATTTCCTTTAACTGGTAAGCTGTCTCAATACCAACTTCATTAAGCTGCTCTTCTAAGATTTTCCCTATATTAGGTAACATAGATAAATTCCCCATCTATTGATCCTCCTTTAAAATAAACTGAAGTCTAACTTTCTTTCATATACTTTACATATATTTTTTTAAATGCATTCTCTTCATTCTGAAATTTTAATTTATTTTCAATACTTCTTGCACACTCTTCAATTGAATTTTCATATGTATTTACCTCTAAATCATAAATATCATTAAAATTCATATTGCTTAATTGATATTTAGCTTGTCCAATTTCTCTATCTCCACGTTCTAATTCCCTTCTCTCTAATTCATGTAAAGGACAATTCACCTTTACAAAAACAATAGGCATATCATGCAATAATTCCACACATTCCTTTAACCCATTCTCATGGTGATTTTCTATAACTGTGTCAACTATCAAATTTTCTCCACTTTTACATAAATATAAAATAAAATTATGCATTGTATGTGCAGCTGAATTTTCAGTATTTACAAAATCATTGTCAAAAAATTTTTCATGTACCATATCACAGAATGTATCAAGTTGAACATGATAAAATTTTTCTTCTGAAATTTCTTGTATCTTTGTTGCTAATGAACTTTTTCCAGAACTTGATGTGCCATTTAAAAATATAATTTTGCCTTCTTCCATTTTATCTCCTACTTACTTTTATAAATTTAATTTTATATTTCTTGTTATAACTAAAGATTCTTTCTAATACACAATCTTAAAATAACTCTTTATGATTCTTAAAATAATAAATTACTGCTCATGAAAATTATAACATATTTTGTTAAATTATTGATAATGTGTTTATAGTTATAATATAAAAAACAATAGGATAAATTTTTCTAATTTTCCTCATTGTTTTCTAATGATTTATATTATTAAAAAATACCTATTACTCTACAATCTTACCCTATACTATAAGTCAAATTTTTTTATAACCTTTAATTTTTAGGCATTATAATTGTTCCCTTTTCCGGCATAGGTTTACTATCTATATCTTTAAAATAAAGGGGTAATCCCTCTGCAAAAATCGGATAAATTACTTTAGTTGGATCTTGGCGTTGATGATGTATATGTAAATGAGGTTCAGAGGTTGAGCCTGAGTTCCCAACTTTTCCAATAACCTGTCCTTCCTTTACCTTATCACCTACTTGCACATTTACACTACCTTTTTTTAGATGATTCAACAATAAAAAAGTATCTGTTTCATCTATCTTTATATAAACATGATTTCCTTCCATAGACAAAAACTCTTCTGTATTTGGTAATATATCCTCTTCATCATCATAAGCCGCTATGATGGTTCCAGACACTGGTGCAACTACCTCCTTATCATAAATTCCATAATCACTAAGGTTCTTGCTCCCCACATTCTCTGGTTCCATAACTAAATCATAGGCCCATCTTTCAGATGCCCATATAGCATGTGGTTCATTTAAACTTACACTATTTCCACCCCAGCCAACAATTGTTTTCTCCTTTAATGGCCATTTTACTGTAATTGAAGGCTTGCTCTTATCAATATTAGCTGGATACTCAATTTTAAAAATATTCATGAGCATTAACATAGGAAATGCAAGAAAAATTGATAATATTACAGAAGTTACTACTTTGAGACGTTTCTTCTTTTTTACTAAACCTATAATCAAAAATATTAAATTAATAAATAACAACATAATACCAATTGGTGCAAAAAACATTTTAACTAGCGCCCATGCCACCGCTCCTGTTATTCCCTGAATAAAAAAAATACTTGTCCATGAACCAACTAAAATAATAGCCATTATATAATTAAATGTCTTAATAAAATCTATTTTTTTCATTTTATTCTCCAATCTATAATCTTAATTTACACTACCATAATAGCTCTTACTTCTTAATTTTCTCTATATAATTTTCTTAAGTTTCTCTTAATAAATAATGGAATTGGTACTTTTTTATTGGCTATCTAAGATATGCTCGTCTACATGCTGTCTCCATTTTTCATAACTATTATCACACTCTTCGAATATTGTACTAACTCCAATCTTATTATGAAGATTGATATCTGAGATTTGATTAAACCATCTCAAACTCTAAACAGTTATTAGCCCCATTAGGTATCTTCTTCCACATCATTTTTCTCTCCTCTTCAGGTAAGAGAGCCAAATATTTTGTTTTATTTAATGGACTTTTTAAATCAAACATATACCATTCATTTACCTTTGGAGATCCAAAACATACTTCCATATTAATCTCCGTCACATCGTATATCACTGACCAAAGAGTTCCAAATCTACTTGAATAATTATGACAACATGTTCCTAGTGGAATAAGATCTGATTGAATAGCTTTTATTATGTTTTTATCAACATATGGAATCTCATTATTAATACGTAATTCCATGGCCATATATCTAGCTACAGAATCCCAATATCTAGCATTGTCATATTTCAGCATTTCCTTAGTACTGAAATGATTAGTAGCACATAGATACTGCTTAGCGTCAAAAGCATTAATTCTTTCAATGGATTTTTTAGAACTTGCTACTTCAATCAATGCTGAATTTGCATTTTTATCTGCAACAATAAAATTGGTATAGGTTGAGGTGGGAATATCTTTAATTAGCTCTATAGCTTCATCAACACTAGTGCATAGATCTAATACTGCTCTAATGATAAACCAAAACTCAACACCCTCATTATTTGAGGTTTGTCCAGGGGCTGCATTAGACATACTAATACATAATCCATGTTCATTTATACCATCATTACGACCTATCCCTAATTCAGAAAAACCCATATGGCTGGCCTTTCCTTCTACTCTTGTTGTAATAAGACATAAATCTGATTCCTGAGGCCAATATTCATAATTTCTTGCAAGATAAACATGTCCGTTGCTAGTTATTTTAGGAAGAAGAACCATCTGACCGCAACCACCCTTACTTCTATAGGAGCTAAAATAATAAAGTAACTCCTCTGTATTTACTCCTAATCCTTCTGCCATACCTTTAATCTCATCATTAATGCCTGGGCAGTACTTGTCAAAAAAATCTATAGCCTTTTGTATATGAATTTGTTCGTTTTTCTCCAATGTTAAAGATTTCAAAGCAAATTCCCTAATAGAATCAGTTTCTCCTTTAACATATTTACCTAGCTTCTTTCCCACCTCATATGACGTACCTTCAAATACAAGATGCCTATAAATTGCTGATTGCATATTTTTATTCTTTTCCATTGTATCCACCGCCCCTTCTTATAATAAACTTATTTTTCTATGAATAGTTTCTTATAAGCAATAGTGTAGCTTCTTTCTTCATAAGTTCCAAAGTAGATATAGTCTAGTGAAAAGCCCCTTAGTCTAATAATTTAATGTATACCACTGCAACCTCACTATCTTATGTAATTTCTTTACAATGTCCCATTTTCACTATATACTATAATCAATAAAAATTTAAAATTTCTAGAAAATTTATATATAAAAAAATAGTAGCTTACCTAAAATTGTATGCTACTTATTTCTTGCTTTTTTATTTGTGTTATTTAAAATTTAATATATATTACAATAATGAAATTTCATAATACAAATAGACTTTTTTTATAATCTATTTAAATTGAACTTCATATTGTTGCTGTGAATACCATTTGCAGAAAGCTTAGATTTACTTAGTCTCTATGAAAGGAAAACGCGTTAAGAAAGACAACTTGTTCGAGTGAAACGAGTTGTTGTCTTTTAGCTTTTTTCTTGAATAGAGCCTTAGTAGATCAAGGTTTCGAAACGGTTGAGCAGTAATAATATGAAGTTCTAGTTAATTTCTACAATTAATTATTTGTATAATGCAAATAATTAATTGCAACTTATATATTAATAGAATTATTAATATACTCAATACATTTCTCTAGTTCTTTTATAGCTTCATTAGAATCTTTTATATCATTACGTTTCTTATTATCAAAATCTAGTTCAATGGTTATAATTCCTTTATAATCATTGAGTTTCAATATACCTAGGAATTCTTTTAATGGCAGTTCTCCATTTGATAAAATCTTGTGTTCATCTCCATCTTTAAAATCACTTATGTGTATGTTTTTAACTAATTCCTTAACTTCACCAAACATTTCAATTATAGATATTTTACTTGCTGCACAATGAGTTGTATCAAAGGTAATAGATACATTGTTCTCTCTAATGAACTTAGTAAATTCCTTCATGTTGCCCAAAAAACTACCCTCCGGATAATATGGTAAATTTTCAGTAGTTATATATGACTCATTACTATTTGTATATTTTAATATATTTTTCTTATGAATATCATCCAAGGTAATTATATACAATGATGTTGGGTCATGGTCAATAGATTTTTATTTTTCATTTTTATAATTATTTGAGATAACTGATATATTGATCTAATTCCATTACATCAAACCTCTTATAATTATTCTATAAAAATAAGGAGCTATTCAGCTCCTACTTATTATCTATTCCATTATTGTTCTATTTTTGCTTTTTACCATTTAAGCCAAAAGCCATTTCTCAGCTTCCTCAACATTTTTAAACACTCTAAAGTCATTACCTTTATTGGTTTCAGAAACCATTTCTCCAAATCTTCCCTTAATTTTTTCATCGCTAGGTAGAATAGCCGCAACCTTTATATGATAGTTAATGAACTTTTGTAGCATCATTCCCGCTACCTTTGTCTTAAGATTAAAGAAATCCTCTGAAAGTACTTCTCCATGAAGCATCACATAATTGCAGCTATTTCCAAAGCAAGTGCCAACTATATCCAATACATCTTCCTCTGAAGAAATCTGCACTTCTGACGAAATATATTCAATATAGCTTTTATCATTTTTATTCACTATTTTATAATTCAACTCCACTACCTCCTTATTCATAACATATTATCTTAAAATTATAAAGATTTTTGCTCCACTAGAAGGGCGATTGAACTCATCATATCTTCGATAAATCTTACTCCACCCCATAACATTGCTCTTAATCTATTTTCCTGCTCATAATATTTTACATTAACAGTTGAATTAGCCATTCTAGGGTCCTTACTATTCATTATAGCTATTAGCGTATTAGATATTCGCATATATTCGTCCTTACTTACTTCATTAATATCTACAACGGCAGATACATTTATTTTTTGCTTTATAGTTATCCCTTCATTATCAGTTGAAAAATCAATATCTGCCTCTTCACTGGTATTTTGAGGTTTTACATTAACATTATTTTTCTCCATAAATACACTTAAATCATGACCAGAAATTCTCCACTGCTTTCCAACTTTGCTAGCTCCAAGTTTACCTTCTGTTATAAATTTTCTTATGGTCTTATGGTGCATACCTAAAATTTCTGCAACTTTATCTATTGTATAAAACTTATTTTCCATCCAAAACATCCTCTCATAACTACTCTATGAGAGGATTATATTAGATTTTATTACCCTTGTCAATCGTTTATTATATTTTGTTATTCTTTATTGTATTTTATTACCCTCAACTCCATCTATTCTCTTCTTATGAAATGAAAATCAAAGGGTACGCTATCATTCTTTTTCTAGTTCTATAAAATCTTTTTCTTTTAGAACCTAAACTCTTTCTTTTGCTTCTTATATTTCGAAGCAATATCAAACCTTAAAACCCCTACCTTATAAACTTTATGAAAACAAATTTCTATACATCAAATACCAATCTCATAGCTATAAAATCATAGTCAACACCCCTTATATTATTTACAAATTCTTCAATAATCTTAAATCCTAGTTTCTCATATACTCTGATGGCTCTTCTATTAAATTTAGCCACTGTTAAGTCAATATAATTTAAGCTATATTTTTCTTTTCCAAAATTAATTATAGATTTCACAAACTCTGAACCAAGTCCTTTTCCAGTAAGTCTGGGTCTCATTTGGACTCCTATACAAAAAAATTCTTCGATATAATAAAATGAACAATTTCCTATAAGCTCATTATCATCATTATAAATTGAGAAATTATCATTTGAACCAATAAAACTTTCTATCCATTCTATTTTTTCCTTTTGAATGCTATTATCGTAGAATGAATATATTCCATCATATTTCCATGTCAAAATATCTTCAATATCGCTTTTTATAGGTACTCTAAATTCTAACTTCATGTTATCCCCTCACTCAATTTCTATTATTGTTTATGACTAAATTCTAACACTCATATTTTTATATTAAAATCCTATAAACTCTTAATAATAGAATTTAAGCATATATGATAGTCTATAACTTTTTGTTATTATATTAATTTTTTAATGAACTATATTTATTACTGAACTGATTACATGAAAGAAAGCCTTATTACCAAATACAGATTGAAATAAGACTTTCTTTTATACTATACCTATTGTTGTTTTTCTTTGCTTATTATCCCTCTTATAGTTTTTTCTGAAAGATAATATTCATTAGATAGCTCAGAAACAGTATTCCCCTTTATATATTTATAAAATATTTCATTATTTCTCTCTCTAAAACTAATTTTTGTCCCATTTTTTTCACCCCAAGATTTTTCATTTCCATTTTTTCTTGGAATATATATACATTCTCCATCAACATATTTTTGTATTACTTCTATTACTTCTTCTGGTAATATGTTTTGTGCACTAATATAAGCCATATCTTGCCCTCCTTATTAATATAAATCCATGAGCAAAGACTACTTATAAAGTAATTTTTATAACCTCTTCATAGCAGTCTCTGCTATGAGTTTAAAAACGGCTTTAAGGACGGATATTTCATGAAAATCACTCCAATCATAGTATTTTATATTTTCATTTATAAAATTTTTACTGATTATAATTTATCACTATTTTATAATGTTTCAACAAATCCAAGCTTTTTATACAGATTATAAGCAGGTTTATTATCAACATGTACATCTATAATAATATCTTTTATATTTTTCATCCACATATCGTTTATACATCTGGATAATAACGCAGATGCTACCCCTCTATTACGATATTCTGGTGAAACATGTACTGAATAAATGTGTACTCTTTGTTCTTCTTCTGGAAATCCTATTAAAATACCAATAGCTTCATCATTATCATACGCAGCTATAATATATCTTTCTGAAAAATCCCCAAAAACACCATTTTTAAGATTAGAAATAAATTTATCTGGTTTTTTACCTACAAGCTCTGGATCTAATGTTCCCTCTATAAATTTTGATAAACAATATTCTAACTCTTTTTCTAATTCTTTATCTTCTAAAATCAATTTTTTTATTTGAAATTCATATGAATTTTCTACTTGATCAATTAAATTTTTTTTAAGTTGTACTTGCACTTATTACTCCCCATTTATTAATAATCTAATCTCATAATGTGCTCACTGCCAAATACTTGTCCATTGAAATCAAAGCCTAAACTCTTATACAATCTTACATCCTGAATACTTTCTTTATGGACTCCAAGAAAAATTTTATTATGTGACTTGTCTTCCTTTATAATCTCTAAAAGCTTTTCTAAAGTTCTTTTACCATATCCCTTTGATTGGTGTCTTTTATCAATCATCATTCTATAAATCCAATATTCGCCATCATCTTCATCAATACAATACATTATAAATCCTACCATGATATCCTCGTCGTATACTGCAAGAGGTATACATTCTGGCTGGACTTTTGCTTGAGCAATTGAAACTGCATTAGATGTGACAAAATCAAGTTGACTTTCTGCAACAGTAAGTTCAATGCAATCCCAAAAGTTTTCTCTCGTAATCTCTTTAAATAATATCAATATCAATTACCTTCTTTCTAATTGAATAAATTTATATTCTCTTACTAATACATCTTCAACGAAATTAATTAATTTACTCGTATATTTGACTAATTATTTTTCTCCTTCCAAGTCTACTATGTAAATTAATTTCATCTATGAGTTCAAAACCAATAGCCTTATATGTCGATTATAAAAATCCTAGTAAATCCTCTAAGACCTTTTTGGAAACAAACCTTACACATAAATTAGTTACTTCACTTAGTATTTCTAAACTCTCTACATAGTCATTATCTATTTCAAGTGAATGTGTGGCATTATCTATAATATACAACTCTACTGATGGATATATAGATATTTTATCTATATTTTCTTTAGGAAAACTTCTATCATTTTCCCCTATCACTACAGTACATTTTGAACTAATTATATGAGGAATTGTATCTTCTATAGGAGTTAAAAATAAATTATTTATTTTATCAGAGCCTATTAACTTGCTGATTTCTCCTGCTATTAATGTACCTAAGCTTTTGCTAATAAAATATATGTTTTTATATGAGTTAGAAAGACATAGCTGAATTGCTTCGTTGCTCTCTTTTATTATCTCTTCAAGAGATTCTCGCCTAAAAGAATTATTGGCTTTAAAATACCCATATTCTAAATTTAGTACATCACACCCAGATAATAAAGTTGCTTTTCTTGCATAATGTAGTAATGGCTTATCACAATTATAATCTGCTCCAGGAAAAAGAATAACTATAGACTCTGATTTTGTGTCATGTGATAAAAAAAGATTATTTATATCGTTACCCCAAGATGATTTAACTGTAATATAAGATTTACTAATCATGTTTGCCTCCCTTATTTCATCATATTTTACAAGGTTACATCTTTATGATTAATATTACTTCTTTAAACTATATTTCTCTATAGAAAACATACCCGCTAAGTAATAAGCCCGATCCTCCTATCAAAGAGATTGCCAATCCCCCTATTCTATAGCTTGAAGCTGTATTATCAATCATTCTTTCATATTCCTTTGTATCTATTGTACCTGAATAGTTATTTTCAATAGCTTTATACCCCTTATTTTGTCCGAAAGCATATGCCGAAAAAATGAATCTTAGTCCTACAATAAATAACAGCACCATAATAATTAATGTTATTATAGCAATTTTCTTTTTCAACCTCTCTTTTCCCATTATCCACCTCATCAAATATAAGTACTTTTGATCTTTACTTTATAAAAACCGCAATAATTATTGTGAAAATATATCATTGTTTTTTACATATAATACATATTATATAAAAGCAGTGGCTATTAATCTCACTGCTACCTCAGTAGATTCACCAAGTTCAATTTGCCCACCTGGTAAACTCCATACTCAAAAGGGTTCACTTCTTTTTTGTAACACATAACTATGCATCTTTAGACAGCTCTTTGCTTCATGTGGATTATTCACTTTGTTTATAGAATTATTCTGTAAAAATTTCTAGATATCCGATGATTTTACTTATATCATAATCTTCCAAGATTCCTAAGGACGGATCATAATACTTTCCATTATAAAATAGCAAGAGATGACTGCACTTTTCAGAACGAGTATTTACAATACAACATTTAGGTAACTCCTTTACCTCATTTCGCATATAAACCATTTTAGATGAATGAGCAATTCCATAGTAATCTAAAGTTTCAATTACCTTACTCAAAGATGCTTGCCACCTTTTTGATCTCATAACATTAACTACTTCTTCCAGCGATACCCCTGCCAGCATTGCTATACAGACTTGTCCACACATCCCGCTTTGTGGCTGAATAATACTTTCTAGTTTATCTATTCTTCGTATAGGATTTTCAATACTGTATGGACTATTATTATTAATTCGAGTCAATCCAACAATTATTTCAAAAGATACATCTAATTCTATATGATTTTCTATTTCCTTAAGAATTGGTTTTGTAATTGGTATATAATAATTTCCATCACCTTTAGGTAGAAGCTTACATTCAAAAACCCTATTGTTCACTGTGACTTTTACAGGTATCATACCTTTTTGGTTACATACTTCCCATACATTAAAAGGTATTGCTATGAATACTCTTGTACTTTCCTTTAATATTGTTCCTTTAAACTGATACTCCATGGCTTCCCTCCTAAGAATTTTCTCTTGATTTTATTACAATTCACACGTTCTATCAATTATCTTGTGAATAACATTTGACATTAAGATACTATCTCTCAATCCCTCCCAAGATTAGCCACAATATCCTAAAATCTCAATGTGTTATATATCAATTATGTCAATTTAAAATCACAAATTATTCAGATAATTCATCTTTGTATTGTAGAATATACGCAATGCTATAGCCATAGGCATTCTCTACGGTTACAACTTCTTTTTATCTTCATATAAAACAATTTTTTTGATTATTTCATTAACATCTTCTAATGAAGAAAAATATTTTTTTTCATTTCTTAATTTCAATATTTTTTCTGCTTGTTCATATGAGATGTTAGTTAAACTCATTATTTCATATACTGAAGCTGTATTTATATTTACCATCAGATTTACTTTAGAATCTTTACTCCAAAGAAACTTAGGAAGTGATACATCTTTATTTTCTATCCATAGTTCAGGTCCAATTAAATTATCTATAGCTACTTCATTGTTTTTTACTTTTTTGCATAAATTATTTAGTTTATCTCTATATTCACCTAAAATATGTATAAAATCATCCATGTTTCCAATCATACCCTCATAAGAGAGTTTCTCATATATTTTACCTAATTCTTTATCAACAGTTTCTCCTAATGTTGTAGTTATAAATATGTTAATTATTTCATCCTTATCCTCTGGAAAACATTTGCACCATTCCTTTATATATTCAATAAAAGGTATACTATTTTCATTTAGATTATCTTTAATTGAATTCCATACCCAAAAATTTTTAAGTATTACATTTTCAAAAGGGGTAAATAGATTCTCAATTTGTACATCTTTTGGTATATCTCTTATACAAAAACTACTTATAATGTCTTTCTTAAGATAATTATTTTGTAATATTTCATTAGTATTAATTCTATAAAAAAGTGTTGCAATTACACCTTCAGAAGACATCATTTCTTGAGGATTTAATAATTTAGTCCTATCATAAATATCTGATGTATGATGAGCGATAATTACATCCTCGATATCAACATTGCTTATATCTATTTGTGGTAGTAATTTTTTATAAATATATTTATTTTTATAAATGCCATTAATCCTCATTTCACTGTCTATATTACAATTCCACAACTTTAATATTTGTTTATCATAATAAAAGGATTTTTTATAAATATCTTTATAAAAATCTATATTTTCATATACAAGTCTCTCAAAATGTTCTCCCCATCCTTCAATAAAAGCCATAAAGTAGTCTGTAATTCCAACGCTCCCATGAGGTTTAGATGCTTTACTATAATTCTCCATATTCGGTATAATATTTTCCATCATTACATGTGCTAACTCATGGGAAAATATCCCTAACTCTCCATTACGCAAAGTTTCATCATTTAAAACCAAATCAACAAAATTTAGATTTTTATATTCAACATACTCATTTTTTTCTTTTAATAAAATCCCTGTTCTTGGAAATCCGCCCACATTATCTGATATATATAGTATATTAGGTCCTTCTAAATTCTTAGATAAATTTCTACTGCATTGATTTAATTTAATCAATAATTTATGAAAATCAAAATCAAGTTGTTCCATTATGTTTCTATATAATGAACTATTTTTATCTAGTCTTTCTCCAAAAAAATTCTCTTTGTCTTCCTTAGATTTTACTACTAAACATATTTCTTCAATTTCATTTGGAAATATAAGTTCCATATCCATCCCCCATTCTTAAAGCTATATTAACTTTAATCCTATGTATAAAATTATATCACTAATCTATTCCATATAATACCTGATATTCTAATATTTACACAAAATAAAACAGTAGATATTAAACCTACTGCTTTAACGAATTTATTAAAAGGATTATTTTTAACTTTGTTTGCTATAATTTTTATGTGGTTTCCATGAAATCATCAATGTCCTAGAGAAATATATAGCTACTAAATCAATGCTGATAATTCTCTAGAAATGGTATTACCCCAGAATATACCTTTAGCTGTTAATCTATATCCTATATCATCTGAAAGTACATATCCTTTTCCAAGTAGCTTATTTAAAAATTCCCTATACTTATCTATATCCTTATACAATGTTTCATTTTTAGGCAGATATATGGTTTGAATATCACCCTTAAATTTTACTATTTCCTTATATGAATCATGGATTGTCATAGTTTGTCTCTCATTAAAATTTTTAATACTCTCTGCATATTTATCTATTTCAATAGGATTCATAAGCATAAGCCCGTTTACACTTCCACCTGCTCCTGCTCCCAATGGCAAGGTATCAGCTCCCTTATGCCTATTCATAATATATTTATACTGGTCATCTTTAACCATCTTGGTAAGCTCTAAAAATTTATATCCTGCTGACTCCATATGATTCACAATAGCATCAAACATGAGACTATCGCTATCTATATTTTGAGCATTATTAATGGTAGTTTCCTTCATATCTATAAGAGAATACATAGAAAATCCATTTAAATCAAGGGCTATCATCTTATTTAAATCCTCTACTAAATCCTCAATACTTTGGCCTGGGTAATTATATATTAAATCCATACTAACCGTATCAAAGCCATATTCCTTCAGTTGCTTTAACTTATCATAAGCTCTTTGTCCATTTCCCTTTCTTCCCATAAGAGCTCTTCCCTTATCATTAAAGGTTTGCACTCCTACTGAAAGCCTGTTAACTCCCTCTTCCTTAAGCATGGCTATTTTTTCATCACTTAACTCAGAAACTGTAGTTTCTATAGTGATCTCAACATCATCTGCCAAATTAAAGTTTTTATGAAGAGCTCTGAGGATTTCCCTAAGTCCTTCTGTAGCTAGGGTGGTTGGAGTTCCTCCTCCAAAATACACTGCTCCAAAGGTGGTATTTTTAATATGCGAAAGTTTTCCATAGGCCTCAATTTCACTTATTATTAGGTTATGATACTCCTCAGTGGGTTTTTGAAGGCTACGTCTCATATTGCAAAAGCTGCATATCTTACTGCAAAAAGGAACATGTATATATATTGTTGAATTTACTTCGGGAGTATTACTATTTTCAACTGATGCACTTAATACTTCCACCACATTTTTAACTCCCCTAATATATTTCTTTCCTTCCGCCATTGCACTATGATGGGTTTTTATTCTTTTCTCAAACATAGACTAGTACAACCTTTCCCTAAATAACTGTGCTCCTGCCGCAATATCTATCTCACTTGGGTGCTTACTTGATATTTCATATCTCTTTAACTTTTCTGGAGTTATGGCATGTGGGTTTCCCTCAGGTAAAGACTTAAATCTTTCTATTATACTGTCACTTAGCTTGCCTTGACAGATATATTTACCTATTACTTGATTTTTATCTTTTACTAGCTTCTCACCATTGATAAGAGATTTCCATCCATGGTCAGTATCTGGCCAATATGCTAGGGTTGCAAAAATACCAACTTTTTTCTCCTCAATAGCTTCTAAAAATTTCTTTGCTTCCTCATTAGGACCACCTTTGTCCACCCAATATCCTACTAATACTACATCATACTGAGACAAGTCTTTAACTTCTCCTATTGGCATTATTTCTTTTTCCCCTAAAAGCTCTTCATAAATACCTTCTGCTAATTTTTTTGTATTCCCTGTTAAGCTTGAATATGTTACTAATATTTTCATTGTTATTCTCCTTTATTTCATCCATTAATTTGTGAACACATTTCACAGGATCTTTCTTTTATTTGCACTGGTGTCATATACTTACAAGAATTCACAGGACACCATCTAATTACTGAATCTATTCCATAGACCTCTTTAATTCTACTTTCCGTAATAGCATTGGAAGCCTTATCATCATATATAATCTTTCCTGCTTTCATAATTATAATATTATGGCTGTATTGCAAAGCTTGATTTATATCATGTAATACCATAACAATTGTAATTCCTAAGGATTCATTTAACTCTTTAACCAGCTGTAATATCTCAAGCTGATAATATATATCTAAATATGTTGTTGGTTCATCTAAAAATAAAATATCTGTTTTTTGAGCAAGTGCCATGGCTATAAAAGCTCTTTGTCTTTCTCCACCAGAAATTTCACCCACTGACTTATTCCTTAAAGGCAAAAGTTTTGTAACCTCCATAGCCCACTCTATTGTTTCCTCATCCTCTTTAGTTTCTACATTCCAAAAATTCTTATAAGGGGTTCTCCCATAGCTTACTAGCTTCTCTACTGTAAGATCACTTGGTGATGTATTCTGCTGATGAACTATGGCTAGCTCTTTTGCAAAAATTTTTGCACTCATAACTTTTATATTCTTTCCATCAATGAGAATGTCACCTTTACTTTGTGTCAATTGCTTTGCAAGTAAATTTAATAATGTGGACTTTCCCGATCCATTTGGTCCTAATATTGTAGTTACTTCACCCTTTTTAAGTTTTATATTAATGTTTGCCATGAAGTCTTTATCATCATAGGAAAAATATAAATTTTTAACTTCCATAAGACTTACCGCCCTTTCTTAATTGATATAAGAAGAAGGGACCTCCAAGTACTGCCATAACCACACCTACAGGTATTTCATAGGGTCTTGCAATATTTCTTCCAAATGTATCTGCTAACAGTAGCACCAGTGAACCTAATAGCGCAGAGAAAGGTATTAGTGTCTTATGGTCAGAGCCCACCATTATCCTTGATATATGTGGAACTACTAAGCCTAAAAATCCTATTACTCCCGCAAAGGAAGTTGATATCCCTGCTAAAAATACAGCAACTACAGATATTATCATCCTTTGAGCATTTGGATTAATTCCTAAACTCTTAGCCGTTTTATCTCCTAATGCTAAGATATTACATCCCTTAAACATTGGAAAAGCTATTATTAATCCTATGAGTGTATATATCAACATAACTCTTATATCGCCCCAGCTCTTTCCACTAAGACTTCCATTAAGCCAATTTAATACTCCTGATAACTTTTCACTATTTAAAATTGACATCATGCTAGTTATTCCTCCAAGCATAGCATTTACAGCAACTCCAGCAAGAATTATTCTCATAGCCGATATGCCATTTTTCCATGCCAATGAATAAATCATGATGCATGCCACTGCACCACCTATAAAACCCCAAAATGGAATAGCTGCAGTAGCTCCTGGCATATATAGCATTAAAAACATTACTGCCACGCTAGCACCTGAAGATATACCTGTGATTCCTGGATCTGCTAATGGATTTCCCATTACGGCTTGCAAAAGTACACCAGCTACTGAAAGATTAGCCCCTACAAGTAGAGCCATAATTATTCTTGGGAGTCTTATATCCTTTACTACTCCTATATTTCCGCCTTCATCATTAAGGATTCCTGTTATCAGTTCATGTAGAGGTACTTTAATACTCCCGACTCCAATTGCAAATACTATAGATACAATTAAAAGGATTCCTACTATAGAAAAAGCTCTAATTTTCTTTGTCATACTATTTCCCTCCCATTCTCTTTTTCTATTGCTCTGAGTAGAATATATCTACTAATTTTTCCATTGCCTCTCCAGCTAAAAGATTTGCAGACATGCCAAAATATCCTGTTTCAAGAGCATGAACTTCATTGTTTTTTACTGCATTAAAATGCTGCCATGCTTCATTCTTCTCAAATTCCTTTTCAAAAGCCGCTTTAGATTCCTCTGGATTTGCATGAGTCATTAATAAGATCATATCTGGATTTTTCTTTGCCAAAAACTCCATGTCTACTGGAACAAAGCTTCCCTCAGTACCCTGAAGAATATTTTTCCCACCTACACGCTTTGCCAAATCACCAACATAGGTTGATTCTGTTGCCACCATGAAACTTCCTGAAGCTCCAAAAACAATCAGCACAGAAGGACCTTCCTTACCCTCTATCTTTTTAGATATTGTCTCTTCCTTTGTCGTAAAGTTATCTATTAATTTTTTTGCTTCAGCTTCCTTTTTAAAACGAGTTCCAACTTGCGTGATACTTTCTTTTAAACCATCATAACTAGAAAGATTTAAAAATTCTACTGGGATATTTAGATTATTAAAAGATGCCTTTAAATCTGTAGATAGAGAATCCACTGATACCACTGTAGTAGGATCTAAAGATTTTACTACCTCCATATCTGGTTTCATTGGATTTCCAATTCTAGTTACATCTTTAACACCATCTGGTAATTCATAAGAACTAGTAGGTACTCCAACCATAGAAATTCCCATAGCATCCAAAATCTCAACTACTGATACAGAAGAAGCAATAATTCTCTCCTCTGAATTCTTTTTTGAAGCTTCTGTTGTGCCTTCCGTATCTCCTTTTGAACCTTCTGCCTTACTGGCACACCCCACTGCCATAAATGCTACTGCAAATGTTAAACATAATGATAATATTTTTTTACCCTTCATTTTTCCACCCTTTCTTAAGGTTATACACCTGAATATAATTATTTATAATATTAAACTCATTTTAGTTAGCATACGCTAACTGCTCAATAATACAAGTCTATCATCTATTTACAGGAGTATGTTATAGAATATTTAGATTTTATTTTTTAAAATTTAGATTTTATTTTAACCTCTTAGTTGGATAGAACCTTAGTAAATCATTCTTTCGAAAGAAATTACCAGTAATAATATGTTGTTTCTTATTAATACAATATTAAAATATGAATTTTCACTATTTACTGTTGAATAAATTATTTTTATGCTAAACTCATGTTGTAATGTTTAGATATGTTACTATACTTATGTAAAATTTTGTAGATCATAGTAATGAGATGTCAAATTTACTAGTTAATAAAGGAGCGTTTATGGAAAAGCTTTTAAATCATTTAGATATTTGTATATTGTTATATTGTGGTAACACCATTGGAGCCATAAATTTATTTAAGGATAAATTTATAGCTCTAGATAGAAAGTTGTGCTTAATTGACTATAAGTTATACATCTCCTCCTTAAATATTAGTATTTATAACTATATACTACGAGAGGAAAATGTATCTCTTCATCAATGTTGTTATGAAAATAACTTAATTATTGATGAGAGTAATAGTTCTTCTGATTTAATTAACCTTGGAGAAAATATTATTTTCTCTTATGGAAACTGTTCTGATTATCTTATAGAAAAATATGAAAATCCTCATATAAAGAAAGCTTTAATATATATTCATAATCATATTCATGAACCATTAACCCTTGCCAGTGTATGCGAAAATATAAATATAAATCGCTGCTATTTATGTGATATTTTCAAAAAAAACGTGGGCACAAATTTTAGCGAATATATCACAAGACAAAGAATAAATTTAGCAAAGAAACTGCTCTCTCATTCTGATTTGCCCTTAGATATTATCGCCACTAGATGTGCCTTTTGTAACAACTCTTATTTTTGTACCACCTTTAAAAAAATTACTGGAAAAACTCCATTATCCTATCGTAATCGATTATTAGGCTAACAAATGAAGAATGTATGCGGGGTGTAAACTGTAATAACCCCTGTTAAATTGGATTTAAATAGACAATTCGGTTATTTATATATTAGTGGAGGTGCCCTATGAAGTTAAAGTCGAAAAAATATAAGGTATTTTTTACACTTATGATTTCGATAATTGGAATCATCCTTTTTTGCTTTTGGCAAAACAATGATATTGTGATAACTAATATTATATATTCAAATGTCAAAATATCTGATGCTTTCAATGATTACAAAATTGTACAGATTTCCGATCTGCATAACAAAGAGTTTGGTAGTAAACAAAAAAGACTGCTTGAAAAACTGAGAAAAACCCAGCCTAATATGATTGTGATAACTGGGGATTTGATTGATAGCAAAGATACAAATTTAGATATAGCAATGGAGTTCATTAATGATGCAGTAGAAATTGCACCTGTTTATTATGTATCTGGAAATCATGAAGCATGGTCAGGAATATACGATGAATTTAAACAAGATTTATTAGAATCAGGAGTTTCAGTTTTGGATAATTCAAAAACTAAAATTTTAATGGGGGAATCTAATTTTCAACTACTTGGAATTTCGGACCCAGCTTTTTTTCTTTCTGATTATTTGGACGATAGCAACCAATATAAAGTTGGAGAAAAACTAAAATCTCTTGTGGATGATAACAGTTCTTCCTTAAAAATTTTACTTTCTCACAGACCAGAACTAATTGACATATATGCTGAAAATAATATTGACTTAGTTTTTACTGGTCATGCTCACGGAGGACAATTTAGAATACCTTTTATCGGAGGACTTGCTGCACCAGACCAAGGATTGTTTCCTAAGTACACAAGTGGTATCTACCATAAAGGGAATACAACTGAGATAGTGAGCCGTGGATTGGGAAACAGTGTCATTCCTGTTAGAATATTTAACAGACCAGAAATTATAGTGGTTACGCTAAAAAAAGAGTAACCTACTATTATGAACATAATTCTATAACAAAAGGGTAGCAGCCTCCATTGAGGCTGCCACCCTTAAATCATCTCTATCCCTAGGTAACATAAAATTGCTTTTATTTACTTATTTATCTCAATGGTGAATTCCTCTCCTACTTGTTTAAAATCGTTACTCATTCTTCCACTTTTCTCTGGAAAAGCTACTGCATAAGGAGTAAGAATTAAAGTTTTTGCATCATCTGAAATTTTTGCACCCTCTTTCATTATTCCTTTTCCATCACCTTGACTGCTACTATAAAATGTAACATCATTACCTAAATTATCTTTTCCTATGAATTTAATATCATATAGCTTTCCTTTTCCTTCTATGGAATAATAAATCTTTTGTCCTATGTCATTGCTAGTATATTTTTCTAATACTATTTTATTGCCATTCTCTAATTTAAAATCATAATCTATATCACTCTCTATGGTGTCTAGTGCTAACTGATCCCCATTAGTTTTAAATTCAAATATCCATGGTCCTTTTCTTTTTTTCTCTCTCTCCATGTCAATATATGCATATTCATATTTTATCTTTATATTTAAATCTCCTTTTGAAACCTCTTCATCTAATCCATAGGACATTACACTCTCTACGGTATAATCATCTATTTGCTTAGCTGAACCACCCGCTCCACTAGATATATTCTTACCATTTATATAAACATTTTCCGCTGTACTTATGGACCCTACTTCTCCTAACTTAGTATCTGATTTTAAAGTTGTAGCGACAATTAATTCATCCTTATCTAAGATAACTTCATTTAATTGAATGGTTATTCCATCTTTAGTTATTGCCTTATCAACTAAAGTTTTATAATCTGCTAAATCTTTATTAGTACCTAGATAATTTCCTATATCAAACATCATTAATTTTATATTCGCTATTGCTTCGTTTCCAATATTAGTTCCAAACAAGGTTAATGCTAATACTCCTGCAGCTACTGCCACTGCAACCCCTTTATTTTTTCTATTACTCTTTTTATGAATAGTTTTCTTAAATTTATCCTTGATTTTTTTCTTCTCGATATGATTAAAACCTTCTTTATCTAATTCTTCTAGATTTATAGAGCTGTCATTTAGCATATCATATATATTCTTTTCCATAATATTATCCTCTACTTTCTACTATTTTAAATAATTTTCTTAGCTTCATTTTTCCTCTAGATAATCTATTGTAAATTACATCTTTTTTAAGTCCTGTTTCCTTACTTATCTCATCCATATCTTTCTCTTCCACATATAGCTTAAGAAAAAGCTCCCTATCTTCTTTTTTTAAGCAATTTAATAACTCCTCTAAGTCTTGATTTAATTCCTTTGAAGTAATCTCATTATGAACTGAATCGTCTATACTTATATCTAAATCTTCTATATTGTCATACTGTGAATTCTTTAAATATTTTCTTTTGTAATCAATGGACTTATATTTTGCAACTCCAGCTAACCAGTTCTTAAATTCACTTCTGTCTTCATCAAAACTATCTATGTTATTCCAAATAGCTAAGAGTATGTCATTTATACATTCACCTTGATGGCTTTCTAACCCATACAAATGTTTTTTTACGGTAGCTTTAATAATCCATCCATAATTATCTAGAACATATTCCAAGGCCTCCTCATCTTTCATCTTTAATTGATTTCTAAAGTTCTTATCAGAAATTCTCATTTTTACTCCTTTTCTTAAACAAGCTTGTTTTTAACCCTTACACTATATACTTCGTTTCTATTAAGGTTAATTCTATCAGAAATAGAAATTCTTTTTAAAAAAATTAAACCTCTACATTATTTTCATGTAGAGGTCTTATTTTAATTCCTTTAATTCGATTAATTGATTTGAATATTTTTTAATGCTGCTACAAGCGCATTCATACATTCTTCAATATCATTATCACTGGATTTATCATTACCTAACTCAATTAAAACAGATCTGTTGGATAAATCTTGATTGAAGAAATTAATTCCTTTATTGAAATAGAAAATTGATGCTTCAACATTACTGGATTTTAATATCTCCTGTAATAGTTCATTTGCAAATCTATTATTTTCATCATAGTGCAGATTCTCCTTTGCAACTACCAACATAATCTTTTTAGTATTACTTTCAGATTCATCAGAAGCATCCCTATGAATATCCAATAGAACAGTATTTTTGTACTCTTTTACCTTTGATGTTATTATATCTCGCGTTGTCTGGTATGCTTTATCATAAACTGGTGGTTGAACACACTTAATAAATTTACTGTTTAAACCCTCACTAACAAGTTTATCATTAATTGATGAGGCTACATCAGTGACATTAATCCCAGATGGATACGCTTCATAAGAATGAGTATTATAGATAACTATATCAGATGAAAAAGGTGCTAATGATTTTGTATCCTCAATAGTTTTAACGGTTTCCCTTTTATTTGGTAGAGTTGTTAAATTATCCACATTATCAGAAGGGTTTTTCATTAAAGTATTTATTCTGGTTCCAGTATTTTGCTTATCTCTTAACTCTGAGTATGTATAACCGAATGTTGTACATAAAGTGAGAATGGATATTGCAATGACAATATTCTTACGAGTATTTTTCATTACTGTGCACTTCCTTTCTATAGATTCATATTCAAATTAGAAAGGATTTATCACTGATAAAAGTATCTCTTATACTATTGATATAGTTAATTTTCTCAATTTTTAAACAATTCGTGATAAATATCACAGTGCCTTATTATGTATTGTTATTATAATAACAATATATGCAAGGTATTTAACCTTATATTGTGGAGGCGTTATTTATGTTTAATGAAGATTTTGGTAAAGTAGCCATAGCTGCTAAAAACAAAGTAGAATTATTGAAAACTAATAAGCTTGGCTACTTCATTAGTTCAATGTTAGCTGGTGCTTTTGTTGGACTTGCTGTTATGCTTATTTTTACAATCGGAGGATTATTAAATTCCTCTAATTCACCTTTAACTAAAATTGCTATGGGATTATCCTTTGGTGGAGCTCTAAGCTTGGTAATATTTGCTGGCTCTGAGCTATTCACTGGTAATAATTTTACCATGGCGTCAGGATATTTAAATAAATCAGTATCTTTAATTGATGCATTAAAAGTTTGGATAGCTAGTTTTAGTGGTAACTTAGCTGGTTCAATACTAGTTGCTTATATGTTTTTCTTATCAGGACTTTCAAAAGGTCCCGTTGGAGACTTTATAGTAAAGGCCTCAGCTACAAAAATGACTTTACCACCTTCAGAACTATTCTTTAGAGCTATACTCTGTAATATTTTAGTTTGTCTAGCGGTATGGTGTAGCTTTAGATGTAAAGAAGAATCTTCAAAATTAATAATGATATTCTGGTGTTTATTTATGTTTATCACCACAGGTTTTGAACATAGTGTAGCTAATATGACTTTACTTGCAATAGGTTTGTTTACGCCACATCCAGCTACGGTAAGTGTGTTAGGATATGCGTACAATCTATTTTTTGTAACCTTAGGTAATATGGTTGGTGGCATATTATTTCTAGCACTTCCTTATTATTTGATTTCAAAAAATAAAGTTAATTAAAAAAATATTGATTCACTAAGCAGACTATCTAATAGATGCTTTAAATCAGGCTTATTAATGTATATAAGTTTCAATTAAGTTTCTACATAATACAAATAGACTATATTATGAAAATTAGATTAATTAGAACTTTATATTATTACTGTTCAACTTAAAATAAATTATAAGAATGTCTATTTGTATTATGCAGTTTTATTATTGCAACTTATATATATAATATTTATCAGTAAATTAGCTCTCCTTTTCCTCTATAACTCCTGTAAAATCTAATATTCCACCTCTTAGATTATAAAGTCTATTAAATCCTTCCTCTTCCATTAGGCTACAAGCCACACTACTTCTTACTCCAGCCTCACAATAAACAAGAATTGGTTTATCCTTATATTCTTCTAATTCCTCAATCTCTCCTTCTAATTCCTCTACAGGAATATTTATTGCATTTGGAATTCTATTTTCCTTGAATTCGTTAACCCTTCTAACATCTAAGATTAATAATTCACTCTTTTCCTCAATTAGTTTTTCAGCCTGTTTATTATTTATAGATTTTATGTTATTCATAACCCTTTACCTCACTTAAATTATATTAAGTCAATTATAATAAGTTATTATCTTATGTACAATTATTTCTTAATCTGTTTATATTTCATCTAAATATTGTAAACTTGTGAAAGATCTTCATAATTCTAATCAAATATCTATTATTTCATCCTTTTCCATAATAAAATCATTCTTTAAAAATAAGTATTAAAACTACCATAGTAATGAAATCCAAAATCCCAACAAAAGATAATACTATGCTGAGAATTTTTGAAGTATCGTTTTTTGCCCTATAAAGCATAAAACTTGTTGAGAAAATAATTATAAGAGATATAACTAAGATTTGTATCATATAAATTCCTCCACTTCTATACTTTCTATTATGATTATTTAACAGAATAATATCAAATTATAAATTCTTCAATTCATGTATTTTAATCAATTATTGTAGATATATATTAAAATATGGCTTTATTTTAATATAGTGCTGATAATAAACTACATGATACAAATAGGCTTTTCTTTTATAGTTCAATTTAATTTTTATAATATAGCTATTTGTATAATGCATAAACTTAATTGGAACTTATATATTAATATAGTTTTGACAATAATTTACCTTTATATGGTATCATATTGATATAATACAAGCTACAGGGGGGATTAAATTGAATTTTAATGGGATTTTTATTGGACTTGCTGCTTTTGTTATTATTGGAATTTTTCATCCTATAGTAATTAAAGGAGAATACTACTTCGGTAAGAAAATATGGCCTATATTTTTACTTCTTGGAATTATTTTTATAGCTATATCTTTATATATTGATGAAACCACATTATCATCCATATTAGGTGTAACTGGTTTTTCATGTCTTTGGAGTATTCATGAAATTATAGAGCAAGAGGAACGAGTAAAAAAGGGATGGTTTCCTAAGAATACAAATAAAAAATAATAGTTATCATTAAATAAGTGCAATATTAGAAATTAATACTCTATAGTAAATGAATTTTATCCAAATTATAATTTTGTAAAATAATTTCTTTATACAATTTATTAATAATTTCATAAATAAATATTAAGTTTACGTACTTTTTCACATATTTTTAGGTACTTTTATGTCTTTTCATTATTTTTCCAATTAGAAGAACCCCATATTAGTAACAAGTTGTGAGTGTTATAATCATTCAGAAAAATCTCTAAAAGGAATATAATAATAATATAGTAAGTGTTTTAAAAATATAAGAGGTGAAATCATGAAATTAGAAAATAAAATGTTAAAGTTGTCGGTGTACGGAGCATTGTTTTTTGCTCTACTAGGTATTGCATGGGGCTGAACTATAGGTTCAGAGATGATTCTGTTTGATGGAATGTACTCTTTTATCAGTTTGCTTTTATCAACTATGTCTTTATATATTAGTAACTATATTAATAGAAAAGATAATGAAGAAAAATTCCCTTTTGGTAAACATATATTAGAGCCAATGGTGGTAGCCTTCAAATCTCTTGTTATAGCTATCATATGTATATATTCTCTAATAGGAGCAATAGGAGATATTATTGCTGGCGGAAACGATGTTCAATATGGAGTAGCACTTATATATGCCGTTATCTCAACTGTAGGTAGTGGAGTTGTTTACTTCCATATTAAAAGAAAAGGAAAGAGCCTTTCTTCAGAATTATTAAAGGCTGAGAGCACTCAATGGCTTATGGATACAGTATTAAGTGCTGCGGTATTAGTTGGGTTTATAACAGTAGCTATACTTAGTACCACTAGCTTTAATCATATGAACAAATATATAGATCCACTAATGGTTATAATATCTTCTACAGCATTCCTACTGCTTCCAATTAAAACCTTTATAAGTAGTTTTAAAGAAGTTCTATGTGTAAAAGCTGATGATACTATTAATGAAGATATCAGTATTTTAGTTAAAGAGATAGAAAAAGAATATAACTTTGAGGACTCTATAACAAGAGTTTCAAAGGTTGGAAGAGCTTTAAGAATAGAAATTGATTTTATTTATAATGATGAAACAGATTTACATGATTTGGATCAAATGGATTATTTAAGAGAAAAACTATCTAAAGAGATGAATCACCTTGAATACAATAAATGGTTAAACGTGTCCTTTACTGGTGATAGAAAATGGGCACTATAGAATAAATAATATTAAAGCTGTANNTACAGCTTTAATATTATTTATTTTAATTTACAACATTATAAATTGAATAAAGGAATATGCTAACTTTAATCCATAGAAAATTATTATACTTCCACATATTATATTTATCCATTTTATTGCATTATTAATTTTATCATAAAACTTATTAGAAAGTATTGATACTATAGTTGTTAATGTAGCAAACCATGTGAATGATGCTAAACATACACCTATGATAAAATATTTAGCCATATCTGCTGGTAATGAAGTTCGAATTCCTCCTAACAATAATGATCCATCAATTATAGCTTGTGGATTTAGCCATGTAACAGCAAAACAAGTACCAATAATTCCAAGTATACTCTTATCTTCCCCTTTAGTATCTTCTACCTTGGAACTAGCTCTAATTAACCCAATTCCTATGTAAATCACAGCAGCACTTCCTAAAAATAATATTGCACCTTTTAATACTGGAAACTTATCAACCAATAGTCCTATACCAAAAAAACATGATATAGCAAGTGAAATATCAAACAAAATTGTAATTAATGCAACCTGATAAGCTTTTAATTTACTTTTTCCTGTAGCTGCATTTATGACATATAAATTTTGGTTTCCTATGGGTGCAACATAGGCAAAACCTAATAGTAATCCTTGAAATAAATACTTAAACATAAAAATCCCCCATTCCTTATCATTGAATCTACTAACCTCATTATAATAAAATTTATTCATCATTTCCCCATCCAACCATTGAAATTATCCCCATCCAAATCTATAATTATTTGGAGAAGTACATATGTTATTTTCATTAGGAGGAAAAGCTATGGTAAATTCAACAAGTGAGATTATAAATATAGATTGGAAACCAAACAAATTCAGTAAGATTCCTATTTACAGACAAATTATTGACTATATAAGTAATAAGATTTTCGAAGGTCACTGGGGTGTTGGTCGTAAGCTTCCTTCTCAACGTGAACTTGCAAAATTATTTAATGTAAATAGAAGTACAGTAGCTGAAGCTTTAAATGAATTGACCTCTCTAGGTATAATAGAAGGTAATCATGGACAAGGCACAACAATAATAAATAATACTTGGTCACAATTTATGTCAACTCCCCCACCAAATTGGCAAAGTTATATAGATTCTGGAATACATATTGCTAACTTCCCCACCATCCAAAAGATAAATAAACTACAATATGTTAAAGATATTATTCGCTTAAGTACTGGAGAGATGGCCCCAGATTTATTTCCTCACGATATGATGAAAAAAGTTCTACAAAAGGTGCCTGACAGAGCTTATTCTCTTAATTATCTAGGTCCTCTGGGACTTTTTGAACTAAGACAAACTTTGAGTAAGTATCTTACTAGGTATGGTATCGACGTTCCACCGTCTTGTATATTGATAGTTTCTGGATCACTTCAAGCTTTGCAACTTATGTCTATGTGTATGCTTCCAGTTGGTTCAACAGTTTTTGTCGAATCTCCATCTTATTTAAAATCGTTGCATGTATTTCAATCTATGGGAATAAAACTTAAGGGTCTTCCTATGGATAAGTATGGAGCATTACCTTGGATAAATGATAAAAAGGACGATCCCATAGATAAATCTCTTCTATATACTATACCAACTTTCCACAATCCTACAGGTATTGTTATGAGTAAAGAGAGACGTATTGAAGTCTTAGATTGGAGCAAAAAGAATAGAGTACCTATAATAGAAGATGATGCTTATATGGAATTATGGATAGATGAAACTCCTCCTATGCCATTGAAATCCTATGATAAAAATGGCTCAGTTATATATATTGGAACTATATCAAAAACTTTAGCACCAGGGCTTCGATTAGGATGGCTAGTAGGTCCTGAGTCTGTAGTTGAACGTCTAGGAGATGTGAAAATGCAAATGGATTATGGTGCAAGTTCAATTTCTCAATGGACTCTTTTAGAATGGATACATAGTGGGCTATACGAAGAACATCTAAATACATTTAGATACAATCTAAAAAATAGAAGAGATTTAGCCTTACAAACCTTAAAGAATTATTATAGTGATATTGCCACTTGGGATATTCCCAAAGGTGGATATTATATTTGGTTAAAATTAAATAAAAATATCTCTATTGATAGACTATTTAATTTAGCTGCAAGAGAAAAACTATTAATACATCTTGGAAACATCTATGACTTTTCCAAAAATCAATGTATCCGTATATCTTATTCCTATGCTTCTCATGAAGATTTAGTAACAGGATTGAAAAAACTATCAGAATTGATTAATAAGATTTAAAAACAAGTGATTATATAATGACAACTATATTTTGCAGAGAAGTACGCCGTAGGCGTAGAGAAGTAAGTTTGCCAGTGAATAGCTTCGCTAGAGAAGTACTCACTTTATTCACTAGTGAACACTTCTCTACAGAGCTATTCCCTGCAACCTACCATTGCCATTATCTAAAAATCTACTTTAGATGTCCTTCAAACCAATTAGTTATCTCTGTAAGTCTTCTTATTCTATGCTTTGGTTTACCACTTCTACTAAGTTCGTGGTTTTCTCCTCTAAACATACAAAGTCTAGCTTCTACTCCATGATATTTTAACGCAGTAAACATCTGTAATCCTTCTGCAAGCCAACATCTATAATCCTCTTCTGAGTGTATAAATAGTGTTGGAGTTTTAACTCTATCAGCATATTTTAGTGGTGAATGAAACCACAGTTTCTCTACATCTCCCCAAGGAGTAGCTGCGTTTTGATCTTCTACAAAATAATAACCTATATCAGTAGTACAAAACTTGGAAATCCAATTTGAAATACTTCTCTGTGAAGCTGCTGCTTTAAATCTATCAGTATGACCTATTATCCAATTGGTCATAAATCCTCCATAGGAACCTCCAGTTAATCCTATATTTGAAGAATCAATATTGATATATTTCTTTAAAACTTCATCAGTGAATCTCATAATATCATCGTAGTCTATGGTACCATATTTTCCTCTAATGTCAGCAAAAGCCCTTCCATGACCATCACTTCCTCTAGGATTACAGAAGAATACAAAGTATCCCTTACTAGCCCAGAATTGCATTTCATGATAGAATACCTCTCCATAAATAGTTTTAGGACCTCCATGTATATCTAGTATAGCTGGATATTTTTTATTCTCATCAAAATCAACGGGTTTAAGCACCCACCCTTCAATATCTATCCCTGGAATTGTTTCAAAAATAAGTTTTTCAGGTTTTGATATTTTAAATTCTTCTTGTATCCATTGATTAAAGCACGTTATTTGCTCTTCTCTTCCATCATGTAATTTATATAATTCCTGAAGCTTCTGTTCCCTTAAAGCCACAAGAATAATGTTTCCATCTTTTACATCATAACAATCTACAGAGCCTTTCTTACAACTTATTCTTTCTATATTTCCATTTACGTCTATTCTGTTTATATAAGAACTATTAATTTCTGTGGTAATGAAATATATATACTCTCCATCTCTTACCATAGATTTTCCGCTGCCATATCTACAATCTGACCCTACAGAATTCCAAACACTTTTATCAAAATCATCAGTTAATAAAATCTTTTTCTTAGTAGCTATGTCTATTAAGTAAAATTTACCATCTTCATTTATTCCATATTCCTTCATATCGCTTCCAATAGTAATTAATGTACTATCATCTATAAAATTGATATATCCATAAGAAAAAACCTCTCCTTCGTTTAAATTAGTTAAATTATTATCATTTATATCATAAATATAAAGAATATCATTTAAAGGAGCCTTGTCCTTATATGAACTTGCAGTAAATACCACTTTATCTTTATAAGAATTAAGATTTATTGTTCCTACTGAAGTATATTCTTCTGTTATAGGAATTACCTCTCCTGTGCTTACAGTATATTTGTATAAACCAACTCTCTTTTTATTTATAAAGCCTTCACCATTGCTCCAGAAAGGAATTTCGTCTAATACCTCATAATCCTTTTCTTCTTTTCTTATTTCTAACTCCTTAACTTTTTCCTCTTTTGAAAGCTTTGATATATCCTTTTTTCCTACTTGATGAAGAGCTGTAAACAAAAAAACATTCTCATTTATTTCAAACATAGAAATCACAACTTTAGGAATTTTAAATGCTTTAATTGCCTCTCCGCCATGTATATTTATTTTATAAAATTGAGTAAACTCTGTTCCTTCTTCAAGAGCCTTCTTATCCTTGTTATCTCTAGTTGCTGGAAACATTATAGTTTCATTATCTTGAAGCCATATATATTTACTTTCCTTATCAAAAGAGGTAAGTTGATGATATTTATCACTATTTATGTTATAAATCCACAAATTAGAATTGTAGCTATTGTCCTCAACATTACATTCCGAAACTATAAAGCATCCATTATCTCCCTTAGGTGAAAAAGTAAAGGATGAAAGAAACTTATACTTTGTAAAGTCATCAAGCTGAATATTTCTCATATCTTATTCCTCCCTATTAAGGCATGCAGAAAATACTAGTCATAATACTAGCGTATTTTTGAATATGCCTAAGTCTTAATATTTAGAAAATTTATAATATAATTATATACCCACAATACATTTAATTCTACTTTACTTTCATTGTTATGATTTTAACTATTTTAATATAGTATTAATAATGAACTACATAGTATTACTCTCAAGCTATTTAAAATAGAGCTAACTTTTAAGGCTTTAGCTCTTTAAATATATAAATTATCCATACTATATCTAAAAATTTTTCAATATATTAAAATTTTTAGTTGACACATAAATTAACTCATGATAATATTATTAAAAAGTTATTAAGATTGATATATTTACCAATAAAACAATGTAATATAGAATCAACAACGATGATAAAGAAAAGTTCTATTTATTGTTTGATTACAGAGAACAGGGGTAGCTGAGAACCTGATTAAGCTAATAGTAATAAATCACTTTTGAGTTGTATAGCTGAACATTAGTAAGCTGTAACGTGTGGTTGCGTTAAAAAACCAAGGTTTGTTAGAACCTAGAGAGGCTAGTATCGTGAGGTATTAGTAAATTAGAGTGGTACAGTGTTTAAGCACCTCTATATGTATAAGTAATACGTATAGAGGTTTTTTGTATCCATAATTAATATTTAAGTTCATAGAAATTATAGTAACACTGGTTAAATTTATATAGAGCTATCAAAAATTTATTTCCTGAATTTAAAATTTATACTCAGAAATTTGTAGTTGCAATTATATAAAATTAAATTAAATTTCTAGTTGACATCGAAAAAAACTCATGATATTATTATGAACAAGTTATTAAAAATTACCATATATGTATATAAAAACAATTTAATATAGGATTAACAACTATGATAAAGAAAAGTTCTATTTATTGTTTAATTACAGAGAACAGGGGTAGCTGAGAACCTGATTAAGCTGATAGTAATAAATCACTTTTGAGTTGTATAGCTGAACTTTAGTAGGCTATAACGTGTGGTTCCGTTAAAAGACCAGGGTTTGTTAGAACCTAGAGAGGCTAGTATCGTGAGGTATTGGCGAATTAGAGTGGTACAGTGTTAAAGCACCTCTATATGTATTTATACTACATATAGAGGTTTTTTTTATATATTTTTTAAATTAAGTTTTTAAGGAGATGGATAAAAATGAAAAGAAAATTATCAGTATTTTTAGCAACATTATTTGTAACAGGAGTATTTGCAGGTTGTGGAAATAGCTCAAGTTCATTAGAAAATTCTGATGTCATAAAAATAGGTTTAAACTATGAATTATCTGGACAAGTTGCGACCTATGGTCAAGGTCTTACTAGCGGAATAGAACTTGCCCTTGAAGAAATAAATAAAAACGGTGGAGTCCTTGGTAAACAACTAGAAGCCGTTAAAGTTGATAATAAATCAGAAAATGCTGAAGCAGCTAATCTATCCACAAAGCTAGCAACTAAAGATAAGGTAGTAGCAATATTAGGACCAGCAACCTCTGGTAATACAAAAGCTGCCGCTACTGCTGCTGTTGCCAACAAGGTTCCATTAATATCAGCCTCTGCTACTGCAGATGATACTACTTTAGCTAAAAATGGCAATGTATTAGATTATGTTTTTAAAACTTGTTTTAGTGATTCCTTCCAAGGAGTTATTATGGCAGAATTTGCTACTGGTGACCTTAACAAGAAAAACGCTGCGGTACTTATCGATACAGGCAGTGATTACAGTAAGGGATTATCTAAAAACTTTAAAGAAACCTTTACTTCAAATGGTGGAACTATAGTAGCAGAAGAAGCTTATACAGCTAAACAAACTGACTTTAAGGCAGTTTTAACTAAGATAAAAGCTTCTAATCCTGATGTATTATATGTTCCAGGTTACTATGAAGAAGTTGGATTAATTATAAAACAAGCTAGAGACCTAGGTCTTAATGTGCCAATTCTTGGTGGCGATGGATTTGACTCACCAAAACTCGTAGAATTAGCAGGAACCACTGCCCTAAAGGATGTGTTCTATACAAATCACTATTCTTCAACAGATAACACTCCAGAGGTTGTTAAATTTAAAGATGCTTTCAATGCCAAATACAACAAAGAACCAGATTCCTTTAATGCCTTAGGTTATGACTTAGCTTATTTCTTAGCAGATGCACTAACAAGAGCTGGTGAAGCCGATCCTGGAAAATTAAAAGATGCTCTTGCCTCAACCGAAAACTTTAAAGGTGTTACAGGAAGCTTTTCTATGGATGATGAACATACTCCACTTAAATCAATAACTATACTTGAAATGAAAGATGGACAGCCAATCTTCTTAAAGAAACTGGCTCCACAGAAATAATACTTTAACTACACTGCATAAAAAAGGATGTGAAGAATTTGGAACAAATTATTCAACAATTAATAAATGGATTATCTCTTGGAAGTATTTATGCATTAATTGCCTTAGGATATACCATGGTTTATGGAATTGTAAATCTTATTAATTTTGCTCATGGAGATGTATATATGTTAGGTGCATTTATAGGTTTTGCCCTAATAACCTTCCTTAAACTTAGCTTTTTACCAGCTCTAGTAGTTTCTATGATAGCATGTGCCTTAACTGGAGTATTAATTGAAAAAATTGCTTATAAGCCTATTAGAAAATCTTCCAGAATAGCAGCTTTAATAACAGCTATAAGTGTATCCTTATTCATAGAATATGGAACAATGTATTTTGTTAAGCCTGAATCTAGAGCTTTTCCTCAAGTGCTACCTAATAAAAACATAGAGCTCTTTAATGGAAAGATATTTTTAAATACTACTGAAATATGGATTGTTCTTACAACTGTGATTTTAATGCTAATCCTTCAATATATTATACATAGAACTAAGATGGGAAAAGCTATGAGAGCCGTTGCTATGGATGAAGAAGCTGCAACTTATATGGGAATTAGCATAAATAAAACCATTTCCTTTACTTTTGCTATAGGCTCAGCCTTAGCTGGAGCTGCTGGAGTATTGGTTGGTGTATATTATAACTCTATAAATCCTCTTATGGGGGTTATTCCGGGACTTAAAGCTTTTGTAGCAGCAGTAATTGGTGGAATTGGAGTTATTCCCGGTGCCATGTTTGGTGGATATTTTCTAGGTATGACTGAAACCATGGTTAGTGCTTATGGAGGTTCACTATATAAAGATGCCGTCGCTTTTGCAATTTTAATATTAATTCTTCTAATAAAACCTAATGGACTTTTAGGTAAAAACTCTAAAGAGAAAGTATAGGAGGTATAATATGAGCATATTTAATAAAAAAAATATAACCTGGACCATAATAGTAATTTTTACATATGCTATTGGTCAAGTACTTACAGCTAGGGGAATTATTGATGCCTATACTTTTATGAATATTGCACCACTGGCCATAAATATAATTCTTGCAGTAAGCCTTAATCTTATCACTGGATTTACTGGACAGTTTTCACTAGGACATGCAGCCTTTATGGCAATTGGAGCTTATGTCTCAGCTATAATGACTTCAAACTTTGGTATGCCTTTTGGAGTTGGAATTTTATCTGGTGCTATCTGTGCATCACTAGCCGGAATTTTAATTGGTATACCAACTTTGAGATTAAAGGGGGATTATCTTGCTATAGCTACCTTAGGCTTTGGTGAAATCATAAAAGCCCTACTACTTAACACTGAATATGTAGGTGGTGCTAGTGGATTCAATTATATACCTATCTATACCAATTGGTCCTGGCTATTTTTTATGGTTTTAGCTACCATAGTTATAATAAATAACTTTATTAACTCTAAAAGTGGTAGAGCCTGCATTTCCATTCGTGAAGATGAGATTGCTGCAGAAGCTATGGGAATAAATACAACCTTTTATAAGATTTTGTCCTTCTCTATAGGTGCATTTTTCGCTGGAGTTGCCGGAGCATTATATTCTGGATATCTAAGTTTTATAACACCAGATGCCTTTGGATTTATGAAATCCATAGATATACTAGTTATTGTAGTGTTTGGTGGTATGGGAAGCATAACTGGTTCCATTGTTGGAGCTATAGCCCTTTCTATTATTTCAATCTCACTACAAAGCATACCCGAATTAAGAATGGTAATCTATTCATTAATACTATTCTTAATAATGGTTTATCGCCCTCAAGGCATAATTGGCAATTATGAATTTAAACTATTTAAGAGAGGAGTGATTAAGGATGTCAGCACTAAAAGTTAATAATTTATCTAGATATTTCGGAGGAGTTAAAGCCCTAAATGGAGTAAATATGGATATAAAGCATGGAGAGATAGTTGGGCTTATTGGCCCAAATGGTGCTGGGAAAACCACCCTTTTTAATTTGCTTACTGGAATATATACTCCTTCTGAAGGAGAAATCTATTATAAATTTAATAAAGAAACCTCTATAAAAAATATGAAACCCTTTGATATAGCTAAAGTAGGTGTGGCAAGAACCTTTCAAAATATAAGGTTATTTGGCAATATGACTGTAGGTGAAAATGTTAAAATAGGTATTCATAACAATGTAAAATATAATATTTTTTCCTCTTTATTTAGAACCCCATATTACTATAAGGAGGAGTCCGAAGCAGATAATACCGTTGATGAATTACTAAAAGTATTCAATCTTTTAAATAAGAAAAATGAATTGGCTAAAAATCTACCCTATGGTGAACAGCGAAGATTAGAAATCGCTAGAGCTCTTGCTTCAAAGCCAAAATTTATACTGCTAGATGAACCCGCTGCTGGCATGAATCCTAATGAAACCAATGAATTGACAAAACTCATTAAATGGATAAAGAAAAAATTTGATATAACTATTATACTTATTGAGCATGATATGTCTCTTGTAATGTCTGTATGTAATAAACTCTATGTCCTTGACCATGGAGAAATGATTGCCAGTGGAACCCCTGAAGAAATAAAAAATAATCCTGTGGTTATAAAAGCTTATCTTGGAGGTGACGAGGAGTAATGCTAGAACTAATTGATATAAATGTACACTATGGTGCAATTCATGCACTTCAAGGAATAAATCTAAAGGTAAATAGAGGGGAAATTGTTACCTTAATTGGTGCCAACGGAGCAGGTAAATCAACTACCCTCAAAACCATTTCTGGAACCTTAAAACCCACTAGTGGAGAAATACTATTGGAAGGTAAAAATATAAACACAGTAAATTCCCACGAATTAGTTTCCCTTGGAATTGCACATGTGCCAGAAGGCAGAAGAATTTTTAGAAACATGTCTGTTATGGAAAATCTTGAAATAGGTGCCTACTCAAGAAAAGATACTGCTGAAATTAAAAAGGATTATGAAAAAATATTTAACACCTTTCCTATAATTTCAGAACGAAGAAATCAAATGGCAGGAACCTTATCTGGAGGAGAGCAGCAAATGCTAGCTATAGGGCGTGCCCTAATGTCTAGGCCTGAACTTCTACTTCTAGATGAACCTTCTATGGGGCTTGCTCCCTTAATAGTTAAACAAATTTTTTCTATTATAAAGGAAATAAATAAAACCGGTACTACTGTTTTGCTTATTGAGCAAAATGCCACCATGGCACTTAAGATTGCTCATAGAGCTTATGTAATACAACATGGAGTGATAGAGTTAGATGGAAGTGCTGAAGAACTTCTTAATGATGATAGTATAAAAAGTGCTTATCTTGGAGCATAGCTATATATAATGTTTATTTATAATTCATTAAAGAATAGTTTAAAATACTGTTTGATTAAAGCTATGGATATTTACCTATCCATAGCTTTGTTTGATTTTTCATAATATTTAAACTAAGTCTTTGTTAATTATTTATTTTTTAAAACACTATATCCAACAGTAAAATAAACATGCCTCTATTATCATGTAATTAAATAAGTTAGTGTAGTAAATAATTTTTTATAGAAATTTTTTAATTATTGTTTTACACTACTGAATCTTAAAGGGGGATATGAAAATGGAAACTTCTACTAATTCTAAAGAAAAAAGACCTAGCTTTGGGGCCGCACTATTTATAATTCTTTTTTTATGTGTCGCTATGTGTCTTCAAATTTTTGTATTTAAACAGGATTATGCTACACACATCACTCTTATTATAGTAACTTCTGTAGCTGCCATTGTAGCCTTGTTATCTGGCTTTACTTGGCAAGATATTGAGGATGGTATTGTATATGGTTGTAATATTGCCTTAGTGCCTATGCTTATACTTATGTTAGTTGGAGTACTTATTTCTACCTGGATTGCCGCTGGTACTATACCTACTCTAATTTACTATGGGTTACAGTTAATATCACCAACCTTCTTTCTTTTTACTGCTGCATTAGTTTGCTCAATTGCCTCTGTATCTACTGGTAGTAGTTATACAACTGGAGCTACTTTTGGTGTTGCCTTTATGGGAATAGGTATGGGCTTGAACATCCCACCAGCATTAACAGCAGGAGCTGTAATTTCTGGTTCTATTTTCGGAGATAAAATGTCTCCTTTATCTGATTCAACAAATTTAGCCGCAGGAGTTGCAGAAGCTAATCTTTTTGACCATATTAAATCTATGTGTTATACCACTGGACCTGCTTTTATAATCTCTCTAGGTCTATATGCAATTATAGGTCTAAAATTTAAATCCGGTGCTATAGATACTTCTCAAATAGATATTATACTTAATGGCTTAAAGGATAATTTCAATTTAAATCCTTTAATGTTAATTCCACCAGTTATAGTAGTAATTTTAGCTCTAAAAAAGGTTTCAGGACTTGCTGTAATGGTTATAGCTTCTATAGTAGGATTATTCTTTGCAGTAGTTTTTCAAGGTTTTAATTTTGGAGACATGCTTGGCTTCATGAATGATGGATTTGTTTCTAGTACTGGAGTTGTAGAAATAGATAGTCTTCTTAGTCGAGGCGGACTTCAAAGTATGATGTGGACGATTTCTCTAGGATTTATTGGTATAAGTTTTGGAGGATTATTAGAAAAAACTAAAGTCCTTGACGTGCTTTTAGAAAAAATGTCTTCCTTAGTTAATACTCAAGGTGGACTTATCACAACTCATGTAATTTCATCTATTGCAGTTAATTTATTTTCTGCAAGTCAATATATAGCTCTTATAATTCCTGGAAGAATGCTTGTTCCAGCTTATAAGAACTTGAGAATTCTTCCTCAAGTTTGTTCAAGGACCTGTGAAGATTCTGCAACGGTAACTTCACCATTAGTTCCCTGGGGATTATGCGGTGTGTACTTCTCTGGAGTTTTAGGTGTTGCAACCCTTGAATATATTCCTTATGTATTCTTGGCGTTACTTTGCCCTTTAATTAGTATTTTATATGCTTTTACTGATAAGTTTGTATTTAAAGAGGGAGATATTAAATCTTTAAGTTCCTATGAAAACAAATCTGTATAATTATTAAGGAGATACCTATGAAAAAAAATGCGATAGACTATATAAATAAAGAAAATGTTATTAACCTTTTAACCACTCTCGTAAATATACCTAGTCCCTACTTTCATGAGGAAAAAATCATGGATACAGTTCATCTATGGTTAAATAATCGTGGATTAGATCCTAAGTTCCACTATTATAGTGAAAAGAAAGTAACTAACTTTCATGGGGTAAATGTTATAGGGACTTTAAAAGGAAAAGAACCTGGACCTAAAATCTATTTAAATGGTCATATAGATACTGTGAATCAGTGTGAGGGATGGGTCACGCCTCCTTTCACCGCTGAAATCCATAACAATAAACTCTATGGCATTGGTGCCCTTGATATGAAATCTGGAGTTTCAGCTATAATGCTTGCCTTAGAAGCCTTTAAAAATCTTAATGGCGATTTCAATGGAGAAATTATATATTCTATTGTTTCTGATGAAGAAGGACCCTATGGACTTGGTACAGATGCTGTGATAAAGGATGGGCTTGTAGATAATATAGATGTAGCTATAGTAACTGAACCAAGTAGCGGCTTTTGCAAAAAACCTTTCCCTTGTGTTTGTTTAGGTGCTAGAGGTGGATTTAATTACACTGTAACCCTAAAAGGAAAATCCTCTCATGCAGCTAATCCTGAAAAAGGTATTAATGCTGCTGTAGATTGTGCAAAAGTAATTATTGAATTAGAAAAATCTACTCTTATAGAAGATGAAAACTTAGGTAAAGGTTCTATCTGTATATTAAATATTAACAGTAAAAGTGAAGCTTGTAGTGTTCCAGATACTGCATCCTTTACAGTATTTCGTCATGTAGTAAGAGGAGAGGATTCAGATTATATAAAAAATGAACTTTTTCAGGCAGTAAAGAAAGCTAATATCTCTTCTTCAATTGAATTCTCTTTTAGAGAATATCCTAGTGAAGATACTAAAGGTTTTCTTCCTTACACTGTGGATAAAAATAATGAATACGTTGATAAATTTATAAAAACTGTTGAAAAGGTGTCTAATAAACAATGTACTGTGGATTATTTTAAAAGTATAGGTGATTTTAATTATATCGGTTCTAGATTAAATGTTCCTACAGTAATATTCGGACCAAATGGTGATAATTATCATACTTGCAATGAATATGTTGAAATAGACACAGTAGTAGAAACATCTATGTGCATCTATAACTATCTATGTGATCTATTATGTAGCTAACCTTAAATCTCCTCTTTAGTTTTCAAAGAGGAGATTTAAAATTTATGTTGTTTTAATTATCGCTTAAGTAAATTGTGAAGTAATTTATTTAAATACTGGCAACCATAGGTTACACTCTGCTTAAAACACAGCATAAATATAAACTATATTAATAAGTTTATATGTTACAATGTAAATATATGATTTATAATACTTAATTATATAGTATAGGTTATATATAATAAAAATTCGAGGTTGTTAATATGGTAGATTTAATTTTATATAATGGAAATATCTTAACCTTTCCTGTGGGTAAAATTCTTCATTGGATTGGAATTAAAAATAGAATAATAACTCACTTGGGGTTTAACCAAGATTATTTAAATATAGTGGATGATTCAACAGAGCTTATTGATTTAAAAGGCAAAACTGTACTTCCAGGCTTTTATGATAGCCATGTGCATTTAGTCCAAACTGGATTAAATTCCATTAGCTTAGATTTAAGTAATGCCAAATCTTTGGATGAAATACTCTTCTTGATTAAGAATTACTGTTTGAATATTCCAAAGGGCACCCTAGTTAGAGCTACGGGGATAGATGATACAAAATTATTAGAAAAAAGACTCCCTAATAGATATGAAATTGATACAGTTTCTCCTGATCATCCAGTTTCTATAAACAGAGTTGAGTATCATACTAGTATTATCAATTCTCTAGCACTTCTTAAATTTAATATTCCTTTAAATATTGAGGGGGTATTAAAAAATGACGCTGGTGTGCCTACAGGAATATTGACTTATACTGCTAATGCTCTTTTTAGAAAACAAATGCTAGAGAGCATAAGCAATAAAACTCGACTTTCAGCTGTTGATGATATTTTAAAAACTGCTATTTCTAAAGGTGTTACTACTATTAATGCCATGGAGGGCGGATATACCTTCCATGATAAGGATGCAGAATTTATTTATAATACAAAAGATGATTATCCTATTGATATAGTTTTATTTTATCAAACTGTAAATGTAGATAAAGTTATAGAAAAAGACTTAAAAAGAATTGGCGGAAGTATTTTCTTAGATGGCTCTTTCGGTTCTAGAACTGCTGCCTTAGCCCATCCTTATAACGATGATAGCACAAAGTCTGGAGTACTTTATTATACCCAAGAAGAATTAAATTCCTTTGTATTAAAATGCTATGCAAATAATATTCAACTTGGAACTCATGCCATTGGTGAACTTGCAATAGAACAGATAATTACGGCTCATGAATTTGCTAATAGTATTTATCCTAATAAAAATCTTCGCCATCGCATAGAACATTTTGAGCTTCCATCTTTAGAACATGTGAAAAGAGCTAAAAAATTAGGACTAATCCCATCAGTTCAACCCACCTATGAACATTTATGGGGTGGTCAAGATAAAATGTATGCTAAAAGACTAGGTATAGATAGGACTTATAAAACAAATCCATATAAAACTATGCTAGATTATAATCTTATGGTATGTGGAGGTTCTGACAGTGATGTAACTCCAATTAATCCACTATTAGGTGTTCATTCTGCTACAAATCATCCAAATTCCAAGCAAAGCATTAGTGTATTAGATGCTATTAAACTCTTTACAATAAATAGTGCCTATGCAGTATTTGAAGAAAAAACAAAAGGTTCCATAGATATAGGTAAGCTTGCAGACTTAGTTGTACTAGATAAAAATCCCCTTACAGTTAATCCTGAAGAAATAAAGGATATAAAAATTGTAGCCACTATTAAAGAAGGACATATTCTCTATGAAAATCTTCTTAGATAAAACCTTTGTTCAGTTAGCAGGTGATAAATTTTGAGTAACGTTCGCATATACCTTTTAGGAGAAGTAGATATTGAAGTTAATGGAATCTCTGTTATAAATAAATTAAGTAACAAAGCCATAGGTCTACTTTGCTTTCTCTGTACTAATAAGGGGAAAAAATTCACTAGAGATAAGCTCTCTACCTACTTTTGGAATGATGCTAGTATTGAAAATGCAAGATATAATCTTAGATACAGCTTATGGAATCTAAGAAAAGTATTTAATACCAAGGATATGGATTTTTTTATTAGCTCTAAAGATAGCTGTACTATAAATCATAATTTTGATTATTCCGTGGATGCCTTACATTTTGATTACCTAATGAAAGAGTTTTCTAAGGTAGAGAATCCTCTCTTAACCTTAGAAAAATGTAAGAACCTCTATAAAGGTGAATTCCTTCAAGAATTCTATTTGAAAAATTGTCCTGATTTTAATGATTGGATTTTTTTCGAAAGAGCAAAATATCAAAAAAGTTATAGCCAGCTGCTATTCACGCTTTCTAACATGTATTCCAAAAATAATATGCATGAACAATCTATTTCTATGTTAGAGGAATTACTAAAAATTAATCCCTATAAGGAAGATATATATCTAGCTTTAATGAAAGAATATTTAAATGCTGGTAATATTCTTGCTTCACTAACAGAATATGAAAAATGTGAATACATACTTAGAGAAGAATTAAATATACGTCCAAGTGAAAATCTTACAAAATTTTATAAAGAAACTATTTTAAAACATAATATATTAAACTCTAAGGAGTCTAGGAATCCTTTAACTATAAAATTACACTCTGAGAATTCTGTAACCAACTCTTTTCATAGAAATGATATCGTTATAAATTGTTATCCTATTGATAAAATAAAATACTTTTGCATCTCTTGTATTATAGATAAGATTATTGATGTATATTCTCCTGAATCTTTGAAGTCCTTAGAAAATTTTATCTTAATGGACTTATTAAGAATTCAAGGTAAAATACTATTAATTAATAAAGATTTACAGATTCAGGATAATTTAACTCCTCATGGCGAAGAAAATAGAATTTATTTTTCTCTAGAAAGATTATTTCTACATGTTGAAGATATTTTTCCTGTTAATGTATTTATAAATGACATAGCAAACATTGATGCTATATCCTATAATTTACTAAAGTTATTTATCTTTAAAAATCCAAATAGTAAAATACATATTTTTATAGATGGAGATAAACTTTCTCCTTAGCATAATAACTGTATTTTTTAATTTATCATTTCATATAAATCTATAAATAATTGTACTTTAGATGTATTTATAAACATCTACATATTATTCTATGATATTATATTTATTGATAAAAAGTACTTTAACTTTTTAACACCCTAGTTTTTTTTATGTGAGGTAGTTTTTTAGATAGAACTACTTTATCCCCAATATAGTTTGTTTATCCCAGCTTACTATATTTGGTAAAGGAAATAAATAGTAATTTTAATTATAGTTACTATTTACTTCTTTGAACATTCCCTTAAAATATTATTAATAAAAAATGTAGCCCTATTTTTAGAGCTACATTTTTTATTTTGTTTTTATGTCTTATAAAGTTTTTTAAGATGCATCTTCAAATTGACTGTTATAAAGCGAAGCATAGAATCCATTTGCTGCTAACAATTCTTCATGGCTTCCTTGTTCCACAATATCTCCATCCTTCATTACTAATATTAAATCAGCATCTCTAATTGTTGATAATCTATGAGCAATAATGAAACTTGTTCTTCCCCTCATAAGGTTTGCCATAGCCTTTTGTATAAGCACTTCTGTACGAGTATCAACAGAACTTGTAGCCTCATCGAGAATAAGTATCTTAGGGTCAGCTAAAATAGCACGAGCTATAGTTAGTAACTGCTTTTGCCCCTGTGATACATTATTTGCTTCTTCATTTAATTCCATATTATATCCATCTGGTAAAGTCTTAACAAAATGATTAACATGTGCGGCCTTTGCTGCCTCGATTACCTCTTCATCCGTTGAATCTAATTTACCATATCTTATATTTTCCATTATTGAACCATTAAATAACCATGTATCCTGTAGTACCATACCAAACATACTTCTTAAATCTTTACGATTAAAGTCTTGTATATTCTGTCCATCTATTAGTATTTCTCCACTATTTATATCATAAAAACGCATAAGTAATTTTACCATGGTGGTTTTACCTGCTCCAGTTGGTCCAACAATAGCTACCTTTTGACCTGGTTTTACATTTGCAGTAAAGTCATTTATGATAATCTTATCTGGGTTATATCCAAAATGAACATTGTTAAAAGAAACTTGTCCTTGAATACCTTCTATGCTAGCTGGTTTCTGTGCATATTGCACCTCTTCCTCTTCTTCTAAAAATTCAAATACTCTCTCTGCTGCCGCTGCTGTTGATTGCATTAAATTAGCAACCTGAGCTGTTTGGGCAATTGGCTGAGTAAAGCTTCTTACATATTGAATAAATGAAAGAATATCTCCAACCTCTATAGTTTTCCTAATAGCGAGCCATCCTCCAAGAATAGATACCATTACATATCCTAAATTCCCTATAAATGTCATTATCGGCATCATCATCCCAGATAAAAACTGTGATTTCCATGCTGAACTGTATAATTTATCATTTAACTCATTGAATTCTTTTATTGCATTTTCTTCACCATTGAATGCCTTTACTATATTATGTCCGCCATATACTTCTTCTACTTGGCCATTTACATTTCCTAAATATTCTTGTTGTGATTTAAAATGCTTCTGGGATTTCTTGACCACTAAAGATATAAATATAACTGACAAAGGTAATATCAATAATGCCACTAAAGTCATTAACCAACTTATTGAGAACATCATTATTAGTACTCCTATTAAAGTAGTGATAGAAGTAATAACCTGTGTCATACTTTGATTTAAATTTTGACTTACAGTATCTACATCGTTTGTAACCCTAGATAACACTTCTCCATGAGTTTTGCTATCAAAATATTTAAGTGGCATACGATTGATTTTTTCAGAAATCTCTTTTCTGAGATTATATGAAACCTTTTGAGAAACTCCTGACATTACAAACCCTTGTATAAATGAAAATAGTGCACTAACTACATATAAACAAAGTAATATTGATAATATTCTTCCTATATAAGTAAAATCTATTCCCGCTCCTGCTACCCCTGTAACCTTGCCTACAAGTCCTGCAAAAATTTCATTAGTAGCCTTACCTAAAATTTTAGGTCCAACTATGGAGAATGACGCACTTCCTATTGCAAAAATAATTACTAATATTATTGATATACTAAATGGTTTCAAATATCCAATAAGATTTTTCATGGTACCTTTAAAATCTTTTGCTTTTTCTCCACCACCCATAGATCCCATAGGACCTCTGCCAAAACCTCTCTTTTCATTATTTTTAACTTTACTCATGAGCTAGCTCCTCCTTTGAAAGTTGTGACAGTGCTATTTGATTATAAACTTCACAATTTTTCAGAAGCTCATCATGTGTCCCAATTCCTACAATTTTGCCCTCATCTAGCACTACAATTTGTTCTGCATGTAATATAGTACTTATTCTTTGAGCAACTATTAATACAGTACTATCACTAGTTCCAGCTTTTAGAGCTTTACGTAATGCAACATCTGTCTTAAAGTCTAGTGCTGAGAAACTATCATCAAATATATATATTTCTGGATTCTTAGCTATAGCTCTAGCAATTGAAAGTCTTTGTTTTTGACCTCCAGATACATTAGTACCTCCCTGAGATATTTCTGTGTCAAACCCTTCAGGTTTTGAATTTATAAATTCACTAGCTTGAGCAATTTCTGATGCTTTATTTAAATCCGTTTCAGTTATGTTTTTCCCACCATACTTTAAGTTGCTCTCAATGGTTCCTGAAAATAAAACTCCTTTTTGAGGAACATAACCAATTTTATCTCTTAATTCATGTTGATTTACCTTTCGTATATCTACTCCACCAACTAATATCTCCCCATTTGTTACATCGTAAAATCTTGGAATTAAATTAATCAATGTAGACTTACCACTGCCCGTACTTCCTATAAATGCAGTAGTTTCTCCAGGTTTAGCTGTAAAGCTTATATTGCTTAATACATCTTCTTCTGCATTTGGATATCTAAATGCAACATTTTTAAATTCAATAATTCCCTTTTTATTATTATCGAAGCTTTTAATCTCTTTAGGATTTTCTATTATAAAATCAGTAGTTAATACCTCATCAATACGTTGAGCTGAAACAGATGCACGAGGAAGCATAATTGATACCATGGATATCATTAGGAATGACATTATTATTTGCATAGTATACTGTATAAATGCCATCATATTTCCAACTTGCATAGTGCCCGCATCCACTGCATGTGAACCACTCCATACAATTAATACTGTAACGCAGTTCATTATTAACATCATCGCTGGCATCATAATAGCCATAGTACGATTAACAAAAAGGTTAGTCTTTGTTAAATCTGTATTTGCTTTATCAAATCTCTTCTCCTCATGCTTTTCAGTACTAAAAGCACGTATTACAAGCATTCCAGTAAGAATTTCACGAGTTACAAGATTAACTTTATCTATAAGTTTTTGTACTGCTTTAAACTTAGGAATGGCAATTGCAAATAAAACTATTACTAAGGATAAAATTGCCATAACCGCTACTGCAATAATCCATGCCATTGAAGTATCTGTATTAATAACCTTTATAATTCCACCTATACCTAATATTGGAGCATAGAATACTATTCTTAAAAGCATAACCATAAGCATTTGTATTTGTTGAATGTCATTAGTACTTCTAGTTATAAGAGATGCTGTAGAGAATTTATCTAATTCTGTATTAGAAAAAGATACAACCTTTTTAAATATCTTCCCTCTAAGATCCCTTCCGAGTTTAGCTGCTACCCTTGCTCCAATGTATCCTACTGTTACTGTTGCAGCCATACTAATTAATGCAATAAGCACCATTATTCCACCTGATGATAATATATAATTACTTTGAAGCTTCCCTATATCCATTCCTATAGCCTTATACTCATTCTGTATATATATAACTGCTGATTGAGTTATCATGCTACTAGGCATTTCTTCAAATTTTTCATTCATCTGTTTTTTTATTTCTTCAAATTGTTCCTTAGGAATCATTTCAATAAGTGTTCTTGTGTCCGTATCTTTTGGAATGCTCATTCCTTGCGGAAGCTGACTACTAATCTGTTTTTCTCCTTCACTTTCAAAACCAGATAGCATAAGAATTGACTTACCTAGTATTGTATTTAATTTTTCTATTTCATCTTTATCTTTTATACCAAGTTTATATAATTCTTGATTCTTTAGCTCTGGATATTTTGCTACATACTTATCATATTCATTTTTATCTATTAATATATAGCTATTATCAATTTCCTCCTTATCTTCATCACTCATAAATAATTTAATCTTTTCTAATTCACTTTTTCTGATTACTTCAGGTACAGCATTCTCTACTCCACCTTGCTGAATTCCAACATTTACTATGTTAGATGTATAATCAGGTAGTGAAAGATCACAAACTGCCTGTACTATTAGAAGTCCAATTATTAATATAATTGGTACTATAGAATTCTTTAAATGTTTGATCAACTTAAACATGTACAACTATTCTCCTTCCAAAATTAATCCTCATATTTTACTTTGTTATAACTTCATATTAATTATAATTTTATAACTATTATAAGTCAATAACTTTTTATTTGTATATTCTCTCATTTTAGTTTATAATAAAATTAGAAACATAAATTTTAATTTTATGTTTCTAATTTAACAAAAAATTATTATTATCTTTATAGGAGAGATTTTAAATGGATACTATTAATTTAGCTAAAATATCTGATGATTTATTTAAATTATTATTTAAATTACATAATAAGACCTTTAATCAGAATGAAATTCTTAAGGGCCTTCCAATTCCACCTTCTCATGTTAAGGTGATTTTTTATCTTTCGCACATTGGTCCATCAGCTATTTCTCAAATAGCACATAATTTAAGTATATCAAAATCTAATATGACACCAATTATTGATAAATTGATAGCTGAAGATTTGGTTAATAGATATGAGGACCCTAATGATAGAAGAATTCTCAGAATTGAGCTAACTCCGAAAGCTCATAAGCTATTTATAGCTGAAAAACAAAGAATTAAAGGTAAATTACAGGAAAAAATATCTGTCCTTTCTGAAGAGGATTTAAATACATTAGCTGAATCTATAACTATATTAATTAACATAATGGAAAAGCTAGATTAAATATTATTCTCATATATTAAAAGTCACAGCTTAGAAAACCTCAAAGCTGTGACTTTTCTTATCCCCTTATATCCCCTTATACTTTACATATTAAAATAATGCTGCAAATGCCAATGCTCCACATATACCACCTAAAATTGGTGCTACCACTGGAATCCAAGCATATCCCCAACCTGAATCTCTTTTCCCTGGTATTGGTAATATTGCATGAACTATTCTTGGCCCAAGGTCTCTAACTGGATTAATAGCATAACCAGTCGTTCCTCCTAAAGATAGACCTATTACTAGAATTACTAAACCTACTACTATCGGAGCTAATCCATCTACCATCTGGGTATTTCCAATTCCTTGAAGTGCAAATACTAAAACAAAAGTTCCTATGAATTCAGATATAAAGTTACCAGTTGTATTTCTAATAGCTGGCATTGTACAGAAAACTCCTAGTTTAGAATCTGCATCATCAGTTTCTTTCCAGTGAGGAAGATACTGTAGATAAACTAAAATTGCTCCAAGCATAGCACCAACAAGTTGAGCTATAAGATAAAGTGGAACATCTGCCCAAGCAAACTTACCTATAGCTGCAGCCCCTAATGTAACTGCTGGATTAAAGTGAGCTCCACTTACACCGCCAAAAATAAATACTGGAATAGCAACTGCCAATGCCCATCCAACTGTAATAACGATCCATCCAGAGTTGTTATTTTTAGTTTTTTTCAAAACAACACCAGCAACAACTCCATCTCCTAAAAGAATTAGAAACATTGTACCTAGTAATTCCGCTATAAAAGTTGACATTTAATACTCCCCCCAAATATATAATTATATAATTATTTAGCCCATCCTAAAGATCTCTTAATAGCTTCATGCCATCCTTCTAATAGTTCTTGTCTCTTCTCTTCTTCCATATTAGGTATAAACTTTCTTGACACTGCCCAATTTTTAGCTATATCATCTTTATCTTTCCAATATCCTACAGCTAGTCCTGCAAGATAAGCTGCACCTAATGCAGTAGTTTCTATAACTTCTGGTCTGTGAACCTCAACATCTAAAATATCTGATTGGAATTGCATTAAGAAGTTATTAGCACATGCTCCACCATCTACTTTTAAGGCTTCAAGTCTAATTCCAGAGTCCTCCTCCATGGCTTTTAGTACATCATAGGTTTGATATGCTAAAGATTCCAATGCTGCTCTTATTAAATGTTCTTTTTTAGCGCCTCTTGTTAATCCTACAATAGCTCCTCTTGCATATTGATCCCAATGAGGAGCTCCTAATCCTACAAATGCAGGTACTAGATAAACACCATTTGTGTCTTCAACAGCATTTGCATACTCTTCAGAATCTGCTGCATCTTTAATAAGTCTTAATTCATCTCTTAACCACTGAATTGTAGCCCCAGCTATAAATATACTTCCTTCTAGTGCATACTCAACTTTTCCATCTGCTCCCCAAGCTATCGTAGTTAATAATCCATTTTTTGACTCAACAGCTTTTTCCCCAGTATTCATTAACATAAAGCATCCTGTTCCATAAGTATTTTTAGCTGTTCCTGGTGTATGACATACTTGACCAAATAATGCTGCTTGTTGATCTCCAGCTGCTCCCCCAACAGCAATTTCTCCCCCTAATAATGTTGGGTCTGTATATCCATAAATACAGCTTGATGGTTTAGGCTCTGGCAACATTGATGCAGGTATGTTTATTCTCTCTAATATTTCTTTATCCCACTGTAATTCATGAATATTAAATAGCATAGTTCTAGAAGCATTTGAGTAATCTGTTACATGAACCTTACCACCTGTTAATTTCCAAATCAGCCAAGTATCTATATTTCCAAACAATAGGTTGCCTTTTTCTGCTTCTTCTCTTGCTCCTTCAACATTGTCCAGAATCCATTTTATCTTTGTTCCAGAGAAGTATGCATCAACTATAAGACCTGTCTTCTCTCTTACAGCTTTATCAAACCCTTCAGCCTTTAATTCATCACAGAACTCCGAGGTTCTTCTACATTGCCATACTATAGCGTTGTAAACTGGCTCCCCTGTATTTTTGTTCCAAACCACTGTAGTCTCTCTTTGATTAGTAATACCTATAGCAGCTATATCTGCCGCTACAGCTCCAATCATTTGCATAGCTTCTGATGCCACACTTATTTGAGTTGCCCAGATTTCCATTGGGTCATGCTCAACCCACCCAGCCTTAGGGTAAATTTGAGTAAATTCCTTTTGTGCCACACTTTTAATTAGTCCCTTTTCGTTAAATAAAATGCATCTTGAGCTAGTAGTTCCTTGATCTAAAGCCATAACATATTTTGCCATAATAAAACCCTCCATTTTCCCTTAATATAAAATTTATTTAAATTTATAAGTTTACATCTAATTAATTTATTAAATAACAAATCAGCATCCTTATGTCATATATTTTAATCAAACTCCCACAATTCCTTAGATGATGTTGAAACTCCTATCGCACCTGAGCTCAAAGCTTGTCTAGCATCTTTTCTCGTATATATTAATCCCCCAGTAATTATTGGCTGCCTCACCTTATCCTTTATCAATTCTATAGCCTTATAGGCTATGCCCGGTAGTATTTCAATAGCATTAGGCTTAATAGTTTTAGCATTATTTAGCCCTGTTTCTATGGAGATTGAATCTATTATAAATAATCTTTGAATTGTAAATATTCCTAGATGTATAGCATATTTTAATACATGTCCATTGGTTGAAATAACGCCATCTGGGTTTACTATCTCTTTAATGAACTCAACACCATACTTATCTCCTCTCAGTCCATCAATCATGTCTACGTTTACAAAGATAGTTTTATTTTTTTTTCTTAATTGATCACAGATATCCTTTATATTAGTTATATTTCCATAAAGTACGAACACCATGTCAGTATTACTTTCTAAAATAACTTCTAAATCTTTAGGATTTCTGATAGCTCCTATTACTGGCTTATCATTCAACATTCCTTCAAAGTTTCTCATTTTCTCATCTCCTTTCACAGTAAATAAGTATGAATCATCACATTCTTATATACCAAATTTTATTCGTTTAGTTTTTAACACATTTCTCATAGCAACTATGTCTATTTCTGTATCTTAAATGTTGTTATCAAGTGACTCTTGGCTTCAGATGGAGTTTGCTTAAGATGAGCTCCTCACACAAGTGACACATTTACTAAAGTCATACAATGATATCTTCTTACCAATACTACTTGCTTGAGGGATGGTTAAGGCTTAAAAAAGGACAAAAAACCCCTGAATAATTGATTATTCAAAGGTTCTCGAAATCTCAACCTACGTTATTTAATTTTATTCATATATATTCGTATACATAAAAAAATATTACTATGAATTAATATCTATGTCAAGTTTTTTTATCACTTTCAGCCTTTAGAAGTAAATGTTAATAAGTTATTTGCACTTATTTTTCATAATATCTTATGAATTTTATTACTATAAATAATTTATCTTATGGAGATTATTTTTAAAAAGCAATGATGTATATACCTAATGTGCTTCAATCTACGGTAGATGGAAGTAATCTTATATATATCTCCATTTTATAATAATGCTTAATTTACTCTGATTTAATGTAGCTTTTATACTATATCCCATCTGCTCTACTAAGGTTTTTGTTATAGCTAATCCTAATCCTGTATTTTGACCTGTTCTCATTCTATCTCCAGTAAAAAATCTCTCAAATATATGCTCCACATCTTCTTCCTTTAATTCTGGGGCATCATTTGCGAATGTAGTAACTAAATATTCTCCAGCACTTTCTAAAGAAATACCAATGAATTTTTTCCCATGCTTTAAAGTGTTTTGCATAAGATTTATAAATACTCTTCTTACAGCATTTTCATCTCCAATTATATTCGGTAAATTTTCAGAAAGGCTAATTATTGGTTCAAAACCCTTAAGGGTAAATTCATTATAAAAGCCTGCTAATATATCACAAAGTATTTCGTACAAATTAATACTTTCTAGTTTAAATTCATATTCCTTAGCTTCAAGCCTTGATAAATCATAAAATCCTTCTAATAGGCTCTGTAGTGCCTTTGCTCTCTTATCTACAATTTCTATATATTCTCTCTTCTCATTTTCATCTATATCTTCATCCTTAATTAACTGCATGTATCCTCTAATTGAGGTTAGTGGAGTTCTTAAATCATGAGATATATTGGCTATGGCTTCTCTAAGTTCTCGATCTATATTCTTATATTTAATTTCACACTGTTGCTTATTACTTAAGGTATTATTGATCTGGACTACTAAATTTCTGAGTTCTTTACTAGACGTTGATACCCTTAGTCTTTCATTACTTTCTCTTGAATTAATATCTTCTATATTATGAGCCATTCTCTTCATTTCTCTTCTATCATAAAAAAGCAGAGTGATACTTACACCTGCTATTATTATAAGTAAAATTATAATAGTTAAAACCATAAATATCACCCTTTCTATAAAATGTGAAGCATTTTATTTAGTGAATTGCGCTTTTAACGCAGAGGGTTGACTTCGTCAGAAAGAAAGCTTTTGCCTAAGCAAAACCTCTTTCCGAACGTAGTGATTAACTCTCTGCGAACAACGTGAGCAATTCACTAAATAAGTTACTTCGTAACTTATTTAAAGTCTATTTTCCTTGTATATATAATTCCTAAAATGCTAAATACTATTAGATACATTATACCTATTCCTGCTATCTTAGTCATCTCCATACTAGTTAATTCAGGATTAGCCAGCAGTTCAAATTGAGTGGTTAACAATATATTTCTTAAGTATGCTATTTTATCCCATACAAGATAGGATAATAAATCTATGATCTTACCTGTTATTATGAATATCATTATATAAGTAATAGAGAAGGCATTTTCATTTTTTAATACAAAGGATAAAAAAATTCCAATTCCAATAGCTCCCATCCAAAGAGGTACAGCTAATAAAAACCTTCTTAAAAACTCACTTAACATGGAGTATGTAAATCCTTCTCCTAATCCTAAAATTAAAGCTCCTCCTACTAAGTAAATAGTTAGTATTGCTATAGCCACTATTGATGATACTATTATAGTAGATATTATCTTCGAAATATATAGTTTTTCTCTAGACATCCCTGAAGCTATGGTATTTTTAAAGGTCAAAAATTTATGTTCCTCACTACAGGTCATGGACATAATTATTAGCACGAAGTATATGGATACCATTAACATCTGCACTCCCATACCTGTTAAATTAGCTAATCCAAAATCAATGGAATCTGTAGCATATAATGCTATTAATATAAAGATTCCTATACATAGTGCACCTACTGATGCTATTAAGGTATAAATTCCTTTTCTGTTAAAATGCAAGTATAATTCTGATTTTATATAATTAAGCATTTGCCCTTCCCCCTATCAAATCAATAAAGTAATTTTCTAAATTTGAGCCAGTAATATTTAAGGTAGAAACCTTTATTCCAGCTAAAACTAGCTCTTCATTTATTTTTTCTGGGGCATCTATATATTTAAAAATTCTTATCTCCATATTATTTAATACTTCATATTCATTACACTTAAGTTTCTCTTCAAGAATAGTACATGCTTTTTTAGTATCACTTACCTTAACAGTTATACACTGTCTGCATTTTTCTTCAATCTCTTTAGCTGTAATCTCTTCAACTAAAATTCCATTATTGATAAATCCATAGGTTGTAGCAAGCTGCGCAAGCTCTCCTAATATATGACTAGAAATTAATATGGTGATATTTTTTTCTCTATTTAACTTCTTTAATAATTCTCTAAACTCTACTATTCCCATTGGGTCTAATCCATTTATTGGCTCATCTAATATAAGAAAATCAGGGTTTCCCATTATAGCTAAAGCAAGGCCTAACCTCTGTTTCATTCCTAGTGAAAAGCTCTTAAACTTCTTATTTCCTACTTTTGAAAGACCTACAAGTTCTAAAGCCTCATCTACGCACTTTTCCTCTGGAATCCCTCTTTGAATTCTATAATATTCCAAATTTTTTTTAGCAGAAAGGTACGGAAAAAAACTTGGAGTTTCAATAACACATCCACTTCTTGAACGCGCTTTCTCTAAATCCTTTTTACTTCCTGTAGAAAATAATTCAAGCTCACCTGAAGTTTGCATAGTTAATCCACTGATCATTTTCAATAATGTGGTTTTACCTGCTCCATTTTTTCCTACAAGTCCATATATCTCTCCTTGCTTAACTGTTATATTTACATTGTTTACTACTTTGATTTTTCCGTAAATCTTAGTGATATCTTTAGTTTTAACCACTAAATTTGACATATACACCCCTCCAATTAATCTGTATTAAGGCTCGCCCTACTGTTCACAAGCGTAATCTTAATAAATTAGGCTTAACTTCTATCGATAATTATATATTAAAGGATAGTCACCAAGATACCTTAAAGAAAATCTTAAGAAAGTATTAAGTTTACTCCTGCAGTTTAAATCCAATACCCCAAACGGTATGAATATACTCTGTATCAGAATCAATTTTAGCTATTTTTGAGCGAAGATTACTTATATGCACATTAATAGTATTATCGTCTCCTAAAAATTCATCATTCCAAACCTGCTGAAATAAATTGGCTCTTGTAAAAACCTTTTTAGGATGACTAATCAAAAGTTCCAATATATCAAACTCTCTTACTGTAAGTATGCATTCTTCACCATTAACAAAAACTCTACGTTCTTCTCTATCCAAAACTATCCCCTTATATATTAATCTACTATCCTCAGAAACTTTTTCTGAAAAAATCATATATCTTCTCAATTGTGCTTCGACTCTAGCTATTACCTCCTCAATATCAAAAGGTTTAGATATAAAGTCATCTGCCCCCAACTTTAATACTTCTACTTTATTATTCAAGGAATTCTTAGCTGATATAACTATTATGGGAATTGTCCTTTTCAACCTTATATCCTTAATTAGCTCTTCTCCAACTATTCCAGGTAACATTAAATCTAATACTATGAGATTATAATCATATTGCTCTATGCACATCTTCCCCTCTGAACCTGAATATGCCCCTCTCACATTGTACCCTTCTTTAATTAAAATCCTACATATGAGATTGTTTATATCTACATCATCTTCAATGACAAGTATATTTACACCCTTAATCATATTTTTTTCTCCTCTATATCCATCATATTTATATCCATTACAATACTATTATAATACATCATTTCAACTGTATTATATTTACTTTTAAAAATTACCAATGTATAATATATTTATAAGTGTAAAAACTTTAATTATATTCTATTTTTCTAATGATTAAATAAATTAAATTTGTGAGGAGATGTGAGTCAGATTGTGTAAAATGGTAACTCTTATAAGTGTTTTAGGTTAAGAACGGGATAAGTCTGCCCTTTTTTACCTGAAATATTTTAATAGTTAATACCATTTGCAGGATAAGGCTCTTTTTTGATGCCCTAATTTATATACTATAAGTATATAAATTAGGGAGTATTCTCTCATTATGAAATTTTTAATTTCATTGATAAATAGAATTGTTCAAATCAAGGAAAGAGGAGTTTTCTCCCCTTTCCTTTTTTATTATGGAGGTAATTATGAGTATATTAAATGTTGAAAATATTAGTTTTAGTTTTGGAGAAAAAGTTATATTTAAAAATGTTTCATTTAGATTATTAAGTGGTGAACATGTTGGGCTTGTTGGAGTTAATGGCGCTGGTAAAACCACTTTATTTAACATTTTGACTAATAAATTGATATGTGATGATGGAACTTTCACAAAATCCTCATCTTCAAAAATAGGATATCTTGAGCAACACTCTTCTATAGATGAAAACTGTAGCATTATAGAAATATTAAAAATGGCATTTAAAGATTTATACAGTGTTGAAGAAAAAATTATGAGTATAAATAATAAACTATCCACTTCAAATTTAAAAGATGTTGATAGACTAGTTAAAGAATTAGGTAAACTTCAAGATATATTAGATGCAAGTGAATTCTATAATATCTCTAGGCATATTGAAAACACTGCTAGTGGGTTAGGATTAGATGTCCTTGGCATAGATACTCCAGTTAAAAATCTTAGTGGTGGTCAAAAAACCAAGGTAAAACTTGCAAAACTTCTTTTAGAAAAGCCAGATATTTTGCTTTTGGATGAGCCTACTAATTACTTGGATAAAGAACATATCAATTGGTTATCAAAATATTTATCTGAGTATAAAAATTGTTTTATTGTAATATCCCATGATACTGAATTTTTAAATAAAATTACAAATGTAATTTTCAATCTTGAATTCTCCACATTAAAAAGGTATCCAGGGAATTATAAGAACTTTTTAAAGCTTCAAGATGCTGAAAGAAAAAGATATATAGAGGAATATACTAAACAACAAAAGGAAATCTCTAAAATGGAGGATTTTATAAATAAAAACATAGCTGGTGCTGCAACCTCTAAAAGAGCTAAAAGTAGGCAAAAAGCTTTGAATAAAATTGATAGGCTTGAAAAACCTAAAATTATCTCACCTAAACCTTCATTTTTATTTAATACTGAAAGGAACTCTAGTAGCCTTGTTATGCAAAGTTCAGATATGGATATAGGATATAATTATCCATTAATACGTAATCTAAATCTTACCCTTAAAAGAGGTGATAAAATAGCTATTACAGGTTGTAATGGCATAGGTAAATCTACCTTTCTCAAAACTATAATGGGAATAATTCCTCCCTTAAAAGGTGGTGTTCATTTGGGAGATTTCTTATATCCCGCATACTTTGAACAACAGGTTAATATGGAAAATCATACTCCTCTTGAAGAAGTATGGAACCATTTTCCTCAAAAATCTCAAAGTGAAATACGAGTAGCTCTTGGAAGATGTGGAATTAAAAGTGATCATATCTCTCAAAAATTATATACTTTAAGTGGAGGAGAACAATCTAAAGTAAGACTTTGCAAGCTTATGTTAACTCCCTCAAATTGGCTTTTACTAGATGAACCTACAAATCATCTAGATGAAGCTTCAAAGAGTGAGTTAATGAAAGCTCTTAGAACTTTTGATGGTACTATTCTCTTAGTATGTCATGAAGCTGAATTCTATAAGGATTGGATAAATGATATATGGGATATGGAAAATTATTTCCATGTGATTTAGTTATTAATTTTATTAAATTTCATATTATATATGTTTGATCTCTTAATTTAACATATAAAGAATTAAGGTGAAAGCTCATAATTAATACGCTTTCACCTTAATTTTTTCATCTACCTTTAATTAATAATTGACGTTAAAATATATTTTCAAAATTGTATATCTATATTAAAATTCATCTATCATACCTATGATTCTTTGATATTGAACTCCAGTGATAATTTTATTTTCATATAGATTCTCTAATAATTCTTTATCATTATCTGGTAATGCTTTTGTAGTATCCTTTTTTAATTCTTCATAATGTTTATATATCTTAGATATGTCACTATCACTAATGATTCCCTCTCTCTTTAAGTGAATTAAAACTCCCCTAAGCTTCTTATATTTCTCATAATATTCTGTTAGATCATTATTATTCATAGGGGCATTAACACGATATCCATCATTTAATAAAGGACTCTCTGCAAGTGCTTGAGATGGAATAGAAACTACATTTATACCTATAGCCATAGCTATTAATCCAAATAATAATTTACTCTTCATATTTCTAAATTTACCTCCTTTAATATTAGACTACATTTTAATATAGTTTTAATAACGCTTTTTAATGAGCTTCCAGTTCATTCTAAGCAACTATTTAAAACAAATCTAATCTCTTGATATAAATTTAGTATTTACAACTTCTATAGATAATACTTATATAATAATTATCCTAATACTTCTCTTATGCACTGGGAACATATATCAACCATAAAATCCATATCTCTTTCCTCAATTATATATGGAGGATTAAAATATAATACATTTCCTAGTGGTCTAAGCAATAATCCTTTTTCTAAAGCTTCTTTATATATTTCATAACCTATTCTTCGCTTTGAATCAAATGTCTTTTTACTTGGCTTATCTTCTACCAACTCTATAGCATTTATCAATCCTAAAGTTCTTATTTCTCCCACATTTCTATGATTCTCTAGCTCTTGTTTTAACTTATTATTTAACATTTTTGCTTTTTCAATATTTTTTTCTAACACCTTATCTCTCTCAAAGATATTTAATACTTCACAAGCTACTGCACATCCAAGTGCATTGCCAGAGTAGGTATGGCTATGTAAAAATGCCTTCATTTTATTATAGTCATCATAAAATGCATTATATATATTATCCCTAGTCATGACTATGGCCATTGGTAAATATCCACCCGTTAGTCCTTTTGATATGCACATGAAATCTGGACTTATATTTGCATGATTACAAGCAAACATCTTTCCCGTTCTTCCAAATCCTGTAGCTATTTCATCAGCTATAAGATTTACATTATATCTATCACAAGCTTCTCTTAACTTTTTTAAGTATATAGGTGAATACATCTTCATTCCTGCAACTCCTTGTAAAAGTGGCTCTACTATTACTGCAGTTATTTCTTCATGATGCTTTGATAGATTTTCTTCCATATGTTCAAAGCAAGGAGCATTGCAATCTTCTCTACACTTACCATAACTACATCTATAGCAATCTGGTGAAGTTACTCTAAACACATCAAACATTAGTGGTTTATATATACTGTTATATAAATCTAAATCCCCTACTGATAAAGCTCCAATAGTCTCACCATGATAGGCATTTTCAAGGGTTACAAACTTAGTTTTCTTTTTTTCTCCTAGGTGCTGATGATAATGAAAACTCATCTTCATAGCCGCTTCCACTGCTGAAGATCCATTGTCACAAAAAAATACTTTATTTAGCCCCTCTGAAGTTATGTTTACTAATCTCTCTGCAAGTTCAATAGCTGGTAAATTTGAAAAATTAGCCATAATCACGTGTTCTAGCTTCTCAATTTGATTTTTGATAGCTTTATTTATATCCTCATTTGCATGTCCAAAAAGATTACACCACCAAGAACTCACTGCATCCATGTACTTTTTACCCTCTATATCAATTAAATACGCTCCTTCTCCTCTTTCAATGACTATGGGCTTTAGCTCTTCATAATCTTTCATTTGAGAACATGGATGCCAAATATATTTTAAATCCTTTTCAACTAAATTCATCACAATCACTCCATTATTATATCTATAGTTCTCTCATCTAATTTATCTATATTATTTTCTAATGTACCTATTATTTTAATTCCTGTTAATGCTTCTATAGTCTCCTTATTATTCCTATGAACTAAGTCCTTAGGATTGTAACCATTCAATATTATTCCCCTCATATCTAACCCTTGTGCTTTAGCAAACTCTACTGTAAGTACCGTATGATTTATAGTCCCCAAACTACTTCTTGCTACAATCACTATAGGATAATTAACCTCTTTTATAACATCTGTAAGCATAAGATAATCCTCTTTATCTTTATAAAGGGGACATATTAATCCTCCACTACCTTCACATATTATAAAATCATATTTTTTCTTCAGTTCTTCAACATCTCTTTTAATTTTATGAAGAGAAATTTCTACTCCTTCCATTTCGCAAGCAAGATGTGGAGATACTGGTGTTTTTAGTGTATAGGATACTATATTTTTAAATTCTTCTTCCACCCCTGCTACTTCACATACATATTTAGCATCCATTGGAATTAACTCCTCTTTATCCTGGTTATATTCTCCTCCACTTAATGCCGACTTATAGTAGATGGCATCGATGCTTCTTTCTCTTATAATCTTTAATATTAAACCAGTAACATAGGTCTTTCCTACATCTGTATCTGTCCCAGTAATGAATACTCCCTTACTCATATCTACACCTCTAATCCTAACTCATTAAACATCCTCATATCTTCTGCTATATTGTTTCCACAGGTTGTTAATAAGTTTCCTGTAATAGTTGCATTAGCTCCTCCTTGGAAAGCTTTTTGTCCACAATTACTTAACAAACTTCTTCCTCCTGCCAGTCTAATTTGGGCTTTTGGATTTATAAATCTAAATATAGATATGGTTTTTAGTATATCCTCTTCTTCTAAAGGTGGTAATTTTTCAAAAGGCGTACCTTCAATTGCCATTAAAATGTTTATTGGAATAGAAAATATGCCTAATTCTTTAAGCTCAAAAGCCATATTTATCCTATCCTCTAGGGTTTCTCCCATACCAATTATTCCTCCACTACACACCTGAAGTCCTGCTTCCTGAGCTGCTTTAATAGTTGCTATTTTGTCTTCATAACTATGAGTTGTACAAATATTATTAAAATAGCTCTTTGAGGTCTCTAAGTTGTGATGATACCTATTAACCCCACACTCTTTGAGCTTTTTAAAGTCTCTATAGGATAGAAGTCCATGGGAAGCACAAAGACTTACATCACACTGTTTAGATAAATTTTTATAATACTCTAGTATTATTTCAAAATCTTCACCCTTAAGGGCCCTTCCAGAGGTTACTATAGAAAATCTTCCTACCCCTTCCCTATAATTCTCCTCGGCAGCTTTTAAAATATCCTCATACTTCATTAATCTATATTCATTTACCCCTGTTTTAAAATGTACAGATTGGGCACAGTACTTGCAATCTTCACTGCATCTACCACTTTTACCATTGATTATGGTACATAAATCTATATTTCTTCCACAGTAATGATTTTTAATTTCATCAGCAGCTTGTAAAAGTTCTACTAAATTAATATTATAAAGCTCCATGGCTTCTTCTTTTGTTATGTAAATTTCACTTAAAACTTTATCTTTTAATTCTAATAAATTCATATTTTTCTCCTCTCATCATTAGCACATATGCTCTAAAGCCTTGAAAATACTATATATTGTTATATTGTTATATTGTTTTATTGTTTTATTTAAAACTTGTATGCCTATTTAAGATTGGTACTATTTTATTACACATAACACTTACTAATGCCATCAATAAAATATCTCCTGGCACACATATTATGAAGCCAAACCATAATGCCATGAATACAGTAAACTGTTGCCCTAGATATAAATTATAAATTAAATATAAATAAGGTACTCCTATTAAATACACAACAGCTAGCCCTATATAGCTTGCTATAAGTAAGGTTTTTAGGTTAAAATCTCTTCTCCTTTCTATTATTTTCCCTACCACATAGGCTGCTAGTGCAAAGCCTATTAAATATCCAAAGGTAGGCTGAAGTATGTATGAAGGCCCTCCACCAGCTATAAATACAGGGATTCCTATAAACCCTATGAACAAATACGTTAATTGACTTATTAACCCTAGCTTAGGGCCTAATATAATTCCTGACATTATCACAAAAAATACCTGAAGAGTAAATGGAACATTAGGTACAGGTATTCTTATAAAAGCTCCTATTGCAGTTAATGCAGCGAATATTCCGCAAAGTATAAGCTCTTTAGTTTTATTTCTATTCTCCATATAATAAATCCCTTTCATTAAAATTTAAAATATTTTGTTTTTCAAAGTATATCATAAAAAAATGCTTATTGTAAACCCATTTTTATTTCAGGTTTACAATAAGCATCGATTATCTTTTCTTATAATTTTGTTATATAAATCTACTTCCTATTACACTTCTTTAAAATCTACTAGTAAAAATAAGTAGCACTTATCAAGTTTAGTCAAATTTTAAAGCTTCATTAAACTATTTATTGTTAGTTATGCTTTAATAAAGAACTACATATTAAAACATACCTTATTATTGAAATTGAGTTTTCTCTTTTACTGGTGTATTTTTAAATTTATATACATTTATAACTATACCTACAATCATCATATTTATTATCATCTGAGAACCACCATAGCTTATAAATGGCATTGATACTCCAATTGTTGGAGCTACTCCTAAATTCATGAGTATATTCCAAAGGAATTCTACTGTTAACATTGCTATAAATCCACCAACTAACAACTTTCCGTAACTATCCTTTGAGCCTTTTGCTATTCCTACCATTCTAACTAAAAATACAATTATTAGTGTAATTACTAATACCGTTGCAAGCCATCCAAAAGTATAAATTATATAACTTAGCATGAAATCTGTATGAATATCTGGTAAATTAATCATATTACTATTAACTCCATTTCCAAGTAATCCTGAAGCTTCCCTTATTTCAATTAATTGATTATAAATCCATCCAGCTCCTTCTGGATCTGCATTCGGATTAACAAAAACTAACATTCTTGCAATTCTATAAGGTTCAGTCATTACAAACATAAAAAACAATCCAAAATAACCTCCAAGTAATAATAGAAAGTCCCTTAGTTTAACACCGGATAAAAGCATTATTGCAAAAGCTGAAATTGTATATACTATACATGGGGCTAAAGACTGAGAAGTTAACGCTAATACACTAGGAAATAAAATTATAGCTATCCCCTTTATAACATTTTTCCCTCCAGACCAATTATAATTATCAAAAATTCCTGCTATAGAAACAATAAATAAAAATAAAGATAACTGAACAAAATTAAAGCTTATCCATCCGATAGCTATCCATTGCCTTGTACCTTTAATAACATTACTATATATAAAACTTATAAAGAAAAATAGAATAGTTCCTAAATAAATATATTTAGAATATTTTTTTATACTTCTATAATCTAAAAAATAGGTTCCAAATGCTATAACCACCCCTACTAAGGTATATACTATGCTCCTCATCCAAAAATCCCCTGATATAACTAGACTTTGTGATGACTTTTCAACAAAATACATAGCTATTAACCCTAAATTAATAAGCACTGCTGTAAGGATTATTATAACCCAATCTGGCTTTGTTTTATGAACCCTGTTAAGTCCATTCCCAACCGCTGCTGCATCCCCCATATGATCAATAGCTCTATCTACAGCTTCATCTTTACTATGTCCACTGGTTTCATATTCATATATAATATCTTCTATATGAGTTCTAAGCTCCATTTCTACGTCTTCATGAATCTTATTATTTTTAATATGACTACATACTTCGTCTATATAATTTTGAATTTTTTCATTTATCCCCATGCTATACCCTCCCATAAAACTTTATCAACCGTGGAACGGAAAAGCTCCCACTCCTCCTTCTTTTCTTTAAGCTGCTTTCTTCCTTCATCTGTAATTTTATAATATTTTCTCTTTCTCTTGGTCTCTCCCTCTTCCCAGTAGGCCTCAATGAAGTTTTCACACTCTAATCCATGAAGTATCGGATAAAGAGTCCCCTCTTTAAAGCTAAATATTCCATTGCTTCTCATGTCAATTTCTTTAATCATCTCATAGCCGTACATATCCTTTTGATCTAAAAGTCTTAAAATCAATATAGATGTACTTCCTTTTATAAGCTCCTTATTAATTCTCATTATCTATGCCTCCTTTCTTTTAATTAAAATCCACCTTTGAATCTATAAATTTATCTATATACATAGATTCACTATACATAGTATATCTATGTATATAATATTAATTGGATTTTTTAACCTTGTCAATAGTTGTTAATATTTTATTGAAAACATGACTCACCACACTTTGATAATATTGTATAATATAAATAAGTTACGAAGTAACTTATTTAGTGAATTGCGCCCAAGGCGCAGAGAATTGGCTTTGCCAGTGAATTGCAACCTACGGCTGCAGTGAAGTGCGCCTTTAGCGCAGAGGGTTGACTTCGTCTGAGAGAAAGCTTTTGCCTAAGCAAAAACATCTTTCCGAACGTAGTGAGTAACTCTCTGCGAACAACGTGAGCAATTCACTAAATAAAATGCTTCACATTTTATTTAAAGGTGGATGATATGAAATGTTTAGTATAGTTAAAGTTTTTTATAATGATAAAGAAAATGAACTCTGTCTGAAAGTTCCTAAATATGATTCAATTACTTTAAAGGATAATTATTCACTGACAGATATTGTAGGTGAATTAGGTGAGCTTGGTTATGATATAAAAACAGGCTTTAGTGATTTAAATATGGGTTCTGTGGAAATATATATGAGCAAATCTTGTGAAAATGTGATAACTGAAAGAGATTTTTTAACAGATAGGTTAGAAGAATTTTTTATAGCCTCTAACTCTTATGGTGAAGATAATGAATTAAATGATAGTGAAAACAATGACATTAACTATGGAGATATGCTTGAAAAAAACGAGAAGGAAAAATCAGGTTTTATGAATAAGTTTTTCAACTAGTTTATTAGCTCTTAAAGGTTTATTGATAGTATGCTTTAACTACATATTATCAATAAATTTTTAAAACATAGCAATTAATTATATAGATTTCAATAATGAAATTACATAGTACAAATAGGCTTTTATTTTATAAACTATTTAAATTGAACCTCATATTATTACTGTGAATACCATTTGCAGGAATCTTAGATTTACTTAGGCTATGTGAAANNTGTTCGAGTGAAGCGAGTTGTTGTCTTTTAGCTTTTGCTTGAATAGAGCATTAGTAAATCAAGATTCCGAAACGGTTGAGCAGTAATAATATGAGATTCTAATTAATTTAATTCTCTTGTAATATTTATTTAGAATACTCTTAATTTAATCTATAATAGGTAAAACATTAATAACAGGGGTCTCATAAGGATGTACTTTTCTAATTGTTTCAGTGGCTTCCTTGTATACTCCTGTTGTACAACAGAATTCTACCTTCATCTCCTCTGCTTCACATAACACTCCTATTTCTCCATTGAAAGGATTTGCTCCTTCTAATGGCCTCCATGAACCTCTTACTTTACTGTAGCTCATACAATTATCATATATCCCATCAATTGTTAATGCTCCTATTAGATTCAATTCCTCTCTTAGTTTTCTAATATATTCCTCTGGTATGAATGTTTCAATTTTAACTAAAGTAAAATTCATTTTTATCCCTCTTTTTCTTTTTATTATAATGACTTTTGAAACCCTTTTAATAGTATATTTTTAAAGTAAAATCTCTATTCATTACTATTAATTATATACTAATAAAGCACTATTTAAATAAATGACAAAGCAACTTATTTAAATAATACAATCTCCAGTTGTGATTATTTAAAAATATGTTTAAAATATCAAAGCTTTGTAATATTATAAAATTATACTTATTAGAAAGAGAGGTAATATTTTGATTAATATATTGGCTTTAGATAATGATACATTAAAAAAAGATTTATCATTTAAAGATATCCATATAAGTAATTATACATGGACATGGTTTGATTTTTCTAATCCTACTGAAGATGAAAAAAAATTATTGACCACATATTTTAAATTTCATCATCTTGCAGTGGAAGATTGCCTATATTCTTTAAATAGACCTAAAATAGATTATTATGGTGATTATAACTACCTTGTTCTTAATGCTCTTGATGGAAATAAAATAGCTCCAGTAGAAATCTCACTTTTTGTTGGTAAGAATTATATAGTATCTTACCATGAAAAGCCCTCTCCTGAAATTGAAGAAGCTATGGAAAGAGTAGGGGAAAGACCAGATCAATGGGTAAATGGCTCTATTTTTATAACTCATAAAATTTTAGATAATATTGTGGATGAGTTGTTTCCTGCCTTATTTTCTATTGAAGATAAATTAGAATCATTAAATGATAACGAGGACAAAAAATCTATTCAGACTTTAATTGATGAGGTTTATAAAACCAGAAGTGAATTAATAGTTCTTAGAAGAATGGTTAATTCTTTAAGGGATTTACTTTATAGAATATTAAATTCAGATAGGATCAATGATTTTGAAGCTCATCGTCTTTATTTTACAGATATATATAACCACCTTCTAAAGTTATCTGAAATGGTTGAGAACTGTCGTGACATAACCTCTGATATGAGGGATAGTTATATCTCTATAAATTCTTATAGAATGAATGTTAATATGATGTTACTCACCGTAATTTCGTCTATATTTATACCTCTTACCTTTATTGTTGGCGTATACGGAATGAACTTTCACTATATGCCTGAGCTTACTTGGAAATATGGATACTTCTTCATATTATTTATAATGCTATTAATAGGTATACTTATGTTTTATTGGTTTAAGAAAAAGGGTTGGTTTAATAAGTAAAAAAATATAGCAGCCTCTCAGCTGCTATATTTCAGGCATATGAAGAAAAATAACTATTTACTTTTTTGAAGATACCTTTAATTCAAAATTACCTTCCACTATATCTATAGTACCTGTTCCACCACCACTTAGTTTTCCAAATAAGATTTCATCTACTAATAGCGGTTTTATTTGAGAACTAATAATTCTTATAATTTCTCTCGCTCCAAATTCTCTTGAAATTCCCTTTTCAGCTACATAATCTATACAATTGGTGCCGAATTCTATAGTAATGTTTTTACTTGAAAGTTTTTCTTTAAAATTATTTAGTTCCTTCTTAGCAATACTTATAGCCATATCCTTATTAATATGATTAAATACCACAATTTTATCTAATCTATTTCTAAATTCTGGAGAAAATATTCTTTTAATTTCCTCCATTATGGCTTCTCCTCCAATTTGACGTTCTCCAAACCCTATAATATTTTTACCTACTTTTCTAGCTCCTGCATTGGATGTCATAATTATTATTACATTTCTAAAATCCGCTTTTCTTCCTTGATTATCCGTAAGTGTGGCATAATCCATAATTTGTAATAATACATCTAGTATATCTATATGCGCCTTTTCAATCTCATCCAATAAAAGTACACAATGTGGTTTTTTTCTTATGGCATCAGTAAGTAATCCACCTTCTTCATACCCTACATATCCTGGTGGTGCGCCTATAAGTTTTGATGCGGCATGTTTTTCTCCATATTCGCTCATATCAAATCTAACAAGCTCTATACCCATATTCTTAGCTAAAGTTTTAGCTATCTCTGTTTTTCCCACTCCAGTAGGTCCGACAAAAAGCATAGATGCTACTGGCTTATCATCATCATTTAGTCCTGCCCTAGAGGTTTTAATACATCTTACAATTTCTTCAACAGCAGAATTTTGCCCAAAAATGTTCTCCTTAAGGATATTTTCCATATTTTTTAAAGAGCTAATTTCATTACTCTCCACCGTCTTCTTAGGAATATTACAGGTTTTGGCAATAATCTCTTCAATTATTTGCTCATTAATAACAGCAATTTCATTAATACTGTCTTCCCCCATTGCAATATAGGAACCCGCCTCATCTATGACATCAATAGCTTTATCAGGAAGATATTTATCATTTATATATTTATGGCTAAGACTTACAGCTGCTTCTATACTTTCTTTAGTGTACTTAACATTGTGATATTCCTCATAGCTTGGAATTAACCCTTGTAAAATTTCTATAGCTTCTTCCAAGGAGGGTTCCTTAACTTCTATAGGTTGAAATCTCCTTGTTAATCCTTTATCCTTCTGAAAATATTTTTTATACTCATCATAGGTAGTAGCTCCTATAAATTTAATTTTTCCCTCCATAAGATAAGGCTTTAGCAAGTTAGATGCATCTAAAGAACCCGAACCTAATGCTCCTGCTCCTACTATATTGTGAATTTCATCTATATATACTATTGGATTTTCATGGCCCTTTAATTCATCTAATACCTTTTTTATTCGTTCTTCAAAATCTCCTCTATATTTTGTTCCTGCAAGCATTGATCCCAAATCTAAAGAAAAAATCTCTGCTTTTTTTAGTTTTTCAGGAACCTTACCTTTATTTATGAGGTTTGTTAAACCCAAAGTTATAGCTGTTTTACCAACTCCAGCCTCCCCTATATGTATAGGATTATTCTTTGTTCTCCTACATAATATCTGCATAGTTCTTTCTAAGATATTCTCTCTTCCTATAAGGGAGTCCTTATAATTGTCATGCTGGATTAGCTCGTTAAGCTTCAGTGTATATTTCTCTACAAAAGATTTTTTTGATTTATTTTCTACCTGCTCTTCTCTATTATGAACTTCGACTTCCTCTTCATCTTCATCTTTATCTTCTAAGAAAGTCTCCTCATCTTTATGGCATAGGTAATAAAGTAGATCTTTTTTTATAATTCCCTGTTCACTTAAATAGTAATTTGCATAGCTATCTTCTAGTTCAAATATAGCTGCTAATATATGATGAGTATCTATCACTTCTTTACCAGAACTAATAACCTGTTGACTAGCAAAAATTAAAACCTGTTGAAATCCTAAACTTTCCTGAGGCGTAATTCCTTCTATACTATCAATATATTCTCCTATATATTCTATAAGATTAGCTTTTAACTCCTCTACATTTCCACCACATTTATCAATAGCCCCTATTACTTCTTCATTCGAAAGAGCACTGTATAACAAATGCTCTGGAGTTACATATTCATTATTACTATTTTTAGCTTCTTCAAAAGCTTTTAAAATAATATAATTTAAGTCTCTTGTTATATTCATTTTAAACCTCCTCTAAGGTGAGCTTAAATGGAAATCCTTCCTGTTCTGCAATAGCCATTGCAATAGACACCTTAGTAAATGCTATATCATAGGAGTATATACCAGCTATACCCTTTCCAATTTTATGTACGTCCATCATTATTTTATTTGCTTCTTCTAACTTCTTATTAAATACATTTATCAATATATCTACAACAAATTCCATAGTAGTATAGTCGTCGTTATACATAACCACCTTATAATCTGTTGGTTTCTTTATCTTTGTTCTATTTTTTTCAATGGTTACAATATTAGTTTCCATATTTATACCTCCAATGCTCCAACTATAATTATATCTTAAAATATTTAATAAGGCATGTAAAATAACTATTCTTTACCTTATTTACTTTAATTTTATTTTCTTCGTCCTATTTATTAAATCCTATTTAGTCCCCAAAAATATGGACAAATCCCTAATTTTTTCATAATTTAATTAAAAGGAATAAAGTAAAATTCTTCTTATTTATCTTAAAAAGGAGTTTAAAATTATGAATCATCTAGTCTTTAATCAACAGGTCCATCCCTTGTATGTAATTGGATTACCCTTTGTATCTGCTCAATCTGGAAATTCTTATATATTAACAGATACAGCAGTATCTTTAGTAGCCTCCGGTTTTTATGCTGTACGGCTAAATAATCCTAGCGGAAGTAGTAAAAGTATATTTATTAGTAATGTATATGTAGCAAATACTAGTACTAACGTTTCATCTAGTCTTACGCTATATAGGAATGCTACATTATCTGGTTCTCCCACCAGTGTAACACCACAGAACACCAATTTTGGTTTCTCAAACTCTTCTGTTGGTACTGGGCAAAGAATTACTGCTCCAATAATTAGTCCTATAAGCGGCGGAACTGTTTTTGAAACTGTAAATCAAGTAGCATCTCTCTACAATGTTTCATATAATAACACCTTAATTCTTACTCCAGGAACTTCATTAACCATTTTAGCACAAAATCTATTGGGTCTTGCAACTACTATAAATATGCGAATAAGCTATTGGGAACAGTAGATTTAAGTTATTATAATTGAGAAATTATAAGGACTGTAGATATTATAAATCTCTACAGTCCTTATCTAAACTCTTAGTAAATCAATGTAATTAACTCACCTCTACATAATATTGTTAAAATTTAAATCCCATCCCTATAACTGCAAGTTATGTCAATCATTGCATTATCTACTTTTATAAATGAATCTTTACATAACTTCTCAAGGTTCTTTATAGTCGTTTCTACATTGTTTCCAATAATCCCAGTTTTTAATGGAACTACTGTATTATCTAGTGCTAAATAAGCACTTAATACGGCCTCTGCTGATGAAGTTGACAATTTCATAGCACAACTTTCCTTAGCTCCATCACAAAGCATCCCTGTTAAATTTGCAAGCATATTTTGTATGGCACCTTCTAACTGTTCTTCTGTTCCATCCAGCATCCAAGTTATTCCCACTGATGATGCTATTCCTGCAGCAATAGCACATCCACACATAGCTGATAATTTTCCTGTGTATTTCTTTACAAAGATGTTTATTAGATGAGCTAAAAATACAGCTCTCATAATTTTCTCATCACTAATTTTGTTTTCTTCAGCCACCACTGCAATTGGAAGTATTACTCCTAACCCCTGATTTCCACTTCCTCCACTGGTCATTATAGGACATTTTCCTCCACTCATCCTTATATCTGACCCAGCAGCCGTAAGTATTCTTGCTGTAGTTGAAGCATCTTTAGCTATTTTACCTTCTTTTTGTAATTTTAATAAGGATGCCCCCCATTTAAGTCCTGAATCCTTCTTTAACCCTTCTAAAGCAGCTTCTTTATTCATCTTAACTCCTTCTAATATGAATCCTAACTCCTCAATGTTAATGTTTTCAGCTACTTTCCTTAAGTCTCTTATCGTCAAATCTTTTATGAAGTCTGAATTAATACAAGTAGTTGATACCTGCTGATTATTTTTTACAACTATCTTACCATCTACTACTATGCTTTCTATGTTAGTGTGAGAGTCTTTTAAAGTTACTATCACACTTTTCTTTAAAGTCTTTAAAGTTATCTCCACAAATACAGGTTCACCCTCATAAATAGGAATTACATCTACTTTATTATTTGATATAAGTTCCTTAGCTTTTATTACGCTCTTTTCCTCAACATTTCTAAACACTAATAACCCTGCATCACTATCCCCACATATTACTCCAAGGGCTGCTGCTATGTCTATTCCACATTCTTTAGTATTAGGAATCATTACCGACTTCCCATTTTTTAGTATATTTTTACTTACTTTCACTTCTAGACTATCAAAATCGCCTGAAAAATATTTTTTTGCAGTAGCTGCTGCTAATGCTACTGCTACTGGTTCTGTGCATCCTACTGCTGGCTTTGTTTCACTTTTTACAATCTCTAGTAATTCTTCTTTAATGCTTTCTATTGATAAATTATTCATTTATTCATCTCTCCCTAGTATTATTGTAAACATACTATATACAATATAAACCAGCAATAATCATGCCAATAGTATTTTATCTATTTTTCCTTATTTTAAAAAGGGTGTTTTTGCAACATTGCAAAAACACCCTTTTAAATTAACACTAAATATGTATATATCTCTTATATAATGGTTTTTGCAATAATGCAAATAGTTTTGCATTATTGCAAATTATATTTATTTAATTTTCTATATAATGTCGAAAGATCAATACCTAATTCTTTAGAAATTATATTTTTACTATCTTTCTCATTCCCATATTTTAAAATCATATCCTCTAATATACTTCTCTCATAACTTTCAACTTGCACTTTTAAATTGATGTTGGTTTTATCACTTGTCTTAGAATACTGCTTTATGGCATCCGGCAGATTTTCTACATTAATAACATCGCCTCTAGATATATTAATTAGATATTCAATAATATTCTCCAATTCTCTAATATTACCTGGCCATTTGTACGACTCAAATATTTTTTTTACATCTTCTGAAAGCTTTTTCTCTTCAAATCTATATTTACAACAATATTTTTTTATAAGATACTCACTTAATAAAAATATATCTTCATCTCTCTCTTTTAAACTTGGTAGAAAAATCGGAATTACATTAAGCCTATAGTATAAATCTTCTCTGAATTGACCATTTTTCACCATTTGTTCTAAATTCTTATTAGTAGCAGCAATTATTCTTACATTTACAAAGACTTCTTCCTTTCCTCCTATCTTCGTAAAGCTTTGTTCTTGAAGAACTCTTAATATTTTAGGTTGAAGGTGCAATGGTAAATCTCCAATCTCATCTAAAAATAAAGTTCCTCCATTGGCAACTTCAAACTTGCCCATATGCCCCTCCTTTCTGGCCCCAGTAAAAGTTCCTCCCTCATATCCAAAAAACTCACTTTCAAGAAGGTTATCTGGAATTGAAGCACAATTTACTGCTACAAAAGGTGCATTAAATCTATTACTTTCTTGATGTATAGCTCTTGCAAACAACTCTTTACCAGTTCCACTTTCACCTTGTAATAAAACTGTTGAATCTGTAGTAGCTATATTTTTAGCAATATTTTTCACTTTATTTATAGCATTACTATTTCCTATTATATCTTCAAATTTAACTTGCTTGGTATTAGCAAACAATTTATAGGCTGCCCTAACTTCATCACTCTTTTTATTAATCTGAATTATATTACTAACAGTTTCTCCTTGTAATATAATGGGCTTAATCTTAATTAATAAACTTTTATTTTCATTATTATGAACTTCCATTACTAGATCTTTATAAGTATTTTCTAAAAAGCTTATGTCAAAATCCTTCATAATTCTCTTGATGTTTATATTATCCTGATTTTCCTTTATTCCAAGTAATTTTTTTCCTTTATCATTGACATATTTTATAACACCATATTTATCTACACATAATATCCCTTCATTTAAACTATTCATAATATGATTAGTTTCTTGCTTTTGTATTTTAAGCTTTTCAATATTCTCTAAGTGATGTATATTGCCTATCAATAGCGAGCTTAGCCTATTCAAAAAATTTGTCATAGAATTAAATTCACTACATATATTCGTACACATATTTTCATCAAAGACATTTATACCTATAATTCCAATTACTTCATCTTGATTAATTATAGGATATCCAATTGTTGCAAATTCCTTACAGGTATCTTTCGCTTCACATTGGTTACAAGCAATATTTTCTCCATTCTTTTGAGAATATCTTTCTACATAATGAGGCACTTTCTCTTTAATTACATATTCATAAAGACATTTCGATGGAATTTTATTCCCAATAAGTGTTTTATATTTTCCTGTAGAAGCAATTCTTTTAAATTCATTATCTATAATTGTAACATCTACATGGAGCACTGCTGCTATAGCTTCTGCAACTTCTTGTACAGAATTTCTTATACTATTTAAATCCATAAAAATCTCCTTTAATTAATATAATATATTTAATTTATTCAAATAAAATATAGTCATACTACTAACTATTAGTAGTATGACTATATAATAAATTATAAAGTACAAAGTATCAATGTAAGCTATAAAAATATTAAGTATTTACTTATCATTTTCTATAATTATTTCTTCTTTGATTTCGTTATTCGAAATTTGTGCTAATATCTCATCTCTTATTCTGGATACTTCCTTAGAGATTTCCAATTTATCATCACTGTTTAAAGCCGTTAATTTTTCACTTAGTAATAGCATAATCAGTGATTCAAAAGCATTGGTTCCAACGCCATTATTACTTCCACCTGCATTAACTACAGTCTTAGGTACTATATCTATTTCTCCCTCTCTAATTGCATTAGTGAAGGAGTTCATAACATCACTAATTACCTTATATTGAGGCCCTCCATAAGCATTAACTTGTTCTTTTGCAGCAATAGCCTTAGATATTCCCACTCTTGCTTCTTTATCCGCATCAGCCTCTGCTGTAATTTTAATTTTAAAAGCTTCTGCCTCTGATTGTTTTTTAACCTTATAAGCTTCTGCCTCTGATAAATTTTGAATCTTTTCAGCATCTTGCTTAGCCTTCATAAGCTCAGCCTTACCTTGATTCTCTTGAATTTTAATATTAATATCAGATTCTGTTAAAGTTGTTTGTTGTTTTGCTATAGCTTCTGCTTCTCTAAGTTCCTTCTCTTTCTCTGCAGCCCTTTGCTGAGTATCGTAGGTTTGTAATTGCTCTTTAGCAATTTGTCTACTTCTCAATTGAGTTAATATAGTTTCTATTGCAGTATCGTCTTTAGAGCCACCTGGAGTTCCTATTAACACCTCTTCAAGTTCTAGATTATAATGATTAAATTTCTCTTTCATTTCCTCTGAACTTTGAGCTTGTATTTCATTTCTTTGTTGAATTAACTCTATAAGAGTCTTAGTTTGTCCAACATTCTTAAAATATGCCGAAATCATAGGGTCTAAAGTTTGATCTACCAGCATCTTTATATTCCCAAATCTTTGAATAACAAGAGGTGCCTTTCTATAGTCTATATGAAATACTACTGATAGTGGTAAGCTTGGTTCAAAAGCATCCTTAGTGATTAAACTAACTTCTTTTAGGTTTTCATCATATTTATGATTTCCAATCTGATTAGAAATCCATTTTAATATTACATTAGTAGTTGGTACTTGAATTATATTTCCTGCATAGGTATTAAAAGCATATTTTCCTGGCATTAAAGGTTCATTCCAAACACCTCTATATCCTCGTTTAACCAGCTCTCCATGCTTATAATCTGTTCCCGAGAAATCTTCTCCCTTAGTTCCTGTATAGGATACTACAACTCCGACAAATCCTACAGGAATCACTATCTTTGGTATATATTCTACAGTTGCAAATAATCTATTTATAAAGTAAGTTCCATCTGCTAATACTTGATATTGCCTTCCTCTATACCCACCTGCACTTAAAAATGCGTCTATATCTTGAAAATTATTATGATAATTAGGGTCACTTGCTTCATCTCCTACTGTTGGGCATATTATATTTTCTCTTCCTAAGGACGGTCCATCATGAACTGTAACTATTCCTACTAAATCACTATTCCCCTCTATTACTACCGGCGAAAAACCATTCCTAGCTTTTATAAGTCTAGACATTTCCATCAATGTCTCTTGTTCTGATTTACTGCCCATTTTTAAACAATGAGTTTGATTTTCAGTAATAATAACAAATTGAGCTAGGTTAAAAGCGTAGGTACCTTCACGAATAATTCCTCTTTGAGGGCCTTTTTGCCCTTCATTATTTAAAAATCCTCTTACATTTTGAAAGTTATTACACTGAGGAACTATTTCTCCTAAGGTTTGCGTTGGCTCTAAGGATTTACCATCTCTTGCAAAAACATAAGCTACTTTTCCTTGTGGTATAGTAACCAGTGGTATTATATGAACCTTAAAAACTAATGGTGTTCTAAAGTGAATACCACCTCTTAATAAATCGGGTTGATAACCTGCTTCTCCATTTAGTGCAATAATTTGTTCCTTCAATGATCCTTTAGTAGACCACCATTTTTCAATTACACCAACCTTATCATTTGGTATAATTCTAAAACCTATAATCCATAGAAATAGCCATAGTCCAACCAATGATGCCACCACAATAATGATCGTAGATATGGCCGAAGATGTTAATAGATCCATAATACCCTCCCTCATAGAATAGTATCCTTTTATAGAACACTATTTTAAATTACTATTACATATTAAATATATTTGCATTGTATGATTTGTATTCATTTTTGTAATATATAAATATAAAACTCCATGATAAAAATTAATAATGGCTAGTTCATTATTAACACTGTATTAGAATGAAATCTAACCAAAAATAGCCTTAGCAATATATTGCTAAGGCTATTTTTTCAATATAACTATTTTTCTTTTTCAAAGCTACCACAATCAGTACATTCAGGTACTGTTGGGTTCATTTCATGAGTTTTTACTTGTATTTGGTCTAATGTACAGTAATCCTTAGATTTATTATGATATTTACATTGTTGTACTGAACAAGCTATACTTTCATTAATGTCCATAAGATTCAACCTCCTAAATTTATAATTAATTTTCTTACTTTCATAGCTATTTTGTGCAGTTTTAAATAAATTATTCTTATAAAATCAAATAATAAAATTATTCTTCAATGTTGATAGCAGATACTGGACATTGATCCCTAGCATCTATTGCACTTTCCTCTTGTTCTTCTGGTATTTCCTCTTCTATAGCTACTGCTTTTCCATCATCATCCATAGAGAATACTTCTGGACATACTCCAGTACAATTTGTACATCCGATACAGATATCTTTTTCAACAAAACCTTTCATTAAAATACCTCCTAAATATAAATTGTGCATTAATATAATTAGTATTAGTAGTGTAAAACATATATATACTACTCATAATTTGTAAAATCCTAGAACTTATAACTAATTTTATGGTAAAATATATTATGCCTATAAATCAGTGCATTGATGAGGTTTTTTATGTAATTATTGCTATATAAACACAGCTATATGTAGTTTATTGTCAACAACATATGAGATTCCTATAATTTATATTATTGTTAATAATATAAATTATCTATGGACTTATGTATAAATTAATTTTAAAATACAAATGTAGACAAAAGGAGTGGATTATATGAATAAATTGTATAAATTGGGTTGTTCTCTGTTAATTACCAGTACATTTTTATCTTCTACAATTTTCAATGGAATCGCCCACGCAGCAGAACCTAATGTAGATAAACTATTTGAAGATAGTTTTAAATCAGTTAAAAAGGTCGTTTCTATAGCAACTAAAAATGGTGTTAAACCCTATTATTTTAAATGTGAAGATTCATTAGATTTTGGACCAAGCACAACTAAGAATACCGTTAATGCCGTAAAATCTGATTTACAAACAGCTATATACGATTCTCGCAAACTAATTGATGAGCTTCCTAAAAGCTTTTTAAATTACAAGCAAACTTTTTCATCTATATTGGATAACTTTCAACATCCTATATTTGAAAGAACGGTAGCTGTTATCGAAAGCAATAAGGAAAATCCTAAACAATCTGAAGTTATATGGGGTCGAATATTAATAGATGATTTAGACTCAATTTATAAGGCTCCCTATAGTACAGCTTTAGATGAACTTCAAGGAGCTATTTTAACTGAGGCCGAACAACTGGTATTATTTGCTGAGGAAATTCGAGTTGAGGCATCTTTTAACGCTGCTAAATCTGCTATCGAAGAAATTAAAGCTATTCCCGATGAGTTTTCTAGCGAAGATATTCTTAGTTTTGTTAAATCTCTAGAGGATAGATTAATCCCTTTAGACAAAAAAGGTATTTTAGATAAAATAATAAATATGCCTTCTGTTGAAGTTACTCCTGATGACTTAGACTTAAAGTTACCAGCTGCAATTCCTGAGGGATATACTCTATATGTTACCTTTGAATGGATAAAAGATTACTGCAATAATAAAGTAACCATAAGTGATTTAAAATCTTCCTACTTAAGTAGTAATGTAATTGGAGATGGATTTAAAGACACCATAACATTACCACTATATTATAATAAAACTACTGAAACGTCTCTACCAGTCCAATCTAATTATTTAATATATGTGGTTAATAATAGTACTTCACTAGTAGAATATGTATCTAAAAATCCTATCACACTAACTTTAGGGGTAGAAAGTTCATCTTTAGATAATAACCCGTACTCAGCTGAAAGCACTATAAAGATTAATAGTGGTGCCACACATACAGGTTACATTACTCATGAAATACTTGCTAAAGATAAAGATAGAAATATTAAACATGATGTATTAGTTGTAGCTGAGGATACTCCTGCAGATATAGCTAAAAAATTAAAAAAGAGCACTGATAGTATTGCTTCAGAATATCTTCCAAATACAAGCTCTACTTTAAAGGATGATGAATTCACAATAAAATCATCTGAAAGCTCTAAGATAGTACAGAAAATATATTAGTAAGCGGGTGATACTTTGAAGAAGAAAATTATAAAAAGTTTAAAATTATTAATACCACAGGTTTTAGTTTGTACAATAATCATAACAAATGCAGCTACTATTATAGTACAAGCTAATGAACCAAATACTGAAATAGGAGCAATTAATACTGACAAGCAAGCTACTACTAATGATGGTGATGACAATAGCAGTAATACCACTGATCCGGATTCTAGTAATACCACTGATCCAGATTCTAATAATCCAGATACTACTCCAATTCCATTACCTTCATATATTGATATAAGCAATTCTAGTGAGCTTTATGCTAAAGCTATATCTAGTATGAATAACATACCTCAAGGCTCTTTAAATCAATCAAAGAAAGCAATTTCTAATGGCTCTCTAAAAGTAGCCTTTGTAGGTGATAGTATATCAGAAGGTGCTGATTTATATTCTTCTTCTGATAATTACATATCAAAGTTTCGTACTTCTTTAAAAGAAACATTACCTGAAGTAGATATTGAAGTTGAAAATTACTCTTTAGGTGCTCGTGGAATTATTCAACTATCAAATAAAAATTATTTAGCAGTTGAGGAAGAAACTAATTTTATGCTTGATTTCCATCGTGATTGGTCTGTACCAGGTAAGGCTTGGAGAGATCATGCTAAGGACCTTTCTCCTGACTTACTTGTAGTTGCTGTTGGCATGAATGATGCTCATAACAGGTCAGATAGTGATTGGGATTTCTGGAATGCTTTGAATAACTTCTGTAGTTATGCAGAGACTTGGTCTAAAGTTCCAGACATAGTTCTTGTTCCAACTATATTGCCTACTAAGAACTCTTCAATATATGACCAAAGACAAGATGTAACCAATAATATAGCTTCTGTAACTAGAGAATATGCAAAAGAAAAGAACTATATCTGTGCAGATGCTAATAGATTATTTCAAATTCTAAGAGATGGTAAAGACATAGTGTCTACATATGAAGTTAAAGAAAGTGATTTATCTAATGTAAATAATTTCACTAATGGTACTATAGAGTTTGATTTAAATCTAAAATCTCATGGTATTGAAGGTGGAAGAGATATAATATACAGAAGTAGCGATTTAGGAAGTGTTATTTTAAGACTTCAAGCTAATAAAGATGGCACTGGTTCTGCTTCCTTATATTTTAATGATACACCTACAACCACTAAGGTAGTTGAACCAGACGAAAAAATTGCTTATGAAGTTGACAAAGATGGTAATACTGTTGTAATTATCAAAGAGAAAGAAATAGTAGAAATTGAACCTAATAAAACAGTTGAAATATCTTCCTTTGCCTTAAATAAATCATATAAAGTTAAAATTGAAGCAAATGGTATTAGTCATAAGGTTTCTATTAATGATAAATCTGTGATTGATTATAAAGTATATCAGGGAATAATGGGTGGTAAGCTATCTACAAAAGATACTGGTAAAACGGCTTCCTCCATAAGTAACCTAACTATAAAAAATCAAGTTTCTTATACTGAATCTCCACTATATTCAGAAGCTGAATTATTAGGTCCATATAACGATCCTAATATAAGTGGTAACGGTATAAATCATCCTAATGAATTAGGTCACAATATAGTTTATCTACCTGCCTTCAATAGTATAATTAAAGAATTAAAGAATTCTTATACTGACTAAAATATTAGCCATAGACACCGTCTGTCTATGGCTAATATTATAAGTTTTTATCTTTGATTTAATTTTAACATATTGCTGAATTTAGAGTTGTATATTATTATCAATAATATATTAAAACAAAGTCTTATCCTAAAACAAATTGTATAAATTTTACTTTTAATGGAGTATAATAGAGTTATATTATTTAAATTATAGGAGGATTTTATGTTTCCAGGAGATTCTATGTTTTCAATAGTACCTATATTCTTCTTTATTATATTCGCACTTATTATAGGTACCATAATTCTTAATTTGGTTAAAGGTGCAAAGCAATGGAACTATAATAATAACCAACCTAAACTTTCCGTTCCTGCCTTAGTTATGGATAAAAGGATAGATGTATCTCATCACCACCATCATAATAATGATAACAATATGGCTTCACATACTTCCTCTACCACTTATTATATTACTTTCCAATTTGATAGTGGAGATCGTTTAGAACTTTCTGTGGATGGAGGCGAGTATGGACTCATTACTCAAGGAGATAAAGGTATTTTATCCTTTCAAGGAACTAGATATTTAGGGTTTAAAAGACAAGTAACTACGGAATTCTAAATAAATTGCTTGGCACTTTATTTAGTGAATAGCAACCTCTTATTACTCTTCTCTAAATTATGAATATCTTCTCCTATATTGGAAAATAATAAAATTAACATCAAATAAGGAGGAGATTTTCTTGGCTAAAGAAAAAAGAAATAGACCAGATAAACATATTCAGGCAGAGGAAACCGTAGAGTTCGATCTAAATTCTGATGTGATACATACAAGAAATACTCATACTGCAAATAAACCTAAGCCTAAATATACAAAAAAATAATTCTAGGTTTTATCCTTATATATTTACAAGGTGTATGATTGTGGTTATTCCTATCATATACCTTATTATATTTCTTAATATAGAAAATATTATATATAAATTGTAATAATGAAACTACATAATGCAAATAGGCTTTTCTCTTATAAGCTATTTAAATTGAACTTCACATTAATCTAATTTTATATTTAAGCCTATTTGTATAATGTAGACATTTAATTACAACTTATATATAATATAATAAATATTCTCTATTACATAAATTAACTTTTTTATATTAGGCATCCGAAAGAGGGGTTTAAAATGGGCTTTTCATTAGAAAAAAATGAGGTTATTCTATTTCAAGGAGATAGTATAACTGATTGTAGTCGAAACAAATTCATTAAGGCAGATTTAGGCCACGGTTATGCTTCATTAATAAATCACAAGTTACAAGAAGACCTTCCTGATTATAATATTACCTGTTACAATCGTGGTGTTTGGGGCAACAGAGTTATAAATCTTAAGAGACGTTGGTATAGAGATTGTTTAAAAGTTGAGCCAACTCTAGTATCAATATTAATTGGTATTAATGACACCCGCAGAAAGTATAAATATAATAAACCAATTTCTGTAAAAGATTTTGGGAATACATATAAATTTATTTTAAATGAAACTCGAAGTAATCTAAAAGATACTAAGCTTGTCTTAATAGAGCCTTTTGTTCTCCCTGATACAGAAGATAAAAGTTTGTGGTATGAAGATTTGAGTCCTAAAATAGAGGTTATTCGTAATTTGTCAAAAGATTTTAATGCTCTATACCTACCCTTAAGTGATATATTTCATCAAGCTATGAAATCAGACGGAAAAGGACCACTATATTGGACCTCTGATGGCATACACCCAACGGAAGAAGGACATAAATTAATTGCAAGAAAGTGGTTGGACTTATTTAATATAGATTAGATTCTAAAATTAAGGAGAATAAAATGCATACAGTGGACAATAGGAACTATCTATTGGATAATTTAAAAGGATTTCTAATACTTCTGGTGGTGTTAGGCCATTCTATAGAGTTGTTTTTAAATAATAGTATTGTTTTTAAAACTATATATATATTTATATACCTATTTCATATGCCGTTTTTTGTTTTTATATCAGGATATTTTTCAAAGGATGTTGAAAAATGTAGGAATTATGCCTTCAAAACTTTTTTAGTTCCCTATATAATTTTTAATACTTTGTGGTATATAGTAGCATCTATTGCAACCAAATCCTTATCTATGTCTGTTTTATCTCCTGGTTGGGCTCTTTGGTATCTTTTAAGTATGTTTTTTTGGAGACTATTCCTAAAAGATCTAATAAAAGTTAAACATGTCATTATACTTAGTATATTTATAGGCTTAGGGATAGGACTACTTAGGGAATTTAATGCCTATTTATCTATATCTCGAACTTTAGTATTTTTACCTTTTTTTCTACTAGGATACTATACTACAGAAAATCATATAAGAAAAATAAGAAAAATACCTAAGTTTTTTTCTATAATGGGAATTATTCTATTACTAATAATCTCTATTTTCTTATCTAATATAGACCTATTTCCTGTTCAATTTCTATATGGAAATGCTGCTTATGATAGCTTTAATATTACTAAACCCTTTGGAGTATTGTATAGATTCTCCTTATATATCTTATCTTGTGCTTTTATTGTGTTCTTAATAAATTTAATGACATCAAAGAAAAATATCTTTTCCAAAATAGGACAGCATACCTTTCCAGTATATATATTTCATACTTATCTAGTTGCGCTATCCTTTATATTAAATCCTTTCAAATTAACAGTATGGCTGAATTTGGCATATATAATTATCTGTTCTCTAGTCATAACCTACGTATTATCACTTAAAATATTTAAAAAATATTTTGATAAAGGATTAGGAGAGTCAGTAAAATTTATAACGAAAGATAAACTCTAAATAAATTATGTAATAATTTATTTAGAGTTTGACAGCACTTTAACTTTATGACAGTATATAAATGAAATAATTATTTAAATTTAATTTTTAGAAAAAGAGGGATTGTATTATGGCTAAAGGAAAAAAATTTGTTGAAGCAATAACATCTATGGATGAAGATTTTGCTAAATGGTATACAGATATAGTAAAAAAAGCTGAGCTTGTAGATTATTCAAGTGTTAAAGGATGTATGATAATCAGACCATATGGCTATGCAATTTGGGAAAATATCCAAAAAATCCTTGACGAAAGATTAAAAGCTACTGGACATGAAAATGTTTATATGCCTATGTTTATACCTGAAAGTCTACTTCAAAGAGAAAAAGATCATGTTGAAGGGTTCGCTCCTGAGGTTGCTTGGGTTACTCATGGTGGTTCTGAAGAGCTAGCTGAAAGATTATGTGTTAGACCCACTTCTGAAACTTTATTCTGTGACCATTATGCTAAGATAGTTCAATCATATAATGACTTACCAAAGCTTTATAATCAATGGTGCTCTGTTGTAAGATGGGAAAAAACAACAAGACCTTTCCTAAGAACCACAGAATTTTTGTGGCAAGAGGGTCACACTGTTCATGCTACTCCTGAAGAATCTGAAAAAGAGACTATTGATATATTAAATCTATATGCAGATTTCTGCGAGAATACCTTAGCTATTCCTGTTATCAAGGGAAGAAAAACTGATAAAGAGAAATTTGCTGGCGCTAAGGCTACCTATACTATAGAAAGTTTAATGCATGATGGTAAGGCATTACAAAATGGAACTTCTCATAATTTTGGAGATGGGTTTGCTAAAGCCTTTAATATAAGATATACAGATAAAAATGGCCAACTTCAATATGTTCACGAAACTTCTTGGGGAGTTACAACTCGTTTAATTGGAGCTCTAATAATGGTTCATGGAGATGATAGTGGTCTTGTACTTCCTCCAAAAATAGCACCAACTCAAGTTGTTATAATTCCAATAGCTCAACACAAAGAAGGAGTTATTGAAAAGGCCACAGAACTTAGAGATAGAGTATCAAAAGTTGCTAGAGTTAAAATAGATATCAGCGATAAAATGCCTGGCTGGAAATTTAGTGAATATGAAATGAAGGGTATTCCACTAAGAGTTGAAATTGGACCAAAAGACATTGAAAATAACCAAGCGGTTTTAGTTAGAAGAGATAGTAGAGAAAAAATTATAATTTCCCTTGATGAATTAGAAATCAAAATTGCTGAAACTCTTAAGTCAATTCAAATAGGACTTTTAGAAAAGGCTAGAAATCATACTAATGAAATGACTTACTCAGCAGTAACTTTAGAGAATTTCATGGATATAGCTAATAACAAACCAGGATTTATTAAAGCTATGTGGTGTGAAGATAGAGCTTGTGAAGAAAAGCTAAAAGAAATAGCTGGAGTTAGCTCCAGATGCATGCCTTTTGAGCAAGAAAATCTATCTTCAACCTGTATATGTTGTGGAAAAGAAGCAAAATCATTAGTTTACTGGGGAAAAGCATATTAGACATCTTCAAAAAAATAACTAGTCAGTCTACCTATGTATTTTTTCAGATGATTTAATATATGAATTCCAATTTACTCATAAAAGAAGTTCACTTTATTAATAATCAAGTGAACTTCTTTTGTTTTTGCTTATATTTTAAATATTTGATATTTGCCAATCAATTTCACTTTTGCCTAAGGATTTTAATATTTCGTTTGTTTTAGAAAAGTGCTTACATCCAAAAAATCCTCTACTTGCTGATAGCGGACTCGGATGTACTGTATTTAATATGTAGTGATGTTTATTGGTTATTAACCTGGTTTTATCTTTAGCATTGTTTCCCCATAATAAAAATATAACAGGGTCTTTTCTTTCATTTAACAATTCTATTACTTTATCAGTAAATATTTCCCATCCTTTATTTTTATGTGAATTCGCCTCTCCTTGCCTAACTGTTAAAACAGTATTAAGAAGAAGAACCCCTTTATTTGACCATGGAACTAGATATCCATTATTAGGAATAAAACAATCTAGATCATCTTTTAATTCTTTATACATATTTAAAAGTGATGGAGGAGTCTTTACAGTAGGTTGTACCGAAAATGCTAGACCATGGGCTTGATTGGGACCATGATACGGATCTTGACCTAGTATTACAACCTTTACCTCTTCATATGGTGTCAGCTTTAATGCCTCAAAAATATTATTCATATTAGGATATATTATTTTACTACTATACTCATTTATCAAAAACTGTCTTAATTGAAGGTAGTAGTCCTTTTCAAATTCTTCCTTTAAAAGTTCATCCCAAGAATTATTTAATTTAACCATTTTATTATCCTTTCTATCTTAACATTTAATTATTATATTTCGTTGCAGATGTTGTATTAATTTTAAATTATTATTTACTATAATTATACTCAATATTCCATTAGTTATAAAGTCAAAGGTCATACCTAGAAATAGGTATGACCCATAAACTATATCTAACAATAAAATCATTATTATAGTAGGATTACTTTTGGAACTTCCTCTTATCTTCATCCCATAGTAAATCCTCTGAAAATTCTTCTTTAAATTTTCTTATTTCTTGTTTTGCTTTTGGACTTGTAGCTATGTGTCGTGATTTATTTTCATTTTTCATAAGCTATTCCTCCTCTGTTCTACTATTAAATAAAACTTAAAACAAAACAAATAATGATTTTATTGGTATGACATTATTATATGCTTTTTACTTTTAATTATACATCATATTTAGAAAACATATCTTTACAATTACTTTAATATACTGTATAATATTTTTAAAATATGGCTTTTATTTCTATAGGTGTAGCATTTATACATATTAAATGTGTTTTATGCTATACGATTTCCTCTATGTTTTAAAAGCCAGTTTTATTGCTTAAACCCTAAACATTACAAAATTTTAATACTATTCTTAAACTGCGAATCACCCGTTCGCAGTTTTTCTTTTTATATTTTAAAAACATATGAGTAAATAATTCACCTTCTAGCTTTAGCTGTATACTATAATATTGTAATAATATTAAGGAGCGCTATGTAATGTTCATACGTAACCCTAATTATAATGAACTAGCAGAAACTAATGAGGACTTCTCATTTGAATCCTTTAAAGGTCATAATGAACCTCCCAATGAAAGATTCATTTCACCACCATTCGGCAATTTTCCACCACCATTCGGCGGGCCTCCTGGCGGGCCTGGAGGCCCTGGAGGCCCCGGAGGACCCGGAGGGCCAGGTGCCCCAGGAGGTCCTGGAGGTCCTGGTCGTCCGCCTGGACCTGGTCGTCCCCCTGGTCCTCCACCAAATATAACACCTAAAAAAGCTTTTGGTGGTCCTTCGCCTCTGGTTTCATCTGGCTCAATAAGACCATGTTTATTTAGGTTTGTGTATATATGGCTTGATAATGGTCGTTCTTTTTGGGCTTGGCTCATTAATGTAGATAGAAGATCAGCTGCTGGATTTAGATGGAATGGTTTCACTTGGGTATATTTTGCAGTAGCTTTACGTAGAATCGCATTTTTCGAATGCTTTGGTAGAGACTATAGTAGAGCCGCAGCCTCTCTCTCTGATAATATAAAAAATCAGCGACTAGCTCCAAATACTTTTAAAATTGATTATCCATTTATTGAAGGTTTATCTAATGAAATAGTTCAAAGCAATATGAATGAAGATATCATAGGAACTCTAAATTCCCTTTTTTTAGCCCAAGTTATGCTACCTGAAAAGACAGATTTTAAAGAAATAATAGGTTCCTATCAAATTCCTCTTGATGAAAAAGGTTTACTGAGCATAGTATTTTCACTTTATACTTATACTGGTGGAGCTCATGGAAATACTGTATTTGACTCCATAACTTTTAATACGGATGCTGGTGATCCTTATGACTTTGATGAATTATTCAATCCTAAAGTAAATTTTAATGAGATTCTAAGCAATATAGCCATACAAAAAGCTAAAGAAAACAAAGTCCCTTTCACTAATGAATATAAAGGAATAACAGAAAACCAAAGATTCTATTTAACTCCTCAAGGATTAGTTCTATATTATCAAATTTATGAGTATACACCTTACTCTTATGGATTATTTAGAATTCTTATCCCATATAATGAATTAAAAGGTTTAATATATCCTTTGAGCCCATTGGCGAAATTTATAACTGACTAATAAATATATATAACTGATAATTTAATAAATTTCACATAAATATGCAGGTTTCTCACAAGTTCATCAATTTTAAGATTTCTACTTTACCACTATGAATAAGTAAGATACCTGCACCTTAGTTTGCTTTTTATTTTTTCAATGCTATTATCATAATATATTTAGCTCCTATATTATTTATATTTTTCAATATAATACAAATAGCTATTTTAAAACTTTAAGTTATTATCTATAATAACTATATATAATTTATATAAGGAGTAGGATAGCTATGTACAATTATCTAACTGAAGAAGCTTTAAATAAGTTAAGAGACGAATTAGAATATAGAAAAACCGTGGTTAGAAAGAATATAAATGAGGACTTGAAGGAAGCTAGAGCTCACGGTGACTTGAGTGAAAATTTCGAATATAAGGCAGCTAAAAAAGATAGAGCCGATAATAACAGAAGAATGGGTTATCTTGATCGAATGATCAGGACTGCTGTTCTGATAACTGATGTGATTAAAGATGATGAAGTTGGTATTGGTAAACAAGTTACCCTTCAGTTCATTGAAGAAAATGAGATTGCTACCTTTACTATGGTAACAACCATAGACGCTGACCCTATAGAAAATAAGATTAGTATAGAATGTCCACTAGGCAAATCCATATATAAACAAAGATTAGGAGAAGAAGTAACCATAGACTCTCCTGATGGTAGCTATACTGTTAAAATAGAAAAAATACTATAACTCTATAAAATCCTTAAAACATAACAAATATACCTATTCCATTAAATTTTAAACTTCCTCAATAAACAAATTAAAACCTAGAGATACTGCTGCTTCATCTCTAGGCTCTTTTATTTTAAGCTCCCTAGGATATTGGGGGTCCCGGGATTGAGCTTACGTAAATTAACTCACTTTATATCTTTTAGTTTTATTGTAAATTGCTAACTATATTCCTTACAGATTTTATTAAATTTTTATTCTATAAATTATATTATTTTATTATTCTTTATTTTTCCTATATTAAATATTTTATTATTATTATGGAATTATATCAAACTTCTAATAATTCACATTTAAATATTATCAGTAGTTTTAAATTCATATATACATATATATCACCCATAATTCTTATATTTTTTCGTTTTTTCTTTATGTTTCCCATAGGTTTATTATTAAAGGTTTCATACTCCTATAATTTTTAACTCATATAATAATTGACTTTATTACAACTTACTCTTATACTAGTGTTAAATTTTAGAATTAAGGTGATAACCATGTTTAAAACAATCAAATCAAAGATTGCTATTATATATGAACTATTAGTATATACTATAGCCATAATAGGAATAGCTTCTATAGTAAGTATATACACCATAAGCGAATCCATAGATGGATTTATGGATAATAACTACAATAGTATAAAAGCCGTTGCTAACATGTTAGAAAATTTAGATGAACAGAAAAATTCAATCATTCTTTATCTATATTCTGATAAAGAAGAAGGTATAAATAACTTCTTTAAATACGGACTTGAATTTAATCAATGGCTTGAACTTGAAAAACAAAGTGTATCGGAAAACTTTGAAGCTGGCCATGTTGACAATATAGAAAAAACTCATAAAAATCTTTTAGTAAAATTTTCCCTACTTCAAAATACTTTTTCTAACAGTGGTATAGATGAAGCAACAAGTTATTTTAATTCAGATATTCTACCCATATTTAATGATTTATCTGTAGAACTAAAAAAAATATGGAATATAAATGAGGTTGCTATGCTAGATAGTGAAGATAATGTTTCAACTGATGCAAAAAGATATTCCATAATAATTTTTATCCTTTCATCAATAGCTGTTGCTGGAGGATATATCGTATCAAAATATTCCGCTAACAAAACCTTAAGACCTATTTATTCGCTAATGGAAAACATAAAAGCTGTCACAGAGGGAAGTCTTTCTCAGCAAGCTCCTATCATCTCCCAAGATGAAATAGGAGATCTAACAAGAGAATTTAATAGCATGACTACTAGACTTAAAGATTTTGAAACAAGCACTATGGGAAAGCTTTTTAGCGAAAAAAATAAATCTGTTGCCATCGTCAAAAGTATTAGTGACCCTTTAATTGTATTAGACAGTGACCATAAGATTATCTTAATAAATAAAGCTTGTGAAGATTTATTTGAAATTAAAGAACCTGAAGCACTAGGAAAATATTTTCTAGAATACATAAAAAATGGATCTATTTTTGATTTTATATATAACGCTTCCCATGAAATTTCAGACATCCCAAAAGAAAAAATTTTCTATTTAGATTTGAAGGGTGAAGATTATTATTTTAATATAATAGTCTCTATAATTAAAGATTTTGAAACTAATATTAATGGAATTATAGTACTTTTTCAAAATGTAACTGGTTTAAAACAGCTAGAAAATATGAAAGGAGATTTAATATCTACTATATCTCATGAGTTTAAAACTCCTTTAACCTCTATTCTTATGGGAACTAGCCTTATGAAAAGCGAAAAAATAGGTATTCTAAATCATAAACAAGCAAAAATCATCAATACCATAGAAGAAGATGGAGAACAACTAAACACTCTTGTAAATAACCTGCTAGCTTTATCTAAAGTAGAATCTAAAAATGCTATATTCAATATAACTCCATATCCATTAAATGATTTAATAAATAACTCTATAAATCTATTTGTAGATCAAGCCAAAGATAATGGAGTAATAATCAATTATATAGAAAACACTTCTTTACCTTATGTAAATATTGATATAGAAAAAACTCCTTGGATTATTAATAATTTAATATCTAATGCTTTAAAATTTACACGCAGTGGTGATTTTATCAAAATATCAACATTAATTCAGGAGGATATGGCATGTATTAGTGTTAGTGATACTGGAATTGGTATTCCTAAAGAATACACTGAAAAGATTTTCGATAAATTTATACAAGTAAAAGGTCAGGATTCAGAAATAAGAGGAACAGGATTAGGTCTTGCTATTGCAAAAGAAATTGTAGGCGCTTTAGGTGGTGAAATTTGGTGTACTAGCACCTTAAGTGTTGGAAGCACATTTACCTTTACTATTCCTTTATCAAAGAACATGTAATAAATATTAAAACTTAGGAGGAAACATGACTATGAAAAAAGCTCTTGTAGTAGATGATACTAAAAATATAAGAAATTTACTTACCACTTGTTTAGAATTAAATAACTTTGATGTGGTAACTGCAAGCAATGGTGAAGATGCCTTAAGAATTGTCCTTTCAGAATCTTTCGATTTAATTTTTCTAGATATAAAAATGCCAGAAATTAGTGGAACTAAAGTGTTAAAAGGTATTAGAGATGCATCTATAAATACACCCGTAATAATTATGACAGCTTTTGCTACTGTGAAAAATGCTGTTGATTGTACAAAGCTTGGAGCTATAGCCTATCTTCAAAAACCTTTCACTATAGAAAAGGTTAATTCTGTATTGTCTGAAGTTTTTGATTCCCTTAACTCAGAAAATTCTACAGAAACTCAACTTAAAGAAAGTGAAGCTCTTCTAAATGCAGGAAAATTAGATGAAGCCTATTCCCTGCTAAAAAAAATCCTCTCCATTGATCCAAGCTATGGTAGGATTTATTTTTTAATAGGAAAGTTTCATGAAAGTAAAGGTAATCTGGTAGAAGCTTCTAAATTTTTTAATGTAGCTAAAGAACTCGGTTATGAACAATAACATTATATTTTAATATTAGGCTGTGTTTTAAATAGAATTGATTTAAACTTTATATTATTACTTCCAAACTATTTCTAAAGGTTGCAATTCATTATCAATAATATATTAAAATACAGCCTAATATTTATACTGATTCACACAGTTCTAAATCCTTCTTGAATAAAATTCCTTTTTTAACAAGTACAAAGAATATACTTACTAAAACTATTCCCTTTAATACACTACTCATGCTTATGCTCCACCATACTCCATCAACACCTAACATATTAGAAGAAGATAATAACATGGCTGCTGGCACTCTCATACCAGTTAAAATTACACTAACTGTAGCTGGTATATATGTTCTCCCAAGTCCATTAAATACACCTGCCGTAGTTATTTCTATACACATAAATAATTGTGAATATCCCAGTATTATTAAATAATCTTTTCCTAAGGCAATAGCTCCTGTATCTCCTGGCGTGAATACTGAGAATATAGCCTCCCCTCCAAATATCAATAATAGTGAAGTTAAAGCTCCTACTATTATAGCTATTGTAATAGTAGCCTTATATCCTTTTTTAATTCTCTCAAATTTCTTTGCTCCATAGTTTTGTCCCACAAATGATCCTAGAGCCGTAGAGAACCCTCCTGCTGTCATCCAAGATATAGCTTCTATTTGAATTCCTACCTTTTGAACTGCTATAGGTGTTGGTCCAAAAGATGCTATTATTCTACTTAGAAGTATAGAATATACTGCAAATAATCCATGCTGACATCCTGCTGGAAGTCCTAACTTGAATATATTTTTAATATATTCAATATTAGGCTTAGTAAATATATTAAACTTCAAATATCTCTCTCTACTTTTTAATATTATAGCTACAAAAAATCCAACTACTACAGTCTGGGCTAGCATAGTTCCTAAAGCCGCTCCTAAAACTCCTAATTTAGGAATTGGACCAAAGCCGTTAATAAGTACTAAATCAAGTATTATATTAGTAGCTAATCCTATAGTATTTATAATAAATGGTGTTCTACTATTTCCTGATCCATTAAATATGGCTGTAAAAACTGGTATGACACAACTTATAGGCATGGAAATTGCCATGATCCTTAGATATGTTTCAGACATATGTATAATTGTTGCATCACTTAGTTTAAAAAATCCTATTAATTGTTTAGATAGTAAAAATACAATTAATCCATATAGCATAGACAACATTAAATTTATTTGTAATGCACTTACTATGTATTTCCTTGCTCCATCTTCATCCTTTTTACCTAAGTTTTGAGCTACCCTAACTTCAGCTCCAATCTTAGATATCATTGCAAAAGACATAGATAAATTGATAAATGAACCTGCTGTTCCGATTGCTGCAACTGCATTAGTTCCAACTCTTCCTATCAATAGCATATCAGTTAAATTATATGCCATCTGAATAAATGAAGTTGCCATTATTGGAATAGCTAATTTAACTAGCTTATCACTTATTGAACCTTCTGTTAAATCTATTCTTGCCTTCATTCTTACACCCCCCTCTTATAACTTAGTTTAAAATATCATCTATAAAATTATATCATCATAACCTAAAATAAAAAATAGAGTGAATTTATTTAATAATTTACTCTGTCTTAAAAATTAATTAGGTTACATTCCTAATCTCATGCCTACTATCATTCCTGAAAAATATGGTATTAGCCATATTAACCATACTAATATACTAAATTTGTGAAAATTCTTCTTAGACTCTTCTTTATTCTTTACTAAAACCATAGTTGCCCATATTGCATGGAAAAGCATTAAAAGTATTGCTAATAATCCTGTAATACCATGTAAATTCATAGTAAATCCTGTACCTGCAATTTTGCTCATAATAGTAGTTCCTGTTGTATCACAAATAAATCCTAACCAAAATACTACTAGATGCCATATTTTTAGAGCTTCCTGTTTTTTCTCTGCCCATACTCCTATGGTATAAAATATAAGAGCTAAGCTTATAAACAAAATAGCGTTTATTAATAATATATTCATCGTAAATACTCCTTCTATTTAATTATTTTTCTAATCCTTCTTCTACAAGTTTTGATAAACCCTTTAATTTATTTCTTATTTCTTCTAAATCACCTTTGCTTACATTATTAAAAATATGCTTAAAGCTGCTACTCATAACATCTTTTATATTTTCCGCTGTCTTTGAACCTTCTTTAGAAAATCTTACATACACAACCCTTTTATCTTTATCACTTCTTACACGTTCAATTATATTTAGTTTTTCTAACCTATCTAAAATACCAGATACTGTTGCGTTAGTTAAACTCATTTCCTCACTAAGCTGCGATACCATCATCTTTTTATTATGTGCTATTAATTTTATTGCTGTTATTTGTGGTACTGTAAGTCCTGTAGCCTTCAATTCATCTGTTATGCGTTGATTTATCTTTGAATTAATATCTTTTATAATTAAAGCAATCTCAAATTCTAAAGAATATTTCATATAACTTCACCCCTCTCTAATAAGATATATTTAGTATACTAATATTTAGTATGCTAAATATATTTTATTATTATCTCTTGTTTTAGTCAACGCTAATAAAGAAAAAAACAGCCTAAGCTGTTTTATAAAATACCTGTATGTTCTAAAAATATTTTAATGCCTATTAATATAAGTATAACTCCTCCAGCAATTTCAGCTTTGCTTTGTAGCATATTACCACACTTTTTACCCAACTTTACCCCAATAAAAGATAACGCAAAGGTTATTATTCCTATTGTTAATGCTGCAGTTAAAATATTGATTTGGAGAAAAGCAAAGCTTATACCTACTGCTAATGCATCAATACTTGTGGCAATAGCAAGTAAAAGTAGCACTTTAGTACTTAAGCATTGTTTCTCGTCACTGCAATCAGTTTCTTCTTCCTCACAACCACAAGCAATAAATAATTCATTTTTTTCTTCTGACTCCGATGAATTTTCTAGTTCCTTTTTTTCTTTTATCGATTCATAAATCATCTTTACACCAATTATACTTAAAAGTATCAATGCAATCCAATGATCATATTTAGTTATGTAGTCTTTAAAACCTAAACCTGCTACCCAACCTATAATCGGCATTATACCTTGAAATCCTCCCATAAATAGTGCAATTTTAAGAGCGTTTTTCAAATTAAATTCCTTCATTGATATACCATTGGTAACAGATACCGCAAAAGCATCCATAGATAAACCAAAGGCTACCATTAATAATGATAATAATGTCATTTTTATTCCTCCTCCATCTCAAAATTGTAAATATATGTAACGACCCCAGGGGTGATTACTTTTTTTTACATATAAAAGGAGACTTTTAACACAAAAGATTATAGCAATTCTCTGTGCTAAAAGTCTCACCTTGACACTAAATGGTCAATATAAAGCCAGGTTGTGAAACTAGTATGTTGATTTTATGATCTCCTTGGAGCGGTTACTCCATTTTAACATATATAATTATAGCCTTAATTATATCATCTATAATATAGTGTATCAATATGTAATTATCTTGTCATGTCCTTAACAACTTCCCCTATTATTTTTATTCCTATTTCAATATCTTCATAGGCAACCCTTGATATTCCTAATCTTAAGGTTTCTGATCCACTATCATCAATATAAAATATATCTCCTGGAGTAAAAATCACCCCTCTAGCATAACACTCTGTCAATACCTCTCTAGCATTTAAACCATCTAATTTTATAAAAATATGAAGCCCTCCTTCTCCCCAAATCTCCTTGATAGGAAGGTATTTCTTTATACATTTTAAGATAAATTCATATTTTTCCTTATAAAATTTTCTCACCTTTTTCATGTATTTTTCAAAAGCTCCACTTTGAAGATATTCATAAAATATAGCCTGATCTATAACTGATGAATGTATAGTTCTACATCTTTTTACACTTTCTAAGATATTTACAAGTCTCTTATCTGCTAATATCCATCCAAGTCTTATTCCTGGAAATAGTATCTTAGAAAAACTCCCAATATAAATAACTCCATTTCCATCTCCTTCTAGAGCAGCCAATGGTGATACATGGGAACCAGTATATAATAATTCTTCATTAAAACCATCTTCTATAATTGGAACCCCTGCTTTTTTTAAAATATTATATATTTTGTATCTTTTCTCTGGCTGCATAACTGTGCCAGTGGGATTATGATAGGATGGAATTAGATAAGCACACTTAGGTTTACTGCTATTAATCTTATTTTCTAATATATCTATATCTATACCTTGGTTATTAATCTCCACACCTATGACATTAAGCCCATGAATTTTCATGAGCTTAATAGCTGTATTATGAGTTGGATTTTCACATATGATATTGTCTCCTTCTACTGTAAGAGATGACAATATCATATCCAAGCCTTCTGTAAAGCCGTTAGTAATTATTATATCTTTATTCTTTGTTGATACTCCTTTATTTTCCATATAACTCAACAAATATTCAATTAATGGCTTATATCCTTGAGCGTATCCATAGTTTAAAAGCTTATGTCCTTCTAATGATATCCTATTTAAAAATGCCTTCTTGAATTCATCTATATCAAATAAATCTCCTTCTGGAGCTATACTTTTAAAGGATATCATACCTTTTTCCCACTGTAGCTCATTTTTATTAATATCTAAATCTTCAGCCATTCTAGCGTACTTATTAATCTTATTATTCCAATCAATACTCCACTTCGATAGTTCACACACATCATTTTCACTAACAAAGGTGCCCTTTCCCTTAACGGTGTATAAAACACCTTCTGCTTCTAATTCCTCATATGCCATTATAACTGAATTTCTACTTACCTTTAGTAACTTACTTAATTCCCTTGTAGATGGTAGTTTACTTCCTCTTGGTAGCATTCCTTTTAATATCATATCTTCTATATGATTTTTTATTTGAATGTATATGGTCTGTTTTTCCTTAAACTCTAAATCAGAAAAAATCAAAAATTATATCACCTCTCTATTAATGAATACTCTATTATCTTATCTAGCAATTCATCATATTCTATACCAACAGCCTTTGCACTTTTGGGTATAAGGCTAGTCTTCGTCATACCTGGTAAGGTATTTATTTCAAGCACATACGGTACTCCATCTTTTACTATTATATCCAATCTAACATATACCCTACAATTAAATATATTCCAACATATTTTAGATATATGATTTATTTTTCCCTGCAGTTCTTCAGGTAAAATTATAGCTTCTTCTCTTGCTCCCTCTGCACTATATTTTTCTGTATAGTCAAAGAACTCCCCCTTAGTTGCCTTAATCGCTACTGTTGGATAAACTTCTCCATTTAATATGAAAGATGTATATTCATCACCTTGTATATATTTTTCAATCATTACCTCTTCATCATATCTTAATACTTCTCTAACTTTTTCACATAATGATTCTTCATTTTTGACCAAGAATGTAGCTACACTGGACCCTCCACTATTTGGTTTTACAAAAACAGGATATCCTATATCTCTAATTTTTTTATAATCAATGTGTTCTACACTTTTAACAATTATCCATGGCGCTGTAGGTATGTCTTCCACTAGTAATAGCTTTTTTGTTATATTCTTATTCATACATAATGCACTAGTTAAAACACCGCAGCCTGAGTATGGAACATTAAAGCTTTCAAGTAGCGCTTGAATTGTACCATCTTCTCCAAATTTACCATGAAGAGCTATAAATGCAAAATCTATATCCTTTATTTTATCTATAATATCAACTTTTGAATCCATAATTACAGGAATCACTTCATATTTATCTCTATTTAAATTTTCAACTATTTCTCTTCCTGAATTTAATGAAACTTCTCTTTCTGAGGATAATCCTCCCATTATTACTGCCACCTTCATGCTATCACTCCTAAATAATTTTTTTATCTATATTTAAATATCTACTTTGCTCTATATTGATATTATATGTATATATAGCTATATGAAAAAGTACCACTACTTTTAAACTTTTCAACCATAGTGGTACTTTTACTTATTTGTCCATCCAATGTGTAAAAAATCTGAATTTATCCACAATTTGGTCGCTTTATCCACAGAGTTATCCACAAAATATTCAGATTCATACTATTTTCCACATATATACTATCAACATTATCCACAATCACTCCTTTTAACTATATAATAAATCTGCATTATATCATATAATAGCATATCTAAATTCTTATACTTATTCTTTGGATAACTTGTTAATAATCATAACTCCCTTTTATAAACTATTGTGAATAACTTTATAAATTACTATAAAATAAGGCATTGTTTTAATATGGTGCGGACTTTAGAACTACATATTAAAACAATGCCTTATTCTATTTGCTTATATATACCATTATATCTTCTAAAGATGCATTTTCTAAGATTACATCTTTTCCGAATATATCCTTTGCTTTAGATGCATCTGATGTTAATCCCTCAAATCCAAAAGCATTATTAACAATTCCTTTTAAATATTTTTCATTCTCTTTAGTAATTAAATTTTTATCACCTTTTACTATTTTATACTTTTCTAAAACTTCTTCTTTTGATTCTGAAAACACTATTTTCCCATTTTTAATATAAGTTATATAGTCTGCTATTTTCTCTAAATCTGTAGTTATATGGGTAGATATCAAAATAGACACATTTCCATCTTGTATAATATCATAGAATATATCTAAAATTTCCGACCTAACTACTGGATCAAGTCCAGAAGTAGGCTCATCCATAATAATAAACTCAGCATTATGGCTTAGAGCCAGTGCGATGGAAAATTTCATTTTCATTCCTTTAGATAATTGATTTACCTTTTCATCTTTATTTAGTCTAAATTTTTTTAAATAAGAATTAAAAAGGTCATTATCCCAATTGCTATATAACTTACTTAATGACTTTGCATTTGTTTCTAAAGTCATATGCTCATAACAAAAGGGTTCATCATATACAAAGGCTATTTTTTCTTTTATTTCCTTTTCAAATTCTATATTATCTTTTCCAAATACCTTAATCTCTCCGCTTGTCTTTTTAACTAAATTCATTATAGCTTTTATAACAGTAGTTTTTCCTGCTCCATTTTGTCCTATGAAACCCATAATATATCCTTTCTCTATATTGAAAGATACATTATCTAAAGTAAAATTTTTATATTTTTTAGTTAAATTTTTTATTTCTAGGATATTTCCCATATTCCCCACCTCTTACACTAAATCTATTTTTCTGTATATAACACTTCTAATATATCTTTCATCTCTTCCAATGAAAGATTAATTTTAGCCCCTTGGTCTATAGCATTACCCAAATGCTCTTCTACACTTCTTATTATTGTCTCTCTAACCAACTCTACATCTTGTGCACATACAAAGGATCCTTTACCTGGTAAAGTATAAATATATCCTTCACTTTCCAATTCTTCATATGCTCTCTTCGTAGTTATAACACTAATTCTAAGTTCTTTAGCTAACATTCTTATAGATGGAAGTGGTTCATGCGGTTGTAATCTATTCATTAAAATATGATCTTTTATTTGTTTCTCTATTTGTGAATAAATTGGTTCTCCTGAGGAGTTATTTATAATTATATTCATATATTCCCTCCTAACTTAAATCTTCTTTTGTTATTATAAATCTCTTTTATTGTAAGCCCCAACAGATAGCAGCATAAATATAGCATATATTATTACCCCAGCTAGGAATGCAACTATTGTAACTCTATTTATAGAACCACTCATTATGCTATTTATTATATTATTAGATAACTCAGGGAAAAATTTCTTCCCTGCAAATATTAATGCATAAGGTAAATAAAATACTGAAAGCATAATTATTGAAGAATACTTTACTGCCACAGAATACTCTAATTTATAGTAGGTATAGTTAGTAGCTCCAATGAGTAATACATAGTATATAAAAGTTAAAGATTGTATTAAGAAGATTGTTGTCAATTCTTCCTTACTTAAACTTCCTAATGTAACAACTATACTGAACATAATTATAGAGGAAATTATATAAGCAATCATATAATATATATATTTACTTAAAACTACATCTCTTCTTTTAACCGGAAAGCTATTTATAATTAAGTCATAGTTTTTTCTTAACTCACTTGTAGCTGTAAATCTATTAACGATTACTGGAACCAAAAGTGTTGCTACAGTATACGTCATTGGCAATGCATCTCTAGTATATTTAGTTACTAATCCTAACATTAATCCAGCAATTATATTTATGATTAGTAATGGTTTTCTACTAGTTATAAAATCTTTTTTTAAAAGTGCTATCATAGTAATTCCCCCTTACAAATCCTTTTTTTCATAAAATATAGTAGATATTACACTAAATAAAGTTACTACAGCTAAGACTAATACTAGCAAAATTGAATTGCCAATAAGTGTATTACTATATATTATCTTTAATCCACTATTAATTACTTTTTTAGCTACTACATAGTCCATTATATGATAAAATGACATTGAACCCATAAATAATAATATAAAACAAATATAATAACTTATCTTTGCATATTTAACTCCTATAGAAAAATATAGTAAATAATATATTACTACCATAAATATCATATAAATAACTGAAAATTTTACTGCCACAATATTTACATCTATAAAATAATTTGAATTTATCATATATAGTGCTTTACACACTAATACCGATATTGTTGCGGTAGCTAAAATCCAAATTGTAGAGCTAATAAATTTTCCAGTAACATATTCTTTTCTTGTACAAGGGGCGCTTAGTATACTTATATAAACCTTATCCCTTGATTCCATTTCAGTACATATAATTGAAAACATTCCCAAGCATAACATTAAATATGGAAATAAACTTGTTCTTTCATTAGTTATAGTTACTATTACAAAAATACCTATTATTGCTAACAGCTGTCTGCTTTTTAGATTTGAAAAATTTAAACTTAATTCTCTCATCAAAATCTTTCCCATTTTTATCTCCCCTATCTACTATAAAATAACATGATATCCTCTAATTTAGGTGTTTCTATTACAACATTTCCTCTAAATACCCTTTTTACTTCATCCAACTTATTAGTAAGTCCCTCAAAGCCATACGCTGTCTCCCTTATCCCCTTCAATAAATCTCTATTTTCTAAAGTCAACAATGTTTTATCTCCCTTAATTATCTTATGTTCATCTAATATTTCATCCTTACCTTTAGAAAAGATTATTTTCCCATTGTCTATATAAGTTATATAATCTGCTATCTTTTCTAAATCTGATGTGATATGAGTAGAAATTAAAATTCCAACTTCTTCGTCTTGTATTATACCTTGAAGTATGTCTAATACTTCCCTTCTGACAACTGGATCCAAACCTGAAGTAGGTTCATCTAATATTAATAATTTAGCTTTATGACTCAGTGCGATAGCTATAGCATACTTCATCTTCATACCCTTAGATAATTCTTTTACTTTTTGATTTTTGTTTAAAGAAAATTTATTTAAATAACTGTTAAAGGTAGAAGAATCCCAATCTTTATAAAAATTAGAAATTATCTTACCATTATCATTTATTGATAAATGATCATAGTAAAAACAATCCTCATATACAAATCCTATTCTTTCTTTTATATCCCTTTCACACTTTATATTATCCTTTCCAAAAACCTTGATTTCTCCCTTATCCTTAGATATCAAATTCATTATAAGTTTTATGGTTGTGGTTTTCCCTGCTCCATTTTCTCCTATGAATCCCATTATAAATCCTATTGGCAAATTTAAATTTATATTATTTAGCTTAAAATTTTTATATTTTTTATTTAAGTTTTTTATTTCTAATACATTATCCATATATTTTTTTCTCCTTTATACATAAAATATTTATTTTTAAAATTTCATTAGCATATCGTATATACTGTTTATTCTCTATATATACAGTATATACTCTATATACACACTTGTCAATAATGAATTTTTTACTTTATATGTACTATTATGTTAAATTAAGGCGATGTTTCAATATAGTGTTGATAAAAAACTACATATTATTACTTAAATAGACCTTTAGTAAATCTATCTTATTTTACATAAAACCCCTATATATTACTAATTTATATATTATTTATAATTAATCTATCATTTTTAACTATTCTATGATGATTTGAATTGTTAAAAATAAGTTTAGCTGTTAAAATATTATATATGAAAATATTATATTTTATTTACTACCCAAACAGGAGGCTTTATGAATAAGTATATGTCTTTAAAGGATCACGTATATAATTATATTTCTGAAAAAATAAGTAATGGTACTCTAAGTGCTGATGAAAAATTAAATGAACAACAGATTTGTGATGAGCTAAATATAAGCAGAACTCCTGTAAGAGAAGCTCTTATACAATTAGCATCAGATGGTTATTTAGAAAATTCTCCAAGAAAAGGATTCAAGGTTAGAAATATTGATGAGAAAAAGACTAGTGAACTATATGAAATTATAGGTACATTAGATGGACTAGCTGCCAGTTTAGCAATAGACAACATATGCGATAAAGATATTAAAACCATGAATTTTTTAGTAGAGTCAATGGATAATGCTATTGAAAAATGCCTCTTTGAAACTTACCTTACTCTACAAGTAGAATTTCATGATATATATATATATTTATGTGATAATTTAGAATTGATAAATATAATAACTCAACTAAAAAGAAAACTTATTAAAAAAACTTATACTTCCAACTCAATTGACAATTTATTAGAAGTACTTAATACCACTAATGCTGAGCACAGAAATATAATTGAATTTTTTAAGAAAAAGGATAAAATTGGAGTTCAAAACTACTTAAAGCAAGTTCATTGGCGTGTTAATAATTCTAATCTTCAATCACTGCAGGTGAATCAAAAATGTTAGGAACATTAATTAACTCTTTAGCTATAATTGTCGGAACTATTCTAGGCCTATTTTTAAAAAATAGTATAAATAAAAAGCTTAGTAACACTGTTATGCAAGCTCTTGCTTTATGTATCTTATTTATTGGAATAGATGGTTCTCTTAAAGTTAACAATTTATTAGTAGTCATCATATGTATGGCATTAGGTGCATTAATAGGTGAAACTATAGATATTGATCATAGATTAAATAGCTTAGGAGATAAGATACAAAGTAAATTTAAAAATAGGAATAGTAATATATCTGAGGGCTTTGTAACAGCTACATTACTGTTTTGTGTAGGCGCAATGGCTATAGTTGGTGCCTTAGACAGTGGACTTCGTAATGATTACAACATATTAATATCCAAGTCAATTTTAGATGGAATATCCTCTATAATATTCTCATCAACCTTAGGTATAGGTGTAGCATTATCTGCTATTTCAGTGTTAATTTATCAAGGAGGAATAACAATTTTTGCTACCTTTTTAAGTCCCTTACTTTCAGAAGCTGTAATAGGTAATATGACCTGCTGTGGTAGCCTTCTTATTATAGGACTAGGATTAAATATTTTAGGATGTACAAAAATTAAAATCTCTAATCTTTTACCTGCAGTATTCTTACCTATAATCGCTGACCTTGTGGTGAAATTATTTTAGATTAAGTTAATTCTATTTTTCTATTTAGTTTTAGGTAGAAATAAAAATTTCTCTAATTTAGTAATATTTTAAAATTAACTAGCCAATATTCTGACCTATTATGTAGAATTCTATTGATTAAAGTAAGTTTTTCCGTTAGAATATAATAATAAAGTCACTACATTTTAGTAGGAGGAATAGAATATGGAATGGTCAAGCGTAGATATAGCAAAGGCTTCTGTGGAAATGGCAATATCCTCAAGAAAACAAGAGGAGCAATTAATAAAGGATTTTACAGATAAAGAAATTTTATCTGTAGCAGTAGACATTGGAGGAAATCTTATAAATTCTATTCCAAAAATTATCGAAAGAGCTTTAGTTGCCTCTAAGCGCTCTGGTATTATTAAAGATTGCCACCTACATGATGGTGCCGTAATAGGAGCAACAAGAGAAGCAATTATGCAAATTTCAGAAAAGGCCAATGGTTTAAATGTTGGAGGAAAGATAGGAATTGCTAGATATAAAGAGCATATAAGTGTGTGCATATTTATGAGCATAGGAGTACTCCATTTAAATGAAGTAGTAATAGGACTTGGACATAGATCCATATCCATGTAGTATTAAGTAGTTAGGATATCTAAAGTAAGATATCTAAGTAGTATAGTAGTTAATCCGTAAAACATAATTATAATTTGTAGTATAGTAGTATGGTAGAGTTTAATTTACTTTTATTGTCTATTTAAATTAATAACTTAATAAATTAAAAATATCTAGTACATTTCAAATGTATCCTAGTATATTTTATTAAAGATATTTTAAGCTACAAATTAAATTTATGTTGAATTTATAGATAAACTCTTACTCAACATTATTTAATTTCGTAGCTTTTTGTTTTGCTATAAAAGAGAAAAAATTCTCTTTTATTATATATTTTAGGAGGATGGTAGTATGGTAAGAAAAAATTTTAAAACTTTAATCTTAGGTAGTATTTTAGTAGGAGCTGTTCTAACTGGTTGTTCATCCCAGAGTGGAAATGCTGAAAACTCTAGCAGTAAAGGTATTTCTATTGGTATAACTCAAATGGCTGAACATCCCGCTTTAGATTCAGCTAGAGAAGGATTTTTAAAATCAATGGAGGAAAATGGTTTCAAAGAAGGTGAAAATCTAAAAATAGATTATCAAAATGCTCAAGGAGACATCTCAACTGCCCAAATTATTGCGCAAAATTTCTCAACTAAGAGAACAGATGCAATTCTAGCTATTGGAACTCCAACCGCTCAAGCAGCATTTAATTCAACAAAAGAAATTCCAATAGGCATTACTGCAATCACTGATCCTGTAGAAGCTGGTCTTGTAAAATCTTGGGACAAAAGTGAAACTAACGTTTTTGGCACCAGTGATATGACACCAGTAGAAAATCAATTAAATTTATTGAAAAAGTTAGCTCCTAATGCTAAAACTCTAGGAGTTATGTTTAATACTAGTGAAGCCAATTCAGAGGCTCAAGTAAAACTTCTAAAGGATTTATGTTCCAAATTTGGATTAGAAGTCATCGATGTTGGTGTTACTAGTGTTAATGATATTCCTCAAGCTTTGGAAAGTCTTCTAAAAAAGATAGATGTACTATATACCCCAGCAGACAATATAATAGCTTCCTCTATGGCATTAATTAGCAACAAAGCCACAGAGTTAAAAGTACCTATTATTGGTGCTGAAGAAGCCCATGTTGCTAGTGGTGCATTGGCTACAGATGGTATTAATTATGAAAATTTAGGTAGGCAAACTGCTGAAATGGTACTTGAAGTTTTGAAAGGTAAAACTCCTTCTGAAATTGGAGTTGAAACTTTAAAGGAAACTGAAATAGTTATTAATAAAACTGCAGCTAAAGCTCTAGGTATAGAAATTCCTAAGGAACTTTTAGATAGTGCTAAAGTTATTGACTAATAATAAATTTAAAAGGACGTGAATTTAATGTTAAGTTTTTGGATTAATGTTTTAGAACAAGGATTAATTTTTGGAATAATGGCACTTGGTGTGTTTATAACCTATAAGATTTTAGATTTTCCTGATCTATCTGTGGATGGAAGCTTTCCTCTTGGAGCTTCTGTAGCTGCTATTGCAATATCTAATGGTATTAATCCCATGGCAGCGTCGCTACTTAGTATAGTCTTTGGTATGATAGCAGGCTTATTTACAGGTATACTTCATGTTAAATGTAAAATAACTAATCTATTATCAGGTATTTTAGTTATGACTGCATTATATTCAGTAAATCTTAGAATTATGGGAAAATCCAATTTGCCTCTTCTAAATGAGACTACAATATTCTCATATAACCTACCACCTATAATTATTATTTCAATAATAGTGTTGGTTTGCAAGGTATTGTTAGACTTATTTCTTAAAACTAAAAGCGGATTTTTATTAAGAAGTACAGGAGATAATCCTCAACTAATAACTTCTCTAGGAGTAGATATAGGTAAAATAAAAATACTTGGACTTATGATCGCCAACGGTTTAGTTGCACTATCTGGAGCTGTTATGGCCCAATATCAACGCTTTTCAGATGTTGGTATGGGTATAGGTATAGTAGTTGCTGGACTTGCTGCCATCATATTTGGTGAAACTGTATTTAAAAAATTAAAATTTGCAGCACCAACAACACTAGCTGTTACTGGTTCTATACTGTATAAATTAGCTACAGGCATAGCGCTAAAACTAAATATATCACCATCTGATTTAAAGTTAATAACAGCTATTATTGTGGTTATTGCTTTGACTCTTAGTGGACCCGCTATAGTTAAAAAAAGAAAACAAAGAACAGTTAAGGGGGTAAAAGTAAATGTTAAAACTACGGAACTTGAACAAAGTATTTAATCCAAACACAGTGAATGAGACCACTGTAATAAATGATTTAAACCTAACTGTTAATGACAATGATTTTATAACTATAATTGGTAGTAACGGAGCTGGTAAGTCAACTCTTATGAATATAATTGTTGGTACTATAGATGAAGATTTTGGAGACATTACTTTACATAACAAAAGTATCTCTCATTTAAGTGAATATAATAGATCAAAATTTATAGGAAGGGTTTTTCAAAATCCAACTTTAGGAACTTCACCCTCTATGACCATTTTAGAAAATCTTTCTCTTGCTTATAACAAGGGAAAGAAATTTGGTCTAACTCAAGGTGTAGATAAAAAGAATAAAGATTTTTTTAAAGGTTTATTAGAAACCTTAAATCTAGGCTTAGAAGATAAACTTCATGTAAAAGTTGGTCTCTTATCTGGTGGACAGCGTCAGTCACTATCTCTTTTAATGTCTACTATAAGTAATCCTGAACTATTATTATTAGATGAACATACAGCTGCTTTAGATCCTAAGACTTCAGAGATTATAATGGAACTTACAGATGAATTAGTTAGAGAAAAAAATATAACAACTTTAATGGTAACGCATAATTTAAATCATGCTGTAAAGTATGGAAATAGGTTAATCATGCTCCATGAAGGAAAAGTACTTCTAGATGTAGCTGGGGCTGAAAAGAAAAATCTTACAGTTAATAAGCTATTAGATTGCTTTGAAAAACTTTGTTCAAAGGATATTTTAGGTGATAGAGTACTATTGTCCACGGTATCAGAAATATAATAATGAGTTAAATCCTTAAATATTAGCCATTATTTTTAAGGATTTCTAAAAAAGTATAAGATAATAAGAAAAAAATAATGGAGTGATTTTTCACTCCATTATTTTTTATATAAGTTTTAATAAAATCTATTCAGTTTTTTAACTCCTATTTGAGCTGTTTTCTTAATTGATTATGAATATTTAAATTATAATATATTATTTTTTCCCACCTTTAAATGTAGAATTTAATAATTTAATTGAAAGGAAAATTATAGCCATTACTACAAAAATTCCAGCCATACCCTTACCCATTACACCTAAACTTATAATGAAATTCTCTATATTCATTAAATCATACCTCCAACTAAGGCTAATATTAATCCTCCTGCAATAACAGAGCCAATTTGTCCTGAAACGTTAGCTGCTACTGCATGCATTAATAAAAAGTTTTGTGGATCTTCTTCTTGACCCATTTTTTGAATTACTCTAGCTGACATAGGGAATGCAGATATTCCAGCAGCCCCTACCATTGGATTTATCTTATTCTTTGAGAAAAGATTTAAGAATTTCGCAAACAATACGCCACCAATAGTATCAAAAATAAATGCTACAAGACCAAGACCTATAATCATTATAGTTTGCCATGTTACGAAATCAACTGCTTTCATTTTAGAAGCTATAGTAATACCAAGAAGTATAGTTACTAAGTTAGCTAATTCATTTTGAGCTGTTAATGATAGTCTCTCCAGTACTCCACACTCTCTAATTAAATTACCAAACATTAGGAATCCAACAAGTGCTACAGATGTTGGTGAAAAAAGTCCTGCAATAACAGTAACAACTACTGGAAATAATATTTTAGTACTTTGAGATACTGCTGTTGGATTGTAGGTCATTTTTATCTGTCTTTCCTTCTTTGTTGTAACAAGTTTTATAGCTGCTGGTTGTATAATAGGAACAAGTGCCATATAAGAATATGCTGCTACCGTTATGGCCCCTATGTAATTACTCTTAAAAAAGTTAGCTACAAATATAGAAGTTGGTCCATCTGCCGCTCCTATAATTCCTATAGATGCTGCATCCTTCAATGTGAATCCTAGCAATGCAGCTAAACTTAAAGTGAAGAATATACCAAATTGTGCTGCTGCTCCGAATAAAAGCATCTTAGGATTAGTTAATAGTGGTCCAAAATCAATCATAGCTCCAATACCTATAAATAGCACTAGTGGAAATAGCTCATTTGCTATACCCATATTAAATAAGTTATCAATTATTCCTACTTCTGCATGACCACCAATAATTTGTGTCACAGCACCTGAAAAAGGAATGTTTACTAATATGGCACCAAATCCCATTGGTAATAAAAGTGTTGGCTCAAATCCTTTTTTTATTGCTAGCCATATTAGTGTTGCTCCTATAACCCACATTATTACTTGCTGCCAAGTTATAGCCATAATTCCATTTACCAGAAAATCCATAATTACGCCCCCTTTAATACAAAATTACTTATAAACTTTTAGTTACAGATAAAATTTGAAAATTGCAACTAAACTTTCATTGTTAAAAATTTTCTGCAGTATATCTGTAATTTTATATTATATTTTTGAATTATTCACTACCTTATCTATTTTATTAACATATTATTAATATTTTTAATTTTTCTTTAAGATTCTCCCTTAATATGAGTCCATATTTTTACAATTAAGTGTTTAATTTCTCAGAATTTCATTAGATTTATTCTAAAATTCTATATAAATTCACCAATGTTTTATTATTTCCTAATGAATTTCCGAAGTATAAATTATTACAAATATATTGCATGAATTATATGTAACATTTATAATTTTATAATAAATTCTTTCACATATTTATATGGTTTTCATTAATAGAATTCCCTTATTTAATTAAAGTATTAGAATTTTTGACTTATTCCATAAAATATTAGAATAATCAGATAGTGGAAAATAAAAGGATGCCTATTCCAAATAGACACCCCTAATCACTTAATATATGTAATATGAAATTGGATCAATTTTCTCGCCACTAGAATTAATTACCTCAAAATGTATATGTGGTCCTGTTGACCATCCTGTAGACCCAACCTTTGAAATTTCTTGTCCTCCACTGATACTCTGCCCCTTGCTAACTAAAAGCTGAGAGTTATGGGCATATAGACTGCTAATATTTCCATGATCTATAACCACTACATTTCCATATCCATTCATCCAACCTGCATAAGCTACAACTCCATTTTGAAGTGAATGTACACTTGCTCCATAAGGTGCCCCTATATCAAGAGCTCCATGAAATTCTTGCTTGCCTGTAATAGGATTGACTCTACCTTCAAACCTCTGGGTTATAGTATATCCTCTTCCCCCCGTTATTGAAAAAATATCTCCATTTGATACTTGTCCACCACTAGAGTCAGAGTCCCCTCTAGATGGTCTCTTCTCAGCTTCCATATTTCTAATAGCCATAACTATTTCATCAAACTCATTTTGTTGCTGCGCTAATATGGCTTCATGTACATCAATCTCATTTTCAATTTTAGCTATAAGTACATCTTTCTCTTGCTTTTTATCTTTTAAAGTATTCATTTTACTGTTAACAGTTTGCATCATATCTTCAAGATTGCTTTTTTCATCTTTAACTTGAGTCATAGTGCTCTGCAGTTCACCTTGTTTTTCTTTAAATTCATTTATGATATCAGTATCATATTTAACCAAACTTGTTATAATTTCTACTCTTTCAAGGAAATCATAAAGTCCTTCTGATCCAAATAATATTTCTATGTAACCTTGAGATTGATTCATATACATAATACGAAGCCTTTTTGCCATCAAGGTTTCATTTTTTGCTAAATCAACCTTTAATTCTTCTGATTTAACCTGTAAAGTTTCTATTTTTTTATTTGAATTACTTATTTTAGAATTTATTTGCTTAACTTCACTATCTACCTCATTAATACTTTTATCTAATTCATGAATATCATTAAGAATATTTTCTTTGTTTTTCTCTAATTCTTTTATCTCATTTTTGCCATTATTAATTTCTTGTTCAATATCATTGGATTTATTCTTCATATCACTAATACCATTTGCTAGTACATTTCCTGTAACTAAGTTGCTACATAATACTAATGCTATTACAATTTTAGTTTTATTATTCATAAAAACTCCCTTCAGAATACAATGCTTGTCTGTTTTATTTTTTATGTAATTTTATCAATGTAAAAACTTCTTGTCAACTTCTCAACTAATTTTAATCTACCTTGATTTCTTCTTTTAAAGGCTCCAATCTATGATTTGTTTTATTACTTTCTCTGTTAACTAGCCATATACCCATACAAACAAACATTAATGCTATAGCATTCTTCAACTCCCATATGTTTTCATGTAAAAATATAGCTGATAATATTGAACCAAATATAGGTGTTAAGAAATTAAAAACGGCCACGGTTCCTACCTTATTATACTTTAATAGAACTGTCCACAATGAAAATGCAACTGAAGAAATCATTGCAAGATATATAAGTAAACTTGTGGATTTCATGGTAAACCCTGATATAGAGCCATTAAACCCATATCCTAGACTAATAAGTATAGCTCCTCCTATGAATAATTGATATCCAGTTACCACTATTGAGTCCATAGACTGAGTAAGTTTTTTACCATAAATAGCTGATGCAGAAAGTATTAATGCAGAAAGCATGATTGCTCCTTCACCTTTTATAGTAAAAGAAGAACCTAACAACTGTGAATTAAAATTAATAATAATTACACCTATAAAACCTATAATGCACCCTAAGGTCTTCTTAAAATTCAATTTGTCATTTATGTATATATAATGAGCTATTATAACGCTAAAAAAAGCTCCTGTTCCACTTAAAATAGAACCTTTTGTACCACTGGTATAAGCTAATCCTAAATAGAAAAATATATACTGTAAGCTGGTTTGTGTAACTCCGAGTAAGGCTATTTGCCCTAATTGTTTTTTATTAAACTTAAAAACTTCTTTTTTACTCAATAGTGCTATAAAAAGTACTATTATACCTGCCAAAAAGAATCTATACCCTGCAAATACTAATTTAGAAGGTATATCATCTGAAGCAATGTTAAATATTTCATATCCACTTTTTACTGCTGGAAAGGCACTTCCCCATAACATACAGCATACAGTAGCAAATATATATATTATTTTTCTCTTCATAAAAAACTCTTTAGTATTCATTTGTAAATTAATCTCCTCTTATAAATATACTTCACTACTAAATATATCACTAAATGAACTATTTATAAATATATAAGAATTATGCATATAAGGTTTCTAAAATCTCCTTACTTGATATATAAATTTTATATTAGCTTTTAAAATAAATATAATCCATATTATCTAAGTAATAATATGGATTATATACTCTGCTCTTAATTAGTATAAAAAGGTTATTTTTTCTTAGCCTTTCCTGTATCCTTACCAGCTGTCTTTGGCTTTTTTGTTCCACCTTTACTCTTTCCCTTATCTGGCATAAAAATCACCCCTCATAAATTTGTTAATTAAATCATACCATTTATTTTTTTTTATGTAAATATATGTATTGATTTTTGGTTTTATATTTCTTATAAATTTTCCATAGAATATAACTATAAAAAAGAAAGGTTGTATAAATAAAACAACCCTTCTTATTCTTATTCTTATTCTTATTCTCTAATATTATAAATTCTTAATTTGACATTACTTCTTTTCGTTCTTCCATTTTATCCTGTAGCTTCTCTCCTCTATCTTTAAGCAATACTGATATTATTAAGAATACAACAGTAATCATAAATAACACTCCAATGTCTCTTACTATTATTGCATTGTTTGTACCTGAAATAATTTCTCTTAATCCTGATACACAATAAGTAAAAGGCATAAATGGATTTAGTACTTTAAAGAAATCAGGTACTAATTCTAGTGGGAATGTACCTGCACAAGATGTAAGTTGAAGAATTAATAATACTATGGCTAGCAATCTTCCTGCATCTCCTAATACTGATATTAAGCATTGCATTATTGCTATAAATGCTAGAGACATCAATATATTGAATGCAAAATACAATGGAATATTCTCTGGTTTTAAGCCTAGAGCTAAAACTGCTATACTTGCAAGGACTGCTTGTAAGACTCCTATAAAACTATATGATAGATACTTACCAGTAACTACTGATATAGCACCTGCATTCATATTATTCTCAACTCTTGCTGAAATAACAAAGAACATCATAATTGCTCCTACCCATAATGAAAGTGGTATAAAGTATGGTGTAAATCCTGTTCCATAATCCTTTACAGTATTAGTTGGTGTATCCTCTAATTCTATTGGATTCGATACAAATTTAGCCATATCATTACTAGTATTAATCACATTATTATTTAGCTTATCTGAACCTTCTTTTAGTTTCGTAGCAAGTTCTTCTGAACCATCGTCAAGTTTTTGTGCCCCATCTTTTAATTCTGGCATTTTATCACTTAATGTTTTTAATCCATTATTAATTGCAATAGAACCATCTGAAAGTGCGTTAACTCCACTACTTAGTTCAGGCATTTTTTCTTTTAATTCACCAATTCCACCATTTAAAGCTGTAGCTCCTTGAGCTAATTTGCCAACGCCGCCAGTTAGTGCTGGTATATTGGAACTTAATTGTTCTATTCCCTGTGTTAACGCTTCTGCCCCTTGTCCTATCTTGATAGATCCTTGAACTAATGTTTTTGCAGCAATATCAGCTTCATTAATTCCTGATTTTAAGCTAGGTTTTCCATTATAACCATTATTTACTGCTTCATTTAAACTTCCAATAGCAGTTCCAAGACTTGGCTTACTTTGAGAGTCTACAGTAACATTATTTGTTATTGAATTTACAGCAGTTTTAAGCGATGGCTCTGTAGCACTTTGATCTACATTCACTGCTACATTTAATGTTGATACCATCTGTGATAAAATTGCTACTTTTTCGTCATTATTAGTTGCTTTACTGTATTGATTTATTAAAGAATTAACTATTTGATCATTACTCATTCCATTTGTTTTTGGAATATCACCGTTATTTACAACTTTATTAAATGCTCCTACTGCACCTCCAAGTGAGTTCACACCGCTATTAACCTTTGTGATACCCTGTACAAGACTTGGGTTTCCGTCCCCTCCTATATTCACAGCCTTGTTTAAACTTTCAAGTGAATTACCTAGTTCATTAACTCCATTCTTAGCATTCTCCATTCCCTGTGATAGTGAATTTAATCCATTAGTTAATCCAACTGGCTTATTATTAACTACTGCATTAGTATTTACACCTTGACTTAATTGAGTTGCACCATCAAGTAACTTCTTAGTACCTTCACTTAAAGTTGATGCATTATTATTTAAATATTCTAATCCACCTTTTAAAGCTGTAGATCCTTCATATAGTTTATTTGCTCCTTCTTGCATGGCCGGAGTATTTTTTTTCAGTTGATTGAGTCCATTATTTAAATCAGTTGATCCATTATAAAGTTTATCGACTCCATCTGTCATTTCTGGAATTTTTTCATTTAATTTTGAAATTCCATCATAAAGCTCTTTACTTCCATCACTTGCTTGCGCCATACCATCCTTTAATTCATAAATGCTATCAAAAGTTACCTTTGTATATTCTTCAGTTACATTTGCAATAACTTCTGCCTTTAGTTTATCTTCTACCCTTTGCCCTATTTGAGCAGATAGAAAATTCTTTTTCTCGTTGGCACTATAAATAATTTTTGCTTGCTGTGGTTTTCCATCCTTAGCACTAAGAACATTTGTTGAAAAGTTTTCTGGAATTATAAAAATAGAATAATATTTATCATTTTCAACTCCATCTTTCCCTTCACTAAGATCAACAAAATTCCATTGAACTTCTTTGTTATCCTTTAAATTATCGACTAAGTCTTGACCATAATTTACTGCATCACCATCTTTAGTTGTACCCTTATCTAAGTTTACAAAAGCAATTGGTAATTTATCTAGTCTAGAATAAGGATCCCAAAAGGCTGCCAGATAAAGCAAACTATATAATAAAGGAACAATTATTATTGCAATAACTGACACTCTAATAAGCCTATTCTTAAATATACTAGATATATCCTTCCAAGCTATTTTTAGAAAATTCATATATATCACTCCCTTTTTGCACTGACTGGTCAGTTTTAAATATACTGCGAAATTTATTATATGTCAATAGCAAAAAGTAAACTTCTATATGCTCATAAAAATTTAACATATAGAAGTTTACTTTAATTTTGAAGTCCTCTAATACTATATTCTATTAATTCTTCTATTACTGAATCCAAATTGATTTTATCAATATTTATAACCTCATAAACTGCCGCTGAGCATAAGCTTCCGAAAAAAGCATAGGACATGAAAGTTGGGTTTCCACTCCTAACCAATCCAGCATCCATGGCGTCTTTTATGTACCCTTCTATCTGTTTAAGATACAATCTTACTTTGTTTCTTAACTCTATTTGTCTAATTTCTTGCCCCCACAATTGGCTTAATACAATCTTTATAAAATCTCTATCCCTATATAATACAGAAAGCTGTAATTTACATAACACTCTTAATTTCTCTAGAGGATTTTCATAAGCTTTAACTTCTGAAGTAACCTCATCTATCATTAAGTTTAAACCTTCTTCTATTATGAAGCTAAACATCTCTTCCTTACTCTTGAAATGATAATATAGAGTTCCCTTTGCTACTCCTGCATATTCCGCTATCTGATCCATAGTAGTTCCTGTATACCCATATATAGAAAATGATTTTATTGCTGCCTTGAATATTTGTAACTTAGTCTTATTCATTTATTTAAAATACCTCCAAACACTCTACTTTAATTATATAATCTATATTTTAAAACTTATGAAATATTAAATTTAATATATTATTTTTAGATTCTAATTTTAATATAAAGTTCTTTTCTTATATGCAATGGTATTTATTATAGACCGTCAGTTATTATTTTTGAAAATTCACCGTTACATTTTCAAAACTTTATATCACTACTTAATTATTCTATCTATTTCTATATTACCCTTTAAAATTCAATATTATATATGCAACGTCAAAAAAATAATAGTTCTAAAATATCTAGAACTATTATTTTGGTATCATCTTATTTATATTTTTAAATTTTATTTTTCTAACCTACTATATAGTGAATTTAGTTATTTTGATATTCTTAATTCTACTATTACCTTAAATAAATCTCCATCTATTTCTATATTGAATTTTCCACCATGGAGCTCTACAATACTTTTTGAGATAGCAAGCCCTAATCCTGAACCATCTGTATGCCTAGATTCATCCCCTCTTTTAAATCTCTCTGTTATTTCCTCTACATCGAAATTTAATTCATAAGCTGAAATATTTTTCATTGTTATATATACATTTTCCCCTTGAGTATTTACATCTATATATACTCTAGTGTTAGGGAAAGAGTATTTAATTATATTCGATATTAAATTTTCAAACACTCTCCAGATTTTTCTCCCATCAGCTTCAATATATATTTTTTCACTTGGCATATTAACCTTAAAATCTAAAGCTGATTCTTTAATTCTACCTTCCGCTTCACCTAGAGTTTGATTTAATAGAGCATTTACCTCCACTTTAGTTAAAGTAAGTTCCATAGCTCCACTTGCTGCCTTTGAGGCTTCAAATAAATCTTCAATTAATAGCTTTAACCTTTGAGATTTTTTATCTAACACCTCTAAATATGCTCTAGCTTCCTCTGGCTCTATATTTTGCTTTTTTAATATATCTACATAGTTAATAATTGAAGTAAGTGGAGTTTTTAAGTCATGAGATACATTTGAAATAAGCTCAGTCTTCATTCTCTCACTCTTAGTTTCATTTTCAATAGATTTTCTTAGTCCTTGTTTTAAATTATTTATACTATGCGCAAGTCCCTTTAATGCTCCATGCCCTTGTTCTTCTATATTGTCATTAAGCTTTCCCTCTGAAAGCATTCTAGCTGCATAAATAATCTTATTTAAATAAGCAAATTCTTTAAATAGTACATATATAACTACTAAAGTGGCTACCACATCAAACATAAATGCAAGTGCAATTCCAAATCCATTGCCAAATATCCCTGCAAGTACAAAGGTCACTCCAACGCAAATCATCACATATAGTGACATGATTATAAATATAGTTTTCCCAAAGGAGCCCTTCTCCATAACTATCTTTACATATTCCCAAAGTTTCAAGGTATAACTATCTTTAAGAACAGTATTATCTTTATAATTCATTATTAATGCTTTAAAAACTAAATACCATACTATGGCTAATAATGATAATAAAACTATATTATTGATATTGATATTGAATCTATATCCCTCATAATAGTTGTAATGATAAAACACATTATATATTATCCAAGAAGACATTAATATGAAGCCTTTAATCTCTATCTTTGTATGTTTTAATCGTAATAACAAGCTGCTCATATAGCACACTTTCTTATTCAAATTCCTTAATATAAATACCATAATAATTAGTCCTATAAGTGAACCTATAAAAATTTTCACTTCACCATTTACTATTGCCGTAGCTTCATTAAAATTTTGAAAAGAGCTATAAACCTCATCTCCAGCGCTTAATTCTTTTGGAATCCCTATATATATGATTAATTCACTTAAGTCACCATATCCAAAATTAGGAGCAACATAATCAAATATACTTCCATCTTTATTTCTATTTATATATTCGCCATCTATAAATAATTTTTTATTGGTACCTCCTCCAATAATTGAATACTCTCCAAAGAACCTACTTGAATTTTTTAGTTCCTCTATGGCCTCATTTCCAGTTTTAAAATTACTAAGCCATATATTATTCTTTTTATCATAAGATATATATTTCAAATTTGGATAAGAACTTAATGCAGTGACTTCTCTTTTAAAAGTAGATAACTTCTCTTCTATAATTAGAGAAGCTAATTCTTCATCAGATCTCTCATATTTTTTTTCTAACTCTTGACGAATTTTACTTTGTTCTGCAGCTAGTTGCTGTTCCGTACCTATGAAATTCGCTGATATTTTATTTGACTCTGAGGAATATTCTTCATTTAGCTGCTCTTCAAAACTATCCTTTTTTTGCTTTATCTCCCATTGAGCTAAATTCTTTTTATCTTTTATATAATCCTCGTTTTTATAGAATTCTGTTAAATATCCTACTCTCTCTGTGAATTTGTGAAGGTCACTTCCTACATATTGTGATGAATATACTCCATTTTTATCAAAGTTTATTTTATTACTCTTAATGTCATCAATAGATATAAAAATTACTGAAAATAACATAGCTGCAATTATCATGGCTATTATTTTTGCAATAGTTATCCTGGTATAGTCTTTTTTCATTTCTATATCATCAATTACTTCTTCATTAATATTTTTCGATTTTATATCCAATTCCCCACACCACCTTTAAATATTTGGGATCCTTCGGGTTTATTTCTATTTTTTCTCTAATTCTTCTAATATGGACTGCCACTGTGTTATCTACATTATAACTCGGTTCATTCCATACTCTTTCATATATTTCTTCCATAGAAAATACCCTTCCTTGATTTTTTAAAAGTAACTCTAATATTTTAAACTCTATAGGTGTAACCCTTACACTTTCTCCATCCATAAATACTTCTTTAGTATTTATGTTCATTTCTAATCCTCCACTCCTTAATACTTCATCACTGTCATTATTGCTTATATTATTCAAATTTCCTAAAGTTATATATCTTCTTAATTGAGATTTAACTCTAGCTATAAGCTCAAGTGGGTTAAAAGGTTTAGTAATATAATCATCTGCTCCCATATTAAGTCCTAGAATTTTATCTGTATCCTCTGATTTTGCAGAAATCAGTATTATAGGTATATTTTTTTCTTCTCTTATTTTAAGGGTTGCTCTTATTCCATCCATCTTAGGCATCATTATATCCATCAAAATTAAGTGTATATCTTTTTCTACTAACAGCTCTAGTGCCTCTAATCCATCATAAGACTTATATATATTTAATCCTTCATTCATAAGATATATCTCAATGGCATCTACTATTTCTTTATCATCATCTACAACTAATACATTGTATTTCATTTTACATCACTCCTCATAAAACCATTATATCATCCTATATCTTACTTTCTATATTTTAAAACTCCTGTTATCTTTTAATCTTATTATTTCTCCAAATATTCTTCTAAAGTTATACCGCTCTCAAAGATTTTTTTTGCTTCTTTCTTGCCCACATACCTAAAATGCCAAGGTTCATAATTATATCCGGTAATACCCTCTTTTCCATCATCATATCTTAATATAAATCCAAATTTATAAGAATTCTTTTCTAACCATGCTCCTTCAGCAGTTTCATTAGAATCTAAGGAATAGGTTTCATTAGTTATATCCATTGCAAGTCCTGTTTGATGCTCACTTTGACCTGGCTGAGCTACATACTTACTAGTATAATCAAATCCCTTTTCTTCAATATTTCTATCATATATCCCCTTTTGTGTATTATAAGATCTATATCCTGAAAGTGCATATAAATGTACGCCTTCATCCTCAGCTTCAGCAAACATCTTCTTTAAGGCATCAGCTGCTGTCTTTGCCATGTAAGTCTCCTCCTCTGTAATATTAGGAGTAGTCCTCACATTTATTTTTACCAAATCTTGGGGTTCATAATCCTTTTTTATATTATTTTCTTTATTTACCAGCATAAGTGCATTACTACTAGCACTAACATCTTTATACATATACTCACTTACCTTACTGATCAATGTTATGTTAAACACAACTAATACTATTATAGAAATAAATAATCTGAATTTATTAATCCTCTTCTTCCTCACCATTATTACCACCCTATTCATAATATATAAAATTGTCAAAGCTCTTATATTACTATGATAAATATAAAATCTTAAATAACACTTAATAAAATTCTTAAGAATTTCTTACAATAACTACAATATTTTAAAATATACAATATTTCAAAATAAACAATAAAAAAAGAACTTATAAAAGTCCTTTTTTATTATCTAAAGATATTATATAAAATTTTTAATACATACTAAATAGCGGTTGTAATTATCTATCTGCCATACTATTTTCATAACTTTTACTTTCATATGTTTTATATTTTAATTCATTAAATCTCTCTGATTACTTTACAAGGATTACCTGCTGCGATTACATTTTTAGGTATATCTTTAGTGACAACACTCCCTGCTCCAATGGTTGTATTATCTCCTATACGCACTCCTGGACATATAATTGTTCCTCCGCCAATCCAAACATTATTTCCTATGATGATTGGCTGTCCAAATTCTTTACCAGTTATCCTCTCCTCAGGTTCTATGGGATGTGTAGCTGTATATATCTGAACATTTGGTGCTAATAATACATTATCTCCAATTTGAACTTTATTAACATCAAGTATAATACAGCCAAAATTAGCATAGAAGTTATCACCAACCTCAATATTGTATCCATAATCACAATTAAAGGGTGGTTCAATATAAAAAGACCCTTTTGAAACAATTAGCTGTTTTAAAATTTTCTTTCTTTTCTCTATTTCACTAGGCCGTGAGTGGTTAAATTCATAAGTTAACTCTCTTGCCTTCTCTCGTTCTTCCACTAGCACACTATCACCTGCATTATAGTATTCTCCTGCTAACATCCTTTCTTTTTCACTTCTCACCATACCTACCTCCCTTATCAATAAATCCACATAATTACTACAAGATTAATTTTATTTTATCCTTATCCATCTATTTGTAAAGCAGTTTTTCACAAATTCACCTTTATTTAAATATTCTCTTAAAGTATCTCTTGTATATTCTTGATTATATTTTTCATTTTTATTATTGGCTAAGCTAGAATATCCAGTACCTCTCTGTAGATAATCTGAGGTTGAAACCCTATATATTTTCTCATCTTCTAATTCTCCAGTTTCAAGTGCTACTCTTAAGATATCTCTTCCATCATGTTCTATAATTGCTCCTGACACATGAAGTCTTCCAAGGTATCTACCTCTGAACCCTGGACCTCTTCCATCCTGTAGACAGATTTCTGACTGAAGAGATATCCTTAGGGCTTCCTTTATATCCTTTCCACTGATCTCCATATATGTAGGATTTAAAGGAGATGGGCTTATTTCTAATAATTTTTTATCAGAGACTTCTCCCTTTCTCACTCCTCCATTTACAATTCCGCTATTAATTATACTTAAGTCGCAAGAAATTGCATCTCTCAAACCATCTGCTAAAAGATTAGTTATAGGATTTTCTTCAATTACATCATGCCAAATATCAACATCTACTTCATAGAGAGGCTCGCTTAAGTTTTGTAGAGCTATATCCTTCTCTATCTTAAGTTGATTTATTATTTCTTCATCTTCTATTATATTTGTAATATCTATATTCTCTCCCTGAAAATCCTTTATTGCCTTATTCTCAATATCAATATCAAGAATTCCTAAGTAATTCCCATAATTTCCCGATTGATGTATTAGAGTATTATTTATTAACTCTACTTTTTTCATAAGAGTATGACTATGTCCACCTATTATTATATGAATATCTTCTATAGTTTCTGCAATAACTCTATCTTCTTTTATGCCCAAATGACTTAGTAATATACATATATCATACTTTCCATTATTATTCTTAATCTCCCTTCTAATTTCTTCTATAGGATTTGATGCATACATATTATGCAATGAAAAAAACTCATTTAAAGGTGGTGTAGCTCCAATTATAAGGAATCTAAGTCCCCCTCTTTCCAATATAATGCTTCTTTTTAATCCTTCAATTTCATTAGTATTATTTTTATATAGATTAGTAGAAAGAAATGGAACTAGATTTGTCTTCGCCATAACTTCAAGAATTTCTTCTCCTTGGAAACCTTCATTATTTCCTACTACAATTCCGTCATAGTTAGCAAGATCTAGAAGTTTACATCCAGCTTCCCCCTTAGTACCTTGAAGCTCCAGCCTCATAAAATCATTAAAATCTCCACCATCCAAAATAATGGTATTTTCATTTCTAAGCTCTTTTATTTTACTTACAATTTTAGAGAAATTTTCAAACCTACTATGTATATCATTAGTATGTAATATTCTTATTTTCATTATTTATCACCTCAAACTTATAGTATTATGAAATATTCTAGGCACTGAAATCTACATTAACATTTATAATATATTTTACCATTTTTCTCTTGTAAACTTAATATCTATCCTGAAAAAAACTCCATACCATTAAGTACTGGTATGGAGCTCAAATTATAATACCTTTGAAAGAAAATCTATAGTTCTCGGATTTTTTGGATTGTTGAAAATTTCTTCTGGAGTTCCCTCCTCCACAATATTTCCTCCATCCATAAATAAAATTCTATCTCCCACTTCTTTTGCAAATCCCATTTCATGAGTAACAACCACCATTGTCATACCATCATTAGCAAGATTTTTCATTACATTTAAAACCTCACCTACCATCTCAGGATCTAATGCTGATGTGGGTTCATCAAATAACATTACATCTGGTTCCATGGCTAAAGCTCTAGCTATAGCTACCCTTTGTTTTTGCCCGCCAGATAATGATGCAGGATATTCATTAGCTTTTTCATGAAGACCAACTTTTTCAAGTAATTCCATTGCCTTGTTAATAGCACCCTGTTTTGATTTATTTTTTACCTTCATAGGAGCTAAAGTTATATTATCAAGCACTGTTTTATGAGGAAAAAGATTAAATTGCTGAAACACCATTCCCATGTTTTCTCTAATCTTATTGATGTTTACTCCTTTTTCCATAATATTAGTGCCTTCAAAAATTATTTCTCCTTCTGTGGGTTCCTCTAACCTATTTAGGCATCTTAAGAATGTACTTTTACCCGAACCTGAGGGACCAATTACAACTACAACCTGACCCTTTTTTATATGCTCATTAACTCCTTTTAATACCTGATTGTTTCCAAAATACTTATGCAAATTATTAACGTAAATCACTAGCTTTCAACCTTCTTTCTACAACACCAAGAATTCTTGTTAGTGTGAATGTTAGTATAAAGTATATTACTGCTGCTACTAATAGTGGCTCTAATCCTAATGCGGTTGTACCTCTAACTGTTCCAGTGTTATACATAAGCTCTGCAACTCCAATTACTGATACAATGGATGATTCTTTTATTATAGTGATAAATTCATTTCCTAAGGCAGGTAATATATTCTTAACAGCCTGAGGTATTATAATATGTGCCATAACTAAAGCTCGTTTCATTCCTAAACTTCTCGCAGCTTCAGCTTGTCCTTTATCTACGGAATCTATACCAGCTCTAATTATTTCTGCAACATAAGCTGCTGAATTAAGAGATAATGCCACAATACCTGTACCTATTCCTGATAAATCAAAACCTAAAACTTGTGGCAATGCAATATATATTATCCAAATTTGAACTAAGACAGGTGTGCCTCTTACAAATTCTACATATATTGAGGCAATAATATTTAACAATTTACTTATCATTGTTGATTCAAAAACTTTAAACTTAGCAGTCTTCATAAGGCATATCATCATGCCTAGCATGGTTCCAAATAATACTGTAAAGAACGCTAATAATATTGTTATTTTTGCACCATTAATAAAATAACTTACGTACTCAGGTAAAAATTTAAAAGTTAATTCCAAGTTGTCCTCCTCCTTATTCTCTCTACTCTAGGTGTTTATTTGCTTCTACAACAAATTCATCTATCTTGCCTTCACTTATTAATCTATCTATAGTCTTATCAACCTCTTTAACTAAATCAGCTTCCCCTTTTTTCATGGCAATAGCAGAGCCACCTTCTTCATCTTTTATAACTACTGTTGTAAGAGATATCCCACTATTTTGTTTAATATTAAATTCAGCTACTGGTTTCTCAATTAAAAGCGCATCAACTTTTCCGCTCTTTAAATCTAAAACTAAGTCAGTTACTTTTCCTAGTGCTTTAATTTCAGCCCCTTGAATTTGATTCTTAGCTATTTCCTCTTGAATAGATCCTTTTTGAACCCCAAGTTTCTTACCTTTTAAATCTTCTATAGAATTAATTTTATCTTTATCTTCTGCATTTACCAATATACCGTGCTCAGCTGCATAATAAATCTTTGAGAAAGATGCATTCTCTTGTCTCTTTGGAGTAGGTGTCATTCCTGCAAACACCATATCTGCTTTTCCAGCTTGAAGTGCTATTAACAAGCCATCAAAATCCATATCTGTTATTTCAAGCTCTACTCCCATATCCTTAGCAATTTCTCTTGCTATATCAATATCAAAGCCTATTATTTGATCTTTTCCATCTATTATTTTATGAAATTCATATGGTGGATAATCCGCACTTGTTGCAACTACTAATTTCCCACTTTCTTTTATCTTCTCTATCCCTGATAGCTGCTTGTCCTCTTTTTTGCCTCCACATGCTACAAGAGATAAAGACAAAGCTCCCACTAATACAATTCCTAATATTTTTTTTAAAACTCCTGCTTTCATAAACTAGCCCCCTAATATTTATATTTATACATTTAACATAGGTATGATTATACACCATATCCTCATATTTATGCAATAGTTGTGTATAAATATTTTTATATTTATCTTAGTTTTATTATGTAAACCTCTTCAATTCTAGTTTTTTACATTGAATACCTCAAATATAATATACGTTTATCGACGAATATCGCATTTGCTTTTTATTTATATATATGCATAATATACATATTTTTATGCATATTATACATAATTCAATAATACTTAATTGATAGTTATAATTTATATAAATGGCTTTGTTCTAAATGGTTGCTGATTTTAGAATTATATATTATNNGGTTTGTGAGTAATAATATATAGTTTGTTATCATCACTATATTAGAACAAAGCCATTTAAATAAGGCACTGCCTCAAAGCAGTGCCTTATTTATCTTATTCAATACTTCTGTAATGCCAAAATAACCTGTTGCTGTCGTTCTTTCGCTAGTTCATAATTTTTACTTGCTCCATATATACTTGGTGCCTGGGGGAATCCAGCCAACATGGTAGCCTCATCAAAAGTCAATTGCGAAGGATCCTTTTCAAAATATCCTATACTTGCGTGATTTATGCCCGTATTTCCATCACCATAGTATATTACATTTATATATAATTCTAAAATCTCCTCTTTAGAATACTTTCTCTCTAAATCAAAGGAAATAAACATTTCCTTTATCTTTCTATCTATAGTTCTATCATTATTTAAATATAAGTTCTTTGCTAGTTGTTGGGTAATGGTGCTTCCCCCTTGAACAACTTCTCCTGCCAATATATTACTTAATGTAGCTCTTCCTATGGATATAAAATCAATAGCTCCATGATTATAAAATCTATGGTCTTCTACAGCTACAATAGCTGATAAAAAATCCTTGCTTACACTATCTAATTTTACAAAGTCCTTATTACTTCTAACTTTCTCTACTTTATCTTCTATTGCTATATTTTTTACTTGTCCATTATATTCATAATATGCTAGTCCAAAAACAACTGATGCAAAAGCTATGATAGCTATAGTGAAAATTTTCATCCATTTAATTATAAATTTTTTCATACTATCACCCTTTTAATATAATAATTTAATAACTATTTATTTACTGCAAAATTCTCTTCATTATATCCTACAAATATAACTAGAACTACTACCTTAACAACATCAAATAATTTTTTCATTAAAATCAGCTCCTTTTGTTATCTTATGAGTTAATTATATTATTTAGAGTTAAAATAACATATTCAACTTTATTACATTAATCTTTCATTTTCGTCATATACGTAAAATCCTTTTAAATAAGTTATGAAAACTAAGCGAAATAGCTGATTATAAAGCAATTTAACATTTTCATAACTTCAAATATTTTAAAATAATCTAAATTTATTTTTAACTAATTTTTGACGGCAAATTTGAAATATCAAATTCTATACCCTTATAATAAAGTACAAATATTAAGTAATAACTGATAAAATTCTTAAGAATTTCTTAATTCATAGATTACAAGACTGCGTTTTAATATAGTGATTATAATAAGCTACATATTATTACTCATAACTCATTTTGGAAATTTGATTTACTAAGACTCTATTCAAATAAAAATCTACAACCTACACTCATTCAAAGAGTGCAGATTGTAGATTAATTATCTATTTAGAACCTTTAAACTCAATTTTAGCATCACCATTTTTACAACTAATATCTATATTATTTGATCCATTATTGTTCTTTTGAAAATTATCTTCAAATTTACTATCATTTATTATTATATCTCCATACTCACAGGATACATTATAGTTATATAGCAATTCCTCAATATTAGTTTTAACTGTCACACTTCCATATTGAGATTTTATTGTGGTATTGCCTAGTAATTCCCCATCTAGAGTAACATCCGAATTATTACATTGTATATCTAGAGCTTTGCTCTTAAAATCTACAGTATTAATACTACCATAATTATTAGTAAATACTACTTTATCTGATCCTGTATTTTCTACATCTAAATCTCCATTTTTTAATTTAGCCTCTAAATTATTAATAAAACTATTCTTTATATTTACATCTCCGTATTCATTCTCTATTTTAAAGCTACTACTTACTTCTATATTATCAAAAGTTGCACTTCCATTTACTACAACATTTTTAAATATATCTGACTCTAAGCCTTCAACTTTCAATTCCCCATATTTGTTTTCAGTAATTATCTCTTTCGCTTTTATATTTTTCATAGCAAGTTTACCATTTCCAACTTCCACATTAAACACACTTGCTGCCATATCTTCAAAAATCGTATCACCATAATCACATTTTACTGATATAGTGTTACTTTTTATATCTTTGATTTTTATATCTGAATTGCTTGAGTGAACATCTAAATTATTTAAATTTACATCTTGTGGAACATAAACCTTCATAAAACTTGGTGTATATACAAACCCAATATTAAATCCAAAATTTATCATGGAGTTACGACTTGGTTCTTTTACTATTAATTTTCCATTCTCAACCTTATATATAATATCATTACTATCTTTATAATATTCTAATTCTATAGCATATCTATCACCTTTAATTATCTCAATATTATCTAAATCTACCTTTATATCTATACTATCAAATTTATCTAGATTCTCTTGCTTTACTACTTTATCATCTTTATCCTGAATACGATATCCATTTCCGCCTCTTACTATTCCAAACTTTCCTCCCATTGAGAATCCTATTAGAGCGAGGATTGTTCCAAAAATAATCAATCCTAATGCAACTATTGTTATTTTCTTTGTACTCATTGCTTCCCCTCCCTCTTACTTTTTAGTCCATTTAATAAATTATTAGCAACATTAACTACGCCTTTAAATCCTTTAGTAGTTAGTGCTCTAACTAACATTGCAAATATAATTCCTAACCCTATAGCTATAGTCCCTATTCCTATAAACATTATGGCTGTAGGGGTATGTTGAAACATTACTGATATCCCAGCAAAGCCAGTAGCAAAGCCAGCAATTATTAGTGAAACTGTAACCATAGCAAATGTAAATATTAACGCTACGACTGTTATGATCATTGCAAATATCAACGCCAATGTTGCTATAGCAAGTGGTAATGCAATTGGCGCTGCAAAAATTGCTAAAATCATAAACCAAGCCTTCGAAATTCCTTTTTTAGGTGTTCCAGAAGTAATTCCCATATCCTTAATTGCATAGTCGGCTAAGATTTGTGATGCTACATTTGCTGGTAATCCTAATTCCTTGATAACATCTTCTTCCCTATCAGCTCCAGCCTCATCAAAATATTCTGTGTAATATCCTAACACATTATATAATTCCTCATCAGGTAATCTATTTAACCTTCTTCTAAGTTCCTTCATGTATTCCTCTCTATACATCTCCCATTCCCCCTAACAAAACCTTATCAATTCTTCCCTTATAATCTTCCCATTCTTCAAGGTATTCTTTAAATTTTTCTTTTCCTAATGCTGTTATTTCATAGTATCTTCTGTTTCTTCCCTGAAAGGGTTGATCATAAGTTTTTAAATATCCATCCTTTTGTAGCCTTCTAAGTACTGGATAGAGAGTGGATTCAGATATATTCATAATCTCTCTTACCTGTTGAGTTAATACATATCCATAGGTATCTCCTCTTGTAAGAACTGCTAAAACGCACGCATCAAGTAACGTTGCTCCTAATTGAAACGCCATATTTCCACCTCCAATGATGTCTATATAAACTATAGCTTACATGTACTATTTAGTTTTATATATTATACAGCGTATAATATTCTTTTAATAATACTATATGCCGTATAATATTATATGTCAATAAAACTTAAGCATGAAAACACATAGAAAAAGACAATTAATAATTAAACATTAATTGTCTTTTCCTAAAATATTTATAAATACTTATTCCCATTTTTCACCTAAAACTATTACTCATCAAAATTGTAGAAGAGATTGCAAAATTCCTCATTCCATCTACATAATTTCTAATTGTGTTAAAATCCTCTGATACTACTTTAAATCCATTTTTAATATAAAAATCGTAGGCCCATATAGCTTCTTTATGCACTTGAAGAATAACATGTTTCCCTTTAAACTCATCTTCTCTTAACTTGTCCATTACTATAGTTCCTAAACCTCTTCGTTGAAGTTTAGTTAAGAAATATAATGCAACTAAATAAATAGTATCCGTATTCAACTCTGCCATCCCTAAGAATCCAACATTATTTTCTCCATACCTAATAATATAGATATCATATTCCTGTGGCAGTCCATTTCTTCTATATCTATCAGCTTGTTTATTAAATGACTTTGGTATTATCTTTGAGTACAACCCTTCCGCATCTCTACATACCTCAGCAATAAAGTTTACATCTGAACTCACTGCTTTAACAATGTTAATCAACTTATTTCCCCCAGTCATAATTTTATATAAAAGTTAAAATAATTATATATTACTTAGCTACTTTTAACAATTCATAAAGCAAAATCCAAATTCAAAACCACTCTTCATCATATAATGCCCATAGAATAATCATAGATTCTGTGGGCATTATTTAATCATTTTATTAGTTTTATGATAAAACCAATTATATGATGTCATATAAGTTAAAGCTAATATTAATTAAAATAAATTTATTTACTCTCACTTACTTTTTTGTTAAAGTAGGTGAAGTGATTGTACTAATTATGCTTTTAGCTGTAAATTCTGAAATACATTTATCTAATTCCTGACTTGCCTTCAGTATTTCTTCATAATCTGCTTTTCTTTCAATTAATAAATGTAGCTTTTCTCTTAGCTTATCCATTCTCTCTTCAATCATATAATCATTTCACTTCCATTCCCCTAACTGTTTGCATTTACTATCACATTAATTTTTCAACACCTACTATCATAACATAAAATACCATTTTGTAGACTATAGTCAGTAGACTACTTATAGTATTTCTTTGAAAATTATTCCTAAGAGGTGAATTTTATGACATTAGAAGAGGCAATTGCAATAGCATTAAAAACCAATAGGCTAAAATACGGATTGTCCCAGGAAGAGCTAGCTCATAAATGTGAAATTGATAGAACCTATATAAGTTTACTCGAAAGAGAAAAAAGAAAGCCTACTCTAAATATTATTTTTAAAATTTGTGAGAATTTAGATATAAAGCTAAGTGATTTCACATCAGAAATTGAAAAGTTAATGAACGATAGATAATTTTTAAAATTTAGTTCTCATATCTATATTACTTAAATATTTATGCTATTTCATACTAAGAATAAAGAGAGAAAACTAATCTTATGCTGTAGTTTTCTCTCTAATATCTTAATGCTAACGATTCATAACCCTTTTATAAAGATTTATTTATTTTTCTACATATATGTATAAATTGCTTTAGTTCTTCATCTGTTAAACTATTTTCAATTCCCTTTACAATTTCATTGCGTGAATTCTCTGCTCTTTTTAAAAAACAACGCCCCTCATCTGTTATGGAATTGTAAAAATATCGTCGATCATTTTCATTACGAGTTTGGATAATCATATTTTTTTCTAATAACTTTTTGTTTAATTTTGAAACAGCAGATACTGTAATATTTAAAATTTCTGCTAAATCACGAGTAGTTTTAGGCCCCTCTTTTTCTAAACAATCAATAATATTATATTGGGCTGAAGAAATTCCCTCTACATTAAAATTATTGTGATGGGAAACAATCTTGCACTGAAACTCAATATATTCTTTTTTAAACTCTTCTTTAATCGTCATATCTATTATTCCTTTCGTACTATTCAATATTTATAAATATTCTTTTAAAATTGATTTTGAATTTTCTCTTATTACTTGTGGTGTTCCTTCTGCAATTAAAAATCCACCTTTAGCTCCACCCTCAGGTCCAAGTTCAATAATCCAGTCAGCCTTACTAATAATACTTAAATTATGTTCAATCATAATAACACTGTTACCTTCTTCAACTAGTTGATTTAATATATTCATTAATTTTTCCGTGTCATTCTCATGCAATCCTCTTGAAGGTTCATCAAGAATGTATAGTGTATTTTTATTTTTACTCAAAGTTAGTTCAGATGCAAGCTTTATTCTTTGACCCTCTCCCCCTGACAGAGTATCTGCTGGTTGACCTAGCTTTAGATATCCTAAGCCAATATTATATAAGCAATCAAGTTTTACTCTTATCTTTGGAATATCATAAAAAAGATTTTTTGCTTCCTTAACAGTCATCTCTAAAACGTCAGCAATATTATACCCTTTGTATTTTACTCCTAAAATCGTTTCATTATATCTTTTACCTTTACAAGAAGAACAGGTAATAAATTGAGTTGGCATAAAATGCATTTGAATTTTTATTTTCCCCGTACCTTTACAAGTGCTACATCTACCACCTGTCACATTAAATGAAAAATCTGATGCTTTAATATTTTTTCCCTGTTTTTTTGCTTCTTCTTTAAAAAAATCTCTTATATCATCAAAAACCTTTGTATAAGTAGCTGCGTTAGACCGTGAAACCTTGCCCATAGCTTTTTGATCTACAACTACAAGTCTATTTATACACTCTGTCCCTTCTAGTTTTTCACTTTCACATTTCAAATCTGTATTTAAAGAATTTAGTAATTCATTAAAAATTAAGGTAGATTTACCGGAACCAGATACCCCTGCTATAACAGTAATTGTATTTAGTGGAATAACAGTACTAATATTTTTTAGGTTATTTGCAGTAGCATTTTTAATCACTAATTGTTTATCTCCTTTTCTACACTGTGTTTTTAACTCTTTTTTATCATTCTTTAACCATTTAGCAGTTATAGACTCTTCACATTTTAAGAAATCATAAATAGTACCTTCAAATACTAAATAACCTCCATCATTTCCAGCTTCAGGACCAATATCTACAACATAGTCCGCTTCCTTTATTACATCTAAATCATGTTCAATTACAATAACCGTATTTCCTAAATCACGTAATTGTTTTATTGAATTAACTAACTTATCAGTATCTTTAGGATGTAATCCAGAAGTTGGCTCATCTAAAACGCAGATCATTCCTGATAAATCAGCATTCAATAAAGAAGCTAGTCTCATTCTTTGGGCTTCTCCTCCTGATAAGCTAGAAAATCCACGATCTAAGGATAAATAACCTAGTCCCACATTACATAAACTTTCACATCTTTCTTCTAAATCAGATAATATTGTTTTTGCAATTTCTAAGTATTCGTTAGAAATAGATGCTTTTAAGCTATTTATCCATTTTACAAGTTCTTCAATGGATTTAGTAAAAACATGATGTATATGAGTACTGTTTACCATTACTTCTAAATTAGATTTTTTTAACCTGGTTCCTTTACATTCTGGACAAGTTATTGATTTGAAAAATATTGAAATATCTTCTGTTGTTCCATCTTCCTGTGCTTCTTCTTCATACCTTCTCATTAAGCTGTTAATAGCCCCTTCATATCTTCCATCTTTCATATTAGTAGGGGCAGGCTTACCTTGACATAATTCTCGAATTTTAGGGTCATCTGTACCAAATAAAATAAGATGTTTCACCATCTCATCTAACTCACCAATTGGTCTATCAAGATCTTCCGTTTCCAATGGAAGATTATAATATTTTGCGGCCCTAACCAGTAATGGTCCAAAATGCCAAACGAAACCTTTTTTCCAAACTTTAATTCCACCTTCCTTTATTGAAAGGTTATAATCAACTACTTTATCATAAATTGGATCAACAACTTCACCTAACCCCATACATCTTTCACAGGCTCCAGCAGTAGTATTAAAAGAAAAATGCGCCATTGTAATATTTTCTACTGGGTATTTACATTCTGGACATAAATACATTTCATCATTGTAACTATCATTCTCGCTTATAGAGACGGGTAGAGTACGCAATTTAGCTAATTCAATATTTTTATGACAGTGTGGACATTCCCTTTCACCAATAGCTGTATATAGTAGACGTAAATAAGTATATATCTCACTGTATGTTCCTACGGTAGATCTAGGATTATTGTTATAGTTATTCTGGCTAACACTTATAATTGGTGCTAATCCATAGATATTATCATAATCAGGACGTCTAACCTTATCTGGAGCTTTTCCAGTAGCACTTATAAATTTTCTTTCTCCTTCTTGACAAAATATGTTAAACATTAATGAAGATTTTCCAGAACCAGAAACTCCCGTTACTACAGTGACTTTATTCCTAGGAAATTTAACATCTATATTTTTTAGATTATTCTCTCTGGCTCCTTTTATCATAATCCATTTATTACTTTTTACCATACCTTTCACCTTCTACAATAATTATTTTTAAATATATTCTCTGTATAGAATGAGTATTTGCTTAAATATAAACAAAATACAAACACCATATCAATAGTTTACATAATCAACTATTGATATGGTGTTTATTTTACTGCTGCCAAATTTATTTGTCAAGAATGGGCCTTATTTTTCTATTTTTCCTCTCTTTTATTTCTGAATAATAGGCTTTAATGTCATTTACAATTCTTCTGATTTCAATGCCTTCCACAAGGAAACACAACTTAATAACATTACAAATATAAAGGGAAATGCCGCTGCAACAGAGGCTGTTTGCAAAGAAGATAACCCACCTGCTAAAAGTAATACTGTTGCCAATAAAGCTTGAACTATACCCCATAGTATTTTTTTAAAGTTTGAAGGATTCAAGTCTCCTTCAGATGTTAACATCCCAAGCACAAAGGTTGCTGAGTTTGCTGATGTTATAAAAAACGTTCCTAGTAATACAACTGTGATTATAGAAATAACTGCACCTAGGGGATAATTATATATAATCTTGAAAAATGCTGTTTCTGGCACTGCAGCAATATTCTTCAAAGCATCTATGCCTATCTTTCCTGTTATTCCTAAGTCAATTCCTAGTGTACCAAAGATAGAAAACCATACTAATGAAGCTATACTAGGTGCTGCAATAACTCCAATTATGAATTCTCTTATTGTTCTTCCCTTTGAAATTCTTGCAATAAAAATTCCTACAAATGGTGCCCAAGCTATCCACCATGCCCAATAGAAAATTCTCCAGCTTTTTAACCATTTGTTATCACCAAAGGCTTCAATACATAAGCTGCCATTTACAAAGTCTCCTAAATATGCTCCTGTTCCACCTATTAATGCATTAATCATTTTTATACTAGGACCAATTAAGAAAGATAAAATAAGTATACCAAAGGCTAATACTAAGTTTACATTAGAGATTGCACTTATACCTTTCTCTATACCACTAACAGCTGTCCATATAAATATTACAGTAATTACAGATATTATTATTAATTGAACCATTTGTGTTTCTGGTATATTAAACAAATAGCCTAACCCACTATTAATTTGTAATGTTCCTAATCCTAAAGATGTAGCTACTCCTGCTACTGTAGCGAATACTGCTAATATGTCAATAGTTTTTCCAATGGGTCCTGCAACTCTTTCTTCACCTAAAAGAGGAATAAATATACTGCTTATTAAGCCAGGTTTGTTCTTTCTAAACTGAAAATAAGCTAAAGCAAGACCAATAATACTGTAGTTAGCCCAAGGATGGAATCCCCAATGCATAAAAGAGGATTTTATAGCAAAGTTAGCAGCTTCTACACTTCCTGGCTCTATATTCCCCATTGGAGATGTAAAATGTGCTATTGGTTCAGCAATCCCCCAAAATACTAAACCTATTCCCATTCCCGCTCCAAATAACATAGCAAACCACGATATAGTACTATACTCCGGCTTTGAGTCATCACTTCCTAATCTAATTTTACCAAATTTACTAAAAGCCAACATTAATGCAAATACTACAAATATGAACATTGATATTAAATAAGCCCACCCAAATTTATCAGTTAAGAATTCTAGTGCTTTATTAGACATATTTTCAAAACCACTTTTATCAATTATTCCCCAAATAACTATTAAAAAAGTTGCTATTAGAGATATATAAAATACTGAATTACTACTTTTGATTTTATTAGTCTTTATATCTAGCTTTGCATTCCCCATTATAATATGCCTCCATTTCATTTAAAATCATAAATTACTTAAACTAAAATTTAATACTTAACTTTAAATACTGTTGGCTCTTCTGTATGGGCTGTTAATGCATCTAGTGCCACTCCTACTCTATGATAACGAAGATTCCACTGTTCTTCTTTCGTTGTTGAAGGATCCCCTAATGGGTAAGGTATAGATATAGTTGATACAATTTTATTAGCACCAGCAGTTTTAGCTACTGGTATTAGATTAGCCATTTGTACAATTGGAATACCAGCTTTTTCAATTGCTTTTACCATAGTTGCACCGCAACGTGTACAAGTTCCTCACGTAGAAACCATTATAACTCCGTCTATACCTTCATTTTGAAGATAAACTAGGATTTCGTTAGCCATTCTTTTAGCTTCTGCTTGAGTTGTCCCTGTTCCTACGGTTGCATAAAAATAGTCATGTAACTTTTTAAATTTGCCTTCTTTCTCATATTCTCTTAATACATCAACTGGAGCAATTACATCCGGATCAGCATCTGCAGCTGCTGGATCAAATCCTGCATGAATAGTTTTATAAACTCCTGCCAATAAATCGTCAACTCCAGAGATGTTATATCTTCCCCATCTTGTAGCTGAAGCTGATTGAATTCTATCTGGATTGTCTACAGGTACAATACCACCAGTAGTCATAAGAGCAATTGTTGCTTCCTTTAAATCTTTTATAGGTGGAGCTACTGGCACTCTATCTGTTTTTGGTATAGGAAGTTCAGTTATAAATGGCGTTCCGTTGACTTTAGCAATAATCATATCTACTGCCCTATCTGCTCCATTTTTACCATCTTCTCTCCAAACTTGATGCCTTATACCTCTTGAGTAATATCCCTCTTCATCTGCTCCAATGTTTTCATGTCCATTTAATATCTTATTACCAAACTTAGCCATATTCTTTATGTCTTCTCTCATTTTTGCAGCGCTATGACCTCCCATAAAGACATACATGTCCTTCTTAAACATTTCTACACCTGGATTTTCCACATGCATTGATGTTATAACTGGTACATTAAAGTGTTCTTTAACAGCCTTGCATATTTCTCCACAGGCTACTCCATATCTTCCAGCCTGAAAAGCAGGTCCCGCAAAGAAAATATCAAAGGGTATATTTTCTAACTCACTAATAATTCTTTTTACAGCTTCATCCTTATTAGAACCTATGAAATTATCACCGCAAATTATAGTATGGGTTACTTCAGCATCTAAATGTTTATTTAATTCCATAGCTGGTCCAATCAACCCTTCTTTTACTACGGGTTCAAAATCTGCCTTATCTTCTCCACCTATTTGTCCAAAAAACTGATTTATATATATAACAGCCTTCTTCATTTCTTTCCCTCCTTAAAACTCTTTCATTGTCTTTGGAGACCATCCGCATACTTGATCTCCGCAGAACATAGAATTATTTTCCATTATTATAGAGCCATCTTCCCTTACTGATGGTCCTAATAATTCATCATTTGCCCATCCTCCTGATAAACCATCTCTTCCCAAAGCTTGTAATTCACCTATTACAGTATCCATAGGAGGAAGCTTTATAATTTCTGAAACGTTTCCACAAGAAACTATTGCATCAGCCTTTTCGTCCATTGAAACTAATGGTTGAGATTGTCCATCTCTTCCTGTACACTCATTAGTTAACCCAACTACTTTTACTCCGACATCCTCTAATGCCACAATGCAAGCTGTAAAATCTGCATCTGGATTTCCATATCCCTCTTCAGCAACAATAGCTCCATCAGCTACTAATGATTTTGCAATCTGAGCTACAAATAGGGCAGAACGATTTTTTTGCTCTAATGCTACATTTAGATTTGACATAATTATTCCTAAGAAGTTTATTGTTTTTCCATGTTCTTTATACAATCTTTTAATTGTAGGATTGTTTTGAAACTCATAAGTGCTCCATTTTGATGAACAAGGCATGAAACTACCTGAAACTACAGCCCCATCTAAAACTTCATTTGGATGCATAAAAGTTGGAACCATTCTATTCATATCCCAACCATATAAAAGTGTGTTGTATCCTAATTCTTCCATTTGCGATTGTGGTTGCATTACAAATACTATCTTAGGAAGCTTTTCTACTTCACTATCTCGATTACATACTGGATCTAATTCATATATTTCCACTTCTTCTGCCTCTAAATCTTTAACACACTTTCCTATGAATTCAGCTAACTTATGACCTGCTTCTCTTAAGGCTCTGTTTTTCTTCTGTTGCTCCCTCTTTTCAAACTCCTCATCAGTATCAGCAACCAATACTATATTTTTAAGCTGTGAATAATACGTATATTTTGCTCCTTCACCACTCATATCAATAAGTCCATCTTGGAATCCTCCCCAATGCTTACCAACTACTAATACAGAGCATCCCTTTAGTGCATGGCTTCTACCTTCTCCAGCTTTTGTTAGTTCACCAGTATATCCTGGGAATAATGGTTCTCCATTTAACTTAATTCTTGGTTCTACAGCTTCTTTAACTGGAACAAGTCTAACTTTGTCTCCTGGTTTTACTATAAACAAATCTGCCTCTGTAATGTGCTTGTCTTCTTTAATAAAACTTAATGCCTCCTGTTTATTTATTATCAAAACACCGTCAGAAAATTCTGTCTTTTCTCCAAATATTATGTCCCTAACATTGAAATTTCCTATTTCAAGTCTCACATTAACACACCTCTTTATACTATTTTCTAAATATTTTTAATATTTGTACAATAATTGTATATCCCTCCATATATTTTGTAAACACGTTTACGAAATTCCAGTTATTTGATTAACAAATATTAACTATTATAAATTGTAATAGTTAAACTTTCATCTATAAAAGTTTTCTTGATGTAGGTTTTTGTTTAGTAATTTTATTAATTAAAAATTCAGAATCTATATGCTTTTATCTTTTATATTCCTTATTAACTACTTCAAACCAATGTATTGCTATGCTATAATAATTTTTATATATGAAAAATGGACAAAGGGGTTAATATATATGACTAAGTCTGCAAGTGAAAGAAAAGAAATGATGATTTCATTTATTGATGCCACACAAAAAATAATTGACGATGAAGGAATAGAAAATGTTACTGCAAGAAAAGTAGCCAAACTTAGTGGATACAACGTATCAACTTCTTACAAATATTTTAATAATCTAAACCATATAATCTTTTTTGCTAGCATGAAATATTATAATAACTACATACACGACTTGCCAAATTATGTATCTGAAACTTATTCATCTTTAAGAAATTACTATGAAATTTGGAAATGTTTTAGTATACATGCTTTTAATGAACCTAAAATATTTAAATCTATATTTTTAGAACAATATCATCCCAGTATTCATCATACAATGACCCAATACTATGAACTCTTTCAAGATGAATTTGAAAAATTACCTGATTTATTGTCTACTATGCTTAATAAAGATTGCATTATAGACCGTGATATCACTATACTTAATTATTGTGTTGAGGATGGTTATATAAAAAAAGATGATGTCGATGAATTAAGTAGAAATATTTTAATATTCTTCGAAGGATTACTAATAAAGGTTACAAATCATGTGGAAGGATATGATAAGGAAACAGCTTTGAAATTATTAACAACCTATGTTAAAAATAATCTGCAATATTATAGTTTACGAGCTAAAAGCTTAATTTTACCTTTCTGTGAATTTTAGAATAGAGTATTTAAATAGTATATAAAGCCTCTGATAAAAAAATCAGAGGCTTTATATCTCTATAATATATATTTTATAATGTAATTTGTAAGCTACTATAACAATTTCTACAATGAAGCAACTTGTTCAGCATATAACCGTGAGTAGGTACCTTTATTATTTATTAAATTTTGATGTATGCCTTCTTCAGCAACACCACTGCTATCCAATACTACAATTTTATCTGCATTTTTTATGGTAGACAAGCGGTGAGCTATAATTAAAGTGGTACGCCCCTTAGACAACACTTCTAATGTCCTTTGAATAGCCGCTTCTGTCTCAGTATCCAAAGCTGAAGTAGCTTCATCAAGTATTAAATTGGTATAATATATCTATAATCTACCCCTACTAAAAATCACATAATATGAGGTATAATTAGTCCAACAAAACCTACAGGACCTGCTATTGCAACAGAAATACCTGCCAATAAAAGTACTATCAAGGATGCAATAGCTTTGACCATTATAGTTTTCTGTCCTAAACCTTTAACTACCTCTTCCTCTAGACTCAAAACTATAATTGATGGAGAAAGCACAATAGCTATAACTAGTCCTGGTATAAACCATAGTACAACCACTCTTAATGCCCTCCAAGAAACACATGCTACCCCTCGCCTCCACCATAAAGCCCTCTACAATACAGGAATGTGTTGTAGAGGGTTATTTATTTTTTAGAATTAAGAATAATGAACCGTATCATAAGTAAGTGAGGAAAGTAGAGTTAACCTAGTAATATAAGTGGTTAAGACGTTTTTTATAAGTAAAAATACCGTATCGTAAGTAATAATATATTTATAAAATATGATAATTATTAAGTAAAAGGAACATAGAAGTATGTACTGCTGGGTATATTTTTTCAATTGAAATATAATCTATTTTATTTAAATTATAATCCATAATAATGATAAGTATTTTCATTTAACTGTTATAAAACAATAAATCACTCTTATTTTAATAAAAAATGACTTCTGAAAAGGGGGTTTCTGAGATGTTGACAGGAGAATTTGTAAATGCTACGCTTTTTAAAGTTAGACTAGTCTTACATTTTTGTATAGTGCGGGCTCAGGTGTTATTCAGGTTAAAAATAAGATGTTTATAAGGGAGAGATATAAAATGAAAAAATTATTGTCATTATTTTGTATAATATTTATGACTACTTTAATTTTAGCTGGTTGTTCTTCAGATAAGGATACTACTAAAGATGAAGCTGTTCGTACTGTAAGTACTGTAAGAGGAGATGTTGAGGTTCCTGCTAATCCAAAAAGAGTTATCATGACTTATGGAATGGGTGACATTTTGGCATTAGGAGTTAAACCAGTAGCTACTTATAATGCAGAGGGTAGCGCTTATGAAAAAGAAGTAGAAGGCTTACCAATATGGGAAAAGTTTGAACCAGAAGAAATAATGCAATATGATCCAGATCTGATTCTTGTTATAAGCGAAGAAAAAATTGATGAGTTTTCTAAAATAGCCCCTACAGTTTATATTCCTTTCACCAACCTTAGCATGGAGGAGAGAATAATCTTTTTAGGAGAAGTTCTTAATAAAAAGGAAGAGGCCTCAAAGGTGCTATCTGATTTTAAAGAAAAGATAACTGCTGCAAAGGAACAATTAGCTTCCAAAGGAATTATGGATAAGAAATTCAGTATTTTTGAAGGCAGCCAAAATGGAGGCATTTGGGTATATGGTGATAAATGGGGACGTGGAGGCGATTTAATTTACAGTCAATTAGGATGTAAAGCACTGGATGTTATACAGAATGAAATTATAGGAAAAGATCAACATAGAGAGATTTCTCTTGAATCAATTAAGGATTATGCTGGAGACTATATAATATTTAGTGGAGAGGTTGGAAAACTAGAGAATAATTCAGTTTGGAAATCAATTCCGGCTGTTAAGGAAAGACATGTTATACCTGTTGATTTTAAACTATTTTTTGATATTGATATTTACTCATCCAAAGTACAGTTAGATTATATTATGGATAAATTACTAGAAAGTTAGTAAAAAAATTAAGATACTTATATGCTATAAGTATCTTAATTTTTTATAAGTTAAAAGATTTTCTAAAATCACTAGGAGTAATTCCATGGACAGCTTTAAATGCAGCAGCAAATTTGGCTGGATTTTTATAGCCACATAGTTCAGATATATTACGAATACTTAGATGATCAGCAGATAAGAGCTGCATTGCTCTTTTCATGGTTTCTCTACGAATATATTTATAAAGAGGAATTCCATAATGGTTTTTAAAGGATTCACGAAGTTTACTTTCGCTCATTCCAGCTATTCTGCATAGTTCAATTGTATCTGGAAAATTTAAAATATCTTCATCAATTTTAGTTTTAACTTGATAAATCTTTTGCTCATTTTCCCAAGTAACATAGTGACGGCGGCTACTTCTTCTTTTAGGTATATCAGGCAAATTTCTAGTGATTGCAGATAAAAGATGTAAAGTCATACCCTCAAAAGCAAGTAAAGGCATGTCTGTATTTCTTACAGCCCATCTAATTTGCTCTAAAATAAGCATTATATCAGGGGTATTGTAGTGTTGTGTTTTCCAAAGCTTCGCATCCTCAACACTAATTTTAGGTGCATTAGTACGTTCTTTAAGAAACGGTTTTATAAAATCATCAAAAATTAAAACACTAGTAAAACAATAGTGTACGTCTTTAGAGAAAGTAAAAGTAAATTGTTTTTGAGGGTTAACAATTAAATTAGTGATTGGAGGAAGAGCTTGTCTCTTTTTCCCTTGATGTGAATAGACTATTTCTCCACAGTCAATACAAAAGATAATCATAAAAGGTTTATTTGAATTTATTGTATGTACTACCTGTTCGCTTGGGGTAAACCAAGCACTTGAAACAAATAATCCTTTAGCAGCATTTATTTCTGCAATCCATCCATTTGACCAATGAGGAGGAAAATCACAAATCTGTCCATTACCATAAGATCTTTTAACAAAATTATATTTATCTGCTAAAGCACTCCAAGAAGAATCATTATATTCATCCATAAAATTTTTACCCCTCTCTTTTCTTTGATTTAAAGTAACAATATTATAGCATCATTTGAGAAAGATTTTCAATAAGAATATAATCTATTTTATTTAAATTGCAATCCAAAATGATGAGAAGTATTTTCATTTAACTGTTATAAAACAATAAGTTAATCTTATTTTAATAGGATATGACTTCTGAAAAGGTCATTTCTGAGATATTGACAGGAGAATTTGTAAATGCTACGCTTTTAAAAGTTAGACTAGTCTTACATTTGTATATAACTCAGGCGTTAGTGTTATTTGATTAATATAAGATATTTATAAGGGAGAGGTATAAAATGAAAAAATTCTTGTCATTATTTTGTGCAATACTTATGACTACTATGATTTTTACTGGCTGCTCTTCATCTAAAAATGCAGAGAAAGAAGAAGCAACTGTTCGTACTATATCTACTGTAAAAGGGGATATTGAAGTTCCTGCTAATCCTAAGCGTGTTATTGCTAATTGGTATGTTGGAGATGTTATTACTTTAGGGTTAAATTTAGTTGGATATAATGCTTGGGAACAAGAAAGTATGCCTTTTTATGATACTCTTAAAGCTTCTACAAAAATTGAAAAGTGGGAGCCGGAAGACGTCATGAATTTAGAGCCAGATCTTATTATTACATATGACGAGGCAGACTTTGATAAATTCAGCAAAATAGCTCCAGTTCTTGTTATTCCAGAAGGAGATATGGATTCTCTTGAACGTATAAAAACTATAGGAGATGCTACAGGACGTAATGCTGAAGCGGAGAAGGCAGTTTCTAACTTTGAAGAAAAACTTGCAGATGTGAAGAAAACTTTTAAAGGTGATACATTTGCAGGTAAAACTTTTAGTATTTTGGAAGATTGGGGAGCTACTGGTGAGTGGAGTGGACTATATTATGAAACAGGCTCTAGAGGTGGTACTTTAGTATATGAATATCTTGGGCTTAAATATCCAGACAAGCTTAAAGAACTTATAGAAAAATCAGGAGAAGGACGGGGATCTATAAGTTATGAAGTAGCTCATGAGTATTTTGGTGACTATATATTATGGTTTAAGCAAGAAGGTAAAGAGTCTGATTATGCAAAGACAGAAATTTGGAAAAGCATTCCTGCTGTTGCAGAAGGCAGAGTTGTAGAAATTCCAGGACATTATGCAGGACTTTTCTTTTATTCTGATGTTACAAGTCTTACTGAACAACTTGACTATATGGTTAATGCAATAAATTCATTAGCTAAATAATTCTAATTAAGAAAGGAAAATAAATATGCAAAATACCTATAATAAAAAGCGACAATTAGGGGCTTTGAATTTTACAATCTATATGATTGCAGGGGTGGTTTTGCTGGTGATTATGTCAGCGGCATCAATTTCTTTTGGTGCTGCTGATATGAATTTGTCTACAGCTTGGGGAGCCATTTTTAATTTTGACTCTTCTTTAACTGAACACCAGATTATTCAAACTCTCCGACTTCCTCGTATAGCAGCTAATATAATTGTTGGGTCAAGCCTTTCCATATGTGGTGCTATAATGCAGGGAACCACAAGAAATCCTCTTGCTGATTCTGGACTTATGGGTATAAGTAGTGGTGCTTCTTTTGCTATAGCTTTTTGTATGGCATTTTTACCTGGTGGAAGTTATGGACAGATGATGCTTTTTGCATGTATTGGTGCAGCTATTACTACAGGTATGACTTATTTTATTGCGTCTATTGGCAGAGGAGGTATGAAACCACAGAGACTTGTTTTAGCAGGTATTTCTATATCAATGTTATTTGGTGCTTTTAGCCAATATCTTTCTATTAAATATAGACTTGGGCATGCTTTAGCTTATTGGACTGCTGGAGGAACAGCAGGTGCTAAATGGAGTGAACTTGCTATAGTTTTCCCATTCTTTATTGTAGGCATAATTACAGCTCTTGTTATATCACCTTCAATTACTCTTTTAAATCTTGGAGATGATGCAGCTATAGGTCTTGGACTTAATACTAAGAAGGTTAAAGCTATTTCTACTGTAGTTGTTTTAATACTTACAGGGCTTTCTGTAATTGTTGTTGGACCTGTTGGTTTTGTAGGATTAATAGTACCTCATATTGTCCGCTATCTTATAGGTGTAGATTATAGATACATTATTCCAGCTTCAGGATTATATGGAGCTTTGATTACTGTGGCAGCAGATTTAGTTGGAAGGCTTATTAATAAGCCTTATGAAACTCCCATTGGAATTATTTTTGCTGTAATAGGGGTTCCGTACTTTCTTTATCTTACAAGGAAGCAAAGGAGGGATTTCGAATGAAGAAAAAGGGTTATTCAGTTTCACGTGGCTTAACTATTATTTTAGTACTTACCATTGTGCTGTTATTTGTGGCAGTAATAAGTGTGACCTCAGGTAAAATGAATCTCTCTCCTTCAGAAGTTTTTAGTGTTCTTATTGGAAAAGGTACAGCTAAACAAAATCTTATAGTATATGATTTTCGTCTTCCGCGTATTGTATTAACTATTCTTGTAGGGATTGGTATGGGAACAGCTGGATGTGTAATGCAGAGTTTACTTCGCAATGATATGGCTAGTCCTGGAACTTTGGGAATAAGTTCTGGTTCAGGGTTATTTGTATTGTTGTTTATAGTTATTTTTAAGGTAGATAGTGTATCTTCAGCTATTGCGCTCCCCCTTCTAGCTTTTATAGGTGGAATGACAGCAGCAGTGCTTATATTTTTACTTTCCTATAAAAGAGGAAAAAATATATCACCTACAGGATTAATTTTGACAGGGGTGGCTGTTGGAAGTGGATATAGTGCTGTTACTATGATGCTTACTTTAAAGCTAGATGAAAAACAGATGGATTTTATTCAAAGATGGAGTGCAGGAAGTCTTTGGGGAGACAATTGGACGTATATTTCTATTCTCGCACCTTGGATATTAATTCTATTTTTATATGTACTTTATAAATCTCGTACTCTGAATACTTTAAACCTTGGTAATCAAACTGCAACAGGCTTAGGAGTAGCAGTAAAGAGAGAATTCATAGGTCTAGCTGTAGCAGCTGTTGCTCTATCATCAGGCAGTGTAGCTCTAGGTGGAAACTTCTTTTTTGTTGGAATGATTTCTCCACATATGGCAAGGAAGTTTGTAGGCTCAAATCATAAACTATTGATTCCTACCGCATCTTTAGTAGGCTCAATAATTATTCTATTATCAGACACTATTACTAGAACTATAAGTCTTGGAACCGATGTTCCTACAGGAATTATTATTACTGTATTAACTACACCTTACTTCTTATACTTATTAGCAAAGTCAAATTAAGGAGGTTTGTATGAAAAGTATTGAAACTAAAAATTTAGATATAGCTTATGATGATACTCTCATTGTAAAGGAATTAAATATGCAGATACCAAAGGGAAAGATAACTTCTATTATAGGAGCAAATGGCTGCGGTAAATCAACTATCTTGAAAGCGGTTGGACGCATATTAAAGCCTAAGAAGGGTATAGTGCATCTAAGTGGACAAGATATAAGTAAATTACCTACAAAAGAAATAGCTAAAAAAATGGCAATACTTCCTCAAACTCCTACTGCACCAAGTGGACTTACTGTAAGTGAGTTAGTTGCATATGGACGTTTCCCTCATCAAAAAGGTTTTGGAAATCTCACGGAGGAAGATAAAAAAATTGTTAAATGGGCTTTAGCTGCAACTAAGTTAAGTGAATTTGAGAGAAGAGAAGTTGATACTTTATCAGGAGGGCAAAGACAGAGAGTTTGGATTGCTATGGCTCTAGCACAACAAACTGATCTAATCTTATTAGATGAACCTACTACATATCTTGACCTTGCTCATCAATTAGAGGTTTTAAAACTTTTGTTTGAACTTAATCGCACTCAAAAGTGTACAATCGTTATGGTTCTTCATGATTTAAATCTTGCTGCAAGATTTTCTGATTATATTATTGCTATCCAAAAAGGAAATATTATAAAACATGGAAGTCCTGAAGAGGTTATGACTCCAGAGGTTCTTAGAAAAACCTTCAATATCAATGCTGATGTTGTTATTGAGCCTAAGAGCAATCGTCCAGTATGCATTACCTATGATATTATAGATGAAAATGAGGATGTGCAATTGAAGGAAAAGGAGGTAGTAGGTATATGAGAACCACCTTACGTATTTTTATAGGAGCCAGAAGATATTGGATTTATTTAATATTAGCATTAATAGCTGTTATTATTTCTACTATAGCAGGATTTTATAATCCCTGGGCCTTAAGAGAGCTTACAAGTATAGCAACAGAAGGAAGCTCTAATTTTGGAACTCAATCTTTACGAATAGGATTGATGCTTTTAGTTGCAACTATACTTCAATCAGCTGGAAGTTCTATTTCAGGATATTTAAACCATCATGCAGCTTTGCATTATGTTGCAGATATGAGAACAGAACTTTACTCTAAGCTTCAACATATGGGACTTAAGTATTTTAATAAAAGTCGTACAGGAGATTTAACTAGCAGAGTTATTAATGATGTTATGGAGGTAGAAATTCTTTTAGCTCACGTAATTCCTGATTTTGTTGTTAATATATTGACTTTTGTAGGTGTGGGGATATTATTATTTTCTATTAATGTAAAGTTAGCTTTTATAAGTCTTGTTACTATTCCTTTTCTTATTATGATTACTCTTTGGCAGAGTAATCATCTTTCTCCTATATGGAAGCAGAATTCTATGGTTAGAGGAGAACTTTCTGGTACTGTTCAAGATAATTTTTCTGGAATTAAAGAAATACAGATATTCAATCAACAGGAAAGAGAAGAAAAAAGGATTAAGAACCTCTCTATGAAACATAGTAAGGCATACTTAAAGGCAAGTTTCTTTTTTGAAACCACTTTTCCGCTTCTTGCATTTTTCACGGCTCTAGGTTCTGTTATGGTTATAATCTTTGGCGGATTTATGGTTTCAAGAGGAGAAGTTAATATTGGAGATATTGTAGGATTTTCTATGTATCTTGGTATGTTTTATGGGCCTATAAAAAGTTTTTCAAGGCTTATGGAAATGGCAGGTAATGCAATTGCAGGGTGTAGGCGTGTCTTTGAGGTTATGGATGAAGTTCCAGATGTTAAAGAAAAGGTTAATGCAAAGAAAATACCTAGAGTTAAAGGAGCAGTTGAGTTTAAGGGAATCTCTTTCTCTTACAATGATGAGATAAACATTTTAAAAGATATAAATTTAAAAGTAAATCCGGGAGAAACCGTAGCTTTTGTTGGGGCAACTGGAGTTGGTAAAACCACAATAGCTAGCCTTTTAAATCGCTTTTATGATCCTCAGGATGGAAGTATTTTAATCGATGGAATAGATATTAAAGATGTAACTTTAAAAAGTCTTAGGGATAATATAAGTATGGTTCTGCAGGATACTTTTTTATTTAACGGAACAATTTATGAAAATATTGTTTATGGCTGGAAAGAAGCTACTATGGAGCAGGTCCTTGAGGCTTCAAAAGCAGCTAATGCTCATGATTTTATTGAGGACTTAGAAAATGGTTATGATACCATAATAGGTGAGCGTGGAGTACGTCTTTCTGGAGGACAGAAACAGAGAATTTCCATAGCTAGAGCAATTCTTAGAAATTCACCTATTCTTATTCTAGATGAAGCCACGTCAGCTCTTGATACAAAAACAGAGAGGGAAATCCAAGCTGCATTAGATGAAATTTCAAAAGATCGAACAACTATAGTAATTGCTCATAGATTATCAACTATTCGTAATGCAGATAAAATTGTAGTTCTAGAAGGAACAGGCATTAAAGAAACAGGAACACATGATGAGCTGATTCGTTCTGGAGGAACTTATGCTATGCTCTATCGGAGTCAGGTATCTTAATGTAAAAAATTAACGACTCAAAATTACCAAAGTAATTTTGAGTCGTTGATTTTTTATTTATTCCCATGTTCCGAAAGAAATTTTTGCATAGCATAAAAAGAATCTGAACTAATAACATGTTCTATAGCACAAGCGTCTTCATCTGCAATGGAACTATCGATGTTTAGAATTTTTATAAAAAAATCTTTAATAATTTGATGCTTTTTAGATGTAAATCTAGCCATTTCTAAGCCTAGAGGAGTTAAAAATATTTCCTTATATTTTTCATTAGTTACAAGTCCCTTTTCAGCTAAAGTTACCATAGCGCTATTAGTGCTGGCTTTAGTTACTCCAAGCTTTTCTGCTATACGAGTCATTTTAACTCCTTTGCCTTCTTCTGATAACTCATAGATAGCTTCTAAATAATTTTCCATTACAAAAGTAAGTTTTTCCATACAAATCTCCTGTGATTTTTAAAGTTGATTCTATTCACTCTACATTAATAAAAAGTCTTTTAACAATAATAACATATTTTAAATGGAGTTCCAAGAATAGATATATCTGTGGAAAATCAAGAATTTGTATAGTGCTCTTCTATTTAAAGAATTTACTCTTAAATATGTGAGTAACTTATCTCCCAATCCTTCATCTTTATTATTTCTCTATTATAAAATTATTCTCATTCATAAAAATCATCTATATTCACGAATTTTAATTCTCTATCTAGCAATTTAGGAATTACTGTTTCTAACGCCGATATTGTTCTAAATGGCGCGCCTTCTGAACCTCTACCATCGTGAAGGCAAATATTTGATCCAGCTTTCACACGACTTAATAGACGTTTTTTTATATCAGAAATACTTGTATATCTAGACCAATCTCCAACCATAATATTCCATAGCACCAATTGCAAATTGTATTTTTTTATATAATACAGAGTAAATAAATTCACCTGTCCCCAAGGTGGTCGATAATAATTTACATTAAATCCAAAAGATTTAATAATCCAAATAGATTCCTCAAAATCATGCTTAGTGTATAAATATCCTTTTACTAAAGCATTTTTATGTTCTAAGGAATGTAGCCCTAATGAGTGTCCTTCCTTTAATATTCGTTCTATGATTTTTGGATGCTTTGCTGCCTCTTTTGCTATTACAAAAAATGTTGCTTTTACGTGATATTTTTTTAATAAGTCCAATAGCTTATTTGTATAATCTTCACTAGGCCCATCGTCAAAAGTTAACAAAATGCTATTTTCATCATGTGCTTTTCCTATAGCCTTTTTATTTACAATTCTATAATAGCATGTAGGCAAAATACTATATATAAATAGTAATATAATAATTAATATAATGATTGCGATAATAATTTTCATCATCATGACCTCATCATATAAAACTTCTCTATCACAGAAACCATTTTAGTCTTATCTAGTTCAATTTTTATATTTTTCATTCTGTGTCTCATTTCATAAAGCTGACTTTTATCATTGATTAGATCATATATTTCAGTTACAAAATTTTTTTCTTTATCCCAGATTACTTTTCCTATACCTTGATCTTCTATAAAATGGGCATTCTCTATCTCTTGTTCTAGAAAAGGACAAATTACCAACATTGGAAGCTGTGAATAGATTGCTTCGAACAAGGTAATTCCTCCTGCTTTAGAAATAATAATATCCGATTCTTGCATATATTGGTATACCTTATCCGAATAATCTATAACCTCAATATTGGGATATTTTCCATTGAGTTTATTGAATATTTTCTTGTTTTTACCTGAAATAATTGTTACCTTAACATCTTTTAACTCATTTAGACTTTGATATAAGTTTTCTGTAAATGGAATTATACCAAGTCCACCGCCCATGATCAGTATTTTCTTAATCTCTGTTTTTTTCTCCTCACTATTTTTTTTGAAATTTTCTTTTACAGGAATTCCAATAATATAAATGTTTTTTTCATTTATCCCCTTTTCAATAAGCTTATATTTATTACTTTGTGTTGCTACAAAATAAATATTAGTATTAGAATTGATCCATGAACTGTGTATGCTAATATCCGTTATGCAAGTCATTAGGGGTAATTCACAATCTAAGAAACTTTTATATTCCGAAATGAACTTAGAACTCATAGGAAGTGTCGAAATCACTATATCAGGAGAATATTTCTGTACTAAACGATGAATTCTGCATATAAAGATATTTTTTAGTGGTATCTTTGTTTGTCTTTCTGTTACTTTATACATTACGTTGTACATATGATGACATTTATGAACTATTATATTAAAACCTCTATAAATAATAGGATATAAAACTGGAAACATATATTTATTAATATCTTCAATAACACAGTGAGAATCGGTATACTTATTGCTAATTTCCTGCTTGATAGCAACAGCACATGAGTCATGCCCCATTCCAAAACTACCTGTTAAAATTAATATGTTCATTCTCTTACTCCTTATTAATGTATTTTCCTAAATGTTATAACTAGATAATTTTAGTATACCCTGCCAAGAACATTAATATTTAATTAAGCATAATCAAGTTTACTAATGTTATATTTTTCAATAAAGGCTTTCCCTTTTCCATCACAAACTTTCTATTTTTTTATGAATAATAGTCTACTATTGTGTAAAAACAATAAATTTATGAATTAAGACCTTCTATAAGTGACTAATATAAATTTCAAGAACGTACCAATTATAAAATAAAAAGCTACACAATCTCTCATTAATTTGAGATTGCATAGCTAACTTTTTATCATAATTTTAAATTTTATTAGTCAATAAAGTTTAATTTAGTATAGTAAGACTTTTTTATAAGTTATCGATGTTTTTATAAACCAACAAAATTTTTCATATCAATCTATTACACTATTCAACCGTTACAGATTTTGCCAAGTTTCTTGGCTTGTCAACATCACAACCCTTTTCTATTGCCATATAGTATGAGAATAGCTGTAGTGGAATTACTGCAATAACCGGTGCCAATAAATCCATTACCTTTGGTATATATGATGCTGAGTGTACAGATTTTTCTATTTCAGTATGTCCTTCTTGAGCAAAAGCATATACCTTCGCACCTCTTGCACACACCTCTTTAATATTACTTACCATTTTATCATATAATTCTTCTTGAGTTGCTAAAACCATTACTACAGTTCCATCTTCGATTAATGCTATTGGACCATGTTTAAGTTCCCCAGCTGCATAAGCTTCTGAGTGAATATAGGATATTTCTTTAAGCTTTAAAGACCCTTCCATTGCTACTGCATAATCAAGTCCTCTTCCTAAGAAGAACATATCTTTGTTTGTAGATGTTTTTGAAGTAAATTTCTGTATTGTCTCTTTATATCTTAAAACTTCTTCAGCTTTTTTTGGAAGCTCAAGCATTGCACTTTTAATTTTTTCTATTTCTTCTACAGATAAAGTTTCCCTTTGCTCAGCAAAAAATAATGCTATTATATACATAGCTATAAGTTGAGTTACATATGCCTTAGTTGATGCAACCGCAATCTCTGGTCCCGCCCAAGTGTATAGTACATCATGTGCTTCTCTTGATGCTGAACTTCCGACCACATTAGTAACTGCTATTACTCTAGCACCTTTAGATTTTGCAAGTCTTAATGCTGACATAGTATCTGCAGTTTCTCCTGACTGACTTATAACTATCATTAATGTATTTTCATCAATAATTGGATCTCTATATTTAAATTCTGAAGCTATATCTATTTCTACTGGTATTCTTGCTAATTTTTCTATAACATACTTACCTACTACTCCAGCATGATAAGCTGTTCCACAGGCAACTATATAGATTTTATTTAAATTTTTAATCTGCTCTTTTGTTATATGAATATCATCAAGAGTTATTGGTTTTCCAAGCATTATTCTAGAAGCCATAGTATCCTTTATAGCCTTTGGTTGTTCATGAATCTCTTTTATCATAAAGTGTTCATATCCACCTTTTTCAGCAGAATCTGCATCCCAAGTTACATGAAAAACTTCTTTCTTTATTTCTTGTTCATATTGATCATAAATTTTTACTCCATCTTTTGTTATAAGTACAAATTCATTATCCTCTAAAAGATATACATCTCTTGTTTGATTTAAAACTGCTGGTATATCAGAAGCTATAAAGATTTCACCCTTACCTAATCCAACTATAAGTGGACTCTCATGTCTTACTGCTATCAATTTATCTGGTTCATTAGTGCTGATAACCCCTATAGCATAACTTCCTTCCATTTTTTCAACAGCCTTCATAACAGCCTTTAACAAATCTCCATCGTAGTAGTAGTCTACTAATTGGGGAATTACCTCTGTATCTGTTTCTGATTGAAAGCTATAGCCTTTAGCTATTAATAATTCTCTTAATTCCATATAATTTTCTATAATTCCATTATGAACTACAGATATAGTTTTCTTTTCATTAGTATGAGGATGTGAGTTAACATCTGATGGCTTTCCGTGTGTAGCCCATCTAGTATGTCCTATTCCTATATTCCCATAAATCGGGTTTTCTTTTAATTTTTCCTCTAATGCTGCAAGTCTCCCCTTACATTTAGTCAAATTAATTCCCTCTTCATTTAATATAGATACACCTGCTGAGTCATACCCTCTGTACTCCAATTTACTTAATCCCTCAATTAAAAGTGGGGACGCTTCTCTTTTTCCATAATAACCTACTATTCCGCACATAAAAATCTTCCTTCCTATAATTATTTTGCACACAAATAAGAAGAGTGATCTATATATTGTTTCATTAAACATTATATAATTACTCACTTATGCATGCTTTATTAAGATTTTCACACCGAATTGTTTTGTCACAGAAATCACTTCCTGCTTTTATCAATTGTTATCGGTAGTGCGAATACCGTGGGGCACCCGCCGAAGATTCGATACTCCCCATCCTCGTCAGCTTATGTTTTCTAATTAAACTATAAGTTCAGTTACCAAACACAAGCCCTGGCGCTTAGCTAAATTTTTATATTTAACCTCAGTATATCATATTCATATTCTATAAATTTGTCAATGTTAATATTTACTTCTTTATATTATTTATAATTTTTCCATACTTATATTTAAAGTTTTTCTCTTATATGCTTAACATTTATATATGTTCATTAATATACTAATAGTGTAAGTTTAATAAAGGGGTGTTCTGTATGTCTTCAAGTGATATTAGTTTATCTCCACCTTGGTATACTACGAGAAATAAATTAGTTTATACATTGAGCATGGGTCCCTATGTTCGTGTAAGTTCCTTAATCCCTGTAAATAGCAATATATACATCATACTTATATTTGTTAATTCTAGCTTTGATGTAGCCCAAGCAGTAAGAGCCATAATCCCCTCTAATTATTACTTTGATAATATGGATTTGATTACTATTGTGTTAGGTCCTAATTCAACTGTAGTACCTGTTGATACTGTAAAGCAATATACTCCTGAAAATATCGAAAATCTTTATTCTTTGGCTTTAAAAGACAATCCGCTTTTCTATGGAGTTATATTTGCTGAGGATCTAGATTTACCTCCTGAACAGCAAACCTTAGGGGACCTCATTATAGTTATTAGAGACTATATAATCCAATTTCATAATGAGAATTTTAATAATATATCTCAAAATTACATTGATATAGCTTCTAATGTATTTACTGACGTATTTAATCTAGAGTATAATCCCAATATAAAAATATCCTTTAACACCTATGACTCTAAAAGTACACTGATAGAAAATACCATTAGAAAGTGCGATAATCAACAGAATAGAGGAGACTATTAAATAGCCTCCTCTATTTTAATTTTTATTTACTTGCTTTTACTTCTATAAGTTTGGCTAGCTCTGTTGCCATTATATCTAATTCACTTTGAACTTTACCTTCAAGCATTACTCTAACTAGTGGTTCTGTACCAGACGGTCTTATTAAAACACGACCTGAATCTTGTAATTTTTCCTCAATTCTCTTTATTTCTAATATTATCTCTTCATCTACCTCATGAATATTTTTCTTATCATTAGGTACCTTTGCATTTACAAGAACTTGTGGAAGTTCAGTCATAATTTCTGCAAGGCTACTTAAAGTTTTACCTGTACTTTTTACTATAGATGCTATTTGCAGGCCTGATACCAATCCATCTCCAGTAGTATTAAAGTCTAAAAATATTATATGTCCTGATTGTTCCCCTCCAATGTTATATCCACTTTTTTGCATCTCTTCAAGCACATATCTATCCCCAACTTTTGTTTTTACCACCTTTATATTTTCGCTCTTTAAGGCTATATCTAATCCTAAATTACTCATTACTGTAACAACCGCAGTATCTTTTTTAATTTTTCCTTTTTCTTTTAAGTGTTTTGCAGCAATAGCTATCATAAAATCCCCATTTATGAGATTGCCCTTTTCGTCTATAGCAAGACATCTATCTGCATCTCCATCAAAGGCTAATCCTAAGTCACATCTATTTTCCACTACAAATTTCATTAGTTCCTCTGGATGAGTCGAACCACAATTTTTATTGATATTAATACCATCTGGATTATTATTAATTACAAATACCTCTGCTCCAAGCTCCTTTAATGCCATTACCGAAGTTTTATAGGAAGCTCCATTTGCACAATCAATAGCTATTTTCATCCCAGCTAAGTTAGAATCAATAGTAGACTTAGCAAAATCTACATAATCTCTAATAGCGTTACTTCCATTATATTTTCTTCCTACCATTCCTCCTGTAGGTACAATAATATCTTTAAATTCATCCTCTATTAACTTTTGGATCTTATCTTCCAATTCATCACTTAATTTAAATCCATTTTTATTAAAAAATTTAATACCATTATACTCTACTGGATTATGAGAAGCTGAAATCACAACTCCTGCATCCGCATTATACTTTCTTGTTAAGTACGACACTGCTGGTGTTGGAACTACTCCTAAACATAGTGCTTCTGCTCCTACTGATAATATTCCAGATACTAATGCAGACTCTAGCATATCACCAGATATTCTTGTATCCATTCCAACTATTATTCTAGGTTTATGAGTTCCCTCAGTTAAGACCCAAGCTCCTGCTTTTCCTAATTTATATGCAAGCTCTACTGTTAATTCACTATTGGCAATTCCTCTCACTCCATCAGTTCCAAAGATTCTACTCATAGTTTTACCTCACTTTTTTTCTATTTAATCTTTACATGTAATCTTCATCTTTATTGGTTAAATCTCATTTTTAAAATGTTATTTAAAACATCTATGAATAATTATAATACAAACTACATGGTGTATCTAGTCTTTAACTCCTCAACAGAGCTAAATTGATTTACTACTTCACCTTCTTTTATTCTAAAGATTATTTCACTTTTCTCTAATAACTCTAGATTATTCGTGATTAATATTATCATCTTTTTTTCAAAAACTTTATATATCTCCTTATAAATTTCTTCTTCATATTCTTTTTTTATAAAATAGGTAGGTTCATCTAATATTATAATCTCAGGATTTCTCACTAACACTCTACATATCTCTATTATCTGAATATGTTCTTCTGAAAGTTTATTATCACTCTTATATATATACGTATCTAACCCATTAGGAAGTGAATTAAAATATTCCATAAATTTAAGAGAGCTAATATATTTTAATTTATCTGGAGTTATTGTTTCATTTAAAAAAATATTTTCTTTTATAGTTCCTGGGAAAATCCCTACATCTTTACTTATTACCCATATCAAATTTCTTATTGATTGATTATTTATTATATTTAATTTAAATCCATTTATGAATATTCCCTCAGATTTATATAACTTTAATATTAACTTCCATAGTGTAGATTTTCCTGATCCTTCTTCTCCTATGATAGCAATTTTTTCTCCCTGATAAAAAGACACATTTAAGTTTTTTAATACCTGTTGTTTATTAATGTATTCAAAGGACTTTATGTTACACTCTATAGATTTAATGACATCTATACTAATCTTATTAGCTCCTTCATATTCCTTTTTCTTTAGTATTTCTTCATTAATAAATTTAAGATTATCCTTAGCATTATTTAAAGAGCTGTATCTCACAGTAAATAGTTTCAAGTTATTATAATATATTACTATTAGCATAATAATAAATATCCATCTTGATATATTTATTATTTCTAAAATTAAAAGTATTGAAGTAACACTAATTGATGCTATGATTATTATATTATTTGCAAATTCCAATACTAATTTACTATCATTTTTATATCTATAAAAGAAGCTTCTTTGTTCCTGTAAATTCTCCATATAGGCTTTTATTCTATTATAAAAATAATTATCCACATTATGTAATTTTACACCTTGTACATTATTGATAATATCATTTATGTTGTTTAAAGTTTCATCTTCGTCATCTTTTATTTTTCTATTTCCCTCTATTATTTCTTCATTTAATTTTTTACATAAAAAATAGTTTATAGGTATCAATATACTTACAATGACAGCTACTACTATATTCACTGTAGCAATTAAAACCACTACCACTAAAAGGTTTGTCCACATTATCCACTGTTTTACTATATTATTAGCTAAAAATCCCGCTATACTATCCACAGCATTATATATTTTATGCACATAATAATCACCCTTATTCATTTTAAGAGTTTCATAGTTTATTTCAAATACTTTAGAGTATATGTATGCACTCTCTTCTAAATTAAATCTTTCATAAAATTTGGTCCTTATAGAATCAAATACATGTTTTAATATATTGATTATCACTATAGCTATTAAAGATATTATTATATACCACTTTATGTCCCATAATGTTTTATATGCTCCTATATCCTGAAAAAGTTCACTTATAAGTATAGGATATATAAAAATCATCATATTTTGTAAAAATCCTACCCCTACTAACCCTATAATGAATCCATAGTATTTTTTAAGTAGACCTCTCATATCATACATTTTATAAATCCCCCAACTTAACTATATTTACTCTAATCTAATTCTACATAAAAGTTATATTAAAGTAAAATAAAAATCATGGAAAGATTTCTTCCATGATTTTTATTCAAATTTATTTTATTGTTTTGTAAATACTTACTTTAAATTTTAGAGGACTTTCCTATAAATGATTTTGTATCTATTACCTTAAGTTCATCGCTATATTCAATGGTGTTTATTTTACATTCTTTTCCTATAGTTATATTCTTTCCTCTTACTATATTAGCTATTGTTCTCTCAAGATATACTTCATCGCCCTCTATGCATTCACATTCAAGCTTTCCCATGCTTTTAAGACTCCATCCTAAAAAACTCCCTGAAGCTCCTCTAATTTCTTTATTCTCCATAACTTTAATTATTCTTCCACCAATTTCTTTTATATAATGTTTCCCAGATATATCTATATATATTTCATCTCCATTTACTAGTCCCTTACTTTTTGTAGATCCAGTTAGTATTATCTTTTCTCCCTCTATCCCACTTTCAGTTTCTATATCCCCTGATATCTTTATATTATTTCCACATAGCTTTCCTTCAACAGAACAATCTCCAGAAATAGATATGTCTAATCCATTAAAATCTCCATCCACATCTATATCTCCACTGACATGTACTATCTCCTTACAATTAATACTTTTCTTTGCTTCTATGTCTCCACTCACTCTTAAACTTCCACAATAAATATTTCCACCTGCATTCAATTCTCCACTAACTTTCAATTCATTCACAACCCTTAAATCTCCTAGCACTTCACAATCTCCACTAATGCTAAACTCTACACAGCTTATTGCGTTAATAATGCTTGCATCACCACTAACTTTAAATAAACCCTCACACTCTACATTCCCTTTTACATCTCCATTACCGCTAATCCTAAAAGATTTGCAAGTGATATCCCCATTTATTATTCCATCTCCACTAATTTTTACATCTTTATAATTTCCACCTTTAGTTTCTAAATCCCCACTTATTTTTAAATCCATAGCATCATAAACAGTCATTTTCCCCCTCCTTATTCAATACCATATTTTTAACTTATACTTTTCTTTCATACATTTTATCTTAAGTCTGTTCAGCTAATTTTAAATTTAATTCCTCCGTATATTTATTAATATCTAGTGTACATATAACTTTAGTATTTTTATCTAATAAGATTGGTTCCTTGAATGCTCCTATACCTATAGATAATCCTAATTTTCTAACCAGATATACCTTTCCTTCATCTGCTTGCAGCTTATCATATTCTCTGCTTATGATGTCAATTAATAGCTCTAATTCATCAATTGTAATCTCTCCTAAGGTTAGTTGATGTTGTAATATATACATAAATAACATGTCTTTAAAATTATAATTTTCTTTAGCTCCAAACATATCTTTATAAATTCCTATAACATCAGAATTTATAATATTTTTTTCTATTACATAACTTTCACTTCCACTATTAACATTGATCTTATTAGAAAACATATCTGCTAAATCATCTAGTGGCATATCATCCTTAAATTCCAATATCTTTTTTATTCTATCTAAAATTTTCTCCTTAGGAAAATAAGTTTCCTGACCCGTATAACTAGATTTTTTTATAAACCATTCCTCTGGTATTAAATTTTTTCTTTTCCATCTATAAAGTTGACCATAAGAAATACCTGTTATATCTAATATCTCCTTCTTAGAAATTAATTCTTCCATATCTTTTTCTTAAAGCCTCCTTTCTTCTTCTACAATAGAGTTAGAATCTATCTTTTCAAAGGAATTTCTATACTCTATTCTCTTTATGTTACAGCCTTTACCTATGATTATCTTTTCCCCTCTAACTACCTCTGCTATAGTATTTTCTAGATATACTTCGTCTGCTTCAATAGTCTTTACTCTTAAATATCCATGATTTCTACTAAATAACTTTATAAGCCATTGTACGGCTATACTATTTCTAATATTAAACTCTTCAGATACCCTTACCCTTGAAGCGCCAATCTCTTCTATCTCACAGCTTCCATTTAATCCAATATTAACTTCATCTCCATTAATCATTCCTTGAGTTATAATAGATCCATTAATATTTATTATTTCCCCCTCAATTCCTTGTTGCACTCTAGCTCCACCATTTATATTCACATTAGTAGAGCTTATTCTTCCACCTACAGTTCCTCCTCCAGAGATAACAAAATTCTCTCCTTTAAAATTACCGCCTATCTTACCGCTTCCACTTATTTTAAATCTATCTGCATGAATAGAACCCTGTACCGTACCACTTCCACTTATTCCTCCATCTATGCATTTTAAATCTTGAGTGACTTTTCCACTTCCGCTTATAGCTACTTGTCTATACCTTCCGCCTGTAGCCTTTCCACTTCCTGATATTTTTAAATCTCCACATGTTTCATTGTTAACCATCCTTGTTCCTCCTTAACTTGCATATACTCAATATCTTCTAATTAATTTCCATACTTATATTATTAATTTCTCCATTAGTTAATGCTATCAATTCTTCCAATGTTTGCTCTTCAGGATTAAAGCTTATCATAGTCTTAAATCCTTTTAACATAGGAATGGATAAAGCACCTATAAAAGTCATTGCAAAAAACATCAGCATAGCAATTTTTATTGAAATAAATTCTCCCATTATTCCTCCTAGCGCTATTCCTAGTGGACTTAACCCCATGGAAAAAGTACTAATAAGTGAAAATACCTTTCCCCTTTTTTCTTGTGGAATTGTAATCATCATTGTAGAATTAAATATAGTGTTAGAAATCATATTGCACATTTGAGCTATTAAAAGAGCAGTAGCTATAACATAAAAATTATTCACAAGAGGCATAATAAGCCATAGACTTGACATAACTATCATTGCTGTGGTGGATACTCTAAATTTTTGACTGTTTTTTATACTAATTAAAGATAAAATCCCACTACCTATTACCATTCCTAAGGAACTCATTGCCATAGCTATTCCATATTTCTCTGCTCCTAAAAAATTCATTTCTTTAAAATAAGGAAGTAGTAATATAAAGGCAGCATTACATAAAAAATTTATGAAGGACGACACTATAAAAATATTTCTTAAAGCTTTAAATTTCCATAAAAATTTAAAACCTTCAATAAAATCACTTTTTAATGTAACATTCCTTTGTTCTACTTCTCTTTTTACAGCTGGAACTTTGATAAATATCTCTGTAAATGCTGAAAATAAATAAGATACACCATTAAATAAGAACATATATGGAGCTCCTATTGATACATACAAAATCCCAGCTATAGAATTTCCAACCATACTTGCTCCTGATTCTGCAAAACTAGTTATAGAGTTTGCCTTAACTATTTTATCTTTAGGTACTATATCTGGTTTTACCGATGTTATGCATGGATTAAAAAATGCTGAACACATACTATTTACAATTGCTATAACAAATACCATCCATACCTGTATAAAGCCATTTAGTGCAGCTATACCTGCAAAAGTACATAATATACCTCTTATAAAATCCGTAATTACTATGATATTTCTTCTATTCAATCTATCTACTAAAACTCCTGCAAAAGGCCCTAAAATTAATCTTGGAATTAAAGCCACTGCAGAGAGTAGACCCATTAGTGCTGTAGACTCAGTCACCTCTAATACCCAAAAGTCTAAAGCAATCATATATATGATATCTCCCAAATAAGACACTAGCTGCCCTTGCCAAAGTAAAAAGAAGTTCCTGTTCCATAGCTTTAAAGTTTTTCCCTCATCCATTTTTATACCTCCATACAACATAACATTGTTTTCATAATTTATTAATACACCATTTTTCTTATTAAGCAGTTTATACATTTACTCATATTATTACTGCTACTTTTGTTTGCTACATATTTAGATTGTAATTTGACCCTATTCTCACATAACATAATACGTAAATAAACTTTAAAGTTTGTTTTCTATTACTATAATATCAATGTAACATAACATTGTTACATTGTAAATATGTTATAAAAAATATTTTGAAAAATCCCTAAATAAAAAACTGGGGTCATTCCATAAAATGGAATGACCCCAGGGGTAGATACATTATTTTACATATGAAGCTCCTACTTCTATAGCTCTTCTATTTATTTCAAAGAATTTTTCTTTACCATGGTCTTTTAAGGATTGTAGTAGAGTTTCCATTGAAACTATTCCTGTTTTTTCGACTAAGGCTCCTAGAAGTACCATGTTAGCAATTTGTTTGCTTCCTAATTTATCAGCTTCTGTTTGAGCTGGTATTTTTATTACTTCTATATCAGTTCTATTCGGCTCTCTATCAACTAAATCACAGTCTATTATTAGTAATCCGCCCTTAGCTAAATCTTTTTCAAATTTATCTAGAGATGGTCTATTCATAACTACTACTGAAGTAGGCATTGTAACTATAGGCGACCCTACACTGTCATCTGAAACTATTACTGAACAGTTAGCTGTACCTCCACGCATTTCTGGACCATAAGATGGTAACCAAGATACGTTCATGTTAGCATCCATCCCAGCATAAGCTAAGAATTTTCCCATGGATAATATACCTTGTCCACCAAAACCTGCGAAAATTATATCTTGTGATGCCATATTATTTCACCTCCTGAGTTGTGTCTTTTTTTACTCCTAGAGTATAGAAAGGCATCATATCACTTCTTAACCAGTCCATTGATTCTTGTGCTGATAATCCCCAGTTAGTTGGACAGATTGATAGTACTTCAACTAGTGAAAAACCTTTTCCATCTATAGCATTTTGGAAAGCTTTTTTAATTGCTTTTTTAGCTTTTAATACATTTGGTACATTGTCAACAGAAACTCTTTCTACATAACAAGCACCATCTAGTGTAGATATCATTTCAGAAACTCTTATTGGATGTCCTTGAAGTTTTACATCTCTTCCATAAGGTGAAGTTTCTGTAATTTGTCCTGGTAATGTAGTTGGAGCCATTTGTCCACCTGTCATTCCATAGATACAGTTATTTACGAATATAGTGACAATATTTTCGCCCCTAGTAGCAGCATGTACAATTTCTGCTGTTCCTATAGCTGCAAGATCTCCATCTCCTTGGTATGTGAATACCACTGAGTCTGGATTAGATCTCTTTATTCCTGTAGCTACTGCTGGTGCTCTTCCATGAGCAGCTTCAAACATATCACATGCAAAATAGTCATATGCTAAAACTGAACATCCAACTGGAGCTACTCCTATAGTTTTATCTAAAACATTTAATTCCTCTAATACTTCTCCCACTAGTCTATGGATTAAACCATGAGTACATCCTGGACAGTAATGGGTAGGTACATCTAATAACGCCTTTGTTGGTTGAAATACTATAGCCATTACTTAGCACCTCCTACTATTTCTCTTACTTTATCTAATATTTCACTTGGGTTTGGAACCATTCCACCACTTCTTCCAAAGAAGTTTACTGGTTTTCTTCCTTCCACCGCAAGTCTTACATCTTCAACCATCTGACCACAGCTTAGCTCAACAGAAATATATCCTAATTTTGTGTTATTTATAGTTTTCTCAAAAGCTTCTACTGGGAATGGCCATAGTGTTATTGGTCTGATTAATCCTAACTTTATGCCTTCTTTTTCCGCTAATTTAACTACATTTTTGCATATTCTTGAGGTTGTACCATACGCAACCATTACTAAGTCATTCTCTCTATCACAGTTATATAATTCATATTTAACTTCATTTTCTTTTATAGCTTTAAATTTAGCTTGAAGTTTTTTATTATGGTCTTCTAAGCCTTCTGGCTTTAAGTACAGTGAGTTTATTACATTATGTTTATTTCTTCCTTTTAATCCATTAGCTGCCCAAGTTTTCTCTGGAAGCTCTTTAGCCTCTCTTTCTTTGAACTCTACTGGCTCCATCATTTGTCCTAGCATTCCATCACCCATAACCATTACAGGTGTTCTGTACATCTCAGCCACATCAAAAGCATCTTGAACTAAATCTACCATCTCTTGAATTGAAGCTGGTGCATAAACTGGAAGATTAAAATCACCATGAGCTCCACCTTTTGTTGCTTGGAAATAATCAGACTGTGCTGGTTGAATTCCTCCAAGGCCTGGACCTCCTCTTACTATGTTTACTATAACACATGGAAGTTCAGCACCTGCTATATAAGATATTCCCTCTGCTTTTAAGCTTATTCCTGGAGAACTTGAAGATGTCATACATCTTACTCCTGTACCTGCTGCTCCATATACCATATTTATTGCAGCTATTTCACTTTCTGCTTGTAAGAATACTCTGCCTATTTTAGGCATTCTTCTTGAAAGATAAGCTGAAATTTCCGTCTGTGGTGTTATAGGATATCCAAAGAAACACTGACACCCTGCTTTAATAGCAGCTTCCCCAATTGCTTCATTACCCTTCATTAAAACTTTATCTGACATGAATTCTACCTCCCTCAATTATTTCTCAACTGTAATCACAAGATCTGGACACATTCTTCCACAAGATACACATGCAATACACTTTGACATATTTTCCTCCGTTACCGTAGCTGGATGATACCCTTTTAAATTTAATTTATTAGAGAATTCTATGATTTTCTTAGGACATGCATTTATACAATGTCCACAACCCTTGCATCTCTCTTCTCTAAAACTCACTCTTGCCATTCCTATACCTCCTTGAGATTATATAGTTCACATTAATGATCTGTTAAACTAAATATCTTAATTTTTTCCCATAATAATTTAATAATATATAAAATGAAATTACCCACTAAATTTATTAAAACTCATCTTTTCTCCAAGGCGGAAGCATATATATGTGTATAGGTAATAATTCTCCTTCAACCTTTTTTTCAACTTCACTAACCATATCTTCTGAACATACAGTGTATGCATGAGGAATATTAAGTTCCTTAGCTATTTTAGCCGTTTCCCTATCACCATTAATAATATGATCTTTAGTTGTTTCATAAGACAGATTAGTGTTTGATATAAGATGAGTAATTTTTAACCTAGATGAATTTTGTATCTCTCTCATATAATCTTTTACATCCAAATCATTAGATGTAAAAGGTCTATTTTGATTTATCACAAAATACATATCATAAGACTCCTGAACAAAGAACCTATTATACTGACCTAAAGCTACAGCTCCTGCACCATCACCACCTACATCAAAAACCACATCATAGCTCTTATCATTAAATACAGCAATTACCTCTGCTGGAACCACCATAAGCTCAGCATTAACAAATTCTGGATTAGAAGATATAACACGAATATTGTATTCCTCTAATAAATCTTTGAGATCCCTAATACAGAAATAGGGATTTACTATGTCCAAATCCACAAGTGCTACTTTTTTTCCCTGTTTTGTTAAGTTTATAGCATAATTTATTGCTATTTCCGTCTTTCCACTACCAAAATGACCTGTAAATACCCTAATTCTACTCATATAATCACCCTTTAAATATACTCTTTTGCAATTTCTTGCTTTCTTAATACTCTTAGTGCACCTTCTGCTAGAGCCAATAATTCATCTTCTCCTGGATACACTACTACTTCTGATATAAATTCTACTCTTTCTTTTATATAGTCAACTATATATTTAGAATAAGCAATTCCACCTGTTAAGATTATTGCATCTACTTTTCCTTGTAAAACTGCTGCACATTTTCCTATTTCTTTAGCTATTTGGTATCCCATTGCATCAAGTATTAACTTAGCATCTTCATCTCCAGCTATTGCTCTATCCCCAACCTCTTTTGTATTATTAGTTTGAAGATATCCTACAATTCCACCTTTTCCATTTATTTTTTTCTTTATATCTTCTATAGTATATTTCCCACTAAAGCAGAGTTTAACTAAGTCTCCCACAGGAAGTCCTCCGCTTCTTTCTGGAGAAAATGGTCCTTCTCCATCTAGTGCATTATTTACATCTACTACTTTTCCCTTTTTATGAGCACCTACAGATATACCTCCACCCATATGTGTTACTATTAAATTTAAATCATCATAAGATATTTTCTTTTCTACGGCATATCTTTTTGCTACAGCTTTTTGATTTAATGCATGAAATATGCTTTTTCTTTCAATTTCAGGCATTCCTGATATTCTAGCTACATCCGTCATCTCATCTACCACTACTGGATCTACTATGAAAGCTGGAACCTTAAGGCTATTCGCTATTTCACTAGCTATTATTCCTCCTAGATTTGAAGCATGCTGTCCTTGGATACCTACTTTTAAATCCTTTAACATAGTTTTATTTACTTCATAAGTACCACCTTCAATAGATTTTAAAAGACCGCCTCTTCCAACTACTGCATCTAATGTGTTGATATCGAAATCTTTTTCCTTTAGAATATCTAGTATTACGTCCTTTCTAAAATCTAACTGTTCATATATTTCTCTATATTCTGAAATTTTTTCAGATGAATGTCTTAATGTTTCAACTAAAATTGGATTCTCATCCTCATATATTCCTATCTTAGTGGATGTTGAACCTGGATTTATAATTAATAACTTAAAAGCCATTTTGAAATCCCCCTATGTTATTTTTTGCTAGCTACTAATGAAGCTAGTGCTATTGAATTCATTTTTGTCTCTGGTGAATCTGCTCTTGATGTTACTATAACAGGAGCTGCTGCACCTACAAGTAATCCACCATTTTTAGATTCGGTAGTATAAGTTAAACATTTATATATAGCATTTCCTGCTTCAATATTAGCCATAAGTAATATATCTGCTTTTCCAGCCACTGGTCCTGATATCTTTTTATGCGCTGCTGCTTCCTCTGAAAGAGCATTGTCGAGAGCTAATGGACCATCTATAATACATCCCTTTATCTGACCTCTCTCGCTCATTTTTGACAAGTTAGCTGCATCTAGTGTGGCAGGCATACTTGGATTAACTACCTCTACTGCACAAATAGGTGCTACCTTAGGAATTTCAATATCAAGTGCATGAGCTACTTGTACTGCATTTTTAATTATATCTATTTTTTCATTTAACTGTGGATACATATTGAACGCCGCATCCGTTACAAATAGCAATCTATCATATCCTGGAACCTCAAATATTGCTATATGAGACATTTGCTTTCCAGTTCTTAACCCAACTTCTTTATTCAATACTGCCCTTAAAAAAGTTGCCGTGTCTATAAGTCCTTTCATCATCATATCAGCTTTACCTGATGATACAAGTTTAACAGTTTCTATTGCTGCCTTATTAACATCTTTTTCATCTACTATTTTATATTCATCTATGTTCATTTGAATTTTATTAGCTATCTTAATTATTTCTTCTTTGTCTCCAACTAGTATTGCATCTGCTATACCATTTTTCTTAGCGTCTCTAATAGCCTCTAAAACTGGTTCGTCCTGTGCTACTGCCACAGCCACCACTTTCATTGATTGAGATTTAACTTTGGTAATTACCTCTTCAAAGTTTTTAATCATTCTCTTCCCTCCATGAATATTCTTTATATTAAATTCAATTCATTTTCGTAAATCTTTGGAACTTCTCTTCCTTCTAATACTCTATTAGCTCCTTGTGCCAATGCTAACATTTCATCTTCCCCAGGTACTAACTCAATAGGCGCTATAAATCCTACATCCTCACTTATCCAATCAGTTATTCTCTTGTTATATGCAATTCCTCCAGTTAAAATTATAGCATCTATTTTACCACATAAAGCTGTAGCCATAGACCCTATTTCCTTGCTTATTTGATAAGCCATTGCCCTAAATATTAACTCTGCTTTCTTATCTCCAGCATCTATACGCTTATCAATTTCTCTACCATCGTTAGTTCCTAAGTATGCTAATAATCCACCTTCTCCTGTTATCTTTTTCTTTAGCTCTGGAAGTGTATACTCCTTACTAAAGGCAAGTTTAACTATTTCTCCTACAGGAAGTGTTCCTGTTCTTTCTGGTGAAAAAGGACCTTCTTCATTAGCATTGTTACAATCTAGAAGTCTTCCTCCACTTACTGGTGATACTGTAATTCCACCACCAATATGAGCAACTACAAAGTTAGCCTTTGTAAATTCTAATCCTTTCCTCTCACAAACTCTCCTAGTAACTGCTTTAATGTTTAAGGCATGTACAAGTGAACGTCTTTCTATGTCCTCCATTCCAGATATTCTAGCTACATTCTCAATCTCATCTACAGCTACTGGATCTACTATGTAAGATGGAATATTTAATTTTTCTGCTATTTCAAAAGCAATAACACCACCTAGATTTGAAGCATGCTGTCCTTGGAATCCAACAATTAAATCATCTAACATCTTAAGAGTTATCTTGTATGTTCCTCCTGGCATAGGTCTTAAAAGACCACCTCTGCCGACTACTGCTCTCAATGTATCTAGGGTTATTTCTTTTTCTTCTAGCCATTTTAGTATGACTTCTGCTCTCATATCTTTTTGTTGACATATATGAGAATATTTTTTTATTTTTTCAATACTATGAGATAAGTTATCTGCTGCTACACATTCTTCCCCTGAATATATAGCAATCTTTGTAGATGTTGAACCCGGATTAACTACTAACACATACTTTTTTTCTCCCATTATTAATAACCCCCATAACATATAGATTAAATTTTCATTTAAAGGTTTTCATTTAAAGGTTTTCACTTAATATTTTATCAAAATAATGATGTTTCTATCAAGTTAACCTGTTAAAGTATCCTAATCAATATAGTGAGTTGTAATACCAACCTATACAGTTAGTATCACAATCTCTAGCTACACTTCACTAAAATACGCTCTATTAAATCTTTTAGTGAAGTGGTGCATATTCCTTCATTATAGCCTCTGCAACCTTCAATCCATCTACAGCTGCAGATATTATTCCTCCTGCATATCCAGCACCTTCTCCAGCTGGGTATAATCCTTTAACATTTATGCTTTGTTGCATTTCATTTCTATCTATCCTTACTGGAGCTGAAGTTCTCGTTTCTAATCCTGTCAATATTGCATCCCCTCCTGCAAAACTTGGAATTTTTCTATTAAATACTGGTAGTGCTTCTTTTATAGCATTAGTTACAAAACTTGGACACCCATCCTTAAGCATAGCAAATCTAGTTTCTGGCAAATAGCTAGGTTTTACCTTTCCAAATTTAGTGGATTTTTCATCTTTTATGAAATCCTTTACCAGCTGTAATGGTGCGTTATAGTTTCCTCCTCCAAGTTTATATGCTAATCCCTCATAATGTCTTTGAAACTCTATTCCTGCTAGTGGTGTATCATTTGGAAAATCCTTAGGACCTACGGATACAACTATAGCTGAATTGGAATTCTTACCATCTCTTTTATAGTTACTCATTCCATTTACCACTACTGTATTTTCTTCAGAAGCTGCTGCTACTACCTGTCCTCCTGGACACATACAAAAGCTATAAACTGATCTATCTGAAGTTTCACTAGTATAAGTAAGTTTGTAATCTGCTGCTCTTAATTTAGGATGAGTAGCATATACCCCATATTGATTTTCATCTATTAAACTCTGAAGGTGTTCTATCCTAAAACCTATAGCAAAAGGTTTTGGAGACATAAATACTCTCCTTCTATACAGCATCTCATAGGTGTCTCTTGCACTATGTCCTATAGATAATATTAATTGTTCACAAGGTATCTTTTCTCCATTTACAATAATTTCTTTTAAAACTCCATCTCTAGTAACAATGTCTTCAAGTTTGTTAGAAAATTTAACTTCTCCCCCTAAAGACTTTATAGTTTCTCTTATGTTTTTTACTACACCTTTTAATATATCTGTCCCTATATGCGGTTTTCCCATATACTTTATCTCTTCTGGGGCTCCTGCTTCAACCAACTCTTCTAGCACATAGTCACATCGATTGTCTTTTATTCTCGTGGTGAGCTTCCCATCAGAGAAAGTACCAGCTCCACCTTCTCCAAATTGAACGTTGCTTTCGGTATTTAATTCTCTACTAATCCAAAATTTATCAATTGACTTAGCTCTATTATCTACATCTTCTCCTCTTTCGATTATTATTGGATTATATCCCTTCTGTGCCATGAGGAGCCCTGCGAAAAGGCCTGCTGGTCCCATGCCTACTATAACAGGTCTTGTATTTAGTTTTTCAGTTCCAAAATTAAATTCCGCATCATACTTAACTTCTTGGATTTTAACATCATTACTGTTAGCCTTTGCAATCACATTCTTTTCTTTGTCACATGTAATCTCAACTGCATAGTTTATCTTTATTGAATTCTTTTTCCTTGCATCAATAGATTCTTTTACTATTTTAAAGGATTTAAAATCAGCTTTATTAATCTTTAGTTTTTTAGCTACTTTGTCCTTTAATATTTCTACATCTTCATTTATTTCTAAAACTAAATTATTTATTTTAACTGCCATTATTATTTGTTTCCTCCGGAATGTTTTTAATTGTTATATTTACATTGTTTATGCTTTGAGATTTTATATTAATTCCATTAGGAATACCTGTTAATTTTAATTCAACTGAATGGTCTCCTTCTTTTAACCCCTGTAAATCTATATTTGCTACAATATTATCTAGTACCAAACTATCTAGCTGACTTTCTTGTCCAGTTAAAGTTAAGTTAACAGTTGGTTCTTTTACCTCAACAGTTAATTTTTCCCCTAGATTTATATACTTTATAGGTATAGACACAGTCTTCTCTTGAAGCTTATTAACAGTAATTTTCACCTTTACTTTATAGTTATTATTTGTAATTTTAATTCCCGATGGAACTATTAAATTTGTGTCTATAGTGGTATCTTGATTTATAGAGTTTAAATCTATAGTCTCTGTACTTAGTGTTCGGACCTGATCAATAACTTCAGTGTCCCCAGAAACCTCAACTGCTTTAGGAATTGCCTCTATGGTCTCTATAGAAACTCCTGAACTAGGTGCTCCCTTTGTTTTTACTTGAACTTCTAGTACTCTCCCCTTACTCACTTGAACACTTACTTGAGCATAATCAGGATTTATCTTAACATCTGAAACCTCTTTTCCATTAGCATCAACAGCCTTTAATTTCACGATTTTATTAATATCTGCTTTAGCATCTTTAATATCTATATCCCCTGATACTGATTTAACACTTTTTAAAAGCTTTTCTGGCCCTGTGACCCTAACCGTATCAAGTGACATAGTTACATTATCATTATAAAATCCATCTGCTACTTTTCCAACTACATTAGTAGTTGTTGGCACATTAATTTCCACTAAATTATCCACTTCGATTTTAACTAGTAATCCGTCAGGATTTAGTATGCTGACTCCTGAGGGACTTTCTTTAACTGTTACAGGTATCTTAGTTTCTCCAGCCTTTAAAGCATAATCCTTAACATCTACTTGCAATTTAAAGTCTTTATTTTTATCAATATTTCTAGCTATGGAATCTGGTGCTTTAATATTTAAATTTACATAAAACTCCTGTCCTGGTACTGCCACTAAATCTTTGTCTTCTAATGTATCTAAATTAACTACATCAACTGGAACATATTTAATCAGTTGAGTACTTACTGGATTTTCAGTATTACGTATATATACCCATAGTGTAAGAGCAGCAATCACACAGCAGGCTTTAATTATTATATCTTGTCTTTTTTGCTTATCCATGACTTTGCCCTCTCCTTCAATGAAACTTTCTTGCCTTGTCTATTCTTCATGATATTTAACAGAACAGTCCTCAGTTTATCCTTATCATAACTTCTTAAAAGTTTTCCATTGATAGCTAGGGATATAACACCTGTTTCTTCTGAAACTATTATAGTTATGCAATCTGTTATTTCTGTAATCCCTATTCCCGCTCTATGCCTTGTACCAAGTTGCTTACTTAATTTATCATCATTGGTCAACGGTAAAAAACATCCTGCTGCAATAATTTTATCATTTCTTATTATTGTAGCTCCATCATGTAACGGAGTATTAACTACAAATATATTCTGTAAAAGTGCTGATGAAACATCTGCATTAATTTTTGTACCAGTACTAATAACATCTCCTAATCCTGTTTTTTGCTCAATGATAAGAAGGGCACCAGTCCTTTCTTTAGCTAACGCTTCTATTGAATCTACTATTTCATCTATAACCTTAATCATTATTTCATCATCTTCATACATCATTTTGTCCATTATGGAGGTTCTTCCTATATGCTCCAAAGCTCTTCTTATCTCTGGTTGGAAAATTATAATTATAGAAATTACACTAATAGTAAGTGTATTTTGTAATATCCAATTTAATGTTGTTAAATTCAAAATATCACTAACAGGTATCAAAAGAAATATTAATAAAATTCCTTTTAATAACTGTTCTGCTCTAGTTTCTTTCATCAAGGTGTATCCTTTGTAAAATATGTAGGAAACTACTACTATATCAATTAAAGAAGTTGCCTTGAACCCTCTAAATATATTAATTATAAAATCTACTAAACTCAAATAAACCACCCCGCATTTCTACTAAATTAATTATACACTATTAAAAGCATTTATAATATACTAAGAAACACTTGTATATTAATAAAATATTATTAAAATTAATCTATTTATATGAATATTTTAGTATTTACCATAATATAAAGAAATATAATATTTTTTATGTAAATCTTATAACAAAGGGGGAACCTCTAAATGAAAAACTTAATATCAAAAAAAATTGATTCACTACCTAAATATATATTATATATAGTTATAACCTTATTACTACTTTTTTTAAGTTATAAAGTTTTTAATTATTTAACTGTTTCTAAATCTGAGAAAAACATTTCTAACATCATTGAAAGAATAATCGATGTAAATAGTGAAAGCAGTGAGTTTATAGGGATTAAGGATGTGGATGTGGAAAAAGCTCTAAAATCTATACCAAAGATGAAAGAGAATATGTATAAAATTATAGAAAGCATAGATTATAACAATAAAAATTTAAGTGATAATGAAAAAAATGTTTATTCTCATATATATAAAGGTGCTCAACAAAATATACTCATATTTGATCAACTTATAGCAATCTTAAATAATCCTACTGGGAAAGACGTTCTCATAGCCTGTGATGACTTAAAATCTTATGAGAAAAATGCTAATGACCACTATGCTAACTTGATTGTAAAAAATAAACCTCTTTCTATTGGACAATCTTTATCTAAGTTTATCGACTCCTCTATAAATTATTGTATTAGTAAATCAAATTCGAAAAAGAGTGAAGAGATAAAAGAAAATCAACTTAGTAAATTCGGTGTAAGATTCAACGAATTATTTATATCTTTTCAAAACATTAAAATTAATTTTTATAGTAAAGTATTAGATTGTAGAGCTAATAAAATTAGTTATGAATTGGTTATAAAAGATATTAATGATACTATAACGAAAGTAGATACCATTAAAAAACTATTAAGAGAAATGTCTATACCTAACAATGTTTTAGATATTTATGAAGGACTTCTAAAAACCGTCGATATGTATAGTGAATACCTTATTGATATTAAATATGCAATGGCAACAGAAAAAGTATTATCTGATAAAAAAGATAAAAGCGAAATTGACTTAGATTCTTTATACGATACTGCTAATAAAACCTATAATAATATGGATATACTATATGATAAATTTATGAAGGAATATGTATTAATTAAAGATAAATTACAATAAAATTTCTTTTTCATGCATTATAATTATTTTTATTGGAAGAATAATTATTGAAAGAGGAGATGAGTTATATGAAAAAATTATTAATAATTTTTATAGTATTTATCTTTATAACTGTTCCATCCCTTGATATAGATGCTCTGAATCGCTTAACCCTAAATAAACTTGAAGTATTTATAGTTAATCCAGTGGTGAAAAATATATGATATTCATTTGCTATACATTTAAACATAAAACAAACAGATGCTGTGGCATCTGTTTGTTTTATGTTAAATGTATTTATTTAATAATCTTCGTAATTCTTCTTTTTCTTTAAATCCAATTATAATATCTATTATTTTTCCATTCTCATAAATTATTATGGTTGGTATATTTGCTATATTATGTTGTCTTACCAAATTTAGATTCTCATCTACATTTACTTTCACAAAGACAAAACTTTCATTCATTTCTTTAGAAAGCTCATCATAAATTGGTTCCAACATCTTACAAGGTCCACACCATGCTGCCCCAAAATTTACTAATACTGGCTTAGTATTATTCTTAATTGCCTCATGAAAAACGTTGCCCTTTAACTCTAACATTTTTATACCTCCATATAAGACATGTAAAAATAACTAATTATATACTAGTTTATTTTTAATGTCTAAAATACTATTTATTTAATATCTCCTTTATCTTTGTATTGTTAAATTCGGACTTTGCGAAATTTTCTTTAAGTATTTTAGAATATTTCTTAGATTTATCTATATCTATCTTCTCATTGTTAATGGATAAATTATATAGGCACTGTTCTATATATACCCCATCCTTTATATAAATTTTAGCATATTCCTCATAGTATTTATTACTATTTTCTATATCTCCTATTTTTTCACTAGAAAAACCTAACATGTATAAAATATGTTCTTTTAAATAACTTTTTTCACTATATTTATAAGCCTTTTTTAGAAAATTTAAAGATTTATCATAGTTATTTTCATGGATAAGCTTTGAAGCCTCCTCATAAAAATAATTTACGCCTTCCTCCATAATTACAACTTTAGCATCCTCTACAACTACTTTTTCATTAATACTTAACTCTTCAATATCCACAGTTTCTATATAGTCATATATTTCCTCATATTTCTTATTTTTCAGTAAACCAGTTACAACTTCCTTATTAAACTCTGCCTTTTTCTCATTACTATTATTATTTTCTTCATATTTTTCACTTTCGTCTTTTGAATTTCCAATAATATTTCCTTGGAAATTAGAATTATTTGTAGATTCCTCGTCCACTTTTTCTATCTGCGACCTAGTACTAAAAATATTCCTTATATGACTCCGCTTAGAGTAAATAAACACACTTGTAGAAAATAATATTAAAGCTATAACTAAAACTATAGTAGTAATTTTAATACTTTTCCAAGGTATCTGTTTTTTGATTATTTTTATATCTTGTAATTGTTTGTTTATCTCTAGGGCTATGCTATTATTCCTATCTACACTTAGAATCTGTTCCATGTATTTTATACAATTGTCATAGTCTCCAAGCTTCATATAAGATAAAGCTATATAACTCCATAAATTAATACTATTAAAATGAGAATTCTCACATTCTACGAAGCATTCTAATGCTTTTCTAACTTTTACTTCATTGAAAAATAATACTCCTTGACTATATAAATAAAGTTTATTCTTATCATTTTTACTATCTTCTAAATAGTTCTTTGATACCCCATCTCCATTTATTTTATAATTTATTTTCCAATTCATCTGAGCACTTTCCAAGTCACCTTTTATATAACATATTAATCCCTTAAGATTTAGGGTTGGAGAATGTTCTCTATTTACGGCTAATACTTTATCACAATACAGCATGGCCTTATTTAAATTTCCATCACAGTAATAATTCATTGCTCTCTGATAATGTTTGTTTACTTTTTTCACCCTGTCACCACCTATATGACAATTTAATAAGTTTAATTATAACACAAAAAAAAATCTAAAATCCCTCTATTTTGTAAAAATAGAGGGATTTTAGAAATAATTAATAATTATTATTCTATTAACTTGCCTAACTTGTAATCTGTTACTAATTTTTCTTTTTCTTCATACTCATTCATTATATCATCATACTCTACATAATTTATTTTCAAATCATTTTTAATTCTTTCAACGCTTTTAATTCTTTGTGTTCCAGATGTAGGTAAAGAATAAATCTTAGTCTGTTCTGAGGTTTCAGCATTAAGAGTAATTATATCCAATCCTCTTACCAATGTTCCATGTGCATTCCCTTGGACAATCATAAGATTCCTATCATCATACCAATTTATACTACATGGAGATTGTTGGCCATCAGTGCTTAACATTTTATATTCTATCATCTTACCGTCCACTTTATTCTTTATATATATTACTCCTTGGCCTTCTTCTACCGCAGTCTCTCCTTTTCCCTCAATAGTAGCCTCATACTTTCCATCAGGAGTTGCTATAAATGGTGTATTAAATTGCATTTGTTTTTCTATAGAAACCTCGGTAGCCTGATATATTTCCATAGCATATCCTTGTGTCCCATCTAATCCATATATTGAGTCACCTAACTCTGTTTCTGGAATTTGAGCTGTTTTTGCATTATTATTGACTTGTGATCTTTCTTCAGAAGCTTCTTTTTTTGCTCCATCCATAGCAAAATCTGATTTTTTATTATTTATCCTATCTATAACCATAGGAGTTATAATTAGACCTATCATAATGACTGCTGCAATTGCAAAAACTTTTGGATATCTTCTATTCTTTTTATTATCTCTATATTTATTCTTATCAATAGAATTTATTATATTATCAACAGAACTATTAAATTCTACATTTTCATAAGAACATACTTCTTTAAAAGCCTCAGCTTCAATGAGCTCTCTTTTATATGCTTCCATACACTGTTCGCATTCTTCAATATGTGCTTTCATTTCTTTATCTTGTTCTTCTGATAACATATTTTCAACATATTCAAACATTCTATCTTTACACTGTTCGCATCTCATCTAATCCACCTCCTTATTGATTATAAAAACTTTTAAATCCATCTCTAATTTTATAATATTTTCTTTTAGCCGTAGTTTCAGTTAAAGAAAGAATTTCTCCTATATCTTTAAAAGTTAAGTCCTTTGAATATCTCAAATTAAGAATCTGTGCATCTAGTTCATTTAATGTCTTTATATATTCATTAACCTTTCCTTTCACCTCTTGATATTCTGTAAATTCTTGTGGTCCCATATCTTTAGATGAAACATCATAGGCTATATCTATATCACTTTCTTGTACCTTATTATACTTTCTCATATAATCTATACATTTATTCCTGGTTATTTGTAAAATCCAATTAGAAAAACTGTAAGATTTATTATACATTCCTAATTTATTATATATAGTTATAAAAACCTCTTGTGTGATATCTTCACTGGTTTCTTTATTTTTTACCATCCCATATGCAAACCTTATTATCATAAGTTCATATTTTTTTATAAGTATCTCAAAGCTTTCAATATCCCCCTGTAACACTTTTTCTACAAGTATTACATCCTCTATCACATTATTACTTTGTGAAATCATTATTTTCTCCTCTCTCTATATAATAATACGCTATTAAATTTTGAAAGTTTATCTTGCTATCTTAAATTTTAATTATTTTGTAATAAATTTTGAGGAAATTAAGAATATAATGTTAAGTTAATACCTTTAATCTATTTCACATTATACATTTATTTCGTACCCTCAATGTAATTGTCAACTATCTCTTCTATATATCTCTTTATATCCTCCATAGAGTGTTTCTTACTTCTAACACAGTTATGTGCATAATCGTTACATATATAACAGCTTCTTTTATTGAATCCTAGCTGTTCCCTATTTATAGTTTCAAGATCTTCTCCATATACATCTATATCTATTAATCTTCCCAATGGATGGTTTTCCTCTATGCTTATGCATTGTAATTTCACATTTCTTAAGCTATCTTTAATACTCATAAGCACTATGCTTCCTTCATAGGTCTCTTGAGAAAGCTTATAACCTATATTCTTTTTAAATATCTTCTCACACTCATCTTTCATAGTTTCTACAATAGCTTTTGTGTATTTATTATTTTTATATAGCCCTGGATAATTAGCCCTTATGCATATTGCCGTACCTTTGTAGGTCCTTAGCATTTCCTCTATAGTAACTACTCTCTGTTCTCTATCCTCTAATAGTTTATTGAAAATCATATTTTCTTCATTATTCATCATCTTATTAATGTGGAGAATTAGTTATTTTTATTTTTTCAACTATCTCCTTGCCTTTCTGTGTATTTAAAAAGTCATAGGTCACCTTAGGTACTAGATTTAAAACTTTTTCCATACTATTTTCTCTAATATATTCTCTAACCCTAGATGCACTTATAGGAATACTATCCTGCTCTTTTCTTTTAATTTCAACTACTTCTACTCCATACTTTGGTAATATAGCTTTAAGGGAATTATTATATGCATTAGTTACTTCACAGTATAGCTCTTCACCTACATATCTGCTTTTAATATTTAATCCACTGACGAAGTACTCTCCAAATATAGTTACATCTAATGAAGTATATGCAGTCAGCACATCACTCTTTTCTCTTAGGAAATATGATGGGAAGGTAGCTGAAGAAATAATATACTCCCCTCCTTTTATTACTTTCACATTAGTAATATGCTCTGTTCCTCTTTTAACTAATTCATATCTATCCTCAAAAGGAAATAAGGACTTATTTTCTTCTACAATAAATATTAAGAGTTCCTCACATTGTTTTGCTGCTTCTTCTATGAGATAAAGATGTCCTAGTGTTAATGGATTACAATTCATTACAATAGATCCTCTTTTTTTATTTTCCATTAAACTATATTGCTTCTTTAGTTTATTTATGTATGAACTTATGTTATAAATTCCATTTTCTAAAAGAGCTACCTTATAACTTTCAGATATAAGTGTATATCCAACACCTTTAAAGATATCTATATTCTGTGGTTTTGTAAAAATAAAGCTGTGATATATTTCTTCCTCAAATAATCTATCATTTAAATAATTTATTAGTTTTGCTGTTACACCTTCACCTCTTAGTTCTTCAGACACTGCAAAACATTTTAAAACATTCTTAGCCTTAGAGCAAGTCCCTTTTATCTCTTCACCCTCTCTTGCAACTAGAGTATAATCTACATCTTTATCTAGTCCAAGTCCAGATTTCTCTAAAAAAGTTTTTACTTCTGATACTGCATCTTTATTATTTAAATTAATTCTTTCTATATTAAGGTTATACATTTTCATTAACCCTCCAATTCAATATACTTAACTAACATATTGTACTCTATATAATTATACAATTCTTTAAGAGTTTATTAAAGAATAATGAATTGAATATAAAAGACCACCTGCTTTATAAACAAGTGGCCTAATATGATGGGGTCCAAAATAGAACTAGATAGCTAATTAATTTCATAAAATCAAAAAATATTTTAATTTGTGTTTATTATACAATGAATTGTTTGTTATTTTTTGTTGTTTATTGAATTTCATTTCTATTTTTTTATCATGTTTTTTCTTCATATTAATTTAATAAAATTATATGAAAAAACTCCTTGAAACTCTCATCAATATTTTTATTTATTACGTATTATATAACTTTAAATATATGATAAACATATCACTTTATGTAAATTAATAGTATTTTTACTACTTATTCACTATAATGTTTAAATATTATAAAATAATATTAATAGTATTTTGTTGGAGGGTAGAGATATAATGGAAACTTTCGGAAGAGGTTGTTTGTACTGTATTCTTGGTGTAGTATTTCTAATTTTACTTGCATTTATAACCCAAAGCACGATTAACATTCCTTGGTTTATATTTATCCCTTTAGTTATATTGGCGTTCTGGATTGCTAGCAAAAAAAGCAAAAATAATAGTAATAACAATAATAACCATTAGCCCAATTTTCTTATATAATTCAAAAAGGAATATACAAATAAAGAATTTGTATATTCCTATTCCTCAACAATATCTACATTGTTCTTCTAACAACATCAATTACTGTCCCATCTCTATATTCTACCACTGCTACTACTTCATCAGATAGTTCTATAGCTTTCGGAATTCCTGTCATTTTTTCAGCAATCTCTTTCAATTCTTCTATTGTTAAAACATTTAACTTTGCTGCTTTTAATACTTCTATTAAATCTTTTCTTCTTGGATTCACTGCTATACCTCGCTCTGTTACTATTACATCTATAGTTTCACCAGGTGTAGTTACTGTGGTTAACTTATCCTTTATAATTGGAAGTCTAGCCTTTGTAAGTTTAGTTACTATTATAGTAAGTTTAGCTCCCGCCGCTGTATCACTATGTCCACCTGAGCCTCCCATTATAGTTCCATCTGAACCTGTAGTTACATTTACATTAAAATCAGTATCTATTTCTGTAGCTCCTAATATAACTATATCTAAGTTATTTACAACTGCACCCTTATTATGAGGATTTCCATACATAGATGCTGACATCCTCATGTGTTTATGAGTAGACGCATAAGACTCTACTGCTTTTAAATCAAAACATTGTACATCAAATAGATTTTGGAATAGCCCTTCTCTAAACATATCCACAATATATCCTGTTATTCCACCTGATGCAAAGCTTCCCTTTATATTTTGTTGCTTCATTAATTCTCTTAATTCAGCTGCTACAGCTAGAGATATTCCACCTGCACCTGTTTGGAAAGACATTTCTTCTTTAACAAGCCCTGAAGCTGTCATAACCTTTAATGCATCTTTTGCTATTTTAAGTCCTATTGGATCCTTAGTAATTTGTGTAGTTCCAGAAACTATTCCGGCTGGATCTCCTATGGAATCTACTTTAACTACATAATCTACATACACTTGGCTTATTTCTATAGGACAGTTTGGATATGGTACTAAATTATCAGTAATAGCTACCACAGTATCTGCAAATTCTGCATCAGATACTGCATATCCTAGTGCACCACAAGCTGATTTACCATAAAGTCCATTTATATTTCCATAACTATCGCAACATGGAGCAGCAATAAAAGCTACGTCTATATGCAAATCTCCACTTTCAATAGCTCTAGCTCTTCCTCCATGAGTATGCATTATAGCAGGATTTTTTAATTTTCCTTCAGAGATAGCCTTTGCTACTGGTCCTGATATATAGTTAGCATATAATCTTGTAATTGCTCCATTCTCTATATACTTAACTATTGGTGCATGAGTTGGGAAAATTGAGCTGGCCGCTATAGATAAATCCTTAATCCCTCTTTTATAAATCTCCTCAACAACCATATTAAGTACATAGTCACCATTCCTTAAATGATGATGAAAGGATATACACATACCATCTTTAAGTTTTATTCTATCTAATATATCTGAAATAGAGTTCACAAGTTTTTTCTCCTGTGGAGAAATAGGTTTTAATCTAACTTGAGCTTTCTTTTGTGGTTCCATATGAGCAAAAGCTCCGTCAAATGGCTTTACCTTACCATACCCCTCTATATAATCTGGGATTTCTCTTCCTAATACATTTTTCATCTTTATCACCTCAAAATCACCTTATTAAACAAGTCCTAATATTCTAGCAAGGTCTATGGTAGTTCTAGCTCTATTAATAATAGGTGCATCCACCATTTTACCATCAAGAGAAAATACTCCCTTACCTTCGATTTTAGCTTGCTCCATAGCATCTAAAACTCTCTGTGCGTGTACTATCTCTGCATTAGTTGGTGCATATACTGAGTGTATAGTGTCTATCTGTCTCGGATTAATTGATGCTTTACCTGTCATTCCAAGAGATTTAGCCTTTCTTGTGTCAGCTTCTAAGCCTTCAAAATCATTAGTATCCGTAAATGGTGTATCTATAGCATCTACCTTCATTGCTCTGCAAGCTACAGCCACCTTATTTCTTGCATAGAAGATTTCCTCTCCAACTTTAGTCCTTTTAATTCCCAAATCTGAGGTTAAATCTTCTCCACCTAATAAAATACCCACAATTCTCTTAGACGACTTTATTATGTTATACACATTTTCCACACCATAAGCACTTTCTACCAAGGGTATTAACTTTATACTATCTTTTTTAAAGCCTTCTTCAGCTTCTATTTTATCTAACATAGAGTGAATCTCTATAAGCTCTTCCTCTGTTGCTTTTGGAATCATTAATGTATCCGGTTTAACCCTAGCAATCACATCTATATCTTCACGTGCAAATTCGGTAGTAAGCGGATTAACTCTAACTACTACCTCTACATTACTATAATCTATATTTTTTATAGCTTCTCTTACTAATATCCTAGCGCTATCCTTTTCTGTAAGACTAACTGCATCTTCTAAATCTAGAATTATGGAATCTGCGCCCAAAATTCCTGCATTTTGAAGCATTCCAGGGTTATTACCTGGCATAAAAAGCATAGTTCTTCTCAATCTCATACTAACCCCTCCTAGTTTGCTCTCTTAACTGCTGTTTCTACTCTTGCTTTAATTGTATAATCAAGAGCTCCCTTATCTTGCGCTTTTATTATAGCATTCTTAACTCCAAGTTCTTCTAATGTTGTAATAATAACTCTTTCAATATCTTCTTCAAATTGTTTCATAACAATGCTCTCAAGCTCTAATTTTATGCCCCCTACTTCATTGGGCATAATTACTATATATATATCATTTGATTCCATAGTTCCAGCCTTTGAAATCTTATTTATTTCCATTTATATCACCTCTATACTTACTTTTCATTTAGGTGCATTTAAAAATACCTAGCTACATTGTCTAATGTATTTTATTTATTCTGTCCTAAATAAGCTTCTCTTCCTAGTTCATAAAGATTATTTCCTTCGCTATCAATAACTACAACTATTGGTAAATCTTCAACTTCTAGTTTTCTTATAGCCTCTGCTCCTAAATCTTCATATGTTACTATTTCAGCTTTCTTTACACATTTTCCTATTAGTGCAGCAGCTCCACCTATAGCTGCAAAATATACAGCAGTGTTTTTCTTCATAGATTCTACTACTTCACTACTTCTTAATCCTTTTCCTATCATACCCTTTAAACCTTTTTCTAAAAGCTGGGGAGTATAGGCATCCATTCTATAACTAGTAGTTGGTCCTGCTGATCCTATTGCCATCCCTTCTTTTGCTGGTGTAGGTCCAACATAATATATAACACTATCCTTTACATCTATAGGAAGTTCTTCTCCCTTTTCTATCAGATCTACTAATCTTTTATGTGCCGCATCTCTAGCTGTATATATAGTTCCAGTTAATAATACACTATCTCCAGCATTTAAGCTTTTTACTTTTTCCTCTGTAAGCGGTGTAGTTATTCTCTTTTCCATAACCTATTCCCCCTTAATTATAATTCTGCTTCGGCATGTCTTGTAGCATGACAATTGATATTAACAGCTACAGGTAATCCTGCAATATGAGTTGGGTATGTTTCGATATTTACTGCAAGAGCTGTAGTTCTTCCACCGAAGCCTTGAGGTCCTATACCTAATTTATTTATTTCATCAAGCAATTCCTCTTCTAATTTGGCATAGAATTCATTAGAGTTCCTAATATCTATAGACCTAATTAATGATTTTTTTGCAATAGTCGCAGCCTTATCAAAGGTACCACCAATTCCTACTCCAACAATTATAGGTGGACATGGATTAGGCCCAGCCTCTTTAACAACCTTTAATACAAAGTCCTTTACTCCATTTATTCCATCAGAAGGCTTTAACATTTTTAATTGGCTCATGTTTTCCGATCCAAAGCCTTTAGGCGCTACTGTAATCTTTAATTTGTCTCCTGAAACCATATCATAATATATCATAGCCGGTGTATTATCTTTTGTATTAACTCTATCTAGAGGGTCTTTAACCACTGATTTCCTTAAATAACCTTCTTCATAACCTCTTCTTACTCCTTCATTTATAGCCTCTTCTAAATTTCCACCAACTATGTGAACATCTTGACCTATTTCTAAAAATACACAAGCAACCCCTGTATCTTGACACATTGGCATATCTTCATTCTTAGCTATATCTGCATTAACTATAATTTTATCTAATATTCCTTGAGCTATGGTCCAATCCTCATTTTTCTTAGCATTAACTAATCTATTCTTAATATCGCTACCTAAATAGTAGTTAGCATCTATACATAGTTTCTTTATTGTATCTGTGATCTTTGACACTTGAATTTCTCTCATATTAACTATACCCCTTTCATATTTTAATTCTTAACTTTTCCTAATTTATTTTACTTAATAATATTATTACCCCATTTTACAGCAATGTAAATGCTAAAAATATTAATTCCATTTTTCACTTGATATGTTTAATTCTTTATTGCAAAGTGATTTATTATTAAGGAAATATTAAATATAAAAAGGCAGTTTAATTAAACCGCCTTTTTAATATATTTAGTGTATTATTTATTTCTTCTATTTACTAAGGCAATTACCCTATTCATTTCATTATTTACTATCATGTAACCTTCATCAACACCCATTCCTGGTTTTGCTAAGCATTGATCAGCTCCACAAGCTATAGCTATATTTGTGCATACCTCTGCAGATCTATTTGTTTCGTTACATGTTCCTCCGCAATAAGCGCCTACACCTTTTCTCTTACAATATAATATAGCTTCAATTATATTGTTTACTCCTCCAAGGTCTGGAGTTTTTATTTGAAGCATATGACCTGATTTATTATCAGCAAAGAATGCAACATCATCATAAGTGTTGCACCATTCGTCTGCAACTAATTCAACATTTATTCCTCTATTGTCAAGCTCAGCTGTCAAATCTCTTAATGCTTCCATTTGTTTTTCTCTATGCTCAACATCCATTGGTCCTTCAATTCTTAATTTGAATGGTTTAGCTGCTTCTTCTAAAGTTTTAATATAGTCTGCCATTGCCTTTGTATCGTAATTAAATGCAATTCCTATAGTTCCATAAACATCTATGTGAAATATAGGGTTATAGTCTTCACTAGTTCTAAGTTGAAGTACTCTATCACTTAACCATTTAACATACTGTCTTAGTTTTTCCCCATTATTACCAAGTTTATCAGTAACATGATTTATTAGTGCGTGTGGCATTACATCAGCACCTTTGATTATCATTTTATCAGCATTATCATATCTGTCATCGCCTGATTGTGTAAATATAGGAATTCTTTTAATTTCTACTCCTGTATTATATTCTTCTTTAACAACTTCAGCCATAGTTACTTTTTTAGCTTTAGCAACTCCATCTAATATAGCTTGAGTTACTCCATATCTAATAGCTGTATGAAGTCTTTTTCCATTCACAGTCATCTTATCGAACTCTTCTGCTAAAGTTTTAAAATTATTTAGTTCTCTTCCTATAAGTTTTGGAGCAATTTCATTTTCTATAACAGGTATAAAATCTTTTGCTAAGAATAATGGATCTCTTCCACCTGCTCCTGAATATTGAACTGCTGCACAATCTCCAACAGCTACTTGACCATCTTCAAGAACTAACATTACAGATATAGATTCTCCTGCTTGTCTTACAGCTGTAAATCCTTCTGTAACTGGTTCTCCTACATATGTAAAACCATCATGACCTGCGCCTTTTTTTATTGCTCTCTGATCATCAAAGTAAAAACCTGTTCTTCCTGCTGAACATACCACATCAATAATTTTCATTCTTAATACACCTTGCTTTCTTATTTTTTTCAAAAGTATCTTCTTACTCAGGTCTTCCTACTAGCTTTCCTTTACCAACTGCAAATATATCATCTACGGTCATTTGGAAGCTAACTTCACGGCCTTCATATTTTCCTCTTTCTTCCATTTTCTTCATATTAAATGCTTTCAACTCTGCATTAAATGGTAAGTTACCAAATTTCAAGTATCTTACTGCACCATTATTATCTCTTGCAGGCATCATTTTTCCAGCATTATATTTGCTTGGTGCAAACGGAACATCTATAAGTCCCATTTCGAAGCCCTTAACTGTTCCCACAGCTAAATCGCCTTTTCCTACTTCATATAATTTATCTATTATGCATCTTGTCTCTGCTTTAATTATTGTAATTTCAGTTCTTAGCTCATCTGACATATGCATCTTTTGTCCTCTTAGTAAATTTAGTGTCATTTTTGTAGCTTTTATACCTTGAGCATTTGCTTCTTTTGTTGGTATACCTATGGCCTCATGTGGAGTTTTAACTATAACCTTAGTAGCTCCTGCTAATGCTGCTGCTGCAGCTCCTGTGGATATAACTCCAAAAGCTTTAGCTTCATCAGCTGGGAACCCACCCATCCATTGATGGAATACTGTTGTTAAATAAACATCTGAATAACCATAAGCTCTTAAATAATCACTACATTGCTCCTCTAAAGCTCTTATTGCAGCAACGTCTTGAACTAAATTACCACATTGTCCATATCCAACTGTTATATTCTTAACTCCTTGTTCAGCTGCAAGTAATGCTTCTATTATCGCTACTGAATTTGAGATACTTGGTGGAACTAAAGTACCTGTTAATGGTCCGAATGGTTCTCTATTAATTGATATTCCTTGTTCTTCATAATAGCCAACTAATCTATCACAATATTGCCAATCACGTATTGTTTTCTCTAAAGTAACATTTTTAGCGTATGGTATATTATATGAAATACCACCGCCCTCATTTGAAGTCCATCCAGATGCATGAGTTATCTCTGCTAATAATCTTCCATCTGGAGTACCATGTCTTGACTCCAATGGTAAATTAACAGCTTCTAGTACTCGCTTACAGCCCTTTACTCCGTGGTTAACCCCTGGAAATCCATTAAGAAGTGATCTGCCTGCACCTATGCTTTCCTTTATACCAATCTCACATTCTTCATATCTATTTTGTCTTGTATAACTATCTATTGTTGATGGTAATAAATCAGCTCCACCTTCTTTATCTAGAAAGTTTAGTAACTCAATATGTTTATCTATTAGTGCAACTCCTGCTCTTGGTTGTGCTAGTGTTATTCCAGCTTCCTTTGCTGCAACTAACTTTTTAGCAAAATTCTTATGATCTGGAATGTTTTTGTTGTAATCTATAGCCTCCTGTAAGTTCACCTCATTACCTGTAGGCCATTGTGCTAAAACCTCTTCTCTTACCTTAAAAAACTCTTCTTCAGTCCATTTCTTGTTTTTAAGTTCCACTCTATTTACCTCCTAGTGATTTACACTTCCACTAAATATTTTTTCATAATTCTTACAGCCTTATCTGGATAGTCATAAGCTAATAATCCCATGGCTGATAATATATAAGTTTTATCTAATAAATATTTTGGTTTTGTTGGTTTTAATGATACTGGATTTTCACTATTAAAGATCCCTGCCTCTAATATACTTCCTGGATTATTACTATGCACTAACACTCCTCCAGTACCTATCATATATTTAACTTCCATTAAATCTTTGCCTAGTTGATTATAAACAACTCCCATAGGAGTATATACACTTTCTATAGTCCCACAGTGTCTTTCCATTGATAACTCCGTAGCAACCTTTGCCATAGCTTCATCAAATTCTATTTCTTCTTTGTCTGATGGAATTATCTTAATATTCTCATTTCTATATTTACATTTTCCCTCTATATTAACATTTCTTTCTTTATCATTTAGATAGTATCTCATTTTTCTTGATCCTGCAGCCTCCCAAAGCGATACTGCCGAATATCTCATTCCAAGATCACCCTCAACAGTTCTCTTTGCAAATGGTTCCTCCAACCCCTTCATATTAACTCCAGGTTTTGTTGGTTCTCCATATGCTATAGAATGTACATCTGTTGTGGCTCCCCCTATATCTACTATTACTAAATCGCCTAATCCTTCTTCTTCATCACTACCTTCTCCTAGTACTCTTGCAGCTTTTAGAACTGCTGCTGGAGTTGGCATCAATATTCCATTTATGAAGTTTTCAGCATTTGAAAGACCTTTTGCATCCGTAATCTTATCCATGAAAACCTTTCTTATCTCTTCTCTAGCAGGCTCAACATTTAAAGTATTTAAAGTTGGCATAACATTTTCTGTTATACTAAAGTATAATCCTGCATCTGTGAAAAGTTTTCTTATCTCATCATTGGCACCTTTGTTACCAGCCACCACTATTGGAACTTTAATTTCGCCTTCAATAATCATATTAGCATTATGTAAAATACATTGTTTATTTCCGCCGTTAGTTCCACCTGCTAGTAATATAATATCTAAGTTTGAATTTTTAATCTCTTCTATCTCATCTTTAGTTAGCTCGTAGCTATAAACCTTTAATACTCTAGCACCTGCGCCTAATGCTGCTCTTTTTGCTGCTTCTGCAGTAAGTTCAGGTACAAGTCCTATAGCAATCATTTTTAAGCCACCAGCCGCTGATGAACAAGCCAATTTCTTTGTAAAATTAACATCTTTATCTTTTAACTGACTCATGAGATTTTCATAGGCCCTATTAAAACCTGTCATAATGTCATCTTCTATAGTAGTTATATCCTTAGCTGTAGCTAATATCTCTTCATTTTCTATATCTATAGCTGTCAATTTTGTATAAGTACTACCAAAATCTAAAAGTAAATAAGCATCCACCTCTATCACTCCACTTGTCTATTAATCTATTTTTAAGTCTTCTTCTAAATCATGTATTGTAGTATCTAAAGAAGTTCCTGGTGGATAAACCCTGTCAAATCCCATGGTTTTAAATCTTTGATGAACTTCGTTCCAATCTTGTTTTCCTACAACTATATTTCCTCCTACATAAAGTAAAATACCTTTTAATCCAGCTTCATCACATTTTTCTCTAAGTCCTCTACAGTCTATTTCTCCATGTCCATATAGTGAAGAAACCAAAATTACATCCGCATTAGTTTCTACAGCAGCATTTATGAAATCTTCTTGTGGTGATAAAACCCCAATATTGATTACATTAAAGCCTGCCTCTGTTAATGCATAATCTAGTATTTTGTTCCCAACTGCATGACAATCTGATCCAATTACTCCAAGAACTAATGTCTTCTTTTTCATTTTTTTAATCCTCCCAAAATTAATTAGCTAATTTTTTTGGTATTTAAATTCTAATATTTTGGATTTTAATGCTTTTACGGAACCCATATCTAAAATATTAGAATATTTTATAACTTCTTTATTATACTTATTTAAATTATAAACTTCTTTTTCTCTTGCTGGAGTTGCTATTAAGACATCCGCATTATATATAGCATTTTTCAAATCATTTTCATCAGTGTGGTAAAAATATTCAACTGATAGATCTCCAAGTCCTGACTTTTCTAACATAGCTTTAGTCTTAAACATAAATTCTTCAGATAAGCAAACAAATAAAAACTTAGTATTATATGGATGTCTAGCAATTTTTACAATTAACTCTAAATTAAGATTTATTGAAACTCCTAATACTTCTTTATTCCATCCAATTAAAAGATTATTGATATCATTTACATGATTAAATGGTGCTACTACTACTTGGCTATTATTTAGCTTGTCTCTTGTATCATCATCCATCTTTTTAAGATCATCTATTGTAAGCGGTATTGTATCCATATTCGTCATTTGCTTTAATTGATTACTGAACATTATAGATTGTTCTATGTTACACTCTATAAATATAGCAGTTAATCTTCCCATCATTTCTGTCTTTTCTTGTACTCTATTTGTTACCAATTCTAAAAAATCCTCTGGCTCTAATCCATACTCTAATGCTTCCTCAAAAGCTAAATCTACAAACTTTTTTATCTTATTATTGCTATCTTCATTCTTCCAAGACTCAATATCCTCAGCTATAAAAGTTCCTTTTCCTCTGATAGATTTTAATACACCTTTTGATTCTAGCTCATTATAAGCTGCACTAATGGTATTCCTACTTACTCCTAACTCCTGAGATAACTCTCTTTCAGTAGGTATTTTCATTCCAACTTTGAGGGTGCCATTCTTTATTAACTGCAACATCTGTTTTTTCACTTGTATGTATATTGGTATTCCACTATTTCTATTTAAATTAATATTCAAACACTCACCCCCTATAAAAGACATTTAACCTTTGGATCAATGGATTAATGGATTAATCCAATCCTCATTTATAATATCACAGGGTATAATAGTTTTCAACGTGATTTACCAGCTATAAACACCAAAAAAAGTCTCCTTTTTCATCAAAAAAAGACTTTTTTCTATAAATATCTCTAATTTTCTAAATATATTGAAATACCTTTACCTATACTCTCTGCTATTCGTTTTTGGTACTCTTCATTTTTTAATTTTTCAGCCTCTTTATAGTTAGTTAAAAAACCGCACTCAACTATTATTCCTGGCATAGTATCATTACCTCTTAAAACCTTATAATCATTATTTGCAGGCTTAGCTTTTCTATTATTGGATTGGTCCAAATCATTTTTTAATGTGTCTTGGACTATATTGGCTAACTCTTGGCTCCCTATGCAATTTGAATACCATACCTGTGCGCCTTTACAGCTTTCTTGAGGAAATGTATTTAAATGTATACTTACGAATATATCACAATTACTTTCCTTCTTTAGTTGAACTCTCTTATTTAAGTCCTCAATCTTTTTCTCTCTCACAGTTTTACTTGCATCTGTATACAGTCCAACATCTTCATCCCTAGTAAGAAACACTTTATATCCTTTATCTCTAAGTTTGTCTGCTAATAATAAAGATATATTTAGGTTTATATTTTTTTCTGGTGTTCCATCTTTTGAAGAAGCCCCACCATCCATTCCACCATGACCTGGATCAATTAATATTACTTTTATTCCATCATTATTATAATTCTTAATAACGTCCTTTAAATTACTCATAAATATAGTTCCAAGACCTATTATTATAACTATTAATGTAATTAATAACTTTCTATTTCCTCTCATATTCCCACCTTTTTTTAATACTTTCAATATCTATGTTTATTCATATTAATAAGATATTAGTATCAAAATATCTATATAATAAAAAAACTCTGTGCTAAATTTTCAAGCACAGAGTTTTTTCTAATTCTCTTCAATTATTTCTGCTATATTTACAGCGTGATCTCCAACTCTTTCTAGATTACTTATTATATCTAAAAATACAGTTCCAACTGTAGCATTACACACTCTATTATTTAATCTCTTAATATGAGATGCTCTTAATTCCTTTTCTAATGAGTCTATCCTATCTTCTACGCCTCTTACACTGTTTGCTTTATTTTTATCATATTTAGTGAAGCACTCTATACTCATCTCTACAGCATTAATTGTATAATCAGACATTCCCTTTAACTCATTCATAGCTTCTTGTGAAAATATAAGTTTTTTACCCATTTTCTCACTAGCTAAATCCGCGATATTTTCAGCATGGTCTCCAATACGTTCTATATCATTAACAACATGAAAATAAGCTGCAATAGCTGTCTTCTGTTCCTCACCAAGTTCCGTATTAGATAACTTAACTAAATATCTTGTTATATCATGTTCTAATAAATTTATTAGTTTTTCATTTTCATAAACTCGTTTGATAAGTTCCTCATCTTCTTCATTAAATGCATTCATTGCAATTTGTAAATTTTCATTAGCCTTCATTCCCATTCTAGCTATTTCATTAATTGTCTGTCCAAATGCAATTGAAGGTGTTTCTAATAATCTATCATCAATGTATTTAACTCCTATAAATCCCTTGTCATCTTCTCCTGGTATCATTAGGTTTGCAAGTTTTACAAGGTATTTAATAAATGGTACCAATATTATAGTGTTTGTAATGTTGAATATGGTGTGAGCATTAGCTATTTGTCTTTGTATTTCTACCCCATTATCTCCTGGTGTTATAGCTAAAACTATATTAGTAAGTATTCCTATTAGAGGTATAAATATTATTGTTCCTATAACATTGAAGAATAAATGGATAAGTGCTGCTTTCCTAGCCGTTTTAGACGTTCCTATACTTGAAATAAGCGCTGTTACACAAGTTCCTATGTTATTTCCAAATAGTATGGGTATCGCTACTTGAATTGGCAAACTTCCAGTTGCCGCTAATGCAACTAATATACCTGTAGAGGCAGATGAACTTTGCAATACTCCTGTCATTAACAGACCTATTAAAATTCCTAATATTGTATGACCTTTTAAACTTACAATTAGTTGGGTAAAGAAAGTTGATTCTTTTAATGGAGACATTGCTCCTGACATCAATTTAAGTCCTAAAAATAAAATACCAAATCCTAATATTATGCTTCCCACTTCTTTAATCTTCTTCTTCTTAGAGAAAAGCATTATAGCTGCTCCTATAGCTAAAAATAATGGAGCAAATTCATCAAATTTAAAGGTTATTAATTGAGCCGTAACAGTAGTTCCTATATTAGCTCCCATAATTACAGCTGCTGCTTGGTATAAATTCATTAATCCTGCATTAACAAAACCAACTACCATAACAGAAGTAGCACTACTACTTTGTATTATGGCAGTAACAATAGTTCCTGTTAAAACGCCCTTTATTGGATTTGATGTTATTTTATCAAATATACCCTTTAATTTATCTCCTGCTGCGTTCTCTAAGCCGTCTCCCATCATGTTCATACCATATAGGAATAAACCCAATCCCCCTAGGAGATTAATAACTAAAAACAATGATTCCATCTAGTTACCTCCCAAATACTTTTATTGTATTATTATTAAATACTTAAAATAGTTTTATTTACCACGATAATCATACAATATGCGACTTTGCATGTTAATAGGATGTCTTATTATTTAACATAAAACATAGTAAACTTAACATAGATTTAACATAAGCATACTATAAATGCTGTACAATATAATATTTTATACTTAATTATAAAAATATAAGGAGTACATGTAACCATGCACTCCTTTAATAATATAAATATTATCTTTTTGAGAACTGAGAAGCTCTTCTTGCTTTTTTAAGACCGTATTTCTTTCTTTCTTTCATTCTTGGGTCTCTTGTTAAGAATCCAGCTTTTTTAAGCTCTCCTCTTAAATTCTCATCAGCTTTTAATAAAGCTCTTGATATTCCATGTCTTATAGCTCCAGCTTGACCTGTAAATCCACCACCGTGTACATTTACTAAAACATCAAACTTTTCTTTAGTTCCAGTTAAAACTAATGGTTGATTAACGATAACTCTTAAAGTCTCTAACCCGAAGTAATTTTCGCTATCTCTTTTATTTATTACAACTTTACCTTCTCCTGGTACAAGTCTTACTCTAGCAACTGATTTTTTTCTTCTACCTGTTCCAAAATATTGAACTTTTGCCATTTTTACTCCTCCTTCCGTGCTCTCTACTAGTATTTTAACTCTAAAACTTCTGGTTTTTGAGCATGGTTTTTATGTTCTGGTCCTCTGTATACTGTTAACTTCTTAAGCATTTTTCTTCCTAAAACTCCAGTTGGAAGCATTCTTCTTACTGCTTCTTCGAATACAAACTCTGGCTTTTTAGCTAAAGCTTCTCTATATGGAGTCTCTTTTAATCCACCTGGATATAAAGAGTGATGTCTTAACATTTTTTGATCTAATTTTTTTCCTGTTAATACTATTTTATCAGCGTTAACAACTATTACGTTATCTCCAGTATCTACATGTGGTGTAAATTGTGGCTTATTTTTTCCTCTTAATATTGAAGCTATTTGGCTTGCAGCTCTTCCTAAAGGCATTCCTTCAACGTCTACTACATACCATTTTCTTTGAACTTCATTTGGTTTTGCTAAGTATGATTTCATTTTTTTCCCTCCCTGATTTTTAACAGTTCCAATTATATGCTAAAGACCCGGGGCTAGTGGATCTTATACACAATTATTCATTATACAAACAAAATTATTATAATACAATTTACCGGGTGTGTCAAGAATTTAATGTATTATTAATAATATACTTTTATTAAGCTTAAGCCTTGTGGAGGTACTGATTTGCCAGCATTTTTCCTATTCTTACTTTCAAGTATATTATTCATATCTTCACATTTCTTCTTGCCTTTACCTACATCCAATAATGTACCTACTATTATTCTTGCCATGTTATATAAAAATCCGTCAGCAGAGATATAAATTTTAATAAAGTCTTTCTCTGATTCTATCCTTATATCGTGAATAGTTCTTACATTAGTCTTTACTGAACTCCCTAAATTTCTAAAAGCAGAAAAGTCATGGGTTCCAATTAAAACTTTTGAAGCTTTTATCATATTATTTATATTTAAGCTACCTTTATAATGATACGTAAAATTTCTATATATAGCAGATGGTACTTCTTTATTAAATATAGTGTAACAATACATTTTTCCCTTTGAATTATACCTTGCATGAAAATCATCTTCTACCACAGAACATTTAACTACAACTATATCTTCCGGAAGATAATGATTTAATGCACCCATGAATTTTTCATCCGGAATTGTGCTATTAGTTTTGAAATTACATACATATTCCATAGCATGAACTTTACTGTCAGTTCTACTACACCCAATTACCTCTATCTCTTCTTTTGTAAACTTAAATATAGCTTTCTCCACAGCCTGTTGAATCGTATTACCATGTGGTTGTTTTTGCCACCCAAAATAATTTGTTCCATCATATTCTAAAATTAATTTTATGTTTTTCATATGTATACCTAATATAAAATATAATTATATTTTATATTAAAAACCTTAAATAAACACAGCCTATGGTAACTAATGTCATTACTCCCATAGCAACATAGTCTCTGCTTGTTACCTTTAATATCTTCATTCTTGTACGTCCATCTCCCCCTCTATAGCATCTAGCCTCCATTGCCATAGCCAGTTCATCAGCACGCCTAAATGAACTTATAAATAGTGGTACTAATAGTGGAATTAAATTTTTAGCTCTTTGAATAAGATTTCCTGTCTCGAAGTCAGCTCCTCTTGCCTTTTGAGCTTTCATAATTTTATCAGTCTCATCCATAAGAGTAGGTATAAATCTTAAAGCTATGGTCATCATCATAGCTAACTCATGAGCTGGCACTCCTATTTTTTTAGCTGGATTTAATAGCTTTTCTATTCCATCTGTGAGTTCTATTGGTGATGTTGTAAGCGTTAGTAATGAAGTTCCCACAATAAGAAATGTAAGTCTAAGTACCATATATATAGCAGTAATTATACCTTCTTTATATATTTTTATAAATCCTAATTCATATAATGGCGCTGAATCTCCTCTTGTCAAAAACACATTAAATAGAGCCGTAATTGCCATCAATATGAATATAGGCTTTAGCCCTTTATATATATATCTAAATTGGATTTTAGATATGAAAATAAGAGCTAAGAGAAAGAAAAATACAAATATATATCCTTTATAGTCCTTAACCAAAAATAAATCTATAATAAACAATATGGAAAGCATTATTTTTACTCTAGAATCTAATTTATGGATAAAGGAATCTCCAGGAACATATTGACCTATTGTAATATCTTTAATCATCTTGATCCTCCCACATTAAGCAAAAAGAAACCCTTATTTATCTAAAGCTTTCAGTATCTCCTTTTTAGCTTGTTCTAAAGTAAAAATATCATCTGGTAAATTAAATCCTTTTTGATTCAGCTCTCTGATTAAATATGTAACCTTTGGAACTGCTAATCCAACTTTTTCCAATGTATCTATTTCCTTGAATATTTCTTTAGGAATCCCATCCAATATGCATTTACCATTCTCCATAACTAGTATTCTATCTGCAACCTTTGCTACATCTTCCATACTATGAGATACCAATACTATCGTCATATCATAATCTTTATGTAGTTTAGAAATTTGTGATAGAATTTCATCTCTTCCTTTAGGATCTAATCCTGCAGTAGGCTCATCTAGAATCAATACCTTTGGCTCCATAGCTATAACTCCAGCTATTGCTACTCTTCTCTTTTGACCTCCACTTAAATCAAATGGAGATTTATTTTTATAAGTATTATAATCTAATCCAACCATATCCATAGATTTTTTAACTCTTTTCATAGCCTCTTCATCGCTTAATCCTAAGTTTTTTGGACCAAACATTATGTCCTTTTCTATTGTTTCTTCAAATAATTGATATTCTGCATACTGAAATACCAATCCTATCTTTTTTCTTATATCCGATAGTTTAACCTTCGGTGAAGTTATATCTACATTATCAACTATTATTTTTCCACTACTAGGTTTTAATAATCCATTCATATGTTGTATAAGCGTTGATTTCCCAGAACCTGTATGTCCAATTAAGGCAATGAATTCTCCATCATTTATAGTAACATTAACATCATTAAGTGCAATCTTTTCAAAAGGTGTTTTAGCCATATATATGTGCATTAAATTCTCTATTTTAATTGACATAATTCCCTCACCATCTCATCTATGGTTAATATATCGTCACTTATATTAACACCTGATTTTTTTAACTCAAAGGCCAATTCTGTCATTTGAGGTACATCTAGACCTAACTCTTTCATTATATCTACCTTTTTAAACACTTCTCTTGGCACACCTTCTATTATTACTTTTCCTGCATCCATTACATAAATTTTATCAGCCTCTACTGCTTCTTCCATAAAATGAGTTATCAAAACTATAGTTATACCCTGATTTTTGTTCAAATCAATAATAGTTTCTATAACTTCTCTTCTTCCAGATGGATCTAACATAGCTGTAGGTTCATCTAATACTATACATTCTGGAGTCATAGCTAAAATTCCAGCTATAGCTACTCTTTGTTTTTGTCCTCCTGATAACAAATGAGGTCCATGTTTCTTATATTTACTCATATTAACTGTTTCAAGACTTTCATCTACTCTTTTTCTAATCTCAGCAGGATCTACCCCTAAATTTTCCGGGCCAAATGCTACGTCTTCCTCTACAATTGTTGCAACAATTTGGTTGTCTGGATTTTGGAATACCATTCCTGCTCTTTTCCTAACTTCCCAAGTATTATCTTCTTTGCTTGTATCATAGCCAGCCACATGCATCTTACCACCTGTTGGTATAAGCAATGAATTAATATGTTTAGCAAATGTAGATTTACCTGATCCATTATGTCCGAGTATAGCAACAAATTCGCCTTTATTAATTGTAATATTTACATTATCTATCGCTAATTTAACATTTCCTTCACTATCTGGTGGATAACTAAATATTAAATTCTCACTTACTATTTCTGGCATTTTCTCAATATTGCCTTCTGAATATTTACTATTTTGCTCTGCGTATCTTTCCATTTTGCACCTCCGTAGAGAGTGAATTTTTAAACAATTTATATCTATAATAAAATGGGGACTAAGCTAGGCATACTTAATCCCCTGAAATTACTATACTAATTCTAATACAACAACTTCTGCTCCATCGCCTCTTCTTGGGCCCACTTTAATAATTCTAGTGTATCCACCATTTCTCTCAGCGTATTTTGGAGCTACGTTATCAAATAAGTTTTTAACAACTTCTTCTTCAGTTACAAATGCAAGCACTTGTCTTCTAGCATGAAGATCTCCTCTTTTTGCTAGAGTTATCATCTTCTCAGCTAATCTTTTAGTTTCTTTAGCTCTAGTTTCAGTAGTTTCTATTTTACCATGCTTTAAAAAACTAGTTGTAAGATTTCTAAGCATTGCTATTCTTTGGTCAGTTGGACGTCCTAACTTACGTTGCTGTGCCATGTGTCTATACCTCCTTACTCTTCGCTAGGTTTGAAAGATAATTCTAAGCCTTGAAGTTTTTGTTCTACTTCCTCAAGAGATTTCTTTCCTAAGTTTCTTACTTTCATCATATCATCCATAGATCTCTCTGTTAATTCCTGAACTGTATTTATTCCAGCTCTCTTTAAGCAATTAAAGCTTCTAACAGATAAATCAAGTTCTTCTATAGTCATTTCAAGAACTTTTTCTTTCTTATCTTCTTCTTTTTCAACCATTATTTCAACATTATCTGCATGATCAGTTAATGTCATAAATAGCTTAAAGTGCTCGATAAGTATTTTCGCTGATAACCCTATAGCTTCATCTGGTCTAATTGTTCCATTAGTCCAAATTTCTATAGTTAATTTATCATAATCTGTTATTTGTCCTACCCTTGTATTTTCAACATTAAAGTTTACTCTTTTTACAGGTGTATATATTGAGTCAACAGGTATAGTTGATATCGGTTTATCATCAGTTTTGTTTTTGTTCTGTGATACATATCCTCTACCTTTGTTAACATTAATTTCCATATATAATTTTCCACCATCATCTAAGGTAGCTATATGAATATCTTTATTAACAACTTCTATATCTCCATCAGTCTTGATGTCTTCACCTGTGATTTCTCCTGGACCCTCAGCATCAATATAAATTGTTCTTGGACCCTCACCGTTCATTTTTAGTGCTAATCCTTTTATGTTAAGAATTAACTCTGCAACGTCTTCTTTTACTCCATGTATAGTTGAAAATTCATGTAGTACACCATCAATTTTAATGGAATTAGCAGCAACTCCGGGTAATGAAGAAAGAAGAATCCTTCTTAGAGCATTACCTAAAGTTATACCATAACCTCTTTCTAATGGTTCAACAACAAATTTGCCATATGTACCATTTTCAGCGGTCTCAACACATTCTATTTTCGGCTTTTCTATTTCTAACATATATAACCCTCCTTCTAAATTTAGTGGTTTTTTTATATTGAGGGCAACTGATTACGCTATTGACTATTTACTGTATAACTCAACGATTAGTGTTTCATTTACAGGAACGTCTATGTCTTCTCTAGTTGGTATTGATACAACTTTTCCTTCGAATGTTGCAACATCCCCTGATAACCAGTTTGGTAAAGTTTTTGCGTTTTCAGCAAATACTTTGAACTTTTCAGAAGCTCTACTCTTATCTCTTACAGAAATAACATCTCCAGCTTTAACACTATAAGAAGCTATATCCACTTTTTTACCATTTACTAAGAAATGTCCGTGATTAACTAATTGTCTAGCTTCAGTTCTTGAATTTCCGTAACCTAATCTATATACAACGTTATCTAATCTTATTTCAAGGAATCTTAATAGGTTTTCACCTGTTATACCTCTTTGTTTTTCAGCTTTCTCATAGTACTTTCTGAATTGACCTTCAAGTACTCCATATATTCTCTTAGCTTTTTGCTTTTCTCTTAATTGCATTCCATAGTTTGACATTTTCTTTCTGCTTTGACCATGTTGACCTGGTGCATAACCTCTTCTAGCGAATGCGCACTTTTCAGTAAAGCATCTATCACCTTTAAGGTTAAGCTTTAGGCCTTCTCTTCTACAAAGCCTGCAAGTAGCTTCAGTATATCTTGCCATTAATTTACACCTCCTGTTGATTAAACTCTTCTTCTTTTTGGTGGTCTACATCCATTGTGTGGAATTGGAGTTACGTCTTTAATTAGCGTAACTTCTAATCCAGCTGCTTGAAGAGATCTTATAGCTGCTTCTCTTCCTGCTCCTGGTCCTTTTACGTAAACCTCAACACTCTTTAATCCATGTTCCATTGCTGCTTTAGCTGCTGTTTCAGCTGCCATTTGAGCTGCAAATGGAGTACTCTTTCTTGATCCTCTAAATCCTAATCCACCAGCACTAGCCCATGACAATGCATTTCCTACTGCATCAGTAAGTGTAACGATGGAGTTGTTGAAAGTAGATTTAATATGTGCAGCTCCGTGCTCAACATTTTTTCTCTCTTTTTTTCTTCTACTTCTTTTAACATTCTTAGCCATTCTATTCCCTCCTTACTATTTCTTCTTACCCGCAATTGTCTTTTTAGGGCCTTTTCTTGTTCTTGCGTTAGTTTTAGTCTTTTGACCTCTAACTGGAAGTCCTCTTCTATGTCTCATGCCTCTGTAGCATCCAACTTCCTTTAATCTCTTTATGTCTAAAGCAACTTTTCTTCTTAAATCACCTTCAACTAATAAAGATTTATTTATATAATCTCTTAATGCGTTTACTTCATCTTCAGTTAAATCCTTAATTCTTGTATCTGGATTTATTCCTGTAGCTTCAAGTATCTCATGTGATTTTGGTAATCCTATACCAAATATATAAGTTAGACCTATCTCTACTCTTTTCTCTTTTGGTAGGTCAATACCTGCTATTCTTGCCATCTACGACTTACACCTCCTAAGTACTTCTACTTACTTATTTATTAGCCTTGTTTTTGTTTATGTTTAGGATTTTCACAGATAACCATTACTCTTCCTTTTCTTTTTATAATTTTACATTTTTCACATATAGGTTTAACTGATGGTCTTACTTTCATAGCTAACCCTCCTTATTTATCTCTCCAAGTTATTCTCCCACGCGTCAAATCATATGGAGAAAGCTCTACCGTAACCTTATCGCCTGGTAATATTCTAATAAAATTCATTCTTAATTTTCCTGAAATATGAGCTAATATTTTATGCCCACTTTCTAATTCAACTTGAAACATAGCATTAGGTAGTGTTTCTAGTACAACACCTTGCATTTCAATTATATCATCTTTTGACATAAGGTAATCAAACCTCCTCAATTATATATCCTGAACCTGCAAAAATTTTCTTATTTTAGAATTACTAACTGTTTTTTCATTTATAATTAGTTCTCTAATTTCTTCAGCCATAATATCGTTGAAAACTAAATGTTTAATTCTCTTCTTCTTTGGCTTTTCAATTTTTCTAAGGTCTCCATCTGAAATATAGACGTAATTAGCGTCAATCACTCCGACAATGATAAAAATTCTATCTTTATCTCTGCCTGATTTAGAATGTACTACCTTTCCTAAAAGGTTGTTATCATCCACTCAAGTCACCTCGTTAGATCAAAGTCAGTATTAGGGGTCCATTATTAGTTATAGCAACTGTATTCTCATAGTGAGCAGATAACTTTCCATCACTAGTAATCACAGTCCACCCATCTGGTTTAGTATTCACCTTACAAGTTCCCATATTTATCATAGGTTCAATGGCGAGCACCATACCATGAACTAACTTCGGTCCTTTACCAGCAGTGCCGTAATTAGGAATTTGGGGATCTTCATGCATAGAAGTTCCTATGCCGTGTCCAACAAAATCCCTAACCACAGAATATCCAAACCTTTCAGCATGTTTTTGTACAGATGCTGATATATCAGTAAGTCTATTCCCTACTACCGCTTTTTCAATGCCTTTAAAGAAAGATTCTTTTGTGACATCTATTAGCTGTTGTGCTTCCTTAGATATATTTCCTACTGGAAAAGTTCGTGCAGCATCTCCATGATAACCATTAAGTATAGCTCCACAATCAACACTAATAATATCTCCATCCTGTAATACCATATTGCTAGGTATTCCATGTATTACAACATCGTTTACTGATGTGCATATGGAAGCCGGAAAACCACCATATCCTTTAAACGATGGTTTCGAACCATGTGTTGATATAAACTCTTCAGCAAGTTTATCAAGTTCTGCGGTAGTTATTCCAGGTTTTATTACCTTTTCAATCATTGCAAGGGTTTCCGCAACAACTCTACCTGCACTCTTCATATACTCAATTTCCATATTGTTCTTAATTATTATCACTATTTATCGCTCCTAAGATACCACAGACATTCTTAAAAACATCATTAATAGCTTTAGTTCCATCAACTTCTGATAATAAATTTTTACTATTGTAATAATCTATCAGTGGTTGAGTTTGAGCATCATATATATCTAATCTCTCACTTACAGTAGCCTCATTATCATCAGCTCTCTGTATTACATCGCTACCACAAATGTCACATTTGTTACCATTTTTAGTAGGATTATATTTTATGTGATAACTAGCTCCACAAGTAGTACATACTCTTCTACCTGTCATTCTATCTATTATATACTCTTTTGGAACCTTTATTAATAAAGCTGTATCAAGTTTAACTCCTTGTTCATTTAACATAACTTCTAAGGCTTCGGCTTGATTTACAGTTCTCGGATAGCCATCTAATAAGAAACCCTTTTTACAATCATCCTGTTTTAATCTATCCTTAATGATATCTATGGTTAATTCATCAGGTACTAAATGCCCTTTATCGATATATTTCTTAGCTTCGATTCCTAGGACTGTTTTTTCAGAAATATTTTTCCTAAATATGTCCCCTGTGGATATATGCGGTATAGAGTACTTATTACTTATTGATTTTGCTTGCGTTCCTTTTCCGGCTCCCGGAGGACCTAATAAAATAATCTTCACTAGCATCAACTCCAAAATCTTTTTATTTACTTAAGGAACCCTTGATAATGTCTCATCACTAGTTGTGATTCTAACTGTTTCATTGTATCCACAGATACTCCAACCATTATTAGTAATGTAGTTCCACCAAATTGGATTCCTTTAAAGTTGCTAAACGCTTCCGTTACTATTGGTGCTACTGCTATAATAGCCGCAAAAGTTCCACCTAGTATAGCTATTCTTGTCAATACTTTTTCTAGATATATTGCAGTTTTTTCTCCTGGTCTTATACCTGGAATAAATCCTGATGACTTATTCATATTTTCAGCCATTTCTTCCGGCTTGAAAGTAATTAGTGTATAGAACCAAGCAAAGAATAATATTAATGCAAAATATGAAACAATATATAACATAGAACCAGATCTGAATATACTCCATGGACTTTGCGTAACAAACTTTGCAAATGCAGAAGTAGGCCAAATCTGTGCTATAGTTCCAGGCATTGCCATTACTGACATACCAAATATTATAGCCATAACTCCTGATGAGTTAAAACCTATAGGAATATGAGTTGATTGTCCTTTTACAACTTTTCTTCCTACAGCTTTCCCAGCATACTGTACTGGTATTCTTCTTTCTGCTAAATTTGTAGCAATTACCGCTAGTAACAACGCTATAGCTACTGTTATAAATATTATAACCTCTACTAGACTTACTCTATTTTGTTCAAAAAGTCCTGCTATTTGAAGAGCCGTAGTAGGTAATGAAGATATTATATTAACAAATATGATAACTGATACTCCATTTCCGATTCCATAAACTGAAATTTGCTCTCCTATCCATACTAACAAGCTAGAACCTGCTACCATTGTTAGTACTATCAATAATAGTCCTGCTTTACCTTCTGATGCTATTGCACCTGATCCAGCTATTAATGCATACATTGCGTATGCTTGAATCACAGCAAAAACTAATGCTGCATACTTAGTGTAATTTTGAATCTTCTTTCTTCCCTCTTGACCTTCTTTAGATAATTGTTCAAGATATGGAATAGCTACTGTAAGTAATTGAATAATTATTGATGCATTAATATATGGTTGAACCGATAATGCAAAAATACTAAACTTTGAAAACGCTCCTCCTGAAATCATATCATAAAAATTAAGTAATGATCCAGAATTAGAGGTCAAATTAGTTAACTTACTAACATCTACTCCAGGTACAGGAATATATATTCCCATTCTAAAGATTATTACAACTAATAGAGTGAATAGCATTTTCTTCCTAAGCTCAGGAACTCGCCAAGCATTTCGTAGGGTTGATAACATCTATATCACCTCAACTTTTCCTCCTGCCGCTTCAATCTTCTCTGCTGCAGCTTTAGAAATCTTATTAGCTTTTACAGTTAATTGCTTCTCTATATTTCCATTTCCAAGAATTTTTATACCATCATTTAACTTCTTAACCATTTTAGTTTCAAGAAGTAATTCTGGTGTAACTTCTGTTCCATTCTCAAATATGTTCAATCTATCAACATTGATACAAGTATATTCTTTAGCAAATATATTTGTAAATCCTCTTTTAGGTAATCTTCTGTATAAAGGCATTTGACCTCCCTCAAATCCAGGTCTTACTCCACCACCTGATCTTGAGTTTTGTCCTTTCTGACCTTTTCCAGCTGTTTTACCCCAACCTGAACCAGCTCCTCTACCGATTCTCTTAGGAGATTTTTTAGCTCCTTCTGCTGGTCTTAACTCATGAAGTCTCATATTTACACCTCCTTAGATTAAGCTTCTTCTACCTGAAGTAGATAACTTACTTTATTTATCATACCTTTAATTTGAGGAGTAGCCTCGTGCTCAACAGTTTTTCCTATTTTCTTTAATCCAAGAGCCTCTACTGTAGCAATATGATCTTTCTTTCTACCTATAATACTCTTAACAAGTGTTATTCTAACTTTAGCCAAGGTAATTCCCCTCCTATCCTAAAATTTCTTCAACAGTTTTGCCTCTAAGTTTTGCAACTTGCTCTGCTGTTCTTAATCTTGATAATCCGTTAATTGTAGCGCTAACCATGTTCTTTGGATTATTAGAACCTAATGATTTAGCTCTAACATCTTTTAATCCTGCTAATTCAAGAACTGCTCTAGCTGGACCTCCAGCGATAACTCCTGTACCCTCTACAGCTGGCATAATGTGAACTGTTCCAGTTCCAAATCTTCCATCTATTGTATGTGGTACTGTTGTTCCATCTAACTCAACTTTAACGATATTTTTCTTAGCATCTTCAATGCCTTTTCTGATTGCCTCTGGTATCTCAATAGATTTTCCCATTCCAACACCAACGTGTCCGTTCTCATCACCAACAACAACTAGTGCACTGAATCTGAAATTTCTACCACCTTTAACAACCTTAGCAACTCTATTTATGTGTACAACTTTCTCCTTAAGATCAAGTGTGCTAGGATCTATTTTCATGTATTTCCCTCCTTTTTTTAGAATTGAAGCCCTGCTTCTCTTGCGCCATCAGCAAGCATTTGCACTCTTCCGTGATATATATATCCGCCTCTATCAAATACTACTTCAGTAATTCCTGCTTCTACAGCTTTTTTAGCTATCATTTCACCAACTAATTTAGCTGCTTCTTTATTACTTCCAACTTTGATAGCAAAGTCTTTATCTAAACTAGATGCTGAAACTAATGTTCTTCCTGCTACATCATCTATTATTTGAGCGTAAATATTTTTTTCACTTCTATATACAGCTAATCTTGGTCTTTCAGCTGTTCCATGAACTTTTTTACGAACTCTTAGGTGACGTTTTTCTCTTGATAGCTTTCTATCAGCTTTGTTGAACATGTAATTCACTCCTTCCTATCTATTACTTACCAGTCTTACCTTCCTTACGTCTGATAACTTCATTAGAGTATTTAATACCTTTTCCTTTATAAGGCTCAGGTTTTCTCCAACTTCTTATATCAGCTGCAATATCTCCAACTAATTCCTTGTCTATACCCTTAACTATTATAGTATTAGCATCAGGAGTTTCAAACGTAATTCCTTCTACAGCTTCTACCTCTACTGGATGTGAAAATCCAAGGCTTAAAGCTAATCCTTTTCCTTTTAGTGCTGCTCTGTATCCAACACCAACTAGTTGTAATGTCTTAGAGAAACCATCAGTTACTCCAACTACCATGTTATTTATTAATGCTCTTGTTAATCCATGTAGAGCTCTATGTTCTTTTACGTCGCTTGGTCTTGTTACAACCACTGCGCTATCCTCTATAGCTATGTTAATATCTTTTGCCATTGTTCTAGTTAATTCACCCTTAGGTCCTTTAACTGTAACAATGTTGTCTGGTGTTACTGTAACAGTTACACCGCTTGGTATAGCTATTGGAAGTCTTCCTATTCTTGACATAATCGCACCTCCTGTTCAATAAACTACCAGATATAGCAGATAACCTCTCCGCCTAATCCTAAATTTCTTGCTTCTCTATCACTTACTAAACCTTTAGATGTTGATATTATAGCAACTCCTAGTCCGTTTAGCACTTTTGGAATATCCTCTTTCCCACTATATACTCTTAGGCCTGGCTTAGATATTCTCTTTAATCCTGTTATAACTCTTTCTTTGTTTTGACCATATTTCATTGTAAGTCTTAACATTGAAACAGTTCCATCTTGATACTCTTCTATATTCTTAAGATATCCTTCTTGTAGCATTATATTTACAATAGCTTTCTTAATGTTTGATGAAGGAACCTCTACTATTTCATGTCTAACCACATTTGCATTTCTTATACGTGTTAGCAAATCTGCGATAGGATCTGTCATATTCATTTATTGTGCCTCCTTTCGATATGATGTTTCTATTACCAGCTTGCCTTTTTGCATCCAGGAATCTGTCCTTTATAAGCAAGTTCTCTGAAGCATATACGGCAAATACCAAATTTCTTTAAAACAGAATGTGGTCTTCCACATAATCTGCATCTAGTGTAAGCTCTAGTTGAATACTTAGGCTCTTTTTTCCATTTTTCTATTAAAGCTTTACGTGCCACTCTATTCCCTCCTTATTATTGAGCAAATGGCATTCCAAGGAACCTTAATAACTCTCTTGCTTCCTCGTCTGTCTTTGCAGTAGTTACAAATATTATATCCATTCCTCTTACTTTGTCGATTTTATCATACTCAACTTCAGGGAATATTAATTGTTCTTTGATTCCTAGGGCATAATTTCCTCTTCCGTCAAATGACTTAGAAGGTACTCCTCTGAAATCTCTAACTCTAGGTAATGCTATATTCATTAACTTGTCAGCAAACTCATACATTCTTTCTTTTCTTAATGTAATTTTGCATCCAATTGGCATATTCTCTCTTAATTTAAAGTTCGCTACTGATTTTTTAGCTCTAGTTAATACTGGCTTTTGTCCAGTGATTAATTGTATATCACTCATAGCTGAATCTAAAACTTTAGAGTTGTCTTTAGCTTCTCCAACACCCATGTTGATAACTATTTTTTCAAGCTTTGGTACTTCCATAATATTCTTGTATCCGAACTTATCCATCATAGCTTGAACTACTTCGTTATTATATTTCTCTTGTAGTCTTGTAACCATTGGTTAAACCTCCTTTCGCAAACTAAAATGTTTCTCCACACTTTTTGCATACTCTAACTTTTGTACCATCTTCAAGTACTTTATTACTTATTCTAGTTACACTTTTGCATTTTTCGCAGTATAACATAACTTTTGAACTGTTTATAGCTCCTTCAAAATGAACTATTCCACCTTGCATATTTTGTTTGTTTGGTTTTTGATGTTTTGTTACAACGTTAACGTCTTTAACAAGAACTTTTCCAGTTTTAGGATAAACGGCTAATACTTCTCCAGTCTTACCTTTATCTTTTCCTGAAATAACCATTACAGTGTCTTTCTTTCTTACATGAACCTTCATTCTAGCAACCTCCTATCCTATAGTACTTCAGGTGCTAAAGATAAAATTTTATTATATTCTTTATCTCTTAGCTCCCTAGCAACAGGTCCGAATATACGAGTTCCTCTAGGATTTTTATCTTCTTTTATAATAACAGCTGCGTTCTCATCAAATCTGATATAAGTCCCGTCTGCTCTTCTTAAACCTTTTACTGATCTAACTATAACTGCTTTAACTACGTCACCTTTTTTAACAACTCCACCTGGTGTTGCACTTTTAACGCTAGCAACAATTACATCGCCGATGTTTCCCCATTTTCTTTTAGAACCACCTAGCACTCTAATACACATTATTTCTTTAGCACCAGAATTGTCTGCTACTTTTAATAATGTCTGTTGTTGTATCATGTAAATACCCTCCTTTCAGTTAACTATTTAGCTCTTTCCATGATTTCAACAAGTCTCCATCTTTTATCCTTCGATAAAGGTCTTGTTTCCATTATTGATACTCTATCATTAACTCTAGCTTCATTATTTTCATCATGAGCTTTGAATTTTGTAGTTCTGTTAACTGTTTTTCCGTATAATGGATGTCTTACCTTTGTCTCAACTGCAACAACTATAGTCTTATCCATTTTATCGGAAACAACTTTACCTATTCTAGTTTTTCTATTTCCTCTTTCCACAAGATGAACCTCCTTTCAGTATTACTGCTCAAAAGCCCTTATTTCTTCTTCTCTAAGGATGGTTTTAATTTGGGCTATAGACTTTTTAACCTCTTTTATTCTCATTGGGTTTTCTAACTGTCCTGTAGCTAACTGAAATCTAAGGTTAAATAATTCTGATTTAAGATCAGCTAATTTTGCGTTTAAATCTTGAGGAGTACTTTGTCTCAACTCTTTTAATTCATTAGCCTTCATTGATTTCACCACCCATTTCCTCAAAATCTCTTCTAGTAACAAACTTTGTTGTCACTGGTAATTTGTGAGATGCTAGTCTCATAGCTTCTCTAGCAGCTTCTTCTGAAACTCCAGCTATTTCAAATAATACTCTACCTGGTTTTACTACTGCTACCCAGTATTCTGGTGAACCTTTACCAGATCCCATACGAGTTTCTGCTGGTTTCTCTGTTACTGGTTTATCAGGGAAGATTTTTATCCAAACCTTTCCTCCTCTTTTTACATATCTATTTATAGCTATTCTGGCAGATTCGATTTGATTGCTTGTAATCCAACCACACTCTGTTGCTTGTAAAGCAAAATCTCCATAAGCGATAAAGTTACCTCTAGTAGCTTTACCCTTCATTCTGCCACGTTGTACCTTACGATGTTTAACTCTTTTAGGCATTAACATGTCAAATTCCTCCTTCCTTACACGTTATTATGCGTTAGCTTCTTCCTTTTGAACTTTCTTAGTTGGAAGAACTTCACCTTTATATAACCAAACTTTTACTCCGATTTTTCCGTAGATTGTATCTGCTTCTGCAAATCCATAATCTATATCAGCTCTTAAAGTTTGTAGTGGAATTGTTCCTTCATGATATTGCTCAGTTCTAGCAATTTCTGCTCCACCAAGTCTACCTGAACAAGCAGTTTTAACACCTTTAACGCCTGTTTTCATAGCCCTTTGGATTGTTTGTTTCATAGCTCTTCTAAATGATATTCTCTTTTCTAATTGAGCAGCTATGTTTTCAGCCATTAATTGAGCGTTACTTTCTGGACTTTTAACTTCCACTATGTTTATTAGTACGTTTTTGTCTTTAACTAATTTTTTAAGCTCAACTTTTAACTCTTCTATACTTTGACCGCCTTTACCGATAACCATTCCTGGTTTAGCAGTATGTATATTAAGCTTTATTCTTTTAGCAGCTCTTTCTATTTCTATTCTAGCTATTCCAGCTGCAAATAATCTCTTCTTTAAGTACTCTCTAATTACATTGTCTTCAACTAGATTGTCAGAGAAGTTTTTCTTGTTTGCATACCATTTAGCGTCCCAATCTTTAATCACACCAACTCTTAGGCCGTGTGGATGTACTTTTTGACCCACTGTTTAATCCCTCCTTTATGCTCTTTCTTTAACTACTAGAGTTATATGGCTAGTTCTTTTAAGTATTCTAAATGCTCTACCTTGAGCATGAGGTCTAAATCTCTTCAATGTTGGACCTGCTCCCGTATGAGCTTCTGCAACATATAATCTGTTTCTATCTAAGTTCATGTTATTCTCTGCATTAGCAACAGCTGATTTTAATACTTTATTAATCACAACAGCTGCGTCTTTTGGAGTGTATTGTAATATAGCAAAAGCTTCATTTACATCTTTTCCTCTAATTAAATCAAGAACGATCCCAACTTTCATAGGAGACATTCTTACATATTTAGCTATAGCTTTAGCTTCCATTGTTAGTTTCCTCCTTTCTGTACTATCTCACTTTGCTTGATTTTTCTTTAGCGATATGACCTTTAAAAGTTCTAGTTAAAGCAAATTCACCAAGCTTATGTCCTACCATATCTTCTTGTACATATACTGGCACGTGCTTTCTTCCATCATGAACAGCTATTGTGTGTCCGATCATTTGTGGAAATATTGTAGAGCTTCTTGACCAAGTCTTTATAACTTTTTTCTCGCCCGCTTTATTCATTTCGTCTATTTTATTTAAAAGTGATTCTTGTACATAAGGTCCTTTTTTTACTGATCTACTCACTATTAGTGGCCTCCCTTCATACAACATATAGATAACCTAGAAGAGAAATTTATTCTCTTCTAGCTATTTACTGTTTCTTTTCTTAACAATAAATTTATCAGAGTATTTCTTAGTTTTTCTTGTTTTGTATCCAAGTGCTGGTTTACCCCATGGAGTAAGTGGACTTGGATGACCAATTGGAGATCTTCCCTCTCCACCACCGTGTGGATGGTCGTTAGGATTCATAACAGAACCTCTTACTGTAGGTCTGATACCCATATGTCTCGTTCTTCCTGCTTTACCTACGTTAACAATCTCATGAGTTAAGTTTGAAACTGTTCCGATTGTAGCTCTGCAGTTTATTCTTACATATCTAACTTCTCCGCTTGGAAGTCTTACTTGAGCATATTCTCCTTCTTTAGCCATTAATTGAGCTGAAGAACCTGCTGATCTAACTAATTGAGCACCCTTTCCAACTTGTAATTCTATGTTATGAATTACTGTACCAACTGGTATGTTAGATATTGGAAGAGTATTACCAACTTTTATATCTGATTCTGGTCCAGACACTATAACGTCTCCAACTTTTAATCCAACAGGAGCTATTATGTATCTCTTCTCTCCATCAGCGTAAACAACTAATGCTATATATGCAGATCTGTTAGGATCATATTCTATAGTTGAAACTTTAGCTGGTATACCATCTTTAGTTCTTTTAAAGTCTATTAATCTATATTTTTGTTTTGCTCCACCACCATGGTGACGAACAGTTATTTTACCTTGTGCATTTCTACCACCAGTTCTTTTTTTACTTACAAGAAGTGACTTTTCTGGTACGTTTGTAGTAATCTCTTCAAATGTTGCCATAGTCATATTTCTTCTTGAAGGTGTGGTAGGGTTAAATTTCTTAACTGCCATTAGGTTTCCCTCCTTCTTAGTAGCTTATCTGGCTCTAGCCAATACTCGCTTTATTTATTATTGCATTCCTTCAAAGAATTCTATTGTTTTACTATCTTCTGTTAATGTAACAATAGCTTTTTTAAAGTCCGCTCTCTTACCAACGTGAACTCCAACTCTCTTAATCTTTCCTAAGTTTCTTAGAGTTTTAACGTCATCAACTTTTACTCCAAATACTTCTTCTACTGCATTCTTTATTTGAACTTTGTTAGCGTGTATGTCAACGATGAAAGTATATTTCTTATCTGACATAGCAGCCATACTCTTTTCAGTTATAACAGGCTTTCTTATTATATCATAGCTAGTCATTTTCATTATACATACACCTCCTCAATTTTTGATACAGCATCCTTAGTTACCATGAATTTTTCATACTTTAATATATCATAAACATTTAAGTTATTTACTGGTAACACAGTTATTCCTGGAATGTTTCTAGCTGATTTATAAATATTTTCGTTTGATTCAGCTACAACAATTAATGTTTTCTTTGCTTCAAAAGCATTAAGAACTTTTATCATATCCTTAGTTTTTGGTGCTTCAAAGTTTAAGCTTTCCAATACTATCATTTCGTTGTCTTGAACTTTTGAAGTTAATGCTGATTTCATAGCTGTTCTTCTCATGCTCTTTGGAATTGAAACTCTGTAATCACGTGGTTTTGGTGCAAATACAATACCTCCGTGAATCCATTGTGGAGCTCTAATAGAACCTTGTCTTGCTCTACCAGTTCCTTTTTGTCTCCATGGCTTAATTCCACCGCCACGTACTTCCGCTCTAGTTTTAGCACTTTGTGTTCCTTGTCTCTTATTAGCCAATTGAGCTAATACAACTTGATGCATTGATTCTGTGCTTATTTCAACTCCAAAAATGCTTTCATTTAATTGGATATCTCCAACTTCTTTTCCTTCTATGTTATACACTTTTAATGTAGGCATTCTGCATCCTCCTTTCCTTAAGCCTTAACTGCATTTCTTATTACTACTAAACCTTTGTTTGGTCCTGGTATTCCACCTTTTATAAGAATTATATTCTTTTCTGGAATTACTCTTACAATTTCAAGGTTTAATACTGTAGTATTAACATTTCCCATATGTCCTGGCATTTTTTTATTTTTGAATGTTCTTGATGGATCTGATGAAGCTCCCATTGATCCTACTGCTCTGTGGAATTTTGATCCGTGACTCATTGGCCCTCTGTGGAAATTCCATCTTTTAATAACACCAGCAAATCCTTTTCCTTTAGAAATTCCTGATACATCGATTTTATCTCCTGCAGCAAAAATTTCTGCTTTTATCTCAGTTCCAACTTCATATGAGCTTACATCTTCTAATCTAAACTCTTTTATGTGTCTCTTAACTGAAACTCCTGCTTTAGTAAATTCACCCTTCTTTGGTTTATTCACTAAGTTTTCTCTTATATCTCCGAAAGCAACTTTGATTGCCTCGTATCCATCGTTCTCCATAGTTTTCTTTTGGATTATCACGCATGGACCTGCTTCTACAACAGTTACTGGTACAACTTTTCTATTCTCATCGAATATTTGAGTCATTCCAAGTTTTGTACCCATTATAGCTTTTTTCATGTAAATACACCTCCTACTTATTAGCGGATCACCACAGTGATCATAACAGTTAGTTATACTAATCTATTATTCGTACTCTTCTCTATACAATATGTATATATCATATGTACGACTATAATTTTATCTCGATATCAACGCCTGCTGGTAAGTCTAATCTCATTAATGCATCAACAGTTTTTGGTGATGGACTTAATATGTCGATTAATCTCTTGTGAGTTCTGATTTCGAACTGCTCTCTTGAATCCTTATATTTATGTGGAGCTCTTAATACTGTAATTATGTCTTTTTCAGTTGGTAGAGGTACTGGACCAGCTACTTTTGCTCCTGTTGATTTAGCAGTTTCAACTATTTTTTCTGCTGATTGATCAAGTATTGTGTGATCAAACGCCTTAAGTCTTATTCTTATTTTTTGTTTTGACATTTTATTCCCTCCTTTTCATCGCACGCTATTACTTCTCACGTACAACAGCGGATGTTCTGTAAACTGCTCCGTGTGTTTCATTTTAACACGCACACAAAGAATAACACAGACCCCGTCGCCCAATTCTTGATTAGGACATGCTCGGTTAAGAATTCCCCGGAAGTCCGGCAACCTCTTACCTCATCGCTGTTACTACATTGCAACTTCTATAGTATACACTATTTTAAATCCTTTGACAAGTGCTTTTATTTAAATTTAATCATAGCCCTTACTATTGAATTACCGAAAATGTATATGTAATTAATTGTAATTAATATACATTTTTTATTATATCCTACTATCTAATTATTAATTCCTATCTTATAATTAATTATTTTACAAAACTTTTTTTATTATTACAATAGTATTTATTATAGAAGTAATTTTTTGAATTTATAGATATTTCGCTTTAATATTTCATTTATGCATTAAAAAAATAGAGAGAAGGGCGTCCCCCTCTCTCTATAATTGCCTCGGCTTTTTAAGTGTACACTGTTTACTAAAATATTTTAGATTTATTGGTTAATTTATTTTAACTTTAATTTTTCTAAGTTATAGACTTACAACTATTTTATTATAGAAGTAACAA
>DFXM01000004.1:5229-7141 GCA_002381695.1 Clostridium sp. UBA4108 | reverse complement strand
TTTAGCTTTTTACTTGAATAGAACCTTAGTAAGTCAGGCTTTCGAAACGGTTTGCGAGTAATAATATGTAGTTCATTATCAACACTATATTAAAACAAAGCCAAATATACTAGTACCAATTCTATATCCATGCTTTAAGCCTAACATTACTGCAATCCTAAAGATACATATAGCTGAAATTCCTGCCAGAATTCCTGTAATAAACCTTCTTAAGTTATTACTAGTCCAAAGTCCATAAAACTGTCCTAATCCATCTATTACTAGAGGTATCATCAATAAAACTTCATAGCCTATATTCATATTTCTATTAATAATGATATAAGCTATTCCAATAAAATAACCTACTAAAATTCCTGTACATCTAGCACATATGGGGAACTGTTTCCCTTTTATAAAAAATGATCTCTCTGGCAGTCTATGACATAAGAACATGTAGTACAAAATCTTCTCCATATCCCATACTTCCAATTACCCCTAATACAAGAGCTAATAAATAAAAAACAACCCACGCAACTATTCCGCCAATCATCCAGTAACATACAAGCTTTGCACTCTTAGGCTTTTCATCCTTCCATATAAAATAAAGTATTAATCCAACTACAGGAAAACAGCAAGATGCAATCCCTGCTAAATGTGATGGGTTATCCACTTTTCCTTGCCCACATTGTCCCGTTTGTGTGCCACAATAAGGACATGAATTTACATTGTCATTAACTTGTTGACCACAATTCTTACAATACATAACAGTTTCCCCCTTATTATTTATAATAATTTACTTAAAGCATCTTCAAAAAATACTAAGTATTACACTAAACCACTTTATATTATACCATATGATCAAATATCTCTAATAGTTTTGATAGTAGGTAAATATTTCTTCTTATCTTATTCCATAAAAAATCTGTATCTAATTATTTACCTATTATTTTCTTTGGATGCCAACTTCTAATAAACTCATAGTAACAAGTATAATTAACTTGATAAAGCCTTGTCATTAAACTTAGTTTATTACTGAAGCTAAAGTTTATTTTTTAAACCGCAATATATCTTACATTGAAAACCCCCTATAGTCAATATATATTTTAAAAATTGGAGAGTTATTCTTATTTATAACATTAATAGGCTCAAATGCCACACCAATAGTCCTAGATCTATTATGAGTATGCTGTTAAAATCAGTATAATTTAAATACAGCGTAATCTAAAAGAGAGGTGTATTTAATCTATGGTGAATAATTTTACAAGAGTCCTTCTAGAGAATTCTAAATCCACTGATGAATTAAACATAAATTTAGATATTCTCAGCTTTAACTTTTCCTCTAAACCCCTGTTAATTGGTGGTAAGGCTATGGAATATTACAATATAAGAGATAGTGGTGATGATATTGATTTTGTTGTAACAGAGGATGACTATGAACAATTATCCTATAAATACCCTGATAATCTTAAAGAAATTTCTGATGATATTGGAATAATAAAGGATAACTTTGAACTTTGGAAAACCATATGCCTTTTTGACTACGATTTTCTTTCTGAAAATTCTATTGAAGAAGATAACTTTCTTATTATATCCTTTGAAAAGCTAATGTTTCTAAAAGTCTTAGCCATGAGACAACCAAAATATTTGAGGGATTTAGAGCTAATGAGAGATAGAATGGCCGAAATAAATACCTTAATACAGGATTATTACTAAAATTCATTCCACTTTATATAACCACCCCTGGAGTCGTTCCATAAAATGGAATGACTCCAGGGGTGGTTACATATTTTTACAAGAATAGTTATATATTTTCACTTATAAAAGTAATGTTATAATAGATATAAAATATAGGATTTTATTAAACAATATATTGTTTAATTTAAGTGTTTGTTTTAATACAGTGTTGATAATGAACTACATATTATTACGAAGC
>DFXM01000004.1:816-5181 GCA_002381695.1 Clostridium sp. UBA4108 | reverse complement strand
ATGTAGTTCTAAAATCAACAATAATTTAAAACAAAGTCTTAATTTAAAATCATAATTGTTGAAAGGAATAACAATGGATAAAAGTTGGGAAGACAAGTGGATTGAAGACATAGATTATTTAACGGAAAATCTAATATCTAGACATAAGAATCTATTTTTTAATGTTAGTAAGGAAGAGTTTCAGTGTAGAATTTTAAAGCTGAAGTCAATGATTAATGACTTAGATTATGAGGAAATGAAAGTAGAATTAAGTAGGCTGGTGGCTTCCATTAAGGATGCTCACACCTGTATATCCTTTCCTATAAATAGGTATATTCCACTTAAGTTCTACTATTTTAATGATGGAATTTACATAGTTAGGGTTACAAAAGACTATAAGGATTTATTATATAAAAAGGTTACAGCTATTGAGGATGTGCCTATAGCTGATGTATTAAAGGATCTATCAGAAATTATTTCCTATGAGAATAGATACTTTTTTAAGGCCCAATGCGTAAAATACCTACAAGGTGCAGATATTCTATATGGTTTAATGATATGCGATTCTATGGACAAAATAAATATCTCCCTGGAAGATAAAATTATAGGGATCAATACTGTAAAAGCAGAGGAATTAATATATATTGAGAATCCTAAGGTTCCTTTATATGCACAGAAAAGTGAAGAAAATTATTGGTTTACGCAGATTAAATCTGATGAATTATATATAAAATATAATTGCTGTAGAGAACAGGGTGACTCTCTTTTAGAAGATAAAATTCATCAATCCATAAAAGTTATAGAGGATAATAACTTAACTAAAGTCACTATAGATTTGAGAAATAACCTAGGAGGAGATTCAACTTTACTAGAACCATTAATAGACTATATAAAAAATAGTAACACTATAAATGTAAAAAGCAATTTAAAAGTAGTCATAGGACGCGAAACCTTTTCCTCTGGATTACTAAATGCTTATGATTTTAAACAGAATACCAATGCCATAATAATAGGAGAACCATCAGGAGGGAAACCTAACTGCTATGGGGAAATTCTTAGATTCACTCTCCCTAATAGCAAGTTTAACGTCAGCTATTCTACAGAGTTCTATAAACTAATTCCCGAGGATAGTACATTATTCTTATATCCAGATGAAATTATTGATGAAAAAATAGAAGATTACTTTATTTAAAAAGATGTAAAGTTCTGTTTTAATTGAGTATTGCAGTTCATTATTGAAAACACTCTAAAACAGAACTTTACATCTTTAATAATTTATTATAGTTTACTATGCTAGTTTTTCTTTAAGTTCATCATTTTCCCAGATTCCTATGACTTTTTCACCATCTTCGTAAATCATGATTCCATGTCCGTGGCGAGCATCATCCTTCCACTGTCCTATGAATTTATCTCCATTATCCCAAGTATATATTCCATAACCAGTTTTATAGCCAAGGTCCCAGGCTCCTACATAGCTCTCCCCATCTGGCCAAGTATAAACTCCTTCACCAGTCATTTCATCATCTATCCAACTACCGCTATATATTTCTCCATTAGACCATGCCATGGTGCCTTGACCATGGAACATATTTTCCTTCCAGTAGCCAACATATTTAGTACCATTGGTATATGTATAGGTTCCAAAACCATGCTTCTTATCATTAAGTTTTTCTCCCTCATAAAAACCATTAGTAACGTGAGCTGATGGCTCCTTTTTAACTATTGATATACTTTGATCTGTATTTGATAATTTCTTTAAATTTAATTTCTTCATAATTAATCCTCTCTTATTGCATCATTCTATTATCTACCTACATTATATTGTAATAAAAACATAATTACTATAGCTTAATTTTAAATATAATTATATAACTATTGTAATTAATATGTATATTTTACTTGAATAGAGCCTTTAGTAAATCAATTTTTCGAAAAGGCTTACAAGTAATAATATTTAGTCCTAAAAATTAACATTGGATTAAAACAGCGCTAAATAAAAAGGAACCTTATAATTGGGTCCCTTTCAGTCTATAATATTATTTAAAATTCCTATATAAAAACTAATTAATTGGCGATATCTTTTATATCGTAAATGTTATTAAACTCTCCATTTACCTCTACTTTAGGCTTATTACTCATATGTAAAGCCTTTATAATATTCTCATCAATTATACCCTTGCTATACTCTCTAAACAGCTTAGAAACAGCCTGTTGAGTAATTCCAACCTGTGCAGCAATTTCCTTTTGCTTTAAGCCATCCTGTTGAAGTTGTAAAATCTTTTTAAGATTATCCAGCTTGCTTTGTTGCCTGGAAGTAAGCCCTAAATCATTCCTAAGGGTTTCCTTACTCTTTTTCTTTTTCCACTCGTTTCTATAATCTTTAGATCTTTGGTTCTTAACTCTAGTTGAAATGATGGTAGATAAATGCTCCATCTCTTCTTCTTGAATGTCTAAAAGCTCAATAAGTTTCTTATTAGAATAAATATAACAACCTTTTTTTCTGAAGAAAGTGCTCATGGCAGGCCTTTCCTTCATTGAAGTATATTCTTCAAAGGTATCCTCCCAAAGATAATAAGCTTTTTCCGCAGACCTTGTAGCAGCTATCACTTCTTTTTCTTCTAAGGGATTAGTAAACTTATCATTAAAATCTATCATATTTGCTAGGGCGCTTTCAGGATCCTTTACAAATAGACAGTTATAATATCTATATAAAAAGCATAGTAGCTCTCTTAAGCCATCACACTTTCCTCCTCTAAGCTCTTGAAGTTTCTCAATGTCATTCATTCTAGCATAATGAAGGGTGTGAAGGTTATACAGTGATACTTCTTTTTTAGAAAGAATCACCTTTTTAGTAAGTCTCTTAGCATTTTTGATCTCCTCCCACTGTTCCTTAGAGTATGGAAGGGCTGGAAGCATCACCTTAGAAAGTTCAGAGATAGTATAAACTCTCATAGGTTCATTTTCCATCTCAAACCTAAATTGCTTCTCTGAATTAAATATAAATCTAGAACGTCTATGAGTCTTAGAGTTTATTGTACCTGCTAATCTCAATATATGTACCGCATCTGCACTCATTTTATCTGAGCCATACTTTGAAAATTTCTCTACAAAAGAGTTTTGTATCTTTTGCCAAATTGGAAGAGCTTTTACTGTGGCACTTTCTATAAGATAAAAGATATACATACCATTTCCGCTATCTACAAAGAAGGAAGGCTCCACATCATCAAAAAGTTTTTTCTTCCTCAAAATTTCTATCATTTCTTCACTAGATTTGTTTTTATATCTCTTTATTTTATAGTAATCTAAATCCACCCAGAAGGCATGGAGATGCCTTAGATTTCTCATTTGTCTAAGTGGAGATAGCATAGAATTTATAGATATATAAACATCTCTAAAGTCTGTAAGCTTATGTACATTATCTATAAGATTGTGATTTGGCACATGCCACTGCACAAAACCTTCAGTATTTTGTTTCACCCCGATAGCAGTAAATCCATCGCATTCTCTTTTAATTGAAGACACCTCTTGTTTAGCATCCTCTCCTGCAAAAATGTCCTTTAATAAAAATACTTCTCTATCTAGGGCTTGTTTTATTATGTTTTCCTTTATAGACATCGACGTCTCAGCCATAAAAAAACACCCCCTATTGAGGTGCCTCTAATTTTTGCTTAACTTTATAAATAGAGCATAGAAATCCCCTAAAAATGGAAATGAATATACCTATCTTTTAAATTAATATAAATGAAGCACCATTCGAATTTTAAAACTGTGAGCCTAGGAAACTTTTCAGTTTTTTTTATATTATACATTTATTATTCTGTTTTTATATATATTTTATATTATATCTTTATTATATTTATGCCACTTTAGACTTATTTTTAACCTAATTTTATACTGATTATACCATCTTTAAGAAATAAAATGCAAGAAAACTTGTCCATTTTTTATTAGCAAAAAACGACTTTCTCCTTTTTTGCTATTTAATAACAACTCAATATTTATTATTCAGCATTTATTATATAATAAATGTTTTTAACCTTTGTTTATTTCGCACTTTTTATCTATAAATGCGCAATTATTACAAAAGTTATTTTTATTTTCTAAAATATGATATTATTTTCATATGATAAATTTACTACGCAGCAGTAACTAACATGCTAGCTGCTGTAAAGTTCTCCAGTAAATTACATAAGAAAACAGACAAAGGATTGAGTTTTTATCTCAATCCTTTGTCTGTTATAATTACAAGTCTTTGATTTAAAGGGTTTGTCAGCAATAATATGTAGTTCATTATAAATATATAAGTTGTAATAAAGATAATTCATATTATAAGTATGTTTAATAAATTGTTGAAATTGAGTTTTATATTATTACTGCGAATACCAT
>DFXM01000004.1:0-777 GCA_002381695.1 Clostridium sp. UBA4108 | reverse complement strand
CAAGGTTTCGAAACGGTTGAGCAGTGGTAATATGAAGCTCATATCAATTAATTTATAATGTAGAAACTTTATTACAACTTATATATAATAATTTTTAATTCCACTGTGGCTCAATAATTTGCTTTAAAACATTTAATCTAGTCTTTCCTAAAATTTGTTTTGGCTTCAATGCAATATCATTTCCCTTAAAAAGTTTATCTCTATTAACTTGAACTACTGTTGTTAATCTCTCAGTAAGCTCTTCTTCTCTAACTTGATTATCAAAATAGGCATCAATATAATCTCTTATAGCACAACCAAGATCGTATTGATTTTTATAATAATTCCTCATATTTTTATTCACCATTTTACTCCCCCTATTTCTATAAAAATTCATCTATATTCTTACGTATCTCAATACTGTTATCACCTAACTAATTTATTATCATATCTTTATGTGTATTTAATGATGTTTATATTTATAAGTTTGTAAACATTATAGTAATAGATAACTAGTCCTATATTAAATATTATAATACAAATAGCTAAATTATTACTACTTTTATATAAAAATGTTACTTTTTTATTATAATTTATTTTTTGCTACAGTCTTTACTAATATGCATTAAATTTTATAATTAATATAGTATTATCTATATGTAAACTTGTAAACATAGTTGTAAATGTTTATGTTTATAAATCTAATTTTAAATTTATACTTATAATAGTAACCTTATATATAAGTTGTAATTAAGATTCTACATTATACAAATAGGCTTAAATATAAAATTAGATTAA
>DFXM01000021.1 GCA_002381695.1 Clostridium sp. UBA4108 | reverse complement strand
GAGTTGTTGTCTTTTAGCTTTTTGCTTGAATAGAGCCTTAGTAAATCAATGTTTCGAAACGGTCTAAGTGTAAACTTAGATTCATGCGAAGCAAATGAATCTCTAGTTGCCTGTACCCGGATGGGTGAACTTACACAGAGGGCCAGTAATAATATGAAGTTCTATTTAATTTTTATGATATAGCTATTTGTATAATGTATAAAGTTATAAATATTCCTGTACTTTCCGTGTACTTTTATACACTTAATTGTCGATATATGATATTATAGGGTTGTTCAAATGTTAAACAACCCTATAAAGTGAAAAAGTATCTCTTAATTAGAGATACTTTTTCATTTATATATAATTTAAATAAAAAATTTCAATTTAATACTTAGTAAGTTGAATTTATAGAATTGTATAATCCTTATGCAATTAATTCATTTTATTAACAACTAGCCGCTGCCTCATCAACATACCACTTACTTTGTGCATTATACATCTCTGCATATTTGCCCATATTTTCTATAAGCTCTTCATGAGTTCCAATCTCAGCTATCCCACCTTTATCCATAACTATTATCCTATCTGCTATTTTTGCTGATCCTAACCTATGAGTAACTATTATAGATGTATTTCCTTTAGACATTTCAGCAAATTTGCTATATATCTTAGTTTCTTCCACAGGGTCTATAGCAGCTGTTGGTTCATCTAGAACTATCATATTATGCCCTCTATAAAAACCCCTTGCAATAGCTATCCTCTGCCATTGTCCACCAGATAAGTCTACCCCATCAAATTCACGAGAGAGCATGGTCTCATAGCCCTCAGGAAACTTTTCTTCACCGATTTCTAAGTCTGCATTTACTGCAGCCTTCTGTATAGCTTCCTTTTTATCCTCACTGGTTAACTGACCTTTATTATTTAAGGAACTTATTTCAATATTTTCTTCAAGGGTCATCTTATATCTCTGATACTTTTGAAATACCCCTGAGATATTTTCATATAAAGACTTAATTGATACTTTACTAGTATCTGCTCCCCCTATAAATACCTTTCCCTCTGTTGGTAAATATAACCCTGTAATAAGTTTAACTAATGTAGTTTTTCCTGCCCCATTTTCTCCAACTATAGCAATAGTTTCTCCAGATTTAACTTCTAAATTTATTCCATTTAATGACTTCCTATCTGATCCTGGATAACTAAAAGAAACATCTTGTATTGATATATTAGGAATTCCTTGGATTTTTATTTCCTCTCCACTTCTCTCTGGCATATCAAGAAATCTTACAAGGTTTTTCACAGTTCCGATATTTCTTGTGATAGCACCTATATGCCTACATATTATTTCCTCCATTATTCCAAACATTAGCCCTATAGATGAAAATATAGCTCCAAAAGCACCTGGTGATATATCTCCCTTTATAAGTGAATCGAATAATAGATAAAGTACTCCCACATACCCCAAAAGTGTTATAATTTTCATACCTAATTCTATAAGATTTGATTTTCTTTCTGCTGACCATATTTTTTTATTAAGCAAGTTTAAAGATAGAATATATATATCTTTAAAATATTTAAAAGCTCCTAAAAGTCTAGTTTCTTTATAATATTCTCTATCAACTATGCACCTTTCATAATATTCATATTCCCTCCTTATAGGTGCTGATTCATCAGCTAGCTTTCCGAACACCTTGACCCTGATTAGCTGAGTTAAAGCAACTGGAATAAATATTAATATTAAGGATAGCGCTAAGATTGGTTTTAAACTATAAAGATATATTGCCATAAAAAGAAAGTATGGAAGATAAAAAGTGAAGATGCTCGTAATTATAAATACCAAAAATCCGCTATTTAGCATACCTTCATTAGCTTTATTGATATCATCCAAATATTTTGTATCTTCAAAAGCAATAGGATCTAATCTCCCTGCTTTTTCATTTATCTTTTTTCCTACATGCCTAACCATCATCTTTTCCTGATTGCTAAACATAAAGTTTCCAACCCCATTTAATATTTGACACAATATTAAAGCTAATCCTAAGGCAATTGCCCATAATATTATTCTTTGACTTGTCCCACCTTTATTGACCCCTTCTGTGACTACATCAAAAAGTTTCTGAGTCATAAAAGTGTTAAATCCATGAGATACTCCGTGAAAAATGCTCACTACATTCCAAACTATGAAGTAAACAGGACATGCCCAAAAGGCCATAGGTATAACTTTAGACATTATTTTTAAAAAGGATATATCTTCTTTTTTATTCTCCTTTATCATAAATACCAGCTCCTTTGACTTTCATACATCTCTGCATAAGCTCCATTTAACGCTATAAGTTCTTCATGGGATCCTTTTTCTACTATGGCTCCATTACCAATAACAAAAATCTCATTAGCAAGCTTAGTAGACCCTAATCTATGGCTTATAAAAATTGTAGTTCCCCCTCTGCTTATCTCTTCAAACTGTTCATAAATATTACTTTCACTTATGGGATCAAGAGCAGCAGTAGGTTCATCCAATATTCTAAGACTTGCTGAGCTAATAATGCTTCTTGCCATGGCTATTCTTTGCCATTGCCCTCCTGATATGTCTTGACCATCACTCTTAATCTTCCCTAGATGTGTATTTACTCCTTTAGGTAATTTTCCAATTAAATCTTCCATCTCCATGGTTTTTATAGCTGAATTCATATTTATAGTATCTAAATTATCATCTAAACTATTGATATTTCCTAAAGCAATATTATCCTTAAAAGAAATAAAATATTTTGCAAAATCCTGATATACCACCGAGCTTAATGCTTTTAATTCACTATGTTTGTATTCTTTAATACTTTTCCCATTTATTAATATTTCACCTTCAAAATCTTCATATAATCCAGTGATAAGTTTAGTTATAGTGGTCTTTCCAGCTCCATTAACCCCTACAAAAGCATAGTGCTTTCCCTCTCTAATAATAAAAGATAAATCTTTTAAAATATAATTATCCATACCTGGATATTTGAAAGACACTTTCTTAAATTCCAGAGATTTCAATTGTAAACTCTCTCTAGAAGGTTCATCTATAGCTCCTTCACTTTCATCTAACTGTGAAAAATTCGTTAAATCTTTCAAATATTCTTTATTTTTTGCTAATTGTTCAACGCTATAACTGAGTCCCCAAGACATCATTTGAATGAGTCCAAAAACCCCATTAACTATGGAAATAAACATACCAATTGTTAATAATCCATTTAATACAGGGTTTATAAGAACTATAACAATCCCTATAGAGATTATGGCTGTTATTATGCTACTAGTCTTCATCTTTATAAACCACTTTAATTCAGTTTTATATTCTATTTTTCTTGCACTCTCATACTGCTCTTCCCATTTATCATTAACTTTCTCAGTATATCCAAAAAGTGCTCTTTCTTCTACCCCTTCTCTTCCAGTCAATACTTCTCTTAAATATTCATATTTCCTCTTATACTTAGATACTTCTCTGCTTGCTTCATAGGTTGCTTTTCCCCCCTTTAATGCCACCGCAAAGAGAGGTAGAGAAATCCCAACTATCACTAAAGCTGCCCACCATACTTGAGCAACTAATACAAGTAATAGACCCACAATTTGTAGTATCATAGAAATCATATCTAATAAATCCCTATAGGCATTTTTACATTGAATCTCTGGTTCTTTAGCTACTCTCGATATTAAATCCCAAGTATCCTTATTCTCGATATGTTTGTATTTAAGCTTAGCTCTCTTTTCAGTAATAATAACTCTAAAATTCTCTCTAAGTTTAAGCTCCAACTTTATTTCCACAAGCTTTATAAGTTGTGATGCAATCCAACCATATCCAATAAGTAATACTACTAAAGCTAAAGGAATAAATATTTCATTAACCACTTTATTTCCACTAACAATAGCTATTGCAGTATCTAAAAATTTAGCAGTTACTATTACTTGCAAAGTTGGAATTATTCCATTTGCAATTTTTTGAGCTGCTATTAATGTTGAATACCATGGTGCACATCTAAACGGAATTCCAACTATATCCGATACACCATATGACTCTTTTTTCATCATGATCACCCTTCCCCCCGAATTATATGCATTAAAGTAAAAATTTGTATAAATATGCCATAAATTCATTGTAGCATAACATTGTTTTACTGTAAATGTATTTTATTCCTTTTTTTACTCTCTATCTAAATTCCCATACTATTGCTCAACTTATTATTAAAGGCAGCTTTAAAATAATTTCAATAATCATTTTAAAGCTGCCAATATTTTTTAGATTTATATTATCTCAACCTCTAATGAAGCTAAGAATTAGGTTTATACTATTATGACCCTGTTGATTTATAATGGGCTACGCCAAATTTCCAAAATATAAAACTTGGTACTATGAAAATCATCGATACTAATGGCGAAAACATATATAAAAATTTATTTCCATGAAATTTATCTATTAAAAATAAAAATGGATAATAATTTATAAATGCTAGTGGAACTACATAAGTAAAAAACTTTACTACCCACTTTTTATAAATGTCTAGCGGATATTGTGCAAGCTCCCTTCCCCCATCAGTAAAAATGTTCATAAATTCAAGACCTTCCAAAGTGAAAAAACATATGGCTGCATAAATCATAAATAAGGAAAAGAAAACACAAACTCCTCCTAGAATCATCAAGATTAAAGTCAATATTTTCTCTGAACTCCATATCACTCTGCAGGTCAATATTGCATATATAAAAATAATAGATGCCTGCAATAACCTTCCAATCCTAGTAAGTTCAATCTTCGCTCCAATTACTTGTAATATTTCATTTTGAGGTCTTACCATAATTCTATCAAACTCTCCATTAGATATTATGGTAGAAAAAGAGTCAAATCCTCTTCCAAAACATTCCGCTAGAGCAAAGGACATGAATATGGTACTAAAACATAATAACACTTCATTAAAGGTATAATTATTAATACTTCCAAATCTATCGAATAAGAAATACATGCTAAGAAAGGAGAAAAATGTAGTAAGACCCTGCCCTATGGATGTAAGTATAAAAGATGTTTTATATTCCATTATTGACTTTAAATGAATAGAAAAATATTTCATATATAATTTCATTATTAACCTCCTTGAACTACTACTTTTTTTAGAGTTTTAGAAATTAAAAGTTTACCTAAAACAACTAATAAAATTCCCCAGAAGATTTGTAATACTATAGCTATCATTGCTTCCTTTAAATCCATATTTCCGCTATAAATTCTAAAGGGAACATTTTGCATAGCTGCAAAAGGTGATAGTTCAATATATTTAGTGAGCCACTGTGGTAAAAATGGCAGTGGAATTAACCCTCCTGAGAAAAAATCTGCTGTCATAACTAGTGCTATTCTCACTCCCATGGGGGAAATAGTATAAAAGGTGAAAATATAAACAAACATACAATAAGCTACTACTACAATGAAACCTAAAATCATTGCTATAATAAATAAAACTCCACTTAAATACGAGCTAGGCAAGGTGAATCTATAGGGCTCTGGGAGTAAAAATGCAATTATAAGTATGGGAAAACATCTTAATAATGCTTTCGATAATCTACCTGCGCAACTCTTTGCAAACCATATATTGTAGATATCTAAAGGTCTGCAAAGTTCATAGGACACATTTCCTTTAGATATTAAATCAAAAATTTCATTATCTAAAAACCAGGTCATAAACAGTACCAGAAATGCCTGTTGAAGCCATATGTAGCTAGCAAGCTGTGAAAACTCCATTGGTGCCATCTGTGGATTGCTCTTATAAAAGGTATCGTACATCATTATATACATAAATCCCCAAGCAAATTGAGTTGCAATTCCTGCATAGGCAGCTGCTCTATATTGAAGTCCATGAATAAATTTCATTTTAAAATAAGATATATATCCTCTCATATCTGATACTCCTTATAAAGCCCTACCACTACTTCATCCATGGTGATAGAATCCACACTAAAATCTATTAATTCAATTTTCTCTGCCAAAATACCTATTACTGTAGAAATAGAAATCTTCTCAGTATCAACAGAAATTACTATATGTCCTGTGTATTTTTCTATAATCCTTACTCCTTTAGGAAGTTCATCTAAAATTCCTGAGTAATCTATACTTATAGTTCTATATCTATTAAATTTTTGCTTAAGTTCATCTAAATTGCCATCTAGCAAAACTTTTCCCTTTCCAATAAGTACAATTCTTTTAGTTAGGGCTTCTATATCTTGAGTATCATGTGTGGTTAGTATAACGGTGGTTTTATTTTCTTTATTTATGGTTTTTATAAAATCTCGAACTGCAATTTTGGAGATTGCATCAAGTCCAATGGTGGGTTCATCTAAGAATAAAATCTTAGGGCTATGAAGTAATGAGGCTGCTATTTCGCATTTCATACGTTGACCAAGACTTAACTGCCTTGTGGGTACTTTAATAATCTCTTCTATATTGAGCAAATCAGTAAGCATCTTCATATTGCTTTTAAACTTACTCTCTGGTATTTTATAAATACCTTTTAATAATTCAAAGGAATCTGCCACGGGTACATCCCACCATAGCTGGCTTCTCTGCCCAAAGACAACTCCAATATCTTTTACATGATTAATTCTATCCTTCCAAGGAGTTCTTCCATTAATAATACATTCTCCTGCATCTGGATATAAAATTCCACTCATAATCTTAATGGTAGTACTTTTTCCTGCTCCATTTGGTCCTATATATCCTACCATTTCTCCTTCTTCAATATTGAAGGAGATATTATCTAATGCTTTAAATTCTTCGTACTCTCTTTTTACAAGAGATTTTACTGCCATTTTAAGTCCTGCACTTCTTTTACTTACTTTGAAGGTTTTTGTTATGCCTTTCATCTCAATCATATCTTATCCTCCTCTACACTTAGCCTTTTAAGCAAAATATCACCTCATAGATGTGCCGCTAATATCTTATTGTAGACAAAACAACATATCCTAGTAATGCTTTCTATTACTAGGATTTACTGACGATATACAATAAAATATCCATCTATTAAAAGATTATCTCTCTTATAGTGCTAAGTATTAAAAAATTAATGCTCAGACTTACATTCTACTACTTGTCCTTTTGTAAATCAATAATTAAGTAGATATATTTTGAAATATATCTATTTAATTCAATATAAATCTTAATCAGCGAAAGCTAGCAATTACAATCATTATGAAAGCAATGCTTTTTGTTAGTTAAGACATATTAATTTTATATCTTATTCTAACCTCTTGTTTAAATATAGTATTTGACTTAAACTATCCTATCCAATAATGACAATTTCCTTCTTCTATTTTCTCTAATATCCCTTTATTATTTTCTATTACTCTTCTAGAACCTAAATTATTCTCATCACAGGTCACTAAAGCCTTATCTATACCTATAGTTTTTGCTTTTTTTAAAAGTTCTTGAAGGATTAAGTTTCCATACCCTTTCTTTCTTTCACTTTTAAGAATCCCATACCCTATATGTCCTCCACTTTTTAATAATCTTCCATTTAAATAGTGTCTTAATTTACCAATACCAACTAATTTGTCATCTACGCTTAACCAGTATAGAGTTTGAGGTACATATCCTTCTTTTAAATCCATACCTTTAGAATTCTTTATATTATCTTCCAAAAAGATTTTAAAATCCTCATATGGAATATTATCTATGGGATTATAAAACCCATTCTCACATTCCTCAAATCTAGATAAAAAATCATAAACTTCTAGTCCATCTTCCATAGATAGTTCTATTAATTTAACTTCCACAATATCTCCTCCTTCATATAAAATCTTTACTAATGAAATACTCTCCTAGATCTTAATTTACCTAATTATATCTTAGCTACTAAAATCCTACAACTGCAATATATATTTTTTTATAAACCGAATTATGCTGAAATGGTGCCAGAATTTTAAAAGCACTCTTAGAAAGTAACAAGCCTCTGTGAGCATCTATTCACATTGAAGGCATTTTATAATATCCAGGCCATATGAATGGTATATTAATCATAAAAATATTGATGAAATGATTGAAGCGGCACATGGAAATTTGATAGAATACTGATAGCTAACCTATTATAAAACAATTATTCAATGAAATGTATCTTGCAATATTATTATATAATAAGGAGGACCCAATGGATAAATTACTTCAAGAAGCGTTAAGCTTTTATTCTTTTAAAAATCCTAAAATTATGTTTCTACGTCATAATGAAAATATTACATATAAAATTGAAGATATAAAAAAACAATATGTTTTAAGAATACACAAGCCAGTTGATGGATTCTCTTTGGGAATACTGTCAAATGAAGGTGAAAAGCAAGAATATATACAAAGTGAAATGCTTTTATTGGATTATCTGCAAAAAAATATAGATTTTCAATTGCAGAAACCAGTTAGGAATAATAAAGAACTATTAGTAAGTATTTTAACAGATAAAACGCCAGTCACTGTCCTGGAATGGGTACAGGGTATGACATTATCTGATACCGAAATACCATGTGAAACAGCGCAGAAAATCGGTTTAATGGTAGCAAATTTACATAGAGCTTCAAAAACTGTAAAAATTGATGACAACGGAAATTTATGTTTACCAGAAATGAATTACAAGGCTAAAAGGTATCAGTATAAACAACAGATTTTAGATAAGATTAACAAAGAATTAAAAGTGGCAGAAAGTAATGATCATATTAATAGCAGGCATATAAATATAGTTCTGGATGCTGCTGCAATTATACAGAAGCGAATGGATGAATTGTCCGAAATGCCTAATATGCTAGGAATTGTTCATGCTGATTTATCACTGTCCAATATGATATTAACCGCAGACAATAGAATTACACCGATTGACTTTTCATTATCAGGTGTTGGATTCTACTATATGGATATAGGAACAATGCTGTCTGCCATTAATGATAAAGACCTACGAAGATGTGTAAAAAACGCGTATGAAAAAGAAATGAAGACAGAAGTACCAATATGTTATATAGAAGCTTTTTTTGCACTTGCAGTAATTCTTTTTATAGCATGCCAGCACAACAAATTTTATAAAGAAGAATGGTTTGAAAATGCTATGGAAAGATGGTGCAATACCATATTCACTCCACTTATAAATGGTAAAACTTTCGTGTTATGATAGGTTTATAAAAAATAGGTTACTCACATTGCATATTTATGCATTTGAGTAACCTAATACTTATTTCATTTCTTCAAAAATTCACTATCAGAATAATCAATAAATTGTTAAGTATCTTTCAAAGATGTCTTAAATTTATTCTTCTATATTTACTACATCAAATCCTAAGTCTTCTATAGCTTCTTTAATAACTTCATTGCTAACTGATCCTTCAGCTACAGCCTTACCCTTTTCTACTTCTATATTAGATAATCCCTCTAATCCAGATAATGCATTCTTTACTCTTCCCACGCAATGCATGCAAGACATTCCTTCAATAGTAATTATTTTTTTCATAATAATCTCTCCTTTATCTTTCATATTTATTTTTTAATACCTAGTTTTAAATTGCTTTAATCTTAGTGCATTCAATAATACTGACACTGAACTAAAACTCATTGCAAGAGCTGCTAGCATAGGATTTAACAATGGCCCTCCAAAGATGTGTAATACACCCATTGCCACTGGTATACCTAAAACATTATATCCAAATGCCCAGAATAGGTTTTGTTTTATATTTCTTATGGTTTGCTTGCTTAATTGAATTGCTCCTATAACATCCATGATATCACTTCTCATGAGAACTATATCAGCAGATTCTATAGCCACATCTGTTCCTGACCCTATGGCAATTCCTATATCAGCCATAGCTAAGGCTGGAGCATCATTTATTCCATCTCCTACCATGGCAACCTTCTTACCTTCATTCTGAAGTTCTTTTACTTTATTTGCTTTATCTTGAGGCAATACCTCAGCTATTACCCTATCTATTCCCACTTCTTTACCTATGGCAGCTGCAGTGTTTTTATTATCACCTGTAAGCATAACTACTTCTATCCCCATTTTATGAAGACTTTCAACTGCCCTCTTACTATTTTCCTTGAGTGTATCAGCTACGGCAACTATTCCTATAAGTTTTCCTTCCTTAGCTACAAACATTGGAGTTTTACCTTGTTGTGCTAATTCTGTTGACTTTAATTCATAATCTCCTAAGATTATATTCTTCTCATTCATAAGTTTTCTATTACCTAGATAAAGTTTTTCTCCATCTATGACAACCTCTATACCATGACCTGGTATAGCTTTAAAATCTGAAATATCCTTTAAAGTAAATCCTTTATCCATAGCTTCTTTTACTATAGCCTCTCCTAATGGATGTTCAGAACCAATTTCTGCTGAAGCTGCTAATAATAATATATCATCAGCTTTATAGGTATTAGTTACAATATCCGTAACCTTTGGCTTACCTTCAGTTATTGTTCCTGTTTTATCAAAAACTATAGTATTTATATTATGAGTAGTTTCTAACGCCTCTCCACTTTTAATTAATATCCCATTCTCAGCACCTTTACCTGTTCCTACCATTATAGCTGTAGGAGTAGCTAATCCTAAAGCACATGGACAAGCTATTACTAGCACTGATATAAATATTGTTAATACAAATATTGTTCCTTCTCCTGATATCGCCCACCCTAAGCTTGATAATATTGCAAGTCCTATAACTGTTGGCACAAAGTAGCCTGAAATAATATCTGCCATTTTTGCAATGGGAGCTTTTGATCCCTGAGCTTCTTCTACTAATTTTACTATTTGAGCTATTACTGTATCTTTTCCAACCTTGGTAGCTTTATATTTAATTCTTCCATTTTTATTTATACTTGCTCCAAATACCTTGTTTCCTTCATGCTTCTCCACTGGAATACTTTCACCAGTTAACATACTTTCATCTATAGATGTATATCCCTCTATAACTTCTCCATCTACAGGTAATTTTTCTCCTGGCTTTACAACTATAATATCTCCCTCTTGAACTTCATGAATTTCAATAACCTTTTCCTCTCCATCTACTATAACTGTAGCAGTCTTAGGTGCTAAACCCATAAGCTTCTTAATAGCTTCAGAAGTTCTACCTTTAGTTAAGGTTTCTAAATATTTTCCTAAGGTTATAAGAGTTAAAATTGTAGCTCCTGACTCAAAATATAATTGCATAGTGTAACTAGTATCACCATTTGCTATATGGTATATAGCAAAGATTCCATATAAATATGCTGCCCAGGTTCCTATTGATATTAAGGAATCCATGTTTGGAGTTCTATTTATAAGATTTTTAAATCCTACCTTAAAGAAATTCTTACCTATTATCATTACAATAGTAGTAAGTATTAATTGAAATAAAGCAAAATTTAATGGATTATGATGTGTATCTATTATCATAGGTAATGGCATTCCCACCATATGGCCCATAGTTACTATCAGTAGTGGAATTGTGAATACAGCAGACCAGATAAGCCTGTTTCTCATATTTTTAATTTCTTGCTCTTTCTTCTTTTGATGAACATCTTCTTGTTCTTTCTCTACAAGCTTAAAGCCAGCCTTATCTACAGCTCTTTTTATGTCACCAAGTTTCACTTTACTAACATCATAACTTAGCTTTAAAGTTTCTGTAGAAAGATTCACTTCTGCCTTTTCTATGCCTTCAAACTTTTTTATCACCTTTTCAACATTTCTAGCACAGGATGCACAGGTCATACCCTCTACTTGAAGCACCATTTCAGTACTATCATCAAAGGCTTTAAAACCAGCCTTTTCTACACTTTTTATTATATCTTCTAAATTTAGCTTACTTTCATCATATTTAACCTTCAACTTCTCAGTCGCTAAATTTACTGAAGCTTCTTCCATTCCATCTTTCTTTCCGACAACTTTTTCTATACTCCTTGCACAAACCGCACAAGTCATACCTTCTATTCTTAATATTTTTTCTTTCATATTCACCCTCTCCTATTTATCAATTAATTTGTCTAGTATATTTACAAGCTCTTCTATCTTCTCCTCAGCATTATGCTTTTCTTCAAAAGCTTCTATGACACAATGATTCATATGTTGCTTTAAAATACACTTGTTAGCTTTCTTTAATAAGGCTTGAGAAGCTATTATTTGATTAGATATATCTATGCAATAACGACCATCTTCAATCATTTTTATTATTCCCTCAATTTGTCCTTTACAGGTCTTTAAACTTTGTAATGCTTTTTTCTTTTCATTATTCATGTTGTACCTCCCTCCCCCGGTGGGGGTGTTTATATTTATAATATAATATAATTTATGATTTGTGTCAATAGGATCTTTATGCGAAAATTTAGAAATACAGTTAGATTTTAATATAGTGTCGATTTTAAAGCTACATACTATCAACACTACATAAAATAGCGTAAATAAAAATACTCAATAATCACAAAATCAGAAATTCTAATGGAATTTCAATCATCATTGATTATTGAGTATGCTTATTTATTATGATTCTCTTGTAAATATTAAATTATCCACAGAACTTAAATCTTCTCTATATACATATCCAGCTTCATTAAATTCTTTTACCTTTTCTACAGAATCTATAGAATTTTTCATTATATAGGATACCATAAGTCCTCTAGCTTTTTTAGCATAGGTACCTACTATTTTGTAGTCTTCACCATTCTTCTCTTTAAATATAATATTATAAAAATTTATATCTTTTAATTCATCTTTGTTAATAACCTTAGAATATTCCTCTGAAGCTAAATTTAAAATGGACTTCTCTTTATGTCTTAAAATTTCTATCCTAAATTCTTCTGTTACCTTCTTACTCCAAAACTCATATAAATCTCTTCCTTTTGGAGTTATTAGCTTTAATCCCATTTCTAATCTATATTCCTTAATAATATCCAGTGGCTTTAAAGCTCCATATAACCCAGATAATATTCTTAGATGATTTTGAATAAATTCAATTTGTTCTTTATTATAACTAAAAATATTCAAAGTTTTATACATATCACCATTAAAGCTAAAAATAGCTTGTTTACCTTCTTCATGATAATTAAGTTTAAAATCTCTATATCGATTATAGTTAGCTTGCCCTAGTTTTATACTCATATTCATGAGAGAACTTAACTCCTCAGCGGAATAATTACTTAGTTCATCTGCCAAGTAGAATGCCTCTTTTAGAAAGCTTGGTATAGTACTTTCCTTAACTATAGATTGCTTTTTAAAATCCAAAGTTTTTGCTGAAGAAATTATTGTTAACACAACTACACCCCCACAATTTTTATACTAGGCTCTAAAATTATAGAATTATCTTATTATAACATATAAAGTTATGCACACTTTATATGTTAATTAAATAATTATATCAAATATTTATTAATTATTTATTTAGCAATACTGTAAAAATTATGTATATATTCTAATAATTATTCTCTTTTGAAATAAAACATACAAAAAACCCCACAGCTAAGCTGAGGGGTTTTATTTTAGTCATTATTTTGCTTCAGTAGTATTAGATAAATCAACTGTAAAAGCTTCACCTTTTTCCATCAATATATGTCCTGAATTATAAGGGTTACCATCAACAGTTAAATATACCTTCTCAACTCCATAATATCCACCTAATGTATTAACTATACTTTGAAGAATAGCTGCTTCGAAGCCTGATCCTGCATTCATCTCCTTGATAAATTCACTAGAAAAATCTGCATATAACATACCATCATCATTTAAATAAAGGCTATTTATCTTTGCATTTTTACTCATTAAAACACCTTTATTTTCTTCTGGAAATGACTTGAATATATTTTCAAATACTGACTTTGTTATATCATTAGTTTTGAATTCCATATCAACATTCTTATAGAATAAACTATAATCATCAATATTAGGATAATAGAATCTAACTGAATTACTGAACTTACTATTGTCTTCAACCTTTTCTAAAAGTGATGTAACTTTCATCTTTTCAGTGTCCATTACTGATTTTACCAAACCTTTATCAAGAGCATAATATTGTACATTTTTTTCTCCACTTTTTAGCTCTGTTGTTACTTCTAAGGTTTTATAAGTTCCACTAGGGGTTGATATTTCCACATTCTCATTAGATATATACCTCTTACTTCCATCAGATAAATTCCATGATGTACCTTTAACTAATGGTTCTTTCAATAATACTTCAGTTTCTTCACCCTTTTTAGAAAGAAAATTTTCTCTATAGTAGCATTCACTTCTACTAAATACCTGTCTTAATTCTCCATCTTTGATTTCTAAAACTGATACCATCTCTGTTCCACCATTACTTTTTCTTAGTTGAACCTTATCTCCCTCTGTATAATCTACATAAGTTACATACTCTGCATATTCCATATTTTCTCCCTTGTAGAAGAACTTTTCATTTTCTTTAAATTTCACATAATCTCCAATTTTTTTATCTACTACTGGTTTTTCAGTACCTATTCCTGGTTTATTATCCTCATTCTCAACTTTAGGACCACAGGCCACAAATAACATGGCTATGGTTACTAGAATTATATAAACTATTCTTTTCTTCTTCTTCATCTTCATCCTCATATTTCCTTTCAATAAATTAGTACTGTCTTACTATTATACGTAATATTTTACCACAAATCTCACTTTAACCATAACATATATTCTAAGATTTAATTAAATTTATAACTCTAATCCTTTATTAAACTGACTGTTGTAAAGCTGAGCATAGAATCCATTTTTTTGTAATAGTTCATCATGGGTTCCTCTTTCAATTATTTCTCCGCAATTTACAGCTAAAATGGTATCTGCATTTTTTATAGTACTTAACCTATGTGCTATAACAAATGTAGTCTTTCCTCTCATTAAATTAAGCATTGCTTTCTGAATATAGACCTCTGTACGAGTATCAATAGACGACGTAGCTTCATCTAATATAAGGATTGAGGAATTAGATAATATAGCTCTAGCTATAGCCAATAGCTGTCTCTGTCCTTGAGATAAATTTCCTCCATTATCTGATAGCACAGTATTATACCCTTCAGGTAATTGTTTTATAAATCCATGGGCATGGGCCATTCTTGCTGCCTTCTCTACTTCTTCATCACTAGCATTTAACCTTCCATACCTTATATTTTCACGAATACTCTCTGAAAATAAAAAAGTATCCTGAAGCACCATAGCAATATTATTACGCAAGCTATTTCTAGTTATATTTTTAATATCCTTACCATCTATTAATATTTCTCCACTATCTATGTCATAGAATTTAGTTAAGAGATTAATTATAGTGGTTTTACCTGCACCTGTTGGTCCTACAATAGCTATGGTTTCCCCAGATCTAGCCTTAAGAGAAGCATTCTTTAATACTCTATTACCTTCTACATATGAAAAGTTAACATCCTTAAGTTCAACATTTCCCTCTATATTATTTATCTCCTGAGCATTTTCTGGATCTATTTCTTTTTTTTCATCCATTATTTCAAATACTCTCTCAGCTCCGGCCATGGCAGATTGTATGGTGTTAAAAAGATTTAATATTTCATTGATTGGTCTAGTAAAGCTTCTCATATACAGTAGAAAGCTGAATACTACCCCTACCGTTATATTCATACCATTTATAATTAAGTATCCTCCACTAACCGCTATAAGTAGATAGGAAATATTATTTATCAAGTTGTTCATAGGCCCCATAATTCCGGAAAGTCCCTGGGCAACCATGGAACTTTTGGTAAGCCTTTTATTAATATCTCTAAACTTTTCTTTTACCTGTTCTTCTTGAGAAAATAATAATACTACTTTTTCGCCTGAAATAATTTCTTCTACATAACCATTGAGTTCTCCAAGCTCTCTCTGTTGACTTTTAAAATATCCTTGAGTATTTTTAGCTATAAGTTTTGTAACCAGAAACATAAAAGGCATAGTTATCATTGCTATCAATGTCAAAATAGGACTTAATAATAACATTGCTATAAACATCCCCACTACATTTATAATTCCTGAAAAAAACTGAGTTACACTTTGACTTAAGGTTATATTTATATTATCTATATCATTTGTAAGTCTACTCATTAAATCTCCACTAGAATGAGTATCAAAGTATTTCAGTGGAAGTTTTTGCATACCTGAAAACAAGTCTTTTCTTATGTTTGCTGAAATATTCTGGGCAATTCCCACCATCATTCTATTTTGAAAATATGTAGAGAAAATACTCACAAAATAAATACAAAGAAGTATTATACAAATAAATGTTAGACCCTTCATATCTCCAGTTTGAATAAAATTATCCACAGTATATCCATTTAATCTAGTTCCTACAATGGTTATTATAGTACTTACTAATGTAAGAAAAAATACTAGCATGAGTACTGCTTTTTTATGGATTAAATACCCAATGAGTCTTTTAATTGTGCCCTTAGGATTCTTAAGTTTTTCCTTTTGTTTAAATAATTGAGCTGGTCCTCCGCCTGGTCTATGTATGTTTAAATTTCCTTTAGTATCTGCCATCTATACCACCTTCTCTCCCAGCTGTGATACCGCAATGCTGCTATATATTTCATTAGTTTTTAGTAGTTCTTCATGATTTCCAATTCCACTAATTTCCCCTTCATCTAATACTATTATTTGGTCTGCATCCATAACTGCTGTAATTCTCTGAGCTATTATAAATAGAGTACTTCCCTTCATTCTCTCTCTTATAGCTCTTTGAAGCCTTGCTTCTGTTGTCATATCTAGCGCACTACTAGAATCATCTAAGATGAGAATTTTAGGATTCTTTATAAGAGTTCTAGCAATTGATAGACGTTGTTTTTGTCCCCCTGATAGGTTCTTTCCCCTCTGTTCCACTATGCTCCCATACCCATCTTCTTTGCCATCTATAAATTCATATGCCTGTGCATCTATTGATACCTGCTTAAGTTCTTCTTCGGTAGTTTCTATAACTCCAAAGCCAATATTATCCTTTATGGTTCCAGAAAATAAGATATTTTCCTGAAGCACTATGCCGATATTTTCTCTTAACTCTTTAATATTTAGTTCTCTTACATCCACTCCGCCAATGTATACCCTTCCTTCAGTGGTATCATAAAGCCTTGGAATGAGTGAAACTAGTGAGCTTTTACCACTACCTGTAGCTCCAATAATCCCCACAACTTGTCCTTCATTAACTTTAAAATTTATATTTTTAAGTACACATTCTCCACTTGGATTATATTTGAAATGTACATTTTTAAATTCTACATCATAATTTTCTATATAAATTCCTTCATCATTATATTTTATAGCTGGAGTAGAATCTAAGAGTTCATTTATCCTCTTTGCTGACACCTTTGCCCTAGAAAGATTTATAATTATCATAATAACCATCATAAGGGAGTTCATAATCTGAATAAGATAGTTTATAAATGCCATTATCTTTCCAGTTTCAATACCACCTATATTTACTAAATTACCCCCAAACCATAATACTGCAACCACAGTTAAATTCATAACTAATGTTATAAGGGGCCATAGCAATATTGTTGTATTCTGAGCTTTTATACTACTATTCATAAGCTCCTCATTACTATCTTTAAAACGCTCCTTTTGCTTTTTCTCCATATTAAAGGCCTTAACTACACGCATGCCTAAAATGCTCTCTCTCATTACCAAATTAACCTTATCTATATTCTCTTGAACTTTCGAAAACATAGGAACTGACTTATTTACTATAAAAACTACTCCAATAAAAATTACAGGAATAATTATTAAAAATACACTGGATAGTTGCCTACTTAAGGAAAATGCCATTATTATTCCACCTATGCACATAAGGGGAGCCCTTACCATAATTCTAAGGCCCATAAGCACCATATTTTGCACTTGGGTTACATCATTAGTAAGTCTTGTAATTAAAGATCCTGTCTTAAACTTATCTATATCCCCGAAAGCTAATGTTTGTATTTTATCAAATATACCTTGTCTTAAATTTCCTCCCATACTCATAGATGCCATAGCAGAAAAAATACAACAACTAGCACCTCCTATTAATCCAATAAAGGCAATTAATATCATTTTCCCCCCTACCATTAATACATAGTTTAAATCTCCATTAGCTATGCCCACATCGATAATGTTTGCCATTAATCTTGGCTGATTTAAATCCATAAATACTTCTATGCACATCATAATAGGTGCTATAATTGCATAAAGTATTGCACTTCCCTTTAGATATCTAAATAACTTAATCATCTACTTTCGTTCTCCCTTGAAATGTTTTCATATATTCTATTTAATAAATTAATAGCTTGGTCTTTCTCCTCTTCACTAAAACCTTGAAAACATTTATCTTCTAAATCACTAAAAACCCTTTTAACAACAGTCTGAGCTGCTTTTCCTTCACTTGTTAAATATACATTTAATACTCTTCTATCTTCCGAATTTGAACTTCTATATATAAATCCACTCTTCTCCATACCTGCTAATATACTAGTCACTGTGGCTGGTTCAATATTACAGCTATCTGCTACCTCTTTTTGAATACAGCCATCATTCTCTGCTAAAAAATTTAATATCCGTGGTTGTCCATCGGTTATACCATATTTAGTAAATTCACTAGATGCTCTTCTTCTATGTTCTTTAGATGCCCTAATTAAGGCTGCATGTAATTTTTTCATTTATATCCCCCTATGATATCACTTTATTTAGCTATTAATTTAAATTCATCTTGTTAGAAGTCTAATAATTAGAGTTCTAACTATTAGAGTTCTAATTATATTTTAAATAAACAATCCACTAATGTAAAGGGCAATTACAAAAGAATCTACTCAATTGAAATATAAAAGCTCAAATGTACTTTTTCATATACATTTGAGCTCTTCTTATTTTGTTATACTTTAGATATATAAGTTGTAATAAAGATAATTCACATTATAAGTATGGTTCCTACTAACTAATATTGTATTATCATTAAAAAAACTTTAGCTTCGAAGGATTTTTCTGATGTGAAAATACATCTATGCTATATAGAAATAATACTTGATTATATTCCTCTATATTAACTAAATCATCTATATTCATGTTTATATATCTTAAATCTACTAAGGTTATCTCCGAGTAATCCTCAGTTAAAAAAGGTGCAAAGCAATGGGAATAAGAATCCTTAAACATTAAGAGTTTCTTTCCTGTAGTACTCTTAGTTTTAATCTTTACTAAGGCCTCATTACTTCCTAAAAAGTAGGAATACTTATCTTTCTCATTTAAATACTTATCAAAATACATAGAAGCATATTCCTTCTCTCCTTCAGAACCTATTACTGTAAACTTCTCTATTTCTCCAAGATTATAGGTTTTTATTACATCTGGAGTTATATGTGTATATGCTGCTTTAGAGTATAGAGTCCCATAAAAGCTATTGGATTTTTCCTCTATTTTAAATTCAGAAATATCTTTGGGTTTCAAATCCATTATTTTTTCTACTTCTTTGTAACCTAGATATGCTCCATCTGTTGTCCAATGATGATCAGTTCTATAATAAATATTTTTATCCCTGTTTTCATATAAAGTATTATATATAGGAATAGGCGTAACTATTCCTTCTAACCTTTTATTTACCTCACTAATAAACTCTTCTTGATTCCAAGTCGGTGCATATCTGGGTATTTTATGAGTTAATACTCCACTAGTAGAAGGCACCAACATTAAATAGGATGGAATTTTATTAGACTGAACAAACTTCTTTATACCTTGGATATTTGCATCAACTATTTCCATATCTGGTTGTTTTATATCCTCTATTAGCCTATCCTCCCCAAAAAATACTCCATTATTATCTTTCTTCCCTATACCTTTTTCCATATCACTCTTTACAGCCACCCATATATCCCTTGCCACAAAATGGTCATTAATCCAATCATCCATTTTCTGCATGAAGCTGCCATCTACTAAAGCTTCTATACTAAATGCTGGTAACTTTGCTAGAAATCTATTTTCTAGGGGTGAAAATGAATTCTTAGGTGTTAAAATATTTAGTACTATTATTCCTCCCCACACCCCCATAATTATCTTAAAAAATGTTTTGTCCATATGTAAATTCCTCCTTAATACCTGTGAAATAGAATAGTTAATTAGCCAGTGATTATTTTTAAAGACTTCCTAAAATCTAAAATATAAGAATGGATTATAGGTGCTATTAACTAAGTAAGCAGTGGAGGCTAAAAATATAAACACATATATCATGGCTGCAGAAAACATGATAACTTTTCTATTACCGTGCTCCAACCTATATAATACCCCTTTAAATATAGGAGTTGAAAAAATTCCCGCTAATATAAACATAATAAAATAACTAGTAATATAATATAGAGTTAGATCATTTAAAAAACTCACTCCATTTAATCCAAACATTCCACTAAAATATTCTCTCATCACTTCTAAATCCTCAAATGAAAATATCACCCAGCTTATGATAAGTAATACTATAGTATATATATGTTGAAATACTCTTGGAGTTTTATGTAAATACTTCAAGAGAACAAATTTTTCCAATATCAATATAATTGCAAAATAGAATCCCCAAAGCATAAAATTCCATGATGCTCCATGCCAGAATCCTGTTAGCGTCCAAACTATAAGTAAATTTCTAATTAATTTCCCCCGGCTAACCTTATTTCCTCCTAATGGTATATACACATAATCTCTAAACCAAGAACTTAAGGTTATATGCCATCTTCTCCAAAATTCTGTAATATTTTTAGCTATATATGGATAATTAAAGTTTTCATCAAAAGTTAACCCAAATACTTTTGCAATTCCTATAGCCATATCTGAATATCCACTAAAATCAAAATATATTTGAAAGCCAAAGCTTACTATTCCTATCCAGTAAAGTAATACACTCATATCGGTTATAGTTCCTGTATAAATTGAATTCCACAAGGCCCCTAGATTATTTGCTATTAAGACCTTCTTACCTAACCCTAAAATAAATCTCCTTAATCCCTGTGAAAAATTATCTACCTTTATTTCCCTCTCATCTAAATCTTCCTCCACGGTTACATACCTGACAATGGGCCCTGCTATTATTTGTGGGAACAGGGTTGTATAGGTTAAATAATTATAATAGCTTTTTTCGCAGGTAGTGGTTCCTCTATACACATCTATAATATAAGAAATAGATTGAAAGGTATTGAAAGAAACCCCTATAGGTAACGGCATGTCTAAGATTGGAATATTCACTCCTAACATAGAATTAATATTAACTATGAAAAAATCACCATATTTAAAGAAAAATAACACCAGTAGGTTTACTCCTACATCAATAAGCATAAATAACTTTCTCTTTTTTGCATTATCTAGATACTTATCTATATTCCTTCCACAAATATAATCTACCAAGGACAATACTAGCATTATGAAAATATATCTAACCTCACCCCAAGCATAAAATGTTAAGCTTCCAATAAGCATAACTAAATTCTTCAGCTTTTTAGGCGCAATATAATAAATAATAATTAGTGCCGGTAAAAAGAAATAAAGAAAAGTAATACTGCTAAATACCATAAGTCTCATCTCCCATCGTAAAGTTTAAATAAGTCTATATGTGATTTATTTAAAAGAATAAATTTTCATATATTTAGCTTCCTGTAAAATATACGACTTATTTTTCAAAACGGCACTATTTTAGCATAATATAAAAAACTGCAACATTACTATTATGTAAATCATCCACATAATAGTAATGTTGCAGCTCATAGATTCTACTTATTTTACATTAGATATTTTATTTTTCCTTATAACAAATAGTTATGTTTCTTCCATAATCTTTTGCTTTATATAACGCAATGTCTGCGAGATTGATTCCTTCATAAAAAGAATTAACTCTATCATCAAATTTATAAACTCCTAAGCTTGAAGTTATTTTAATGCATTTTGCCTTCTGATAATCATATTTGCATTCATCAATTTTTTTTCTTATCCTTTCTGCAATATTATAAGCCTCTTTTTTAGAAGTATTAGGTAGAATAATTAGGAACTCTTCGCCTCCATATCTTGCTATTAAATCATGTTTTCTTACAGATAGTTTAATATTATTTGCAATCTCTTTTAATATATAGTCACCAGTACCATGTCCATAAGTATCATTAATTCTTTTAAAATAATCAATATCCATAATTATTATAGATAGATTATCTCCTAGCTTTAATCCTTGGAATTTTTCCTCTCCTATTTTTAATATCTCTGTACGGCTTAAAAGTCCTGTTAAATTATCATGAGTAGCCATATACTCTACTTCATCAAATAGTAAAGCATTCTCAATAGCTATAGCTATATAGGATGATAAGGTTTTTACAGTATTTAAATCATTTATATTATAGGCATTTTTCTCATAACACTGCACTGTGAATATGCCTATACATCTTTCCTCAACAATTAGAGGAGAGAAAATTAAAGATTGACTTGACTCTGACTTATCTCTGTTTCTTCCAGTCCTTATCTTCTGTAAGTACTGCTTATATTCTGTAGATGCATCATTTATTCTTATAAACTCTTTGTTATTAAAGCAATATACTCCAAAGCTTGAATTTTCGTTGATTTTTATAGTTCCTAATTCAACCCTTTCCCCCTTATCTACAAACAGTTTATAGTCTAGGCCCTCTTCAATCTCATCATATAGTGCTATCCCTACTACTTCTGCATTAACTAGCTTGTTTATCTCATCATGAATAGTTCTAAGAATATTTTCCATTCTTAAATCTGAAGTTAACTTCTTTCCTATTTTAGAGATAACATCGATTTGACTATATAATTCCTTATAAACAATAGCTTGTTGTACTATACTTCTACTTTTTAACTCCTTAAACCAATACTTGCTTCCATTACTAAAGGTTTTTTCCTTCACCTTAATATATTTTTCCTGAGCATTATATGCTTCTTCAAATTTTTTATCACATTTATAAATAATACTCAATTCAAGATAAATATCTCTTAATGATATTTGAGAATTACTTTCCTCTGCATATTTTAATGCTTCTTTTAATTTTTTTTCACCACTTTCATAATCTCCTATCTTTCCGTGGCACTTACCCCAACTTATTAGCAATTTAATAATGGTACTTATATCTCTAATTTTCACTGAAATTTCCATAGCTCTTTCAAAACACTTTTTTGCTTCTTCATGCTGTTCTTTTTCGAAATGTATTTGACCTATTATTATTAACACTTCAGCTCTATGTAAATTACTATCAGTCTGCTCAGCTAATTCGTAAGCAAGTTTACTATTCTTCTCCGCTATCTCAATATCTCCGTTTTTTAAATAAATCTCTGCCATAGTAGTGTATATTACAAGCTTAGCGTAAACATTTATTTCGTAAGGTAAATTATTTAAAGTTTGGGATAACTTTAAGGCTTCTTCATAATATCCACATTCCATATATGACACCATAGTGTTAATAGATATGCTCATAAAGCCTTCCCTCTTAGTATGTTTTTCTGCTATCTCAATGCCCTTTATTCCACTCTCTATAGCTAAATCTAAATATCCTATTTTGGTATAATCTGCTAACAGAGCATTATAACTAAGTATAATTCCGTCAATACATTGAATTTCATTGAAAATAGCATTTGTCTCCATATGATATTCTAATGCATTATTATAATCTGATCTATCATGGTAATACCAACCTATATAAAGCATTCCATAAGCATAGGCCATTCTATAATTACATTCCTTAGATATTTCTACAACTTTTTCTAAGGCTTCTTTCATATATTCAGGCTTAGAACGTAGATTTTCAAGGGCAAAAGAGTTAAAAAAATTGATATACTCTTCATCTTTCTTCAAGTTCTCAAAATGTTCATGTAACTCATCTATTTTACTCATACTCTTACCCCCTAAAATTCAACTTAAGGCACTATAATATTGCGTAGTATCTTAAGAATGTGCCTATTTTTATTGTGATATAGAACAATTATATACTACATATAACTGTCTAAATACTGTCCTATCTTTAAATATATTCTTTTATTTATCCACAATTTTACCTCATTCGTAATATATTATCCACAATTTATGATAAATTATTTAATTTTTACTATAAATTGTTAATAAGATTTTCTATATATTAATTTTTATCCTAATAATATATTTTTAATATATGAAAGAAGACCTTTAATACAATGAATACCCATTGTATTAAAAGTCTCGCTAACTAAACTTAGTTATGATTTAAAATAAGTATTAATTTATATAGATATCCAAACTGAATATTGTTTAACTTTCACCCATGATGCCTTTAGTTAATTCATCAACGGATGCTCCTAGGAAATAATCTTGTATATCAAATCCTTCTAATATTTCTCTTATATCATCTGATTTATGCTTTATTCCAATTAGATTTTTTTCAATATCCTCTATGTCACATTTTCCAAAGAAATCACCAAATATTTTTATATCTTTTATTACACCTTTCTCCACGTTGATATTAAATTCCACATGTCCACCAGGGTATTTAATTTCATTTAAAAGTTCATACTTAGGTGAATTTCCAAAATTCCATTGCCAAGTACTATATTTATCTTTAACTAATTTATTTATTTCATGCATATCCTTCTCCGTTAGTTCATAGGATATATTATCTTGGTTTAATTCTGAGATATACTTCATGATCATATCTTTGAATTCAAGTACAGAAATAGACTCTATCAAATGTTCACTTATGTTTGTAACACGACTAGCGGTTGATTTTACTCCTTTACCTTGAATTTTCATAGGCTTTATCTTTAAGGCAGCTGATAAATCTTTAATTTCTGAAGAAAATAGCAGAGTTCCATGATGCATAACACTATTTTTATAATTACATTGAGCATTACCTGAGAATTTCTTCTCATTAATAGTTAAATCATTTCTTCCTGAAAACTCTGCATTTACCTTTAAAGTTCTTAGTACATCAATGATTGGCTGGGTAAATTTTCTAAAGTTATTAAAGCTTCCATTATCATTAACAGAAATAAAAGTAAAATTTATATTGCCTAAATCATGAAAAACTGCTCCTCCGCCTGTGAGTCTTCTCACTACGGGAATTGAATTGTCCTTTACATAATCTATATTTATTTCTGAAATGGTGTTTTGATTTTTGCCAACTATTATTGCTGGCTCATTTCTCCACAATATAAAAATATCTTCACTAAAATTTTTTAGAAAGTATTCTTCCATAGCCAAATTAAAGTATGGATTAGTATTTTTAACATCAATTAATAACATGTTTTATCCCTCCATCCTATAATGATATTATCAAATATTAACAATTAAATAAATANNTATTTATTTAATTGTTAATATTATGAATACTATGGATTTATCCATTGACATTTCTTATGTTTAATTGTAGTATTTATACATCGTAATAATTAAATATAAAGAACCAAATGATGTTAATGTGAGAGCTCTTTTATACAATGTACTTTACTTTTTATTCAAATCAAAAGACTTGAATAAAAAATAAAGCACATTGATTAGTCTAACTACTTCAAAGGAAGTTTCCCTTTCACTTGAGTAAGTTTCACTTTAGAAGAAGCCGAAGAAGCAATTTATAAATTGCCGAATCTATAAAGAAACTTTCAGGCAAAATTATCGTTAATGGATGGTACTCTGGAAAGACCGATAAGGCACCGAAGAAGCAATATTTATTTTTTAAAAATATATTAAAACTTTCAGGTAAGCAAACAGAGGATATAAAGGCACTCTTTTTTCTATGCCTTTATATCCTCTTTTTTATATAAAAATTTATGAGGAGGTAAGTATTATGGAAAATGGTAAAAAAACCTTTTTGTTTAATTGCCATAACAACTTAAATGGAAAAATAATTAACTTTGGTGGATTTATGTTACCTGTTCAATATGAAGGTATTATACAGGAACATGAGGCTGTAAGAAATGCTGCTGGAATCTTTGATGTGTCCCATATGGGTGAAGTTAACGTAAAAGGTCCTCAAGCTTTTGATTTTGTACAAAACTTGATAACTAACGATATTTCTAATCTAAAAAACAACGAAATAGTATACACACTAATGTGTTATCCCAACGGAGGAGTTGTTGACGACCTCTTAGTATATAAAATAAATGATAATTACTTCTATCTGGTTATAAATGCCAGCAATATAGATAAAGACTATCAATGGATGGTGGAAAATAGTAATAGCTATGATATAGATCTTGAAAATATTTCAGATAAAATTTCTGAGGTTGCCATTCAAGGTCCTAAGGCTCAAGATATTCTACAAAAATTAACTGATACAAATTTAAATGACATAAAATTCTTTAATTTTAAGCCTGTTGTAAAGGTTGCCGATGTGCCTTGTTTAGTATCTCGAACAGGCTACACTGGTGAAGATGGCTTTGAGGTTTACTGCAACAATAATGATATTGAAAAGATTTGGAACTCTCTCCTTGAAGCTGGAAATGACCTTGGCATTAAGCCAGCTGGACTTGGAGCAAGAGATACTCTAAGATTCGAAGCTTCTCTCCCATTATATGGAAATGAAATTTCCAGCGAAATCTCTCCACTAGAAGCTGGACTTGGTTTCTTTGTGAAATTAAATAAAGAAAACTTCATAGGAAAAGAAGCTCTTGCAAAACAAAAGAGCGAAGGACTTAAAAGAAAGCTTGTGGGTTTTGAAATGATAGATAGAGGGATACCTAGACATGAATATCAAGTTATGGCAGATGATAAAGTAATAGGTTTTGTTACTACAGGTTATGCTTCTCCTACTCTAAAGAAAAATATAGGCTTAGCTCTTATTGATCCAGCCTATAGTGCCCTAGATACTGAAATAAATATTGTAATTAGGAACAAAGCTCTTAGAGCTAAAGTTATAAATAAAAAATTCTTAGCTAAAAACTACAAAAAATAATAAATTGGGGGTATTGTTTATGAAAGTATTAAAAGAATTATCTTATTCAAAGGATCACGAATGGGTAAAGGTTGATGGAGCAAAAGCATATATCGGAATCACTGATTATGCTCAAAATGCACTAGGAAGTATAGTTTTTGTAGAACTACCAGATGTAGACACTGAACTTAGTACTGGAGAATCCTTTGGGGCTATAGAATCTGTTAAGGCTGCTTCAGATATGTATATACCAGTAAGTGGAACAGTGTTAGAGATTAATGAAGATTTAGTAGATGATCCTGCTCTTGTTAATGAGAATTGCTATGAAAACTGGATGATTTGTGTAGAGATATCAAATACTGATGAATTGTCAGATCTTATGAATGCAGAGGAATACGAAATACACTGCAGTAAGGAGGAATAATATGTTTCCATATATACCTACTACTCAAAGTGATCGTGAAGAAATGTTTAAAACCATTGGTATTGATTCAATGAATGATTTATTTATTGATATACCTGAGAATTTACGCCTTAAAGAGAATCTTAATTTAAATGATTCTATGAGTGAACTAGAAGTTACAAAACACATAAGTGGACTTTGTAATAAAAACTTAAATAATGAGGACTTGATTTGTTTCTTAGGTGCTGGTGCCTATGACCACTACATTCCCTCAATAATAAAGCATATTACTTCTAGGTCTGAGTTCTATACAGCTTATACACCTTATCAACCAGAGATTAGCCAAGGAACTCTACAGGGTGTATTTGAATATCAATCTATGATAGCAGAGCTTACTGGAATGGATGTGGCAAATGCATCTATGTATGACGGTGGTACTGCTTGTGCTGAAGCTGCTATGATGGCAATGGCAAGCACTAAAAGGAAAAAGGTTGTGGTTTCTAAAACCCTTAGTCCAGAAGCCATTGAAATCGTAAAGACATATTCTCATTTTAGAGATGCAGAAGTTATTGAAATAGACTTTAAGGATGGAGTAACTGATATAGAGGCTTTAAAAGCTGTAGTGGATAATAGTACTGCCGCTGTTATAGTTCAAAATCCAAATTTCTTTGGAATAATTGAAAACATGGAGGAAATTGAAAAAATAACTCATAGTAATAAAGCTATGTTAATTATGAGTGTAGACCCAATCTCCTTAAGTATCTTAAAAACCCCAGGAGAGATTGGTGCAGATATAGTTGTTGGCGATGGTCAAAGTCTTGGAATCCCCTTAAACTTCGGTGGCCCATATCTAGGCTTTATGGCAACTACCTCTAAACTTATGAGAAAACTGCCTGGAAGAATAGTTGGTGAAACTGTAGATGTTGAAGGTAAAAGAGCCTTTGTTTTAACTCTCCAAGCTAGGGAACAACATATCAGAAGAGAAAAAGCTACCTCTAATATATGTTCAGACCAAGGGTTAAACGCTCTTACCGCTGCAATTTATATGTCAACTCTAGGAAAAAAGGGCTTAAAAGAAGTTGCTGAAACTTCTATGAAAAAAGCTCACTATGCTTTTAATGAGCTGATTAAATCTGGAAAGTATAAACCACTATTTAATAAGCCTTTCTTTAAAGAATTTGCTTTAGCTGGAAATAAAAAAGTTTCCGAAATAAATGAAGAGCTTATAAATCATGGTATTCTTGGCGGATATGAATTAGAGAATAAATATCCTACTCTTAAAAACTCAATGCTTCTATGCGTCACTGAAAAGAGGACAAAAGAAGAAATTGATACCTTAGTTAAGGCTATGGAGGTGATATAAATGAAGGATTATAATAAACTATTGATAGAAATATCCAAGGAAGGAAGAATGGCCTATACCCTACCACCTCTTGATGTGTCTGATGTTTCCATAGATGAATTATTACCTGAAAACCTTAGAAGAAAAGAGGATTTAAATTTACCTGAGGTAAGTGAATTAGATGTAGTTAGGCATTTCACTTCCCTATCAAATAAGAATTTTGGTGTAGACACAGGTTTCTATCCTCTTGGATCTTGTACTATGAAATATAATCCTAAAATAAATGAAGACATGGCATCCAGACCTAAATTTACTGGATTACATCCACATCAACCTGTAGAAACAGTACAGGGAGCTCTTAATCTAATGTACAATTTAGGTGAGAGTTTATCCGAAATCACTGGAATGGATCAGGTTACTCTTCACCCTGCTGCTGGAGCTCATGGTGAACTTACCGGTCTCATGCTAATTAAAGCTTATCATGAGAATAGAAAAGATTTTAAAAGAACTAAAATTATAGTTCCTGATTCAGCTCATGGTACAAATCCTGCCAGTGCCGCTGTAGCTAATTTTGAAGTTATAGAAATCAAATCTCATAAAAATGGTGCCATAGATATTGATGCTCTTAAAGCTGTATTAAATGATGAAGTTGCTGGATTAATGCTGACAAATCCAAGTACCCTTGGTATTTTCGAGAGAAATATAAAAGAAATCTCTGATTTAGTGCATGAAGCTGGTGGACTTCTCTACTATGACGGTGCAAATATGAATGCTATTATGGGTATAACTAGGCCTGGAGATATGGGCTTTGATGTAGTTCACTTAAATCTTCACAAAACATTCTCCACTCCTCACGGTGGCGGTGGACCAGGAAGTGGCCCTGTAGGTGTTAAAAAACATCTAATACCTTTTCTACCTGTACCTGTAATTGAAAAGATAGATAATACCTATAGCTTAAATTATGATAAACCACAAACCATAGGAAAAGTCAAAAACTTCTATGGACATTTTGGTATTCATGTTAGAGCTTATACCTATATTCTAACCTTAGGTGCCGAAGGATTAAAAACTGCCAGTGAAACAGCTGTACTAAATGCAAACTACATGAAGGAACGTTTAAGAAAATATTATAACCTTCCTATTGATGAAGTTTGTAAGCATGAAGTAGTTCTAGGAGGACTCCCAAATCATTTAAATGGAGTTTCAACTCTAGATGTGGCTAAGAGACTTCTAGACTATGGCTATCATCCACCTACTATCTACTTCCCTCTAATCATTGAGGAAGCTATGATGTTTGAACCTACTGAGTGTGAAACTCTAGAAATTTTGGATGAGTTCATAGATGTAATGATTAAGATTGCTGAAGAAGCAAAAGAAACTCCTGAAATCTTAAAATCAGCACCTCATAATACTGTAGTAAAGAGATTAGATCAGGTTAGAGCTGCTAGAACCCCTGTTTTAACTTGGCATAAAACTTCTCCAAATAAACAGTAGGTAGGTGAGATTATGAATAAAGACATAATAATTATAGGAGGTGGACCGGGTGGCTATGTGGCAGCCATCCGTGCTGCCCAACTTGGTTCAAAGGTTTGTTTAATAGAAAAGGGAGAGATCGGTGGAACTTGCCTAAACAGAGGATGTATTCCTACAAAAGCTCTCTATAAAAATGCTGAAGTATTGAATACTCTTAGAAATATTGATGATTTTGGAGTTACTGTTGATAACTATGCTATCAATGTAGAGCATATTCATGAAAGAAAACAAAAAATTATCAATGAATTAGTTGGTGGCATCTCTCAACTTTTAAAAGCTAACAAAGTAGAGGTTGTTCAAGGTGCAGCTTCTTTTAAAGATAAAAATACATTAATAGTTTCCCTTTTAGATGGCAGTTCTGTAGAAATCACTGGTAAAAATATTATTATTGCCACTGGTTCAGAGCCAACCATCCCTCCAATTGAAGGAGCAAATTTAGAGGGGATTTATACTAGTGAAGAAATTTTAAATTTTGATAGTATACCAAAATCTCTTACTGTAGTTGGTGGTGGCGTTGTTGGCATGGAACTCGCTTGTATCTTTAATGCTCTTGGCTCTAAAGTAACAGTAGTGGAATACCTTCCAAGTATATTAGCTCAAGTTGATAGCGATATTACAAAACGTCTTACTCCAATGCTTAAAAAGAAAGGTATAACTATTAACACTTCAACTAAAGTCACTAAAATAGAAAAAACATCTTCAGGATTTACCCTACACGGAGAAGGCAAAAAAGGACAAATTTCCTTAGAAAGTGAAAATATTCTTATTTCTACTGGTAGACATCCAGTAATTAATGAATTAAAATTAGAACAAATAGGCATTGATTACGACAAAAAAGGAATTAAAGTGGGTTCAAATTATGAAACCACAGCTAAGGGAATTTATGCTATTGGAGATGTTAATGGAATATCTATGCTTGCTCATGTAGCCTCTCATCAAGGTGTACATGTCGTTGAAAACCTCATGGGAATTCATACTGAATTAATAAATGATGTTGTTCCAAGCTGTATATTTATCTTCCCTGAGATTGCCTCTGTAGGTATCACTGAAGATGAAGCTAAAGCTAAAGGCCTATCCTATAAGGTAAGTAAATTTATGTTCGGGGCAAATGGTAAGGCCCTAACTCTTGGAGAAGGTGAAGGCTTTATAAAAATTATATCAACTCAAGGCTTAAACTCTAATCCTGATGAGGACATTATTATTGGAGCTCATATTATGGGCCCACATGCATCGGATTTAATTCATGAATGTACCCTAGCAATTTTCCATAAGATGAAAATTCGAGACATTAAAAATGTAATCCATGCTCATCCAACTTTATCAGAAAGCTTTTTTGAAGCTGTTACTGGTCTTGTAGGGGAAGCCATACACATGGTACCAGCTAAAAAATAAAATCACTTTTACAATTGGAGGGGTATTTATGAATTTAGAACATATCAAACGCAATGACTCAGAAATATATGAGGTAATTTGTCTTGAAACAACTAGACAAGAGAGTAAAATTGAGTTAATTGCATCTGAAAACTTTACCAGTGCTGCAGTAATGGAGGCTATGGGTTCTACCCTAACTAACAAATATGCAGAAGGTTATCCTGGAAAGAGGTATTATGGCGGTTGTGAATATGTAGATGTAGCTGAGAACATTGCTAGAGATAGAATGTGCAAGCTATTTGGTGCAGATCACGCAAACGTTCAACCTCATTCAGGTTCTCAAGCTAACATGGGAGTTTATATGGCTATATTAAAGCCAGGAGATAAGGTATTAGGTATGAACCTTTCTCATGGTGGTCACTTAACTCATGGAAGTCCAGTTAACTTCTCAGGAAAGTTATATAACTTTGTTTCCTATGGTGTAGATGAAACTGGATATGTAAACTATGATGAATTAAGAAATGTAGCTCTTGAAGAAAAACCTCAAATGATAGTAGCTGGAGCAAGTGCTTATCCTCGAGTTATAGATTTTATAAAAATCAGAGAAATCTGTGACGAAATTGGTGCTTATATGATGGTGGATATGGCTCATATAGCAGGTCTTGTAGCTGCTGGTCTTCACCCAAGTCCAGTACCATACGCAGACTTTGTTACTACTACTACTCACAAAACTCTTAGAGGACCAAGAGGAGGCGCAATCCTTTGTAAAGAAGAACATGCAAAGGCTGTTGATAAAACAATCTTCCCTGGAATTCAAGGTGGACCATTAATGCACGTAATAGCTGCTAAAGCTATTTGCTTTAAAGAAGCAATGGACCCTAGCTTTAAAGAGTATCAACAAAAGGTTCTTGATAACGCTCAAGCATTAGCTAAAGCATTAAAAGAAAGAGGCTTTAAACTAGTTTCTGATGGTACAGATAATCACTTAATGCTGGTAGACCTTAGAAATAAAGACATTACTGGAAAATTAGCTGAACATCTATTAGATGAAGTTGGTATTACAGTAAATAAAAATACTGTTCCTTTTGAAACTCAAAGTCCATTTGTAACAAGTGGTATCAGAATAGGTACTCCTGCAACGACTACAAGAGGCTTTGGACCAGAAGAAATGGTAGAAATTGCTGACATAATCAATTGGACAATTGAAAATAGAGATGGTGATTTAACTCCAGTAAAAGAGCGTGTAAAAGCTCTTTGCGATAGAATTCCTCTATATAAATAGAATACAATTATTTTAAATAAAACAGAAAAGGGTCTATAATGGTATCCAAAGCAATACTATTGTAGACTCTTTCCTATATGCCGTTAAAATTGGGTTAGAGTTGATGCATTTAGCCTTTATCCTTATTCTGAAAGCTCTACAGGTTGTGCCAAAGCTTTACTAGTTCTAAGTTCAACATAGTTTGTAATTAGGAAGGCTATAATGGATGCAATACTTCCTGCTATGATAGCTAGAATTCCAAAGGGTTCCTCCATGACTTGCCAGTATATACCCACTGCACTCCCTATTATTATTGATACAATACCTGCATGTTTTGATACTCTTTTCATGGTTATTCCAAGAATAAATGCTGCAAATGGGCCAGCAGCTCTTAGCATAAAGGAAAATAAATTAAGAGTTATAATATTAATTTGAAATAATGCAATACAGGTTGCAAGTACTCCTATGGTTACATTACTTACCCTTGTCATAGTAATTATCTTTTTATCCTCAATATTAGGGTTTATATATTTTTCATATATATCTTTAGTAAATATGGTAGAAGCACAAAGCATGTTAGAATCAGCACTAGACATAGTGGATGCTATGATTGCTGCACATACTATACCTGAGACCCATTTAGGTGTTAATTGAAATACAGCTGTAGATAATGCTTGATTGGGTTGTATATTAGGAAATGCTACAAAGGCAACTATTCCTATTATAGCTGGAATAAAAGCAAATAATGCCATGAATAATGCAGAGATTAAAACGGCTCTTCTACCTGTCTTTTCATCCTTGGCAGCAAATACTCTTGATACCATTTCAGGCCCTGACATGAAAGTTATAAAGTATTGTCCTATAAGGCTTATCACTAATACTATGCCCATTCCATCAATAGACATTTTGGCAGGTGGAACTGCTGCTGCTATAGTACTCCATCCTCCAGCTCCTTTTATTACAAATGGTATAGAAATTAAAAGTCCAAAAAATATAATTGCCCATTGAAATAAATCTGTAAAAGCATCAGCTAAAAGTCCTCCCATGGCAGTGTAAATTATAGTGAATATTGCTGCCACTATAATAGCAACTTTAATGTTAATTCCAATTAATGCTGAAATTATAACTCCTGATGCAAGAACCTGAGATGCAGTTAAACAGAATAGTGAAAGAATGTTTAAAATTGATGTGATTAAATGACTTGCAGTTCCAAATCGTCTTCCTACAACCTCTGGTATAGTGTAAGCCATAACCTTCCTCAGCTTAGGTGCAAAAAATGCCATGGGTATAATTCCAATAGCAGCAGCAAGCACATACCAAACTGCTGACATTCCCCAGTTTCCATAGGCTTTACTTGCTAAACCTACCGTACTTCCTCCTCCTATATTATTAGCTGCCAAGCTACAAGCAACCATAATCGCTGGAAGTGACCTCCCCGCCAACATGTAGTCAGTACTATTTTTGATTAAGTATTTGTTTGTATAGTATCCTATAAATAACATGATACCTAAATAAACAACTACAATAATCATTGGTATAGTATTCATTACATATCCCTCCTAAAGAATTAATTTTCCCTTATGAAAAACTCTTCAAGTTAAAAGTAACTTGTTAGCTGTGTAATATAAGTAAACTACATAAATTACACATCTTCATTTCAATGTAGACTTCATAAAGTTGTATATTATGTTAAAATATTAAAGTTATGCTGCTTATCTTAACATACACTCTTATCCAATCATAAAATAATACCCTACATGCACTGTAAATATTTATTAAATATTTAAAATATTCGTAATTCATATGCTTTTATAATGTATAATTAATTATATGAATTAACTTACTAATATAAACCTAAGATTATAAATTCCTAGGCTACTATTAGTAAAATATATTGATATAAGGAGATAAAACTATGCCAGTAGTTGACTATGAGCAATATAAAATCATGCTAGAAGAAGCCTCAAAAAATCATTATGCTTATCCTGCTTTTAATATTTCTTCCTTAGAAACTGCAAATGCAGTGTTGGCAGGTTTAGCTGAAGCAAAATCTGATGGTATTATTCAAGTTTCAATAGGTGGCGGAGAGCATGCATCTGGTTCCATGATTAAAGATAGTGTACTAGGTGCTATTAGCTTAGTTAATCATGTTCACATGCTAGCTGAGAAATATAATGTGTATGTTGCCTTACACACTGACCACTGTAAAGCAGAGAAATTAAATAGCTTTCTGATTCCACTAATAGAAGAAACAGAAAGACGTCGCAAAAATGGTGAAAAGAATCTTTTTAATAGCCATATGTTTGATGGTTCTAGTATTTCTCTAGAAAAGAACATAGAGATCTCTAAAGAACTTTTAATACGTTGCGCTAAAAATGAAATCATTCTTGAAGTAGAGTCAGGAGTTGTTGGTGGAGAGGAAGATGGTGAAGACAATAGTGGAGTTCCAAATGAAAAGCTATACACCACTTCCGAAGATATGCTAAAAATTTATGAGGCTTTAACATCTGTAGAAAATGGAACCTTTATGTTTGCAGCTACCTTTGGAAACGTTCATGGTGTATATAAGCCAGGTAATGTAAAATTGAATCCTAAAATTCTACTAAATGGTCAATTATCTTTAAAAGAAGTACATGGTTCTGAAGCTAAATTCTATTTTGTTTTCCATGGTGGCTCAGGCTCTGAAAAATCAGAAATCGAAGAAACTTTAGAATATGGTGTTATTAAAATGAATATAGATACAGATACTCAGTATGCCTTTACAAGGCCAATTGCAGATAATATCTTTAAAAATTATGATAGTATTTTAAAAATTGATGGAGACGTTGGAAATAAGAAAAAATATGATCCACGCTCCTATTTAAAAGCTGGTGAACAAGGTATGTCAAAAAGAGTAGTTGAAGCCTGCCATGACTTAAAATCCTTTGGAAAAACCTTGTTTAAATAAGGAATAAAAGGCTCCAAAAGGACAGAATATATACCAATCCTAAGATAAAAAAGCAATGAGTTTCAACTACGAACCTCATTGCTTCTTTTATTTCTTATTCTCTTTTATATGTACTGTGTCTTTAATATTTAATAATAAATTATTAAATTAATCATTTTTCGTAGACATTTATTAATCATTTATATAGAATATATTATAGTGGCATAAATTAAAATCCATAAAGTGAGATTAATAATATTGAATATTATTATATATATATTTGTTAAATCTGAAAAAGGATAGTCTCCTATCCTTTTCCATAGTGTCTAAAATCCAAGAGCGTAGTGAATAATGTCGGCCAAACTCTTCACTACAAATTCTTGAACAGTTGCGTTTGAGGCTGTAAGCTTCAACGCTACCATTAAGCTTAGTATACAGATTATAATTAGGATAATCTGAACCTTACTAGGCTTATTTGACTTTTTGCGCCTTTTATGCTTTTTAGGTTTATCATTACTCCAGCTTAAATTGATGCAATTTTGATGATCTTCGTTTATCTTGCCTTCAAACCTCATATCAAATTCCTCCTTTCATAGGCTATCTAAGAATATCCTACCTTTAAATTACATCTACTATAATCTAAAGGTAGAATACTCTTAGAACCTATGAATTCAAACTCGATAGGGCCGCTAGGTTTAAAGAAATTAAAATTTTAAAATCTGCATTATTGTTTATTTTCTTAAATTGACTTAAAAAAGCTTCTTAAGTTATTTAATTCGTCTTTTAATAATGCTTAAGTAAAATTTTATCACACTTTTATCTATAAATTCAATATATTTACAATAATATGTAAAGTAAATGATTTACATACTAAATGTTTTATTATATATTCTTATATGAAATTAAGTTTTCTCTAGTTAATAATGTTTTATCATATTTTCTACCAGATAAACCGCTAACTTACATATAAACCTCACATCTATCCAATCTTCCATAGTTTTATCTATATATAGTATTAGTTATTAACATTATACACAATATATTGTGTATAGCTTTGTTCTAATAGTTCATGAAGTATATCTTCTAATGTATTGAACTACATATTCTATATTTAACTATGTAAGACATTTTATATGATATAGTTGTATCATTCTGATCTGTTTTAAATAATATATATTATACTATATATTATCAAAAATAAAGGAGGAGAGCTTATGGCTTGTCCTGAAGTAAGACAATTACACGTTCATGAATTTTTAGGTAGTACTAGACTTGCTGAACTTGAGTCAGAAGATGCTCATAATCACCGTTTCGCAGGAATTAGTAGTGAAGCAATTCCTACTGGTCAAAGTCATGTTCACTTTATAAAAACAAAAACAGATTTCTTTGACCACTTTCATGAAATAAGAGTTACTACTGGTCCTGCAATACCTGTAGGTGAAGGAAGACACGTTCACTTTGTATCTGGAACCACAACTTGTGTTGATGACCATGTGCATCAATTTATTTTTGCAACCTTAATTGAAGCACCTATATTTGTAAGTTAATAGCATTTAATTATATGGTAGCTTTGCACTTATTTTGTGTAAAGCTGCCTTTTTAATATGATATTTTATAAAATAAAAGAACTCTCATATTTGAGAGTTCTTATTTTGTTAATTATTAAAACAATACTATACTCCTACATTACCCTTCCAGGCAATACCGCATCCAAGATTCCAATAATTATAGCTGCTAATAATGCTCCCATAATAGATACACTCATATTGGGAACTAAAAATTGTGTTAAATATATTATTACAACAGCAATAATAAATCCTTTTACACCTTTTCCAATAGGGGATGCATCAACTCCCATGAATGATTCTACTAAATAGTCTAATGCAGTTATTATAACTGCGGCTAGTAAAAATGACCATAGTCCATTAATAGTAAACCCTGGTGTTAAAAATGATGTTATTCCTAAAATAACTGCAACTAATATTAGCCTTCCTATCCATCCAAGAAAACTACTGCTATTTGAACGTTTTCCTTCATGTTCTTCATTATGTCCCATTGAAATTCCTCCCTCTTTAAATTTTTTATTAGAACATATATAGTATGCTCATATAATCTAAAAATATAATAGTCAATAGCAAATACACGTTTATTACTATTTATATTTTTAAAATGCATTTTGAATATTTTTATCACAGCACTCTATTTGAAATCATATACTACACTATAGACTATATTGTGGATATACGTTTTTCCTTATTTATCCAATAATTATAGTTTTTAAAATTATGTTTATATCGATAATATTGAAATTCTATTCATATATAATGCCTTCTTCGTTTTTTATGATATAAAAGAGGTTATCTAAAAAGTATTTTGAGTCGCAATTTTATTATATATTTTGCAAGAAAACAAGATTCTATTAATATTTATTAACTTAGTAATAGAATTTTGCTTATTAATAAATATTTGCAAATATAATTTATAAAATTACAATCATTTTATTTTTTAGTCAACCTCTTCTTTTTTTAAATTAATTATCTTGTACTTTAATCCTTAATTCGTAATATATATGTTGTAATAATGATAATTCATATTAATTAAACANNATAATGTAGAAATTTAATTACAGCCTATCTATTATAAAAAAGACATTAGCCACATTTAAGTGTGTCTAATGTCTTAATTTTACGTAGTTAAAATATTATTATGATCTTAAGGTTGGTAGTTCATATCAATCTATATTATTCATTAATAACTAATAACGGTTTGAAGTATAATTTTAGTTGTTTTTGGGATGCCTGATATGTTTTCCATATCAGGCAAAACAAATTTATTCTATAAAGTTATTCTCTTACAAATGCATCTAAATAACATAATGAAACTACTCTTCTAAAGTTAAATATAACTAATCCATCAAACAAACTTGTAACTATTTGATTGTTTATTGAGTTCTCGCTAACCTGTATTTCAAGCTCATTATTTCCTTCTAGTTCTAGAGCATCCCTTAAAGCAATCAAGTTTTCACACTCAGCTGGAGGTGGATTATTTGGAAGATTAACTACAAGATTTCTATTTACATTCATAGTTCCATTATTGATTGTTCCACCATTTACTGGACTATCAAATAATAAAATAAATACTATATTGCAAATATTTATATTGTAGTATTCAGTACTTTCATTACCTTGTCTAACTCTAAATATTCCATTACTTACTGTAGCTGTACTATCAATTGTAATATTTATTTCATTATCTCCTCTTAA
>DFXM01000052.1:892-11059 GCA_002381695.1 Clostridium sp. UBA4108 | reverse complement strand
GCAAAGGAATCTCTAGTTGCCTGTACCCGGATGGGTGAACTTATGCAAAGCTGCTTCTCAATAATATATAGTTCTAAAATCAACAATCGTTTAAAACAAAGCTTTTTATAAAAATACTTGCTTAAATTAAAATAAAGATTTGATTTAAGAGCTCACAGACTGTGTCTGTGGGCTTTTTGCATATTCAAAAAAATAGAAAAAGAAAGTTAAGAAGCTGTTGTATTCTAAAAGATAATAAGAGTAGAAAATATTAAATTAATTAGAACTACATATACATAGGGTAACTCATCATAATTTCTCTACAGTTGATTTTGTCAACCAAAATCCACTGTAAATCCTTTGAGTTCTTTAACCACAGTAAGTATAATTAAAACAAAAGACTAACTAATATTAAATCATTTTAAAGAAAGTGAGATTATAATGAATTTATTATATGTTCATTATACAAGGTGATGATATGAAAGAAATAAATATTGCTAGAACACTTGTAGATAAGAGAAAAGAAAAATCCATTACTCAAGAGGAGCTCGCAAAATATATTGGTGTTTCAAAGGCTTCTGTTTCTAAATGGGAAACAGGACAAAGTTATCCTGATATTACTTTTTTGCCACAGCTTGCTGCTTACTTTAATATTAGTATAGATGAATTAATGGATTATAAACCACAAATGTCAAAAGAGGATATTCGTAAGGTTTATCATAAATTATCAGATGATTTTACATTAAAACCTTATGATGATGTCTTAAATAATTGTAGAGATATAATCAAAAAATATTATGCTTGTATTCCTCTTCTGTTGCAAATGGGAGTTTTGATACTCATTCACAGTGATCTAGCAAAAGACAAAGAGAAAACTACTTCCTCAATAATGGAAGCAAAAGAGCTCTTTATTCGAGTAAAAGAGGAAAGCAAAGATATAGAGATCATCAAACAGGCACAATATATGGAAGCGAGTTGTTATATGACTCTTGGTGATTCAAAATCGGCTCTTGAGTTGCTCAAAAGTATGAATAGACCTCTGTTCCCTATAGAAACACTTCTTGCATCTGCTTATAAGATGGAAGGAAAAATAAATGAGGCAAAAGCTGCATTGCAAATTGGAATATGCCAATATGCTGTTGCATTATTTAATCTTTTTCCTTCGTATCTTATGATGTGTATCGACGAGCCTGAAAGATATGAGGAAGTGCTACATCGTGCATTCTTAATAGATAAAGCCTTTGATATAAAACATCTTTCGCCCAAGGCTTTCATAGAACTCTATATAATAGCTGCATATGGATATATAATGCAAGGTAATTCAGAGGAAAGTCTTAATATGTTGCAGAAATTCACAGAGCTTGTCACAAGCAATACTTATCAGTTCACACCTCACGGTGATAATTTTTTTGATTCAATTGGCGATTGGTTAGATGAACTAGATTTAGAAAGAGTACTGATTAAAAATGAGAAAGCAATTAAGCAAAACATGGTAGAGTTAGTGCTCAATAATTCTAAATTTTCGCTACTTGCTAACGAAGATCGCTTTAAGAGTATGATAGAAAAATTAAAGACGATTAAAGGAGAATAACAATGAAAACTAGAATTAAAAAAATAGGTAAAATAATTCTTTGGATTATAGGTGTTATTGTGGGTTTGATAGCACTAGCTATGCTCACAGGTTTTACGTTGCATAATACTTATTATAAAAATCAGATGGAGGAAATAAAACCTTATGGTAAAATGGTCCAAGTGGATAGTAAAAATATGCACGTTTATTCCATGGGTGATGGGGAGGAAACAATTGTACTTTTACCTGGTCATGGTGTTCCATTACCATCAGCTGATTTTGCTCCACTGATGAGGAAATTAAGCGAAAAATATAGAGTTGTAACAGTAGAATATTTTGGGGTTGGATTTAGCGATGAAACGGACAAGTCACGTACTTGCGAAAACTATATGAATGAAATTAGAGAATCTCTTGACAAGGCAGGCATTAAACCTCCTTATATATTAATGCCCCACTCAATATCTGGTGTTTACAGCGAGTATTACGCTACAAAATATCCAGAAGAAGTTAAGGGTATGATTTTATTAGATACTACCCCAACAGCATATACAATGGAAATACCAAAAGAGATAATTAGAGCTTATAATATGTCAAAATTCATACAAAACATAAGCTTGCAACGCTTACTTTCAAGCTTTGATAATGAAGATGTATTGATAGAAGAAGGTTTGTCTCTAACTACAGAAAATGGTAATACCCAGAAGGAAATAGACGATTATGAAAAGTATAAGAGTTACACTGTAAATGATACAATCATTGAGCAGCTTGGAAATCTTAATCTGTGTATTGAAGAAGTTAAGAATTTACCATTTCCAGAGGATATTCCTGTGCTAAAAATTATGGCTAAAGAAACAATTAAAAGCAAACAAAGTTCTGAAGATATACAGAGGAAAGGATCTGAAGAAGCCCACTTAAAGCGTTTGGGCGCTAACACATCCCATGTTATACTTGATAGTTCTCACAATTTGATTTATCGAAACCAAATTGAAGAGATCAAAAGGCTTACAGATGAATTTATAGAGAATTTGAAATAATAAAGGTCGATTTGGTGTAAAAAATGAGTACAATCTACACTCATAATTAAGATGCATCTTATTCATATTGCACATTAGCAACTAAATAATTAATAAAAAAAGACCTGAATTCTTGAAATGTAAAGGAATCAGGTCTTTGAACTATATGGTTTCTGTGTGCCAAAGGCCAGCTGTCTTAACATGCATGTCATCATAAGTCTTATAGAAGTATTCGCAAGTATTTGTATTAATAAATGCTGTATATTTTGTATAGTCATAGGTGTTTCGACTGGTTATAACAGCTCCCTTTGGTATGGAGACACTTTCCATGATATGAAAACATGCTGTAATTGCTTCCCTGCTATCCTTGGGTTTTGGTATATGTGCTTTTAGATAAGCGGTTCGTACAAAGCGTTCTGGAGAGGTAAAGCCACCCGGTAGAGCCATTGTTCCTCCAGCCTGACCAAAAGGAGTTAATCGGATATTATCCCAGAAGACTTCCTCTGTTTGTGTTGGAGAAGCATTCATATAGTTTCTTAAATTTGTTATATGCCAATGAAAATCAGGGCTATTGGACATAACACCAATGGGATTATCTAATAACTCTATCCCCCTCTTGGTAGGTTCAATTATTACACAGGCTCCACTTCTGTCGGTGGCAATCCAGTGTAATGGTGCTATGGTATTAGTAACAGGATCCGACATACCTACTATAGTGATATCTTTTAGTAGAGCAGGCAAATCTTTCACAGAAGCACATCTGCCCAGGATATAGTGGAGAAAATCAATGGATGCAATGGGTTCGGTGTCCTTATGAGTTGGTTGTGTATCATACTGAGCATATCCGGCAAAATATAAGGCCGCTGCTGCGAAACCTTTTTCATTGACACCATCAAAAAGTCCAAAAATCCCATCAAGTTCCTGACCAAGACCCATGAATCGATAGGAGTTTCTAATTTGGGTATTGTTCAAGTTGTTACACCATACATGGGAGCTGGGAACTATATAAAGCTGAGGTATAATATCATGCGAAAAATCCATAGTTCTTCCAAAGAATAGTTCCTTGGATTGGGATTGTAAGGTCATTGCTGTACACATAATTAATATCCTTTAAAACATTATTTATATAATAATATATGAAAATGAAAAACTAATGTGAACATATTGTATTTCATAGCAGGCTATCCCGCTTTATTTGGGCATTGTTTATTTTGGGCAGGATTACGAGATAAGAATGATGGGTTGATTGCATCATAATCTTCTTAAGTGATGTAACTAATATATAATTAAGTAATTTTTTCAAATACCATGTTATTCAAAAAGAATAAGTGGTATTTTTTATTTCACAATTTGAATATATGGCGAAATAGCTAGTAGAAGAGTTCTTTGAAAATTGAATAGTACAGTATTTACAGAATATGTTATAATTAATTCATAATTGTGTTCGATAAATAGGAATTTCTAGGGTAGATTATTTATATAAATTGATGATAGTAGGTGGTTATAATAAAAATAGAGGCATTACAACAGTTATTTGAAAGTTACAGAAATGAACAAGGATTTTCAGGTGCAGTATTAATTAAAACAACAGAAGAGACATTGTTCAGTTTTGTTAGCGGATATGCAAATAGAATGTATAAGATTGACAATGCATTAAATACTTCCTTTGATACTGCATCTATAACAAAACTTTTTACTGCAACAGGAATTGTATTGCTTGAAAGTAAAGGGAAAATCAGCTTTCAATAGGCACAGCAGACAGTGGAGCATATACAACAGTGGATGATTTAGATATTTTTATAAGAAAAATAAACACTTGTGATGTGTATAAAAAAATGTTATTACCTCAAACAGATATAAAAATTCCAAAGGAAGACTATTTGTGTACTATGGGCTTTGCATTTGAAGTAAGAGAAAAAGATGGAGATATTATCAGAGTCCATAAAGATGGTTCTAATGCAGGTATCTGTAATATTACAGCTTTTTATCCAAAAGATGATATTACTTTTTCTATATTAGGAAATGCGGAATGTAATATCTGGACATTGCAGAGTAAAGCTGAGAAAATATTGTTTGCATAAATAAATATATAGATTAGGAATATCGGGTACAGCCGACATACGTGTAAAAATCGGCCACATAATGGATGGTAATTCCATATGATGTTTTTTAACATGTTTAAAAGGATTAATAAGTATATTTTACTTAAGCTTACTCTATTGGTACAATTGTATTAGGCTGATAAAATCATTTATGTATACATGTCTAGATTTATCAGAAGGCAATCCATATGACTAATTCTTAATTACAATAATGACTGGTATTAACCAATTAGAGAGATATATTATCCATATGCGTAAACATGAAGGGATAGAACTGGCTAAGAAAGAAGGAGGTGTGACTAAAAATCAAATTCGTAAAATTATAAATGTGTCTAGGACTTTATTATATGGAAAGCTATTATCGGAAGGGAATAAGTAATCATTCCTTACTATATAGAGGTGAATTTATATGCCTAAAATTGACAATATGCTAGCGATTTTATGGATGCTTAGTTCGGGTGAAAAAGTTACTGCAAAACAAATTTCAGAAAAGTTGGAGATGAATATAAGAACTGTGTATCGATATATTGATACACTTTCAACAAGTGGTGTACCCATAATTTCAGACACAGGGCATAACGGTGGATACACTTTATTAAACAATTTCATTGAAGCTCCCCTTTTTTTTGATTCTGAGGAGCAAACCTCACTAGTTCACGCTTCTGTTTTTGCAGAAGAAGCAGGATATTATGGTGGTGAAGCACTAAATAGGGCTATCTCAAAGTTAAGCAACTATTCAAATCAGGTTCAGGAAATAAACATAAGCCAACATTTAACGAGTCTTGAAGTAATAAATCGAGTAAGGTTCCAAACCATGAAACCTTACTTAAAGGATTTGGAGCAGACCATAGCTAACGGATACTCTGTAAAAATTCTATACCATAAAAGTGGTGAAGATCAATCAAAGTATAGATTGGTTGATCCCTACAAAATTATTTATTGGAACAATAAGTGGTATATGATTGGATTTTGTCATCTTAGAAATAACATCCGTAGCTTTAGAGTAGATCGAATTGAAAGTCTAGTGCTTACCGAAAATAAGTTTAATCATCCAGAAGATTTTTCAGCACGTGACTTTTTTTTGAAAAACCTTGTTCCTACAGAATATAATCAAGGGATTATTCCTTTGGTTATTAATGGAAGTAAAAGTACATTGAATGATGTTTGCCAACATTGGTTTTTGGGAAATTATTTACAAGAACGTACTTCAAATCAAGCAATATTTCTTCTTGAAAAAAGTATACTACATACATATGTACCTTATTTACTTTTACCGTATGGTAAATCTATTCAGGTTATTGAAGTTCTATCGGAATTAATTCAATTTCATCAAGTATGAAAACTTCCCTGACAGTAGCTGTCAGGGAAGTTTTATTATAATAGGCTATATAAAACATGATTGGAGTGTTATTTTATGCAAGGAAAAAAAGTTTATCTTTATGTATTTAATACAATGTCAGACTGGGAATATGGATATTTAACTGCTGAACTAAATTCGGGAAGATATTTCAAAAAAGATTTAGCACCTTTAAAAGTAGTTACTGTAGGAGCTAATAAAGAAATTATTACTACTATGGGAGGGCTGAGCATTAAACCAGATATTTCCCTTGATGAGTGTACTCTTGAGAGTAAAGATCTTTTAGTTTTGCCTGGAGGAAATACTTGGGGAGAAGATATTCATCAACCCATCTTGAAAAGAGTTGGTGAAGCTTTAGAACTAGGCACTATTATTGCAGCAATTTGTGGTGCAATTGAGGCACTAGCAAATGCTGGATATCTAGATTCTAGAAAACATACAAGCAATAGCTTAGAGTATACTAAAATGGTCTGTCCTAATTATAAAGGAGAAAAATTTTATGAGATGGGATCTGTGGTAGCTAGCGAAAATTTGATTACTGCATCAGGAGTAGCACCTCTGGAATTTGCAATGGAAGTACTGAAAAAATTAGATGTATTTGCAGCAGAGACATTACATTCATGGTATAATCTAAATAAGACTCATAAACCTGAATACTTCTTCCAGTTAATGAATTCAATAAATAGTTGATCTAAAAAAATCAACTAGGTAGATTATATTAGTTTAAATAAAGACCATGCTTTAAGACTATGTCAGAGCATGGTTTTTATTTATAACTTAAAAAAGGTTATAACATACGACAACGATTGGAAACTAATAGAGACTCATTGGAAAGACCTGCTTCAAGTAGTATTATCAATTAAAACAGGAAAGATAGTCCCATCTACACTTTTAAGAAAATTAAATATAACGATTTGATAGCTAATGTTGTAATTCTACAAAATGTAGTGGACATGACATATATACTTAGAGAGTTTTCTTCTAGTGGAATTGAATTTTCAAGAAAAGATGTAGAAGCTCTTAGTCCATATATCACAAGGCATATAAAAAGATTTGGGGACTATACAATAGACTTAAAAAATATTCCTAAAGCAATAGACACTAGTATTTCAATACCGATTAAATAACAAACCAGCCATGTGTTGGAATAAATATCCATAATGTGGCCGTTTTTTACACGTATATCGGCTGTACCCGAATATAATCTATAGTTTGATAAATTCCAATTTGTAAGTGAGATGAATTTAACGTTTAAGGAGCAATTCTCTTAAATGATGAAATTAATATACAATTAAATAATTTACTTATAATGCCGTATTATTCAACATGAATATGCAGTTTTTTTACGCCGCAATTCAAATATAGGATGAAATATTAATTCATCTTAGCATCATAGGACGAACTAAATAATAAAAAATGTTCTTTGAAAATTGAATAATACGGTATTTACAAAATATGTTATAATTAACTCAAGATAGGCAATTAAGGCAAAAAAACAAGAACAAAAGTTTAGATTTGAAGTGGGGGGTACACATGAATACTGATTTTATAAACTTAACAACAGAAAATCTTGTCAATGAACATTTATGCTGCATTATCCGCAGTAAAAAGCCACATCAAGGTATTGACGCAAAGCAACAATGGCTCTCAGACCGACTAAATGAAGGTCATGTCTTTAGAAAGTTAAATGCAAGGGCTACGGTTTTTATTGAATATGCTCCTCTTGAAACAGCTTGGGTTCCCATAACTGGTGATAACTATTACTATGTGTATTGCTTATGGGTTTCCGGTAGTTATAAAGGGAAAGGGTATGGGAAATCACTATTGGAGTATTGTTTAGCAGATGCAAGAGAAAAGGGAAAATCAGGCGTTTGCATGCTCGGAGCAAAGAAACAAAAACATTGGCTTTCTGACCAATCATTTGTGAAGAAGTTTGGCTTTGAGGTTGTTGATACTACCGATAATGGATATGAATTGCTTGCACTTTCTTTTGACGGAACAACGCCAAAATTCACACAAAATGTTAAAAACCAAGAAATTGAAAGCAAAGAGCTAACAATTTATTATGATATGCAATGTCCCTATATCTATCAAAACATTGAGATGATAAAACAGTATTGTGAAATGAATGACGTTCCTGTATCTTTAATTCAAGTGGATACGCTACAAAAAGCAAAGGAACTGCCTTGCGTTTTCAATAACTGGGGTGTGTTTTATAAAGGAAATTTTGAGACGGTGAATTTATTAGATGTCACCTACTTAAAGAGAATACTCAAAAAATGAAAATACAATTTTGGCTTTTTCCCGTTGATTATTAGGACTGTATTTTAAACAGTAGATCGAATGCTTGTTATCCATATTATATAAAGTTTAATCTAAAGACAAAAAAATTTACAATAAATGAATTTAGGATAATTGGTTTTGAAGATTATTACATCTTAAGGCTGATATAATGTTCATTGGGGAATGGTCATCTTCTTGGGATTTAACGACTAAACTATAAAACCAAATAATTTTTCTAAATACCGTATTATTCAAAAGAATAAGAGGTATTTTTTATTTCACAATTTGAATAAAAGGCGACATAACTTTTAAAATTTAGATATGAATAATGTTCTTTGAAAACTGAATAATACGGTATTAATAAAATATGTTATAATATGGATAAAGCAATTAAAAATAAATTGGCATTGGTAGAAAATATGTCATAAGTAAACAGGAATTTGTGAAGGAGTATAAGATAATGAAATCTATTTTAGTAAAGATTCTATTTGGTATTGCTATTGTGTTACTGATATGTTTCTTTGGAGGTTTAATATACTTACGCTATGATTATTATACTAATACAATTCCGTCATATTCTTCTACGCCATTGTATGTTTATAATATAATTCATGGAATAATATTTTTAGTGCCAAGTATTATATGTTTTATAGTGGCTACGTTATTGCGTTCAAAATCAAAAAAATAAGATTAGTTATATGAATATTCTTAATATTTAACAACTAAACTATAAAATCGAATAATTTTTCTAAATACCGTATTATTCAGAAATGAATTTTACGGCATTTTTAGTTCGCAATTCAAAAATAGAATGAGGTATTAAATCATCTTAGCATCATAGGACGAACTAAATAATGAAAAATGCTCTGTGAAAATTGAACAATGTGTTATTTACAAAATATGTTATAATTAATTCATGATAGTAATTTATTGCGAAGTAGTGATACCTATTTAACAAACAGATAAACAGGAATTTGAATTGTAAATTATTTGTATTACTGGAGGTAAATGAATGGATATTGAGATACGCAAGTTAATACCAGAGCTTGCAGAAGATTACGTGCATTTTTTTGACACTACGCCACACGATAACAATGTGGACGAGCATAAATGTTATTGTGTGTGTTGGTGTAACGATGATTATGAGGGCAAAGATCTTTCAACAGTAGAGAAAAGAAGAGAATGTGCCTTACAATATGTTAAAGGCAATAACATTCAAGGTTATCTTGTTTATAGTGGTGATACGGTCGTTGGATGGTGCAACGCAAATACGAAATCAGATTGTTTGAAATGTGCTAGTTGGCGAAGATTTATGGATTATGTACCTTTAGAGGAATCTAACACGGGCATAAAGGTGAAATCCATATTTTGTTTCGTGATTGCGCCGGAGATGAAAAGAAAAGGCATTGCCACACTGCTATTGGAGCGTGTGTGTAAGGATGCGGTCCAGGATGGATTTGACTTTGTGGAGGCATACCCGTACAAAGAATCTAGTTATCAATCATCAGATTTTGGCGGCCATTTTGAGATGTATAAAAAAAGTGGATTTAATGTGTCTTTTGAGACTGAACAAGGGCTTGTCATGAGGAAGCGGTTAAAGTAGTACTTTTCAAAATAAGCAATATATTAAGCTGACAAATTCCAATTTATCGGTTAGCTTGTTCGCATTTTTCTTAAATGATGTAACTAATATATAATTAAATAATTTTTCCAAATACCGTGTTATTTTAAAGTGTACCCTTTGTCAGGGACATTTTATAAAAGGCCATATTAAAATAAAAGATGATTTCTATATTGAACAGGAGTCATCTTTTTTAAGTTCCACTGACATCTATGGTTACTATAGTAATCTATGTATTCATC
>DFXM01000052.1:0-800 GCA_002381695.1 Clostridium sp. UBA4108 | reverse complement strand
AATAAGCCTTCTGGCCATTCCTGGTTATAAAAATTTGTTTGAATTCATCAGTATATGTTATGGATTTATTACTTACTCTTTTAACATATTTATTTTTAGATAATAATTCTAATTCCTCAGGTGAAAATAATTTATTGCTCATCAACTGCACCTCTTCTAAAATATATAATATTATTATAAATGAAAACCCAATAGAGTGTACTTTTTTTAATGTCTACTCCATTGGGTACATTTTATTCAAAAAGAATAAGAGGTATTTTTTATTTCACAATTTGAATAAATTACGAACTAATTTATCTAAAAATACATTTAGCCTTTAATTTATTCTTAGAGTATAGCATTATATTTTTAAGTATGATATTCTATACTAATGCCCAATTTTACAGTTTGGGCTACTAGAAAAAGGGGATGGTTGATATGATACCAATAAATCATAAAAGTTTTATAGATAACTCGATAAAACTTTTAAAAGATGATCTAAGAATTGTAGGAATTGCAACAGGAGGATCATACATTACAAATGAAATGGATGAATATTCAGATGTTGACCTTATTATTGCGATAGATGCTAACTACTATGAGGAAGTAATGAATGAAAGAAATAAAATAGCAACAAAGCTAGGTACAGTATTATCAGCTTTTACTGGAGAGCATGTTGGAGAGCCACGACTTTTAATATGCTTATACGGTCCAGAATTGCTACATGTTGATTTAAAGTTTGTATCAATAAATGATATAGCACGAAGAGTTGAAGATCCTGTTATCTTATGGCAAAGAGGTAATTGTGTGTCAGAGGCTTT
>DFXM01000019.1 GCA_002381695.1 Clostridium sp. UBA4108 | reverse complement strand
TGAGTTACACCCGCAAGTTTTAATGGTCGGGGTGACAGGGATTGAACCTGCGACCTCATGGTCCCAAACCACGCGCGCTCCCATCTGCGCCACACCCCGATATCTTAATCTTTTGCTAGGTTCTCATTCAATTCGTGAACCTCAGCGACAATAGTTATTCTACAGCATTAGCTTAAAATAGTCAACACTTTTTTTGTTTTTTCTAATGTAATTTACCATGTATTTTTTTTACATTCTCTTAATTCCAATAATATCAACACTTTAACTAATCAAATTTAATTCCACTATTTCTTAAACCCTATTAAACTTACATAAAGATATCTTCTTAATTGTAATTCTATTTTAAAATAAAATTATTCTATTATCATAAATTTATCTTTACAGATTCTTTTAAAAATAGATTTGCTTAATCTCTTTATTTAAACTTCACTTTAATCTAAAAGTTTTCTTAAATAATTCTTTTACAAATCTATTTTCTATAAAACTTATAAATATTTATACACTTTATAAATATTTATTTAATTCTACTTTTATTTTATCTAATGCCTTAGCTCTATGACTTACTTTATTCTTTATTTCTGATGGAATTTTAGCAAAAGTAGCATTTAATTCTGGCACAAAAAATATAGGATCATATCCAAAACCCTCACATACTTCATACTCTTCTGTAATAAATCCCTTCACTGTTTCTTCAACTTTTATAATAGTATTTTTATCTTTTATAAGAATCATAGCACATATAAATTCTGCTCCTCTTTCTTCTACCCTTTTTCCACTTAACTTTTTCATAAGTTTTTTATTATTTTCTATAGAATTACCATGTTCGCCACTATATCTTGCTGAGAATATTCCAGGCTCTCCATTTAATATATCAACTGCTAGTCCTGAATCATCGGCTAAAACCATAGCATCTTTACAAATATCAAATATAGCTTTTGCTTTTATCTCTGCATTTTCTAAAAAAGTACTTCCGGTTTCCTCTACATCAATATTAATCCCACTTTCCTTTAACCCTAATACTTCAAAGGGTAACTCCTTAAGTATATCTTTTATCTCTTGAATTTTATGATTATTATTGCTAGCTACTATTAACTTTTTCATTCTATCTTTCCTTTCTATTAAAAAAACTATTTTTTTAGCACATTTTCATATGTTCAATCATATTATTAAATATGATTAATATTGTGGTGGTGTTATTTTGAAATATATTGGTCCATTCTTAAGAGTTAACTTACTTAATATTGATAATATTCAAAGTCAATTATTTCATCTATCTAAAGAAGCCTTAAGACATATAACTTTTCACTCTAGCTGTGGAATTGTTTCAAAAAATCTTGAACTTAAGAATAGAATATTACCTAATGATGATACCATAAATAGCTCTATTTCTCCACTTCTTTGTGTGTATAGAAAAGCTGATGGTAAATTAATAAAAGATGGTGATAAATTTATTTGGAATCATCGTAAATTTAAAAGAGAAATAAACATATGCGCTAATGGCTATATGAACTTATGCTTATTATATCTTTCAGATTACTATAGTAAATTTTTGGATATAGATGATGCTAAATATTCTCTTAAACGAACTTATGTAGATTTAACTAAAGAGCAATTGGAATTTTTCGCTTTATATTGCCGCAGTCAACAAGGTGTATTCGTAGATAAATATGATTCCTCTGATCCGTTACAAAAGGAATATGTACTTACTGACAAAGATTTAGATTTTAAATTTTCTACTCAAGCATTATTAATGGCATGTTACTATAAGTACTCAACCCTTGCTAATAATGAGTCAGAACACTTCAAAAATTTTGCACTAGAGATTTTAAATATGTTTAAACAGTACAAGCATGAAATATATAATACCTCTCATGATGAATTAGTAAAAATCTGTTTTGCATTTAACATATTATATGATTGTTCTAAATCTGAAGAGGTATCTGAAGAAGTAATGGACTTACTCTTAGACTTCTCTGAATTAATGATAGAAAATATTAAACATATGCCTGCTTCGATAATTAGAGATAATATAAGCATATCTTGCCTTTGTTATTTAAATAATATTATTCTCTATAAACATACTAATTTAACTAAATTTAAAGATGCTAGCATAGATATATTTAATTTACTTGAAAATCTTTATGATGATACTTTAGGTGTCTTCATAAAATACTCCTCTGACAAAGAGCATAAATTCTCTTCTGATGAAATAGTATTATATCTATCTATGTTTTTAATTCATAATACCATTTTAGATGATGAAGAAAAACAACTTCATTCAGTTAAAGTTCAAAACCTATATAAAAATCAAGTTGTTAATTCAGGCTTAATACTTAGATGGCCTGAACCTCCAGATATAGATGACGCTGAAAGATATAGGAACTTTTCTTGTAAATCTGATGATTTCTTAAATGATGATTATTTTAATATTTCTTCTTCAACCAGTTCTAACAGTTATGAATTTGCTCCAATTTTAGTAAAAAATATAACCTTAAATAGAAAAAAGGAAAGCTACAAACATTATAAACATAGCTTTGATTCCTATAAAAATATGCTTTCATTTTTCATACTTATATATATAAATACACTTTTATAATCAACATAAAAAACTACCTTTTATTAGGTAGTTTTTTTATATTATCTAGTATGACATTTCCAGAATTTGTAGTGTGAATACCTATAATTTCTTTGTCTACACATAATCCTGTGTCTAGATAATATACAGGTATTGATGGTAAATCACTTTTTAATATTTCTTCACATTGTCTGTAAATCTCGTATCTTTTCTCCTTATTTACCTCATTCCACATACTTTTTATTAACTCATCATATCTGGGATTATTATACTTAATTAAATTATTTATATCATTACTTTTGAATGTATTATAGTATTCTATTGAATCATTAAAAATTGGAGTTACCTTTTGTAATATCAGATGATATTCTCCACTTTTAATTGCTTCTTTCCAGCTCTCATCACTTACACCTTTAATACTCATATTTACATTTAAATCCTCTTCTATATCTTTGGAAATAGTTTCTGCAATTCTCTTATTTAGTGGGCTATCCTCATATATCAATATAATCTCTTCGTCTTTAACTTTACAATTCTCATAATACTCTAATGCCATCTTACTATTGCCAAAGGTAGGAAAACTTTTCTCTTGTTGATAATCCTCATATATATAAGACCATGCTGGCTTTATTATATCTGATGAAATCTGTTGTGAATAATATTCCTTTGATAGTAATTCATTAATTGACTTTCTAAAATTAATATCTTTATTCATTTTATTATCTAAATTAAAACTTAAATAATAAACTGTACTCCCCTTAAAGCTTTGAATACTGCCTTCTTCTGAAAGTCTAGCATACTCATTAGCAGGTACATCTGAAAGTATATCTATAGAGTTTTTATACTCTTCATTTTCAGTAGTTTGAAACTGTGCCAATGCTTCTTCGGAATTTTCATTAAATATAAATCTAATACTTTCGTCAGTAATACTTTTTTCATTGTAATATTTTGCATTTTTGCTTAAATAAACATCTTTATTCTCTATATTATTAATAATAAATGGACCTGTATATCTAATATTTTTATAACAATCTTCATATTTGACTTTAAGTTTTTCATAATCTCTAAGCACAAATACTGGATGCGCTAACATCTCTATAAAATAAGGAGTAACATAATTTAATCTAAATACTAGGTTATTTGATTCTCTTTTCATTATTGCAACTTTAGAAAAATCGCCTTTGCCCTCCCTAAAGTCTTTTGCTCCGAATATACAATCTAAATACTGAGCATATAAATTTTCCTTATCTCCTAAAAATTCCTTATAAAACTCTATATAGTCTTCTGTTTGAATTTTTTCACCAGTACTATAGTAAACATTTTCTCTTAACTTAAAACTATATTCTAACCCATCCTCTGATATTTTATAACTTTCTGCTAATGCTGGAATTATTTCTCCATTTTTATCTTCTTTGACTAATCCTTGAAATAAAGATATTAACAAATCCTTTTCTCTTAAATTCTGTGATTTAGTCATATTTAAATCAGAAGGTCTTTCATTTATAGAATAGGTTATATTCTCCTTTGAATCTATTTGAACTTGCAAACTCTCTCTCTGTATTTTTATGGTAAATAAGATTATAATTACCGTAAATATAATGAAAATTATTTTTTTCATAACAGCACCTCATATCAAGTTAAACTTATACCTAGATAAATTATTTACATAAATTCATGTAATTAACCCTACAATTGCTAATTCACATAAAATTAATGATTATAAATATCAGATGTGATATAATGTGTATAATTATTTCAGTAGTAATACAGGAGGTTGCCATGATTTATTTAGATATTACTTTAAAGATCTTAGCTATATCAGCACTTGTTGTTTTTATGACAATAGCAATATGGGGATTTGTAGTTTTTAATTATTTATATAGTCAAATAAGATATACAAACTACCTGTTAGAAAAAATTTCTCATATTTTAAATATATCCTACCTTAATGTAAGGGAAAAGAAAAAAGAAGAAAAGATATCGAAAAAAGATACTGACCAGAATTAATTGATAATATTAATGAAAGTTAACATAAAATATCCATAGACCCTAAAGATCTATGGACATTTTTTATATCATTAAAATAAAATCTTCTTCTGTAATAACTTTTATTCCCAGTTCTATTGCTTTAGTATATTTTGAACCCGGTTCTTCTCCTACAAGAACATAATCAGTTTTTTTACTCACTGATCCTGAAACCTTAGCTCCTAAGCTTTCTAGTTTATCTTTTGCTTCGCTTCTTGAAAAACTTTTTAAACTACCTGTTACAACTACAGTTTTATCTTTGAATATTCCTACTTCAACTTCTTCCATTTCACTATGAACAGGTTTTACACCTAATTCTAATAGCTCTTCTATAGTTGCTTTCACTTTTTCAGAGTTAAAAAACTCCACTATACTATTTGCTACAATATCTCCAATATCCTGTATATTCACCAGCTGTTCAAATGTTGCTTCCTCAATGCCTTTGAGTGATTTGAATTTCTTTGATAAATCTTTGGCTGTTTTCTTTCCTACATTAGGTATACCTAGTGCATATATAAAAGATGCTAACTCACAATTCTTACTCTTCTCTAATGCATTTATGAGATTAACCGCCTTTTTCTCTCCAAATTTATCTAATGGTAATAATTGTTCTTTCTCTATCCTATATAGATCTGCAATAGATTTTATACCTAGCTTTTCAAACAACTGCTCAGCAGTCTTCTCACTAAATCCCTCTATATTCATTGCTTCTCTGCTAGCATAATGAACTATAGTTTTTACCATTTGAGGCTTACAAGATAAAGTATTTTCACAGAAATAATGCACCCCTTCTTTTAGCAGTTTTTCTCCACAACTAGGACACATATTAGGATCTTCTATTTCTATAGCATTTTCTAAAGATTCTTCAACCACTCCCATAATTTCTGGAATAACATCATTTGAACGACGCACAAATACTGTGGAACCTAATTTCACCCCTTTTCTTGCTATATCATCCATATTATTAAGAGTTGCTCTTTTAACTGTAGCCCCTGCAAGTTCTACTGGTTCTAATATAGCTGTAGGTGTAACTCTTCCACTCCTACCTACATTCCATTCTACAGATATAAGCTTAGTAGTGGCTTCTTCCGCTTCAAATTTATAAGCTATAGCCCACTTAGGAAACTTAATGGTATATCCTAATACCTCTCTAGTTCTAATATCATCCACAGCTATAACTGCTCCATCTATATCATAGTTTAACTCACTCCGCATTCCTTCAATGTGCTTTATTTCATTCTGTATCTCTTCAATAGAAGTACAAGTTTTAAAATAATTATCTGTAGGCAATCCCATAGCTTTAATAAAGGTTATCATCTCATTGTAAGTTTTAAAGTTCTCACCTTCATTGTATCCAACATCATAAAAGAACGCTGATAGGTTCCTTCTTGCGGCTTCATTTATATTGAGATTTCTTAAAGCTCCTGCAGCACCATTTCTTAGATTCTTTAATGGAATCTCAGCACTCTCGTTATAATTATTAAAAGCTTCTTTAGTCATTATAGCTTCTCCATGAACCTCGATTACATGACCATTGTTAATTTTAAGTGGCACAGATTTTATAGTTTTTACTTGAGCTGTTATATTTTCACCAACTTCACCAGTACCTCTAGACGCTGCTACTTTTAAATATCCATTTTCATCATAGGTTAAATTTATAGCAAGCCCATCAAATTTTTTAGTAACTACATATTTTATTGGAGGCAATTCTTCCTCATTATTTAAATTATAATCTTTTATAGCTTTCAAATTCCTATTATGCCACTCTTTAATTCCTTCTATAGATTGAGACTTATCTAGACTCCAAAGTGGTGCTTTATGATAATGTTTTTTAAATTCTACTAAAGTAATATCTCCAATACGTTGAGTAGGAGAATGAGGAATTGCTTCCCCTAGCTCCGCCTCTAAAGCTCTTAACTCATCATAGAGCTTATCATATTCCGCATCAGATATTGTAGCATTATCAAGGGCATAGTAATTGTAGGAATGTTTGTTTAGCTCCTCTACTAACTCCAACATTCTATTATACTTAATATCATCCAAGAATTTTCATCCTTTCTCTATTTTGATATGATGTTATATAACTTCTAATGGTGCCTTACTAGCCATTAATTTTTTTATCCCCATATTATTAAAGGCTATGGTTAAAATCGCTTCTGTACCATCATTTGAAATAGCAACTACTGTACCTATACCAAATTTATCATGCTTTACTTTTCTTCCTATAGATAATTCTTCAGTTTTAATGCCTGTTATAGAATTTTTAGATTGTGTCATATTAATATTAGAATTTCCGTTAAAAAAACTATTTCTAAAAGAAGTCGCCTCACTAGAATGTTTAGCATTATTCCTAACCATTCCAGTATTTTGTGTCCTATTTCTGTCATTTATATTTTCTTTCAATTCCTTAGGAATTTCACTGACGAAATCAGATAATGAATAAGCTACAGTCCTTCCAAAAACTATCCTTTGTTCTGCTGAAGTTATATATAAAAGCTCTTCTGCTCTCGTAATAGCTACATAACAAAGTCTCCTTGATTCTTCCATTTCATTGAAGCTATTTAATGAAGCCATCCCTGGGAATATTCCATTCTCCATACCAACTAAATATACTACAGGAAACTCTAGACCCTTAGCACTGTGTACTGTCATCATAACTACCGCATTACCATCATCTTCAAGATTATCTATATCTGACACCAAGGTCACTTTTTCTAAAAATGCCTGTAAGGTTTTATCCTCTGAAGTACTTTCAAAATCTACTGCATCAGATACAAGTTCCTTTAAGTTTTCAATTCTACTCTCATCCTCTATTGCTTTAGACTCTTTTAGCACTTTCATATATCCGCTATCTTCTAAAACACACTCTATAAGCTCTGAAACCTTAATATCATCACAGGATGTTATAAATTTGTTTATTAAGGATATAAACTTGTTTATAGATGCAACTGCTCTTGGTGTCAAGTTTGGAACAAACTCTACATCTAGAAGTGCATCATACATACAGATATTGTTTTCACTGGCGAAATTTTGTACCTTTTCAACTGTAGCATCACCTATACTTCTCTTAGGTTCATTTATTATCCTTCTTAAGCTTATATCATCTAATGGATTATTTATAAGCTTTAAATATGCCATAATATCTTTTATTTCTTTTCTATCATAGAACTTAAGTCCCCCAACGATTTTGTAAGGTATTTCACTTCTTCTAAAGGACTCCTCAAATATACGTGACTGAGAATTCATTCTATAAAGCACTGCAAAATCCCTATAACTCTTATCCTTTTCTGAAATTAGTCTTTTTATTTCTCCTGCTACAAAATTTCCTTCATCTATATCACTGTGTGCTCTATATACCTTTAAACTCTCACCAGCTTCACTTTCAGTTCTAAGTTGTTTATCTTTTCTTTGAGAATTATTTCTAATTACTGTGTTTGCAGCTTCTAATATATTAGATTTTGATCTATAGTTTTGCTCTAGTTTAACTACTTTTGCATTTGGAAAATCTTTTTCAAAATCTAGTATATTATTAATATCTGCTCCTCTCCATGCATATATACACTGGTCATCATCGCCTACTACACATATGTTCTCATTTTCGTTTACTAAAAGCTTTATAAGCTCATATTGACATTTATTTGTATCTTGATACTCATCTACTAATATGTATTTAAATTTTCTTCTGTAAAAATCTCTAGTATCTTCATTCTCTTTAAATAATCTTACTGTTAGATATATTAAATCATCAAAATCTAGAGAGTTACTAGCTTTTAATCTTTTCTCGTAAAGGGTATATACATCTGCTATTTTATTAATTCTAAAATTACTCTCATTTAATACTTTATATTGTTTAGCCGATATTAGTTTATTTTTAGCTTCTGAAATTTTGCTTAATATTTCCGCTTCAGTTATATCCTTATCATTTATATTGAGCTCTTTTATACATTGCTTAACCAATGCTTTAGAATCATAACTGTCATATATAGTGAAGTTTTTATTATATCCTAATTTATCGATTTCTCTTCTTAGAATTCTTACGCAACTTGAGTGAAATGTAGATACCCACATATTATTAGCTACATCTCCAACCAATGCTCTAACTCTATCCTTCATTTCCCCTGCTGCTTTATTCGTAAAAGTTATTGCTAATATCTGAGAGGGATATATATTTAAATCATTAATCATATGTGCAATTCTATAGGTTAAAACCCTAGTTTTTCCTGATCCCGCTCCTGCTAATATAAGAAGAGGCCCATTAACTGTTATAGAAGCCTCATATTGCTCTTTATTTAATAGATTTTTTAGATCCATTTAATCACTCCTAAAATTTAAATTAAACTATTCTTTATTATATACCATATAAATTCAAATATAAACAAAACTCATGGATTAAAAATCCATGAGTATTAATTTAAAATTTATTCTTTCTCTTCATAATCCTTCCACTTAACTCTGTCAAAAATAATATCATATCCATTATTTCCATAATTTAAAGAACGATTAACTCTACTTATAGTAGCTGTGCTTGCGCCAGTAGTGCTTGCTATATCTAAATATGTCCTTCTTGCTTTTAACATCCTGGCAACTTGAAGCCTTTGCTCCATTGCTTTTATTTCATTTATTGTGCATACATCTTCAAAAAACCTATATAATTCCTCTCTTGTTTCTAAAGATTTTATTGCATCAAATAAAAAATCCACTTCTTTACTTTGAAGTTTTGATTTATAATCCCCCATAATGTTCACCACCTATAAAATAAATCAATTTTATACCTATATTATAAATTTATTAGTTTAAAGTGTAAACACATAAGTTAAAAACTTAACGTTAAGTTTTCTTTAAGCATTATAAATAAAAATATGGTATAAAAGCTCAAAGCAATTATACCATATTTCTATAAATTAAGATATTAATATATTAATTCCGATAGCACATAAAACAAATACTATTGATGATACTATAGTCAATTTCATTAAGAAAGATTCTTTTGTTTTAGTCTTATTCTTACTATAAAAAGTTTCAGAAGTTCCTGCTACTAATCCGCCTAATCCAGATGATTTACTCTGTTGAAGAGCTATTGAAACAATAACTATTAATGTAGAGACAATTAAAACTATTTTAAGTGCTGCTAACATACTGCACCCCCTTATTATATTGAGCCTTCATATATTTATATATTTTATCATAGTAAAAGTACTTTTACAATAAATGAAATAGAGCAGAGAGAAAAACCCCTCTGCTTTATATATTTCTCTTATCTTTTAAGGTTATAGAATGATTTTAATCCTCTATATTCTGCCATATCACCAAGTTCTTCTTCTATTCTTAATAATTGATTGTATTTAGCAACTCTTTCACTTCTTGCTGGAGCTCCTGTTTTTATTTGTCCAGCATTCATAGCTACAACCAAATCAGCAATTGTTGTATCTTCTGTTTCACCTGATCTATGAGAAACTACTGCTGTATATCCTGCTCTTGAAGCCATTTCTATAGCATTAATAGTCTCAGTTAATGTTCCTATTTGATTTAATTTTATAAGAATTGAGTTAGCAACGCCTCTTTCAATTCCCATTTCTAATCTCTTAGTGTTAGTTACAAATAGGTCATCTCCAACTAATTGAATTTTACCACCTAATTTTTCAGTGATGTATTTCCATCCTGCCCAATCTTCTTCAGCCATACCATCTTCAATAGAGATGATTGGATATTTATTTACAAGTTCAACATAGTAGTCTGCCATCTCTTCTGGAGTTAATATTCTACCTTCTCCAGCTAAATTATATTTTCCATTTTCAAAGAATTCAGATGAAGCAGGATCTAGTGCTATGAATATTTCTTCCCCTGGTTTATATCCAGCTTTTTCTATAGCTTCTATAATAATTTTTATAGCATCTTCATTTGATGCTAAATTTGGTGCAAATCCACCTTCATCACCTACACCTGTACCTAAGCCTTTAGATTTTAATAATGATTTTAATGTATGATAAACTTCTGCACTCATTCTTAATGCTTCACTGAAAGATTTAGCTCCACAAGGCATTACCATAAATTCTTGTAAGTCCACATTATTATCAGCATGCTTTCCACCATTTAATATGTTCATCATAGGAACTGGTAAAACCTTTGCATTTACCCCACCTATATATTGATATAATCCTAATCCTAAATACTCTGCCGCCGCTCTAGCACAAGCTAGTGAAACTCCAAGCATTGCATTAGCACCTAATTTTCCTTTATTATCAGTTCCATCAAGCTCTATCATAGTTTTATCTATTGCAACTTGATCAAACACATTCATTCCTATTAATTCCTCGGCAATTAAATTGTTAACATTATCAACTGCTTTTAAAACACCTTTACCATTATATAATTCTTTATCCCCATCTCTTAATTCCACTGCTTCAAATTGACCTGTAGAAGCTCCTGATGGAACTGCAGCTATTCCTACTGTACCATCTTCTAGAACAACCTCTACCTCTACTGTTGGGAAAGCCCTTGAATCTAGTATTTGTCTTGCAAATACGTCAATAATTTCAATATATTGTTTCATTACTTTATCCTCCTTAAACCCTTAGGTATTATAATACTATTATATCGTTTTATACTATTTAAATAAAGATTTTCCTGTCATTTCTTTTGGTTTTTTAAGTCCTAGTTCTTCTAAAATTGTTGGTGCCATATCTGCAAGTATTCCATCATCTCTAAGTTCTCTACTTTGGCTACTTATATATAGAAATGGTACTAAATTAGTAGTGTGCGCTGTCATAGGTTTCCCTGTAGAGTAATCAATCATACATTCAGCATTTCCATGATCTGCTGTTATGAATACACTACCTTGTTTTTCTAAAACCTTATTTACTACTTTTCCAAGACAACTATCTACTACTTCTATCGCTTTTACAGCAGCCTGTATAACTCCTGTATGTCCAACCATATCAGGATTTGCATAGTTTAATATAATTATATCATACTTGTCACTATCTAAATTCTCTAAAACTTTTTCAGTAACTTCATAAGCGCTCATCTCAGGTTGTAAATCATAAGTTGCTACCTTAGGAGAAGGTATTAATACTCTATCTTCGTTTTTATTTGGGTCCTCTACCCCTCCATTAAAGAAAAAGGTTACATGAGCATATTTTTCAGTTTCTGCAATTCTAAGTTGATTTAAACCTTGATGGCTAACATACTCTCCCAAAGTATTTTCATAACTTTCAGCTCTATAAGCTATTTTTACATTCTCAATAGTTTTATCATACTGTGTCATACAAACATAAGTTAAATCTAATTTATCTCTTTTAAATCCACTAAATTCTTTATCATTTAGAGCTCTAGTAAGTTCTCTTGCCCTATCTGGTCTGAAATTAAAAAAGATTACTGAATCTTTATTTTTTATAGTAGCTATAGGCTTATTATCTCTCATAATAACTGCCGGTATAACAAATTCATCAGTTTTATTATCATGATACGCTTCATCTATAGCTTCAACAGATGAGCTACTCTTATGTCCTTCACCCTTCACTAGTGCATTATAAGCAAGTTCAATTCTTTCCCATCTATTGTCTCTATCCATAGCATAATATCTACCACTTATTGTGGCTATGGCACCTACGCCCTCAGCATCCATATATTCCTCTAAATCCATAATGAACCCTTTAGCTGATGATGGAGGTACATCTCGTCCATCAAGAAAACAGTGTACAAAAACTTTTTTTAAACCTTTATTTTTACAAAGAGTTATAAGTGCCTTTAAATGGTCTATATGAGAGTGCACTCCTCCATCTGACAAAAGTCCCATTAAATGAACAGCTGAATTATTTTCAAGAGCTTTATCTATTGCAAAGTTTAATGATTCATTTTTTAAAAAGTTACCTTCTTTTATCTCCTTAGATATTCTAGTAAGTTCTTGATATATTATTCTTCCAGCTCCAATATTCAGATGACCTACCTCTGAATTCCCCATCTGACCTTCTGGAAGTCCAACATCTAATCCGCTAGCAGAAACTTTTGTATGAGGATATTTTTCTTTTAACGCATCATAATTAGGCTTTTTAGCTTCTCTAACAGCATTACCTTCTAAATTGTCACTAATTCCAAAACCATCTAGAATCATTAGCATCACTGGTTTTTTTTGCATATTCTAGTACCTACCTTTAACTAATAATTTACTATTGCCTCAAAATCTGAAGCCTTTAAGCTCGCTCCTCCAATTAAACCTCCATCTATATGTTCTTTGTTCATTTGTTCTTTTATAGTTGAAGGTTTAACTGATCCACCATATTGTATTCTTGTTTTTTCTGCTATATCACTTCCATATAATCTGCCTACTATGCTTCTTATAAAACCTATAGTATCATTTGCATCCTCTGCTGTAGCTGTTTTCCCTGTTCCTATAGCCCATATTGGTTCATAGGCTATAACAAGTCTTTCTATCTGCTCTTTTGTAAGTCCATTTAAATCCAGCTTGATTTGCGTCGCTAAAGTTTCTTCTGTAATCCCGAATTCTCTTTCTTCTAAAGTTTCTCCAACGCATAGGATTGGAGTAATATTATATTTAAAAGCTGCTTTTAATTTTTTATTTACTGTCTCATCCGTTTCATTAAAATACTGTCTTCTTTCACTATGCCCTATAATAACAAATTGTACTCCTAAATCTTTAAGCATTATAGGAGAAATTTCTCCTGTGTATGCACCATTATCCTCAAAATGCATATTTTGAGCTCCTACCATTATATTGGTTCCCTTGCATTCTTCTACTACTGTAGCTAAACATACCGCTGTTGGACATATAACAACATCACAGCTAGCATTTTTCACTAATGGTTTTAACTCCTTTACAAGAGCCACCGATTCACTTACAGTATTATTCATCTTCCAATTTCCAGCAATAATTGCCTTTCTCATAGTTAACCCTCCTAAAGTTTCTTTAGTAAAATTAATTACTATGGTTTAAAATTATTTATTATTTAATGCCACTATTCCTGGTAGTGGAGTTCCTTCTAAAAATTCTAATGAAGCTCCTCCCCCTGTAGAAATATGTGTCATTTTATTACCTAATCCGAATATATTAACTGCTGCTGCACTATCTCCTCCGCCAATAATGGTTGTTCCATTAGAATTAGCCATAGCTTCTCCAACTGCAATTGTTCCTTTACTAAAGTTTTCAAACTCAAAAACTCCCATTGGTCCATTCCAAACAATTGTATTTGAATTTTCAATAACGCTCTTATATTCTTCTCTTGTTTTAGGGCCAATATCTAATCCCATAAAGCCTGGTTCAATATTTGCCCCACTGGTAACTACTGGCTCTGCATTTTTTGAGAATTCACATGCCACTATGTGATCGATAGGTAATAACATGTTAACATTCTTTTCTTTTGCTTTGTTCATCATGTCTAGAGCATAGTCTACTTTGTCTTCTTCTACCCTTGATATACCGATGTCATAGCCTTTAGCTTTCAAGAAGGTATATGCCATTGCTCCACCTATAATTAAATTATCTACTTTCTCTAAAAGATTATTTATTACATTTATTTTATCAGAAACTTTAGAACCTCCTAAAATGGCAGTAAACGGTCTCACTGGATTCTCTACAGCATTTCCTAAAAATTTAAGCTCTTTCTGAATTAAATAGCCACATACTGATGTATCTACAAATTCAGTTACCCCTACTGTAGAACAATGAGCTCTGTGAGCTGAACCAAAAGCGTCATTAACAAATATGTCACATAAAGAAGCAAGTTCTTTTGAAAATATTTCTATGTTCTTTGTTTCTTCAGCTCTAAATCTTGTATTTTGAAGAAGTACAACTTCTCCTTCCTGCATTTCATCTATTGCTTTTTTTGCATTTTCTCCTACTACAACATCATCATCTGCAAAATTAACCTCTACTTTTAAAAGTTCACTTAATCTTTTTACAATGGGTTTTAAAGTAAATTGTGCCTTATTCTCACCCTTCGGCTTTCCTAAATGTGAACATAAAATAACCTTAGCACCATTTTGTACTAAGTATTGAATTGTAGGTACAGCCCCTACAAGTCTGCTTTCATCTGTTATAACTCCATCCACTATAGGCACATTAAAGTCACATCGCACTAACACCTTTTTTCCTTTTACTACTATATCTTCTATAGTCTTTTTGTTAAATGTCACTTATATCAACTCCTTTTGTTAATCTCAAACAAAAATCTAGTTCTTAGAAGGCTTCCAGAACTAGATTTTTGTAATCTTTACTTTACTATATAAGTATATCTTAAATTATAGCCTTTCAGCAACATATTTGGTTAAATCCGCTAACCTATTTGAGTATCCCCATTCATTATCGTACCAAGAAACTACCTTTACTAAGCTTCCGTCAATAATCATAGTTGATAATCCATCAACTATTGAAGATCTCTCGTCTCCTCTAAAGTCTATAGATACTAATGGTTCGTCACTGTATCCTAAAACTCCTTTTAGTTCTCCCTCTGCTGCATTTTTAAATGCCGCATTTATCTCCTCAGCTGTTGCAGGTTTTTCTAATTCGCAAACTAAATCAGTCATAGAAACAGTTGGAGTAGGAACCCTTACTGCCATTCCATTTAATTTCCCTTTAAGTTGCGGCAATACAAGAGCTACTGCCTTTGCTGCTCCTGTGGTTGTTGGTATCATCGCCTCTGCCGCTACTCTTGCCCTTCTTAAATCCTTATGTGGTGCATCTAATATTTTTTGATCATTAGTATAAGAGTGCACTGTAGTCATTAATCCTTTAACAATTCCAAATTCCCTATCAAGTACTTTAGCAAATGGTGCTAAACAGTTTGTAGTACAAGATGCATTAGAAATAATATGATGAGTTTCTGGATTGTATTTTTCTTCATTAACACCTAAAACTATAGTAATATCTTCATTTTTCGCTGGTGCTGATATTATTACCTTCTTAGCTCCAGCTTCAATATGAGCTTTAGCTTTTTCAGCATTAGTAAATAATCCTGTAGATTCTATTACTATTTCAGCTCCTTGTAATCCCCATGGTATATTTTTAGGATCTCTTTCTGCAAATATTCTAATTTCTTTTCCATTAACAATTATAGAATTCTCTGTAGACTCTACTGTTCCATTAAACTTTCCATAAAGTGAATCATACTTTAATAAATGAGCAAGAGTTTTAGGATCAGTTAAATCATTAATTCCAACTACCTCTATGTCATCTTTATATTTGTCAACTAGCACTTTAAATACATTTCTACCAATTCTTCCAAAACCATTAATTCCAATTTTAATCATTTTAATACCTCCTAAATTAACTTAACAATCTAAATACTATTCTAACCTTAAACATTGTTTAATATATTAATGATTGCCTTAGCCGTAGATTCATCCGTAATCAATATTCCATTATGTTTATTCTTTTCTACTGCTATAATCGCTTCAGATTTTTCAACACCAGCTGCTATGGCTATCATATTTTCTATTTTGTGAACTTTTTCTTCTTGTATACCTATAGATGGCATTGAATATATTATATTTCCATCTATATCAAAGTAATGTCCATAAGCTTCTCCTACTCCACCTTTTTGCTCAATGTTCTCCTTTATATACTGTGGCAAATTTCTTTTATCACACATGACTTTTGCATTTCCAATACCATGTATTAATATATAAGAATTTTCTATGCAACAGAATATATTTTTTATTGTTTCCTCTTCTAAAAGAGCTGCGAAGGAATTATGACTTAAATTATCTGGTACATGTAGCAAGTCATAAGCAGCATCAAGCTTATTAGCCAAAATCTCAACTAAGGTATTTGATTGCACCTCAGTCTCTTTTCCCATTCCGCCTCTTCCAGGAAAAACTTTTATATTCTTGAATTTTGAAATCTTTGGGAAATTATCTACAACCTCTTTAACAGTATGTCCTCCTGTTATAGATATTATGATATTATCCTTAAGTATTTCTTTTATGTAATTAGCCGCTGCTTTTCCTAATTCATTAAATAATGTTATATCAATATCAACATCTCCTGGAATTATTATAGCTTTCTTAATATTAAGTGCACTTTTCAATTCATGTTCTAAATCGCTTATTCCCATAAGTTCTCTAATTAAGTGTTTAAGTCCATCTAATACTTCATCTCCATCTTTTGTTATTGCCATACCTATGGAATTTACATCAATAAATTTTTGCTCTTTTAAAAAATTAGTTTCACTTCTTACAACTCTTTCGCTTATATTAACCTTTTCTGACAATAGTCTTCTTCCAATAGGCTGGTTATATTTTATATTACGTAATATATTATATCTAACACTTAAAATCTCTAAGAGCTCCGGTATAATCTTCTGTTGTAATTTTAATAAATTCTCCATACATCACCTCGTTGGACCTTTTTTGTCCCTGCGGCTATTTTTGTTCCCTACTAAGATTGTATTCTAAAATCTTTATTTTGTGAAGTCCTTTTTTAAATTTTCTTAAAATTCATAGAAATTAGATCCCTTATAATCTTTTTCTTTGGGTTGATGGCTTTATTCTCATTTCTTCTCTATATTTAGCTACTGTTCTACGAGATATCTCTATATTTTTTTCATTTAGCACATTACATATACTTGCATCTGATAGTGGTTTTTTCTTATTTTCATTAGCAATTATATCTTTTATCATAGATTTTACATTAAGTGTAGAAAGTTCTTCATTATTAGAATTTATATAATTAGTAAATAAATCTTTTATTCTTTTAATTTCCCCCGTATTCAATGCAATATATTTATCTCTTATAGCTCTACTTATGGTAGATTCATGCATATCTAGAGCATTGGCAATAATCTTTATAGTCATAGGTTTTAAATAATTATCTCCTAAGTCTAAATACTCCTTTTGTATTTTAATTATTTCTTCAATCACATTATATAATGTGTTTTTCCTACTCTGTATACTTTTAATTAAAAACATAGCGCTATTAATTTTTTCTTTTACATAATTTACAGTGTTCTCATCCTTACTATTGCTTATAACATTTTTATATAAATTATTAATAGTTAACCTCGGAATTAAAGTATCATTCATTATTATTACATACTCATCATCAATTTTCTTTATATATGCATCTGGGGTAACATAGCTTATTTCTTCTCCTGTAAAAAATCCCCTTGTAGGTTTTGGCTCAAGTTTTTTAATCATATCTTCATATTGCTGAACTTCTTTAGGCGTTATTCTAAGCTCCTTAGATATATTATTATATTTCCCTTTAGATAATAAATCTAAATTCTCTGTTATTAATCTTTCTAAAATTTCATCAAAAATTCCCTTCCTATGGAGTTGAAGTATTAGGCACTCGCTTATACTTCTTGCTCCAATACCACTAGGTTCTAACCCCTGAACTATTTGTAAACAGTATTCCCCTAACTCCTTAGAAATATTTAATTCATTCATTAAATCTTCTATAACGTTTTCATATAGATATCCTCTATTGTCTATGCTCTCTACTATATATTCACATATTAGATATGTGTTATCCTTTATATCACTTTCTATTAATTGCTCTTTTAAGTAATCTTTAATTGTTGATTTGCTACTTATAAAGTTAAATGGAGATAAGTTCTCCTTTTCTTCATCTTGAAAATATGAATTACTACTGTAACTATCGAATTCTAAATACTTAATTAAATCTTTATATTCTTTAAGTTCATTTTTTTCCTTCTGTTGCCCCATTTCCTCCCTTGAGTTATCTACCTCTAACACCACATTTTCTTGTAATTCTTTATCTATATGTTGAAGCAATTCATAAGAGGACATTTGAAGTAACTTTATAGATTGTTGCATTTGCAAAGTCATTACTAATTTTTGTTCTTGAGATAATCTTAATTGAAAATCTAAATTCATATCATCCCCTCCATACTCATTTATTATAACATATCGCTTTATCTTTATAAGATTAATTTGTGAAAGTCCCTCTTTTCATTCATATTAAAATAAATTAAATAGAAAATTTCTTGTATTATGAAATTCCTTTGCCTTATATATATTTATACTGTTCTTTAATAAGCATACTTATGTATCTAGTTAATTGATTAGTTAAATTTAAAAAGCAGTCATAAATATATATTTATGACTGCTTTTTATAAATTTATTCATTCTTATAATAGCCTACTATAATCCAAATCATCATATTTTCCTATGTTTATTTCCATCTTAAGACCTTTACTATCATATTGTGGCTCACTTGGTATAATATAAAATCCATTCTTCAATCCAAGGTAACCACTAAGAGCTAAGCAAATACCATCTAATACGTTATGTGCCTTCACATCTTTTCTTCTAAAGTTTTCAATAGCATGATCTAATATATCTGTTACATTAGGATATATTTGTTCTAAAATTGCTTTTCTTTCTTTATATCCTGCTAAAACAACTTTATTATATCTCATAGGTTTATGTCCTAGCATAGCAAAGGTTAATTCAGTATTACATTCTTTAAATCTACTTCTATATTCATGATTTTCAACTAAAAATTCATTAATGCAAATAATTTCTCTTGCAATATCCCAAATTTTTGATGGTAACTGCTTCCCAGTAATTTTTCTATTAATCCTATTAGCTTCTCCAAAATTCTCTGCATATAAAGTTTCTCTACATGGTGTTGGTGGTAATTTTACCATGTTAACAGCTGAAAATATCTTTCTTGCCCCCAAATCGCATTGTCTTTCTTCTTTATCGTCCATTAATCCAATTGGAATGTTTGTTAAAAATAACTCACTATCTCCGTATTGATTTATTATTTCTTCTATGCTACTTAAAATATTAATTTCCCATATATCATTTTCTATGCAAACGCATAACCAACCTGCATCACAAATCTCTATCCCTGTTACCTTCATTTTATACCACCCCATACTATATGAATATTTATAATATTCTAAGTTATGACTTAATAATAACACATTTTCAGAACATTGATAAACTAAAAACTTCTTATTATTAATTTTAACATATTATTTAATATATTAAAATAAGAAATAGGGTTAAATATACTACATTTGTATATATTTTTATTCTATTCATATATAGATATGTAGTTTAAATAGTATTTTCTAATATATTTAAACATAAAAAAAGAGAGATTTCTCTCTCTTTTATCTAGATCCTTTTTCATAAGAAACACCATTTGCTGCCGGTGCACTAGTTTTACCAACAAAACCTGTAAGGGCAAGCATTGTTAACACATAAGGTATTACTGTAAATACCTCTGATGGCAATGCCCATCCAAAGCCTTGTGCTACAATTTGGAATGACTCTCCAAGTGCAAACAATAAACATGCTCCTAAAGATCCTATCGGAGTCCAGTTACCAAATATCATAGCTGCAAGTGCTATAAATCCACGACCTGCAACCATTCCTTCTCTATATACAGGTGTAATCCCTATAGATAGTGCAGCTCCACCAAGACCTGCTAAAACTCCTGATAACACTACACACATATATCTAATTTTATAAACGTTTATCCCAAGTGTATCCGCTGCCTTAGGATGCTCTCCTACAGCTCTAATTCTAAGACCCATAGATGTTTTATACATAACATAATGTGTTACAAACACTAGTACTATAGCTAGAATTACAAACCAGTTTAATCCAGCTAAAAAGCTGCCTAATACAGGTATGTTTTTAATAAACTGCGGTAAGTTATATGGAAGAGCTTTAACGATATCAGTTTGTCCTCCAGTATTAAATAGTGTAAATATTAGAAAACTAGACAATGCTGTAGCAAAAAGATTAATAGCTGTACCTGAAATTACTTGATCAGCTTTAAGATTAATACTTAACACTGCATGAACTAAAGCCAATACTCCACCTGCTATCATTGCAAATATTATTCCTATAAATGGACTTCCTGAAACATGAGTACCATAAACAGCAAAGAAAGCACCTATGGTCATCATACCTTCAAGTCCTATATTAACTACACCTGATCTCTCAGAAAATACTCCTCCTAGTGCTGCAAATATTAGAGGCGTAGCTATTCTTAACGTAGCAGTTAATAATGAAATTAAGTTAAAATTATCCATTCATTACCGCCCCCTTCTTTTTCTTATCACTGAAATATTTCATAATATAGTCAGTAGCTACAAATATAATAATTATAGATTGAATTAAAAATACTATTTCTTTTGGTATTCCACTAATTTGAAGTGTTCTGGCACTACTGTTTAATGCACCAAATAACACTGCTGATGCAATACATGCAATTGGATTTTTTTTGGCAAGTAATGCAACAGCTATACCATCAAATCCATAGCTTGGTACAACCATAAAATCTTGTATCATAAGCGTTACTCCTGCTACGTGAGCAGCACCACCAAGTCCTGCTATAGCTCCAGATAAAAGCATAGCTAGAACAGCATTTTTAGCTATATTAATACCGCCATATTCAGCACCATGAGGATTAAGCCCAACAGCTCTTATTTCATATCCAACTGTAGTTTTCCACAATAAGAATCCTATGAATATAGCAACTAATATTCCTATAAATATACTAGTATTAGCTGCACTCCCCTGCATAAATCTGGTAAACATAGCACTTTTTTGTATGATTGGAGTAGCGGCTTTTCCCTGCACTCCAAAAGAAGTTCTCAGAATAATATAGTTTGCTAAAGCTAAAGATATATAGTTCATCATTATAGTATTTATAACTTCACTAGTTCCAAACTTAGCCTTAAGAAACCCTGGTACTGCTCCCCACATTCCTCCTGCTATTATACCACTTATAACGATTAATGGTATATGAACTATAGGACTTAGTCCTGGTATTGTTCCAACTATTGCAGCAGCAATCATTCCAAGAACAAACTGTCCTGCAACTCCAATATTAAATAGTCCACATCTAAATGCTATAGCATTAGCAACTCCTGTGAAGATAAGTGGAGTAACTTCTGCTAATGTATTCATAACATTTCTTGGAGTTCCAAAACTACCTTTCCATATTGTGCCTACCAAATCTTTTAATGCACTAAAATATTGAGTTATTGGATAATTTTTTGCCCACATAACAAAGAATACAGACACAAATAGTGATATAATAATTGCTACTATAGGAAAGAGCAAAGCTTTTGCAATTTCTTTAGCTTTATTATTCATTCTTCACAACTCCTTCCTTTTTATTAAGGCTACCACCAGCCATAAGTATACCTAATTTCTGTTCATCGGCATTACTTCTATCTAATATATCTACTATTTCACCATCATACATAACTGCAATCTTGTCTGATAATGCTAGTATTTCATCTAGTTCAAGAGAAACTAAAAGTACAGCTTTTCCTTTGTCTCTCTCTTCAACTAGTCTTTTATGAATATATTCTATAGCTCCAACATCTATTCCTCTTGTTGGTTGAGCTGCTATCAATAAATCTGGATTCTTTGATATTTCTCTTGCGGCTATAAGTTTTTGTTGGTTTCCTCCAGATAGTGCTGAAGACTTAACCTCACTATTAGGTGTTCTTACATCGAATTCTTTAATAAGTTTGTCACAATGTTTTTTTATAGCTCCATAGTTCATAATAAATCCTTTACTAAAGGCTTTACTTCTATGAGAGCCCAATACAGAGTTTTCTATTAAGGAGTAATTAAGTATTAGTCCTCTTTTTTGTCTATCTTCCGGAATATGTCCAACACCTAAATCCATAATTTCCCTAGTAGATTTAGCATATATGTCCTTATTCTTTAGTTTTATACTTCCATTAGTTGGTTTTCTAAGTCCAGTTAACACCTCTAGAAATTCTGTTTGTCCATTCCCATCAACTCCAGCTATTCCTAAAATCTCTCCTGCTCTAACAGAAAGACTTACATCTTTTACTGCTGGCAATCCCCTTTGATCATTAGCTGATAATTTATTAATCTCTAAAACTACTTCTCCAATTTGTGCACTTTCCTTATCAACTACTAGATTAACTTTTCTTCCAACCATTAACTCAGCTAATTCATCAATATCTGTATCTACAGTATTAACTATTCCTGTAACTTTACCTCTTCTAATTATTGTAACTCTATCGCTCATACTCATTACCTCTTTAAGCTTATGAGTAATAAGTATTACAGATTTACCCTCTTTTTTTAGATTTTCTATTATTTTCCCTAATTCTTCAATTTCTTGCGGTGTTAATACTGCAGTAGGTTCATCCAGTATTAATATTTTAGCTCCCCTATATAAAGCCTTTAAAATCTCAACTTTTTGTTGCTGTCCAACAGATATATCTTCTATAACCGCATTAGGGTCTATAGCAAAACCATATCTATCTGAAATTTCTTTTACATTTTCAATAGCTTTCTTCATATCAATAGCTACGCCTTTTTTGGGTTCACATCCCAAAATTATATTTTCCGCAACTGTAAAATTATGAATTAACATGAAATGTTGGTGAACCATGCCAATTCCCAGTTGTATTGCATGATTAGGGTTTGTGATTTTAACCAAGTTACCGTTTACATAAATATCACCCTTTTCCTGCTGATAAAGACCATACAGGATATTCATCAAGGTAGTTTTTCCCGCACCATTTTCTCCTAATAATACATGAGTTTCGCCTTCTAAAAGTTCAAAATTTACATCATCATTAGCCACGGTGCCTGGGAAAACTTTGGTTATACCCTTCATTTCAATTACCTTTTTCATTTCCCTTCCTCCTTAAAAAATGCCTAAACTTCCCAAAAATTACAATAAAATTTAAAATTCAATTTAGCTTTACATTGTGCTACATTATTTTTTAGCTTACAGATTTACATTATATCATAAAATATATATATTGTATTTATTTTTATAAATTTTATATTAACTTTTTATATTATTTTTTAAATAAAAAAGGCTAGATATATAACCTAGCCTTATTATAACGTTTATTAATTTTTAGGTAAAGATTTATTATTTAAAGTCTATAACCTGTTCTCTATTAGCTGGAACTTTTATTTCTCCATTTTTAATTTTTCCTTGATACTCTTCAGCAACTTTTACTACTGCTGCTGGAGTGTTATCTTTAGTAGTTTCAGCCATACCTATTCCCTCTTCAGCAATTCCAAGTTCTTTATGTCCTGCTTTGAATGAACCTCCAACTACATCTTTAGTTGCTTCGAATGTTCCCATATCAACTCTTTTAATCATTGAAGAAAGTATAACATCTTTGTACTCTGGAACTGATACCGCTTGATCCATATCAACTCCAATAGCCCAAACTTCCTTACCTGCATCTTTTAATTCTTTTGTAGCTTTGAACATTCCTATTCCTACTCCACCAGCAGCATGATATATTACATCACAACCACCTTCATAAAGAGATTTAGCTAACTCATAACCTTTATTAACATCTCCAAAAGAATCAGCATATTTTACAGTTGTTCCTGGAGTCTTACCGTTTGGACTAATTAATCCTTTAGCAGCTTCAGGGTTAACAGCTTTTACTCCTGCTGCAAATCCTGCTTCAAATTTATTAATTGTATCAAAGTCTTTTCCACCAATAAAACCTATTTTATTGGTCTTAGTCATTTTTCCAGCTATAACTCCCATTAAGAAAGAACCCTCTTCTTCTTTAAATGTAATAGACATTACATTTGGCTCTTCTACTACTGAGTCTATTATAGCAAGTTTTGCATCTGGGTTATTTTTAGCTACATTAGCTGTAGCTTCAGCCATTTGGAAACCTATAGCAAATGTTAAGTTTGAACCAGAATCAATCAAAGATTGTAAGTTTGGTTCATAATCTTCTTTCTTTTGAGACTCGATTGGTGTATATTTAACGCCAAATTCATCTACTGCTTTTTTTACTCCAGCATCTGCAGATTGGTTAAATGATTTATCATTTAAACCACCCTCATCTGTAGAAAGTCCTATAATATATTCTTTGTCTGCCTTCTTATCTCCACCATCGTTTGAAGCAGCTCCACCATCTTTAGAACCACAACCTACTAATAATGAAGCTGTCATAGCCACTGTTGCAAGCATTGCAACTAATCTTTTCATTTTCATAGTTTTTTACCTCCCAAAACTAAAAATCTTTTAGACATAAATTAATTTCTACATAGATTCAAAAATTCCTCTTATTATGTACAATTATTATTATGCTTTATGATTAATTTTATTCCACAATATTTTTTCAAAAATTTTCTCTCTATTTGCCTAAAATTCGACATATTGTGTAGCATAATAGTTCAATGCATAATTAAGGCAGCAGCATTAGTATAGCATAGAAAAACCTTCAAATCAAATAAATATTTCTAATATTTAAACAAATTTTTAACTTTTAATTACTACTAATGTAATAAGATTTTTTTTAAATCTTGTTATATAAAATCTCAATATCACTAATTTTTCGACAGCAAAACCAGAAATTTAATTTTTAAATATATAAAATAAAATTGACTGATACGCATATCAATCAATTTTATTTATATACCTACCCTAAAAATTCTGCTTTCTTAAGAATTTCTTCTGCCTTAGTACCATCTTCTTCAGCAACTAATACTATAGGTCCTGTACATCCCATTCCACTTTCAGAGTATATATTTTCTTTCCATAATGATTTACAAGCATTCTCTAATTCCAAAATATCAATTCCAGCAATTGAGTATGTAACTACTTTTTTAGCTGGCATTTTCACTTCTGCTGAGTCTTCTGGTTTATTAGCCTTTTTAAGAGTCTTTTCAATAGCTCCCTTTAATCCCGCATCATTAGCAGCTTTAAACTCATCTCTTGCTATATCCAAAACTTTATTTTCAGCACAAATAGCACAATATTTTAATGCTTCAGCTATAAGTGGTGCTCCAGATGCCCTTGATACTATATTTACAAGTTTATCATAATCTTCACCAATACCCGGTCCATATCCTGCACCTACAGTTTCATAGCTTCCACCTGTCGTGAACGAAGAAAACATTTTAATAAGAAGATTTCCTGTTAAGGAGTCACAAACCATAACATCTGGAGTTCCAGCTAATAAATCATTTCCTCTCATTACAGCACCACCATCAGCCCTTAATGATTCGGTAAATGAAAATTTATACCCATTTTGTTGAATCTCTTTTAAAATTCTTTCAACTTGTCTTGCACCATCTATATTTAAAATTCCAACTTTAGGATCTTTAATTCCATTAGCTTTTGCTACAGATATACCAGAAATAGCATTCATCACCATTCCTTCTACCCTATTTGTGGAAGTAGTTCCTGTAGTTGTTGCTATTATCATCTCTCTTCCTTTTCCTGGAGTTACAACTTTTCCTACTGTAGATACTCCAATAGGGAAATCAAAATGCTGAGTTACACAACCTTGAATCTCTCCACTTTCAAGCATTGATGTCATTTTTTTATGGCCTTCCTCTGCTGTTTCTACCTCTACTACTTCAAACTCACTGTCTATTTTTGATCCTATTAAAACTATATCGAAATCACCATACTTAGCTTTTGCAAACTCAGCAGCGCTTATCATTTCTTCAATGCCGTGCTCAGAGCCTAATATAGTCAAACCTATTTTAACTTTTTTCTTAAATTGTCCGCTTTTAATTCCATTAGCTATATCACTAAATACCTCAGCAATCATGGCTTTAGTAGCATTTTCACTCATCATTACACCCCTTTTCATAATTTAAATAAATTACGAAGTAACTTATTTAGTGAATTGCACCAAAGGTGCAGAGAATTGGCTTTGCCAGTGAATTGCAACCTACGGTTG
>DFXM01000034.1:967-32340 GCA_002381695.1 Clostridium sp. UBA4108 | reverse complement strand
CTTTCTGCAAATGGTTTAAGTGTAAGCTTAGTTTGATGTTATCATCAAACTTTAGTTGAACTTACACAGAGTGCGCTTTGCAATAATATATAGTTCTAAAATCAGCAATCGTTTAAAACAACGCCTAGAAAAAAGAAAGGATGTTAAATATGTTATTGGATTTACTAAGAAATAGAACAAGTATTAGAAACTTTACAGGTGAAGATATATCTATGGAGGTAATTAAGTATATTCTTGAAGCAGGAAGATTATCTCCTTCAGGTGGCAATGAACAATCATGGAAATTTGGTGTAATTATTGATAAAGACATGATAAAAAAAGTTTCAGAAGTAGCCTATAACCAAAGGTGGATAGAATCAGCCAGCTTTTTAATAGTTCTGTGCACCTGTATAGTAGAGAAGGAAAGTGGTGGAAGAGATATTCAAAAAGCACGTTTCCCAAAAATTTCAGAAATAATTGAAAGTATGAATAATGAAGTTTATTCATGTTTAAATATGGAAGAGCATCAGACAAAAATTCCTGGAACACATATGGTACTTGCAGCCTTAGAACATGGAATAGCATCAACCTGGATATCTTATTTTGACGTTGATAAAATGTCAATGCTATTAAACTTACCAAAAGGGTGCATTGCCTCCGAAATACTTGTTTTTGGGTACCCAACTAATAAAAAGGAACCATTAAAGAAGAAAAAGTTAGAGGAAATTACTTTTTATAATGTATTCCATATTGAAAAATAAGTACTTTACGAGAGGAGGGTTACTGTGAAAAAAGCCTTAATAATATGGAGAGGATGGCAGGACATAATCCTAGTGAAGAATTTGTTTACCCAATATGTAAAGGATGATATAATAAAAATGTGTTAAAAACGGAGCATATAGAAGTAATAAATTGATATAGGTTAGGACATTAAAATGGATAATACATATAAATTATTAATAATTGAAGATGATAAAGACATGTGCGAAGTGTTAAGCAATCTTCTAAATAAATGGGAATTTGAAGTAACTGTATGTGAAGATTTTGAAAAAATAATAGAGTGCTTTTTAGAATGTGAACCTAATGTTGTTCTTATGGATATTAATCTTCCAGTTTGTGATGGCTTTTATTGGTGCAAAAAAATAAGACAAATATCTAAAACACCGATCATATTTATATCTTCAAGAGATAGCAATATGGAGATAGTAATGGCAATTAATAATGGTGGAGATGATTTTATACAAAAACCCTTTCACTCAGAGGTGTTAATTGCAAAACTACAGGCTATTATAAGAAGGACATATGAGTATAAAGATGAAGAAGCAAAAGTATTAAAATGTAATGATTTATTATTAAATTTAGATAATGCAACTCTTTTATATAATGAAAAATCCTTAGAGCTTACCAAAAATGAACTGCTGCTTTTAGAGATTCTTATGGAGAATAAGGGAAAAGGAATTTCTAGAAGTAAGCTAATGAAAAAGCTTTGGAATGATGATATATATGTAAATGAGAATACTTTAACTGTTAATATTAATAGGTTAAGAAATAGGTTAGAGCAAGTGGGAATAAAAGATTTAATTGTAACCCAAAAAGGCATTGGATATATAATATTATGATATTAAGTCAACTGTTTAGATAAAATTCTAGATAGTTGGCTTTTTCTTAAGGAGAGAAAAGTAAAAATGAAGATAATTGATTATATTAAGATTAATAAAATATGGTTGATGAGCAACGGAATAATTTTTATAATAATTAATTGTATATTATATAGCAGTAGTACTATAAATAAGAGTTTCAAAGATATTATGTACATGGATATACTCATTTTATTAACAGTGTTTATAGCTTTTATCTATGGATTCATCAAAGAAAAGAATAAATACAGTAATATTTTTAAGGGTAATGAAAAATTAGATGATAAGATAAAGGACTTTCATTTAAATGTATTTTCAAATATGCTAGATAAGCAAAATCTAGAGCATTTAAAAAGTGAAGAAGGTTTAAAAAACAGTATAAATGATTTTCAAGAGTATATTACAAAGTGGGTTCATGATATTAAAATCAATATAGCTGTTATTAACTTACTGCTAGAAAACTTAGAAGAGGATAAAGCCCAAAAGATAATCTCCGAAATGAAACAAATGGAGTTTAGTGTAAATCAAGTATTATATGTTACAAGAGCAAACAATTATAGTTTAGATATAAAAAGTGAGAAAGTAGCATTAAAAGATGAAATTAGAAAGTCAATAAGAGAAAATGCAGAGTTTTTCATAAATAAAAACATTGAGATAATAGTAGATGCTGAGGAATTTAATATAATAAGTGATAGAAAATGGATTCACTATATCCTTTCTCAAATTATTAATAACAGCAGCAAGTATACTAATGAAAATGGACAGCTGCATATCTACAGCAAAAATGATAGTAAGGCTTATTATCTTCATATTAAAGATAATGGAATTGGAATTCCAAAGGAAGATATAAACAGAGTATTTAATAAAGGATTCACCGGCAAAAATGGAAGGACAAGAACAAAATCTACTGGCATTGGCTTATATTATGCAAAGAAGATGTGTAATAACTTAAGCATAGATTTGAAGGTGGAAAGTAGAGAAGGAGAGTATACTGAATTTATTTTAAGCTTTTATAAATTGGAAGATTACTTCAATGTTACACCCATGTCATATTAGAACTTAATTTGTAACTTGGATAGATGGAAGAAGGCTTTGGTACAAATTATACTATAGATACGAGGTGAGAAGTTATGAAAAAAATCGTAGAGGTATCAAAATTAATCAAGGATTATGGAAAGTTAACTAATAAACATAAGGTATTAAAGGAAATAGATATGGATATTAATAAAGGAGAATTCATCAGTATAATGGGGCCTTCTGGATCTGGAAAGACTACCTTTTTAAATATCATGTCAACAATAGATAAAGCAACTTCTGGGAAGGTTATAATTGATGGCAAAGATGTAAGTAATTTAAAAGAAGAAGAATTAGCAAAGGTTAGGAGAGAGGTAATAGGTTTTGTCTTTCAGGATTTTAATTTGCTTAACAGTATGACAGTAAGGGATAATATTGCATTACCATTAACACTAAATGATGAAAAGGTGGAAATAATACTGGAAAGAATTGATAAGCTAACAAAGCTTTTAGGTATAGAAAAACATCTGGATAAATATCCTTTTCAATTATCAGGGGGGCAAAGGCAAAGAACAGCAATCTGTAGAGCATTAATTACATCTCCAAAGGTGATTTTTGCAGATGAACCAACTGGTGCTTTGGATTCTAAAGCATCTGTAGAAGTACTGGAGTGCTTTGCAAATATAAATAAAGCTTATAATACTACAATTATTATGGTAACCCATGATGCCAGGGCTGCAAGCTATGCAGATAGGGTAATGTTTTTGAAGGATGGAAGCATAAGTGGTGAGTTAGACAGCAATGGCAATAAGAGCGAGTTATTTAAAAAGATTCTTAATATGATAGCAGTGATGGGAGGGGAATGTGATGAACTCCTTTAAACTATCATTTAAGCTTTTTAAGGATAATATAAAGGTGTACAAACTTTATTTGCTTATAACCATTGTATCTGTTGCAGCTTTTTATAATTTTTTAGCAATAGAGCATAATGAAGCATTTATTTCTATAAGCGAAAGGTTTCAGGCAGCAAGTGTTGCAAGTCTTTCCTGTGGATTCATTTTAGTATGTACAGTAATATATTTTATATTTAATGCAGATAAATTTTTTCTATTAAATAGGCAAAAAGAAATTGCTTTGTATATGTTAATGGGAGTTACTCAATCAAAGATTGGTCAAGTATTTGCAATAGAAAGCTTATTTCTTGGAACTATATCCATATTTAGTGGTATAGTATTTGGAATAATTTTATCTAAATTGTTTTTTATGCTTTTAGCAAAATCAATTCTTTTAAATATAGAAATACCTTTCAAAATATCATTACAGTCTATATTTATAGTGATCTTAGTTTTCTCCTGTATTTTCATAGTAATAGGCTATAAGAAATATAGAATAGTAAAGAAAAGTAAACTTATAGATATGATTAATGCTGCAAAGGAGAAGGATGATATCCCAAATCTAAGATATTTTAAGGGGATTTTAGGTGTATTTTTAATTTTGGCTGGCTATATAGCTGCAATGATGATAAGAAGGTGGGAGTTAGACCTGTTGCTTTCATCCATGGCAGCGGTATTATGTGTTTCAATTGGAACTTATTTTTTCTTTGGAAGCTTCATGTCAATAGTTTTTCATAAGATAATTAAAAATAAAAAGCTGGTGTACAAAAATGTTATGTTAGTAAGTATATCTAATGTATATTTTAGATTAAAGGGAAATTATCGTAATTTAGCTATGACGGCAATATTATGTGCAGCTGCCATTACAGCTTTTGGCACAAGCCTATCCTTTAATGAAGTGGCAAAAAGGCAAGCTATTAAGGAAGCTCCATATAGCTTTAGTTATGAATATAATGATGAAGAGTCAAAGAAAAAAGGGGTAGAGATAATAAAAGCATCCAATGATCAGCTCATTGAAATTAATGAGAATAAATTTTTCTTAGGAAAGGTTAAGTATAAAAACTATTCCAGAAAAATAGATTACAATAATGAAGCAATAATAATAAGCTATTCAACATTAAAAAAGAACTTAGAATTTTTAAATTATAAAACAACAGATAATATTGAGCCTAAGGGAAAAGAAGCTGTTTTTGTATCAAGCGCAGCTACATTAGCACCAACCTTTAATGTTCTGAAAAAAGAAATAGAAATAAATAATAGAGAGTATGTTATTAAAACACAGGAGGAAATACCCTTTACCGGAATTATAGATAATTTAGGAATAAAAAATATATATGTATTAGAGGATTGTGAATATGAAAAAGTAAAGGGTGGCTTTAATGAGAGAACTCTAAATTGTGCTCAAATAAGTAAGAAGTCAGACTCAAAGCAATTAGAATCAATTATAAGGAAAGCCATGCCTTTAGGTAAGGTATATCCACATATTAATCAATATACATGGGATTATTATGCATTGGAAATATTTCATTTTCTAGGCATGGTAATGTCTATAATATTTATACTTTCAACCTTGAGTACAATATATTTCAAAATATTAAAGGATGCATTTATGGATAAAGAACAGTACATTACCTTGAAGAAAGTAGGCATGAGCAGGAAGGAAATTAAGAAATCTGTGTATGTTCAAGTTGCAATCTCATTTATTTTACCAGGCAGTACTGCAATATTACACAGTATTATTGCAATGAAGATGCTAGAACAAGTGATGAATTTTTCTTTTAACCTACAGTTTATAATCTCTATAGGTTTATACTCAATAATAATGACTTTATTCTATATTTTCATCAGCAATAATTACGTGAATATGGTATATTTTAAGGGAACTTGTTAAAAAGTTCCCTTAATTCACATTTAAAGAAGATTATAATAATTTATATATGCTCTCTTGCATTTGTAGGTAAGATTTTCTAGGATATGGGGTGGCACACTTAGAAACGTATTTACACTGATTTTAAAATTGTTATCAAAATTAAAATTGAAGCCATATATTATACAATAATGAATAAAAAAGGTTGTAAGGGGGTAGGGGCAAAATGACTAAACTTACTGGCAGAATTGTTTTCCCGGATGATCCAAGCTATGATCATGCTCGAATGGATTATAATACGAGATTCTCAAAGTATCCCTGCGCTATTGTTTTTTGTCAAGAGATTCAGGATGTAATTAATGCGGTTAAATGGGCAAGAGAGAACTGTGTTCCAATACGTACCCGCTGTGGAGGGCACAGTTATGAAGCTTTTTCACTATTGAATGATGGAATTGTCATAGATGTAAGCGAAATGGATAAAGTACTTCTTGAGAAAGAGAATATGGAAGTAACTATCGAGGCTGGAGCTACTTTGTTGCCGATTTACAAGATTTTATGGGATAAAGGTGTTACTATTCCGGGTGGAACGTGCCCAACAGTTGGCATTGCCGGGATTACGCTTGGAGGAGGATTTGGCATGCTTACAAGAAAGATAGGTATGCTTTGCGATAGCTTGATGGCAGTTGAGATGGTAAATGCAAGAGGGGAAGTAGTATACGCTGACCGATACGTCAATTCCGATCTTTTTTGGGCTTCCTGTGGAGGTGGGGGTGGAAACTTTGGGATAGTAACTTCATTTATTTTTAAGGTTCATCCTATTTTAAACGTGGCAGTTTATAATATCACGTGGGATTGGTATGATGCTAAAGAAATCATCAAGACATGGCAGGATTGGGCGCCATTTGTTGATGAACGATTGACATCAATTTTAGAGATATTCACCAAAAAGGATGGTCGTATTTCTTCATCCGGCGAATTTTTAGGCCATGAAGACCAGCTAAGATGCTTACTAAAACCATTAACTTCTGCTGGCAATCCTATTCAGATTGAAATTCAAACAATACCGTATATTGAAGCAGTAATAAAGTTTGATGGTGGGCTAGGCCCTCATAAGTTTAAAAATACTGGGGCTTTTGTGTATCATAGGTTACCTGATGAGGCTATCGATACCCTACTTTGTTATATGAGGATTTCCCCAAACAAAGATAACTCAATCCAATTTCAGAGCTTGGGAGGAGCAGTCAGGGAGATTCCTCCAGATGAAACGGCTTATTTTCATCGTGAAGCAAGCTATATAATGCAATATATAACACACTGGAAAGTTGAGGATGAAAAAAATCCGAACATCTTTTGGGTAGAAAGGCTCAGACAAGCCATGTTAAAATACGTGAATGGAACCTACGTCAATTGGCCTGATATCTTTATTGAAGATTGGCCATGTGCATATTATGGTACCAATTATCGTGAGCTTATGCGAATTAAAAGTAAATATGATCCGGAAAATATATTCCACTTTGAACAGAGTATTCGTCCAGCCAAAAAAAGAAATTATAGATAATACACGCAATAAAATAGGTTTAGTAGATAATGTGGAAAAACTTTTGAATCAAGAATCACATTGTCTACTATTAGGATCGGTACAGATTAATAATAGTACTATTTATATTAAGCCAACTTTCAATGGTGAAAGTTTAACTCTGTATAGTGGATTTCACCAACCATGCTTCGCCTCCACCATGAAATCCACAACCGCTTGTAGATGGCTTAAATAGCTACTTATAGGCGGTTGTGTTTTCGATGGGTGAGAGTAGCTCCACCAAGGAAATCTTTGTAGTGAAATTAACTAAAAGTTTAGATATTATATTTTTAGAAGGTAAGGAGTTAGAAAAAGTGAAAGAGTAGTTAAAATTGACTGGTTCACTTAACCTAATTGTTCTGATACCAACTCAGAAAGAGTTTTGATTGCACATTCTATTTCCTTAAGCGAGGCATAAGAATATGAAATTCTTATATGGTGATTGGAGTGAAATTCATATAAATATCCAGGGAAAATAAGTATTTTTTTGCTTAATGCTTTTATGAAAAGTTCATGCATGGAGATACCTTCATTCAGCTTAAGCCAAATGAAATACCCTCCAGCTGGAATATTCCAGGTGGCCATGCCATTAAAATATTTTTTCAATGCTCCAATAGTAACATCTCTTCGAATCCTTACGTTTTTTCTCATTATATCGTTATGCTGATAATACAGACCGCTTGAAAAAAGTTCTGCAGTTACATTTTGAGAAAGCGAGCTAGATCCATAATCCGTTTGCATTTTTATATCCGCTAGTCTTTCAATAACTTTTTCTGGTCCTACAATCCATCCAATCCTAAGACCAGGGCATAGATTCTTTGATATGCCTCCCGTATATAATACAAGCCCGTTTTTATCAAATGCCTTTAGTGGTGGTGGCGGCTGTTCATCAAACCAAAGCTCTCTGTATACGTCATCTTCGATAATAGGCAATCGTTCTATATCACAGGCATTTATAAGCATTTTTCTTCTTTCAAGTGACATTACGTTACCTGTAGGATTTTGAAAGGTAGGTATTGAAAACAGCATAGATCCTTTTCTTCGCTGATGACGGTTAATCAATTCCTTTACATCAATGCCTTCTTCATCAAGTTGTATTCCAGAGAGTTGTAGTCCAAAGGATTGAAAAGTTCTCAGAGAATAGAGGTATGATGGCTTTTCTAAATAAACTACTGAGTTTGTGTTCAAAAGTCCAAGGGAAATAAGCTGAAGTGCCTGCAATACTCCGGAAGTAATCAGAACTGAGCCAGGCTCAGCCTCAATGCCCAATGTTTTAAGATATGCACATATCTCTCTTCTTAAATAAAGTGCTCCTTTTGGTTCTTCGTAACCTAAGGGCTTCATAGATTTGGATAGTTTTTCCAATGCCTTCTGAATCATTTCGTTAGGAATTAACTCAGGAGACGGTTCACAAGACCCCATTTTGATAATATCTGGTTGAAATTCAGCCACATTAATCTGTTGTATTATTCTTTGATTGGCCTGATGTACTCCTGAGGAGATATACGGATTCCAGTTGTGGGAATGATGAGTAGACATTAATATCCAGGTATTGTTTATTACCCTCGTACCCCCTCCTGCATTTCCATTTAAAAGACCCTCAGCAGTTAGTTCTTCTATTGCAGCTACAACGGTACTTCTATTAACGCCAAAGATTTCAGAAAGTGTCCTTTGACTGGGTAATTTGAAATCTACCGGCCATTCTCCACTGGCTATTTTATCCTTCATGTATCTAACGATTTGTATATGCAACTGAGTGGAATCATTTCTGTCAGGTTTCCAATTTATATTAAACATAATTATACCTCCAAATGATATTATTATTAATGTATCATTTGGTTGGTTAAAAAACAACCAAGAATGGTTGGAGACTTTTCATTGCCTTCAAAATATAATTATATTAATAAATTTATAAAATTATAAATTTATAATTTTAGAAGGAAGTGATAAGTGTTGATTCCAATAAGAGTTCTCGGTGACGATAATATTAGAAGGATTCTCGATATTAAGAATACAGTAGCATGCGTGGAACAAGCCTATGTATCGAAAGCTGATAATCGGGGGAGAATATTTTCCATGATATCAGAGGAAATTTTTCAGGGCAGAGCAGAAATGGATATTAAATCTAGTATGCTTAATGAGGAAGATGTTTTTGGCTTGAAGTTAGTTTCATGGTTTGGTGATAACGCAAAGCTCGGACTTCCAACTGTAACTGGGCTCACCATGCTATTCGATTTAAATAATGGATTTCCCAAAGCTATTATTAATGCAGGCTATTTGACAGGAATGCGTACTGGAGCTGCAGGTGCAGTAGGTGTTAAGTATTTAGCAAAAAATGATTCAAGAACACTGCTGGTTGTAGGAACAGGAGTTCAAGCAATTTTTCAAATAGCTGCCACGCTGTCTGAAGTTCAGACAATCAATAAGGTATATATATATAATCCTTTTAAACATGAAAGTGCCATAAGGTTTAAGAATTCTATAAAAGCTGAACTTGGTAAAATTTTAAATGATATAAAGGATTCTTACAATATCAGATGGAAGCAGAGAATTGAATCAGTTGAGTTTATCGCAACTGAAAATCCAGCTAAAGCTTTAGAAGAAACTGATGCAGTAATTACTGTTACCCCTTCGCGAAAGCCATTAGTTTTAAAAGAATGGGTTAGAGCAGGCACCCATTTCAGTTGTATGGGAGCTGATACTATTGGAAAACAGGAAATAGATGAAAAAATATTTGACGAAGCAGTTGTATATGTAGATGACATAGCACAGGCATCAACAGTAGGAGAAACACAAAATGCCGTAAGAGTGGGTAAAATTGAAAAGGATAATTTGAGTGAAATAGGCCAATTAATACTGGGAAATGTTAAAGGACGAACATCAAATAAAGAAATTACCATATTCGACAGCACTGGTATATCACTGCAAGATATTGCTGTTTCACAATATATTATATTAAAGGCAGAAGAAATGAATATAGGTACAATAGTACAAATATAAGAACTTTTACATTAAAATTAATACTTATTAAGTTACATTCTTCTTATAAAGAGAACTAATAACTTGTAAGAAACTAAAAAAAGTGCATAAAATTAAGGGGGATAGATTTAGTGAGGGTTTGGTACTTGTAATACACACTCTCTCTAAAGATAAAATATGAAAATAAAAGCTTTTACATTAAACTCATTTGCAAAATCTATTGAAGGAGGAAATCCTGCGGCAGTCGTCTTTAATGCCGATAACCTCTCAGAAAATGATATGAAAAAGATCGCAGGTATAATTGGTTTTAGTGAGACTGCCTATGTGATGAAGTCAAATTTAGCAGATTTTAAGGTAAGATTTTTTACCCCTGCTGAAGAAGTGGATCTTTGCGGGCATGCTACAGTGGCAGTTTATTGCTTACTATCGAGTCTAGGGAAAATAAAGCCTGGGAGGTATACTCAGGAAACAAAGGCAGGAATTTTAAAGGTAGAGGTAATGGAAGATATGTCAATTATAATGAATCAAGCTCTTCCAAACTTTTACGAAACAATTTGTAAAGAGGAAATCGCAGATTCCTTGAATATTAGTGCTTATGAAATAGACGAAGATTTACCAGTACAAATAGTATCTACTGGTCTGAGAGATATTATTGTTCCAATCAAAAATATAGATATATTAAGTGCCATAAAGCCAGATTTTGAAAAGGTAGCAGAAATCAGTAGGAAATATAATACTGTTGGTTATCATATGTTCACACTAGAGTCACTTAATGGTTCAGATGCTCACTGCAGAAATTTGGCACCTCTTTACGGAATACCTGAAGAGTCTGCAACTGGTACAGCCAATGGTGCTCTTGCCTGTTATCTGTTTAAATATGATAAAATCAACCTTAAGAGTACTGAGCGTATAGTTATTGAACAAGGTTACTCAATGGGAAAACCTTCAGAAATAATTGCTTCATTAGCTATTCAAGATAAGGAGGTTGTTGAGGTGATGGTAGGAGGGAAAGCATTAAATTTATCTGAAATTGAAGTTGAAATATAACTGCCACTATACTTATAAAGAAGATGGTGAACTGCTACGGGTTGATTAAGCCTATGGCAGCTCACTTTTTATTTTTTATCAAATAAGCTAATCATTTAGTAAGCACTTCATTGAATAATAAAAGATAATCAAGGAAAAATAAGATAATAAAATTTAATGAATAGCAATAAAATTCAATAAAATGTAATATAATGAATATACAAATTGAATATGACATGATGATTAGTTCTATTAGGATTAAAAATAATTAATTAAGCTTAAAAATACTTAATTAAGCTTAATAAATAACATGAATAAAATTTTAGTTTAATTAAATAAAATAATTTAAGAAAAATGGAGGAGAAATAATATGAAAAAAGATTTTAATGCAGCAGTGGCTGAGAGACGTTCATTTTATGGAATAAGCAAGGAAGCAGTGGTTTCAGATGAAAAAATAAGAGAAATAATAGAGCACGCAGTAAAGTATACACCATCAGCCTTTAATTCTCAAAGTGCAAGAGTGGTTTTACTACTTGGAGAACAGCACGATAAATTGTGGTATATAACAATGGAAGCTTTAAGAAAAATAGTTCCTGCAGATAAGTTTAAACCAACTGAAGATAAAATAAATTCCTTTAAAAGCGGATATGGTACAGTTTTATTCTTTGAAGATAACAGTATAGTTGAAGGGCTTCAAGCTCAATTCCCACTATATAAAGATAACTTCCCAGTTTGGTCACAGCAATCAAGTGGAATGCACCAATTTGTTGTATGGACTGCATTAGAAATTGAAGGCTTTGGAGTATCTTTACAGCACTATAATGAACTTATTGAAGCTGAGGTTAAAAAGGAATGGAGCATATCAAGTAACTGGAAGCTAATTGCGCAAATGCCATTTGGAAAACCTACTGCACAGCCAGAAGAAAAACAGTTCCAGCCATTAGAAGAGAGAATTAGAATATTTAAATAAAAATCTTTTATATAAACTATTTGACTTTTTTATAAAAAATAAAGTATAATCCAAAATGAATTAAATAATAAACTTAAAGAAACGACACATGTGGTGCTTTGCACGTAAATCTGATTACGGTACAAAGGCTACAGGTGTCTTTTTTGTCGTCCAAAACTGCTAACAATTATCTTAATAAAAATACGGGTATTTTCATATTTACAGTTATGAGCATATCTGGTAAAGCAACTGAAATCTCCAGTATGAAAATTGGAGAATAATCTCAATAGGCTGGGCCTTTATTCCCAGCTTATCAAAGGGAAGTTGAGGTATAGAATCTGCAATTATAATACGAACATCACCAAGTTTTAAAACAAAATGAGAAATAAAAAAAGCATGTTTCTTAACAAAAGTTTTACTTACATCGTAAAATTTTTTTGTGCTAAAATTAAAGTGTAGTCCTATTATTTTTGCTTTATAGAAAGGAGGAATAAGAGGTTGAGATACAAAGTACCAGATTTGATGAAGTTTCCAGACTGCGGTGACTTATCAGATAGGGGCAGTTGCACTTGGCTAAGCATTTCTGTTTGCAAGGGGAAACAGTGTATTATTAAAAGAACTGCTAAGGAAAACAGTGATTCCTTGCAATATGTGTATAAGCGCTTATCAAGTCTTGATAGTTCTATACAGAGCCATATTTGTAAAAAATATTATCAAGGGTCCATGCCTTGGAAGGATGAAAAAGATACTTTTAAATAAAGAGAGGGTGGTAAATGAGTGTTCTAAAGAAAAATATTGGATTAATGAGGAGTATTATAGCAAATTTTTTTATGAAGCGATATGGAAACGTTTACAAAATGAGATTGCACATATATTTAAGTAAATCCAAAGAGCCTTAAGGTGGCTTATTTATATATTTTCAAACTATCATTACAAAGTAAATTAATAAATATAAAATCAAGCATAGACAATTTTAGAGGAGGTATAAAAAATGGATCTAGCAAATGAGAAGGTAGTTCATGCCCAATTTGGAGAGGGAGTTATTACAGAAGTAAAGGAACAAAAGTTATGGGTTCAATTTCAGGAGGAGGTTGGAATAAAAATGTTTCAATATCCAGAAGCCTTTGAAAAGTTTTTGAAAGCAGAAAATCTAGAAGTGGAAAGCTCAGCCCTTGAAGAATTGAAACTAAAACAAGAGCAATTAGAAAGGGAACGGGAAGAAAAAGAACGTAAATTAGCTGAATTAGAGGAGAGAAAACCAAAATTAGAATCTCAAAAGAAGAGAGCTACATCAAAGTCAGTAAAGAAGAAAGCAAGTATTTAATTGAAAGTTATTTCAAAATTTAAAAGAGTATAGCTGAATTCTAAAACAGAATCTCATTGAAAAATAGAGCTGTACTTAAAATTAGAGTTCCCTTTAAAAGTAAAACTGTATACAAAATTAGAGTTGTAACTAAAAGTAGAAGTGTTCAAAAGTAAAGACGCATTTAAAAATAGAGAAAGGATTGATATCAATGGCTGAAACAAACCACCTGCGCATCAAGGGAGCCTGTGAACATAACTTAAAAAATATTGATGTGGATATTCCTAAAAATAAACTGGTGGTAATAACTGGAGTTAGTGGATCAGGTAAGTCTTCGCTAGCCTTTGACACAATTTATGCCGATGGTCAAAGAAGATATATGGAATCTATGTCCTCCTATGCAAGGCAGTTTCTAGGGCAGATGAAAAGAGCTGAGGTTGAAAGCATTGAAGGGCTTTCACCTAGTATTGCTATTTCTCAGAAATCTACTAACAGAAATCCCCGTTCTACTGTGGGAACAGTGACGGAAATCTATGATTACCTTCGTGTCTTATATGCAAGACTTGGGGTTCCTCATTGTCCAAAATGTGGTAGGGAAATTAAAAGACAGTCTGTGGATCAGATTATAGATGAGATAATAGCCCTTCCAAAGGGTACCAAAATACAACTTCTTGCACCTATAGTTAGCGAAACGAAAGGTAACCATAAAAAAACATTGGAACATGCGAAAAACAGTGGTTATGTAAGAGTTATTATAGATGGAAATCAATATGATTTATCAGAAGAAATTCTTTTGGATAAAAATCTTAATCATAATATTGAACTTGTTATAGATAGATTAGTTGTTAGAGAAGGAATTGAATCTCGTTTAGCTGATTCAATGGAAACTGCTTTCGAACTTGCAAATGGAATAATCATGATGAACGTAATAGAGGGAGAAACTCTCACCTTTAGCCAAAACTTTATTTGCCCACACTGTGATATAAGCATCCAAGAAATTGAGCCAAGAAATTTTTCTTTTAATAATCCCTTTGGAGCATGTCCAGAATGCACTGGCCTTGGCTTTAAGATGGAATTTGATGAAGATTTGATGATTCCTGATAAAATCTTGAGCATTGACGAAGGAGCTATTGTGGTTCTTGGCTGGCAGTCCTGTAAGGAACAAGGAAGCTATACTAGAGCCATTCTTGAAGCCCTATCAAAGGAATTCAACTTTAGTCTTGATGTGCCTTTTGAATCTTATACAAAGGAAATTCATGATATTCTGCTTTATGGTACAAACCAAATTGTAAAGGTTCATTATAGCGGCCAAAGAGGTGAAGGAATTTATGATGTGACCTTTAAAGGAATCATAAAAAGTGTAGAGCAGCGTTACAAGGAAACTGCATCACAAATTACAAAAGCAGAGTATGAAACCTTTATGAGTGTTATTCCCTGCAAAAGTTGCAAAGGGCAACGTCTAAAGAAGGAGTCTTTGGCTGTTACTTTGGATGAAAAGAATATTTTTCAAGTAACAAATATGTCAATGAAAGATCTAAGGGAGTTTTTTAGAAATCTAGAGTTAAGTGATTTCCAAAAGGTAATAGGAGAAGAACTTTTGAAAGAGATTGATACAAGAATTACCTTTCTTATGGATGTGGGACTAGATTATATTAACCTATCAAGGGCAACGGGCACCTTATCTGGAGGAGAATTGCAGCGTATTAGACTAGCCACACAGATTGGTTCTGGCCTTATGGGAGTAGATTATATATTAGATGAACCTAGTATTGGACTACATCAAAGAGACAATGACAAACTTCTTAAGGCTTTGTGCAATTTAAGAGACCTAGGAAATAGTGTCATAGTTGTGGAACACGATGAGGATACCATGAAGGCTGCAGATTATATACTTGATATTGGTCCTGGTGCTGGAGTCCATGGAGGAGAAGTGATAGCAAGTGGAACTGCAGAGGATATCATAAAAAATACTAAATCTATTACTGGGGCATATCTAAGCGGAAAAATGTACATTCCAATTCCTGAAAGCAGAAAGTCTCCCAAGGGATATTTAAGGGTCCTTGGTGCTAAGGAGAATAATCTAAAGAATATAGAGGTCTCCTTTCCTCTAGGGGTACTTACCTGTATAACTGGTGTATCTGGTTCAGGGAAAAGCTCTCTTGTAAATGAGATTTTATATAAGGCACTAGCAAAAAAACTAAATCGTGCTAGAACGATCCCTGGTAAATATGAAAAAATTGAGGGCATAGAACAGCTGGATAAAATTATTAATATTAATCAGAGTCCTATTGGAAGAACTCCACGTTCTAATCCTGCTACATACATTGGAGTCTTTGATTTAATTAGAGATTTATTTTCCACCACCACTGATGCAAAGGTAAGAGGATATGATAAAGGAAGGTTCAGTTTTAATGTAAAAGGTGGCCGTTGTGAAGCCTGTAAAGGAGATGGAACCCTTAAAATTGAGATGCAGTTTCTTCCAGATGTCTATGTATCCTGTGAGGTTTGTAAAGGAAAGCGATATAATCGTGAGACTTTAGAGGTGCTTTATAAAGGTAAAAATATTCATAACATACTAGATATGACTGTGGAAGAAGCACTTAAATTCTTTGAAAACTTTCAGGGCATTAGAAGAAAAATAGAAGCTCTAAATGATGTAGGTCTATCCTACATTAAGCTAGGTCAGCCTGCAACAACCTTGTCAGGTGGAGAAGCACAACGTGTAAAACTTGCAGCAGAATTAAGTAGAAAAAGTACAGGAAAAACCACTTATATATTAGATGAACCTACCACTGGTTTGCACTTTGCAGATGTTCACAAGTTGACAAATATTCTGCAGAAACTAGTTGAAAGTGGCAATACCGTAGTTGTAATAGAACATAATATGGATGTAATTAAAACAGCGGACTACATCATAGATATTGGACCAGAAGGTGGAGAACATGGGGGAACAATAGTAGCACAGGGAACCCCAGAGGAAATTGTTTCAAATATCAATTCTTATACTGGCAAATATTTGAAACAATATCTAAAAGATAATGGATCACAAGTATGAAGCTTATTTTATAGGTTTTTAAAAACCCAGGGATAGATTGAATAGAAAGAGACAATGAGGATGAAAAAATCAATAGTTTTACAATAGACATGAGGTTTAAATCGAGAGGAGACAGGTAATGAATATTGATAATAATAAACTTGCAGCAATAGAATCTGTGATAAATCAGATAGAAAAGCAATTCGGAAAGGGTTCTGTGATGAAGCTTGGTGCAAACACCATGATGGGAATAGAAGCTATACCAACAGGATGTCTAGCTTTAGATATAGCCCTAGGAGTAGGTGGAGTTCCAAAGGGGAGAATAGTAGAAATTTACGGACCTGAATCTTCAGGGAAAACTACTGTTACTCTCCACGTAATAGCAGAAGCTCAAAAGAGAGGAGGTGCAGCAGCCTTTATAGATGTTGAGCATGCCTTAGATCCATCTTACGCAAAAAAACTAGGAGTTAATATTGAGGACTTAATTGTAAGCCAACCGGATACTGGTGAACAAGCCTTAGAGATAGCTGAGGCACTAGTAAGGTCCAATGCCATTGATGTAATGGTAATTGACTCTGTTGCAGCCTTGGTTCCAAGAGCTGAAATAGAAGGTGACATGGGGGATTCTCATATTGGTTTACAAGCCAGATTAATGTCTCAGGCCTTAAGAAAGCTTACTGCAGCCATTAACAAATCCAAATGTGTAGTAATATTTATAAATCAATTAAGAGAAAAAATTGGTATAATGTTTGGAAACCCAGAGACCACAACAGGGGGACGAGCACTTAAATTTTATTCCTCTGTAAGGCTAGATATTAGAAAAACTGACATCATAAGAGTTGGGGAAGAGGTTTTAGGAAGCAGAACAAGAATAAAAGTAACAAAAAATAAGGTTGCTCCACCTTTTAAGCTAGCCGAATTTGACATAATGTATAATGAGGGTATTTCAAGAGAAGGAAACTTAGTAGATATAGCTGTAAACGAGGGCTTAGTTGAAAAAAGTGGTTCATGGCTATCATACAAAGATATGAAACTGGGCCAAGGTAGGGAAAATGCAAAGCAGTATTTAAAGGATAATCCAGAACTAGCTCTTGAAATAGAAAATCTAATTAGAGAGAAACACCATCTGCCTAATTTATTCGATGAAACTAAAATGGCTTAGTACATAGTACTTTAGTATTTATAAATCGTATATATTGTAATAAATCTTCGCATCAAATTATTTAATTGTTTCTCTGAATAATTTGAAAGAAAGGGTGGGGCTATGAGAAAGTATTTATTTTCTGTAATGTTAATTCTCAGCATAATATTAACAGGATGCTCTAGTAATTTACCAAGAGATAATTCTAATAGTTTACCAAAAGATAATAATGAAACAGAGAAAACCACAAAAATGGCTGAAATTTATAGCTTAGCTTTAGAGTCAATGATGTCTATTGACGAAGGATTAAATGGCGATATGAAATATATAGCTATCGATACAAGCACTTTAAAGGATGCTACGGAAGAAGATAAAAAATATATTTTAAAATACTTTGAAAAGTATAAAGTACAGATTATGGAGGAATCCTTTCAATCACTAAAGGATAAGGGAATGGTTAAAGAGGGAAACTACATTGAAGGATTATTATTAAGGGTTGAAAATATTAATTTTTCTTCAAACAATAATGTTGAGGTAGAAGGAAGTAAATTTCGCTCAGGACTTGGAGCTATAGGAGTTAAAACACAACTTAAAAACAAAGATGGAAAATGGACAGTGGAAAGTGCTGATATGCTTTGGATTAGTTAATTACTATAGATATACAAGATTAAAAGTTAATTCGTGAAATTTATAATTATAAAAGGTACAATTAGTATTATGGTGATTTAGAGCTTGCATATCTCTTTGAGAGAACCAAATCCTTATATCCCCAAATAAATGTTGAATTTGGTTCTCTATATATTAGATATAAAATCCATAGCATCAATATCTTGATTTAATCCATTAATAAAACTTTTGAGTTCGCTAATACCTAGATTTAATGAATCTTCAATCCATAAATCTAATTTATTAACGTCTTTACTCTTTAATATCATTCTAAATCTATCTACTATATCTAAAATTTTATGTACATTTGTGTATTGATTACATAGTAGTTCAAATAATTTATTATCTAAATCCTTAATTGCAGATACAGGCTGATAAAGAAGTTTTAACCAGTAGAAAGGAGCATCGCTCCATAACTCAATCAGTTATTTTGTGACGCCCCCTGTAAGATAAAATACATAACAGCATTTATAAACAAAATGCTGTTATGTTATCAATCAAGAAAGAATAATTGTTCAACAGGTGCACCTAAAAACTTTGCCGTTTTAATTGCCAGTTCAAGTGTAGGGTTGTATTTGTTGTTTTCAATTGCATTAATTGTTTGTCGTGTCACTCCAAGTTCTTGTGCTAATTCATCTTGGGTTAATTTGAGTTGTTTTCTAAACTCTTTAATTCTATTCTTCATTTACTTCACATAATTTCTTTTTATAATATAGTTTTAAGAATATAAATAATGAATTTTGAATAAAAAATAACAATATTGCCGTACTATGCCTATTACCTGTTACATAGTCTATAATGCCCCATACCAATAAGAATAATACTGTAAACAAGTATGCAATTTTCAAACTTTTTAGTTCAATGTATTTATCCATTTCATCTTCTTGTTCTTGTTTAAAGAAACCCATAAGGCATACCTCCTTTAAAATGTAAAAAGTTCTTTACATTAATTATATACCAATAATACCAAATTATTCATACATATGTCAAGATGTTTTTACATTTTTGTTTTCATATACCGTATTCTGATTTGAGTTACTATATCAACAATTTCATCTAACATATTCTAAATAAAAGATGTTTCAAAATGATTATATTTGTTAAATTAAAAATAAATAGAAAGTTAGTGAATTTTAAAATGCATGCTTTGTATTCGCCATGAAATCCACGAACCGCATTTAGGTAACTTAAACGGCCTCTTACATGCGGTTATATTTTTTGAAGGGGAAGGGTATCTCAACTAAATATATATTATAATAAAAGTAAAGGAAGAATTTGTTAACTAAATTGTAATTTAGTTAAGATATTCATATACTTATGATTATATAGTAGAAAATTATAGATTATAATTTTGGTATATGGTTATAAATCAAATAGACTTTTTCATAAATTATTTAAATTGAACCTCATATTATTGCTACGAATACCATTTGCAGTAATCTTATATTTACTTAGGCTATGTGAAAGNNGAAAGACAACCTGTTCGAGTGAGGCGAGTTGTTGTCTTTTAGCTTTTTGCTTGAACAGAGCCTTAGTAAATCAAGATTTCGAAACGGTTGAGCAGTAATAATATGAGGTTCTAGTTAATTCAATTTTCTAACATGTCTATTTGTATAATGTACAAACTTAATTGAAATTTAAATATAATTACATAAATGTATTTGGAGGAAGAGGCAAGTGTTTAGGATCGGAGAATTTTCAAAATTAACTCAAGTTTCTATTAGAATGTTAAGATATTACGATGATGTTGGTATTTTAAAGCCAGCTAAAATTAATAATGAAAATGGATATAGAATGTATTCAGTAGAGCAAACAAAAACTTTAAGTAAGATAATCTTTTTAAGAGATATAGGATTTAGTACTGAGGAAATTTCTCATTCATTAAAGTATTGGGATAGTGAATCATTAAAGAAAGAATTTAGACTGAAAGAAGAAGCTATTAAAGAAGCAATAAGAGTTGAAGAGCGGAAATTAGAAAAGTTAAGAGGAGCAATGGGGGAAATAGATGATAAGAAGGAGTTTAACTATAATGTTGTGGTAAAATCTATTCCTTCCTATGATGTTATTTCCCTTAGAAAGATTGCGCCAAACTATTTTGCAGAAGGTGAACTTTGGCATTTATTATGTGAGTATATTAAAAAAGAAAATTTAAATATAAAGGATAGTAACCATAGCTTTGCCATATATCACGATAATGAATATAAAGAAAAAGATGTAGATATTGAGATATGCATAGTAACGGAAGAAAAGGGAATAGAAAAAGATGGAGTTACTTTCCATAAAACAGAAGCTTTTGATTTGGTTGGAGCTACAATGGTTTATGGGCCCTATGAGAATATTTCAGGTGCTTATAAGTCATTTGTAAATTGGTTAGAAGAAAATAATCAATATGAAATAAGTGGACTGAGTATGCAGATATGTCATAAAGGACCTTGGAATGAAGAAAATCCAAAGGATTATTTAACAGAAATACAGATACCCATTAAAATTAAGTCATAATCTGTAGTTCATTATCAACACTATATTAAAACAAAACCAATAAAAATATTGACTCTCACATTGTGGTAGGGATTATTATCAGTAATATATCAATGGAAAAGGGGAGTTTTTATGAATAGGAATCAGTGTTTTAATGTTTATGAAATAGGGAGATTAGAGGAAAAAAATAAAATAGTAATAGATAAAAGCTTTGTTAAGGGATTAAAATATTTATCTTCATTTAGTCATATAATTGTTATTTTTTCTAAGGAGCTTATGCAAAAAACTATTGAAATAAATAATGTAGATGAAAAAGCAGGAATAATTACTTTTAAGGAGGATAAAGATTTAGAAGATAATGTTCCTGTTTATGATGTAAAACCATATTTCCCTTGTGAAGATAGGGTTAAGGAAAGTTTTAGTCCTAAGGTAAAAGGAGCAGATAATAAAAAAGTTTTTGTAAATCCTAAGAATGAGATTGCAGCAATTGGAAGTCTTAAAAAAGTAAATGGAGAAGATTTCATTTATATAGGAAATGATTTTGAAAATGTCTATGAAGAATTGATGGGATACTCTCATATAAAGATAATGTGGTGGTTTAGTAGATTTGATGAATCGAAATATAGAAGGGCAACGGAGTGCGATCCACCTTATGAAAATGCACCTAGAACAGGAATTTTTGCAACAAGATCACCAGTAAGACCAAATCCTATAGGGCTTACTACAGCAAAAATATTGGATTTTGATAAAAGTTTAAAAAGAATCAAAGTAAGTAAGTTGGATTCTTTTAATAATAGCCCATTAATTAAAATATTTCCATATATATCTGTCAATGATAAAGTAGCAGTTTGTAGTGTTCCTAATTGGCTTAAACATTGGCCGGAATGGGTGGAGGAACAGCTTGAAGAAGAGCATAATTCACAAGTTCATATAAAACAATCAAGTCTTGATGTTATAGAAAAATATTCTAATAATAATATAAATAAAAAGAGAAAGGATTTTTATAAAAATCAACATATAGAGGAGAAACGCACTGAAGGTATTGTAATAAAAGGTGCAAGGCAGAACAATCTTAAAAATATTAATGTTACAATTCCATATAATAAGATAACAGCAGTGACAGGAGTTAGTGGAAGTGGAAAATCAAGTTTGGTCTTTGATACCCTATATGCAGAGAGTCAAAGAAGATTTATGGAAAGTATGGGGAATACAGCTAATAATGAATGTAGAGAAAAACCAGATTTTGATATGATAACTGGTCTGCCACCAGCAATATCAATTTCTCAAAAAAGTATTTCTAGAAATCCACGTTCTACAGTAGGGACTATAACAGAGATCTATGATTATTTAAGAAATATATTTTCAACCATTGGAATAAGACATTGTCCTAATTGTGGCAGTGCTATTATTCCTCTTACTACCAGTGAAATTTATGAAAAGTTGATGGAATTGCCTGATAATACAAGAATTATAATAAAGCCATATAATAATGAAGATTTATCTTATAAACATGTAATCTATGAAAATTTATCCTATGACCATGCAATTGGTGTAGAAAAAAATAATGATAAAAATATGCTTAAAAACATAGAAGAAGCATTGAAGATAGGACATGGGGCAATTTATGTACTAATTGATGAGGATGAAAAGATATTATTTCAACAAAATCAAATGTGCTATGAATGTAGTCATATTATGTTTCAGTTAACTCCATCTACCTTTAGCTATAACAATCCAGATAGTATGTGTCAAGTATGTAATGGGCTGGGGATTCATGGAGAGATAGATTGCAATTTAATAGTTTCTAAACCAGATAAATCAATTCTTGATGGAGCATCAATTTTATGGGGAGATTTAAGAAAATTTAAAGAAAATCCTAATGCTAATTGGCTAAAAGGTGAAGTATTAGCATTGGCAGAGGATATGAGGGTTGATTTAGAACTGCCATGGCGTCAGCTGCCACAAGAGTTTAAAGAAAAAATAATATGGGGTACTGACAATGAAATCACATATGTATATAAAAATAATAATGGCAAAAGTGGCGAAATCACAAGGAAAGTTGAAGGTGTTTATAATTATATAAAGCGAGTATATGAGAATGGCACTAATGATTCTACGAAAAAAATTTCTGAGGAGTTTATGAAGGAAGATATATGCAATAGCTGTGATGGGGAAAGGCTTAATAGAGAAGGAAGAAGTGTTGAAATATTAGGGATAAGATATCCAGTGGCAGCAGCAATGACAATAGATGAGCTAAAGAAATGGATTGAAGAATTGCCAGATGCATTGCAGGAAAGTGAATTAAATAAGGTTGAACCCCTATTAAAAAAGCTTTATAGAAAAATTAATTTATATATAAAAATAGGGCTTAATTATTTAGCTTTAAATCGCTCAGCAGCAACATTATCAGGTGGTGAACTTCAAAGATTAAAAATAGTTAAGCAGCTAAATGGTGAAATTACTAATATGCTTTATGTTTTAGATGAACCATCAACAGGACTTCATCCCAAGGATTATCATAAGCTTATTATGATTATAAAGGAACTTAAGGACTATGGAAATACTGTGGTTATGGTGGATCATAATAAGGAAATAATAAAGTGTGCTGACTATGTTATAGATATAGGTAAAGGTGCAGGGGTAAATGGTGGAAACATAGTTGCACAAGGCACAGTTATGGAAGTTATGGACAATGAAAGATCGGAGACAGGAAAATATTTATGTAAGGAAAAGATAGTAGAAATAGAAAAAACAGAACTTTTTAATCAGTGGATCAAAATAGATGGAGCTAGAGGTAATAATTTAAAAAATATAGATATTAGATTTCCAATTGGAGCTGTTACATGCATAACAGGGGTCAGTGGTTCTGGAAAAAGTACCTTAGTTTCTAAGGTTATTTATCCAGTTTTAAAAAATAGATTAGAAGGTAAAGAGGATATAAGCAGATTTTGTGATTATATTTCAGGAGAAAATCATGTAAAGAAAATTATTTATGTTGACCAAAGGCCAATAGGACGTACTTCTAGATCAAACATAGCAACATATGTTGGGCTTATGGATGATATTAAAAAGATTTTTGCTTCCACAGATGCTGCAAAAACTCGAGGATATAAAGAGAATAAGTTTAGCTTTAATAGCAAAGAAGGTGGATGTGAAAAGTGTCATGGGGATGGAAGGATTTGTAGTCATGTTTCTTTTATGGAAGATATTTGGACCCCTTGTCCTGTTTGTAAAGGAAAGAAATATAAAAATGAAGTATTAGAGATAAAATATAAGGGGAAAAATATATATGAAGTTTTACAAATCACCGTAGAAGAAGGTTTAAATTTCTTTACAGAGGAAAGCAGGGCACATAAAATTTTAGAAACCTTATTTGAAGTAGGCTTAGGATATATAAAATTAGGACAAAGTGCAACCACCCTATCTGGAGGAGAAGCACAAAGAATAAAATTATCAAAGGAATTATGTCTAAATCAATTAACTGATTGCCTATATATTTTTGATGAACCTACTTCAGGGCTGCATTTTTCAGATATTCAAAACTTGTTAGTTCTTTTTAATAAGATAAGAAATAATGGTAATACTATTTTAATTATAGAACATAATTTAGATGTTATTAAAAATGCAGATTGGGTAATGGATTTAGGTCCTGAAGGTGGAGATTTAGGAGGAAATATTATAATTCAAGGTACAGTGGCAGATTTACTTGAGGCAGATTATAGTTATACAGCCAGGGCTTTAAAAAGAGTTTAAGAAATTTTGAAGAGTTTAGATTTCCCTTGTAAAAAGAAATTTATTAAATAGTAAAGATACTTTAATATGTAGCTATGCTTCGTTTTCACCATGAAACTCTCGATTAATTTGATTAGTGGAGGGTTTTCCTTAAAATAAAGCCTATATCTTGCTTTACATAGTAATTTAAGATATAGGCTAACTTTTATTTTCTTGTTGTGGATAAATCATTGATAAAGTTGTTAATAAATTTCACTTCTACTTCGTCATAAGGAAAAATTTTGTATCATCCTTATATTAATACTTATTATTTAGGATCAACGGTACTTATGGTATTATATGTTTTAAATAGTGAACCAACTCTATCTTTTAGATCAAAGTATCCTGAACCCATCATTATTGTTGGGTTAACTTTTAGAGCATTAGGTTTTCCGTCTTCCAGGCAGTCTTCATTCGCATATACAGCAACAATCTCTCCAATAAACATGGTAAAATCAAATATAGGAATAGTTTCTATTACCTTACAAAGATAATTTACAGGGCATTCTTTTATCATTGGTGCATTTCCTGCTGCATCATAAAACGAATCGAAAACATTTGATTTATCTTCTTTATTACCAGATACACACCCACAAAAATCAGTCTTATCAATAGATTCAGAGGAGGGTATGTTTACACTAAAGAATCCACTTTCCACTACGCCTGAAGTTGTATAGTGGGAATTTTTCAATGAAATATACAATACAGGTTTCTCACTTACAACACCGTATGCACCAAGTGTGGCATAGTTTGGCTTTCCATTAACCATGGCTCCTGCTAAAACTGTAATAAATGGTCCAAAAGGGATGTTTGCTATTTTCTTTTTTATCATATTCTTTCTCCAATTCAATTATTTATTTGTTGCAACAATAATAATTATATATAAAAATCAAAAAAAGTATAGACTAGTTCTTCTCTATGTGTTATAATACAAATATATTAGGCCCAAAAATAAATAAAAACAAATTTAAAGCCATAAACTCTAATTAAAGGGTTCATGACTTATTTTTTTATTTCCAGCTATTTTTAATACTTACCTATATCCTACAGCTAGGAGTATTCGATTTTACATCTACCAAGCTTCCATCCTAAATTATAGTTTGTCATATACATTTTAGGTTCGAGACTAGATTTAATTGTCAGGTTTTTCTGCTTGTATTTGTAATAGCCTATATGTTCCCTTGACACTATTAAAAACATAACCTTCTATACTTTGATTATTATCAATAAAAAAAAGATAATATTTATCTACTAGCAAATATTTATTGTCTGTTAAATCAATTGTCTTCATTCCTTGAACATCAGTGTATTGTTTATTTTCATAATCATCAGCGTTTATAAATTTTATTGAATCAGTAACTTTTTCATTTATAAATTTTACTTTTGCTTGATTATAGGTATATTTAGGTAGAGAAAGAGCAACTACAATTGGGATAACTACAATTAATAAAATATTTATAATAATATACGATTTATATTTTATTTGAGAAATAGAGTTCAATTTTTGATGTGTTATAAATAATATAAGTAGTTGAAGTAAAAAAATTAAATCTATATTTTTTAAAGAGTTTTGATACGTGAATTTATTGAGATACAGAAATATTATCATTTCTAAGAATGAAATAATTGAAAATAAAATTGAAACTGTTCTTCTTCTCATTTAAAAACTCCTTTCAGTATTAATAACTAATCTTCATACAGTGTTGCAAGCCTATTTATATTATTTTTATCTTTAAATCCTTGTCCAGCATGCGTTACGTTACTGTAATTTTTACCATATAATTATTAATATCAAATCCTCGACTTAATTGATCATTATTTATAATAAAGTCATTTCGATTAAATTGTTCTCTTTCATTGTTTATAGTGACATAAAATATATCAGATTCATCTGTATATTCAACCTTTTTATTTTAGAAATAAAAAATAATACATTATTTACTGCATTATAACATTATATACATATATTTAATTAATAAATAATAAATTACAATTAATCAGTAATAAATGCTACATTATGAAGTATAAGGAAGTAATAAATGCGTGAAATAAGATAATAAGTGCTATATTAGATGGTAAAAAACAAATTTAAAGCCATGAACTCTAATTAAAGGGTTCATGGCTTATTATCTTTTGGGAAATCGGTAATCTATAATGAACCTTCTATCTGTTTAAAAGTATAAATAGGAGGTATCTATATTTTATTTTGAGGTAATAATATGATAGATGTAACATATTTAAGGGAAGAAGAAATTTTAAAAGCTATGCCACAGGAGGGTCAAGAAACAATAATAGGAATATTACAAATACTATATAGAGATACGGAGCTAATAGAAACAAATATGAAGATGATGGAAGATATGTACTAATGATAGATAGGGAAGAAGACTTTAAAGAACTAAAGGATAAAACATATATTGACTGTGATGATATATTATAGCTGAATATGTAGATAAATATGGTGGATTTGATTTATATTAAAAAACCACACTTACTACTGATATGGAGAACCATATCACAAACAAGAGAGGTTTTTATTAAAATTTGATTATTTATTTGTAGAGAGTCATTAAAAATTCTGGTATAAGTTTAAAGAATAAAATAGATAAGAGATTAAGAAAAAATACAAATGATTACAAGATTATTCAAAAGGCAACCATGTTGAGTGTCCAAATAAAAGATATAATTCAAAAATGATAATAAATATAAAAATTTATATTAGATTAATTTGTACAGAAGGATCAAAATATAAATGCATATCAGTAACTTTATCAAGTTCAAAGGAAAGCTCATCAATGGTTTTAGAATTGTCATCTTCTAGCCAACGATAAACTATTGATATGAAGGCTCCAGAAAAAAATTCTGCAAGAAAATCTATACTTACAATAAATTTATATCCCATATCCTCAAGAGATTTTAGCATTAAAATGTATGGAGGTATAGTAAGATCGTGCAGTGTGGCTATTATTAAATTAATATCATTAATTGAAATAATATTTTTAAAAAATGCTCTGTCCTTATTTATAAAAGACAATATGATATGAATTTGTTCACCTTTACTATAATCTGTGATTGATTTTTCAAAATCAATTATTTGGTTTTTTAGTTGATAAATACTAAAATATAGAAGGTGATATTTGTCCTCAAAGTGATTGTAAAAAGTAGATCTACTAACTAAGGCCTTGTCGCAAACATCATTTACCGTAATCTTTTCAAAACCATTTTGACTTACTAAATCGATAAAAGCTTGATGTAATCTTAAATGGGATTTAGTAATTTTAACTTTAGAAACTTTATTTAAATAATTGTACATTTTACCCCCCTGTGTATAATTTTTTACGGATTTTAAATTTTGTAGGTTGGAATATAACTTATACTGTAGTATTTTTAAAATAGTTAAAAATCATTCGAATGTATTATTGATTAAATGCAGTATTATTATACAGGAATTTAGGATATTTATCAACATTCATATTATTTTGCCGGTAAAATAATACGTCTGAATTAGTAAGGAGGGTATATTTATGAGTTATATTAAAGAGCTAAATAAATTATATATTGAACTTAATACAAATCCAGATAAGGGTTTAGAAATTAAACAAGTAAATGAAGCAAGAGAAAAACATGGAGAAAATAAGTTTAAAGAAGAAAAACCTATAAGTTTTACAGAAAGATTTGTTAATCAATTAAAGGATTTCATGATAATTATACTGATTATTGCTGCATTATTATCATTTTTTCTAGCATCACAAGGAGATGGTAGCTACATAGAGGGAGCTCTTATTTTAGCAATTGTATTCATAAATGCTTTATTAGGTACAATACAAGAGAATAGTGCTGAAAAAGCTTTAAATTCATTAAAGAAAATGAATACTCATTATTCTAGAGTTATTAGAAATGGTGAGCTTATAGAGTTAAAATCAGAGGAGTTAGTTCCAGGAGACATAATTATATTAGAACCTGGAGACTATATATCAGCTGATGCTAGGCTTATTGAAAGTTCAAGTTTAAAAGTTGAAGAATCATCATTGACGGGAGAGAGTGTGCCTGTTGATAAGGATGAAAATGCTAGAGTAGATAAAGATTCTTCGATTGGTGATAGATTAAACATGGTATATTCAGGTTGTATAGTAACAAATGGAAGAGCTAAAGCTGTTGTTACAGAAATAGGAATGAACACAGAGATGGGGAAGATAGCAGCTTTTCTAAATAATGAAAAGAAAAAGAATACTCCTTTGCAAGAAAAGCTTTCTAAACTTGGTAGGACTATTACAATAGGAGCAATTGGAGCATGCTTAATACTTTTTATAATAGGTATACTACACGGGGAAAGTGCTTTTGAAATGTTTATTGCAGCAGTAGCATTGGCTGTAGCTGCTATACCAGAGTCATTAACAGGGGTAGTTACTATAGCATTAGCTTTTAGTGTTACAAAAATGGTTAAGAGGAATGCTATTATTAGAAGACTACCTGCAGTAGAAACATTAGGATCTGCATCAATAATATGTTCTGATAAAACTGGTACGTTAACACAAAATAAAATGACAGTAACAAGAGTATGGTCAGAACAAGATGAGATATTAAAAAATGAGAAGAGAATAAGTGATGAAAGCTATGAGGTTTTAAAACTTGCTACATTATGTTCTAATGCAAAAATAGAGATGAGTGGATTAGAAGAAAATGCCTTTGGTGATGCAACAGAAATTGCTATAGTAAGAGCTTTTAAAGATTATGGACACTCCAAAACTAATTTAAATAATAATTACAACAGAATTCATGAAATACCTTTTGATTCCAAAAGAAAATTAATGACAACTGTTCATGAGATTGAAGATAATACTCAAGCTAAAGGAAAATATTGCGTAATAGTAAAGGGAGCATTTGATGTATTATTACCAAAATGTATACATGGAGACTTTAAAAAAGCTAAGAAAGCAAATTCAGATTTTGCAGAATCTGCGTTAAGGGTAATTTCAGTAGCGTATAAGTTTTATAATGAATTACCAAATATTCTAAATGAGGAAACTTTAGAAAATGATTTAACATTATTAGGGATGATAGGGATTATAGATCCTCCGAGGCCTGAGGCAAAAGAATCTATAATAAAAGCTAGAAATGCTGGTATAAAAACAATAATGATAACTGGAGATCATATTATAACAGCAACAGCAATAGCAAAGGAACTATCAATATTAGAGAATGATGATGAAGCAATTACAGGAAAAACATTAAGTGAGATGACAGATGAAGACTTAAAAAGAAATATAAATAATTATTCAGTTTATGCAAGGGTTAGCCCAGAAGATAAGATAAGAATTGTAAAAGCATGGCAAAGTAAAGGAGAAGTAGTTGTAATGACAGGTGATGGAGTAAATGATTCTCCAGCCTTAAAGGCAGCAGATATTGGTTGTGCTATGGGTATAACTGGTACTGATGTAGCAAAGGATGCATCAGATATGATTTTAACAGATGATAATTTCTCTACAATAATAGATGCTGTGGAGGAAGGAAGAACTATTTATGATAACATAAGGAAAACAGTTGGATTCTTTTTAAGTTGTAATATTGCAGAAGTTATAATAGTATTTGTAGCATTCCTTATAGGGTGGGGTTCACCAATCTTAGCAATGCAATTGCTATTTATAAATGTAGTAGCAGATGCACTTCCTGCCTTTGGATTAAGTAAGGAGAAAACAGATGATGACATAATGTCTAGAAAACCAGTAGATAGAACTAAGAATATATTATCAGATGGATTGGGCGTTAGAATATTATTACAAGCTATAATGTTTTCCATAATTACTTTAATTGCATTCTATTTAGGAACCTTTACTAATTTATCAGAAGTCATTGCTCCATCAAAAGAAGTTGGTGTTACAATGTGTTTCTTAGTAATGGCATTTTCATCAATAATCCATGTGTTTAATTGTAGAAGCAGCCAATCAATATTTAAAATTAAATTTTCATCAAATAAGGGTGTATTAAAAGGTGTAATTACTTCAACTATAATAATGTTACTGATTTGTTTTGTACCTGTTTTAGCAGAACTATTTAGTATTGAAACTTTGAGTTCCATACATTGGATATTAGTAACAATATTATCAATTTCACCTTTAGTAATAGTGGAGATTGTTAAGTATTTTGTAAATAGAACAAAATAATTTATATTCCGATTCTTAAAATTAAATGGCTTTGTTTTAATGCAGTGTTGATAACGAACTATATATTATTACTCACACTCCGTTTCGAAAGCTTGATTTACTAANNAATCAACAATCGTTTAAAACAAGGCCATTTAATTTAGATTGAGAATGAGGTATTTTTCAAAGGATATTGGGGAAATATATGAAGAAGTTGCTTAAAATATATTTTTACTTGCTATGCGTGCCTTAGAGTTAATAAATTGGTTAGATGAAAACAAATACTGTAGTTGCTGCGGTAAAAAAGTTCAGATAGATCCTAGAAAAACTTATATGGAATGTTTAAATTGTGGATATATTATTTACCCACGTATAACTCCAGCTATAATAGTTGCAGTGTTAAAAGATGATAAAATTCTTTTAGCACGTTCACCTCACTTTACACCTAATATGTATAGCCTTATAGCTGGGCATGTTGAACCAGGAGAGTTTATAGAGACGAGTGTTAAGAGAGAAGTCAAAGAAGAGGTTGGAATTGATATAAAGAACATTAAATATTTTCGTAGTCATCCATGGCCCTTTCCTTATAAACTTATGTTTGGGTTTATAGCTGAATATTCATCTGGAGAAATAAAAATAGACAATAATGAAATAGAAGCAGCTGATTGGTTTTCATTAGATAATCTACCAAATATACCAGAATATAAGTTGAGTTTTGCAAGAATTATAATTGATCACGTGGTTGAGTCTAGAAAGAAGCACAAGGATAATTTAATTAAATAACTCATCCAAATTTAATTCAGATGATCTGGCATGGAAAAATTGGACAAGTTTATAATATAGGATCATGGAAAGATAGAAAAATTCCTAATTGGTTAAATTCATATTTTGAAAAGATTTTATATTATATAAGTTGTAAT
>DFXM01000034.1:0-867 GCA_002381695.1 Clostridium sp. UBA4108 | reverse complement strand
ATACTTATAATATGAATTATCTTTATTACCACTTATATATATTTAATATAAGTTTATAAATCTAAATACCATATAAGTTGAACCTCATCTCTATCTTCAATATCTTTGTAATAAGCGTATTCATCTATTTTCCCTAATACTGCACCTTGTTTATGATAAAACTTACACGCTTGAACATTGTTATTTTGACATTCAATTTTCATTTGTTTTAATCCTTTTGATTTTGACCACTCAACAGCCATAGTAAATAACTTTGTACCTACTCCCTGGTTCTTATATCTATCGTCAACCCTTATATCCCATAGCACACTTGTGTCATCTCTATCGTCAAGGAGATGAATATTTTTTGTTTTTGAAACAACAGTAATTGCACCAATAGGAAATTCGTTATCAAAAGCCATAAAGAATGCCCAATTAGTTATATCAAATTCTTCTGCATATTTTGTTACTTCTTCGTATGCTCCTAAATCTTTTATGTATTCTTCAGTCGAAGTCTCTTTTAATAAAATCCCTCCTAACCCATTTGCAACCTTTTCTAATTTGAATATGCTTTTCACATTAACAAGCATTGGAATTTTATCATATTTATCAAAATACGACCTATCAATTTCTCTATATGTAATCATCTTTATTACCTCCACTAATAAAATTAAACTTAATTCTGCAATTTCATAATTATGCACTAAATTACAAATTATTTACATACTAATTATACCATAGCAGAGGTAATTATATAGGGAAAGCTTTAGCAGAGCTTCATATTGGTTTAAATAAGGCATCTGAAAATAAATAATAAGTCAAAGATGGGAAGTATATTTTGAGTTAGGCAAGGAAACAGAACCCTTAGATAGTAGCACTATCTAAGGG
>DFXM01000045.1:17211-25034 GCA_002381695.1 Clostridium sp. UBA4108 | reverse complement strand
TTATTACGCCGATGGTACTGCATGGGAGACTGTGTGGGAGAGTAGGAAGTCGCCAGTTTACATGAGGATCTTTAGCTCAGTTGGTTAGAGCAACCGGCTCATAACCGGTAGGTCCGGGGTTCGAGTCCCTGAAGGTCCACCATATTTGGGGGTATAGCTCAGTTGGGAGAGCACCTGCCTTGCACGCAGGGGGTCAAGAGTTCGAATCTCTTTATCTCCACCAAAGCAATCTGATAAAGATTGCTTTTTTTATATTTAATTATATATTGCCATTGGGAGATGAGTATATGTATAGAATAAAACAATTTATAAAGGCCATAACAGCAAGGATTACAATTAATGATATGAATTATTTAGATAAATATTTAAATAAAGAAGAAAAGGTTTTGGTATTAGAGTTAGCTGATTATGATATTAAACATAGTATAAATGTGGCTAAGGCAATAGAAAAATATATAAATAATAGGCTAGAACATGAAGAACACATTGAATATGTGAAAATAGGTCTGTTACATGATATAGGTAAAACTTATAAGAAATTGAATCCTATAGAGAAAGGTATTTTAGTAATTATAGATAAAATAACTAAAGGCAGTATAAGTAGATATACAAAAAACAAAAAGATATATATATATTATAATCATGGAGAAGAAGGATATAATATTTTAAAAAATAAAGGATATAGTGATGAATTTTTAAATGCAGTGAGATATCATCATAATAAATGTATAGGTGGAGATAAGTTAGAAATATTGAGAAGATTTGATGATGAAAATTAACAAACATATAACTATTGTTATATTTAGATAATATTGAATAATGGAAATATATAAGTTAAGATTATAATATGAATTATAAATGATAATAGTTTAGTATTATTGATGGAGGAATTATGATATTACAAAATCGAAGAGAAGAAATAAAAAGTTTATTAATTAGCTCTGAGGAACCAATAAAAGGTCAAAAATTAGCTAAAATATTCAATGTTACTAGACAAGTAATTGTTAAAGATATAGCTATAATAAAAGCTGAAGGAGCTAATGTTATTGCCACTCCTAGAGGATATATGATAGCAAATAATAGTAATACATCTATAAGAGCTATAATAGCAGTAAATCATAGAAGAGAAGATTTGGAGGATGAGTTAAAAACTATTATTAAGTATGGGGGAATAGTTGAGGATGTAACAGTGGAACATCCGCTTTATGGTGAGATTAGGGCCATGCTAATGATTAAAAATCTTTTTGATTTAGAGAATTTTTACAAGAGTTTTAAAAATTATTCTGCTGAGCCATTATCAGCATTAACGAATGGAATCCATCTACATACCATAAGTTGTAATAATGAAGAAGAACTTAAAAATATACTTAATTCATTAGGTAAAAAAGGATATTTAATTGAAGATGAAAATAAAAATAAGGAGTGAAGACATATTGAAGAAAATAACTAGAAATATTATTTTAATTTCCATTGCTATAATATTTGTTTTAATTTCTAGTATTACTGTTATAGTGGATTATCAATGGTTTAAGGAGTTAGGATACTTATCAATATATTTTACTAAGGTATTGGCCATAGCTAAACTTATGATTCCAACCTTTTTAGTTACCTTTTTAGCTATTATTCTATATTATAAGAGTTTAAAACCTAATATTAAAAAGTTGAGGAGAGAAATAGAAGTTGATAAGTTGAAAGAAAAGAGAAATTTCAGAATATTAATTATAGTAGATTTATTGGTTTCATTAATATTTTCCTTCATATTCTCTAATAGATATTGGTACAATATACTTGAATTCTCAAATTCAACAAAATTTTCATTGAATGACCCTATATTTAATAAAGATTTATCATTTTTTCTATTTAAATTACCATTAATACAATCATTATATGGAAGTATGTTTATACTATTAATTATATTAGTTATAGCTACATTTGCCATTTACATTATATTTAATGTTAAAGATAAATTTACTAATAGCTTTAGTAATCAGATAGATATGAAAAGCCTAAAATCAATGACAAGTGGGTTAACGAACTTTGCGGGAAAACAGTTAGCAATATTGGCAGCATTATTAATGTTAATGGTTTCTTTAGGGTATATGATGCAAGGATGGAATTTAGCATATTCTCCAAGGGGAGTGGTAGTTGGTGCAAGTTATACTGATGTTACAGTATCATTAAAATTCTATAAAGTTATTACTATAGCAGCTCTAATTGGAGCCATAGTAGTATTTTTTAGTGTTATGTCTAAAAAGGTGAAACCAATAATAGCATCTATATTGATTATAGTTGTATTGATTATAGGAGAAACTGTAACATCTGGATTAGTACAGCAATTTATAGTTCATTCTAATGAGAAAACACTAGAGAAACCATATATAGAAAGAAATATTGAATATACTAAGAAAGCATTTAACATTGATGAAATACAGCAGGAAAACTTTACTATAAAGAATGATTTAACAGCAGAAGATTTAACTGCAAATAAAGATATAGTTAATAATATTAAAGTTAATTCATATAGACCAGCTTTAGAGTTCTATAATCAATTTCAATATATAAGGTATTATTATAAGTTTAATGATATTGATATGGATAGGTATTATATTAATGGTGATTATAATCAAGTATTTATAGCTGCTAGGGAAATAGACTTTGACAAATTAGATAATAATTCTATTACGTGGCAAAATAAACACTTGGCATATACTCATGGATATGGCGTTGTTATGAGCAAAGTTAAATCTGTTACTAGTGAAGGTCAGCCAGATTTTGTTATGAGTAATATACCATTAGAAAATAAAACAGATATATCTTTAGAAAATCCGAGGATATATTTTGGTGAAGGAACTGATAATTATAGTATAGTAAATACAAAATTAGGAGAGATAGACTATCCGGTAGGAGGAGAAAATGCAACTAATAATTATGATGGAGCTGCAGGAATAAAAATGACTCCATTAAACAAATTACTATTTGCAATTAAAGAACAAAATACTAAATTTATATTATCTCAAGACATAACTTCAGAAAGTAAAATATTATTGAATAGAAATATTATGGATAGGGTGAAAAAAATAGCTCCATTCCTTTACTATGATAAGGATCCATATGTGGTTATAAGTAATAATCAACTTTATTGGATAGTAGATGCATATACAGTAACAGATAAATTTCCGTTTGCACAATCAGTTAAAGGTATAAACTATATAAGAAATTCTGTTAAGGTAGTAATAGATGCGTATAATGGAACCACAGATTTTTATATAGTAGATAAAGAAGATCCTATAGTTAACACCTATGCAAAAATATTTCCTAAGTTATTTAATAAAGATGTAGAAACATTATCGGAAGATATAAGGTCTCACTTCAGATATCCTCAAGATTTATTTAATATACAAAGTTATATGCTAGAAAAATATCATGTTTCAGAACCTGGGGTATTCTATAATGGTGATGATGTGTGGTCAGTAGCTAGTGATAATTATAATGAAACAGAAAAAAAAGAAGAGGTTCAAACAAATTCAACCTTAGATAAATTAAGTGCTTTAGGTAATAAAGGAGAAAAATCTATTTCAGAAAAAAGAACTGAAGAATCATCTTATGTCACTATGAAATTGCCCAATGAGGAAAAGGAAGAGATGGTTATATTAGACTATTTTAATACAAAGGGTAGAGACAATATGGTGGCTATGTACGGTGTAAGGATGGATGGAAATAATTACGGAAAGATGTTTCTTTATGAATTTCCAACAGGAGGTACAGTTTATAATCCTACATTATTTAAAAAGAAAATAAATCAAGATCCAGAAATATCAAAACAATTAGCGCTCTGGGATACAAAAGGATCACAAGTACAATTTGGTGAAGTGTTAATCGTACCAATTAAAAATTCATTATTATATGTATCACCATTATATTTAAGAGCATCAGGAGAAAATAGTATACCTGAAATGAGAAATGTAGTAGTTGGATATGGTGATAAGCTAGTATTATCTCCAAATATAGAAACTGCTTTAAGTCAATTATTTAACTTCAAAGAAGAAGATAATAATGGAGGTACTACACAGGAAACTCCAAATAATGGAGGAACTATTGTTACTCCAGATATGATAAAAATTAGTGAAGCTTATAAAAATGCAATGGAAGCACAAAAAAATGGTGATTGGGCTAAATATGGTGAGTACATTAATGAGTTAGGAAAATTAATTGATGGGTTATCAAAGTAGCCATATAGATGGAGGAAATCATGGATTATGATATTCTAATATTAGGCGGGGGCATAATAGGTTGTGCCCTAGCCTATGAGCTTTCTAAATATAATTTAAATATTGCAGTAATAGAAAAAGATTACGACATATGTAGTGATACAACTCTAATTAATACTGCAACCATATATGATGGATTAGAGTGTGAGGATGAAGTTACATCTAAGCTTATAAGAAAAGGAAATCTATTGATGGAGCAATATGCTAATAAATTTAATGTTCCTTATAAGAGATGTGGAAGTATATATGTAGCTAAGAATAAAGAACAAGAAGCATTTATAGACAAGATGTATCATAGAGCTAAATCTAAGAAAATAGATGATGTTGAACTTCTTACAGGAACAGAAATTTTTAAGTATGAGCCTAACTTAGATAAAGATACATCTAAAGCATTATATATACCTAATACAGGTGTCATATGCTCCTATGATTTAGCATTAGCATATGGAGAAATTGCCTTTGATAATGGAGTTACATTTAAGCTAGAGGAAGAGGTTTTATCCATTGAAAAAATGAATAAAAGTTTCAAGATAGTAACAAATAAGAATAAGTTTAATTGTAAGATAGTTATAAATACTACCTTAGATAAAAGACTTTCTATGGAAAGTGATAATATTTCTAATGAGAAGGTTAATAAAAGTTATTTAAAATATATGGTTATTGATAAAGAGTATAAAAATTTATATTCTAATATAATATTCGATTTAAATAGTAAAGAAAGAGTATATATACGTCCCACTATATATGGTGGAATTATAGGTGCTTATAGCAATCCAAATAGTGTTTCTTATGACAAGGTTGTAAAAAAGCTACAGCCATTTATAGGACAAATAGAGAGCCAAGATGTAAAGATGGTTTTAGACTGGCATCTATTTGATGAATCCGTTAAAATACAAGATAATATACAAGAAGATGGCTATATGAATGTTGAAGTAAAGCATTATGGTCAAGTAACTATGACTCCGGCACTAGCATTAAACATATGTAAATTAGTAGTTGATAAATTAAATTGTAAATTTAAAAATGACTTTAATGATAAAAGAAGAGAATATTTTAGGTTTAAAAATTTGTCTAATAAAGATAGAAATAAAATTATATCCATAGACAAGAAATATGGAAATATAGTATGTCAGTGTGAAAATATTAGTGAGGGAGAAATAGTGGATGCCATAAGAAGACCATTAGGTGCTAGGACTTTAGAAGGAATAAAAAGAAGAACAGGCGCTGGTTTTGGAAATTGTGGAGGATGTTATTGTAAATCTTATATTATAGCTATATTAGCAAGAGAGATGAATAAAAGCATGATAGAAATAGTTAATCACTCTAAGGAATCAAAGCTAATATTGTCTAGAATAAAAGAATTTGACACAATGTGAGGTAGATGATTTTGAAAGATAAAGATATATTAACAACTATAGTTAGAGTTAAAGGCTCTAATAATTATGATGTGGCTCCAGTAAGGAGTAGTGAAGCCATTGATAAATCACTATGGATGGAGTGTTCTAAGGCTTTAAGTAGAATATATGTAGGTCCTCCTCTCAATTGTGGAGATGTAATTTGCAAAAATATACTTAACACAGGTGTCGATATAATATGTACTAAGAAAATAAGTAAAGATAAGATATATTAATATTGACAATGAATATTGAAAATAATAGAATTATATTAGTATTATAGATATAAACCATTGATGAGATTAGTAATAATAAAATGAAATTAAAGAGAGTCAGTGAATGGTGCGAACTGATATATCATTTATTATGAATCCACCTCTGAGGGACTGTGATGAGCAGTACGGCATAGTCGTTAATTTATTGAGAGGAATAAAGATTACTTTATTCAATTAGGGTGGTAACGCGGAGTCTTTCGTCCCTTTAAGGGAAGAAAGGCTCTTTTTTTATTCTATTTTAATTTAAAATAGTAAAATCAATATATATTAACTGCATAAAGGTACTAATATAAATCTATAATATAGAAAATGTTTATGAGTTTATATATATAATAAGTATTATATAGGAGGAGATTTAAATGTTAGATTTAAAAAGGATACGAAATAATCCTGAAGAAATTAAGAATGGTCTTTTAGGCAGGAGCTCAAATTTTGATATTTCAATAATAGATGAAATTATTAAACTAGATGAAAGAAGAAGAGCTATACTTGTAGAGGTAGAAAATTTAAAGAGTAAAAGAAATTCAGTATCAGCTGAAATTCCAAAACTAAAAAAAGATGGTAAAGATGTAACTTTAATAATGACAGAAATGAAAAAATTAGGTGAAGATATAAAGGAATTCGATAATGAACTTTTTCAAATTGATGGAAATATAAAAAATTTTATATTAAGAATACCTAATATACCAAATAGTAATGTACCAGATGGTAAATCTGATGAGGATAATGTAGAAATAAGAAAGTGGAATGAGCCTAGAAACTTTAATTTTGAACCAAAGGCTCACTGGGATTTAGGAACAAACTTAAATATCTTTGATTTCGAAAGAGCATCTAAAGTTACGGGTGCAAGATTTACAATATATAAAGGATTAGGTGCAAGACTGGAGAGGGCAATAATTAATTACTTTTTAAATACTCATGTAGATGTAGCTGGGTATACTGAAATATTACCTCCATACATGGTAAATAGAGATAGTATGACTGGTACTGGTCAACTGCCTAAATTTGAAGATGATGCATTTAAAGTTACTAATAATGATTATTTTCTTATACCAACTGCAGAAGTTCCTGTAACTAATATGCATAGAGATGAGACTTTAGAGGGAAATAAACTTCCAATTAAATATGTAGCTTATAGTGCATGTTTTAGGGCTGAAGCTGGATCAGCGGGAAGAGATACAAGAGGTCTGATTAGACAACATCAATTTAATAAGGTTGAACTTGTTAAATTTACAAAGCCTGAAGATTCATATGATGAGCTTGAAAAGCTTACAAATGATGCCGAGAGAGTACTTCAAGGGTTAGGACTTCCTTATAGAGTAGTAAGACTTTGTAAAGGTGATTTAGGCTTCTCTTCAGCTACAACTTATGATATTGAGGTTTGGATGCCAAGTTATAATAGATATGTGGAAATATCAAGCTGTAGTAATTTTGAGGATTTTCAAGCTACAAGAGCAAATATAAAATATAAAGAAGATCCAAAATCAAAACCAAAGTTTGTGCATACATTAAATGGATCAGGAGTAGCTATAGGAAGAACAGTAGCAGCAATACTTGAAAATTATCAAAATGAAGATGGAACAATAACTGTACCAGAAGCATTAAGACCGTTTATTGGATGCGAATTTATTAAATAGACTTTTTTAACATAGTGTTGATAATGAACTACATATTATTAGGTACAGCTTTGCAGAAGTTTAACTAGAGATTTTCTTGTTCTACAGGAATCTAAGTTTACACTTAAACCGCTTCAAAATCTTGAATATGTAGTTCTAAAATCAACTTTAGTGATGATAAATTAGTAAAAATAAATCTTTTTGTTGACACACTAAGCTATTTTTGATAAAATAACCCTTGTAGGACGTGGAGAGATGGTCGAGTTGGTT
>DFXM01000045.1:0-17106 GCA_002381695.1 Clostridium sp. UBA4108 | reverse complement strand
CCTCTTTCTCCGCCATATAAAATATAAGTTTTGCGGAAAAATGTCTTTATACAAATTAATATAATGTAAGTAACTATTATAAATAATTTATTTATATGATTACAATACGGAGAGATGGTCGAGTTGGTTTAAGGCACCGGTCTTGAAAACCGGCGTACGTGTGAGCGTACCCAGGGTTCGAATCCCTGTCTCTCCGCCATNNTGGAGAAATACTCAAGTGGCCGAAGAGGCGCCCCTGCTAAGGGCGTAGGTCGGGTAACCGGCGCGAGGGTTCAAATCCCTCTTTCTCCGCCATATAAAAACCATATTGAATTTTGATATTTTATATGTTATGATTTATTAGTAATTTAATATATGCGGTGGTAGCTCAGTTGGATAGAGTAGCTGGCTACGAACCAGTTGGTCGGGAGTTCGAATCTTCTCCGCCGCACCAAAAATCCTAAAAATTATACAATTTTTAGGATTTTTTATTATATTTATTTTTAAGAATAAATATGGCTCATAATTAAAGTATTTATTTCAAAAGATAATATAATTAAGTGATTTTATCACAGTCTTTATTTTAAATATCATATAATATATAAGTAAAGTAAAAAATATAGTTAAAACTTTTAAGGAGGAGAATGTAATGAAAAATATTAAGGTATATTCAACTAATTCATGTCCATGGTGTGTAAGAGCTAAGGAATATTTGAGGGATAATAATATAGAGTTTGAAGAAAAAAATGTGCAATTAGATAGAAGTGCTGCCATGGAGATGTTTAAAAAAACAGGACAGGGTGGAGTTCCTGTTATTGATATAGATGGAGATATAGTAATAGGATTTGATAAGGAAATGATTGATGGGTTACTAGGAATATAGATTTTAGAAATAGAATTGATATTAATTTATCAGTTCTATTTTTATTTAAACTTTACTGAAAACTAAAAATAGAATGAAATATATTATTTGTATTTAGTGGATAATAAATATTTAATGTATATAAATTTATAGCTATTTGTTACGAAGATATTATTAAATAAGTAGATAAAATTTAGTAGGATATAGAAGGGGTTCTTGTTTCTTCTGAAGAAATAAATTAACCATATTTGGATATTTCTATTATTCGCTTACTATAAATAATGAAGAAATAATTGCAATATAAAAATATATAAAGGTTATAAATACAAATTAGGGGTAAATAGAACATTTCGGTCAGTATAGTTTATAAAAACTCATTATATTTACCATAATTATAGAATTAATTATATTTTAAGGAATATCATGTACTTTATTCTGTTATTGGATTAAAATAGTATTATTATGGGGCATATTTTATTAAGGGGGTATGTGAGAAATTGAAGAGAGATAAAAGTAAAAAGATAATTAAAATATCTCACATTAAGGAAAAAATGTTGAAAAACAACGGGAAAATAAGTGAGGGATTGAAAAAATTAGGGAAAAAGTCAGATAATAAAAAGAAGAGAGGTAAGAAAGTAAAATTTAGCTTTAGCAATTTTAAAGATGTATTAAAGAAAGACAACTCAAAATTAAATATAGAAGGGATGTCTATAAAGTACAAGCTATTATTAAGCATATTGATATTGACAATAATAAGCATGAGTATAACAACTATTTTGTCATATAGTAATGCTGAAAAGATAATATCTAACCAAAGCAAGGGAGAGATGAAATCTGTAACAACTAGATCATTAGAGACGATCTCAACTATGATAGAGAAAACTACTAATGAAGCATATGCGCTTTCAAATTCAAAGCAAGTATTTGATATCTTAAAAAATAGCAAAAATGAAGATCCTCAAATAATACTTAATAATAAAAGTAATATAGATTTAAATAATGAATTCTTCAGTGAATATGTAAATAGTAATGCTCATGTTGATAGAATATCTCTTGTGGATAGAGAGGGAAATATATTGTCAGATAGTGAATCTTCATTTATTGGTAGTAGTGAATCGGAGAAATCTTATCATTCAGTAAGTTCATCAGGAACTCCAGATATGAGCAATACTATGTGGTCACTAGATCAAGGAAAGAGTGTAGTAGTATTTACATATCCTGTTTTAGATTCATCTAATTATGGAGCTTGTATTGGATATGTGACATTACATGTATACACAGAAAGTTTTTCAAGATATTTGGAAAATATAAAAATAGGAGATATAGAAAGTAGTTATGCGTATTTAATAGATAGGCAAGGTATACTTATCTATCACCCTGAAAAGGAAAATATAGGGAAGGCTATTGAGGTTGAATCTATAAAGGCTATTTCAGAAAAAGTTTCAAAAGGAAGTAAGGTTGATATTGATGTAATTGATCACAAATATAATAATAAAGATTTCATATCGGCTTATGGAGTACTTCCTAAAACAAATTGGTTATTAGTCATAGATGCAGATGCAGATGAGATGAGAACACCTGTAGATGCTATGGCACTAAGAATTGCTATAATAGCAATAGGAATGATAATTTTACAAGGAATAATAATTTTAATAATATCTAATGCATTTGTTAGACCTATATCTGTAGTAGCAAAACTAGTTGATAAAACATCTAATTTAGATTTAACAGATGATTTTAAGGCCTCTATTAAATCTAAAGATGAGATAGGTTTAATATATAATAATATACGTTCAATGAGAATGAAGTTAAGAGATGTTGTAAGCAAGGTAGTTAACACTACTAGCAAGGTTAAGGATAATGCATATGTAGTAAATAATGCTACTGAACTATTAAAGGTTAAAGCTGATGAGGCTTTAATAGAAACTGAGAGCATAAGTGCAGGGATTGAAGAAACAGCGGCTACGTCTGAAGAAATTGCTGCATCTTCAAATAATATGATAACTAGTGTTAGTAAAATAGCTGATGAGGCGTCTAATGGATACAAAATTACGGAGGGAATATTAACAAGGGCTCAAAATATAAAGGAGTATTCCTTACAATCAAAAGAACAAGCTGAAGATATATATGGAACTGTTAAAACTGAACTAGAGTTAGCAATTAATAGTTCTAAAGAAGTTAAGGAAATTCATAAGTTAGCCGATTCAATATTAAAAATAACTAATCAAACCAACCTATTAGCGCTAAATGCTGCAATAGAAGCTGCCAGGGCTGGAGAAGCGGGAAGAGGTTTTGCTGTAGTTGCTGATGAAGTAAGAAAGTTAGCAGAAGAATCGGGAAAAACAGCTGGTGGAATTCAAAATATTGTTAAGGTAGTTGATAGTTCTGTAAATAATCTGGCATTAAATGCACAAAGAATGATAGATTTTATGGAAAAACAAGTAATAAAAGATTATGATGGAACTATAGCTAATGGAAAACAATATGAAGCTGATGCATATAAGTTTAATGAATTTATGAATGAATTTAATGAGGAAGCTAAGATATTAAGGGATAATATAGATAGCATAGTTTCAGCGTTAGATGGCGTAGCGATAACTATGTCTGAGAGTGCCTCAGGAGTATCTATTATCACATCAAGTTCTATGAATATGGCTACTAATATTAGTGAAATAAAGAATTCAGTAGAAGAGAGCAATGGAACAGCTCAGGAGCTTGATAATATTATAAATAAATTTAAATTATGATAGGAATAAAATAAGGAGTGAGAATTTAGATTCTCACTCCTATTTTTTCGCCTAAACGTACAGATGACTCTATTCCATTGTTACTATTGATAATTATATCATCATCTATTTTTATAATATTCTTTTTAAAAAATAGCATTACTGTGGATCCACCAAACTTAAAGAAACCTTTTTCATCACCTCTATTTATAGGATGATTCTCTTCGTAAGTTTGAATTATAGAACCTACAAAAGTAGCTCCAATTTCCACATATAATACAGCATCAAAATTATCGCTTTTAAAAACACTATATTCACGTTTATTTTCACAAAATATTTTGCCTATCTGTGATAGGGCAATTGGATTTACTGAAAAATAATTTCCTTTAATATAATGAGTCTTATGACAAAACCCAGAGTCTATAAAATGAAATCTATGGTAGTCGGTAGGACAGAGTCTGAAAATTAAGCAACATCCATTTTTATAATCATTTGATAACTCTTTATTATTGATTAAATCTTCTAATTTATATTCAAAGCCTTTAACTTTAAAGGTTGAATATTCATCTATATTTTCTATAGCTAATAACTTACTATCGCAGGGAGATATCAAATTAGTTTTCTCATAACATATATTTCTGCCATTATGCTTTAGTTTTCTATAGAAAAAATCATTAAAAGAAGAGTATTCAGTTAATCCTTTTTCAAACTGATTTATATCTATATCGAAATTTTTCACAAATTTTTTTATAAATAATCTACTGATAGAAGTATCACAAAGTTTTCCATACAAAGTAGAAAGTATTTTTCTTTTAATTATAAGGTTTAATAATCCTTTTCCTAAAGATGTATTATAGATAGCTCCAATAACTTTACCACCAGCTATATTTTCTACTTCATGAGTTCCATTCTGTCGATTGAAATACTTTATCATTTTTTCCTCCTAAAAGTTAATATAATAATATACTACTATTATAACACATTAGATATTAAAAAAGTTCACCACAGATGTGGTGAACTTCTATATCTATATTACATCGCTATTATTAAGTTTTCTCATATCATCATTAGATGGTTTTTCACTTCTATTTTTGAAGAAATCTTCAGCTATTTGAGGGAAAGCTAAATAAGAAAGAATATCTTCATCTCTTGTGATAGTATCCTTTAGAATTTCTTTGGTTTTTTGGAATGCAGGTTCTAAGCTATCTGCAAATCTTCCAGTAATAGGAGTATCGTTACCAAGAGCTTTTTTTAGAACTTCTTCATTAATCTTACCAGGAGCTTTACCGTATTCTCCCTTACAGTAAGCTTTAACTTCTTTTAATACCATTTTGTATCTTTCACCAGTTAAGATATTTACTGTAGCTTGAGTTCCTACCATTTGACTCATAGGAGTTACAAGTGGTGGATATCCTAAATCTTTCCTTACTTTTGGAACTTCAGCTAAAACAGCATCAAGTTTGTCTATAGAGTTCTGACTTTTTAACTGAGAAATCATATTTGATAACATTCCACCAGGAATTTGATTTGTTAAACCTTCTGGTTGAGGAGTTAATACCTTTGGATCTAATAATCCTGACTTTAAAACTTCATCTCTAACAGGCTTAAAGAAATCATTTATATGTGTTAATTTATCTATATCAAGATTAGTATCAAATCCAGCTGAAGTTAATGCTTGATGCATAGTTTCAGTTGGAGGTTGAGCTGTACCGCTTGAGAATGATGAAATAGCACAATCAATTCCATCTACACCAGCTTCAGCAGCCTTATAATAAGTCATTTCAGCAAGACCATTTGTGCTATGAGAGTGAAGGATAACTGGTATTTTTACAGTCTCTTTTATACCTTTAACTAAATCATAAGCTATATTAGGCATTAAAAGTCCAGCCATATCTTTTATACATATTGAATGGGCTCCCATATCTTCCAATTGTTTAGCTAAATTAGTATAGTTATTTACATCATGAATAGGACTAACAGTATAAACTATACAGCCTTGAGCATGGGCACCTTGCTTTATAGTTTCATCCATAGCTACCTTAATGTTATCAAAGTCATTTAAAGCATCAAATATTCTAATTATATCCATACCATAGTAAACAGACATTTTTATAAATTCTCTAACTACATCATCAGGATAATGCTTATATCCTAGAATATTCTGACCTCTTAATAGCATTTGAAGAGGGGTCTTCTTAACTATGCTTTTAATATTCTTTAATCTTTCCCATGGATCTTCATTTAAATATCTTAGACAAGAGTCAAAAGTTGCTCCACCCCAACATTCTAACGAATAATATCCTGCATTATCTAACTCTTTAAGAATAGGTGCAAATTCCTCATAAGGCATTCTTGTAGCAATTAATGACTGGTTTGCATCCCTAAGTACTGTCTCGGTTATATGGATTTTTTTCATTAAAATCACCTCTGAAATTTTTGTTGCAAAATAATAATATATTAACATTTTAACATAAAAATAAATGTAATTGTGCAATAAATCATTTATTTTTCAGAAAGTTTAAGAAAAGAACATCGAAAATACACATTAATACTGCTAATATACCCCAAATAATAAAAATTAAATATGTAAATAAAATAATTCAAACTATATTCTCAGAAATTTAAATTATGTAGATATTGACGATTGACTAATAAATAATTATAATATTGATTATAGACTTGCGCCCGTAGCTCAGCAGGATAGAGCATCCCCCTCCTAAGGGGAAGGCCGGAGGTTCGACTCCTCTCGTGCGCACCAAACTTAGTAAGGCCTAGCTTTGCTAAGTTTTTTTTAATCATTTTCAGAACTTTGATAGAGGTATAAAATATGAATGAGTATTTTATGAGTATGGCCATACAAGAAGCAAAAATTGCAGAAAATAAAGGCGAGGTCCCTGTTGGAGCTATAATAGTAAGAAATAATAAAATTATATCAAGGGGACATAATATAAAGGAAGATACTAATGATCCTACCGATCATGCTGAAATTATAGCTATAAGAAGTGCTAGTAAAAAACTTAAATCATGGAGATTGAATGATTGTGATATGTATGTGACTTTAGAACCGTGTCCAATGTGCGCAGGAGCCATAGTACAGAGTAGAATTAAAACACTATACATTGGAACTTTTGATCCAAAAGCAGGTGCATGTGGTTCAGTTTTAAATGTGGTTCAAAATTATAATTTTAATCATTGGGTAAATGTAAAATGGTTATATGATGAACAGTGTAGTGGGATTATAAAGGAGTTTTTTAAAAGTAGAAGAAGAGGAGGAAATACAAATGGAGAATAATATAAACGAAGAGATAATGGATAAACTTACAAAGGTTTGTATATGTAAAGCAATATCTAGAGCTACAATAAAGAAAGCTATAAAAGATGGAGCTAAAACTGTAGAAGAGGTAAATAGAGTTACTGGCAGTGGTAGTGGTGGATGTAAAGGAAACAGATGTAGATGCAAAATTGAAGAATTGATAAAGAAGAATTGATAAAGAATAATTAATAAATATATAGGATTTAATTAGATGTAAGGAGGGGGATTCATGGATCCAATAGCTATAACTATATTTGGTATAGATGTTATGTGGTATGGCGTAATAATTTCATCAGGAGTAATAGTGGCATTGTTATTAAGTCAATATACTTCTAAGTTAAAGGGAATAAGTTATGATGAAGTTTTAAATATATTCTTAATTGCATTTCCACTAGCAATAATAGGTGCTAGATTGTACTATGTAATCTTTGAATTTAATAATTATTATAAGGATAATTTAAATGATATATTTAATATAAGGCAAGGTGGATTAGCCATTCATGGTGGATTAATTGCAGCAGTATTAGTAGTATATATATATGCTAAGAAAAAGAAGTTTAAATTAGGGGATCTGATGGATTTAGCTGTACCATGCATTATTTTAGCTCAGGCTATAGGAAGATGGGGAAACTTTTTTAACAAAGAAGCTCATGGAGGACCTGTTAGCGCTGAATTTATTAGCAAGTTTCCACAATTTATACAAGATGGGATGCTTATTAATGGAACATACTATCATCCAACATTTTTATATGAAAGTATTTGGAACTTGATTGTATTTGTAATATTATTCTATATGCTGCATAAAGTAAAAGAGAGTGGTGTAGTATTTTTAACTTATATAGGACTATATTCTTTAGGGAGATTTTTTATAGAAGGACTTAGAACGGATAGTCTTATGATGTTTGGACTTAGAACAGCTCAAATAATAAGCTTGATTGGAATAGTAATCTGGATTGTGGGAATAGCAATTATTTATAGTAAAAAGAAAAATTGTAAATGATTTTAATAGCAAGATGTTTAGAAAAATTCAGTAGTAAATTATGAAGAAATAATTTTTTAGTCAAAAGGAAGTGTCCATAGAGGAGAAGGCTTTGTTCTAGAGATATATCAGTGTCTATGAAACATTTCCTTTAATAAAAACATTGAGTATTTTTTTTGTTAAAAGTTTCCTCTTGAAAGATATATAAAACAATAGTATAATAAGTAATACGTGAAAATTTAATATGGAGAGATGTCCGAGTGGCTTAAGGAGCACGCCTGGAACGCGTGTGTAGGGGAAACTCTACCGAGGGTTCAAATCCCTCTTTCTCCGCCATGGTCGTACTAGATGGGGAGTTAGCGGTGCCCTGTAACCTGCAACCCGCTACAGCAGGATTGAATTCCTTGCCTAGGTATTGATTTGTATGGTCTGACCTATATAAGTGGCGTTGAGAACTGGGTCCCACGCAATGGAAACTCATGAACCTCGTCAGGTCTGGAAGGAAGCAGCGATAAGTGAAATTTTCCATGTGCCGTGGAAAAACCTGGTTTGAGTTAACTGTATAGGTAACGCATATAAATCAACTATCGAAGCAAGGTGTACGGCTTACAATTTTCAGAGAAGATGTTTAAATACATCTTTTTTTTTATAAAATTATAGATATAAGTATATAAAACTATGTGAAAAGCAAGAATTTCATATATAATATATTGTAGGAATTATATTGTAAAAGGAGGTGAGAGGAGTGGCATATAAAGCATTATATAGAGAATGGAGACCTAAAAACTTTAAGGATGTAGTTGGTCAAAAACATGTAACTACTACATTACGTAATGCCATAAGTAGTAATAGAATAGCTCATGCATATTTACTATGCGGTACTAGAGGAACTGGAAAAACCTCAACAGCCAAAATTTTAGCAAAAGCAATAAATTGCTTAAATCCTCAAGATGGAGAACCATGTAACGAATGTGAAATGTGTTTAAAAATAAATAATGGAACAGCAATAGATGTAACAGAATTAGATGCAGCCTCTCATAATAGCGTAGATAATATTAGAGATATTATAGAAGAGGTACAATATCCACCGCAAGAGGCTAATTACAAGGTATACATCATAGATGAGGTTCATATGCTTTCCATAGGAGCTGTTAACGCATTTCTAAAGACATTAGAGGAGCCTCCAAGTAGAGTAATATTTATTTTAGCTACTACAGATCCACAAAAATTACCTATAACGATACTTTCTAGATGTCAAAGGTTTGATTTTAAGAGAATTAATAGTGATGATATTTTTTATAGATTAAAACAAATAACAGATAGCCTAAATAAAGATATAGATGAAGAGAGTTTAAGACTACTATCAAGAATCTGCGATGGAGCTATGAGGGATGCCGTATCTATATTAGATCAAGCAATTGCCATCGACGATAAGGTAGCTTATGAAAGCTTAATTGATATGTTGGGAATAACTACTAACTATAGTTTAATACAGATAGTAGATAATGTTATCAATAAAAGGACTGAGGATGCTATTAAATTAGTCAATAAAATAATAAATGATGGCAAAGACGTAAATCTTTTGATAAGAGATTTAATTACTCATATGAGAAACCTTTTAATGGTAAATGTAAGTAATAATCCAGAGGATGTACTAGATATGTCCCTTGAAAATATTGAAAATATAAAAGAACAAAGTAAAAATATAAGAGTAGAAGAAATAATGAGATACATCAATATTCTTCAAGATGCAGAAAATTCTTCAAAAGTAGCTAAGCAAGGGAGAATATATTTAGAGTTAGCTTTAATAAAAATGTGTAAAATACAATATGATACGTCTATAGAGACTATAATGAATAGATTGAATAAATTAGAAGAAAATATAGCTTCAGGTAGAGTATCAGTGAAAAGTACAAAAAATCAAATTAATGATATTAAACCACTCATTATGGAAGATACTAAAACTAAAGTTGATGTTAACAAAATTGAGGGAAAAGCTTATAATAAAAGTGAAGAGAACTTTGAAAACATGGATAGTAAATTAACACTAGATCATGTGAAAAAGGCATTTAAAGATATTCAAAATGTATTAAAAAATAAAAACAATGTAGTACTATCTACTATGCTAAGTATGGGACAGATACAATCTTGTAGCAATGGTATAATTACAATTTCTTTCGATAAAAATTTCAACTTTCATAAAAATAGATTAGAAAAGGAAGAGCATAAAAAGATAGTGAATGAGACATTCTCAGAAGTCTTAAAGGAAAAAGTTATAATAAACTACACTATAGAAAATGAAGATATAGAGGAAAAAATATCTAAAGAGGATATACTTACGGAAGTATTTCCAGAGGAATTAATAGAGATATGCGAGGAATAAGGTAAAATTTATATTAAATTAAGCACAAAATTGGTTACATTATATAAAATTATTATATATACTATTATAGTAAAACATATTTTCTAAGGAGGTATTAGTAATGGCAAAAGGCGGATTTCCAGGAATGGGTGGAAATATGAATAGTTTATTAAAGCAAGCACAAAAATTTCAAAAGCAAATGGAGGATATGCAAAAAGAATTAGAAACTAAGACTTATGAGGCATCAGTTGGTGGTGGAGCAGTAACTGTTACTGTTACTGGAAAAAAACTAGTAACAGATATATCTATTAAGCCAGAGGTTGTAGATCCAGATGATGTTGAAATGTTACAAGATTTGGTATTAACTGCTATTAATGAAGCTTTAAAAAAGGCTGAAGAAGATACTAACAATACAATGGGTAAATTAACTGGTGGATTAAATATGCCAGGTATGTTTTAATTAATCAATTCTATTTAAAAGAATTGAACAGAGGTGACAAATTTGGATTTTTATCCTGTAGCTATAGAGAGACTCATAGAAGAATTTGGGAAATTACCGGGTATAGGTAGCAAAACAGCTCAAAGATTAACATTACATGTATTAAATCTTCCTCAAGATGAGGTAGAGGAATTTGCTAAAGCACTAATGAAGGCAAGAGGAACTATTAAATATTGTTCAGTATGTGGAAATTTCACTGACAGTAATCCATGTTCTATATGTTCAAATCCAAATCGTGATAAGAGTACTATATGCGTAGTAGAGCAACCCAAAGATATAATGACTATGGAAAAAGTTAGAGAATTCAATGGGGTATATCATGTTTTACATGGTACTATATCGCCTATGAATGGAAGAGGACCGGAAGATATAAAATTAAAAGAGCTTATTACAAGAGTAAATGATGATTTGAAAGAAATAATTGTGGCTACAAATCCTAACATAGAAGGTGAAGCTACAGCCATGTATATTTCAAAAATATTAAAACCTTTTGGCGTAAAAGTTACAAGAATAGCTCATGGAGTTCCTGTAGGCGGAGATTTAGAATATGCAGATGAGGTTACTTTATCTAAAGCTTTAGAAGGAAGAAAAGAAATATAAACAGACTATTAATGGGAAATTAGTATAAAATTAATTTCCCATTTTTTTAGCAATATAAACCCCAAAATATAGTTAATAATAGATCATAAATACTATTTTGTAAAATATAGTATAAAACATATATTAATTGTAAATAAATATATAATAACTATGTTTTGGAGGTATAATAATATGAATAGAAAAAAGATAATAGATATAATATTGACCTTAAGTGAATATACAGATGAACAAAAAACAATTATAAAAGGATTAGAAGAAGCAATGCTAGAATTAGAAACAGCCAGATGTTGCTTTGAAAATGTTACAGAGAAAAGTTTAATTGATATATCTATTTATAAAGAAGAAGAAGCTAAAGCAAAATATACCTACTTCTTATCAAAAGCAAAAGAAGAAGGTATAAAAATAAATGCTGCATACATGTTAGAGGAATTAAATGCTTCTTCAAAATGGTAATTAGAAGTAATATTATATTTCATTTTTGATTATATATAATTAACATGTAGTTTAGGGGGATTTTTATGAATGAAATAATAATGTTTTTAATAGCGATACTGGCAATATTTATAATTGGTAAAATATTTGCATGGCCACTAAAGATATTAATAAATTTAATAATTAATGGTGTAGCAGGTGGAATATTATTGTTTTTAATAAACTTTATTGGAGGATATGTAGGTATAAACATACCTATAAATGGAGTAACTGCACTTATAGCAGGTATATTAGGAATTCCAGGAGTATTATTTTTAATAATATTTAACTATATAAGATAAGATATTATGAGTATTCGATATAAAAATTGAATACTCTTTTATTTTTATGTTACATTAATATATAACATCACATAGTAATGTATTAATATTACATTATAGGGGGTATAGTATGGAGAATTATTTTGTTAGAATAGTTGTAGCAGGACTTCTAGCTGCATTAATTGGTATAGAAAGAGAGTTTAGATCAAAAGAAGCTGGGCTTAAAACACATTTTTTAGTAGGCTTAGGAAGCGCTCTTATAATGGTTATATCAAAATACGGATTCACGGATATGGTTATGGATTCAATTGTAAAATCAGATCCAAGTAGGATAGCAGCACAAGTAGTTAGTGGAATAGGATTTTTAGGAGCCGGAACTATAATAGTAGAGAAACATTATGTAAAAGGACTTACTACAGCAGCAGGAATATGGGCAACATCAGGAATTGGATTAGCTGTTGGAGCAGGATTATATGATATAGGAGTTTTTTCAACCATATTAGTTATAGCGGGAGTTGAAATTTTTAATTTTATATCTAAGAGGACTATAAGTAAGACCTTTGATTTAGATGTATTAGTTAAAACTAAAAATTTATATAATATCTATGAAATTGTAGAAGAGTTTGGATTTAATATAGTTGGTTTTAGTTTATATAAGACTATTCATAATAATGAAGAAGTGTATGATATTAGAATGAAATTAAAATCTAATAGAAAAAATAGTATATTAAGCCTAATACATCAATTAAATGAACAAGAAAATATAATTAAAATAGATTTAGATAATATATAAGTTATAATAAAGTTTCTACATTATAAATTAATTGATATGAGCTTCATATTATTACTGCGAATACTATTTGCAGTAATAATATGAAGCTCAATTTCAATAATCTATTAAACATATTTATAATATTAATTATCTTTATTACAACTTATATATAACAAATTATTCAGTTTCTACTTTAATATCTCCAGAAATAGAAGAAAGAGATATTGCACCAGAAGGGTTAGTACCAATAGTACCATTTATATCAGTATTTTTATTATTAGAATGTGTAGATAAATTACCGGTAAGTTTACCAGAGACTGTTGAGTAATTATATTTAAAAGCAGCATCATTAGGTAGTGATATACTTAAATCACCCGATGTTGTGTCAAAATTTATGTTATTATTAAATTTTAAATAGTTTACTGAAAAATCACCGGATACAGATTTTCCTGATATATTACCAGTAAAATTTTCAATTTTACATTGGCCAGAGGTAGTTTTAAATCTAATATCAGTACAATTCACTAAATTACCGTATATATCTCCAGAAACACTTTCACAAGTAATTTCATTTGAATCAATATTATTTAACTCTACATCTCCAGAAGTAGTATTTAAGCCTATATCATTGAAATTCATAGATGATATTTTCATATCTGAAGAAACAGATGATACACTTAAGTTTTTATTATAAGCTTTTGGAATATAAACATCTAAATTTATTTTGTTTACTCCAAAATCAAACTTTGATTCAGATTTAACTTGAATTTTTAAAGAAGAATTTTCCTTAACTACAATTAACTCTGGGGAGTTATTAAGGAAGTTTGATGTAACTTTTCCAGTGAGTTTTATATTAACTACATCTTTATCATAAGGAATTATGTTAAGGTCTTCTCCAATTAAATTTATGGATATAAGTTCAACTGAATCAATACTAATATTTTCTTCTTGATTTAAGTTTATAGAATCATGATAGGTATTATCATCCCAGTAATCGAAATCCATATTCACTATACTATTAAATATATTAGATAAATTAATCTTATTAGATGAGTTATATAATATATAATAGGCTGAGCCATAAGATACTATCATAGTAATAATTAGAATAACTATGGTAGCCTTAATCCACTTTTTAGAAAACATATTGTACCTCCCTACCTACACAAAAAATCTACATTTTATCCAACTAAATAAATTAATACAGCCTTCGTAAAAGACTTTGGTAATCCAAATAGAAAATACACATAGTAGTATTCCTAAAGCTGTAGTACCGACACCTAATAATAGTATTGCTGAAAGGGGTATAGAAAATGGTATAGATATTATTGAAAGTGCTAAAGAACCAGTAAAACCAGCAACTATAAATCCTAATCCTCCAATGATAACACCTAAAGTAGCGCCATACAGTCCCAATAAGCAAGCAAATAGGAAGGACCAAATAGGAAAGGTTACAATTCCTATTATAATAAGTAGAACTATATTTAATGCAACACTATTTGAAGATATCCTATATCTTTTATTATATATATTTGAATTATTATAAGTACTTTTATATTGAGAAATAATCATATATGGGTCTCCAAGCTCATAAATTATTTCAGATTCAGTTTTACCATTCATCTCTCCAATTTTAAAATGTTCCTCATAATCATATATTATCTCTCGTCTATCATTTTCAGGAAAATCTTTTAAATCGCTATTTAAGATTTGAAAAAATTCAACCTTATTCATAAATATCCTCTCCTTTAAGAATTTTGTTTACGCTATCCATAAAAAAACACCATTCATCTTCTAATATATCTTTTGTTTTTATACCTAAATCAGTAATTCTATAATATTTTCTAGGTGGTCCTTCTTGAGACTCCTGTAAATAAGTAGTGAAGTATCCCTCTTGAGTAAGTCGTCTTAATATTGGATATATAGTCCCATCTGATATCTGTATGTGCTTAGATATATCATTAACTAGTTCATAGCCATAACAATCTTTTTGAGCTACAACAGATAGAACACATAGCTCTAAAATCCCTTTCTTTAGTTGAACATTCATTTTCTCACCTCACTTCTTTATAGACTATATTATATCGAAAGGTATTATACAATGAAAGATACTGATCTAAACAAAATACAACATGTTAATTTATAGTTCTGCTTTATTTACAATAAAAGGGTTAAATGGTACAATTGATAATATTATATATAATTAAGGAGGGTATTATGAAATTTACTAATTTTAATTATGAAAGGCCCAATTATGGACTAATAAAAGAGACATTAAGTAATTTTATAGATAAAATAAAATTAGAAGAAAATTTAGAAGAACTAAAGAAGCAAATAGATGAAATAAATAAAATAAGAAATAATGTAGAAACAATGGCCAGAATATGTAGTATAAGACATAGCATAAACACTCAAGATGAATTCTATGATAAAGAAAATGAATATTGGGATGAAAATGCACCATTATATGAAGAGATTTATTCAGAATTTTACAGAGCGCTAGTAGGAAGTAAATTAAAAAGTAAACTTGAAGAGATTTATGGTAAACAATTTTTTAATATAGCTGAATATAATTTAAAGGCCTTCTCTAAAGAGATTATAGAAGATTTACAATTAGAAAATAAATTATCATCAGAATATGTTAAGCTTTGTGCTTCAGCAAAAATAATGTTTGAAGGAGAAGAGCGAAATCTTTCAGGTCTTACCCCTTTTATATTATCTGAAAATAGAGAAATAAGAAGAAATGCAAGTGAAGCTAAATATAAATTTTATAGTGAACATGAAGATGAAATTGATAGAATCTATGATGAGCTAGTTAAGGTAAGAACTAAAATGGCACATAAATTAGGTTTTAAGAATTTTGTGGAGCTTGGATATATAAGAATGTTAAGAACTGATTATAATGCAGATATGGTTAGAAATTTTAGAGAACAAGTTAAAGAGTATATAGCACCAGTAGCTAGTAAACTATATAAGAGGCAAGAAGAAAGACTGGGACTAGAAGAACTTCAATATTATGATGAGAAATTTGAATTTTTAACAGGAAACCCTAAACCTAAGGGAGAGCCACAATGGATAGTAGAAAATGGGGTAAAAATGTATTCAGAGTTATCTAATGAGACTAAAGAGTTCTTTAACTTTATGGTAGAAAATGAACTTATGGATTTGGTTAATAAAAAGGGAAAAGCTGGTGGAGGATATTGCACCTACATTCCAGATTATAGATCACCATTTATATTTTCAAACTTTAATGGAACTTCCGGTGATGTAGATGTATTAACTCACGAAGCAGGTCATGCATTTCAATGTTATAGAAGTAGATGGATTACAATACCAGAATGTAACTTTCCTACATATGAAAGCTGTGAAATACATTCTATGAGTATGGAATTCTTTACATGGCCTTGGATGAATTTATTTTTCAAGGAAGATGAAGAAAAATATAAGTATATGCATCTAGGAAGTGCAATTAAATTTATACCTTATGGCGTAACAGTAGATGAGTTCCAACACTTCGTGTATGAAAATCCAGAAGCTACGCCAGAAGAAAGAAAAAATCAATGGAGACAAATAGAGAAAAAGTATCTTCCTCATAAGAACTATTCAGAATGTGAGTTTTTAGAGAGAGGTGGATGGTGGTTCCAACAAGGTCATATATTTGGAAGTCCATTCTATTATATAGACTATACTTTAGCTCAGATATGTGCACTTCAGTTTTGGAAGAAAAATAAGGATGATCATGAAAAAGCGTGGAGTGATTATTTAAGACTATGTGATGTAGGAGGAACAAAATCCTTCTTAGATTTAGTAGAATATGCAAATTTAATATCTCCATTTGAGGATGGATGTGTTAGCTCTATAATTGGAGACATTGAGGAATATTTAAATAATGTTGAGGATAAGAAGCTATAATATTAAGAAGTAAAGCTCTAAAAACGTATAATATAAAGTAAAGGAATCATGGGAGGAATTCAGTTTAGGCTGAATTCCTCATATACATTGCATATACTATCCCTAGTGTATCTACAAAAGAAAAAGAGAGAAATAAGTAGAAAAAAGAAATAAAATAAAGTTATTTATAGTAAATGAGCATCTGTGGCAAATTACCAGTGAATAATTATGTTAATATAAATCTTGTCGCTGAGAGGCGATGACAAAACAACAAAAAACGAGTTAAAAAAACTTAAAAAAAGTTGTTGACAGGTAAGAGATTACCTGATAGAATAATAAAGGTCGTCATTAGTAAGTGATGAAGAAATGGT
>DFXM01000039.1:21124-331546 GCA_002381695.1 Clostridium sp. UBA4108 | reverse complement strand
TTACAGTACCAAACAAAGCCTTTCTTTTTAAACATTAAGCAAAATATTGTATTTAGTACATTATATAATAAAAATTAAATACATGGAAATATATGCTTCACAACCTTGATTTACTAAATCTATATTCAAGAAAAAAGCTAAAAAATAACAACTCGCTTTTTAAATTATTTACATGTATTATTTTAATAATGTATATACTGTCTCAAAACTTTAATATCTTCATATGATAATATCAGGATAGATTTTTTAGTCAAAGATAATTTATTGATGTATTCAAGATTCATTTTATATTACATACTCCCAAAACATAAATTTAGGAGTAAATATAAAAAGTGAGGTAATATATATGAGTAGTCATAGAAGACGTCATTCTAATTGTGGATGTTGTTGTGATACACATTCATGCTGCAACAGATGCCAAAACTCTTGTTTTACAGGATTTACAAATTGTAATTGCAATTCTAATTGGGGTTGTGATGGTGGTAATAATCAATGGTTATTATGGCTATTACTAAACAATTGCGGTTTCGGCGGTTTTGGAAATAATTGTGGTTTCGGTGGTTTTGGAAATAATTGCGGTAGACGAGGATTTTTCTAGTAATAATTTAATGCATTTTCACCCTTGTGGTGAATCATAAATTTAATATAAAGAGACACCTGATTAGTTAAAATACTATTCGGGTGTTTGTTCATTTAGTTAAGGCAATAAGTAATGGCATTAATATAAAAGATAAAACAAGGAAAGGTCATAATCAGGATAAATTCCTGTTATGACCTTTTTACTATTTCTCTTCTGAAAAGAATTAGATGACCATAGGTCAGCTTAATAAATCCACGAGGAATATTATCAAGCCATATCCAAATCCTCAAATTGTGAATGATACAGCTGCTGATAATATCCCTTCTCCTCCAACAGCTCATTATGAGTTCCCTGCTCTACTATATTTCCATCACTCATCACCAGGATTAAGTCTGCATTTTTAATTGTAGACAATCTATGGGCAATTACAAAGGAAGTTCTGCCCTTCATAATATTTCGCATAGCATCCTGTAGCTTTTGTTCTAGCCTTGTGTCTACTGAGCTAGTAGCCTCATCCAAAATCATGATAGGAGGGTCACATAGAACGGATCGGGCTATGGTCAAAAGTTGTTTTTCTCCTTGTGAGATGTTGCTGGCCTCTTCATTTAGTATCATGTTATAGCCTTCAGGTAATGTAGTAATAAAGTGGTGGACATTTGCCACCTTAGCAGCACTTATGATATCTTCTTCACTGGCGCCTTCTTTTCCATAGGCTATATTTTCTTTAATACTGCCCTTAAAGAGCCAGGTATCCTGAAGAACCATTCCGAATTTTGCTCTCAGGTCATCACGTTTCATATGGCGGATATCTATACCATCTATCTTGATAGATCCACCAGTGACATCATAAAATCTCATCAGTAGGTTGATTAATGTGGTTTTTCCTACTCCAGTAGGACCTACTATGGCAACCATCTGACCACTTTTTACCTCTACATTTAGATCGTGAAGTAAAGGCTTTTCCTTTGTATAAGAGAATTCTACATCTTCAAAGGACACATTACCATGCACTTCTTTATCTTGTTTTATAATACCTGCTTCTTCCGATTCTTCTTCTTCATTCAGGAATTCAAAAACTCTGTGTACTGCTGCTACAGAGGACTGGATTGCTCCAGATAGCTGAGTGATTTGAGACATAGGCTGATTTACCTGCCAAATGTAACGGATAAACGCTTGAAGCTGACCTACAGTAATGGTTCCTGCAATAGCATAAAATGCACCTGCAATAGCTACACAACCAATGCCAATATAAGTTACAAAGGTCACAAGTGGAGACATTAAACCACTAATGAATTGGGCTTTAAAACCATTTTTACATAGCTCTTCATTGGCATTACTAAACTCTATCAAGGTATCTTCCTGTTTACCGAATAATTTAATTTCATTAAAGCCAGTAAACTTCTCTTGAACGATACCATTTAGTCTACCTAATGCATCTTGCTGTTTTTGAAACAATGGCTGCGATTTTTTCACAATTACCTTGGATATGATAACTGAAGACCCTATAATTGCCACTGCTGACAGAGCCATTATCCATTGAATCTTAAACATCATAAACACTGCAAGACTTAATCCTAAGATAGCATTTAAAATCTGAGCAAAGCTTTGCTGAAGTGCATTAGAAATAGTCTCCATATCATTGGATACACGGCTCAAAGTATCTCCTAGAGCATTTCTATCAAAATATGCAATTGGAAGCCTTCTAATTTTACCTTCCACATCATTTCTTAAATCCACCATAGCGCTTTGAATTGCATCAGTCAATAAAAACTGATAAGCACAGTTACTTAACGCTCCTGCCGCATAGACACCGACTAAAGTTATGATAATTTTATTGATTTTTGTAAAATTCACCCTATTTCCTGCCGTAATATCGGAAAATAATTGAGTGGTAATCATACCTTCTAAAGTTGGACTTAATGCGATTAAGCAAGAAGCCACAATGATTAATAGTATTGCTAATATAATCTTTATCTTATATTTCTTCAAATATGGAATCAAACGCTTAACACCTGTATTCTTATCTTTCATCGCTTCAATTCCTCCTTTGACATCTGGCTAGATGCTATCTCATAGTAAATTTCACAGCTGTCTAACAACTGCTCATGAGTTCCCATACCAACCATTTTTCCTTCGTTCAATACGATAATTTTCGTAGCATCCATAATGGAGGATACTCTCTGAGCTACAATTAAGGTAATGGCACCTACAGTTTCACTTTTCAATCTCTTTCTCAGCTTTGCATCTGTTTTAAAATCTAATGCAGAAAATGAATCGTCAAATATGTAGATATCTGGCCTTCTTACAACAGCCCTTGCAATGCTAAGCCTCTGTTTTTGTCCTCCTGATACGTTGCTACCTCCTTCTTCTATGATTTCCTCAAACTTCTCTGGCTTATCTGATATGAAATCATAAGCTTGGGCAACTTTTGCGCTGTGCTCTATTTCAGCTTGCACTGCATCATGCTTTCCATAACGTATGTTTTCATTGATACTTCCAGAAAATAAGAGTGCTTTTTGAGGTATGAAACCTATTTTTTCCCTCAATGACATTAAATCATATTTCCTAATATCCACTCCATCTACTTTAATACTGCCATCGCTGATATCATAGAATCTAGGAATCAAATTTATTAATGTACTTTTACCACTACCAGTACTTCCAATAAAGGCAACTGTATCGCCTTTATTCGCCTGAAAACTTATGTCATGTAGCACAGGAACCTCCCCATCAGGGTATTGAAATGTTACATGGTCAAATTCTAAGCTTCCGCTTTCATCTCCATGAGTTACTGCATTTTCTGGATTTTTAATAATCGGCTCTTCCTCCAATAATTCTTGGATACGTTTAGCACTTATTTCTGCACGGGGATACATAACAAATACCATAGAAAACAACATCATAGAAAACATAGCATGGAACATATATTCTTGGAACGCCACTAATTTTCCCACCTGTAGTGTTCCTGCATCAATCATTTGACTAGACAGGATAAATACAATTACAATCCCAAGATTTAATAACAGGAAGAAGGCTGGCTGTGTAATGGACATTAGCTTAAAAAGCTTTTTTGCATTGGATGCATAATCTTCATTAGCTTCAGAAAATCTCTTAGTTTCATAGTCATCTTTCCTAAATGCACGGATAACTCTAACCCCAGTTAAGTTCTCCCTTGTAATCCGATTTAATCTATCCATTCCCTTCTGTTGCCTAGTGCTAATTGGGTTACTGGTCTTAGCAATGAGATACACTCCAAGGCATATAATAGGAATACATCCTCCAATGACCATAGACAAAGTCATACTGGTCTTTATTACCATAAACATGCTGATTATAATCATCACAGGCGTTAAAAGTGCCATTCTAAGTAACACATTAATAAACTGCATTAGAATAAAAGCATCATTAGTAGTTCTGGTTATCATACTGGATACACCAAATTTATTATATTCCGTATGCGAAAATTCTTGGGCTTTTTTAAATATGTCATTTCTGATATCTCTTGTAATAGATGTACTAACCTTAGCACTACAATATGCCAGTAAAATATTTCCAATACCACCAATAATGGCCACTATCAGAATAACAATTCCCAATTTATAAATATAGACCTTATCCCCTAAGACAATGCCTCGATCTATCATATTGGAGACAATTGTCGGAATTCCAAGCTCTGCCGCAGCAAATCCAAGCACCGCTAGGATATTGAAGAACACATATAGCTTGTACTTTTTTAAATACTGTAAAATTAACTTCATATTCAACCTCTCTTTTGTTAGTGATTTTTTTCTAAAATCAATTCTTGCTTTCCCCGTCAATATATACTATGATAAACTATAATGTTACCTTATAGTCAAGGGGAGATTTTAAAAAATGCAAGAAAAATATTTTACCACTGGAGAATTCGCTAAGATGTGTAATGTGGAAAAACATGTTCTATTTCACTATGATGACATCGGTCTGTTTAGACCAGCGGTCATCAAGAAAAACGGATATCGTTATTACTCTTATCATCAGTATTTTACTTTCTCTGTTATCATAAACCTAAAAAAACTAGGAATGTCTTTAAAAGATATAAAAATCTATCTTGAACAGCGCAATCCTTCCATGTTCTTAGATTTACTAGAAGAAAAAAGTAAACATGTAGCTGAAAAAATAAAGTATTTTCAGGATATACAGGAAACTATTCAAAGTATGAAAGCCATGACCACAGAAGGCATAAACAGCCACAATAGAATTTACCTAGAAGCCCTTCCGTCAGAGATTATTCTCCGATCCGATAATATGGAGAATTCATCCAATGAGACTTTTGTCAGTTTTATGCATGAATATATTAAATTCTGTCAAAATCTAGGAATTACCGTCCAGGAATCTGTAGGTAACATCATATCGGTAAATAATCTTCGCAAGAAGAATTTCGCAAGTCTTTCTTACCTATATATCAAGGCGAAATCCTTTCTACCAGGAAAAACAGTAATCCGTAAACCAGGGATCTATCTATGTGGATATTTTAAAGGTTCATACGATGACTTACATCATGCTTATGAGAAAATGCTGGATTATGCTGATGAGAATGGGATTGTTTTGGGGAACTACTCTTTTGAGGAATATCTAATTTCTGATATTGCTGAGAAAGACCAAAGTCATTATATTACAAAACTGATGATAGAGACTTTAGAAAATGAAAAAATCTCAACATAGTGCAGGCATCTGCCATATGTGATTTGAACAAAAGCTACTATCCATTGTAAGGGTAGTAGCCTTAACCTATTAGTCCTTTTTATATACAACTTTTTAATACTGCTGTCTCTCTATTTACTAAGTATTCCTTACTACTAAGGATGATAATGATAGTAATGATACGGTGGATCAAAATGAGGTAATAAGGATAATGCAGCTAAAATATTAAATGGAAACCTTCTACGTCTAAAACGTCTGAATCTTCTTCTAGGACGTCCAAAACCGTGAAATTGTCGTTGTTGATCATATTGATTTTCATCTTCTTGCTCCATTACATCCTCACCAACCAACACCACAATGTGATCCGTATCTACACTTTCAATAATACCATCAAGTGTACTTCCATCTTTCATTGTTAAAATAGTGTGATAGTTCATGTACCTTTTACATTTATCATGTAAAGACTGTACGTCTCTGTAGTAATCATTTTTTTCTGAAATCATTTTTTTAACCATCTCCTTTCCATTACCATAATATTCATTTTCGAGGATAGCCGTACCATTTTAATGTATAAATGTTGATAAAAAAATTCGACAATAATTCATATATTCATTTATAAATTTTTTTCCTTTTATAAAATAAAAATATCCACAGCAGCGGGTATTTCCGTTCCACCTATATAATTTAATTCCATATTATTAATAAATTTATAAAAAAACGCTGTCGCCAGATAATGACGAAAGCGTTTTTATTATAAGTTTCCATTTCGAGTATTAAAATAGCATACACCTTAAAACCAGTGGTATCAACTCTTATAAGCGAAGTCTGCAGCTATTTATCTTTACACAGCCCTAAAATTCTTGTGCAACCCTTTTAGCTTCTTTTATTCCCTCTTCAACCTTTCCTTGAACATCTGCACCAATAAGATCTAAATTCTCTATTGCTATAGTTTCTATTTCTTTGATTCCAAAGAATCCTAATATGGTCCTTAGATACCTATCTCCCATTTCATATGCTGCATTACCATATTCTCCACCTCTAGCTACTATGTGTACAGCCTTTTTATTATTTAAAAGTCCAACTGGACCTTCTGCAGTATATTTAAATGTTATTCCTGTCACACTTACATAGTCTATATAAGCTTTTAATATTGCAGGGATGCTTAAATTCCACATTGGTGCTGCAATTATATATTTATCTGCTTCTGCAAATTGATATGCATATTTTAATATTGGATTATTCTTACTTTCCTCATTTTTAGGCCCAAATATTTCTCCTAGATTCTCTAGTCTTAAAAAGTCTATATTCTCTTTATATAAATCTAATGTAGTTACCTCATCCATAGGATTATTCTTCTTGTACTCTTCTATAAAACTATCTGATACTTTAAAAGTTCTTGATTCTCCTTGACCTTTAATATTTGCCTTAATGTATAATACTTTATTCATATTTCTTACTCCTTTGCAATTTATATTCTATTATTTATTAAATTTCCTATTAAAAGTTTTCTATTTCAAATTGCTTGCCTGATCCTTTTAATATAGTCTTTCCATATTTCTTTGAATTTACATCATAGATTTTTAAACTTCTTCAAAATATCTTTTAACATATTTTTTTCTTCATCGGTTAAAATATCAAAAATTTTATTGATATTTTTGATATGTTCCGGTAAAATTTCCTCTATAATTTTTCTTCCCTTATCAGTTATAGATATAATAGCAGCTCTTCTATCTTCAGGATCTAAATTTTTCGTTACTAACCCTTCCTTTTCTAAATTTTTTATAACAACAGTTATATTTCCAGAGGTAGTTAATATTTTTTCTATTAACTCACATATCTTTAAATCACCCTTGTTATATAGTGCTTCTAAAACTCCAAACTGAGCATTGGTCAAACCACTTTCTTTTATGGTTTGAAATTCTCTTTTGTGAATTGCATGTTCAGCTCTAGTAAAAACAACTAGAGTAGATAAATTTAATTTACTTTTACTGATTAACTCTTTAATATTTTCCATACATAAATATTATCACTAATTAGTGATAATGTCAACTTCTGTTTATATCTCATAATTTTATCATCTATCCCCATTTAGAACATTTCCTATTTTACTAAATTAGTTATAACAAAAAATCTACTTCGTATTTTTACTAAATAGATTTTTAACACTTACTATTATTTAAATTAACACTGATTTATTATAATATCCTCAATACCTTCTGTACTAAATTTACATCCATTTTTCATAGTGAACTTTTTCAGCTTTATATCGATCGACAAATTTATTTTCCTGTTCAGCTGGATATCCTATTGCAATCATGACAAAAGGCTTTATGTTATCTGGAAGGCTATACATATCCTTAACGTAATCAACTGCTGAATCAAGGGCTGCTATACCAAGCCAAACTGCTCCAAGTCCCAGGTGCGTCGCTTCCAGTAATATATTTTGCGCTGCTGCACTCATGTCCTGCTGCCAATCTGCTGGAAACTTAAAATCATTGCTGTTTGCCAAGAGAACCAGTGTAATAGCAGAACCAGCCACAGGTTTTGAATAAGACATTGCCAAAGACAATTTATTTAAAGCGTTCTTGTCCTCAACAACAATAAATTCCCACGGTTGCTGATTCAATGATTATGGTGCTTGCATAGCAGCACGTAGCAGTTTATCAATTTTTTCTTTTTCAACAGGTCTATCCTCATATTTTCTAATGCTTCTTCGGTTAAAAATTTCCTTCATTTTTCATACCCCCCAATTATGATTTTAAAACTTATTTACTCTTTTCTCTTCTGAGCAATAATTAGTTTTGATGAATGCATTTTAAAGTAGACATAATTCTTACAGTTTTAAGTGTTTGCTACTATCTCTTTATTTTTCTTCTTTATTTTTAGAACATCACCTTTTACTAGCAAAAAATCAAATTTATCGTTGTGGCTCTATTTCAATGTATGTTATTATGTTAGCATTGAATTTATAATTAGTAAAACCGATAGTTTCTATTTCATTAATCAATATTTTCGATTTAAAGGATGTATTTTATGGATATTCGATTAATTAAGGCCTTTGTAACCGTTGCTACCTTGAATAATTTTACACAAGCAGCTGAGCAACTTGGATATGCACAATCTTCTATTACATCGCAAATTCAATTACTTGAAAGAGAGTTGGGAGTTCATCTGTTTGAAAGACTTGGGAAAACTAACAAATTTTCTTAATTCCATTAAAATAAAGTTCCTCCTTATGATTTTTTTCAAAGATATATTCTTGATCTAACCAGGTGTGATGGAATGTGTTTTCTGATATTGGATATATAGGCATTATCCATTTATTTTCCTGTATAAAATATAACTTGTCTACATCTCTTTTAACTTCATACTTTAAACCCTCTTCCTGATATATACCAACATAACTATCATAAATATTTAAATCCAAATTAAATGCTTCAGGCTTTGATGGCATGGAATAGTCCTCATCAAAAACTATTTTAGCAATATTTTCATTAATATTAAGAGAATTAGAAAATCCATAATTACTTAATACAAGGATAGTAACTTTATCATCTATATATCTGTGAAATTGATGATTAAATCCATTTCCCCCACCACTATGGCGAACTCTTTTACGATTAAGGTTTTTATCTATAATCCATCCGTATCCATAATCTTCTTTATATGGTGTAAATATTTCATTCATGGTCTTTTTTGATACAAGTTTTTCACTGTATAGGGCTTGATCCCACAATAGGATATCCTTAGTAGTAGAATAAATAGCCCCTGCTGAAAAAGCGCTCATTGTATCTATTTCACAGCATATTAGTTTTTCACCACTGGCATAATATCCACTAGCTTTATTAGAAAGAATTTCAATGTAATCATCAAGTCCACTATCATTCATTCCTAAAGGCTTGAAGATATTTTCTTTTATAAATTCAATATATGACTTTCCTGAAACTCGCTCGATTATAACACCAAGTAAATAGTATCCAAAATAGCAATAACTCCAGCCTTCACCAGGCTCAAATTCAAGTGGCATATCTTTAAAAAGGTTAAATACTTCCTTATCTGTAAATAAACGCTTTCCAAGGATAAGATATGGATCTACTACTGAAAAATCATTAAAAAGTCCAGATGTATGTGTCATTAAATGATGAATTGTTATTCTTTCATCAAGTTCAGGATAATCAGGAAAAAACCTCCTTATGCTATCACTAGTATTAAGTAGTCCTCTTTCTCTAAGAATCATTATTCCCATACAGGTAATCTGCTTTGTAAGAGAAGCAATCTTATATTTTGTCTGTGTCATATTTGAAACACCATGCTCTATGTTTGCCATTCCATAGCTTTTATTAAATATAACTTCTCCATTATTTACGGCTACAACTGCTCCACTAAATGGCCATAACTTAGTGTAAGAATCCATATACTCATTTATTTTATAATTAATACTCATACTGATTCCCCTTCCCTTTTTGTCTTATATATAACTTTAATCTGGTAGTTCATGAAATAAAAGGGATTTTACCTTTCTGCATTGTTTTTTACACATAGATGTATCACATGACTTATGGTCTATTTATCACTAGCCATAGGGTTGCACATAAAAAAGCTATTACTCCTTAAAAGAGTAATAGCTTTAAATCTATAAATTCTTTGTATATACAATTTTCTTAATACTATCAATTGATAAGAAAAATTCTTCAGCTAAATCTTTAATTTTATTTCCATTTTTATGTTTATTGCGTATATCTTCATTTCTTTTTCTTATATAATTACGACTTCCTGAATTTTCTCCCCACTTTTTCCTTCTTTGTGGTTGAGATGGAATATATAAATATCCACCTTGCATATAGTTTTGAATTTCTATAACTAGATTATCTGGTAAAATCACTTCAGCGTTTACATATTTCACAAAGCCATCTCCTTAAAATTATTATTTTAAATTAAGGAAACAAAGCCTGTATATATGAATTTTAGCTATAAAAGGCGATATCAATACTTACCTCTGCACAAACCATCGCCAAGCCATATCTACAGACTTTGCGCAGAGTTTTGTGTTCTTTTCATGTATTATAAGTTCGTCCACCATATTATCACTCTCCAAATAGTATCCTATATTATATATGATACTAAACTTAATATAAAATATCAAATTTAGCATAGCTTCAACTCATTTCTTACCTTTACCAATATATCTATATCTCTATAAGATATTCTAGATTTTTAAGTTCACCCATACATTCAATAGCTGATTTTATCTTATATATATCTCCAAACTTAAATATTTCTTTATATTCAGCTTTCAAAAAATTTATATGAGCCTGTATAGATTTATTATCAATATCATCCCCCCAATCTACTACCGATGTTCCAAGTTGAATAAATAGAAACTCGTCAAAATTCTTAGCCCAAATATCCATATCTCCCGTATCATGTCCATATACAACTACTGCTGGTTCTTTTTCACCATTTCTATACCAAAAACAATATAAATCTCCAGAACCCAATTGCCCGAAAGGAATAAATCTATACTCAGGATTAATTTTTACCTTTCCACATTTATAATTCTCATCATACTCTAACATTTCCTCAAAATAATTTATTGTTTCTTGTATTTCTGGAAATACAACGGGCTCAAAATCTCCTCCAACGCTATAAAAAAATGATTCTGCATTTTCTTCAACTGTTCCTCGATTTTCATTAAGCCAATCATAGGAATGCTTTAACCATTCCATTGCTCCTGCTCTATAAATCTGATGAAAAGCCTTTGGAAATTCTACATCAAGGATACTTTCCAATTCTTCTAAAGTAACAATATTATCCATATATGATCTCCTTAATAACCTATATACTTATGTAACACAGGTTGTTAAATTTTTATTTGTATCAGGATTTAAAAATATCTTTTCCATCTTTATCATACCAAACCTGCATTATCCATATCTACAGCTTTTCTTTAAATTATGTAAGTTGTAATTAATTTTCTACTTAATGAAATAGGCTTAAATATAAAATTAGATTAATTATAACTTCATATTATTCCTATTCAACCGTTCCGAAAACTTGATTTGCTAAGACCCTATGAAAGAAAAGCCTATTTGCATTATGGAGTTTCATTATTACAATCTATATACAACATAAAAATACCATAAAATTCATTTTACTATAAACACAATATCATTTCCCTTGTACTCTTTACTTATATTACTAGCCATGTATTGTTATTCTATGTTGATGATATACTAATATATCTAAAGGCAATTTTTATTTGATAAAAATAAAAATTCATATTATAATATTAAAAATAACTTCAAGGAGGAAACTATGAAAAAAAATACAAAAGATGTAATCATAATAGGATTTGCTTTATTTGCTATGTTCTTTGGTGCCGGTAATTTAATATTCCCACCATTTTTAGGTAATATGGTGGGTGACCAATATATTTTAGGAGTTATAGGATTTGTATGTACTGGAGTTGGACTACCACTTCTTGCTATAATAGCTGCAACAAAAGGTGATGGTACCTTTGAAACAATGGCATCTAAAATAGGGCCCAAATTTGCTTTGATTTTTGCCACAATATTATTTATAGCCATAGGTCCCATGCTTGCAATTCCAAGAACCGCTGCAACCACTCATGAATTAACTATCAGCCCTTTAATACCTAGTCTTACTCCCCTTATTTCAATGATAATATATTTTGGAATAAATTTAGTATTTGTACTAAAAAGATCTTCCGTAATTGATACTATAGGTAAATATCTTACTCCTATGTTAATACTTATATTAACATTTATAATCGTAAAAGGAATAATTTTTCCTATAGGGAACATTATTCATACTGATGTAACCTCTGTATTACCACTTTCTTTTATAGAAGGTTATCAAACTATGGATGCATTAGCTGGATTATTATTTGCCTCAGTTATTACAAATGCACTTAGAGCAAAAAACTATTCAAATAAAGAAATACTTCCTATGACCCTTAAATCAGGTGGTGTTGCTATAATTGGTTTAGCATTCATTTACGGTGGTTTAATGTTTTTAGGTGCTCAAACAAGTGGATTTGAAATTTCTGATTTATCTAAGACAAGTTTATTATTATCAATATCCAAAGCTATTCTAGGTAATCTTGGCTCTACTATGATAGGTCTTGCCATTGGTCTTGCTTGTTTAACAACCTCTATTGGACTATTAACTGCTGGTTCTTCATTTTTCGAAAAAATATCAAATGGAAAACTTCCTTATAAAATAAATGCGATTGTAATTTCAATAATAAGTATTATAATTGGGAGTCTTGGTGTTGATAATATTATTAATATATCTAGTCCTATTTTAAATGTACTATATCCAGTAACAATAACTTTAATAGTTACTACACTAGCTGATAGATATATAAGAAATGTAAAAGCAGTAAGAATTGGTATTTACACTTCATTGGTATTTGGTATACTTGAAATAATACCTTATATTAAACTAGATTTTATCCCTCTTGGTAAATTAGGATTTGCTTGGCTTATTCCAACTGTAATTTCTATATTAATAGGATATCTTATATTTCCTAGGTCAAAACAAAATATAAGTGATTTATGTTAAAAAATATTCTTAATTTATGAAATATTGAAATTGAACTTCATATTATTGCTGTGAATACCATTTGCAGTAATAATATGAAGCTCATATCAATTANNTTTATAATGTAGAAACTTTATTGCAAGTTATATAGTTTCAATCTCAACCTTTATTGCTGTAGCATCTTTTACTTGAAACCATTTTAGATTTGCCTTAAAATCAGAAGAAACTTTATCTAAATTACATATATTTTCTACAACATAAGCTCTTCTACTTTCAACATATTTATCTATTACTACATGATCTTCACCATGCTGTATTCCACTTAAATCTATTCCTATCAGTTTTGTATTTAAATCTAGTAATCTATCTATAATTTCATTTGTTAAATAAGGTTTTGTCTTAGAGTTAAAATATTCTTCGCTTCCATATCCATATTGTTCTAAATATCCTGTTCTAAATATCACAAATGAGTTTTCTTCTATTTTAATTTTTTCTAATACATTAACATCTATAATATCTAAGTTTCTCACATCTATTACCTTAATATTTATTTCTAATGGTAACTCTATATTTGATAGATTGTAGCAATCTATATGAGTTCCTATATGTTGTCTTTGATGTGCTGGTTGTGAGTCTCCCCATTTTAAAATCTCCTCTGGAATGCTAAATTCCTTTAGATGTAAATTCATACTATATCTCTCCTTCTAATTCTATTATTTCGTCCAAATAATTATTAAATTTTTTCAAGAAACTAGCTACAACTTCTTGATCCTTTTTATCTATATTTTTAAAAAATTTATTATTTCTTTCTTCCCACTCCCTATGTTTTATTTCATGATGCTTATATAATCTTTCACCTAATTCTGTTAACTTAAAATATATCTCCTTATCATTCTCAGGTTTTTTATACTTATGAATAAGATTATTATTCATAAGTTTTTTGCTAATCTTACTTATAGCACCTCTCGTCATATTCATACTTTGAGATATTTTAGTAACGTTAGGATCTTTTATTTTTCCTATGAAATCTAAACAATGTATCTCTGAAACTCCATACTTCTCATATTCGCCCTTAAATGCTAATTTTCCTAGAGTTTCTTCTTTTTCATATATTTCTTTAAAACTCTTCATAATAATGTTAATATTATCCACTTTAAACACCTCCTTATTGTTTCCGATGAAACAATAATACCGCATTTTTGTTTCCTTGTCAACAATTTTACTAGAAATTAATTTCATATTATAGTTACACTACTAAAATAATTTATTTTATTTAATTAAAATACTTTGTCTTAATATAGTACTGATAATGAATAATTTTTCTTATATTACAAAATCTAATACTGAGGTGATACTATGCTTAAAAAGTTAAATGCATTATTTTTAGCATTAGAATTAATTTTATGTTTTATATATTTTACTCCAGCAGCAGCTATAACTACTGCTAGCAATTCCAATGTTAATAATTATAGTAATATAAATAATCAACCTACAACTACTGTTGAGAAGGATTTAATTTTACATATACTTTTACCTTATATATCAAATGCCCTTATGGAAAAAAATATAAAACCATCTCAATTTGATTTAAATGATATAACTGTTTTTTCAATAAATAAAATATCTGATGAAGCATATGAAGTCAAAGTTTATATTAGAATACTATCCGAGTTTCCTGGTGCCCCTTTCCAATTTTATATAATTACTTTTACTATAGATAGAGAATCTATAAGCGTTACTGACATATTGGAACGGTAATTTTAAGATTCCATATCTATATTACAAAATACAATAATGAGGTGAGGTCATGATTAAAAAATTAAATCTATTATTTTCAGTACTAACATTAATTCTATGTTTTACATACATTATTCCAGTGTCAGCTGCAACTACTCATAATTACTCTAATATATATAAATTTATTAATGAAAATAAACAACCTCTCAAAACTCCTGAGAGGGATTTACTTATCCGTGTATTTTCACCCTATATAAAGGATGCTTTTAAGGCGGAAGGTATACCCCCTTGTGAATTTGATGATCGAAGTTCAACTGTTCTATCCGTAAATAAATTGTCAACTGGAGAATTTGAAATTAAATTTTACATAGGAGCATATATTGGCTCATATGAACCACCCTATAGAATTTATATAGTTACTATAATTACGGACGGAGTAAACACAAAAGTATCTAACATAGAAAAAAGACCACCTCTTTTATAATATAAAATGTATCCTTTATCAATAACATTTTAAAAAGAATACCTAACATATGAGGTAATTTCTATATCAATCTTAAAATTTATAATAATTTTTCAAGCCAACCTGATGAACCGTTGTAATACACTATAATTCTTTCAATTTAAAAAATATTTTGTAAATTAAATATTTTCTATATATTTCTTTCAATTTTTATGTTATTATATTCTTACATTAAAGAGTGTTTTAACTTTTTAATCCTTTAGTTTTTCAACTAATTTTCTGTTAGGAAGGCAACTCTATTTCTAGAGTTGCCTTTTCTAATGTTAAGGTCATGTAAATTCGTGTCAAAATAATATATAATATGTATACTTTTTGCGTTTTTTATGTTAGAATATATTTGTCCGATTAAAGTTCAAGAACCCTATCATGTAAAAAGGTAATTCTATTTTTAGAGTTGCCTTTTTCGTCTTTAATCCTACATAAAGTTATTTATTGTTTATTCAAATTCATTTTAAAAGTCATATTATAATATTTCATTAGCATACTTTTATTCCTTACCTTGTAATGATTTCTTGTAGTGCATCTTTAATATTTCTTGTATATGTTCCTCCATGATAACAGATGATTCTATCTATATCATAGTTTAGTAATTTCCTTATAGAATTCTTTGCCTCCACAATATCTAAAGTATAATTTGGATTTGCAATAGTCAATTTATCATTTTCTACTACTAATGCATCTCCTGTGATTAGGGTTTTACTATCCTTTACATAAATTGAAATATGTCCTGGCATATGACCAGGAGTAGCAATTATTTCAATTCCTCCACACCAAGGAAATGAATCCTTATCCTTTAGACACATATCTACTTCTGCAGTTTCTATGGACTTAAGTAATTGTTGAAAATTCTTAGCATTTTCTTTTTCTTCTTCTGGAAGAGCATCATAAATTCTCTCCGCTTGCTGTAATCTTAAAGATTTTTCCTTGCCACTAATATATTTTTCATCCTCAATGGAGGAAAGTATCTTTATATTTGGGTATTGTCGTTTAAATTCAGCTAAAGCACCCATGTGATCAAAATCATGATGAGTTATAATTATTTTTGTTAATTTACTCATATCAACACCTTTTGACTGTGCTTCTGTTTTTATTAGATGTAAAAAATTAGGGTATCCGCAATCAATTAATATAACCTGATTTTCATCTCTTAAAATAACGGGGAAAATAGTATGGTCAACCCCTTGTATATTGAATTTTATTTCTAAAGTTGTCAATTTACTCATTAACTTTCTCCTTCATAATTTATTCTTATATAATTCATATATATTGGCTTTTCTTATTTAAAACATGTTTTGAATTCTATGTCAATAGCTAAGTATTTCTTTATTGAATGTTTTTTACAAAATTCCCAATTTTGCTATTGACTTTTTCTTATATAATAATTATTATTAATTATATAAGATAATTGATAAATATTATCAATTGCAATTTATTTTCAATTTATGGGAGGATGATTTATATGTCATTAATAAATAAAAAAGTATCAGATTTTACAGTTGAAAGTTACCAGAATGGAGACTTTAAAGAAGTGTCACTAGATTCAATAAAAGGACATTGGTCAGTATTTGTATTCTATCCAGCAGACTTTACCTTTGTTTGTCCAACGGAGTTAGGTGATTTAGCTGATAATTACTCTAAATTTAAAAACATAAATTGTGAAGTTTACTCAGTATCAACAGATACTCACTTCGTACACAAAGCATGGGCTGATGCTTCAGAAACCATTGCTAAAATTCAATATCCAATGTTAGCTGATCCAACAGGAAAGCTAGCAAGAGATTTTCAGGTTATGATCGAAGAAGAAGGTTTAGCTTTAAGAGGATCTTTCATAGTTAATCCTGAAGGAGAAATCAAAGCCTACGAGGTTAATGATTTAGGGATTGGAAGAAATGCTGATGAATTATTAAGAAAAGTTCAGGCTGCTCAATTCATAGCCGAACATGGAGATGAAGTTTGTCCTGCAAAATGGACTCCTGGTGCTGAAACATTAGTTCCAAGCTTAGATTTGGTTGGAAAACTATAATATATATCCCCCAACATATTATTTATAAAAAACCTTTTAAAGAGGCACACAAGCTGTGCCTCTTTATTAAAACCTTGAAAGTATTAATAAGAAAATTTACCATAGATTGTCCACAATGTTAATTCTACTTTTTATTTTCTTTTATATATTTTAAAACTATATCCTCTGTGTTATAGCTTTCATTCCCAATTAACTCTATATCTGCCTTTAACTTTCCCACAGCATCTCCAACAGCAACAACTCTTCTAGCGCTTCCAATTTGGTATTGATTTAACATTAATATACCCCATCCAAATGCCTTATAAAGGTATTTGGCAATTATTTCGTCTATAGGGTTTGTTATTATTACAACAGTATCTATGGCATATTTTACAGGTGATAATCTAGCTTTAAATTCCTTCCACAATTTCCAGTTATCTTTACTCATATTCTTAGGACAAATTTTTCGTGAGGCATCATAGTGGCGAACTACTCTCTCATTGGGTATATTGTACTTAGCTTGAAGACTCTTTATTAACTCAATGGTATTATCTTTAGTCTTATTAGCGATAGCTCCTCCTTTATTGCACATCTCAATACCAATAGAATTGCTATTACTTATTCCATTTTTACCGTTGCCATCACCACAATGCCATGCACAATTAAATTCCTCAACAACTTGATATATTGAATTTTCATCTACAAAATAATGTGCTGATGCATTATGGTTACCAGCGCAAAAGTAATTAGCATTATTTGCAGCAGTATCGCTAAAGTTACCTGTGTCATGAATAACGATATATGCTGGCTTATTGCCTTTTGAATAATTGTATTTGCTTATCTTTTTTATTACTGGTAGCATTTTATTTCCCTCCTTAATATCTTAAGATTTTCATTAGAAAGAAAAAATACTCTTTTATTAAAGATTTTAAACTTTTAACTTCTATGATATTATATTCATTAGAAATTTTTTAGTTCTAAAAAGCTACTTAGTCATCTACTGAAAATAACTAATAATCCATTCTCTTGGGGTTCAGTCAAGATAAAATTTTAGGCCTTATTTTAAATGATTTGTAAGTAATAATATGTAGTTCAATTTAAATAGTTTATAAAATAAAAGTCTATTTGCATTATGTAATTTTATTATTACAATCTATATATTAAAACAAAATCAAATTTTAAAATAGAAACTCAAAGTATATTAATGATTAGAGAACTCTATAGATAAAATTAATAGTATAATTAAGTACTATTAATTTTATGAATAACCATAGTTCCTTCAATGTGTTGACTTACACTTTCAAATTATATATCATACTTTATGGACATGAAAATTACATAGGAAAAATCTATAAATTTTCCTAAAAAATTTTATGTTCATAAACAAATGTAACTAAATATGGTGTTTTAGGCCCTAGCGTTTATTGAAATACACTTATAATGCTACTGCCAAAATGAAATCTATGAGGAGGCAGTTCTATGAAAAAAAATAAGAAAGTTATTTTTTCACTTCTTTTACTTCTACTTTTAGGAATCATTTATTTTGCTTTTTTTAGAGGTTTAACTCCAGAAGTACTACGTGAATATATACAAGATTTTGGATATTTAGCACCTATAATTTATATACTTTGCTTTACTTTGCTTCCCATTGCCTTTTTCCCAGTGCCTGTACTCGCACTTGCAGCTGGACTGCTTTTCGGATTTCTTCCCGGTACAATTTATACTATCATCGGAGCTGCAATAAATAGTGCCATTATGTTTCTTATGGCTAAGGTTTTAGCAAAAGATGCTGTCACTGAACTATTACAAAAAAAGCTTCCCGAGAAATGGGGAAAATTTTTGTTGGAAGTTGATGAAAAACGTGGTTTTTGGGTTATCTTTATATTACGACTAATACCTGCTATGCCCTATAATGTCATTAACTATGGAGCAGGTCTGACCCCAATAAAATTCACCAATTATATGATAGCCACTTTAATAGGTATTTTACCTGGAACCTTAGTTTTTTTAAACATTGGAAGTCAAGCTATAGATGTTAAAGATCCTGCATTTATAGTTTCTATCATACTTTTGATACTTCTAACAGTGTTTTCTCTTGTTTTAGGAAAAAGAGTTGCCAAGGGAAAATTCGTAGAATAAAGATAAAGACTATAATTTTTTTAAATTATAGTCCTTATTTTTGTATATTCATGATTTTATCTGAAAAAACAATATTTCCATCTGGTAGAGTAGTAATTTCTCCTAAATATTCATCAATGTGAGGAATATTTGTTTTATTTTTTAGTTCCCTTGGCGCCTTTACCAATGCTATCTCCCCTCTAAATAGAAAAGCTATAGTATCACTCATAGAAAAAGCATCTTCCTTCTCATGAGTAATCATAATGGTGGTAATTTTAAACTTCTTTTGTATTTTCATGATATAATCTTTTACATACTTTTTCAAATTATTATCTAACCCTGTAAAAGGTTCATCTAGCAAAAGCACCTTTGGGTCCACTGCTAAACCACGCATCAATGCTATAAGCTGTTGTTGTCCTCCTGAAAGCTGATGAGGGTATTTTCTCATATGCTCTTCCATATTAAAAAAATCTACTAATAGATTTATCTTATCTTTAATTACATCCTTGGATAACTTCCGCATTTTCAGCCCAAACTCCACATTTTCTCTCACTGTCATATGTGGAAAAAGCTGCTTTGATTGGTGAACCATTACAATATTTCTCTTCTCTATAGCTACATCATCTATAATTTTGTCATCAACTAAAATATTTCCCTTAGAAGGTATTAATGCACCTGTAATAATTTTAAGAATCGTTGTCTTTCCAACACCACTGGGGCCTAGAATAGAAAAAAACTCTCCATCTCTAATAGAAAGATTAATTTTTTTTAAAATCTGCTTCTCATCAATTGAAAAATCTATATTCCTTAATTCTATTTTACTCATTGCTTCCATCCTTATTATTAATATTTTTGTTTTAACTCTATTTCAATTTCATGTTATCCTTGGTTCCAATATTATTATTCCTAAACCATTTTAAAACAACAATATTGAAACTAGGAGTACCTTGGAATTAAAATGAAGTTTTTCTTTTATAGCCTTTTATTATAAGTGAAGTTATTTGCATTACCACTACACTATAAAATAGATACATTAATATATAGGCTGCTGAAATATTTCTATTGGAATTTGTAATATAGGGTGTCATGATCATGGAAAAATTAATATGTTTACTACTTCCTATGAAAAAATTAATAAAATACTGAGAATAAGATATGATAAATGCCATAAGGAAGCTTGCTACATACCCTTGTAAATATATAGGAATATTGATATATTTAAAGGCTTGCCAAGGCGATGCACCTAACCCTCTTGCAATTAGCTCATCCTCTATCCCCCAAACCGTATAATAAGAATATACCATTTTAAATGCATAGGGCAAAGAAAAATATATATGTAAAACCATCACTGCAAACCCACTGGAGGAGAAGTATGGCAAGAACATCTTATGACTTCCTAAACATATACTTATGACAGGAAGTAACATTGGTAAGTAGAAAATACTTTCTAGTGATACCTTATTCTTCATTGTACTAGTAATAAAAAATCGGGAAAGCATAATGCTAAGTATTAAGGAAAAAAATCCTACCTCCACAGAAAAAACCACTGATTTTAAAGCAATATACCAATCCCCAGATTTAAAAAAGTACTGAAAGCCTGCCATAGTAAAATTATTAGGCAAAATCTCTGTGGATTTCCAATTACTAAAGAAGGCCCAAAGAATCATAGACAGGATTGGAAGTATAAGAAATATAAAAATAAATAAAAGTCCTACTCTATATATTAATTTTTTCATTATCCTACTCCTTTTCTCCATTTTTATCCTGAATCATCCTATAGTACAAAAAACATAATATAAGAGATATTAAAATCATTATCATATTGATTGCCATTCCATAAATTCTATTAGATAAATCTGGGTTTAAATAGGTTTTATAGGCATAAACTCCTATGGAAATTGGATTAGATGGTCCTAGATAATAAAAGCCTTCATAGGTAAACATATTGAAGTTAAATATTATCAAAAATGATGTGAATATGGCTCTTTTGGCTAAAGGTAATAGAATCTTTATAACGTATTGTAGCTTACTGCATCCTAAGTTTTGTGCTACAAATAGATAATTTTCATCTGACTCCATAAAAATAGGCGCTACACTGAATGCAATAAAAGGCATTCCCTTAAACACATTCAAAAGTATTACTGCTATACCACTTGAATGAAAAATAAGGTTAATACTACTTCCATGAAAACCAAAGGCAGAAATTATATGAAATAATAGTCCCTTATCACTATAGGTATTATAAATAAGTGCCGTAGCTGCCACATAGGAAAGTAATATGGGCAATCTATAGAGAATATTTATGAAAACATTTCTGGTTCTTGAAATATAATAACCTAGGTAACTGCCTAGGACTGTAGCAATAATGGCTGAAATAATTGCCACCTTAAAGCTATAAATTAAACTTTTCAGGAATACTGGATCTGAAAATAATTCCCTATAATATTTAAAATTGAAGTCATGAAAAGAAAGCTCCGGAATGTATCCCAAGCTTTCTATAAACGTATTGACAATAACAAACGTAGTAATAAGAAGCACAATTGCTAAAGAGGGAAATAACATAAGTCCCCTAGCTATTTTTTTCTTATGTTTATTACTTGCCAAATAGAATCACGTCCTCCCATACTTTTTCAATTACAACAACTAAATCTGATCTTAGCTCTGGTTGTTGATGTTTTGAAAGTTCTTCGTAACTCAAAATTGTATCTGCATACTCCTGTGCAGGTGTAAGCTTCTTATCAAGTTCTCCTTGTTCCTCTTTAGTTAATTTATCATATTTAAGCACAGGTAAATCAGCCCAACCTGTTAAATCAGCTTTAGAAATTTGCATTTCTGCTGATAATGCTCCATCAATTAATTTCAATGCATTTTCTAAATTAGGTGCGTTTGCAGCAATAGCTAAGTAATGTGTATTAAAAGGTGTTCCATTGTCCCACACAAAGGTTTTAGTTGACGCTGGCCAACTCTTATCTGCCACCTTACTTAAAGCTTTATTTGCACTATAATCCATTGCAATATCTACTTCTCCATCTTGATATAAACTATCAAGCTGTGCAGCATCTGCTGGATAGGTTTCACCCTTTTTCCATAAATATGGCTGTATTTCCTTAAAATATTCTAGTGCAGGTGCTATAGTTTCTTTTACCTTATCATAGTCAGCAGGTAAATCTTTTAATTTATCATAGCCTATCATATCATACAGTACAGTTCTAACAAAAGCTGAACCTGTAAAATCACTAGATTTTGGATATGTAAAACGTCCTGGATTATTCATCACATATTCTTTCAATGCACTAGCACTGGTTGGCGGATTTTGAATTTTTGTACTATCATAGGTAAATACAAATTGTGCGGTTCCCCAAGGTGCTTCATAGCCCTCTGTTGCATATCCAAAATCCATAGTTGCCGCATCACCTTCTAAATCTACGTATTTTTTTGCATTGTCTAACTTATCCACAAAAGGTCCATGTAGAAGGTGATTTTTATTTGCATAATAAAAATTTTCTCCATTTAACCAAATAACATCAATAGATCCTTTTTCTGCTGAACTTTTCTCATTTGTTAATTTCAATAAAATTTCATCAATGTTCATTGGAACACGTCTCACCGTGATACCATAATTCTCTTTAACATAAGTAGAGAGTTCTGTATCAATCCATGTATTAACTCTCTCATCTCCACCCCAGCCATATAAGGTAACTACTTCCTCTTTACTTTCACTGCTTTTACATGCAGTTAAACCAAATAGAGAGCATATAATACAGATTACTAAAGAAACAGTTATTAATTTTTTATTTTTCATTATTACCTCCTAATACTTTCATAGCCATATGTAATCTTTGTATAGCTGTATATAAAATTAAAATCGCGTAAACACATGCAAGAATCTTCATATATGGATGAAATATTATCATAATAGTAAACATAATAAATCCTTCTGTTCTCTCCATTAACCCCGCTTGATAATGAAAACTTTTCATTCCTGTATTTTCTATAAGCATACCACTGGTTAAGAAAACTGTCATAGAAAGTACTATGGCACAAGCAAGTAATAGTAAACAGAAGGTGGACTCTTTGCATTGAGTGGCAAAAGCTATAATATAACTTAATTCAACTAACCTATCTAACCAAATATCTAGCAATGTGCCTACAGGAGAGGTTTGACCACTTTTTCTTGCCATAGCACCATCTGTGGCATCTAAATATCCTGAAAACCATAATAAGAGGATGGAAAGAAGAAAATTACCAAAAGAAAAAGCCACTGCTCCAATAATACCTGTTAAAGCTGCTAACAGGGTAATATGTGTAGGCTTTAATTTCATTCCTAGGAATAAATCGGCTCCCTTATCAAATAATTTATCTATATATTTTCTTCCATAGGTATCTAACATTCCTTATCTCCCCTTTTAACTTCCCTTACTGCCTGATATCTATTTTTCCAAGAACCATTTGACTGTATGTTCCATAACAATTCTAGAATATGAGTTCCTTGAAAACCATTTTGACGGAAGGTATCCACACAAGAAGCACAATAGGTTACAATATGCGGTGATGGTGCCTCCTTTGCACGGATTTCAAAAAGCTTTTGTCCCTTTTCGGGCTCTAGAGTCATAAGCATATCCTTCTTACCACAACATATGGTCTTTTCCCCATGATGTTTAAATTCTAATATTTCTACACCCAGCTTAGTTAGTATACTTCTTGCTGCAGTGGTGTTTTCAAGATGATTCCGAACAGGACAAGGATCATGTAATGCCATCCTTATTCCTTTACACATATCATATTTATCTTTAGGTATAGCTTTATCTAGTACAGTCCATGCTGAAATTATTTCTAGTCCACTATATTCTGATAAAGTGTGTTGACAATTTGGACAAAGTGTGTAAATTCTCTTTGTGCCACAGGCTTCAAATTCTTTATTTAAATAAGCTTTTCTTTTCACATAAGGCTTTCCTCCATCGATATGTAAAGATGGTTTTCCACAACACATAGTGCTAAACACTAGATCAGGTATTTGTGTCTTTAGTAATTCATAGGTTTTTTGAACAATATCTTCACCCATAGATAAAATCGCGCACCCTGGCCAAAATACATTTTCACCCAATGAAAGTTTTGCGAACATTGGATGAAAGCTAAGAAGCTGATGAGTCTTTATACTTATCCTTCCCTTATACATAACTATCCATCCTTTCCTCTTTCATCACATAAAAATGAGAGGTACTAATGTCCTCTCTAATTAATAATTATATTTTAACTAAAAAAAGTATAACTTGAATATAGATGGTTGTCAACGGAATATAGATAGCCTTAATACTAAAGACTTCATGCATAAAATTTATCTATTTGATTTTATAAAATTATTTATATATAATGATTGAGGTTACATATACTTACATCAAAATTAGGGGGAATTTAAATGAAAAAGAAGTTTACCTTAGTGTTAGCTGTTTGCATAATTATGTCAGCTATATTTATGGGTTGTGGCAAAACTGATCAATCTGGAAAAAAAGACGGTGAAACTAAAGAATATCAATATTATACAGCAGATCAATTAAAAACTGCTATTGAGAAAAAGGATCCTATGTATATCCTTGATATTCAAGTAAAAGAAGATTATGATGCCCATCATATACTTGGTACAATTCCAACTTATGCATATCCAGCAGATACTGATGAGTTAAAATCTAAAATTGATGTTGCTTTTGATAAAATCAATGCAACTAAAGATCCAATCGTTGTAGTTTGCCCAGGTGGCGGTGGTGGTGCAAAAAACACTATTAATTACTTAATAGAAAAAGGCTATGATGCTGATAGATTATTTATTTTAGAAAAAGGTCAAAAAGGTTGGCCTCATGATGAATTATTAGAGAAATAATTCTTAAAATAAAAGCTAAGGAAGAGCAGAGAATGATTAATTTCATCTCTGCTCTTTTTATGAATAAATTCATATATATATTTCATAGAATGACACAAGAGCGCCATTTTAAAATATATCAAGATAGATTAACCTCACATTGACATTATTCCACACATATATTATTATGAATATATGACTATAAAATATTTTTGGTCACATGTTCAGGAGGTGTATCTATGAAAAATATAAATAAACATGATGATTTAGTAAAAGTTGCTAAAACTTGCTTCGAGAATTTTGGATATAAGGCTACAACCATAGAGCAGATAACTAAAATGGCAAATATGGGAAAAGGAACCTTCTATAACTTTTTTAATACAAAGGAAGAATTGTTTCAATTTATTATTGAAGAAGGAGTTGAAAAAATTATAAGTTTAGCTGAAGCAACCATGAACAAAGAACCACTAACTATTCAAGTGCTATATAATTATCTTTCTACAGTTTTATCTTATAAAGAAAATTATCTTCTTTTTAGAAAGTTATCATTAGAGGCAGACGCCTTTGGTACTATAGAAGTTGTAGAAGGTTTAAAATATATGAAAAATGCAGTTTTTACCCAATTAAAAAGAATACTTCAATTATTTGTAGATAGAAATATTATTGAAGCAGGAAATATTGAGTTAACAGCATTTCTTTTACTTGAAATTTATAATTCCCTCGTATACAAATGGAGTGAAAACCACCCTTCTCTTAACTATGATGAAATTTCTTCCATATATACTCAGCTTTTTAAAACTAACTTGATTAATATTTAAAAATTAATTTAACAAAGGAGATGCTGACATGAAAAAATTCATTAAAATTTTTGCTATAATTTTCATATTGGCTATATTAGCTTGTATAGGCACAAGTTTTTATTTTTATAATCTAGCTATTGCACGAGCCTCAAAAGTTTTTTTAAATAGTAGTGAAGACCTAGAAGCTACTACTGTAATATCTTCATCAGACTCTAAATACGAGTGGTTTGATCACGTGGCTCTCAAAGATGTTGAAATTACATCAGATGATGGATTAAAATTACATGGATATTTTATTGAAGCAGATAAACCTACTAAAAAAACAGCAATTCTTGCTCACGGATATATAAGTCAGGGTAAAGATATGATTAGCTATGCAAGATTTTATCGTGATACTCTTGGCTATAATATTTTAATGCCTGATGGAAGAGGACATGGTGAGAGTGAAGGAAATTATATAGGCTTTGGATGGCCTGACAGAAAAGATTATGTAAAATGGATTGATTATGTAATTAACACCTTTGGAGAAGATTCAGAAGTTATACTTCATGGTGTTTCTATGGGTGGAGCTACTGTGCTTATGACCAGTGGTGAGAATTTGCCCCATAACGTGAAAGCTATAATCTCAGACTGTGCATATACTTCAGTTAAAGACCAACTAGAGTATCAATTAAAAAGAATGTATAATTTACCCTCTTTTCCAATTATACAAAGTACAAGCCTATTAACTAAAATAAGAGCAGGATATTTCTTTAGTGAGGCTTCAGCTTTAGATCAAGTTGCTAAATCAAAAACACCTATTCTATTCATTCATGGAGATGCAGACACTTTTGTTCCTTATGAAATGGTAAACAGACTATATGAAAAATGCTCTAGTGAAAAGGATATATTTATTATTCCTAATGCTCAACATGCTACTGCATATAGAGATGCCAAAATAGGTTATGAAAAAAAGGTTACTGAGTTTTTAAGTAAGTATGTATCAAATTAATCTAACACTTTAATTAAGACTTTGTTTTAAATGACTGTTGATTATAGAACTACATATTATTACGAAGCAAACCATTTGCAGGAAGATTAGATTTACTTAGATTATATGAAAGTGAACATCGTTAAGAAATACAATTTGTTCGAGAGAATCGAGTTGTTGCATTTTAGCTTTTTGCTTGAATAGAGCCTTAGTAAATCAATCTTTCGAAACGGTTTAAGTGTAAACTTATATTCCTGCAGAGCAAAGGAATCTCTAGTTGAACTTATGCAGAGCTGTGAGTAATAATATGTAGCTCATTATCACCACTATACTGAAACAAAGCCTTAATTAAAATGAAAAAGAAACTGTCTTAAACTGCTTCTGCTAATTTTAAGACAGTCTCTTTTTCTATAACTTTTTTTTCTGCTTCTCATTATACATCTGCTTAAACATATAGATAAATACTGTTACTGCAAATAATATTAGTAGTGCTGTTACTACCTTTTGTGCTCCTCCTGTGAGCATTCCTCCTACATAAGAATAAACTAAGGTTGCTGGTAGTTGTCCAACCCCTGTAGCTATTACAAAGGATAAGAAACCCATAGAGGTTAACCCTGCTGCATAGGACACAAAATCAAAAGATACAAAAGGTAATAGACGACAAATCAAAATTGTATGTTTTCCATATTTATCAAAAAAGCCATCTACACTTGCCATTGCATATTTACTAGTAAGTTTTTCCACCACATCACGGCCAAGTATTCTTGCAATATAAAAACACAGTGCCGCTCCTACCATAGAACTTACCCAAGAAAGAATAGCTCCTTGCCACCAACCAAAAACTGCTGCATTGGCGAAGGTAATTAAAAATGCAGGTAATGGTGCTGCCACGGATTGAAATACCATGAGTAAGAAGGAAATTAATACTGCATAAATGCCAAAGGATTTTATATATTCAATGATTGACTCTATACTCATAGAGCTAAATAACATAAATATTCCATTGACCTTTGAATTAAAAACTGGAATGAAAAAATATGCTAACACAGCTATGACTAATATACCTACTATTAAAATCTTACCTATATTGCTTTTTTTCATATGAGATTCCCCCTTTAGGTTTAATTCTATAAATTTGCCATACTCAATATAGCAAAAGCACTATTATTAGTCAAATGGTATTGATTATATGTATAATGATTTAAATAAGTATTTATAATAACTATTTTTCATTAATTTGTTTTGTAAAAATAATATAACAAGTTTTAAGGGAAGCTATTTTAAGCTTCCCTCAATTTCCACTTTAATGCTATTATCCCGAGATTGTATTAATATTTCTTATTATCTTAATTACAATAACTCAGTGCAATTGATATATAAGAAAGTACTGCAGGCATTATCTGTGATATTTCAAGATATTCTCCTGCTGAATGTGCATACTCTAAATTTCCAGGACCTAAAACTATGGTTGGAATGTTTCCATAATTGCTTAGAAGCCCACCATCAGTCCATGCCGTAAATGATGTTAATCTAGGAGAAACTCCTGTAGCTTTCCTAACTGAATCTTGGGCTATTTTTACTATTGGATGATTCACATCAATTTCCATAGCTTCATGAACATATGCTTTTTCCATATAACTTACATCCATCACCTTAAAAGTTGCTCTAAATTGAGGATCTTCTCTCTCAAGCGTAGTTATAATATCTTCATATTCACTTACAATGTCTTCATATTTTTCTCCTGGAATCCATCTTCTATCAATTTGAAGTGTACAATCACCTGGAACTGTACTTGGTTGAGTACCCCCTTTAATTAATCCATAATTCATAGAGGATTGTCCTATAATTTGATGAGTTCTACCCTCAATCTTAGGAATCAATTCTCTTTCTAATCTCTCTATAAATTTAAAAGCCTGTGAAATTGCATTAATCCCTTCCTTCTGTTTTCCTCCATGAACGGTTTTCCCATGAAAATTAAATTCAAACCACTCTAACCCTCTATGCCCAACACATATATCAAGTTCAGTTGGCTCACCTACAATAGCTGCATCAGCTTTTAACCCTTTATCTATCAAGAATCTAGTGCCTTCACTTTTATCCTCTTCTCCTGCAACAGCAGCAAATATAATATCCCCTTCTAGCTCTATACCAGAACGTTTAATAGCCATCATTGCAGCCATCATACAAGCTAAAGCTCCCTTCATATCAACTACACCACGACCAAACATTTTTCCATCAATTATGTTAAGATAATAAGGATCACCCTCCATATCATAAGGAGGAACTGTATCCATATGTCCAGTTAATAATAGTTTTTTACCTTTACCTTTTCCTCTCAATGTTGCAACTATATTACTTCTTCCATGAGCTAAAGGAATTACCTGTGATTCTATACCTTCCCTTAAGAAAAATTTATTTATACACTCTGCAACCTTTGTTTCCTGATCAACTATTCCCGGATGACTTGGAATACCTACTAAATCTGCTATTATCTTTATAACTTCTTCCTGAGATACTTTCTTATTAATTAGCTCTCTTAACCCCTCCATAACTTTCCCCTCCTCTTTATTGATTTTCTTCACCTTTCAGGTACCTTATCTGCAACCCTAAGTTGCTCTCCTCTATACCAACAGCGTACCTTCACTACAATTACAGGTTGCACTTCTCTGGCGAAGCCAATTCTCTGCATTCTCGACGCACTTCTCTACAACCGAAGGTTGCACTTATCTAACACACTTCCCTAACAGAGTATTCACTAAATCCCCTTTTTTTAATGCAACTTCACCATTAACTATTACATATTCAATACCTTTTGGGGACATAAATGGATTTTCATAACTTGCACAATCCTTAATGTCTTCCAAATTAAATATGGTTATATCTGCATCATATCCTAGCTGAAGACTTCCCTTGCCATGTAAATCAAACCTTTCTGCTGGCAATGCTGTAATCTTACCAATGGCTTCAGTTAAGGTTAATATTTTCTTATTCTTTACATAGGTGTTTATAAGTCTTGGAAATGTACCGCTTCCCCTTGGATGCCCATTGCCATTTACATATATTCCATCACTTGCTACTATGCAGGCTGGATGACTTATTGCCATATCAACATCATTTTCATTCATAATATGAGCAACTAATAAAGTTTCTGGCTTTGTTTCTCTAGTACAGTTAAATATTTCTTCAGTACATTCTTCTCCATTTATATATAAGCTAGAATAATCAATACCATATTTATCCAAAAACCCATCATCAAAGGTTGTAGAGCCAATATGAGTACAACATGCAGTATATGGATAACAATCAAAGGATATGTCCATTCCCTGTAATCTATACTCATCAACTATGGATAAAACTTCATCAATATGACCAAAAGCTCCCATACTTCCTATATGTGATATTTGAATAGAAACTCCTGTATCCTCCACAAGGTTAATTATTTCAATAATAGAAGGAATTATCTCTTGTCCATCGGCCCTAACATGAACTGCTAATATTTTGCCCTTTGAAGCACATACTTTAGCAAGATTTAACATTTCAATATTATCTATTCCTGGTATATATTCTAATCCAAAAGATAATCCTAAGCATCCTTTATCTAGATATATCCCAAGCTTTTCAGCCATGTTATCTATAGTTTCCTCATCAACAGGTAAATACTTATTAAAGTTTCCATAGCTGTTTCTTAAACATTCATGAGGTACAAATAACCCTATATTTACAGGATATTTATTTCTTTCAACAGCTTCTAAATAAGCCTCTGGATTTTCTGTACCTATACCACAATTCCCCCCAATAACTGTTGTAACTCCCATTTTTACCATGGTATTAGAAATTAAAAACTCAAAAGAATCCCTATCTTTGTTATAGTTATCTTCATGGATATGAATATCAATAAAACCTGGAGATACAATTAAATTAGCTGCATCAACTTCTATTTTTCCGCTTAATTTACTTCTAGAAATCTTAGCGATTTTTCCATCTAGAATTCCAATATTTAAGTATGAGTTAATTCTATTTTTAGGATCAATAACCCATCCATTGTTTATAGCTAAATCAAACATTAAAATTCTCCTTTAAAAACTCATTTTTAACATTATACTGAATATCTTTTGACAGAATAAAGTCACAGGCAGTAAATGCTAATGCACATGCACCTTTATAAATTGCCTCTTTTCCATTTTCACTCTGAGTATAGTCTGCAAACTCCTTTGAATGAAGTATCAAATTAGTATTTCCAATACCTATCCATGGATGAATAGCTGGTACTACATAAGACACATCTCCCATATCCAAAGATCCAACAGAATTACTAACTTCTTTAATTTCTTTTTCTCCTAATTCTAATAAGTTAGAGCTAAATAGCTTTGAAAGAACTTTGTTTGTTTTTAAATCATCATAGGACTCTTCAAAGGTACTTATCTTTAACTTTGTACCTACAGCTTGAGAACCAGCCTTTGCACAATTAATAACTCTTTTTAAAATCTCATCTCGATATTTCTTATTTGCTGCTCTAACATAAAATTGTAATACAGCATAATCAGGAATTATATTTGCAGCCTTACCACCTTCTTTGATAATTCCATGAATTTTCACATCTGGTGTTACATATTGGCGTAATGCATTTACATTATTATAAGTTAGAATGGCTGCTTCTAAAGCATTAATTCCCTTTTCTGGTGCCGCTGCTGCATGAGCTGACTTTCCAAAGTATTCAAATTGTATTGGTGTAATAGCCAAAGAGGTGCCACTTTCTTCTGTTTCTGGAGATGGATGCGCCATCATAGCTATATCAATATCATTAAAAGCACCTTTTTTCACCATGGCTACCTTAGCTCCATTTGTTTCTTCTGCTGGAGTTCCAAACACAACAATACTTCCACCAATATCATCTATAACAGCCTTTAATCCTATAGCTGCACCTAGGCTCATAGCAGATATTAAGTTATGTCCACATCCATGTCCAATATTAGGAAGAGCATCATATTCACATAAAAATCCTATTTTAGGACCTTCCTTTGCTCCTCTATAAACTGCCTTAAATGCAGTATTAATTTCATATTCTCCTCTACTAACAGCAAAGTTATTTCTTTCAAGATAATCTTCGAGAAGCTTGCATGACTTAAATTCTTCATTGCCAAGCTCAGGATTTAAATATAAATTCCTACTAATATCAATAAGTTCATTCATTATTTCTGAAACTGTTTCTTTAATTATCTGCTTCATAATATCACCTCTGGCCTACCTTTCTGATTAAATAATTATATTAAATTTCTTAGCAAGGATATTTGCATATAAAAGATTAAATTTCACATATCTATAAATCATATGCAGCGTTTTATAGATAGCTAAAATGGTCCAAGATTTATTAACTGTGCAATAATTATTAAAACTGCACCTACCCCATATGCCATTAATATATATTTAAATATCCATTTAGCCCATTTATTCCATGGAATTTTTGCAAGGGCTAATCCTGCCATAAAATATCCTGAAGTTGGAGTAAATATATTTGATATACCATCTCCAAATTGAAAGGCAAGTACTGCTGTTTGTCTAGTTACATTTACAAGGTCTGAAAGAGGAGCCATTATAGGCATAGTTACTGCTGCTTGTCCACTTCCAGATGGTATTGCAAAATTTAATAGACATTGGAATATATACATTCCCAAAGCTGCAAGAGTTGATGGAAGAGTAGCTACTGCTCCTGATATACTATTAAGCATAGGATCAAGAATATTTCCTTGATTTAAAACAATTAAAATTGCCTTTGCAAAACCCACAACAAGCGCTCCTCCAGCTAAAGATGCCATGCCTTCCACTAAACTTTCTGCAAATCCATTTAACCCCAAATTCCCAACTAGACCTACTACTATAGCCATTCCTAAAAATAGAGCTGCTATTTCAGTTATATACCATCCATACTTAACAACACCAAATATTAATAGGAAAATTGAAATAAATACAATTAATAAAACAATTTTATGAGTTCCTGTAAATTCTTTTAAATTATTAAAATCTAATCTTTCTTCACGTTTTCTATCAAATTCATACATTGGACTAAACTCAGGATTCTTTTTTACCTTTGAAGCATACCAAAGCATAAATCCAATAGCTAAAGTTAGATAAAACAAATAACAAATAATTCTATAACCAAAGCCCGAAAATAATGGCAATTCCGCAATTCCCTGTGCTACTCCAACAGTAAATGGGTTCATAAAAGACCCTGCAAATCCTGCTCCTGCTCCAATTAGCACCATACCAGCTCCTGTTAAAGAGTCAAAGCCAAGTGCTATGGCTAGTGTAACCATCACAGGTATAAAAGGAATTGTTTCCTCTGCCATACCAAATACAGCTCCTCCAAGGGAAAAAGCAATCATTACAATGGGTATAACAAGCTTTTCTCTACCAGACATAGTTTTTGTAAGTTTACCTATACCAGCATCGATGGCTCCAGTTGCATTTATCACATTAAAAGCTCCTCCAACTATGAAAATAAAAAATATGATTTCAGCAGACTCAACCATTCCTTGTGGTACTGATTTTAGTACTCCCCACAAATTAACTGGAGTATTTGCAATTAATTGAAATGAGTTTGGATCAACAACCATTCTTCCATCAGGTCCCTCAACTCTTAGATACTGACCTGACGGAACAATGTAAGTTAGTGCAGCACATATTAATACAATGCCAAGTAAAATGACGTATACATGCGGAACTTTTTTTACCTTTTTCTCTAAGTTCTTCCCCGTGTTCATTGGTGCGTTTTCCATATTACTATCCCCCTAAAATATATAAATTTATTTATTATTTAAATATCTTTTAATTAATATAAATAAACTAAAAGATACTTAATAAAAAGGCATATTATATATGTTCATTATACAAACATCGGTTTACCATACGAAATATTATAATTATACTAACATTATTATTCTAAATTTTCAATATATTTAGAATAATTTATTATATATTTAGGAAAATTTTATTTAACATATAGATTGTAATGGTTGTATTTCATATTTAATTTAATGAAGCTATATTTTAATAAAAAACTTTGTTTTAAACGGTTTGTGAGTAGTAACATATAGTTCATTATCAATACTATATTAAAACAAAATCTAATAAAATATTGAAATAGGCCTTCATATTAGTGCTGCAAATTGTATTCACAGTACTAATATGAAGGCCTAATCAACTTATTTAAATATCATTATTACAATTTTTATGGAATTAATTTAGATATTTTATCTGCACTTTTTCTCAGTATCTCAATAAACTCTTTTCTTTTCTCTAAGTAATTTTCATCTTTTAAAAATGCCATAGCTATACAGTATTTTACTTGACCGCTTGAACTAAATATTGGAACTCCTACACCTTCAAGCAATGGTAAAGTTTCTTCATCACTAATTACATATCCTTGTTCTTTAATACGTTTATACTCTTCAAGAATCTCTTGAGGATCAGTTAAAGTGTTTTTGCATATTTTTTCAAAGCTTTGTTTATAAACAATTTCCTTTACCTTTTCCTCATCGTGATATGCCATTAAAAGTTTACCATAACACCCTCTGTTCATTGGATAGAATACACCTGATCTATACATCATTTTGTATCTTTGATGCACTTCCGTCTCATATATGGATATAATCCTATCCCCATCCCTTATTGCTAATCCAACAGATTCTTCAGTAAGCTTAGCAGCTTCTTCTAAAACAGCTTGTATTGAGCTTTCATAATGTGCATTATGCAAATACACCATGCCTATATTGTACAATGAAGCTCCTATACAAAATTTTCCTGACTCCTCTTCTTGTATAATAAATCCCTCATCCATAAGTTCATATAATATTCTATGAACTGAAGACCTATTGATTCCTGTAGCATTACTTATTTCAGCTACTTTGTACTTATAAGGTTCTTCACTTAAAAATTTTAGTATAGATGTAACTTTTCCAATGCTTGAAAGTTTATTATCTATCAATATTATCACCTGCTTATTAAACTATTTATGTTTTTATTAAACTTTCCTAATAAGATTATACTCTATTCTCATTGCAAAATTAAAGGCATGAAATTCATTAAAATTTCATGCCTTCTGAATACTTATAATATTACTTCATTGTTTTCCAATATTATATACAGTTTTAATATAGTGTTGATAATGAACTATATATTATTACTCACAAACCGTTTCGAAANNTTCTTAACGCTTTTTACTTTCATAGGGCCTAAGTAAATCTAATCTTCCTACAAATGGTTTGCTTCGCAATAATATATAGTCCTAATATCAACAATCATTTAAAACAAAGTCTAAAATTAAAACTGATGTTATTATTTTTTTACTTGAAGAAAATTAAGCTTTAAAAATTCTATAATTAATACTATTTCAGCTCCTAACATTAACACATAATAAGCTAAAATAGACTCTGAATTTGTAACTATAGCAAAAACCATAACTATCGCATTTATTACTATACAAATTAATGAGGATAGTATTCTATTTGACTTTTTATATTTTATAAATGCGAAGATTATAAATAATATCAATATAAAAATTAAAGTATAAATTATCCAATTCCTCAAATTTAAATTATTCCATACACTGTTTCTATAAGTTAAAGAACGCATTACACCCATTTTTTTATCAGATAAATAATATATAATCAAAGCAAATCCTATTAAAACGAATTGAATAATAGTTCCTAACCATTTAAAAATATTTTTTATCTTCATTCTATTACCTAACTCTTATTTCTATTATTTTTGTGGCTCTCCTGTTTCTATAGGGTTCGCTGGATTTCCAGTATTTCCACTCCATTCATTCCATCCACCATCATAAAGAGATATATTTTTTAGTCCCATTACATCTGCATAGATTAAAACTTCTGCTGCTCTCCAGCCAGTTCCACAATAGAATGATAATTTCTTATCTGGAGTTATATCCCACTCTTTCCACATCTTAAGTATTTGATCACTATTAAGCATTGTGTTGTCTAAGTTTCTATAATCAGCTAAACTTGAGCTATCAGTACCCGCGTGTCCCCAAACTGATCCTGCAGGGCGTCCCTTTGGTTTTATATAATCATAACCTGAAGTTTTACCTATATATTCTTCCCAACTTCTAATATCAACTAATCTGCTACCTTCTTTATCATTAAGCATTGCTTTAGCTTCTTCTAAATCCACAATATAACCTTTATTTGCTGCCTCTGTTACTCCAAAAGACTCCACTGAAACCTTTGGATTAGATATTTTTTCTAATTCATAGCCTGCACTTTCCCATTTACTAGTTCCACCATTTACTAGTCTTACATCTTTAACTCCTAGATATTTTAATATTGCTCCTACTCTAGCAGCGGCAGTTGTATCTGCACCGTATAAAACTACAGTTGTATCAACTGTTATTCCATTTGCTTCCGCAAATTTTATAAGTTTGTCATCTGAAAGACGATTCCATAATGGACCTTCTTCTACCTCATCAGTATTGATATGTATCGCTCCCTTTATATGTCCTTTACTTAAATAATCTGAAGAATCTGATTCCGGTCCCCATGAAACCTCAAATACTTTAAAATTATTTCCATTATAAGTTTCTGGTTTCTTTCCATCTACTAAATCCTTTACCCAAGACACTGGAACTAACATTTCATAATTTTCGTAGGCTTCCATAGGCTTACTTTCATCTTCTGCCCATTGTTTTACGTCATATGTATATAAATTTTTATAGCCTTTACCACTTAAGTATTCTGCAACTGCTTTTGCATCCTTGCCGTTATCATCATAAAGAACTATATTCTTTTCAGCAGATATTCCTCTAGTTTCTAAATCCTTTTTTAGATGGTCTTCCTTATCTTTACTATCTACATTTAGCCATGCTGCTGAAAAATCCACAGCATTCTCAATATGTCCACCTCTTTTTACACCATCTAATTTCCATCCATTAAATGCATCATTTTCCCTTGTATCCACAATTACCCAATCACTCTTCTCAATATTAGCTGAAAGTTCTTTAGTATCTATGGTTTTAATTTCTATGCTTGAGTTTTCCCCTTCTTTAGCATTATCCTTACTTCCACATGCAGAAAATAATCCCATTGAAAGAGTTAATGTTAATACTGTTAGCACTAGTTTAATACTTTTCTTCAAAATAATCCCTCCCATTTACAATATATTAATATTATTTCACACTGGTAAGATTATCATCTATCATTTCTCATGTAAATAATTCTTCCAGGTATATTTGATTTTTCAATTGTCGAATTTTATCTATTATAAAATCAAATAATAGTCTTTATATAATTATTTACAATTTTATATAAAACATATAAGCTTTCATCATTTTTACTTTCATCTTATTATCATATTAGAATACAACCTTATATAAGTACTCTCATACTTCTAATTTAATACCGTTATTCCTCTACTATTAGCTATCTTTACCAACTGCTTTCCTGTAAGAGTTCCTGTATTAAATTTAATAAGGAAATTTAAAAATTCATTATAATTAATCTCTTTTGGTAGTTTATCCATATCCTCTTCAGTAATTTTTTCGTCTCTTGAATAACCCTTATGTTTAACACCTATTAGGTTGTTTTTATTATTCTCTTTTTTAGCTATATAAAGCCTGTAAATCTCAGGATATTGGCTCTTCACAATCTTCTCTCTAGATTTTACATAGCTAGAAAGACTACCACCTTTTGTTTCATACTTTTTTTCTAAGTCATTAAAATAATTTACACTTAAGTAATCATTTATAATCTTAATACATATGTCTATTTCATCCATGGACGTTAACATATCTTTCCACATACTCATACTATCCCCTACTTTATAAATTATAGTTCAATATCTAAGTATAACACTATATAATATTAAAACCATACTCATTACAATTATTCATAGTAATAGCCATATATTTTCACTTATGTAGGAACAGTATTTTGCTTATATACGATTAACTAGTAATATAAAAATAAAAAAGAAGCCATGTCTTAAAATGATTTTTAATCCTCTTAAGACCGCCTCATTTTTATTAAAATTCTTTACTTTTTCACTCTAGTGAAACTTTATGATTTTCTAATTTTTATTTTTTCTCCCAAGCTATTATAACGTATTCTTTTCCGGTTTCGCTTTTTACCATCTTTTCAGCTTGTTCTATAGCTCTTTTTTCTTCAGATGTTATTTCAGCTATTTTATAATTATCCATAGGTATTCCTCCTTTTAAGTTTATATTACTATTAAGAGTTACACCTATATTTTTTCTTTAAAATATAAATATATTCATATTTTTTAATTATGACTCTGGTTTAGTATATGGATAATGATGAACTGCAATGTTATTACGAATCATCCTTTTGAAAGTATTCGAGAATACTAATATGCAGTTCTAAAACCCATAATTATTTAAAACAGCTTTTAAATTTATTGCAATTCTTTAATCACCGCTTTTAACTGCTCAAGATTTTCAAAACCTAATTTTATTAAAGCATTTCTAACTGAAGAACCACTTATATCTAATTTATTAGCCCAATTTACATAGCTGGGTATCTCTAGTACATAATACGGATTTTTTATTATATCCAAAGCTACCTGTAATTGTTTTGGCGATAACTTTGAAAGGCTCTTTTCCACACCATTTTTAAATTCATCTATAGTAGTATTATACACTTCACCGTTCTCTTTATGTTCCAAAGATACATGTCTTCCAATTTTATGTCCATAAAGACCTAAATCCTCTAGTGTTGTCCAAAGTTTTTCTAACTCATTTTCCTTGTCCCTATAAAAGTGACTAGCTCTAAGAGTTACAAAATGCCATCCAGCCCTCTCTAATTGTCCTTGCTTCATCTTTTCTTTTTCAAAATACTCTATCCCTTTAAAGTGCTCACCTACACAGTATATGCCTAAGATTTTATTGTCTCCTTCTATTACAAGGTCAATATTATATCTACCTAAACTTACATTAGGCTTTACATTATAGCCCTTACTCTTAACTTCTTTGTAAATCTCATTGGTAAACCTAGAAGTAATTTCTCCTCCTGATGCTATAGCTGTTTTATGGCTCTCTTCACTAAAATAGCTTAACAGATTATATCTTATACATGTTGGATTTAAATCCTCTAAATCTACGGAATGGAATAGCCATATTTGATTCTTAGCTCTACTTACTGCCACATTAAATCTCTTTTTATCATCTTCCTTTGTTAGAGCTGAAAATCTTTTGTTTTTTGCTACTACCATAGACAAGAACATAATATCTCTTTCATCTCCTTGAAAAGAGTAGGCATCTCCACAAAGTATTTTTCTATTTATTATCTCTTTCTCACTTAAAGCACTTCTTAAAAGCTCCTCTATATATTCCCCTTGGTCTTTTCCCAAAAGAGATATTACTCCCATGGTCATACCTTCATATTTTTCATCCTTACAACAATTAACAATTGTCTCTACCATAGACCTTGCTTCCTCTTCATTGTACCTTTTACCACCAACTTCATTTCTCTCCCCATTGTCTACCTTCACTTTAATTATAGACTTTTCAAACTTCTCTCTATCCTTTGGATATCTTAAGGGAACTATTTCTCCTTCATAGCTTAATTCATTACTATAGTTTATTATTTCAGGTACACATCTAAAATGCTCTCTTAATATTAGTTTATTATCAAATATTCTAAGGGCAGTATTATAGAAACTGGTTTCTAAATCAAACCATTGATAATTTGGTATTCCCTTTAAATAGATATTCATAAGTTCTATCTGCTCTTCCTTACTTATACCTATTGATCTAGGACTTATCTGATTTTCGTCTCCTACAACTATGGCTTTTTTAGCTCTAAAAAGTCCTTGCAATGCAAAAATGTCACTTTGACTACTCTCATCAAAAATAATTACATCAAAGAAATTTTCAGTTACAGGTAAATTTTCCATGACCTTGCTAAAAGGCATAACCCAAACTGGTATGGCATTTTTACACTTTTTCATTTCTTCCTTAGCCAAATTTCTATAATAACTAGCAAACTTTCCTGTTCCCTTTCCAAGTTTTTTTATAGCATCCATCCAGCAATAAAGACTTCTCTTACTATCCTCAGACATATTTAGAATTTCGTAATACCAAGTTCTCTTACTAACTAGCTTAGTTATAATCTCCTTTTCTCTCTTCATTTCAAAACTTAATTTTTCAAAATACCATTGCTCATCCTCTTCACATATAGAGTTTAAATACTCATTCCATTTAGCCCACTGAAAACTCTTTTCAAAATCTATCTTGCTATATTTCTTTAAATTGTCTTTAATAGAATAAGCTAAATCTGGACAAGAATTTATTAACTTATCCTTGTACTCCTTTAACTTATTTACCTCTTCCTCTATATAAAGACTGGTGTTTATTTTATCATATATTTCTTCAATTCCATGAAAATCTCCATGCTCAATGTAATTAACCATGCTTGAACTTAAAACATTTCCTTCAAAATACTTCTTATATTCATTTATTTTTTCACTTAAATCATCTAATGCCTTTAGGGCCTTAAGTGAGGTTACTCCTTCTTTTATATTGTCTAAGGTTTTAGTGCTACTAAAATCACTTCCCTTTGGCAATTCTAGAGGAAGCTGCTCTTTTATCTTATTTATATGATTGTCTCTATAATTTATAATAATTCTTAAACCCTTTAATACATTAGTTATATATGCAATATTATCCACTTGTATTTTCTCAACAGTGTGTAGATTAAAATGAGAAGAAAAGCTATTATACATAGTAAGAAATTCCTTAGTCTTCACACCTACGGAGAGATATTTTTTTATCACTTCATAATGTTCTACGGTGCTAAGTGCTACTCCATTTATTTTTATTGCTTCACTTAAGATTTTACTTCTCTTATTCTTAAGCCCAAATACAAAGCCTACTTTTCCTTTAGATAGAAACTCTTCACTTACTAAGGAAAATTCTCTATATATTTCTTCTATGTCACCTTCTGGAACTACTATGTCCTTCAATGTTAACTCTCTAGACATCCTTAGAATTTCATTGTATAGTGGTTCTCCATTTCTTAAAAAAGTAGCTGCCAAATCCTTTATAAAATCCTCCTTTAGAGACCTTTTCAATAGTTCTCCAAGGGAATTCTCTTCTAAAAAACTAACCTGCTCTAAAGTATTGCCAAATACTATGTCTTCATCTATAGTTTTAATATCTATATGTCTAGGTATTTCCCAAAGTCCTATTTTTTCCTGTAGCTTGCCTTCCATATTTTTCAACTCTAAATACTTTTTAAGATTTTCTAAAAGTTCATTTAAGGCAGGTAAATTCGCCTTTAACCCTTTTGCCTGCTCTACTTCAATTAAACTCTCTTCACTTATACTATTCATAAGATAACAAAATTCAACAAACTCTTTAGAAGTAAGTGGACATTGTGTATCTATGGAGAGCTTATCTTGTATAACTACTATGTCTTCCCTAGGCTCGCTTAACCATTTTGCCATATCCAAAAGACTTATCCTTTCACCATTATGTAGAATAGGAGTATTCTCTCTTAATTCAATTTCTTTTATCTTGTCTTTTAATTCCTTTTGAATATGTCTATTATCCTCAAGTTCCTTAGTAAACTCTTGAATTTCCTCTTTAAGAATATTCTTATCCACCGCTAAATAATCTGTTATTATTCTTATTGAATGATCTAAATCCATCATAGAGGTTTTATCACTACCTAAAATACTTATACATAGGTCCCTTATATCCTTTGGAAGCTTGTCTCTTAATACCTCTAAAGCCTTTTCCCTTTGGCTTGTAACTAGTATTTTCTTTCCTTGTGATAATAAATGACAGATCAAATTTACTATGGTATGGCTTTTCCCAGTGCCTGGAGGACCTTGTACAACCACTCCATAGCTGTTTTCTAACTTATTTACTATTTCCTTCTGCTCTTCATTGTAAGGCAGTGGAAATAAAATATCTCCTTTAAAGGTCTTTTCTGAATTCTTATATATATTACTATCTACCACCCCTAGTAGCGGTTTAGGTATATCTATCCCTGATTCTATCTTTTCAATAATATTCTCTATATCATTAATTGCTACTCTATTGCCTTTTTTTCTTAAAATTATCATAGGCTCTTCATATATTTTAAAACTATATTTATAAAGTATATTGTTTAGCCTGACTAGCTCTTCTTCTGCCAAGTCTAAAGTTCTTACATTAATATATTTATCTCTTACTTCCCTACTTAGACTCAACAGCTCAGGAAACTCTTCCATAGATAGTCCTTCAAAGATATCTAAGTTAAAACTTGAAAAGTTCTCTGTAGATAGAAATGAAAACTTAAATTCATTTTCATCAAATACCAGTTCCACCTTTTCTTCAAAAAGTGGATGCCTAATCTTGGTTTCATTAAATTCTCCCTCTATAGTAGAATTGCTATACACAATTTCATAATCTACTCCTTGATTTTGTAAAAATTGATAAATAGAAAATAAGGTAGTATATAGCTTTTCTTCACTATGGTTTTTAACTACTTGTAGAATTTCCTCATTATCAATTTGGTTATTTAATATAATTCCATCAGCATTCTTATTAAATTGAGAGAGATAAAATACTTTCTCTCCTTCACTTTTATAATCATTTATGTCTCTAACCACTCTATTTCTAAGTTTTCTAATTCCTTTTAAATATCGAAATAACTTAATTAAATCCGTTCTATTCTGGTCCATAATTCCTCCTTAGTAAACATCTATATTTCAAACTTTAAATCCCCTCTATAGTCTATAAAGAGTTATCTATATTTATTTATTGTAATTATAATAAATGGATCTACAATTTAATATTGTATCATTTATATAACATATTTTAAAGAACTGTAAATACTTTAATCTCAATCTATAGAACAATATGTTATACACCATTTATAATATTCTATGCATTTATTATGTATAAAATATTCTGAATATAGATAAGTGTTTACTTTTATCACAATAAATGGTTGTATTAACTGTATAATCTATGTATAATTATACACGTGTTATTAATATATCATTTAAAAGGAGACTATAATAATGGAAAATATGAACAATTCATCTATGATGAAAGAAAATAAAAATCAAACTTTAAGTCTGTTAAAATTTTTAATACTTTCCTCTATAGGGATATTTCTTTTTATGATTCCTATAAGCAAAGGCGGAGAAGTTGTAATTCCTGTAGCTATATTATCAAACGGACTGCAGGATATTTTATCATCACAGATAGAATATATAATTACAGGAATAATCTTAATTACTTTTATAGTTACTATGACTGCAAAGATATTTAAACCTAGATTTATAGCTAATAATGAATTTTTAAATGCTCTTTTCAACATTACACCAGTGTGGTTTGTTGTGAGAATTTTAGGTGGAATTTTTATAGTGTGCGCTACTTTCGAGATAGGGCCAAGTTTTATATGGTCTGAAAATACTGGAGGATTAGTTTTAAATAGCCTACTTCCCATACTATTCTCTGTATTCTTATTTGCTGGACTATTTTTGCCTCTACTACTTGACTTTGGACTTCTAGAATTTGTAGGTGCATTACTTACTAAAGTCATGAGACCATTATTTAATTTACCCGGTCGTTCATCTATAGATTGTATTGCCTCTTGGCTTGGAGATGGTACTATTGGAGTATTATTAACTAACAAACAATATGAAGAAGGATATTATACAGAGAGAGAGGCCTGTGTCATTGGCACAAACTTTTCCCTTGTTTCTATAACTTTTAGCTTAGTAGTTGCTGATAGCGTTGGTTTAAGCTATATGTTTATTCCCTTTTACCTAACAGTTACCTTAGCAAGTATAGTAGCTGCTATAGTAATCCCAAAATTACCTCCACTGTCTAGAAAAAAAGATACTTTCTATAGAGGTGTTAATAATACAAATGAAGGTACACTTCCTAAAGGATATACTTCTTTCAAATATGGTATTGAAAAAGCCTTGGCTAAGACTTCAGAATCTTCTATTGTGGAGCATGTATTTAAAAAAGGATTTTTGAATGTAATTGATATGTGGTTTGGTGTAATCCCTGTGGTTATGGCTGTAGGAACTCTAGCACTAATTATTGCTGAATATACTACTATATTTCAAATATTAGGTGCACCATTTATACCTATACTTAACCTACTTCAAATTCCTGAAGCAGCAGCTGCTTCCAGTACACTTATGGCTGGTTTTGCTGACATGCTACTTCCTTCAATTATGGCTGGAAGTATTCAAAGTGATATAACTCGCTTTGTCATCGCTAGTGTCTCTGTAACTCAATTAGTTTATCTTTCTGAAGTTGGAGCCCTACTATTAGGTTCTAAAATACCTGTGTCACTTAAAGAGCTATTTATAATTTTTATTGAGAGAACCTTAATTACTCTACCAATTATTTCACTAATAGCTCATATGCTATTTTAATATAGTTTTAAAATTAGACCAGCTAATAATAGTCAAGTACGTGTTTGAAGAGTTTTCAAATATTTACTTGACTATTATTAGCTGGTCTAAAATTTAACACATATGTTACTGATAAATGACAGTTTCTTTGATATAATATTACTTACGTATTTAATTATGGAGGTATTAATATGTGGCTTGAAAATTTAATAAACATACATAAAGTAGATATTGAAGGAATACCTACTATGATATTTCGTCCAAAGAATTATACTGAAGAACTTAAGGTTATATTTGTTTACCATGGGTGGAGTTGTGATAAAACTTCCCATAATACCCTCTGCTCATTTTTAGCTTGTAATGGCTATATGGCAGTAATTAGTGATGCTATACACCATGGTGAAAGAGGTATCTTAGAGTATTGGGACAACCCTGTAGCCATGAATAATTTTTGGCCTACAGTTTTTAATTCTCTAAAGGAGTTTCCTGTGGTTTTAAATTATATCCTATCTAACTATAATGTTGATAAATCTAGTATTGGAGTTACTGGGCATTCTATGGGTGGAATAGTGACCTCAGGAATACTTGCTCATAACCCTATAGTGAAGTGTGCTGTTATTATGAATAGTTCTGGTGCTTGGGAGGAAACTAGTATAGATTTTGTTGGAGATACTTATAAAGATATTAAAGAAACAATAGATGCTAAACTTTTAGAATTAAAACCTTATAGCCCAATAAATAATATAGATAACTTTAAAAACAAACCAGTACTATTACTTCATGGCTTAAGAGATGCCTTAGTACCTATAAGAGGAGAAAATATCTTCTACGATACTTTAAAAAACTCCTATGATGACAAAGAAAAAACCAATTTTATAACCTATGAAAGATTAAATCATTATGTGACAGAAGCCATGATTGGGGAGGCTATAGATTGGTTCAATAAATATATGTAAAAAGGGGCTTTGCTTCTGCATAGCCCTTTTTTATCAATTATGGTATTGTTGTTGGTGTTACATCACATTGTGGTGGAATCGGAGTTACTGCTACTACTGTTGCCCATCCTTCCATATAAAGGTCTATAGTTAAACATACAGCCATTTTTTCTGTTAATACTTCAAAGAGATGCTCATCTGTTCCACATGGTCTTCTATTTATATCTAGTTCATAAATAAAATAACCTACTAGGTCACCAAAAGGCATTTCATTTAAAAATACAGATTGGACTCTTACCTCTTCACAAAGAGATGGACCCATAGTTCCTGTATCACAACATCTATCCTTCATAGTATTACATTTGAAGTTAAAGTTAAGGTCTCTATTAGCATTTGCGCAACGAAGCTGTGTTACTTTAGCTATTACATCATCTGGAAGCTCCATAGTTGCATGGAATGGAACCCTCACTTCTATGTCATGAAAATTATTTTTGAATCCCGCACAGTGACATCCATATATATCTGACCCAATTTGTGGTGACACATAAGATATATTTTTAAGCACAAAACCTTCAACTACTAATGTGTCAAAAACAATCTTAGTTTGAGTCAATATACATTTCTTTTTAATTTCTTTAATTTCTAAAAATAAATCTGGAAACTTAACGTCATCAACAATTGTAACTCTCAAGTTTACTCTTTTCAAAAATACTGGAGCTTTTATTGCTGGTGTTGGTGCTTGAGTAAATGATGCTCCACCTGTACTAGTTATTAGTTTAGTATCTACTGTTATTGGACAAGGTTGCATAGGTTGATATATCATATCATTTTGTTGAGAAACATTTTCATAAATACTCATTTTTTAAACCTCCGTTAATCTTAGGATGTATAGAAAATGTCTATACCATATAATACTAAAATCCTATTTAAATTGTTCCTATATAAATGGAAAAGATTTATTTGTTTATATAATTGATTGTTTTTCTATTTATATAATTCTGATTTAACAAATGTTTAAAAATGATATCAGTATATTTATGAAATATTTACTATTTTTATCTTAAAATATTAAACTTACTATAAAGTTCATAACCTTTATCTATTAGTAATATAGTAAATCTAAAAAATAATTGTTCCAAAATAAATTATTAAATGAAGATTTTATTTTAATATAGTGTTGAGAATGAACTACATATTATTATGAAGCAAGCCATTTAAAGCAAAGTCTAAATAAAAAATAGAACCTATAATTTTACAATGTGTACTCCGTTTGACTTCATTTTATATAGGCTGATTAAATTCATAAGATCTCCATGATGATTTCCTAAATGAAAAGTCTCCACACAGTTAGCTGGAACTATGATTTTCTTATTTAGATTTTTTTCATTAAAATATGTTATTAGCGAAATAACAAAAGTTTCTACACAGATGTCAGTACACACTCCTGTTACTATAAAATTATCTATCTTTAAGTTTTTATCTAACCACTTTTTAAATTCCTCTGCATGAAAACCATTTATACTGTTTTTATATATTACCTTTGAATTCTCCTCTTTACTAAAGGGCTTTAACTCCTCTATAAGCTCAGCCTCAAGGGTTCCTCCTATGCAGTGCTTCGGATAGCTTGAAAATTCACTAGAGGTTTCATCATGATAGTCTATAAAAAATACTTTTTTAAAACCATAGGTTTTATTATTAAGTTCCTTCAGATTTTCAATTATATGCCCCACTCTATTAGAAGCTAAAGACCCTATATCATAAAATCCCCTTATCATATCTATTACAATTATTGCTGTATTTTCTTTTTTAAAGTCCTTTATATCCAATTCTTCAATATTATTTAGTTCCTGTTTTATTCCTTCTAAAGCATTTATCATATCTTCACCTTCACTGAATTTATTTTTTCTTCTTTATGTTAATCACTGTTCTAGCCAGCTTATAACCTATTCCCATGACCCCAACTACAACTCCAACCCTTAAGGCTGATGATAGCTTTTCACTGTGTTTATTGAGTTGCTTTTCCTCCAGCTGTTGAAAAGTAATCCTAACATTTTCATTTTTCTTATTCATATAAAACCCCTCCTAAAACCATTAATTTTATTTTTCTAAAAAACTTTTATAAATTAAATAATAAGCTGCTGAAGACCAACTAAAATTTGATGCATTAAGGCCTTCTCCAGTCTCTGGGTTGTAATTTTCTCTAATGGTTCCTTTATATAATAAATTCTCACCATTATTAAATAACTTTTCCACCATGTATATAGCTTCTTTTTCATAACCATAATTTTTTAATCCCTCTAGTGCAAAATAAGCTTGATCTAGCCATACTGGTCCTCTCCAATATTCCTTTGGATTGTAGTTACTACTATCTTTGCTAACTGTAGGAAATGGAAAATACGTATTAAATTTATTTTCATCCATTATATTTTCAACTATCTCCTTAGCCTGCTCTTTTGAAGCAACCTTAGCCCAAAGTGGAATAAATCCCTCGCATGCCATTCCCTTATAATTTATCAATTCCTCGTCTTCATACTCTTTTCTTAAGTCGTAAAAGAATCCTGTTTTCTTGTGGTACATTCTAGTCTGTATATAATTTTTTATGTATTCCCTCTGTTTCAAATAGGTTTTTTCTTCTAAATTATTTTTTAACTCCCTTGCTATTTTAGCCAAATAGCCTTTCTCAGCATAAAGATAACTATTTAAATCCACACTTTCTTGATTTAAGCTATAGGATAAAATCTTACCTTTACTATCCACATTTTCTACTATTTTAAGTTTAATATGATTATCTTCACTGTTTCTATCAAATCTAGGCGCATTATCCATACCACTTTCCCAAGCAGCTGCTTTTATAATTTCTTCTTCATTACAATTTAGAGGATGAATCATAGCTCCATATTCACATATGCCGTTATTATCAAAATCTCTATTTACATACCACCAATTATGATACTTTACTAACTTAGGATACATCTCCTTTAAAAATTTTCTATCTTTAGTAATTATGTATATATTCCATACAGCCCATGCTGCAATAGGTGGTTTGGAGTTTCTTTCATTCCAATTTTCTCCATGCCCCTCTCTTTCAATAGATTTATTATAGAATACTGCATCTATTATTGCCCCAAAGTCCTGTGGCCTTACTTTATCATCATCTTCTATTTGATAGTAAAACATAGCTCTAACACTATCCTTAGCTAGCTCTTCATTGAAATATGCCAGGGCTACAGAGTGTTTAAAGCTATCCCATGCCCATAGTCCATTAAACCACTTGTAGGTTATAGATGGTGTTACTCCTCCATATTTTATGGCTCCTGCTTCACTTCTCCAATTGGTTATCATGGTTTCTATAGCTTTTACTATAAGCCTCTTATCCTTTAATTCTAACTTAGGATTTTTGAAGGTTTCATTTATATATCTTTCCCATTTTAATCTATTTAATCCAAATAATTCCTCACAACTTTTAAATATATTGTTAACAGCTTCTCTTTCTTTTAAAAGCTCCTCTTCATTAAACACGTAGCATTGAGTCACATATAGGCTTTTCTCCTCTCCACCTATAAGTTCCATAGCTGATTTCAAAGAGGATACATATTTACTTTTTTTAATGTGGGTCACTATGTCTTCCCCATAGGTAATAATAAATTTTTTCTCCGTTATTCTATCTAAATTTATAATTACTTCTTTGAATTCATCATTGTTTTCTATTATATTTTCCTCATTAAAAACACTACCACTCCATGTAAGTTTAAAGGAAAATCTACTTTCACTAGTATTCTTTATTTTAATTTTTATTAGTGCTGTTCTTGAGGTAACAAAAATTAGTTCTATGTTAAGGTTGAAAATATGAAAGTCATAACTTTGGACTAATCTACCTGGATAATAATGTTGCTGCATATTGCTTGCACACTCTATTGAAATGCATTTACCATTTAAATTTATCTCTTCAATCTTATTTATACAGGAACTTATGTTTTGTGAATACTCTTCATTTATAATCATAGGTCCTACAAATCCACCATAGAGATTTTTCATATTATCTCTAATGTGATAATATCCATGCCAGGCACCCATATCTACAAAGGGTGTCAAAGGATTATTTCCTAAAGCATCACTACTCTCTTCTCTTCCATCTGAACTTATGTCTAGAATATTCTGAAATTCTAATAATGTATCTGTGTTTTCTATAATCATTTCTTTCACCCCTTTATGCCTTTTCCAATACTAATTTTATATAAATTATAACATAATATTTAATCCTTCTACGAATTATGAATTGATAATTATAAAAACCTTAATATATATTGTAATAATTATAATTCATATTTAATTTAATGAGACTATATTTAAATAAATGTTGAAATTCTTAAAAAAACTCGTTAAAAATAAGCTCTATTCTAAAATAATGTTGTTTGGGCAACCTTACTCTAAAATAGAGCTCTTCCAATATAATTTACATAATGTGATATTTTTCATTGTAGATATATAATGAGAAATATTACAAATGTACTTTAATTAAAGTCCTTTTAAAGGGGGATATTAAATTTAATGAAAAAATAATTGTCATCATGTATTCTTTTCTTCATGTATCGTTCACGCTGTTTAGCAATGTCTGGATTCATTAATACCTCAGCCATAGCCATATGAAATATTCCATGCTTTTGAGCGATAATTATAACTTTTGATAAATTCATTAGATTAAAGTGAGAAGTAGCCATAACTAGAAAATTAAATATAACCTCATTATACCTTACTTCATATGGATGAACTACTCTAAACAAATGCTTTATGGTAACAGTGGAATTAATTACTACTCTATATCCAAATAGCCAAGCCTTGAGGGATATTTCTTCATCTTCCTTTCCCCACACTCTAAAATAATTATCAAACCCGCCTATGTCTTCAAAAACCCTTCTTTTAATCCCCAAAAAACCACCTGGTGCTATGGGTATTTCAGTTACATCTTCTTCTGGATTTTTTTTAAGCCATACTGTATTTAGATTTTCATCCCACGTTTCTCCGTAGCCTATGGCATTAGGATTATTCATATCTGCTATAACTGGAGCTACCAAATCACCTTCCTTCTTAAGGGTATCTACTAGTATATCAAAACAATAATCTTCAACTGTTATATGTGCATCAACAAAAAATAAATATTCTCCTTTTGAATTTAATGCTCCTAGATTTCTACTTCCAGCAACTCCAGCATTCTCGGTTTTTATATGATTGATATTATAAGGTAACTTATCTATAAAACTATAATCTCCGTCTGTAGAGCTATCATTTACCACTATAATTTCAATATTATATTCAGTTTTTGAATTCCCTATAGAATTCAAGGTATTTTCTATATTTTCTATCTCATTTTTACAGGGAATAATTATAGAAACAGTTGTGTCTTTGTTTTTTTTAATTGGTGCATTGTTCATAAAAAATCTCTATCCTCCATAACACTATTCTTTAAATAAGCACTTTAATTTTATTGTATGCTCTATAATTCTATGGGTTCATAGGTTTAAATATGTTCCAAAAATAACTGATTTATTTACTTTAACACACCTTATATTTATAAATACTGTAATTTTATCTTTATGAATGTGGTTTTTTATAATATAATTCTTAAATAAGGCATATGAAATAAAATTCGGAGGATTAATTATGATAAGAACAATTACATGGTATATTCATTTTGCATGGAGTTTATTGATGACTATTCCATCAATATATAAAGTAAAATCACTTGAAAATAAAGGTATGATTAAGGAAAAAGAAGAGTTCGTCTCAAAATTCACTTCCAAATGGGCCCTATCTCAACTTAAGGCTGCTGGAGCTCAAGTCAAAGTCTTTGGCGAAGAGAATATTCCTAGGGACATACCTGTGGTTTTTATAAGTAATCACCAAGGTAATTTTGATATTCCTATACTTATGAGTAAAATTAATAAGCCTAAAGGCTTTATTGCAAAAATTGAAACAAAGAAAATACCTGTTGTTAGAGATTGGATGGAATATATTCATTGCGTTTTCATGGATAGAAGTAATTTAAGAAAGTCTGCCGCTTCTATCATAGAAGGGGTTAAAATAATCAAGGAAGGTCACTCACTTATAATATTTCCAGAGGGAACTAGAAGTAAAGGTGGTCCTCTCGGAGAATTTAAAGCTGGTAGCTTTAAACTAGCTACTAAATCGAAAGCTCCTATTGTACCAATAACTATAAATGGCTCCTACAAGCTGATGGAAGGTAATGATAATAAAATTAAACCTGCTTCAGTAGAAATTTATGTTCACCCTGCAATAGAGACTAAAAATCTTACTAAAGAAGAGGAAGATGCACTTCCTAATAGAGTAGTGAATATAATAAAGAGTAAATTGCCTAGCTAATGTTGAAAAAATACTATAATTCATGTATTATACAAATATATTATTAATCGTAGGGGGATTTTATATGAAATATATAACAACAGGTGTTTGCTCAAAAGAAATAAGTTTTGAAGTTGTAGACAATAAAATTAAAGACGTAGAATTCGTTAAAGGATGTGCAGGAAACCTTATTGGGTTATCAAGCCTAGTAGATGGTATGGATATTGATGAAGCAATCTCTAGATTAAAAGGGATTAAATGTGGCAATAAACCTACTTCTTGTCCTGATCAACTAGCTCAAGCACTATTACAATATAAAGCGAATTAATACATAATAAGTGGCTAAGACTTAAAATAATGTTAACATTATTTAAGCCTTAGCCACTTATTTATATATTGTTATTTTTACCATATAAATTTATAATATTATACATATTGTGTTTTAGCATCTGCATAGCTGATTTTATTTATATTAGCTGAAAATTTTTAGGTGCTTTATTTTAAAGGATGGTGTTTAACTATTGGAACTTAATATGTTTGACTTTGTGGATGATACCTTAGATTACTTAAAAAATATAAAAAGAGATTTAGATTTTTGTTCTGATATGATTGAGAATTTCTTTAATGATATGCTAGAAAATTCCTGTGAAGGATATTTTAATATTTCATCTAGGGTTAAGTCACCTTCAAGTCTAAAGGAAAAAATAATAAGACATAATTATTATTTAAATTATTCAAATGGAAAAGAACTTATGGGTAATTTATCTGATCTCATTGGAGTTAGATTAGAATGTAGATTTGTAGAGGATGAGGTATCTCTGTTCAACTATATAGAGACCATGTTCAGTAATAAAACTTCAGAAGGCTTTAGCTATTGTTCCCGCAACAACTCAATTTTCTTAGATTTAAGAGAGGAGCAGCCACTAAGTCAAAAAAATGGGTTTAAACTATATAGAATTGATGGATTTATATTACATAAGCAGGAAAAGTTTAATTTTGAACTCCAAATTAAATCCATGGTAAATTTATTTTGGGGAGAAATTGAACATAAAGTCATATATAAAAATTATAATATGTTCTTTGGAGATGATTTCTATAGAAATATCTTAAACTCAATAAAGACCAGCCTGTCCTTAATTGATAATCAATTACTTACTATATATAATCATATGAGCAAAATGAATAACAACGGAAGTTCCTTATCTCTTAGTAAACAGAATTTAGAACTTCTTTTATCCAAACTAATATATGATTTATACTCTAGAAAGGTTAAAGATGAACTAGGTATATCTCTAGATTTTAGAAATGGCTGTGACATCATTATTGACTATATATTTGCTAAAAATAATTGTACTATTCCCGAAGAATACTATAATACCTTTATAAGTACTGCCTTGAGAGTAAATGAAATTATTCATGATAATATATCTTTTAAAAGTACAATCCAACTAAATGAACATATGGAATTCTCTAGTGCTTTTTCTAAGAGAATCGGAAGTCACCTCTACACTACTATGAACAAAGACTTCCATTGGAATTTATTTTTTAAAATTTTATTTCACATTGAGCCTGAAAATGCAGATAAGGACTTTAAAAATTTTATTAATTATCTAGAAAGTCTTTTTGGAAACAGAGATAGTTATCTTAATCTATATTTGAAATTTGATAAGGATCAAGTTGATATAATAAAGGAATCTATATTGTCTACTATTTCCCATGCCTTTGTAGATATAGGCTCTATAAAATTTATATATAGAGATAAGTTACAACAAATATATTCTGAATTAGATAGCTTTATAGTATTTATCATGGACGATGTCAAAGATTTTGATAACTTTGATAATTATGATCATTTCTATATGTCCTATCTTTATACTAAACTATTAGCTATATTTAACGGAGTAGTCTCCATAGAATTTTTAGAAAATATTTCAAGTTACTCAACCCATGATGATTTTAACTTTATATTGACTCCTCGTGGGAAACAACTACTTTTATCAACAAACAAACCAAATAAGCTTTCTGCTGAAAAAGCTCTTAATTATATTTTGATACCTTAAAAATATAATAGCTATGTGTACTTAAAAACACATAGCTATTTCTTCATTGCATTATCTTGAATTTTTCTTACTGAAGCAGCCAATATTGAAGCAGGTACTAGATTAGAAATAAATATTGCCATTTTATTCATCACACCTGGAACCACCATTCGCTTTCCCTTCATTAAGCCTACATATCCTGCCTTTGCCACTGCTTCGCTACTCATAGCACAACTTAAATCACTCTTTCCAGCATTCTTCCCAAATTCAGTAGCAGTTGTTCCTGGGCAAAGTACTGTTACTGTTATATTATGGTACTTCAACTCATTATGCAATGCATTAGAAAGAGACAATACATATGCTTTAGTAGCATAATATACAGATATTAGTGGACCTGGTTGATATGCCCCAGTAGATGCCACATTTAAAATTTTTCCTCTTTTATTTAAAATCATATCTTCAACTAAGTATCTAGTAAGTCCTGTAAGTGCTAAAATATTCAAATTTATAGTGTCATTATGGTTTTTTATATCTATTTTATGAAACTCTCCACAATATCCTACTCCAGCATTATTTACTAGAATCTCTACAAAGATATTGCGAGCCTTTATAGTATCTACTACTTCTTTAACACCATTAGGCTTTGATAAATCCACCTCTATAACTAAAGTTTCTGCTCCATAATCTCTATAGATTTCTTCACTTAGCCTTTCAAGTAGTATCTTTCTTCTAGCTACTAATATTATATTATATCCCCTTTTAGCAAAAATTTTACTAAAAGAGTGTCCAATTCCTGATGAAGCTCCAGTTATTAAAACCCATGGTTTATTCATATATACTCCTCTTTATTTCTTATCATATTTCGTGTGTGTAACAAGAATATTTTTATCTATTTGCTCTACTCCAGTTTTATATTCTTCATTCCATATAAATATCCATATCTACCCTTAATAACATATTTTATATCAACTTGTATATAATTACAATATGTATAAATTGGTATAGAATATACAAAATAAGTTGATATTTTACAATTAGATGATATTATAATATAAAAGGAGAGATTCTATGAATTTGATAAAGACATCTAAGAGTTTTTTTAGAAGAGATGGCAGAATTGTGGCTAAAGAACTTCTTGGTAAACTGCTGGTACGAAATTATAATGGATGTTTTTTAGTAGGTAAAATTGTAGAAACAGAAGCCTATATAGGTAAAATTGATAAGGCTTGTCATGCCTATGGAGATAAGAAAACTCCAAAGGTTATGCCATTATATAGTAATAGTGGTATTTCTTATATATATTCTATTTATGGAATGTATCATTGTTTTAACATCATCACTGGTGAAGAGGGTGATCCTCAAGGGGTATTAATTAGGGCCGTTGAACCACTAATTGGTATGGACATAATGAGCATGAATAGATTTAAGAAATCCTATGACACCTTGAAGAAAAAGGAAATTTTAAATCTTACCTCTGGTCCATCTAAACTATGCATAGCCTTTAACATTGATAAAACCTTAAATACCCATTCAATTTTCAATGATGAATTATATGTATGTAATGGTGAGAAAGATGACTTTGACATAATCTGCTGTGAAAGAATAGGCATAGATTATGCAGAAGAGGCTGTTCATTTCCCTTGGAGGTACTATATAGACGATAATCCATTTGTCTCTATTACAAAGAGATAACTACTATTTTAATAAGTGTTGATAATGAACTTGAATATTATTACTTCGAAATGATTTCGAAGTAATAATATATAGTTTTAAATCAACAACTATCTAAAATAGTAGCTATTCTTTATAAGATTACCCTGCTAATCCGATACTCTCAGAAACCTTTTGCATTGCCTTTATTGTCTCATTGATAACATCATCTAAACTCATTCCTAGCATCTCTGCACCCTTTTCAATTAAACTTCTATCAACTCCAGCAGCAAAGCTTTTTTGTTTCCATTTTTTCTTCACAGATTTAACCTCTAAATCCATAATGCTCTTACTTGGCCTTAAATAAACTGTAGCTGTTATAAGTCCTGTAAGCTCATCAATGGTATACAATACCTTCTCCATAGTATGTACTGGCTCTACGTCTGAGCATATACCAAAACCATGGCATACCACCCCATGTATATAATCCTCTGGATAATTATGCTCTTTAAGTATTTCCTCTGCCTTTTTACAGTGCTCTTCAGGATACATCTCATAATCAATATCATGTAACAATCCTATAATACTCCATTTTTCTAAATCCTCTTCCCCATATAACTCAGCAAAATGTCCCATTACCGCCTCTACTGATAAGGCATGTTTCATTAAACTTTCATTACTATTGTATTTTTTGAATAGTTCTAGGGCCTCTTCTCTAGAAATTCTCTCAATACTCATAATAACACCTCCTTATATAATTCTAACCTATTTTGCAATAAATTAAAATAAAGTCAACTGTTCTATTGGGCTATGTTTAAGTGTGGATATAGAAACCCCTATTAATCTTATCTCTTCTACCAAAAAAATAGACTCTAATATTTTACAACTCTCCTCATATATTTCCTCTTCTGTTCCTATATATTTAGGTAATGTTTTACTCTTAGTATGATTCTGAAAATTAGCAGTTTTAATTTTTAAAGTCACAGTTTTCCCCTTTACATCACATTCCCTTAAATACTCTTGGATTTCCTTAGCAAAGCTTTTTATATATTTCTTTAAGATCTCCTTATCCTTTGTATTCACCCTTAGAGTTGTTTCTCTTCCTACGGATTTTCTCTCCCTTACAGTTACTACCTGTCTATCATCCTCGCCTCTGATTCTATCATATATCTCACTTCCAAATTTCCCAAAATATTCATAGAAATACTCTTTTGGCAGATTGTATAGCTCTTCTATAGTAAAAATCCCTATATTGTTTAATTTAGTTACAGATTTACTTCCTAATCCATGAACCTTATTTATAGATAATGGAAATAATATTTTAGGCACCATGTCCCTAGTTATTACTTTAAGACCATTGGGTTTATTCCAATCCGAAGCAAGCTTTGCTAAAAATTTATTATAGGATATGCCTACGGATATAGTTAGCCCAAGTTTTTTCTTAACATTGCTTTTAATTCTCATAGCTACAGTATTAGCATCCATATTTATATGACTTATATCTAAGTAGGCCTCATCTATACTTACTCCTTCTACTTTATCCGTTATGGAGTATAATATCTCAAAGACCTCATTGGATATCTCTTCATATCTTTCATGTCTGGTGGGCAAAAAAACTCCATGAGGACATGCTGCCTTAGCCATATAAGTTGGCATTGCAGACCTTACTCCATATTTTCTAGCTTCATAGGAACATGTGGCAACTACCCCTCTTTCTGAGGTACCTCCTACAATCACCGGTTTATTCCTTAGCCGTGGATTATCCATAATTTCTACTGATGCAAAAAAGGCATCCATATCCACATGAAGAATAACTCTTTCCAATTAATACACTCCTTAAAAAATAATGATATTAGTTATGATTAACTAATATCATTATACAATAAAATTAATTATAGTTAGTACTGTTCTTTTTCTTTTACTGCCTCTTCTACCCTTTCCCCTAACTCTCTAGATGCCTGTGATAAGTTTTCTATAGCTTTTCTTTGTATGTTTCTTTCTATACCTTTTAAATCACAGGCTAAATTATGCACTAGATGATCCTTCTCTTCGCAGGTATAAGACTCGTAAAGCTCTCCAGCTTGTGTAAAATTATCTGTTTTATGAATTACCTTTCTAGCCACTACTCCCTCTAGAAAGAATTCGCTTTGTCCATATTCTTCTGGAGCTGCTTTTGGTCTTCCATGATCTAAAGAGTTAGGACTATAATTCACTTTCCCATAGTGCGGCATATAAGCCATAGCACCATCTCTCTCATTATTGTTTACCATTACTTTAGCTCTATTTATTGGTAATTGAGCAAAATTTGTTCCTATTCTATGTCTTTGTGTATCAGAATAGGAGAATAATCTCCCTTGTAACAGTTTATCTGCTGATGCTTCTATACCTGGTATTAAATTTGCTGGACAGAAGGCAGCCTGTTCTGACTCTTCAAAGAAGTTATTAGGCCCATCTGTTAATGTTAGAGTTCCTACAAATTTTAGAGGATACCTATCCTCTGGCCAAGTTTTAGTTGCATCTAATGGATCAAAACATTCCTCCATTTCATTTCTTGGGTCCATTAATTGAACATATAATTCATATTGAACCTTCTCTCCCTTTGATAAGGTATCATATAAATCTCTAACTGCTACATCGGGATCTTCTCCTGCTAATCTTATAGCTTCTTCTCTTGTTATATATTCCTCTCCAGCTAATGGTTTCCAGTGATATTTTACAAAGGTTCTCTTGCCTTTATTATTTACCCATACATAGGTATTTACCCCAAACCCTGGTATAGTTCTAAAGCTTTTTATAGTACCCTTATCTGAATATAGAAACACTATCATATGGGTTGATTCAGGAGAATTTCCTATAAAGTCCCAAAATCTATTAAGATCAGTTATATTAGTGTCTGGTGAAGGTTTAAAGGAATGAACCATATCAGGAAACTTTATTGAATCCCTAATAAAAAATACTGGAAGATGATTTCCTACTAAATCATAATTACCTTCTTCCGTATAAAATTTCACTGCAAATCCTCTAGGGTCTCTTGCTGTATCTGCAGAACCTCTAAAGCCTACTACCGTAGAAAATCTTACAAATACCTGAGTTTCACATTTTGTATCTGTGAACAGCCTAGCTTTTGTGTGTTCTCTCATACAATTATGGAGCTTAAAATATCCATGGGCTCCAGCGCCTTTTGCATGTACTACCCTCTCTGGAATACGTTCTCTGTCAAAATGAGCTAATTTTTCTATCTGATGTATATCTTGTAATAAAACTGGTCCTCTTTCTCCTACGGTCAATGAACTGTCATCATTAGCAATGGGAACCCCTAAAGCAGAGGTTAAGTGTGTATCCTTGTCGTAACATCCTTTTGACATAAAATCCTCCAATTAGATTACTTAGTTTATTATATTATTTATAATTACTAATCATTACCTTTAAATTATATATAAGTTGTAATAAAGTTTCCATATTATAAATTAATTTATATGAGCTTCATATTATCCCTGCTCAACCATTTGCAGTAATAATATGAAGCTCAATTTCAACAGTTTATTGAACATACTTGCAATATAAATTATCTTTATTGTAATTTATATACTACTTTAATATGTAGTGCTAAAATCAACAATTATTTAAACAGAATCTTAAATTTAGGTAATGATTTAAATCCACTAAGGGTTAATAAAAGTTGAGATGGAAGATAAAAGAACCAAATGGCAATATGTACAATATTCTGAACCCTTTCATAGGGCATATTTTCTGTTATATTATAGATAGCTACAGAAACATCGCATAATAAAAATAATATCATGCCCAAGGCAATAAAAATTTCTGTTATAGGATTATACTTACTTCTCTCTAATGTTCTAATAGAAACAAATACACTTGTGCATAGAATACTTCCATAGATGAACCCTAAAAATAATATATTCCTGTTAATAGATGTTACCCTTGATAAATCAGAGACTAAAGACATTAATCCCAATGTAATAGCCGTAATAACTAGAAATACTAGACTATCTAAGTACTTACTTCTCATCCTATTATGCCTAATAATATATACTATTTGAACAAAAATAAATACTACAACTCCAGCTTTAATATTAGTAGCAATAAGTAAAAAATAATCAGAGACTACAGTTAAAAATCTAGCCAATTGTAATAATCCTCTGTCTCTTCTGTCATATCCATCCTCCCCAATAAAAATAGAGATAATATAACATAATATAATAGTTAAATACTTTAAATATGTAGAGATTTTTGAATAAATATGTAAATTCAAAAACTCAATGGCTAAAAATCCAATGTAGCTTATGATAATTATAAATATCATAGCTTTTATCCATAAGTAACTGTCGCTTTTTATATCCTTCAATGTCATCATCCTTATATATAAATTTAAAATAAATTTTATTCATTGGAAAAATTTCATTAAGAGATTATATTCTAAATGAAAAATTTTTTATTAAATAGTGTTTATTACAACTCATACATACTAATATGTGAACCTTATGGATAAATTATTATATTATAAACTATAAATATTTTTTATTATAAAAGGAAAGTGTCTATGAATTCATTTTTAAGAAGTTTTAAAAGAGGAGCTCAGTATAAATTCTCATCTACTTTGCAAAATTTTAGGTCTGACAGTAACTATATCCAGACAGCCACAACCTTTGTTAATTCAGGTAACTTTAGCAGTAATACCAGATATTTCATATGGGTAGATACTAAAAATTTTAAAACCAATATATTTACTGGTTCTAAAAATAATTGGACTTTAATTAAAAGTTACCTATGTACCATTGGAAAACCTTCCACTCCTACCCCTAAGGGAAATTTTACAGTAGGTATTAAAGGACCTTCCTTTGGAGAAGAAAAAGGCTATAGATGTCTATATTACACTCAAATAACTGGCAATTATCTATTTCACTCTATAATCTATAATTTAAATGGTTCTATACGAGACGGTAGGCTTGGAATGAGATTATCTGATGGATGTGTTAGATTGGCTACTGAAAATGCTAAATGGCTACATGATAATGTTCCTCACGGAAGTGCTATTCATATATCTTGATAAATTAGGCTCTGATTTAGTAATTGTTAATAATGAACTTCATATTATTGCTAATCCTCTGTGTAAATTTAATTTTAATATTTTATAAAAGAAAATCCTATTTGTATAATGTTAAATTAATATGAAGTATCATTATTACAATCTATATATAGTAGATATCCATAAATGATCTCAAGTGTCATAATTCATTGATTATTGTTTGTTATAAACTTTATTTATGTGTTCAAAATTTCCAATTCAAGTTCCTTCATTAATTCTTCAACTTTTACTATTCTATCAACCTTACTACAATTCTCACCACAGAATATTAGTCCTTCATCAATGTTTCCAGTTACTGCATTTATTAGGGCTTCTGTTATACAGTAGGGAGTCTCTTTAGGATTGCAGTGAGCTATGCATCTGTAGCATTGGTTCACTTTTATATTACCTTTATAGGTTCTTTCCACAAAAGCATTTTTTATGGCTCTTCCTGGCATTCCTACGGGACTGCTTACTATAACAATATCCTCTTCTGTTGCCTGTATATAAGCATTTTTAAAAGCTTCTGAAGCATCACATTCTTCTGTTGCAACAAACCTAGTTGACATCTGTACACCATTTGCCCCTAAAGATAGGTATTCTGCTACTTCTTTACCTGTAAATACTCCTCCTCCGACTATTATTGAAATTTTTTTACTATACTTCTCCTCATATTTTCTAGTTTCCTCTATTATTTTCACCACTTCATCATGAAAATTTTCATCACAGCTTTTTATCTCTTCTTTCTTAAATCCTAGATGACCTCCAGCCTTAGGGCCTTCAATAACTACCATGTCTGGAGTAGTACTATCATGTCTATCCCATAACTTTAGTATAACTCTTGCTGATTTTAAAGAAGATACAATAGGAGCAATTTTCACCTTAGTGTTTTTTGCAAGCTTTGGTAACATTGAAGGCATACCCGCTCCAGAGATAATTAAATCTGCACCAGCTTCTATACTAGCTTTTACATATTCTGCATAATTGCACATTGCCACCATTATATTAACTCCAATTACTCCCCCCTTACATTGTTCTTTTGCTAAAACTATATGTTTTTTTAAAGCTCTCAAATTAGCTTCTAAGGTATTAATCCTAAAATCTTCTTCATCATACCCAATTTGTGCCGCAGATATTACTCCTATTCCCCCTGCATTGGTAACAGCAGCAGCCAGGTTGGACCTTGACACCCCAATACCCATACCTCCTTGTATTATTGGTAATCTAGCTACTAAGTTTCCTATATTTAATGGCTTTATATTCATAAAATCTATCCCTTCATTCATAAATTTACTTTTATAATCAAACATTTTGATATTCAAAGTATTTTATTTTATTATATTTCATCCAGATAAATTATGCAATGAATAATATATAATGTAGAAACTTTATTACAACTTATATATATTAATAAAAGGCATTCAAACTTACTTTTGAATGCCTTGCTCTAGTATAGTTATTTTATTTTTAAGATCTTCTATCTCATGATTCTTTTCATCCATAATGGAGATATAGCTTTTATCCATATCACAAAGGCTCTTACTTAACATATTTATAAAAGATGCCATTTCATCAGCACTCCCAGCAATACGGTTAAATAAAAGAAGATTTGAAGCCAATATTTCAGGAATTTCTTTATGGGAATATCTAAGCTCATGGTCGATCTCTCCATAGCCTTCTTCAAAGATAGTTCTAACCTGAATCTCAGCTATTACCTTTTGACTAGTGGGATAGAACTCTATCAAATAATGCACAGACCTATATCCTGACTGTCTAGATTTAATTTCAATTCCTAACTCCTCAAATCTCTTAGTATTATCACCATCTCTCACATTGGCAGTGATTTCTATCACTCTCCAAGTACCTAATATAAATTCATGAATGTTTTCCCAATCCTGTTTAAAAATATGTATTGCTCTTATTCCTATTAAGTCATTAATCTCTTCTTTATAGTTTTCAATTTTAAATTGAAAATTATCACCATATTTTTCTCTTCTCCCAGTGGTCTTTCTAATAATTTTTTCTAATAATCTTTCTCCATTTTTCACCCTTGATTTAACTGAATGAATCTTATCATGAGTTCTTAGGGTATTAGAAATGAAATCTGCTTGAGCCTCATAGGTATCTCTGTATATATTAAAATCATCATATATATCACTTAGTTCCTGCCAAGATATGTTATATTTTTCAACTTCCTCTTCCACAAATGGATATTTAAGAATAAAGTCTTTTTTTATAAATTTTTTTCCCATGTGAATTTCTCCTCAAGTTAATTATTATTACATTATAAATTACTTATATCATAACTTCAATTATAACTGTTATTTTAATTTATGGCTTTGCTTTAAATGGTTGCTGATTTTAGAACTACATATTAAAACAAATCCTATTTTATTATACACTTTAAAATAGACAGTACAAAGCCTCTTATGGACTTTATACTGTCTAAACAACTAAATTTTATTATTTTTTTTACTTTGTTATATTGTTTCGTTATTATCTCTTGGTAAATCCCCTGGAGATTTCTTATGGGATAGTTTAGAGCGCTTAGTTAGTTTCTTTCCATTATCTCCTATCTTTTCTCCACGTTCTATACCAATTTCAGCTCCATTTTCAAAATACATCTTTCTCATCTCTGCGTTAGATTTTGGCCTATCCTTTAATCTATTTTTATTATTATCCATAATTTTGCCGTCAGTTATTTAATAAATAAACGGCTTTCAACCCCTTTCAATAATAATGAGGAAAACTTCATTATTATTTTATCCAAAATCTCGCAGATTATTAATTCATAATCATTAAAATAATTTACTTAGTAAAATTTGTCGTAGGTTGCAATTTACTAATAAATTTAATTAATATTATAGGTCATAATATAACTGGAATTCTATAGGCGATGGAACTTTAGCTATCTTCATAACTTCATTGTCATATTTATATTTAATCCAGCTCTTTATAAAGAATTCATCAAATACTCCATCTCTTAATAGGAATTCATGGTCCTTTTCTAACTCTACTAGAGCTTCCTCTAACGATTTAGGAAGTGCTCCTATTTTATTTCTTTCTTCTTCTGGTAAATCAAAGACATTTATGTCATATGGTCCGAAGCCAGCCTCTGTTGGGTTTATCTTATTTAATATACCATCTATCCCGGCCATTAATAAAGCTGAATAAGCTAAATATGGATTACAAGTAGCATCCGATGGTCTAAACTCAAATCTACGTTTATCAGCTTCTTTTACATACCCAGGTATTCTGATTACAGAACTTCTATTTCCAGTGGCAAAGCATATAGATACTGGTGCCTCAAATCCTGGCACTAATCTTTTGTATGAATTGGTTGAAGGACTAGTAAGAGCAAGTAGTGCTTTGGAATGTTTTAATATTCCTCCAATAAAATATAGTGCTTCGTCACTTAATTTAGAATATCCCTTTTCATTATAAAATATATTGTGTCCATCTTTTCTTATAAGCATATGTACATGCATTCCACTTCCCGCTTCTCCATGAAGAGGCTTTGGCATAAATGTAGCAGTCTTACCATTTTTTATGCATTCATTTTTTATTACATATTTAGCCATCATTGTTGCATCAGCCATTCTTAGCATTTCACCTAATTCCACTTCTATTTCAAGCTGTGATGCTGATCCTACTTCATGATGATGGTATTTAACATCTATACCCATATCCTCAAGTTTCAATATCATTTCACTTCTTAAATCATTGTTTAAATCATAAGGTAGATCTTTATGATATCCTCTTTGTAATGGTACTTTATATGCTAAATTTTCCTCTTTGTTATTTGTATTCCAATAAGCTTCTTTACAATCTATAGTTATTTCTTGGTGATTGTTTCTTGTCTCAAAACTAGCATGATCAAATATATAGAACTCAAATTCTGGTCCTATGACAAATTCATCACCTATTCCAGTATTTTTTAAAATCCTTGCAGCTTTTTCTGCCACATATCTTGGGTCTCCTGTAAACCTTTCCCCGCTATCCCCAACAGTATAAATGTTTGCAAGCATACTTAAAGTAGGTATTTTACAATAAGGATCTTCAAAGGCAGTTGTATAATCAGGTACAAAGCACATATCTGAATTCTCTATAGTCGAGTATCCATAGCTTGACCCATCAAATCCTACTCCATCAGTAAATAATTTTTCACTTAATCTTTCCACTGGTATTGATAAATGATTCCATCTTCCTTGTAAAGTAATAACCTTAAAATCTAGAATTTTTATACCTTCTTCTTCTGTGTATTTTTTAAGTTCTTCATAGCTTTTAAACACTATAACCCTCTTTTCTTTTAATTGAATAAATGTAATAAATTACATATCTGTTCATATTATACCACCCTCAATATAGCTGTCAAATAAAAAAATAAGGAGGCTATCTTAAAAATAATTTAAGTGAATTTTTATGAATTATCCTTACAAAAATTTATTCATTAATAATCAAAACTCTATTATTTAATCTTAAAAAAATAATAATAGAATATCAATTTTTGCAAGAGAATATGATAAAATTGCAACTTAAAATATTTTTAGACAACCTTCTTATATTATGAAAAAATTATCCAATTATTGTTTAGAACTAAGCAAAAAATTAAATATCTCCCTAGAAATTTTCCCTATTATCTCTTTACCTTCTTTATTATAATTCAAATTCTTAGTAAGCACACATAGGATATACTCTCCTTGCGGATGATAAACTATTCCCACATCGTGTTCAATTTTGTTTAAATCTCCAGTCTTATTAGCAATAACTATATCCTCTGGAAGATACTTTGTAATACCCCCTTCAAGTTGTTGTTTTTTAAGAATCGAAAGCATTATCTGGCTGGAAGGCTCATCTACAAGTACTTCCCTATATATAAGCTCTAGTATTATAGATAAGTTTCTAGCATTAGTGATGTTTTCCTTCCCCTGTTTAGCTGCCTGAAAATCCATCATTTTACGATTTAGCTTAGTACTCTTCATATCTAGTTCCTCAGCCATTTTATTTATTTTTCCCATACCAACCAAATCAATAAGCATGTTAGTAGCTGCATTATCACTTTGAATTATCATAGCTGTAAGCAATTCTCTTATATTAAATCTATGTCCACTATCCAGTTCACTAAAAATTCCTGCACCACCACATTTCATTTCATCCTTTAACTCTATGGTGTGATTTAAATCAAATACCCCTTCCTCTACCTCTTGCATTACGGCTGCCATGATAAGTATTTTAATGGTACTAGCTGAGGGGAATTTCATATTTTCATTTATATTAATATTATAATTTCCTTTAAAACATTTAAATACCAATGCCACATCTGCTGTGGTATCCATTATTATATTGTTAATCAACTGCTCTAACTCCATAAAAAGGCTCCTTCCATCATAATTGTTATACTACTTTACCTTAAATACCATATAAATAGGTTTTTCTTTTATAAAATATTATGCTTTGTTTTAAATGATTGTTGATAATGAACTATATATTATTGCGAGTAATAATATATAGTTCATTATCAACACTATATTAAAACAAATCCAAATATTAAAATTAAACTTCATTATTATAAATACATTACATTCTCAATCTCCTTTATTCCAAGACCTGGTTCTTCACCGACCCCTATTTTGAATTCATTAAATATAGCTCCTCCTATTACTGGATCTTCACTACATAATACAGGCCCATCTAGGTCGATTTTAGTTATTATGCTCTTAGCACAAGCTAAATGAACTGCTGCAGTTACACTGACTTTTGCCTCTAACATACAACCAATCATACATTCTACTCCATACATCTCTGCAACACTGCATATCTTAAGTGCATTATATATTCCACCAGTTTTCATCAGCTTAATATTAACGAAATCAGCTGCTCCTAATTGCAATATTCTCAATGCATCCATAGGTGAAAACACACTCTCATCTGCTAATACTGGAATCGATATATTATCCTTAACATATTTCAATCCTTCAAGATCATGAGCTAAAACTGGTTGCTCTACAAACTCAATTTGCAACCCTTCATCCTCCATTTTTCTAAGAACTTGTATTGCTTCTTTAGGCTTCCACCCTTGATTGGCATCTATTCTTAAATCTACATCATATCCAACTGCTGCCCTAATAGCCTTCATTCTTTCCATATCTTTTTTAGCATCTTTTCCTACTTTTATTTTCAAAGTATTATATCCTCTTTTTACAGCCTCTAAACTATCCTTAGCCATCTCTTCGGGATCATTAACACTTATTGTTATATCTGTAGTAATCTCCTTTCTATATCCCCCTAAAAGCTTATATAGTGGAGCCTTATAAAGTTGTCCATATAAATCATATAATGCTATATCTATAGCAGCTTTTGCGCTACTATTTTTAATAACACAGCTATGAAGCTTATGCATTAATTCCTCAAAATTATCTATTTCCATACCTATTATTGTTTTCTTTATGTGGTCCTCAATTGCCCCTATTATAGATCCTGTAGTATCTCCTGTGATGACTCCTGTAGGGGGAGCTTCACCAAACCCTATATTTCCTGTGTCTGTATATATTTTTACTATTACATCCTCTACACTGTTTACTGTTCTTAGTGCAGTTTTAAATGGAGTCCTTAATGGTACAGATATTCTCCCTATTTTTATATCAGTAATTTTCATATAAACTCTCCTCCTCATAATATGTTTATAAAAAATTAAAACCCAATAAAAGCATAGATATATCCTAGCTTTTACTGGGTTTTATTTACTTTAACATACTCGTATAATAAAATATGTCCTATAAATAAAGCAGTACTAATATTTTTGTTTTATTTCATTATATTTTTTAAATGCATCTTTATAGGCCACAATAATTGCCTTTTGAGATGACCCATGATATCTTCTCTTGATTTCTTCCTCTATTTCCAAATCATACTTTCCTATATTTTTCCCAAGAAAGAGGGTCTTAACAAATTCCTCTGTGGTTCTAATAGTTGAAGTGCAGCTTAAATCAATAATAGATTCTGTTTTAATATCTATAACAAATCCAATGAAAAAAGCATTAAATCTGTTAGTTATAGCATTATCTGTATTGGTCTTTGATGTTCCAACCACATATATTGTTCCTTTATCATACATAGAAAGTACCTCATTAAACTTTAAGTTAGGCCCACCAAATAATATTCAATATGCCTTGACTATATTGTAATGTAAAAAATTCATAAATTCAATAGTTTAACAATTAAAAACATCTTAGATTTTATGTATATAAGTTTCAATTAAGTTTCTACATTATACAAATAGACTATATTATGAAAATTAGATTAATTAGAACTTTATATTATTATTGTTCAACCGTTTCAAAACCTTGATTTACTAAGGTTCCTGCAAATGGTATTCACAGCAATAATATAAAGTTCAACTTAAATAAATTATAAGAATGTCTATTTGTATTATGTAGTTTTATTATTGAAACTTATATATATGAGCTGTAATTAAATTTCTATATTATACAAGTATGCTTAAAAACTAGTCAATCTGAACTTCATATTATTCCTACTCAACAGTTTATTAAAGCATACTTGTATGATATTGAATCATTTTATTGAATCCTTCTAAAAAATCTTCTTTAATAGGTTAAGTTTATCCTTATAAGGAGGATATCTAAGGTTTATATCAATTAAATTAGATTTTTTCAATATGCTCTTCTTATGGGTAAATGTTTCAAAACTTGCCTTTCCATGATATCCACCCATACCACTTTCTCCAACCCCACCAAAAGCCATGTGTGAAGTAGCAAGATGTACAATTGTATCATTTATACATCCTCCACCAAAAGATATATTTCCAACTATCTTTTTCTCAATTATACTACTAGTGGTAAATAGATATAATGCTAGAGGTTTAGGATGACTATTCACCACCTCAATGACTTTATCAATGCTCTCAAACTCCAATATTGGTAATAGTGGTCCAAAGATTTCTTCCTTCATTATATTGTGTTCCCAGGTCACATTATCAACCACTGTAGGTGCTATTTTAAAACTATGAAGATTACTCTTTCCTCCAATGGCTATATCTTCTCCTTCTAAAAGCCTAAGGAGGCGATTAAAATGTTTCTCATTGATGATTTTAGGGAAATTCTTATTATCACATGGGCTTTCCCCATAAAATTTATTAATATATTTTTTCATATTTTCTATTAATTCAACTTTTATATCCTTATGAACTAGCACATAATCAGGAGCAACACAGGTCTGTCCTCCATTTAAAAATTTTCCCCATACAATTCTCTTAGCTGCTAGTTCAATATTAGCATCACTATTTACTATGCAAGGACTCTTTCCACCTAGTTCTAAAGTTACAGGAGTTAGATGTTTAGATGCAGCTTCCATAACTACTTTTCCCACATCTACGCTGCCAGTAAAGAATATATAATCAAATTTTTCATTGAGTAATGCTTGATTTTCAGTTCTTCCACCTTCAATTACTGTAATATATTCCTCTTCAAAGTTTTCCTCTATTATTTTGCTAATTACTCTAGAAGTATTTGCTGAAAAGGCCGATGGCTTAATAATAGTACAATTTCCTCCGGCTATAGAGCCAATTAGTGGACCTATTGTCAATTGGAATGGATAGTTCCAAGGTGACATAATTAAGGATAATCCATAGGGCTCTGCTACTGTATAGGTTTTTGATGGAAAATGCATAATGGGAGCCTTAACTCTCTTTGGACGTGTCCATTTACGAATATGTTTCATTAGAAAACTTAATTCCTCTAGTACTATTCCCACTTCAGTTGCATAAGCTTCAAAAGGTGCCTTGTTAAGATCCTTATTAATAGCTTCTAAGATTTCTCCTTCGTTTTTTAATATGGCATTCTTTAATATATTTAGTTTCTCTATTCTAAAATCTATTGATTTAGTAGTTCCTTTATTAAAGTATTCTCTCTGTTTATCTACAATACTCTTTATTTCTGACATATACATTCCTCCAATTATTAAAACACTACTGATTCAACTTCAAATATGAATTGATTTATTAAGTAAATTATACTATAGATTTCAAATTTTATGTTTATTTCCTTCTTAAATTTATCTGCTTTCATCGTTGTTGATAATTAACAGCATACTATTATCCAAATCTGAATCAACAACCATCTAAAATATAGGGTAAAATTTAAGAGAGACTAATTCATTATAATTAGTCTCTCTACATATGATACTTAATTTTACATTTCTTGAACTATTTCCTTATCCTCTATATCTACATTATCATCACATAACTTAATCTTTGCTCCTAGAGTAATAAAAGTTTCTACAATATCAGGATATCCTCTCTCAATATGTTCTATTCCGGTTATATGAGTAGTTCCTTTTCCAAGCATACCAGCTAAAATTAAACACATTCCCGCTCTTACATCTGTGGCGTGAACCCATTCACCATTAATTTTTCTCTTAGCTGGAATCACCACAGATCCATCTCTTAAAATGATATCTGCTCCCATCTTATTTAATTGAACACAATGATTAAATCTTTCGGGGTAAACAGTATCAATTATTGTACTATGACTATCTGCAGTTAAAAGCATTGCTGTTAATGGCTGTTGTAAATCTGTGGCAAAACCAGGGTACATTGAAGCTTTTACATTTATACCCTTTAATGTATCTTCTACATAAGCTCTTATGTAATCATCTCCGCTTTCAATAGTAACTCCTGCTTCCTTCAATTTTGCTAGACAGGAATGTAAATGCTCTGGAATTACTCCTTCTACTGTAACATCACCTCTTGTTGCTGCTGCTCCAATTATAAGGCTTCCTACAATTAATCTATCAGGGATTACAGTATGGTCACATCCTTGTAATCTTTCTACCCCTTCTATAGTTATAGTACTTGTTCCCATCCCCTTAATTTTTGCTCCCATTTTATTTAGCATTATGGCAACATCTACAACTTCAGGATCTCTTGCAGCATTTTTTAGGGTAGTTTTTCCTTCTGCAAGTACACTAGCCAACATAACATTAATAGTAGCTCCACTAGTTATTACGTCAAAATAAATATCAGCACCCTTAAGCTTTTCACAGCTTACCTCATAATAATCTCTATATAATTCCACTTTTGCACCTAAGGCTTCCAATCCCTTTATATGTTGGTCAATAGGTCTACTGCCAAAATTATCTCCCCCTGGGTATCCTATTCTAACTTTTTTCATCTTAGCCAATAATGCTCCTATAAAATAATATGAAGCTCTATATGCAGCTGATTTCTCTATATCAATATCTCCACTACATATTTCTTTTGGGCTTAATAATATGTATTCTGCTTCCTTAATATATTTAAGACCTATATCTTCTCCTATGCTTAATAATATATCTACATCAGATATTTCTGGTATATTTCTAAGTATAATCTGCTCCTCTGAAAGACAAGCTGCTGCCATTAAAGGTAATGAGCTGTTTTTAGAACCTGGTACATTTATAGTTCCTCTTAGAGAAGTATTTCCTTTAATTTCTATCCACCTCAAGACTTAAAACCTACTTTCCCTCTATATACTTTTCTACATGTTTAAAACTTATGAAATAAACTAATTTAAGTATTGCACTTCTCAAGTTACTTCATAACATTTCTAACTATTAAAATATTTAAAATATTTCTTGTAAATTTTTATCTATACTTAGTGTAAGATAGATGTGTATAAAAATCAATCCTCAAATGTCAAATAATTTCTATGTTCTACAATAATCGAGGCAAAATTTATAATATAATAGATTATAGATTTCTAAGCTACCTTTATTTCCATATCAATATAAATAATAATATTATATGTTTAATACTTTTAACTACAGCTATTAACCAATACTTCTAATGCTAGTGCATATCCTAAAAATCCAAAGCCAGAAATTTGCCCTATACAAGCTCCTGCTGTCACAGATTTCTTTCTATACTCCTCTCTAGCATGAATATTGCTTAAATGCACTTCTACAGCCTTTAAATTCACAGACTTAAGTGCATCATAAATTGCTATACTATAATGGGTATATGCGCCTGGATTAATTACTATGCCATCATATTTTTCAAAATATGCTCTATGTATATGATTTATTAATTCCCCTTCTATATTATTTTGTACTATATCTACATCTACATTTAATCTTTGCGCCTTATGTTTAATAAAATTACAAAGCTCCTCATAATCATTATTTCCGTATATTTCTTTTTCCCTTATTCCTATAAAATTTATATTTGGACCGTTGATTACCAAAAATTTCATATTACCTCCTAAATATTTTCATATTATGAATTTAAAATGCTACTGAAAGATTTTAGCCATCTGAAAAAACATTTTTTGAAAATAACTTAATTCACTTCACCTTTATAATTGCCTAAAAACTTAAAATATAAGCTATCTTTTTCTATATCCTTTAATAAATTTTTAGTACCTTCCTCTAATAGGTTTCCATGGAAATCTATGTAAAAGAAATACTCCCAGGATTTATCCACCATAGGTCTAGATTCAATCTTTATCATATTAGAATTGTACTCTTCAAAATATCTTAAAATACTATATAGTGCTCCTGATTTATGGGCCAATGCTATTACTACGCTGATTTTATCTAAGTCTTCACTGAATTTCATATTTTTTTCTATAATTATAAATCGTGTATGATTATTAACATTATAATTAATATTGGTCTTTAAAATATCTAATCCATACACTTCTGCAGCCTTTTTACTAGCTATACATCCCTTACGCTTTAAATTTTCATCCTTTATAAGTTCAGCACTTTTAGCTGTGTTAAAATATGGTATCAATCTCCAATTCTCATGACTATCTAAGAATTCCTTACATTGCAGAAACCCTTGTTCATGGGAATATATCTCATCTATATCTAAAATCTCCGCTCCTTTTATACCTAATAAATTATGGTCAACTTTAATACATTTTTCACCTACTATGTAAAAACCATATTTTCGGAGGAGATCATATACTTCAGCTATGCCTCCTGTGGAGGAATTCTCAATAGGTAATACACCATACCTGATTTTCTCATTCTCCAAAGCTTCAAACACCTGCTCAAATCTTGAAAAGCAAGCAGTGTCTTCACTATCTCCAAAATACTCAATTAATGCTTGATGACTAAAGGAAGCTCTTACTCCTTGAAAACCAACTTTATATGAAGTATCCCTTTTCTTTTTAATTTCTTCATATATACAGCTTAAATCACCCATTTTATGTCCCCCCTTTTTTAATTAAATGAAATCCAAAATAGCTATAGCGGCCACTGCCTCTACTACAGGTATTGCTCTTAATACAATACATGGGTCGTGTCTTCCTACTATTTCTATTTCACTATTTTCTCCCTTTTTAATATCTATAGTTCTCTGAGTTTTTCCTATAGAAGGAGTGGGTTTTATAGCAGTTCTAAAAACAAATGGCATGCCATTTGTTATTCCCCCTAGTACTCCTCCATTGTTATTACTATAGGTCTCTATTCCATCCTCAGCAATATAATATTCATCATTAGCTTGAGACCCTCTCATTTTGGTAATATCAAAACCTAACCCAAACTCCACACCTTTTATTCCTGGAATTGAAAAAAGTAGTTGAGCTAAGTTACTTTCTATTGAATTAAAAAATGGTTCTCCAAGACCTATAGGTAGATTTATTGCTGCCACCTCTATAACTCCACCTATAGAATCCTTATCCTCTCTAGCCTTAAGTATTTCATTTTTCATATTATCCCTTAATTGTGAGTTTAATAATGGAAATCTATCTTTAACTAATTCTTTTAGGCTTTCTTCACTTATATGAGATAACTCAAAGGATTTATCTTCTATATCTCCAATAGATTTTATGTGACCTCCAATAATTATGCCTTTTTTTCTTAATATCTGTTTACATATAGCTCCTGCAAATACTAAGGGTGCTGTAATTCTGCCTGAGAAATGTCCCCCTCCTCTATAATCATTGAAGCCACCATATTTTATATAGCCTGTAAAGTCCCCATGACTTGGCCTCATTAAATCTTTAGTTTTCTCATAATCCTTTGAATGTTGATTACTATTATAAATTACCATGGCTAGTGGTGTACCTGTGGTTTTACCGTTAAAATATCCACTTAGTATTTTAAATTCATCACCCTCTTTTCTAGGAGTTGATAAGCTACTATTTCCTGGAGCTCTTCTACTCATTTCCTGTTTTATATATTCTAAATCTAATTCTATACCAGGCTCTAATCCATCTATAGTTATTCCTATACCTTCTCCATGGGATTCTCCAAAAATTGAAAGCTTTATTTTATTTCCCCATGTTCCACTCATTTAAATCACCCCCGAGTTTAATAAAATCCTTCCAAAAATTAGGATAAGATTTATTCACACTTTGTGCTCCTTCAATTATTAATGGTTCTGTACATCTCATAGAAGCAATGGCTAATGCCATAGCAATACGATGATCATTCCAGCTGTTTACTATTCCACCTTTAAAGGCTTCCACTCCTCTTATTATAAGCCCAGCTTCTCTCTCTTCAATATTAGCTCCTATTTTATTAAGTTCTGTGGTTATAGCCTTCAATCTATCTGACTCTTTAAATCTAACCCTAGCACCATTTATTATTTCAGTAGTACCTTTACTTAATGCGCCTAAAACTGCAACTATAGGTACAAGATCAGGACATTGAGAAACATCAATTACTGTGGCTTTAAGGTTCTTTGGACTGGCTTTTATTTTATCTCCCTCTATGGTAATCTTACCACCCATTTTCTCTATTATATCTATTATTACCTTATCTCCTTGAAGAGAATTTACATTGATTCCTTCACAGTCTATATTGCCACCTAAAGCCCCTGCTACTAACCAAAATGCTACCTGAGAAAAATCTCCCTCAACTCTATAATCTCTTGCACTATATTGTTGATTTCCTTTGATTATAAACTCTCTATAACCTCTATTTTCCACCTGTACTGAAAAGTTTTTTAACATATCTAAGGTTAAGTCTATATATCCCTTAGATTCTAACTCTGTAGTCACAATTATTTTAGAATCTGATGTAAGTAGTGGTAATGCAAAAAGTAGGCCTGTGATAAATTGAGAACTCACATCTCCCTTAACCTTATATTCACCAGGTGATAATTTTCCGTTTATGCTTAAAGGGAGCTTTCCTTCATGATTACTATACTTAATTCCTTGCTCTTTAAATATACTATAATAATCCTCCAAGGGCCTTTCTACAAGCTTACCCTCCCCCTTAAAGGTTACCTCTCCACCTGTAGTGCAAGCAATGGGAATAAAAAATCTAAGGGTAGATCCAGATTCAAAGCAATTAATATTTATCTTATTAGAATTTAAGTTTTCTACTCCCTTTACTAAAAGATTTGTGTTTCCTTCTTTTATATCTATGTTCACACCTAGGGCACTCATTGCTCCACAGGTAGCTTCTATATCCTTGGAAAATATCACATTACTTATATGGCTATGTACCTTTGAAAGCCCTGCACAAATTATAGCTCTATGACAAAGACTCTTCGATGATGGAATAATTATTTTTCCATTAAGCATTTTAGGATTGATTACTATATCCTTCATAAGCTTCTTTTTCATCCTCTCTATTTAGATATGATAAATATTAAATATACTTTTCTATATCTTTAATTTCTACTTTTTTAATTATCACATGACCTAAATCCACTAATAAAATTAAATTAATGTTTTCCCCCATGGTTTTCTTATCTAAAGTCATGGCTTTAATTATACTTGTTCTATCAACTTCAGGCATTTTGTACGGAAGTTTACATTTTTTGAGTACCTCTTCTATTTTTCTTGAAGTGCCTTTTTCTGTGATTCCTAATTCTTCACCCTTTTTACTTATCTCCATCATACCTATGGCCACTGCCTCTCCATGGGTATATCTTTCATAATTAAAATATTGCTCTATGGCATGACCTATAGTATGACCAAAGTTCAGAATCATTCTCTTTCCAAAATCCTTTTCATCAATCTCTACAATGTGCTTTTTTATATTACAACAAGTGAAAATTATATTCTCAATATTCTCTAAAAGTTCTTTCTTCCCTTTATAACTTAATAGAGTACTTAGTATTTCCACATCCTCTATACATCCATATTTTATTACCTCTGCCAAACCATCACAAAGGAATCTTTCATCTAGGGTCTTTAGTAACTCTGGATCAATAAACACTGCTTTGGGATGATAAAAGCTTCCAACTAAATTCTTCCCCCAAGGTAAGTCTACTGCTACCTTTCCACCAACACTACTATCAACTTGAGCTAAAAGAGAGGTAGGTATTTGTATATATGGCACCCCTCTTAAATAGGTTGAAGCAGCAAAGCCACCTAAATCACCAACTACGCCCCCTCCCAAAGTCAGGATTAAATCATTTCTAGTGATATTAAATTCAGAAAGCTGTCTATATACCTCCTCTAGGCTTCTAATAGTTTTACTTTCTTCACCAGGTTTTACAGTTATAATCCTAGGATTAAATCCACTAGTTTTAATGGTTTGCTTAAGCCTTTCTCCATATAATCCCTCAACATTTTCATCAGTAATAACTGCTATTTTCCTAGGACCAAAATTTTCCTTTAAATATTGTCCAACATTGGACAATAGATTTTTTTCAATATAAATAGTATAGCTATTCTTTTCAAGGTCTATATTGATTTTTTTCATTTAAAACATCATTCCTTAATTTCTAAATTATTCTATTTTCAATTTCAGCTATTTTTCTAAGTTTTACTATAAGTTCATTAAATCTCTCTGGCGTTATGGATTGCTGTCCATCACATTTTGCGTTAGCAGGGTCATTGTGCACTTCAATTATAAGTCCATCTGCTCCTACTGCAATGGCAGCTTTTGAAAGTGGCTCTACCATCCACCAAAGACCTGCTGCATGGCTTGGATCAACAATTACTGGAAGATGGGTGAACTTTTTTAATATTGGTATGGCACTTAAATCCAGTGTGTTTCTGGTGAAGGTCTCATAGGTTCTTATACCTCTTTCACACAAAATAACATTTTGATTTCCTTCTGACATTATGTACTCTGCTGACATTATAAATTCTTCAATAGTAGCTGAAATTCCTCTCTTTAAAAGTATTGGCTTATTAGTTTTTCCAAGTTCTTTTAAAAGATCAAAGTTTTGCATGTTTCTTGCTCCAACCTGTATTACATCTACATCCTGTACAAACCTATCAATCATGTTTGGTGACATAATCTCTGTTACAATAGGAAGTCCTGTGGCCTTTTTAGCTGTTTTTAAAAGTTCTAAACCTTCTTCCTTTAAACCTTGAAAACTATAAGGAGATGTCCTTGGTTTAAATGCTCCCCCTCGTAAAAATCCTGCACCACTGGCCTTTACACTTTTTGCAATTTCAACTATTTGTTCTTCGCTCTCTACTGAGCAAGGTCCAGCCATAAGTGCTATTTTTTCTCCACCTATGGTCTGATTTCCTACTTGAACTACTGTATTATGTGGATGAAATAATCTATTAGATAATTTATAGGGCTGTTGAACTTTAGTAACCCTTTCAACAAATTCATTAGCCTCTATTTTGCTAGAATCTATTCTTGTAGTATCTCCTACAAGGCCTAACACCGTATAGCTTTCCCCTTCTACTATACTTGCCATACAATTCTCTCTTTCAATCCTCTCTTTCAATTTTATTATTTCTTCCTTAGGTGTACCTGCTCTCATAATAACTATCATAATATATCCTCCTTAGTTTTTTATATTAGTCATGTTTAAAAAGATCAATTATTGAGTTAACTTAATAATAAGTAAGGTGCTTTTAGTTACCCTCCATACATATTAAGGTTATAATTCTATTTTTTACTAAAATAGATGTAAAAAAATAAGGCTCTAATGAGCCTTATAAATAAACCACTTTTATATAACATTATTCATATATAGGTTGTCTATATAAAATAATTCTGGATTTATTAAACTCATTGAAAATGTGAAATATTTTTTTGCAGAAAAAGTACCCAGCGCTAAAGTAAAAAAAGCCCCAGTTAAAGTAAAAACCAAATTTTCTGCCTATTCCCTTTCCAATGATATTTTTCATAATAAACCTCCAAATTCAATAAATATAACTAATGTTAAATATTTTGAAATCATATTTATTGTTATTTTAGCATAATAACCACACTTGTCAACAATATTTTCTATGTTTTTTATTAAATTTGCAGTTTATATGAATAAATACACTACTGCAAATTGTATATATTCGAATACTTTTCTCTTAAATATTCTATAAAGTATTTAGAATTTAATTCTTCTCCAGTTACTTTCTTTAGTAAATCCATTGGTTTGTATACTTGACCATATCTGTGGATATTTGCTTTCAACCATGCTTTAATTTCAGTAAGCTCCCCTTTTTCAATTTCACTATATACCTTTGGAATATCCTCTATCATTACATTTAAAAATTGTAGTCCATAAATGTTTCCTAATGCATAACTTGGAAAATATCCAAAGCTACCATCGGACCAATGGACATCTTGAAGTACCCCTTCACTATCCTTAGCTGGTCTTATTCCTAGATATTCTTCATACTTGGTATTCCATATTTCTGGCAAATCCTTTACATCTATTTTACCTGTTATTAAATCTTTTTCTATCTCATATCTGATGATTACATGTAAGCTATATGTTAATTCATCTGATTCAGTTCTTATTAGTGAAGGATTTACTTTATTAATCATTTTATAAAACTCTCTGCTATCTACATTCTCAAAACCCTTAAATCTCTTTTGAAATTCTGGATAAATATAAGTTATAAATTCTTTACTTTTTCCAATAATATTTTCATAGAATCTTGATTGAGATTCATGAATTCCCATAGATGCTCCACCTTGAAGTCCATAGTTTTCCAGTTCATCCTCAATCTGCTGCTCATATATAGCATGTCCACCTTCATGAATTGCACTATACATTGAACTAATAAAATTATCCTCATGATAATGATTAGTTATTCTAACATCCTTATTTCCAAAGTTAGTTGTAAAAGGATGCTCTGAGCTGTCTATTCTACCTCTATTTTTATAATCATAATCTATTAAATCAAGAAGATACTTTTCAAAATCTTTCTGTATATCTATACTAAAGTTCCCATATAGAATAGAATCATCTATTTCATTGCTACTATTTTCAATTCTTCTTAAAATATCTACTATGGCATCTCTTAATTCACCAAATACCTTGTCTAATTTTTCCACAGTGATTCCCATTTCATATTCATTTAAAAGTGCATCATAAGGATGTTTTTCATAACCATAAAACTCTGCAAATTTTCTCTTGTATTCAACCATTTTTTCTAAATGCGGCTGGAATATAGAAAAATCTGATTTATTTTTAGCTTCTTCCCATGCTAAATTTGATTTCACAGCTTCTATAGTATACTCAGTATATATATCTTCTGGAATTTTCTTCGTTTTATTGTATTCATCTCTTAAGTTTAATATCATAGCTTTTTCAAATTCAGTTAGTCCCTTTTGGTTTTCCAGAGAAGAAATTAATTCTTTAACACTATCACTAGTTATTAGTTTATAGATTTCTGAGGATAAATATCCAAGCATATTACCTCTACTTTCTCCTGCATCCTTGGGCATATTAACAGCCATATCCCAGTGAGCTAAACCAGCTGCTTGTGATAAATAACTTATCTTTTTAATTATTTTTTTTAACTCGTCAATTTTTTCATCGTATTCTCTTACCATAATATATCCCCCTCTTATGTTAATAGTTTCAAAACTTAAATATTATACCTAAATAATCCAGACACAGTTCTACTTCCCTATTAACATTCATACTTTTCTCAATTATAACTCTAAGAGTTAAATTTTAAAATATATTCCACATACAATTCTTTTTGTATCTATGTTTTTATTTTTATATAGACTATATACTTCTCCATAAAATTCACACATCCCTTACATATAATTTGGTTATTATTTATAAGGAGGATTTTAAATGAGTTGTCATGAAAACAATAATTCAAATAAACACAAAGGGTTTAAACATATACTTCATATGATACTTTGCTGTGGGCCTCCAATTCTAATTATAGGTATGTTACCTTTTATTAAATCCTTTAGCCCTAGTCTTGCATCTGAATTAGCTCTAATAGCTCCATTCATTTGCCCAATAATGATGATTATTATGGTAATTATTATGTTCAAAAAGAGAGATTCTAGCTGTTGTGAAAGCAAATCTTCCAACCATAATTAAAAGAGATAAGTACCTTAACAGTTAATTGCTTAGGTACTTATCTCTTTTCTCACTAAATAAAATTTTTAGCAAATTAATTTTGATAAACAGTTTAAAAGTAATATACTAAGGGCCTAAAAATTAATTCTTTTAGGTCCTCAGTATATTTAAAGATCACTTGAAGGAGTATTATCTAAAATTCTATTTCTCATCATTCCATTGTTTCTATAGTCTTGATTTTCACCATTATTGCCATGACAAAGTCTATACATTTCTTCAAAATACGCCTTTTCTTTATCTGTGTTATCATCATTTTCGCTTACTCTCTCATAATATCCTTTATTTGATGTAGTAAATATATTCACAGAATCTACCTTAGATGAATTCTCATTTATATTTAATAAGTTTTGTCCTGCTAAAAGTATTCCAGCACCAAGCATCAAAGTACCTACTGTCTTTAAAATTTTCATTAAAATACACCTCTCTGTTTAATATTAACTATAAGGATTATTCCCTATGAGAGTATACTAATAAAAATATGTGTGGATTTTATGGAGAACTATATTTTATTTAAACTTATTTCAATACCTTTCAACTTCTGATTTCTATTATTAAATTTAATGTGTAATAGCTCTAACAACCTTTTCAATTGCACTTTGATATATAAGACCAAAAGCATGGTCTGGTAAATGATTTACACCATTGCCTCCTAAATTCCCTACTCCTCCCAATAAATCTTCTATTGAAAACAGAGGTTCTCCCTCTTCAAATTGAGTGTATTGAAAACCAGGATTTTTAAACAATATCTTATCCTCTTGAAAAGATCTAATATAAAAAGTCCCTTCAAATCCAGCATCACTTATTATAGCCTCCATTACCTGACCTTTATCAATATGAATTGTTAATCTATTGTCATGAAATCTAATTTCTAAATCGAAAATAGATCCCACCCTAAAGTTTTGAGCTGCTAATACACCCTTTACCCCATGAGAAATATAAAAATCTACTGTTTTATCAGTCTTTATAACCATTCTCACAACTATGCCTATTACATTAGCAAAAATTAAATTTTCTCTAAATCCAAGGTCATATCTGCTTGGAAATATAGATTGATATTTAGTTATATCCACTATAGCATTGAATTGTATATTCTGTGCCGGTGTCTTATATCTTATGCTTCCATCGCCAGTAAATGTCAGATAATTATAGGTCCTGACTACAGTAGGAGTCACATCCCATTCTGATACAAACTCACCAAAGTACATTGGTTGTTGCTTTCCAATGTAACTATATAGATCTATTCCATTTCCAAGTATATTGAAAACCCTATTAGCATTTATACATGGATACTTATATTCTCTACAGAAATAAACCTGGGATTTAGCTGTCCATTCTAAATATATTCTATTCTTTTCATGAACATCTTGAGTATTATTTATAAATAATACTGAGGTGTTAGGTATTTTTCGTAAGAATTCATTACGAAATCTTCTTAAATATTCATAAAAATCTAAATAGGGTTTTGCTCCATCATTAACACCAAAGGCTACAACTAATAAATCAGGTGAAAAAGCCATTACTGCATCTTGCCATCTTCTTCCCTCGCTCCATGGCCTCTTGATATAATTATTATTAACAAAGTTTGCTAATACCGCTCCCCCTACCGCATAGTTTCTGAAATCAACTTTATTTGCAATACTATCCCTAAGTAAATTAACTAATCTATTTATGGCATTGTTAGCCTGTAAGCTTACATCTGCTCCCTCTGTCACACTATCACCAATTGCGCAGACCTTAATAATTCGTCCACCAGCATTAATGGCTGCTTTAACACTTTTAAAAGCATTTTGTGGAATAAACACATCTCCTTGATATGCTTTTTTTAATAATACTTCCGATTTCGGAGTATACATAGACTCATCACCCTTTCAATAATAAATTTATATCAAGCTTTAAATCTACTCTCTTAATAATTGTTTATTAAATTATGTAAGCTTTACTTATATGTCTTCCACATTATTATTAATATAACTTTAATTATAATAATATACTTATTTTATATAATTACTTATATAATACATATTGAGATAATATGTATTACATGAAAAATAATAAAAATTAAAGGACACTGCCTAAGAGTAAATTTTAATCCTCTTAAGACACTGTCCTATAATTATTGTTATTTACGCCTCTATTTCTGAAAAATCTCTGGTTACATCAGTGACCCACTTTCCACTTTTAACTCTAATTACAGCCACTAAAGATTTTAGTATTTCATCACACTTAATGATGAGGAAAACTATAGTTACTGGTAATTTAAATACAAACGCTGCTAAAAATCCTACTGGTATAGCAACTAACCACATAAATATTAAATCATTGAGAAGAACAAATTTTGCATCTCCACCACCACGTAAAACTCCCATCATTAGATTTACCCCTAAAGCTTGAAAAATAACTACTATAGATGTAACGGACATTATGTCCATAGCAAGCAGTTTGGTGGCTTCGGATACATTATAAAAATCAACTACTATTGGCCTTATTAAATATATAATAATTCCTGATATAATTCCCATGGTAATACTAAAAATTGCAATGGTTGAAGCATACTCTTTAGCTTTTTCTTTTTTACCTTCCCCTATGGTGTTTCCAATTATAACGGAAGATGCATTAGACAACCCAAATATAAATACCGTTACAAACTGGTGCGCAACAACATTTATACTATTAGCCGCAACGAATCCCATCCTACCAATTATAACTGAAATCATAGATGCTCCTGTAGACCAAAGCAATTCATTAAACAACACTGGTATACAAATAGATATATAATCCTTTAATATAATCTTATCTATATGTATTAAATTCTTTAATTTAAGATTTATTTTTTCTTCAAATATGGTCATAAATGTCATAGCTATTATAAATTCAGTAGCTCTTGCTATTACGGTAGCTATAGCAGCCCCTCTAACCCCTAATGCAGAAGCCCCTAAATTACCAAAAATAAACACCCAGTTAAAAAAACCATTTACTAGCAATGATATACTATAAACTATTATTGAAATCTTTACCGTTTTAACTGAACGTAACATCATAATTGTGCAGTTAGTTATAGCATAAAACATATATCCTATACAAATGATTCTAAGATAACTTGCTCCTGCCTCTATAACATTTATATCAGTGGTAAAAATGCTCATGAATTTATTTGGTAAAAATATTGCTATTCCAATAAAAATCAAAGTAATTGCAATACAAACTCTATACATTATTGCAAGTATTTTATGAATAGATTTTCTATCATTTTTTCCCCAATATTGAGATATCATTATATTAGAGCCACCAGCTAGCCCAAACATTAGCAAGGTCAAGATAAAAAACAAATTATTTGCTATTGCTACTGCTGATAGTTGTACTTCCCCTAAAGAACCTACCATTAATGTGTCAATCATACTTACAGCAAAGGTAATAAGGTTTTGTATCGCTATGGGTAATGATATGCTAAAAAGCATCTTATAAAACTTTTTATCCCTTGTTATTTTCATATTTCCCCCTAAATATATAAAAATTAAAAATATATGCTAACTTAAAATATTTATAATTTTACTTATTATTGAATGTACTCTATTTTGATTTAATAATCATCATTAGGTCACACCTAACAATTATAACAAATATTCCATAAAATAATATATAGTTTTGAAAAAAATTATCATAGATGAACCAGGCTTCTTATTGGTCATACAGCTAATCATTCTCTACTCTTACCCTCCTGAGAAATTTCATATAAATACTTGAGTAAATTGGGTATAGAATATTCAAAAAATCTCTAATAAAAAACACTATCCTCTTTACCTGCATTTAAGCAGTTAGGATAGTGTTATTGTTATGTGTATTTATTATGTTGATTTTTTAGATTTTTTAGCTATTGCTAATAAAAGTCCAAGGGCAATAGATAAAAATGCAGAAGCTAGCACTCTGTATTGACCTGGCAATAAAAATACTAATGTGTGACAAGGTATCCAAAAGAATGGAATAGTTTTAAGCATAGAGAAACTTACAAGGGTATGCCAATCAATCTTTTCTGTTATTTCTTTAAGAGTGATTTTACCACCACTTTTATCATACTTTGTGTCTATATATATATCAGTATATTTATGAAAGATAAACATTGATGGAGCAAAAGTAATGTTCATAGTAGCACTGGTGAAAAATGCATGTCCTATTGTTACTCCTTTAAAAGGCAGCATGCCTTCTGCTTGTGCCGCTATTATCCCTCCTGAAAATATAGAAAATACAAGTGTTATTGCCATTCCTATAATTCCCCATATGGTTGCCTTCCAAAAAACTCCTCTTGGAATACTCCAGTCGCCACTTATAACTCTGCTTCCTAGCATATCACCCATGGTGGCTAAAATAGCAAATTTTAAAAACCCTCCCATATACGGATAGGTATGGGTAACTTCAATAAATGCTTCTCTTGAGAATGGCACAACTAAAATTGCCACAAAAACCAAAAGTATAAAACCCCATAAAAAATCCCCTTTTTTCATCAAAATACACCTCTACTAAATATTTTTACTAAACTTTTGAACATTATACATTATTAGTTAACCACGTTCTTCCCTTTATGTAAAGCTTTAATATTTAATTTTCTACTGTGCAATTTTCAATCTTAAAAAAATTTTGAACCTCTCTGATTCCAGCAGCTTCAATAGGCGTAATCGTAGTATCTTGAAAAATATAAATATCACTAGTGAAATTCTCTTGAAGAGTAAAGGGATCAATTTTATTAATACTAATCTAAAATATTCACTGTCTTTTATGTGAACAATAGTTAATAGTGTATTTTCGATGTATTTCTACACACATACTTTCTATTTTATGATATTATTTATTTGTCTAATTAAAATTTCAAATGACCCCATCATTGAAAGGTGACTCTGTAACGGAGCACCTTTTTTCTTTGATTAATTAAATATATTAATTCTAAAGAACTTATCATATATTTTTCATTATTTATATTATTCATAGATATTCCCATAGTAATTATGCAGCCATAAATTATGACTGCATAATTGTTATCATTATTTTTCTATTTTCATTGCCCTCATAGAATTTAATACTGCAATTAATGTAACTCCTACATCGCCAAATACAGCCTCCCACATAGTACCCATTCCAAGAGCTACAAGTACTAATATTATTGCTTTAACCCCTAAAGCAAAGACTATATTTTGCATTACTATTGCTCTTGTTCTTCTTGCTATTTTTATTGCTGATGCAATCTTTGAAGGCTCGTCTGTCATTATAACAACGTCAGCAGCTTCTATTGCTGCATCTGAACCTACTCCTCCCATTGCTATACCTATATCAGCTCTTGCTAAAACTGGAGCATCATTTATTCCATCTCCTACAAATGCTAATTTACCTTTAGATGTCTTTTCTTTATCTAGTAATTCTACCTTTTCAACCTTTTGGTCTGGTAATAACTCCGAATAAACTTCGTCTAGTCCTAGTTCTTTAGCAATTTTAGTTCCAACAATTTTATTATCCCCTGTAAGCATAACAGTTTTCTTAATGCCCATTGCTTTTAAATCTTTAATTGCTTTAGCTGAATCCTCTTTTACTTCATCTGATATAACTATATAACCTGCATATTCTTTATTAACAGCAACATGAACTACGGTACCTATAGTTTCTACTTTTGTATAAGAAATATTTTCTTTATTCATTAGTTTATAATTACCTGCTAAGACTTCTTTGCCCAAAGCAATAACTTTAATACCATGTCCTGATATTTCTTCATAATACTCTACTGAATCATTAGCTATTTCCTTCCCGTAAGCTTTTAAGATAGAAGTTGCAATTGGGTGATTTGAAAAACTCTCTGCGTAGGCTGCATAAGTAATAAGCTCATCCTTAGAAATATTACTTTGCGGTTTTATTTCTGTTACTTTAAATATTCCCTTTGTTAAAGTTCCAGTTTTATCAAACACTACAACTTCAACATTATTTAATGCTTCAAGATAGTTTCCACCTTTAACTAGTATTCCGTTTTTTGAAGCTCCACCTATCCCTCCAAAAAAACCAAGTGGTATAGATACAACCAACGCACATGGACAAGATACTACTAGGAAAGCCAACGCTCTATATATCCATTCTGAAAAGGTTGCACCACTTATAAAAAGTGGTGGTAGTATAGCTAATGCTAATGCAGAGAAAACAACAGCAGGTGTATAGTATCTAGCAAATTTTGTTATAAAATTCTCTGTTGGAGCTTTTTTACTACTTGCATTTTGAACTAAATCTAATATCTTAGCAATAGTTGAGTCTCCAAATTCTTTTTCTACTTCTATTGTTAAAAGTCCATTTTTACTAATAACTCCACCTAATATATTATCGCCTACTTCTACCTCTCTTGGAACTGATTCACCAGTTAGTGCAGAAGTATCTATCATAGAGTTTCCTTCAATTACTCTACCGTCAAGTGGAACTTTTTCTCCAGGTTTTACAACTATTATGTCCCCTACGCTGACTTCTTCTGGTGATACCTTCTTGATATCGTCACCAACTTTTAAGTTAGCAAAATCAGGTCTTATGTCCATTAGTGCTGCTATTGACTTTCTTGAATGATTAACAGCCATACCTTGGAATATCTCTCCTATTTGGTAAAATATCATAACTGCTACACCTTCTGGAAAGTTTCCAATAGCAAAAGCTCCAATTGTAGCTATACTCATAAGGAAGTTTTCATCAAAGACTTGCCCACCTCTTATATTCTTCAAAGCTCTTAACAATACTTCTCCACCAACAAGGAAATAACTTATTAAATATAATATTAACTCACCATAAAAACCAAAGTCAAAAGCTATAGCAATTGCATAAATTACAGCTCCAATTCCAAGCCTTACAAATTTAGTTTTATTATTTTCACCTTCTCCATGATGGTCATGTAAATGTTCCTGTTTTTTATTAATATTTTCCTCTAATACAAATACTTTTACATCGGGCTCAATTTTCTTTACAACCTCTTTTGCATTTTCGATAATAGCTTCTTTATCACTATTATTTTCAATTTCCATAATAAGTTTCTTTGCTACAAAATCAACCACCGCACTGCATACATCTTTAATATTAGCTGCTTCTCTTTCAATTTTCGCAGCACAGTTAGCACAACATAGACCTTCTAACATTAGTACTAATCTATTTGACTTTCCTGCTGTCTTTTCTTTTACGATTACATGAGACTCAATTTTTTTTATTGATTCTATAGATGCAGCAACTAACTCATTGACTCTACTAATTTCTTCTAATTCTATAGTTAAAGTCTTGGTCACAAAATTCACTGTAGCACTATCAATTCCATCAATACTATTAAGTTTTGTCTCTATTTTTGATGCACAATGAGCACAATCTAAACCCTCTAAGATGAATTGCTTTTTTATCTTACTAACTGGTTTTTTTTGTATTGTATTTAGTTCCATAATTGTCTTTGGTTTCATACTAGTTAATTCTGATTTTATTTGTAATGGTTTATTTGATTTAACATTAGGCTTCGAAATTTTATTATTACTCATCCCTAACTCCCCCTAAATTTCTTTATCCCTCATTTAAATGAGCTAACCCTTGATCGAATATCCCTTTAACATGATCATCATCTAATGAATAGTAAACAACCTTTCCCTCTTTTCTATACTTTACCAATCTTGCTTGCTTAAGAACTCTCAACTGATGAGATATAGCTGATTGATTCATTCCAAGTAATGCTGCAATATCGCATACACACATTTCTGATTGGAATAATGCACATATAATTTTTATTCTTGTGCTATCCCCAAAAACTTTGAATAAATCTGCTAAATCATATAAAGTTTCATCTTCTGGAATAGTTTCTTTAACCTTCTTAACCACATCTTCATGTATTACGTTACAATTACAATTATCAAAGATATCTTTATTATTATCCATTTAATATATCACCTCACATGAATGTATGTATATATGTATATGTATTCATATATTTAGTATATGCTGCTTATTTTTATTTGTCAAAGATTTTATTGTTAAATTTAAAGTTTTATATACAATAAAAGAAGTTGCATAAGTTATTTGTATACAACTTCTTTTAGTTCTTTGTAGAAGCTCTTTTTTAATGTAAAAGTTAAAAAGCGGTAAATAAAAAAATACAATATACATAAGTAAAGAAGCAAATTGCTCATAACCTTTGAAATATTAAAGCAGAAGATTTTGTGTTTACAAATTCTTCTGCGATTCTGAGGTCGTTGTAAAAAATAGAGGATTATTGTTTATGGTTTTGTTTTATTTGATCAAATTTACAACTTCCCTATGGTCTGCAATACTTTCTTAGTGGTATCATATCTATCACTACCTACTATTAAGATATCTCCATAGGGAAAACTTCCTCCACCTACACCATAAATTTTTTCTACTGTACTATAATCAAAAACTGTATCACCTTATATAAAGTATCATATATAAATTAAACAAGCTTTTGATTAAATACATTATCTAAATTTAACTTTTTAATTTTTACACATGTTTCTTCTTTATCTAAAGTATAAATTCCTAAATCCTTCATCCTCTGAAAATATTCTGAACCTGCAAAGGTATATCTATTTCTTCTTCCCTCCACAGTTTGTACTTTTTCATTTGCATAGGCAATTATATCACCCACAGCTAACAATCTTGGTAAAATTAAAAGTGGCATACCTAGCTCATTTCTTACTGCGTTATGACCTGCTAATGAACCTGTAGCTATAGCTTCTGTATGTCCTACAAAAAGTCCACTTTTTTCTCCGCCACAAAATAGATTATCCAGTCCTAATACCTTTAAGTCGTTAGTTCTAGGAGCAACTGAAAGATATCTTATAGAATTTCCTTTTCCACCAGCATAAGGATCTACATACTTTGCATCTTCAAGACCTTTTATCTTTCGAAGTTTTTCTAACGGATAATATGATGTCATCAATTTTGCATGACCAGTATCAAGCAATACTATATTTTCGGCAAACTCTTTTAATGCATATTGTTGGCATACCTTTTGTTTCAATTTATCTACGTTAATATCTTCTTCTGGGACCTTAAGTACTACCACTCCAGTATCATTTAATTCCTTCAATATTTCTTCTGAAAGGCTTTCTTTGCACAATTTACAAGAACCACTAAAAGCACCGTAAATATCTTCATCTCTTTCGCCCTTGATATCCTCTATTCCTGCTCTATAACTTATACTAATTCTAGGACCAAAGGATGGACATCTTAAAATACACATAGAGCATCCATTTCCATATCTCAAACAATTTCCCATAGGTCCTGTGGAACCTGTGGTTTCTATAAACACATCTCCTGTAACTAACTCTCCATCACTTAAATAAATTCCCTTAATTCTTCCACCATCTTTTTTTACATCTACGGCCCTTGTTGTTACTCTTATTTTTATATCTAATTCCTCTAGATGTTTCCTTACTGCTGATTCTATTTTATTAACATTATAAAGCCATGCATGTTCGTGTCCTGGGAACTGAATATTTTTATGAATTGTATTACTATCCGTTATATTAAATAAATCTCCTGCACCTAGTGCTATGAGCTCTTCAGCCGCAGTATATCTTCCATTGTTTCTCATTATTCCACCAACATTACCAAGTCCTAAAAGTAAATCTGTTTTCTCTAGTATTTCTACATCTGCCCCAGCTTTTTTAGCTGTAATTGCTGCTGCACATCCTGACCAACCGCCACCTATTACTATTACCTTCAAAGTAGTCTCCTCCCCTCAAATACAAATTTAGGCTCTGTTTGCATCTTACAAAGTCTTCTTAACTTCTCATCATTATTCATAATTGTACAGCAACCACAAACCCCTTCTCCACAGCACATTTTTTCGTTATTACTACATGAGAAACTCAAATCTCTCTGAAAGGCTTCCACTATTTTCATAACCTGATAACTTATAATGTCTGTAGTGTCACAATGTACTAAATCAATATTATCTTTTATTATTGTTTCTTCAATTAATTTTCTACATTTGGGTATGAGTATACCATTCTGAATTATATTATCTATTTCGATAACTTTAGCATTGTACCTCTCTAATTCTTGTTCTATAAATACTTTTTCAGTTAATCCTTTATCTAGCAATACAATTAGTTTATTGTCATTTCTATATAACTTATTCATAACAGGTACCATAGGCGCTTGGCCTATCCCTCTACAGATAAGTAAACAATTTTTTCTTTTAGCATTTAATATAGAGTTAAGTCCTAATATGCCATTCCAAAATGGTCCCTTAATTAACACCGTATCTCCTACCTGAACTGTTTGTAGAGTTTTTGTCTTTAATCCTTTCATTTCTATAACTATGGTAATAATATCATCACCTGTATCACTTTCCATTACACATATAGGTGTATCATAACTATTTTCCTTATCTTCTTTCCTTATAAAAATAAAAGCCCCTGGATATGTTAAATCACTGGCAAGCTTCTTAGTAACTTTTATTTTAAACTTTGTTAAGCTATTAGTTAAATCTTCTTTACTAATAACCTGAAAACTATTGTACTTTCTACCTTCCTTTGCCTTATAGTTATTTTGGACAAATTCTTGGTATATACATACTCCATTCCAATTTACACAGTCGCAGAAATCTTTTCCATCTAAATGAGAACATAAAATACAATTTCCAGACTCCGCTAAATGACAAGGACAAAACTCACTTCCACAGTCTACACAATTATAGGGTTCATAACTCATGGATTATCCTCCTAACTTACTATACTATCAGCATATTTCCGAATCTTATATTTGCTACTCATATAAAAAAATAATCCATAGAATTGTAAATCCTATGAATTATTTTTCATATATTATATAAAATTAATTTAATAACTTTAATATTTTTTCTTTAAAGCCTCTACTCTTAATCTCCTCTTTAGGATATAGAGGAACTCTAAATTTAACTCCTGATTCATCAGATATTAATATCATTCCTAATAGGTCAGTCTTTAAGATTGGTCTTGTCACTATGCACTCTGGTATAATTGCTTCAACGTTGATTGATTCAGTTTTCTTTACAGGATATATAATATTTTCTTTAGCAATTAAATCTACATACTTATTTTTATCCACCATAACTTTTCCTAATACTTCATCTTTTGCTACCACAGGTTTATAATCATAATTTTCTTTTACGTAATCATAAATTTTCTTGCTCTCATTCCATCTATTAGTACAATTTAGTGTTACCACAATTATTTCTCCTGGCATCATATCAAAGGAACTTACTAAACATTTACCAGCCTGGCCAGTATATCCAGTTTTAACTCCTGTGCAATTAGGCTCTTGATATAATAATTTATTTATATTATTGAAACTTCTAGTAAAATTATGTTCCTTTTCATCTACAACCTTAGCTTTTACTATGTCGCTAAACTCTTGAATTTCTTTAGCTTTCATAGTGGCTATAGCTAGATCATAAGCTGAGGAATAATGACTTATACTATCTAGTCCATGCGGAGATTGAAAATGACTATCTATTATGCCAATAGATAATGCATATTCATTCATAACTTTACAAAATTCTTCAATACTCCCACTAATTCCTTCTGCAATAGCTATAGCACAATCATTTCCAGACTTTAGCATTAATCCATATAGAAGTTCTCTTATTTTAATTTTCTCACCTGACTTATATCCTACTTTAGAACCTCTTATAGATGCTGCAGTTTTAGATATTTCCACCTCCTTGTCAAGATCTCCATACTTTAGTGCAACCAAACAGGTAATTATTTTTGTAGTACTTGCCATAGGAACTACCTTATGGCTATTTTGACTAAAAAGAATTGCTCCTGTAGTGCTATCTATAGCAATAGCTGAACCAGCATCTACTTTAAGAGGTGCAGCCATTACAATGGAAACTGAATTATAGCATATCAATATTATAACTAACATAAAAACCATAAACTTCTTATACACATTAAACTCCCCTTTTTATGATAATTTAATTTAAATTAGTGAATATAACCTAACTCAATGGAAATAATTTAAAATATAAAACTATGGAGGTATTTAAATGAATAAATTTTTTTTAATTTTAGCCATAGTTGCATTGATATTATTGTTTCCCATACCTATAAAAATAAAACTAACTTATAGAAATAATATTTTCATATTGAAACTATATAATAAAACAGTTTTACCTAAGACAAAAAAATCTAAAGATAAGGTAAGAAATAAAGATTATAAAAGTAAAGTAGAAAGTGAAGAAAAAAAGTTCAAATTAATTCATGGAAAAATAATATTATCCACATTAGTCAAAAATAAATTGAAATTTAATCTAAAGTTTAGTATAGATATAGATTATGGTTTTGAAGATGCTGCTAAAGCAGCTATTTCTTATGGATTTCTACATGGATTACTCTCTATTTTACCTTCTATACTTAATTTACCTTTAAATCTTAAAAAATATAAATATTATATAAATATGAATTACAATAAAAATTTTATTAATATTGAAATAAACAGTATAGTTTTTATTAATATAGCTAAACTAATTTATATTATGGTAAAAACTATATATAATTTGATATCTTATGAGAAAACCTCAAAATTAGTAAGGAATAATTTAAGGGAGGAATTTAATAATGGATAATCATCCAATAGAAAATTTAATGAAATCTACTATGGAAAACATCAAAGATATGATTGATGTAGACACCGTCATAGGAAATCCTGTGACTGCACCTGATGGTACAACTATCATTCCAATTTCAAAGGTATCCTTTGGCTTTGCATCTGGGGGTTCAGAATTCTGTGGAAATATTAAAGATACATATCCTAAGCATCCCTTTGGCGGAGGCTCTGGAGCTGGCATATCTATAAAACCTGTTGGCTTTTTAGTAGTTAGAAACGGTTCAATTAGGATATTACCCGTAGACCAAGACAATACTTATGATAAGATAGTTGATACAATTCCTCAAATGGTTGATATGCTAAAAGATCTATTTAAAAATAATAGTCCTGAAAAAAATTTTAATAACTCAAATGATCACAATAGCCCTCTATATAACCCTTGTGATCCATGCGAATAATCAAAAAATTATATATTCCATTACTAAAAATGCTAGCTACATAAATTTATGTAGCTAGCATTTTTAATGATTATCATTTTCTATTTCCTCTATAAATGCTTCGATAGATGGTAGTTCTTCTAAAGATGTAAATCCAAAATGCTTTAAAAACTCCTTTGTAGTAGCATAAAGGTTAGGTTTCCCTATTACTTCCTTCTTTCCACTTTCCCTAATAAGACTTTTTTCTAAAAGAGTATATATAGCCCTATCACTTTTTACTCCCCTTATTTCTTCAATATCAACTCTAGTAATAGGTTGTCTATATGCTATGATTGCTAGGGTCTCCAAGGAAGCTCTTGAAAGGGATTGTCTTACATTAGTTTTTAATAATTTCTGTATATATTCACTATTTATAGGCCTTGTAACTAATTGATATTCTTCGTTTAACTTCACTATCTTTATTCCCCTATTTTCATCCACCTCGTATTTACTTATAAGGTCTTCTAACAATCCTTTAGTAAATTCTAAAGAGCACTCTAAAATAGACGCTATAGTATCCAGTGGTAATGGATCCCCACTTACAAATAATAGAGATTCAATTATGGAAAAATATATGTCTTTATTACCTTCTTGTTCTATCTGAATTTCTTTAAAAGAAATATTATTCATTAGTATCTATCCTTTCTAAATAAATCTCATTAAAGTTGCCATATTGAATTGCAACTACGTTTCTAAGCTTCACTAATTCTAACAATGCTAAAAAAGTTACTATTATCTCAGTTTTAGATTTTGAGTTATTAATAAATTCATTAAAACTAAGTTTCTTTTTCTGCAATATGGCTGATTTAAGTTCTTCCATCTTATCTTCAATTTTATATACTTCAACTTTTATTCTATCTTCAAAATTAGTTTCTAAATTCATTTTTTCACTATAATTCTTTATTAGTTCATTATAAATATTATATAAATCTATCATAGTTATATTCTTAAATAGATTCTTTATCTCATCCTTTTGATTTTTTATAGGTTCAATAATTTCAGGTTTTTTTGTATACATTATGCCAGAATATCTTTCTTTTTCTCCTAAGAATTCTGCTGCCATTTTAAATTTTTTATATTGAACTAGCTTATCTATTAGTTCTTTAGCTTCATCTTTTTCCTCTACCTCTTTATCTTCTAGTTTATTTTTAGGAAGTAAAAACTTAGATTTAATTTCAATTAAAGTAGCGGCAATTACTATAAATTCAGAGGTAATATCCAAATCCATTTCCTTCATCTGATCTAAATATCCTAGATATTGTTTCGTAATTTCAAAAATACTTATATTATAAATATCCATCTGATTTTTTTTAATAAGATGTAGTAACAAATCAAATGGACCTTCAAAATTAGATATCTTAATACTAAGTGACATATATTACTCCTTTTATGATAAGTTGTTATACCATAAAATTATACTCTAATAATAACTGAAATTCTACTAAAGTGAAGGAATTAGAACTCATATGTATAAATATATATTGTAATAAAACTAAAAAGGAGCTGTCTTTTATGAATGATAATAATTTAATTAATTGTCTCCGCTGTAATAATGAAATGAAATATTTAAAAGAGTATAGGTTTGACTCTCAAGATAACAACAGAGGATTATTCGCCACCTTGTTTGATTATGAAGAACATTTAATTTTTGATGTATATGTTTGTCCTAAATGTAGACACACTGAGTTTTTCTATAAGGGCTCTGCTAATTGGCTTGATATGTAAAATCAGGAGAGATTCCTCTCTCCTTTTAATTAAGTTTATTAGATACACATGCTATAGCTTCACTGATGAGGGAAATTATAATACTTATTATAAGTATTATAACTATTACCAATATAGAATTCATTACCGGTATCTCTATATTAAAATATAATATAGATAGTTTTATACCTGTAAACATTAAAATGCCAGCTACTCCATACTGTACATATTTAAACATGTTATTTATTTTTACTAAAATAAAATATAAACTTCTTAATCCAAGTATTGCAAAAATATTCGAGGTATACACAATAAATGGATCTGTGGTTATAGAAAAAATTGCAGGTATAGAATCTATTGCAAATAAAATATCTGACATCTCTATAATTAGAAGTATAGCAAATAAAGGTGTTGCATATAAAATTTTATTCTTTCTTACAAAAAATTTTTCTCCAACTAAACTATCTGTAAATGGAATTATAAATCTTAATCCCTTATATATATAACTTCTTTTGAAATCTATTTCTTTATCTACCTTAAATATCATTTTAAGAGAACTAAGGATTAATAAAATTCCAAAGAAATATAAAACCCAATGAAACTTGTTAACAACAGACACTCCTAATAATATGAAAATTAATCTTAAAACTATAGCACCAAAAACACCATAATTTAATACTCTTTTCTGATATTTGCTAGGTATACCAAAGCTAGAAAAAATCATTAAAAATAAAAATAGATTGTCTAAACTTAAACTAAGTTCAATCAAATATCCTCCTAAAAATTCAATACCTGCCTGTTCTCCTTTCAAAATTAAAACGAGAATGTTAAAAAGGATTGCAAGTAATACAAATATTATAAAATTACCTAATGCTTTTCTTGTTTTCATATATATCCCCCATAATAATCTTAACTTTTCTATATTTATATGAATAAATATTGGTAGATATACTATTTTTACTTGAATTATTAAGCTGTTAAGCGTACTATGTTTATAAGGAGGTATTATTTATGGAAAATTATAATATTACTTTTGGTGATTATATTAAGGAAAGAAGAAAAGAAAAAGGATGGAGCCTTCGAACTATGGCTCAAAAATTAGATATAAGTTTAACTTATCTAGCTGATGTAGAGAATGGGAAAAGATATGCTTTTCCTAAGGAAACTCTTCTTCTTTTGACGAATATTTTTGATATTAGTCATAATAAGAAAGAACTGAACTTATTTTTTGATTTGGCTGCTGAAACTAGAAACTCTCTTCCCTTAGATGTAGAAGAATTCATGCTCATAAATCCATCTTTAGTAGAATTTATAAGGAAATTAAAAAATCAAGATTTTATTTCTAATGACTACATTACTAATTTATTGCAGAATATTAACAGAAATTGTTAATTAAATAACCTATTTTATGCCTGCATAGTATCTTTATTTACAATAATTTATAATTATACTCTTTACATACTATGCATTTGGAGTATAATATAATTATAGTTGTGCAGGTGTAGTATAATGGTAGTACATTAGCTTCCCAAGCTATTGGCGAGGGTTCGATTCCCTTCACCTGCTCCATGTAAAAAAGACTTTGCAAATTGCAAAGTCTTTTTATTACTTCTTATTATTTATATGGTGTTTCAAATATTATGCTATTTTAAATATATGATTTATTAAAAATATCTTTTTAATAATCCATTAAATGCAGCTCCATGTCTAGCTTCATCTTTACACATTTCGTGCACTGTATCATGGATAGCATCTAAATTTAACTTCTTAGCTAAAGTTGCTAAATCTTTTTTACTTTGGCACGCTCCATGTTCTGCGTCTACTCTCATTTGAAGATTAGTTTTTGTATCCTCAGATACTACTTCACCTAACAATTCAGCAAACTTAGCTGCATGCTCTGCTTCTTCAAAAGCTATTCTCTTGTAAGCTTCAGCAATCTCTGGATACCCTTCTCTATCTGCTTGACGACTCATAGCAAGATACATTCCAACCTCTGTACACTCTCCAACGAAGTTAGCTCTTAATCCTTCTATAACTTCAGGATCTATATCTTTTGCAATCCCTATTCTATGCTCATCTGCCCAAGCTATTATACCTTCATTTTTTTCTATAAACTTATCTGATGATACTTTACATACTGGGCAGCTTTCTGGCGCTGTATTTCCTTCATGTATATATCCACATACTGTACAAACAAACTTTTTCATAATATTATTCCTCCCTAATACTTACATTTTATATTTAATTCACTGAATCTTCTTTTATCATCTCTATGTGATTATTATATTGTATCAAATAACTTATGTCAACAAATAATAATTATTGTTTACATCTTTTACATCTCTCCTTATTGCAAGTTATAAATTCATCTATTTCATTTTGTATTATTTTTAACAAATATTATTTTTATAAATACTAAATGCTATTTTATAATTCTTAATGTTGCAATTTACAAATATTTTATCAAAAATTTAAATATTCTGAAAATTTAGCTTGTTTTGCAAATTTTTCGATGATATAATCTTACTTAATAAACAGGTTAATTCTTAATGTTACAGAAATTCAAGTATATTTCCAAGATTATTTTCCATTTTTAGGGCGCGTTTTTTTTGCAATATTTTTCATATATAATTCATAATATATTCATATTGTGAGTATATTTATATTATATAAAATTTTTTATAGGGGGTATTTTTTTATTATGGCGGAGTTTATTAGCAATGCTGCATCATTTTTGTGGGGATATCCATTAATTATTCTTCTATTCGGGACTCATCTATTTTTAACTTTTAAACTAAGATTCATTCAAAGATACATCTTTAAAGCTATCAAATTGTCTGTAACTAAAGACGATTTTGCTAAAGGAGACGTTAGTCAGTTTAGTGCTCTTTGTACAGCTCTTGCTGCAACTATTGGAACTGGAAATATCGTAGGTGTTGGTACTGCTATTGCCCTAGGTGGACCTGGTGCAGTGCTTTGGACATGGCTTACAGGAGTATTTGGTATTGCAACTAAGTATGCAGAAGGATTGCTTTCTGTTAAATACAGAGTTAAAACTTCAGATGGAACCATGGCTGGTGGACCTATGTATGTAATTGAAAGAGGTATGGGTAAAAAATGGTTAGCTATTCTTTTCGCTGCTTTTACAAGTTTAGCTGCTTTTGGTATAGGCTGTGCTGTTCAAGCAAACTCTATTTCAACCATGCTTCAAACCTCATATAATGTTCCATTATGGGCTTCTGGTATAGTTATGGCTATTTTAACCGCAGTAGTTATCATTGGTGGAATAAAGAGTATCGCTAGAGTATGTGATATACTAGTACCTTTTATGGCTATATTCTATGTTGCTGGATGTGTAATTATATTAGTTATGACTGCTTCAACCATTCCTGACACCTTAGCTTTAATCGTAAGAAGTGCCTTTTCTCCTAAAGCTATTACTGGTGGAGCCGTTGGTGGCGGAATGCTTATGGCTATGAGATTTGGTATCGCTAGAGGATTATTCTCAAACGAATCTGGTCTTGGTAGTGCTCCTATAGTTGCTGCTGCTGCTCAAACTAGAAATCCAGTAAAACAAGCCCTTGTGTCTGCCACTGGTACTTTCTGGGATACAGTTATAGTTTGTGCTATGACAGGTCTTGTACTTGTAAACACAGGTGTATGGAATAAGGGATTAAATGGTGGAGATTTAACTCATGCTGCATTTAGCCTAATTCCTGTAGTTGGTCCAATAGTTTTAACAGTAGGTCTATTATGCTTTGTTTTCTCAACAATCCTTGGTTGGTCTTACTATGCTGAAAAAGCTATGGAATATTTATTTGGTAAAAAGGCGATTATTCCTTATAGAATTGTTTATGTAATCATGGTATTTGTAGGTAGTGTATTCAACCTAAATGTAATTTGGAACCTATCAGATATTGCCAATGGAATGATGGCTATACCTAACTTAATATGCTTGCTTGCACTTAATGGTGTAATTGTAAGCGAAACTAAAAAATATCTATGGTCTGATAATTTAGAGGCTATAGATGAGGACATAAATGCTTAAAACTAATACTTTAATATTGAAGAGTTTTCTGTAAATTCAGGAAACTTTTTTTATTTGCTTTGTTTAAATCTTTATTGGTACAACCTTTCATTACTCTGATATAATTAAATAGTACTATATCAAAGGAGGAATTGATTATGATTAAAATACCTGATAGAATATCTTTAGCAAATTTACCAACTAAAGTAGAGAAACTCCCTAAACTTTCTGAAGAATTGGGGGTAAATATATTTCTTAAAAGAGATGATGGTACTGGAATCGAGGTGTCTGGTAATAAGATAAGAAAGCTAGAATTTTCACTTAAAGAAGCCTTAGATAATGGCTGTGATGTTCTCATAACATGTGGTGGCTCTCAATCTAATCACTGTAGGGCTGTTGCTCAATGTGCTGCTAAGCTAGGTTTAAAATCTGTTCTTCTTCTAAGAGGAGAAGATAATGGAGTTTATCAAGGCAACCTTCTATTAGATAAATTATTTAATGCCACAACAGAATTTATAACTCCTGATCAATATAAAAATCATAGAACTGATATGATGAATGAAATTAAAAATCAATATGAAAAAGATGGTTTTAAACCCTACATAATACCTGAAGGCGCATCTAATGGTATTGGTTTATTTGGATACTTTCATGGAATGCAGGAAATAATGAAAGATGAGGATTCTCTAAACATAAAATTCGATGTAATTGGCGTTACTGTTGGTTCTGCTGGCACCTATGGTGGCTTAGTGCTTGGAAATACATTGCTAAATAATAATGAATCTATAATAACTGGAATTAATATATGTGATACAGCAGAATATTTTAAACATAAAACTCTTGAAATAATAAATGAAAGTAAAGCCTATTGTGATTTTAACAAAGTAATTAAAAGTGAAGACCTTTGTATAATTGATGGATATGTAGGAGAAGGTTATGGATTTCCAACTAAAGAACAAATAGAATTTATCAAAGAAATAGCGGCTCTAGAAGGAATTGTGCTGGATCCTGTCTATACTGGTAAAGCTTTCTACGGATTAGTAAATGAAATAAAAAAAGGAACTTTTAAAAATGCTAAAAATATTTTATTTATCCATACAGGCGGTCTATATGGATTATTTCCTCAATGGAATAAATTTAATTTTTAGGCTATATTTTATAACTTTCTATTATTACCAATATGGAAATAGATTGGCTTTTTAAAGTTATTACCCTAAGAAAAACTTTTCTTAGGGTAAATTTTTTAAGTTAACTAAGCAACACCTTAATTAATCATTCAAGTATTTTTCATTTATTCATCTATATAATTACTTATGTCTATTTATATACACTTGGATTATATATTCCAGTTTCATAAGTTGACCTTTATCAAGCTATACTTTATCTATTAGCTATCATAGCTAATGACTCTTCTCTTTTTATTCTATAATTAATAGATTTTATACTAATATTTTCTAAACTCTTTTCTACACTATTATCTGTATTTATAATTATTTCTTCTGTAAATTCATTTAAATCACATCTGCCATTAATACCTGTAATTCTTCCTAGATCTGTATATTGAAATCCTATCCAATCATTCCAAATTTTATTTAAACCTGGAGTAGTTACATTATAATGAGCTACCCATAGTGGATAAACTGCTAATTTACTATTTAAACTTGTATTTGCGAAACTTGTATAAGTATATACAACCACTTCTTTTCCTGTTAGCTTCTTAACTTCCTCTAAAAAAGTTATACACATTGCAGTTAAATCCTCTGATTTAAGCCCATCTGTAACTTCAATATCTAATGCTAATCTACAATCATATTTTTTTTTACCAATAGAGTTGACAAAAAATCTTCCTTGTGCTCTAGCATCTACGCTTGGTTTAAAGTAATGATAAAATCCTACTAATAATCCCTGAGCTTTTGCACCTTCATAATTTTTTGTTAAATGATTATCTATACAATTAAGTCCCTCAGTTGCTTTGATATAGACAACCTTAATTCCATTGGACTTTATTTTAAAAAAATCCATCTCCCCTTGCCAATGTGATATATCTATTCCTTTCAAATTTCTTTCACTTCTAGTTTGCATAGTTTTCCTCCTTAAGTATCCTCATAATATAGTTGCAATAAATATATTTAAATATAGCTCATAAGGATTTTTTATATATTAACTATTGAAGATTGCAACATATATGATATATATATGTACTTAAACAAATAGGTGTTACTTTCCCTTTAGTTATCTATAAGATATGATTTATATGATAAAAGCTGTACTCTAATACTGAAGAGTACAGCTTTTATTAATTATTTCTATAGAGTAACTTCTTATAAATTAAAATATATTCTACTTTCTTATTCCATATCCACCATATACAGTTTTAGTGTCTGTTATTGAAACCACACATTTAACATCTGAATCTTCAATAAGCTTTAATATTTCTTTTTTTCTCTTTCTTTTTACATGTATCATAAGAAGTGTTTTTTTACTATTAAGACCTTCACCTTGAACTGATGTTACACCCACATCAGCATCTCTTAGATACTTTAATAGTACCTCTCCATCCTCTTCTGATACAATAACATTAAGTGTTATAACTCCTAAAGCTAATTTTTCTTCTACTAATGAACCTAGATAATTTCCGCACGAAAATCCTAATGCATATACTACAATCTTTATTGGATCCTCTTGAATTCCATTTAGTACATTTCCTACTACTAATAACCAAATTGTTACTTCTACAAATCCAATGATTGAAGCATATAACTTCTCTCCTCTTGTAAGTAATACCATACGTACTGTGGCAAAAGAAACCTCTAATATCTTTGCCATAAATATAATTAAATAAGTTAACATTGTAATCCCTCCTTATTAAATTATAATCTTACAAATTAAAACACTAAATTTTTTAAATTAGATGCTTAATTTGATAAAAATAGTTTATTTCTTAGCAGTCTTTTCTCTAGTATCACAAATAAGCTCACTTCTATGTCTTTTAATTTTTATCACACCATCCCTAGTGAATTTAAAAATATCATTTAAAAAATCTTCTTTTTTGAAATTACCTTTCTCAATATCATAAAGCTTTTTTTCTAGTATTCCTGTATAATCAGTATCCATTAACTCCTTTAAAGGAAAGGTTTCAATCAACTTATTTCCTTTTTCAGTAATCAATAGTGATTTTCCCTTAGCTAAAATATACCCTGCATATTTTAATTTATTTATGGTTTCGGCTCTAGTAGCTGCAGTTCCTATAGAATATCCATATAGCACTTCTGATTCCTCTTCTTTTTCATCTTCTTCATTGCTGTTGTTATTTTTTCCACAGGTTTCCATTGCTTTTAGCAAAGTTTTTTCTGTATGATGTGCAGGTGGTTTACTTTTTTTACTCGTTACCTTTAACTCCACCATCTTTACTTCCTGACCCTTTTCTACTGATGGCAATAATTCATCTTTTTTATTCTCATCATAAAGTTTAAACCATCCTTTTTCTTTTAGTATTTTACCTTTAGTAGAGAATAATCGTTCATAATTATCTCCAAGTACACTAGTAATAATTTCTGTATTTTCATATTCTGCTGAAGGCATAAATTGTGAAATAAATCTATTTTTAATAGCATCATATACGATTCTCTCATCTGGATTTAAGTTTTTAGGAATAATGTATGTCGGGATAATAGCACTATGGCTCTCTACCTTCTCATTATTAAATACCTTTTTAGAAACACTAAAAATAATCTCATCTTTAAAATTTAAATCTTTTTTTAATACCTGTAAAACATTTTTTGCCTTATCAACTATACTCTCCTCCAATGCAGTACTCTCAGTTCTAGGATACGTTATATGCTTCTTTTCATATAAGCTCTGTGCTACTTTTAATACCTTGTCTGCAGTGAACCCTTTATATTTACTTGTTACATATCCCTGAAGATTACTTAAATTAAATAAACTAGGTGGATTTTCTTTTTTTATCTCCACACTCTTTTCTATTATATTTCCAGGTTTTCCTTGTATTTCATCCTTTAGTCTCTCAACACTTTCTTTATTAGAAAATTTATCTTTTTTCCCATGAAAGAATTTCCCTTTATAGCTGCCACTTTCGTTTTTAAAGGTAGCATTTAGCTCAAAGGACTCCTCCACTTTAAAATTCTTTATCTGCATTTCTCTATCATATATCATTTTAAGAGTAGGCATTAATACTCTGCCTATATTAAGTATATTTCCCTTGCCTCTTGTATATTTCATAGTAGCTATAGAAGTAAAGTTTATACCAATAACCCAATCTGCTAATTGTCGACTAACCCCAGCATCCTGTAACCATTTCATTTCTTCATCAGGCTTTAGATTCTCTAAGCCCTTTTTGATTTCTGTTGGAGTCCATTCATTAATTAATATTCTATATATAGGTTTATTAACCTTTAAATATTGAAATATTAATAAGGCAATAAGTTCACCTTCTCTATCAAAGTCCGTAGCCGATATTATCTCTACTATATCCTCTCTATTTATAAGTTCATGGATAATCTCAAGCTGTTTTTTAGCTCCTTCATCAATTGCATTTTTGTTATCATTTTGATTTTTCACTTTATATTTAAATTCCTCAGGTATATATGGAAAGTTCTCAAAACTCCATAATGCTAATTTGGGGTCATAATCCTTACAATCAAATAAGGTAAGTAAATGACCAAATGCCCAAGTTACAATATATCCATTCCCTTCTAGATATCCATTTTCCCTTGTTTTACACCCTAATGCTTCTGCAATATTTCTAGCTACAGAAGGTTTTTCTGCCAATAATAATTTATTCATTTCCTCACCATCACATATTTTATTTATTATTTCTATTATATAATACCATAAATTATTCACTTTAATTAATCAAAATTACTTATAACTGAACTATCTCTGGAAATACTAATATTAGAATAAAAGGAGGTAGAAAAATGAATTCTATCGTTTGTAGTGTTGAAAATTGTTCTCACAATAAATCTCGTACTTGTTATGCTGCTCGTGTAGATATTAATGGAAGAGGATCACAAAGTGATTCTGATACCTGTTGTAGTTCTTTCTTAGATAAGAGAAACTATAGTGATTTAACTAATAGTACCAACGGTGGTGAGGAATGCCATTGCTTGATATGTAAAGTAAATAGTTGTGTTTATAATAAAAATAATCTTTGTCAGCTAGATTGTATTAATGTAACAGGCATTAATAATGTTCAATTGTATACTGAAACTAACTGTTTAAGCTTTTCACCTATATAAACTTGACCTCCTTAGCTATTAGAACTCTAAGGAGGTCAAGTTTATATATTTAATAAATTCCATGCATGCCTATGCCTCTAAAATAATCTCTCTACTTTGTATAACATTCTTTCTCCAATGACCTTTTCTATATATCCAATATCCATATATACATACAATTAGATTACTAAAACTCATAGAAAACCATATACCTTGTGCTCCAACTTGGGGAAATATATATTTAAAAATCAAAATCATAGGTATTCTCACAAGCCATAGTCTGCCAATCTCCATAGCCATAGAGTACTTCGTATGTCCTGATCCCTGAAATACCCCTTGTAGCACACTAAATATCCCCATTAATGGCATTGATGCTGTAATATACCAAAGAAACGTTATTCCTTGCTCTATTACTTCTATATCATCCTTTGCCTGCATAAAAAAGTTAATTACTTGAGTGTCCCATATTAATAAAAATATACATCCTATGACTGAAAATATCACTGTAAAATTAATAGATTTTTTAAATCCTTCTTCAGCTCTCTGCTCCTGTTTAGCTCCTAAGTTTTGCCCAACTATTGTTGTCAATGCAGCTCCTATTCCCATAGCTGGTTGCATTATAAGTGAAGTAATCCTATTAACTACAACAAAGGCTGCCATGGTAGCTGTTCCATAGGAAACAATAAATCCATTGAGAATCATAAACCCAACAGCTGATCCTGATTGCCCTAAAGCCGATGGAACTCCTACTTTTAAAATTTGTTTTATTATATTTTTATTAAACCTAAAGTTCTTAAAGGATGGTTTAATAACACTACCTTTTACTTTTAAAAAATATATTATAGCAACTATTAATACAGCCTTTGATAGTACTGTTGCTATAGCAGCTCCTGCTACTCCTAAATTAAAAGTGAAAATAAAAATAGGATCAAGTATAACATTTAATACTGCACTTATTCCACTTAATACTGTTGGAACTACAGTATTACCTTGCGCTATCATTATTGAATTAAAAACAAAGAAAATAAAAACTAGTGGTGTATCAATGAATACAATTTGCAAGTAGGTTATACTGTGGACTGCTAACATTCCCTCTGCTCCCATAAGTCTAATCACAGTAGGAGTTATAATTACACCTATAATAGTAAATATAACTGAAGAAATTAACGCTAAAACTAATAGCTGACTAGCATAACTATTTGCTTCTTCATTTTTTCCAGCTCCAATAAATCTAGATAATAATGCAGTTCCTGCAATAGATATTCCCATACATAAAGAAATAAATAAAAAGTTTACTGGCCATACAAATCCCGTGGCTGCAACCTCTACTGAACCAATTTTCCCTACCCAAAATGCATCTGCTAAATTATATAAAGTTTGTATAAGATTATTAATCATTATAGGAATTGCTAAAGTTATTATAGCTTTATACATGTTTCCACTAAGTATGAGTTTCTTCCTTTGATCTATATCCATAAAATCCCCCCTTAATTGTATTCCCATTAATTGTATCATTTATAAACAAATATATAAATAGAAAAACTCCTAAGTACTATATAGGAGTTTTTCTATTTATTAAACTGCGTGTTCGAATAATTTTGTAAACATATCTTTAATATTATTTAATATTTGTGATTGTTTTATATCTCTATCACTATATAACTCAACCTTACCCACTGAATTGTCTCCCATATAGTATTCACAACTTCCTATTACATCCCCAGCCTTAATTTTCTTTATGTCAGGATTTATAGACAGTTTCTTAGTTATGTCTCCTGTTGTTCCTTTTTCAAAGATGATTTGAAGATCATCTTTAGCTTTAGCAATGTAAAATTTATCCCCACTTTTATTTAGAGGAACCTTTTCTACCTCTTCATCCTTAGCCACTAGTTTTTTACTTTGATACTTTGCAAATCCGAAATCCATTAATTTACTAGCATCTGCATTTCTTTGCTTATAGCTTGGAGCTCCCATTATAACAGCTAACATTCTAACACCATCTCTAAGAGCAGTGGCAGATATACAATACATAGCCTCTTGAGTAAATCCTGTTTTTAAACCATCACAGCCTTTATAAAATCTAACTAATTTATTATGATTAACTAATTCTATAGGTGTATTTCTTCCTTCAGAAATAGTTTCCATATATATAGAAGAATATTTTAATATAGTTGGATGCTTTAACAGAGCCATAGACATTTTGGATATATCTGATGCCGTAGTCATATGTCCATCTGCACTTAATCCTGTACAGTTTTTAAAATTAGTATCATTCATTCCTAACTCTTTAGCTTTTTCATTCATCTTTATTGCAAAAGCCTCTTCACTACCTTCTAAAAATTCTGCCATAGCAACTGCCGCGTCATTTCCGGAAGCAATGGCGATTCCCTTTAAAATTTCTTCTACGGTCCTAACTTCTCCTGTATCCAAAATCATACTACTTCCGCCCATAGATTTTACCTTTTCACTACAAACTATTTTATCTGTAAGGCTTATTCTTCCACTGTCTATAGCTTCCATAGCCAAAAGCATAGTCATAATTTTAGTTACAGATGCTGGTGCAAACTTCTCATGAGAATTTTTTTCGTATATAACCTTTCCTGAATTAGGTTCAATTAATATCACTGATTTTGCCTGAGGTTCAAAACCTACAGCATTAGTAGATTCTTTCCCATCTTTTTTTTCACCTCTTTCAGGATTTGCAAGTACTATAGGACTTATGGATACTTGTATAGTAAAAATTAAAGATAATATTACACTTAGAAAATACTTTTTCTTCATAACTAACCTCCAAAGTAATTATTATGAAATTATTTTTACCCAAATAATTTATATTATCCTTAAATAAGAAAGATCAGAAAAATTTTTCTGATCTTTTAAAAGTTATCTTATTATATTGTGAATTAGTGGAATATTATCTTCATACTCGTCTACTATTTCATAATTTTCTAATATTCCTTCCTTAGCCTTTTCAACTAAGGATTCTTCATTACTATGAATATATGCAAGGACATCTCCATTTTTTATTTTTTGTCCTCTTTTCTTATTTAAAACTATTCCTACAGCTAAATCAATTATGCTTTCTTTAGTAGCTCTGCCTGCTCCTAATTCCATAGCTACAATTCCCATGGCTTCAGCATGAATTTTTTTAACAACTCCATCTTTTTCAGCCAGTACTGGAACTACATATTTAGCTTTAGGAAATAAGGATGGGTTATCTATACAATCTATTTCTCCACCCTGAGCTTTAACAAACTCCTTTAATTTCTTTATAGCAGATCCTGAAGTTATAGTATCTTCCAATAACTTCCTTGCTTCTTCTTCACTTGATGCTTTTCCAGCAAGCATTACCATGTTACTTCCCAATGTCAATACTAGCTCAACTAAGTCCTCTGGTCCATGACCTTTTAAAGTATCTATAGCTTCTTCAACCTCTAAAGCATTTCCGATAGCTAATCCTAGAGGCTGATCCATATCAGAAATAACTGCAACAGTTTTACGTCCCACATTATTTCCTATAGATACCATAGCTTTAGCTAACTCTTCTGCTGCTTCTGGAGTTTTCATAAAAGCACCTTCCCCAACCTTCACATCAAGAACTATGCAATCTGCACCTGCTGCAATTTTTTTACTCATTATACTAGAAGCAATTAGTGAAACGTTATCTACAGTAGCGGTTACATCTCTCAGCGCATATAGCTTCTTATCCGCAGGAGCTAATTGTCCAGTTTGACCTACTAATGCCACTTTTAGAGTATTAACATTATTAACAAATTCCTCCCTTGGCATTTCAACTGAAAATCCCTTAAATGATTCTAATTTATCTATTGTTCCTCCAGTATGCCCAAGACCTCTGCCGGACATTTTTGCTACAGGTATTCCTAAGGCTGCGACCATAGGTGCTAGTACTAGAGTAGTAGTATCACCTACGCCTCCAGTGCTATGTTTATCGACCTTTACTCCATCTATATCGCTAAGATCTAATATCTCTCCTGAATTAACCATAGCCATGGTTAAATCGGAGGTTTCTCTTTCATTCATTTTTTTAAAGTAAATGGCCATTAACAAGGCAGAGACTTGATAATCTGGAATACTTCCATCTGTATATCCATCTACAAAATAATTAATTTCTTCTGTGGCTAATTCTAACCCGTTTCTCTTTTTTAAAATTAAATCATACATTCTCATAATATTCTGTTTTTAGTTTTACTAAAAACTTCACCTCCTAAAGCATACTTTTAACTCAAAACACAGTAGCAATAGTACTACTGTGTCAGATTATTTACATTACATCTTTTCAATTATCCCATTAACTAATGCTATGAAGTTAGTCTTAACTTTAGCAGAAGTCTCTATTACTTCTTCATGATTTAACGGCTGGTCAAGAATTCCTGCTGCCATATTTGTTATACAAGATATACCTAAAACTCTTAACCCACAATGATTAGCTGTTATTACCTCAGGCACTGTAGACATTCCAACAGCATCTGCTCCAACTATTCTTGCAAATCTTACCTCGGCTGGAGTTTCATACACCGGACCTGTGAACATCATATAAACTCCTTCTTTTAACTTCATATTTAACTCTGCTCCAACCTGCTTAGCTAGTTTTAAATACTCTCTATCATAGGCAGTAGACATATCTGGAAATCTTGGTCCTATTTCCTCTTCATTTTTACCCATAAGCGGATTTGAAGAAGTAAAGTTAATATGATCTGTAATTAACATTAAATCACCTGGTTCAAAACTTGTATTAACTCCTCCACAAGCATTTGTAACTATTAAGGATTTAACCCCAATATACTTCATTATGTGAATTGGAAGGGCCAATGAAGCCATGGAATGGCCTTCATAATAATGAAATCTACCTTGCATCATTATTACTTTTTTATTACCTAATTTCCCAATGACAAATTGACCAGCATGACCATGCACTGTAGATACAGGTAAATTTGGTACTTCTGAATATTTTATTACTATTCTCTCTTCAACTGTATCTGCCATATCTCCTAATCCAGAACCTAAAATAATTCCTATTTCTGGCTCATAGTTTAATTTGCTTTTTATAAAATCAACACTTTCTTTTATAGCTTTTAAATCCATATTTAAATTCTCCTCTGTTGTATATTTATTTTAATAAACTAATAAAACTATCCCCTATTAAAGAATTTTCAATCTGAAGTAAATCTAATATTGTTTTACCTATATCTGAAAAACCTTTCCTAGTTCCTAATTCTACGTTTTGTTTTAGATTTTTTCCATATACTAAAACAGGTATGTATTCCCTTGAATGATCTGTACTCTCAGTAGTTGGATCACAACCATGATCTGCTGAAATTATTAGTACATCGTTTTCATCTAATGCTTCCATAATCTCTGGCATTCTTTCATCAAATTCAACTAAAGCCTTACCATAACCTTCTACATCATTTCTATGTCCATATTTCATATCAAAATCAATTAGATTAGTAAATATCAATCCATTATTAGGAGTTTTCATAAACTCTATGGTCTTATCTACTCCATCCATATTATTTTTAATAGATACTGATTGAGTAACACCTTTGCCAGTGAATATATCCTTTATTTTACCCACGCACATTACTTCTTGACCTGCTTCACTGATATATTCAAGTATAGTTTTATTAAAAGGTTCAAGAGCATAGTCATGTCTATTACTAGTTCTAGTAAAATCTCCCTTTCCACTGCCCACAAATGGTCTTGCAATAACTCTACCCACCATTTTATCTCCAACTAACATATCTCTAGCAATTTGACACATTTTATATAACTCATCTATTGAAATTATATCCTCATGAGCAGCTATTTGAAACACACTATCTGCTGATGTATATATTATTGGATATCCAGTCTTCATGTGCTCCTCTCCAAGTTCTTCTATTATAGCTGTACCTGAAGCAACCACATTACCTAAAGTTTTTCTACCAATCTTTTCTTCAAATTCATCCATAATCTCTTTAGAAAATCCATTTGGATAAGTGTTTAGTGGATTTTCTAAAATGACTCCACCTATCTCCCAATGCCCAGTTATTGTGTCCTTACCTTTAGATAATTCTGCACATCTACCATAAGCACCAATTGGGCTATCTATAGAATTAATGCTATCTAATCCCTCTATTAATCCCAATCCTAACTTTTCTAAATTGTTTAATGTAAATCCGTCAATATGTTTTGCTATATTTCCTAAAGTATTGCTTCCTTCATCTCCATAAGCTTTTGCATCAGGAAGCTCTCCTACTCCTACACTGTCTAATATTATTAAAACTACTTTTCTATTCATGATACTCTCCTTCCTCTACAGCTTTTTAAATTTACATACTTATATTATAATATTAAGTATGTATCTTTATTTTTCAATTATCCACTCTAAATCTGCTTAAATAACTATAATTAATCTTTACTTAATTATTAAAACAAATTAAGTGCCTAACCATTAAATTTACATAACATAAAAATTTAACAGTGGCACCTTTTATAATATCATAAAAGCATTAAAATTATAACAACTTAAATCAAAAACAACATAAATAGGTGTAAATAATTATACAATATTTCTATCTGTTTGTTAATAGATTTATAAACTAATTTACTATTTTCGTATATATTTGCACTACCTGCAAAATAATTCAATCCTATTTCAAAAACTTTAGGCAAAATAATTCCCATAAAAATTAGTATAATTAGACATTTTATATATGTTCTAATAAAGCTCTTAACATCCATGTCCATAGCTTATCCACCTATACTCTTCAATGCAAAAGCCATAAGATATGGAGTTAAAAATATTTCTATAAAAAAACCTATAAACATTATTCCTATAGTGAATAAAAATAACATAGTATAAGTAGCAATACTATACCCATCACTTCCTTTAAAATTTTTACTCAATTTTTCCTTAAACATATTTAAAGAAAATTCAATAGCTAGTACCGAAAATAATATTGTGCAGGGAATATATATTAAATTTTGTGGAAGCACCCCTAAAATAGATAACATAGCCCCGCCATTTTTCATTGAATATATAAAAAAACTAAAGGTGAATCCTAGAGAAAACCCTTTAACAATATCTAAAAATAAAATTGCTGGAATTCCAACAATGGTTAATCCTAAAAACCAAAATCCCAATATTATTGGAAGATTATTTTTCAGAACTTCAATAAGAATGGCTTTATTGTTAATTCCTTCGAGAGATGAAGAATTACTTAATGAGACAATATATTTAACTATAGTATTTCTTTCTTCATTGCCTAAATATTTTACACAATACATTCCTAATATTATACCTGTGAAAACAAATAATATACTTAATAAATATAATCCTATATTTTCATGAAAGTGCTTATTAAAATTACTTGTAATGTTTCTAAATGTCATACATATTCCCCCTTTGTATTATTTATTTATCTATATGTATGACTTTTTTAAAAATATTATGACTATATAATTTTCTTATCTTACCGATCTATGTCTCTCTACTTATCTATGTTCATAGAAATAAGGATGCCCATTAAGACATCCCAGTATACTATTATTAAATCTTTATAGCTTATTATATTCATTGATTCTATCAATTATAGATTCTAATTCATGTTCAAAATAAATAGTAGCGTGAAGATTATTCAGATGCCCTTTAATAATTAATCCATCGTCTATAGATAAAGTATAAATTATATTTTTTCCATTATAAATTCTGATAAATCCTTTTTCTTCTAAAAGACTAACTTCATCATAAGTGTATCTATCATCTAACCTGCTTATCAAAATTTCTAAATAATGATAATATTTAGGATAGTCATATAGACGAAAAATCTTTTTAGATCTGCTCTCTTTACCATAATATAGACGTGAAATACATATAACAATAAATAATCCAATAATACCACTAAAGAAGGAGATTATAATACATAAATCTATTGGACATTTCAAAATATACAACCAAATGAAAACAATAGCAGCAACTACAAGTGGTGTTCCTGTAATAACAATGGATTTAAGCTTCATATAAATGACCTCCTTACGAATTATTATTTAATTTATAATTAAATAATTTCTTACATTTACGCATATTTATTTAAAACATAAATTTAGTTTAAATAAGTACCTATTACATTAATTTTATCACATCTTCTCCTTTTAATTTATATTTATTACATATTTAACTAATATATCTTCAGCTACATCTTAAGCCCTAAAAGAAAATTTTATTGACTTCTATAACAAAAGCACCTCTTAATTATAAATTAACTAAAAGGTGTATCTGAAATTCAATAAACTATTCGTTAATAAACAAATAGTCTATTGATTCTAAAAATAGTTTATTGGTATGCCATATGTTTCAAACTGACTAACATCCTTTATTCTTTAATCTAAGCTTATCTGCTACCATTGCTATAAATTCACTATTTGTTGGTTTACCTTTACTGTTATGAATTGTATATCCAAATAGCTTGTTTATAGTCTCAATTTGTCCTCTATTCCATGCTACTTCAATCGCATGACGGATAGCTCTTTCCACTCTACTAGCAGTAGTATTATATTTCTTTGCAATAGTTGGATATAATTCCTTTGTAACTGCAGATAGTAATTCCATATCATTTACTACAAGTGTTATAGCTTCCCTTAAATAACTATATCCCTTAATATGTGCAGGTACTCCTATTTCGTGAATTATATTCGTTATCTCTGCCTCTAAATTTAAAGGACTATTTTGAGATGTGCTGTTTCCATGTCTGACTTCACTAGGTGAATTCACTACTATTGTTTTTCTTGGATCTTCATCAGATATTGTATTATTAAACATCTGTCTTATTCTATCAGTAAAAACATCCATATCAAATGGTTTAACTACATAATAATTTGCACCTAAAGTAATAGCTCTCTGTGTTATTTTATCTTGTCCAACTGCAGAAAGTATTATAACTTGAGGCATAGGATCCAAAGTCATTGTTGCTAGTTTTTCTAAAACCCCTAAACCATCTAATAATGGCATTATAATATCTAGTACTACTAAATCAGGTTTTCTTGATTGAATTAACTCCAATGCCTCAATACCATTTTTTGCCATACCAACTACATTTATATCCCTTTGATTTGAAAAATAATCATTTAAGATATTGGAAAATTCCTTGTTATCATCTGCGATAAGTACACTTATATTTTTCTGATCCATAAATCAACTCTCCCTCTAGTAATTTTTACCATATAAACTTAATTAAATATTTCGACAAGACTATAAGAAATCCTTCTATATTTAATAAAAAAATATTTTATTATAACATATTTTTATATATTGTATTTGTAACGTATAAAAAATAATCTTTTGTAGAATTTAAAATTAATTCTACAAAAGATTTTCTGATTACAGTTTATACAATAAATTTTATTTTACACTATTAGATTTCTCAATCATCCAATCCATATATATTCCATATCCAGTATCAGGTTTATTAACTAGCACATGTGTTACTGCTCCTACAATTTTACCATTTTGGATTATAGGACTTCCACTCATTCCTTGAACTATCCCTCCAGTTTTTTCCAAACATCGTGGATCAATTATTTTAATTACCATGCTTTTTGTACTTGGTTCTTCTTGATTAATTACTCTCTCAATTAGTACATCAAAAAGTTCTGGTTCTTCTCCCTCAATAGTAGTTATAATTTGAGCTTTTCCCACCTTTACTTCTTCTTTAAATGCAACTTTTAGTTTTTTATTAAATTTTTTACTAATTAATCCATTATTACCTTTACCAAAGACTCCACATTCAGTATTACACACTATCTTTCCTAAGGATCCATTGGAATTAGTGAATACTCCTCTAAGTTCTCCAGGATTACCTCTAACTCCTCTCTTTATGGATACTACATTTGATGATACTACTTCTCCTTTATTAATGGTCATAATGCTTCCAGTATCTACATCTGTTATGGGATGACCTAAGGCTCCGAAGATATTCTTTTCATCATCATAGAAAGTTAAAGTTCCAACTCCAGCTGCTGAATCCCTTACCCACAACCCTATCTTATATTTATCATCATTTTTACTCATAACTGGCATAACTTTAAAAGACATTTCTTTTCCTTTTCTTTCTACTAATACAGTTATATCTTTACCATCACATCTGTTTACTAATGTGGCAATATCCTCAGAAGATGAAACCTCTTTTCCATCTATCTTCATTATACTATCACCTACGGCGATACCTGAGGTCAATGCAGGACTTTTAATTTTTTCCCCTACAGCTTCTATATCACATAAAGCTATGACTAGTGCTCCTTTTGTACTTATTTTTATTCCTAAGGATTTCCCACCAGGATACACCATTATATCGGAAGTTTTAGCATTCTTCTTATTCATCGAACTGACATTTTGAATATTGTAAAAATTACCATAGTTTTTACTACTTATATTGCTATAAGAGCAGTATGCTATTGGGCTTAATTTTCCATATAAATTGTTTGCAAAAATATTGTTATTTGTAATACTTGAAAAAACAAATAGCAAAAAACCAGCAAACATCAAACAGAAAAGTCTCAGAATTTTTTTCATAATGCTACACCTCCTAATTAAAATCTTTACTTTTAAGTTACCCTCATAAGAACTTTTTTATGTTATATTTATATTTCATTTATAACCAAAAATCTTTACAACTTGTATTTTTTTCATTGTATATAGAAAAACTATAGACTTGCAACTAACTAGTCTATAGTTCTATTTTTTTAGTTCCAATATGTATTTTATAATAACATTACTATAATCTATATTACTATAATTTATATATCTACATAAAACATCCTTTTTTTAATATTGCCAATTATTAAGTAATTTATCTTATATGCTCATTATAAATTAAATTTTTTCTTTTAACCCTTTAGCTAAGCTTATCATTTCCTTAGCATTCTCAAGGGTTATAGATGTAACTTCACTTCCACCTATCATACGAGCTATTTCTAATTGAACTTCACTTACTTTTAATCTTTTTATTTCAGTATATGTATTATTTTCAGTACTATTTTTCTCTATCAAATAATTATTATCTGCCATTGACGCAATTTGTGGTAAGTGAGTAATACAAAAAACTTGATGGGTCTTTGATATTACAAACATTTTTTCTCCAACTCTTTGAGCAATTCTTCCACTTATGCCTGTATCTATTTCATCAAATATAACCGATGGAATTTCATCCTTATCAACAAACACAGTTTTAAGAGCCAGCATTATTCGTGAAAGTTCTCCACCTGAGACTATTTCTTCTAAGGGCTGAAGTGGCTGCCCTGGATTGGTAGATATAGTGAATTGAACTTTATCTCTACCTTTTTCACCTAGATCATTTGTAGAGTTTACTTGAATCTTAAATGTACTTTTTTCTAATCCTACATAATCTAGTTGTTTTTTAACTTCTTCTTCTAAATTTTCACTTACTGCTATCCTCAACTCATGTAATTTAATAGACAAATTGTCCAATTTTTCTAAAATTGCATTTTGATCTTTCAACAATTCATTTATAATATCTCCACTATTAACTAACTCATAATATCTTTCTTCAATAGATTGTTTATAATCTAAAACTTCTTCAATAGTAGCACCATATTTTTTCTTACAGTTGGATAGTTGATATATCCTAGAATTGATATATTCTAATTCTCCTTCATCATAATAAACTTTATCCATAATACTACCTATTGATTGAACATCCTCTTGAAGTATATAGTAACTATCTTCTAATGAAGATGCTATTGTTTTTATTTCTTCATTATGTTTTTCAACAGACTTTAGTTCTCTTAATACATACATTAGTGAATCTAATATAGAATATCTATTCTCATCACTTTCTTTTAATATAGTATACCCAATATTAAGTGATTTTTTAATCTTTTCCGCATTAGCTAAAAGATTAAATTTCTCATTTAATTCTTCATCTTCATTCATTTTAGGATTAATAGAAATAATTTCATCAATTTGAAACTTTAGAAAATCTATAGTTTTTTCTCTTTCTCCATGATCTCCCTGAAGATTTTTTATTTTTTTCTCTAGATCCATATAATTCTTATATAAGCTAGAATATTCTTCTAAAGTTGTACTAAGTTTTTCTTCTCCAAAAGAATCAACATAAACAATATGATTTGAATTATCTAATAAATTTTGATTTTCATGTTGTCCGTGAATATCTAAAAGAGTTTCACTAATTTGCTTTACTTTAGCCAAAAGTAAGCTTTTATTATTAACCTTAGCTATAGTTTTTCCTGAATGAAAGCTTTCTCTACTTATTATTACTAAACCCTCATGATTTATTTCTAATTCATTTAATATTTCTTCAGTTTTTCTATTTTCAATGGAAAATACCGCTTCAACTACTGTTTTTTCTTCTCCAACTCGTATTAAATTTTTATTGAATTTTCCTCCTAAGACAAAATTGATAGCATCAATTAATATAGACTTTCCTGCTCCTGTTTCACCAGATAGAACATTAAATCCATTTGAAAAGTCCACAGATAAATTCTCAATAAGAGCAAAATTTGAAATATTTAATTGTAAAAGCATTAATTACCATCCTATTCATTTATTAATTTTTTAATTTCCCTTAGCAATTCCTCTGCTTTTTCATCAGTTCTGACCAATATAAATAAAGTATTATCTCCAGCTATGGTTCCTGCTACACCTTCTAAATTAAAGGAATCTATAGCTTCTGCTGCTAGAGATGCAGATGCAGATATAGTTTTAACTACCAAAAGTTTATCAACTTTTTCTATAGACAATGCTGTATTTGAAAAAATAGTTGCTAATGCATTTATATTGGTATTTCTGCCCTTAGATACCTGTGCGTATTTATATTTACCATTATGCGATAGTATTTTTATTAGATTAAGCTCTTTTATGTCTCTTGAAACCGTAGCCTGAGTTACATTAATTCCTCTGCTTTTTAACTCTTCTGCCAATTCTTCTTGAGTTTCTACGTCTTTCCTTTTTATAATTTCTAATATTATATCTTGACGTTTTTCTTTCATTAATTATCACCCTCACAGTCTCTAGACCTTGAAATAATCTTATTCCTTAAAATTTTAAAATAATCATAATCATCAAATTCAACAATCTTACACTTTTTATCTAAGGCCTCTATCTCTATTTCATCATATTTGTTTAATTCCAGCATTATATCCCCATCACAAGCTAAAAATACATTTTCCTTTTCATGATTTAATTTTATTTTTATTGCATTACGTCCATCCAATATCATAGTTTTTGCCCCGAAAGATATAGGGCATATAGGAGTTAAGCTAATTAAATTTAAAGTAGGATATACTAAAGGACCTCCCGCAGACAATGAATAAGCCGTAGACCCTGTAGGTGTAGAAATAATCAGTCCATCAGCCTTATATGTTATGTAAAAACTATCATCTACATATATATCATAAGTCACCATTCTACTTGAGGTACTTTTTGTTAATACAATATCATTTAATGCTGCAAAATCTTGAGTTTTTTCATTATTTACATTACATTTTATCATCATTCTATCTACAACCTTGAAATTCTTTTCTCTTAAATTTTCCATAGCTGCCTTAAAATGAGACAACTCTACACTAGATAAAAACCCTAAATGCCCTATATTAACTCCCAGTATAGGAATTTCATGCTTATATGAATTTCTAGCAGTCCTTAAAATTGTACCATCTCCACCTAAAACTATTAATACATCCAACTCACTACATCTTTTGCTCTCTAAATCTTTCCCATCTTTGTATATAAAAATCTGTGCCTTTGGAAATGTCTCTTCAATAATTTTGCATACATAAGTTAGTATCTTCTCATTTTCATCTTTTGAAGAATTAATATTGACCCCAATCTTCTTCATATGCCCTCCCTATCAAGCTCTGCATGTGATCTCGAAATTATATAGGATATCTGTCTCACATCAAAATTTTCCATTAGATTATTGTCTTTACTAAAGTATATTAAGTATTCAATATTTCCATTAGGTCCTTTTATAGGAGAATAATCTAAATTTATGATGTGTAATCCTGATTCAATTAAAAAAGTTACAACATTTAAAATAACTTCTTCATGAATTTTTATATTTCTAACCACGCCTTTTTTAGATACCTTTCCTATACCTGCCTCAAATTGTGGCTTAATAAGTGCGACTACTTCTCCATTTGATTTTAACAATTCAAGCACATGTGGTATTACCTTTGTCAATGATATAAATGATACATCTATAGAAGCAAAGTCACATAATTCTCCTATAGTTTCTTTAGTTACTCCTCTTATATTTGTATTCTCCATAGAAATAACCCTATTATCTTCTCTTAATTGAGATACTAATTGATCTCTTCCCACATCAATAGCAAACACCTTTTTAGCTTCAAATGTTAACATACAGTGAGTAAAACCTCCAGTAGATGCTCCAATGTCTAAACACACTTTATCCTTTAAGTTTATCTTAAAAGATTTTAGTGCTTTATGAAGTTTTAAACCTCCTCTACTTACATAAGGAAGTACTTCTCCTCTTATCTCAACATTGGAATTACTACACACTTTTTTCCCACACTTCTTTTCCATAATTCCATTAACATATATTTTTCCACTAGTTATATACTCTCTTGCACGTTCTCTAGAGGACACTAGCCCCTTATTGTATACCAATAAATCCAATCTCATTTTATCCTCTGTCATTTTTTCTCCTTATAACTATAAAATACTTAAAATACTTTTATAAACTCCATCTACGTCTAAATTATGAATTTCATATAAAATATCTACACTTCCATGAGGAACAAATTTATCCTTAAATCCTAAATTCATTATTTTAGCACTTAACCCTTGTAAGTTTATATACTGTAATACCTCACTGCCTAATCCACCTGTAATTACATTATCCTCAATAGTTATTATGGCGTACCCATCATTAACCAATTCTTTTATTAGCTCTTCATCAATAGGCTTAATGAAACAAGAATTAATCACTGTAGAATTAATTCCTTCTGCTAACAATTTTTCTTTAACTGCCATAGCAGTTTGTACCATCTTTCCAGCAGCTATAATAGCAATTTTTCCTTCTTTATTACCAAGTACTTCCCATTTCCCTCGTCTAAAAAAAGTCATAGGTGAAAGTTGAACATCTTTTCTATCCCCACCTCTAGGATACCTTATAGCTATCGGATAGTTTTGAGTCACAGCATATTGAATCATATACCTTAATTCCTCTGTACACTTTGGACTCATAACTGTCATATCTGGTATATGCGTTAAATAAGATAAATCAAATATTCCCTGATGAGTTTCACCATCTTGCCCAACAATCCCAGCTCTATCTATTGCAAAAATAACAGGTAATTTCTGAAGGGCTACATCATGAATTATTTGGTCATAAGCTCTTTGTAAGAAAGTAGAGTAAACAGCAAATACAGGCTTTAGGCCCTCTGCAGCCATTCCAGCTGCCATAGTAACCGCATGCTGCTCTGCTATACCTACATCAAAAAATCTATTAGGATGCGCTTGTGAAAACTCCTCTAATCCAGTCCCTTCTGGCATAGCTGCTGTAATAGCTACCACATTTTTATTCTTTTGTGCTAATTTTACCATGGTTTCTCCAAATACTGAAGAATAAGATTTACTACTAGTACTTAAAGATTCACCGCTTTCACAATTAAAAGTACCAACACTATGGAATTTATGTGGGAATTTCTCAGCAAATTCATAACCTTTTCCTTTTTTTGTGATTACATGTATCAATACTGGCCCTTGAACTTTTCGTGCCTTCTTAAATACTTTGCTTAACTCTTTAATATTATGTCCATCAATAGGTCCATAATATTTTATTCCCATATCCTCAAATAACATTCCAGGAACTACTAATTGTTTTACAGAGTCCTTTACTTTATTTACAGAATTAATAACCCCTTTACCTACTCCAGGGATTCTTTCTAAAGCTGAGTTGAATTCATTCTTAAACTTATTGTATATGGTTCCCATCCTTAATTCACTGAGGTAAGTTGACATACCGCCTACATTTTCAGAGATTGACATTTGATTGTCATTCAATATAATAATCATTTTAGTATTTTTATACCCTATGTCATTTAGGGCTTCAAAAGCCATACCTCCAGTCAATGCTCCATCACCTATCACTGCTAACACATCATGCTTTTTATTTTTTAAGTCTCTAGCTCGTGCCATTCCTACTGCTGCAGATATAGATGTACTACTATGTCCTGTTTCAAACATATCATATTTACTTTCTTCTCTCTTTGGAAAGCCACTTAATCCACCAAAATTTCTCAATGTGGAAAATTTATCTTTTCTTCCTGTAAGTATCTTATGTACATAACTCTGATGGCCTACATCCCAGATAATCTTATCCTTATCAAAATCAAATACATTGTATAAACTAATAGTTAATTCAACTGCTCCAAGATTGGATGCCAAATGCCCTCCAGTCTTAGATAGATTATCTATAAGGAATTCTCTTATTTCTTCTGCAAACTCTTCTAATTCATCTATTTTCATCTCTTTAATTTGTCTAAAGCTCTTGTAATCATCTAAATATTTTGCCATTGTTTCTATCCTCTTCTTATAAAATATATTATTTTAGCCACAGAATGTATAATTTTATTGCTGTTACCTATAGCCACTTTTTTGCCCATAGCTTTCCCTCCAACTGTAGCTCCTGCTATCATAGAACTTACTAGTGTGGCAACTAGAACTTCATTTGTTTGTGGATAAATTGAAATCATCTTTGCTACTATTACAACTCCTACTGAACCACTAATTATACCACATACATCTCCTACAACATCATTACAAAAGTTAGAAACTTTGCTAGCATTTCTAATCATTTTTATAGAAATTTTAGCTTCTTTTTTCTTCTTTGAAGCCATGGCATGAAAAGGAACTTCATCCGCTGCAGTTACAGCTGTACCTATAATATCAAAAATTACACCTAAAAAAATAATCAACACTAATACGGAAAATGCCACTGGTGCATTGACATTTGGAAGTGTAGATTCTGACAGCAATGAAGCAGTTCCACTAATAATCATAGTGTATATAATTGTTTTAAATATCCAAACTGCTTCTTTATTATTTTTTTTTATATTCTTCTTATTATTTTTACCTTTTTTTTTAAGTTTAATACTCTGGCTTTCCAATTTTGTCCTCCCAAAATAAATAAAAAGTGGTAGCATACTAAGTTAAATTTGCGGCTTAGGTCTAGCAGGTTTTCCCATAAGATAATCAAACTGTCGCCATTTTGACGGTTTCCCTTTAATATCTTATCTGTAGTGTTTCCATGCTACAGGGCTAGATTACCACTTAGTCCACACTGCAATCCTTAATATGCTTTTTACAAACAGTCTAGGAGATTTCCCCGACAGTTAGGCATCTTTTTATCCTCTTTTGCAAACTAGGTTTCAGCAAGCAATAATTACTTTACTCTGGCCGGAGTAACGCAATCTGTCTCACCTCTCCCCACCTCACTCAAGGCAGGCTACACTGCACATAGCTCAGTTTACCACAATGCAGGTTTAATCCATTGCCGTACTCAGGGCATCTCTCCCCAAGCACATACAATGGTCTCCACGATAATAGGGTCAGTAGCGCATGCCTTTGCGGCTGCCCCATTATCTTTCTCCCAGCACCAGCCCATAACTGGGCGTCACAAGCCAGCACAAGAAGCTTCATCGATGTGCCCTTTGACGGATTTTTAGCCCCGCCCTCAAAAATGCTTACCTGACTAGAATACTGCACCACTCTATAAAATTATACCACAATTAAAGAAATTTTAAAAATGAAATATTTCTTAATAATGGTGTGTTATTAACATTTTCTATCCAATAAATATTTAGTCATATACTCTAATTTTTCAGTATTGAGATGAATATTACCTAAGAGTTCATAACATTCCTCTGTTAATGTATTACAGATTTCTTTGCATTTATCTATACCATACATAGTTACAAAATTAGCTTTATTATTCTCTCCGTCGCTTTGTGTTTTTCCTAACAGAGACTGATTTCCTTCTATATCTAATATATCATCTTTAATTTGAAATGCTAATCCTAATTTTTCTCCAAATTCGTTAAATATATAAATATGCTCTATTGGAGCTCCTGCTAAAATAGCACCCACAACAATAGATCCCTTTATTAATTTACCAGTCTTATTTTTATGCATCTCCACCAGTGTGCCCTCATCTATTGCTTTACCTTCACTTTTGATATCTATAATTTGACCTTTTATCATACCTTCAATACCAGCGGCTTCGGCTATTCTATAACTTCCCTCTATCTTGTTTTTATCTCCACTTAAACACTGTTTTAATAAAACAATCATAGCTTCATTTAGAAGTCCATCTCCAGCTAATATGGCCATTGCTTCTCCAAAAACCTTATGATTAGTTGGTTTTCCCCTTCTTAAATCATCATTGTCCATGGATGGCAAATCATCATGAATTAATGAGTATGTATGAATCATTTCCATAGCAGCAGCAAAAGGCAACACTTCATCTATATTTGTCTTATATATATTATATGTAGTCATCATCAGTATAGGCCTTATACGCTTTCCACCTACTTGAAGGCTATATACCATAGGTTCTACAAATTGAGAAAGTTCACTTCCTTTGGCATTAAAATATTCAATAATCCATTGCTCTATTTTATACTTATATATATCAAATTCCATATTTACCTCTCTATAACTAATTAATTTTCTAATTGAAAGTTTTCTTCCCCTTGTTCAGTAAATATCTTAATTTTCCCCTCAGCCTCTTGTAGAAGATTATATATATCACCATACAACTTCATGCCTTCTTCATATTTACTGATACATTCCTCTAGTGTAAGTTCTTCTTTTTCCATTTTCTCTAATAGATTCTCAAGTTTTATAATTTTATCTTCATAACTTTCTTTTTTTCTTGCCATACTAATCCTCCAAATACTCTAACTTAAACGCTCCTGTGCCATCCTTTAATCTAATGTTAACCACATTTTGTTTTTTTAGTTCTTCTATGGATGAAATGTTATGATTGTTAATGTCCATTATAAGTCCATAGCCCTTATTTAGTATGAATAAGGGATTATTTGCTACTAATTGATGATTTAGTTTGTCTATAGCACTCTTATATCTAGTCATATTCATATTAATCAAAAACTGTAGTTTACTCCTATACCCCTCTAATTTATTATGTTGATTCAAAATATAATTGTTGGGACTATTTAGTCTAAGCGTAGTGTAAAGCTTATCTAAATACATGAATTCTCTATTGATTTTTATCTTAAGAATATTCTCCATATTACTTCTACAGCTATTGATATTGTTCACTAAGCTCTCCCTATGATATACAGCTATCTCTGCTGCTTGAGAAGGTGTAGCGGCTCTGTAATCCGCTACAAAATCACAAATAGTAAAATCAGTTTCATGGCCGATTCCTGTAATAATAGGCTTTTTTGAAGCTGCTATAGCTCTTGCAACACTTTCTTCATTAAAGCACCATAATTCCTCTATAGAGCCTCCACCTCTAGCTAATACAATCACGTCTATATCATCTATTTCATTTAATTTTTTAATGCCCTCTATTATATTGGAGGCAGCATTTAATCCTTGCACTAAGGATGGATATATAATTATATCAACCTTAGAATTTCTCCTTGTTGATACTTTAATTATATCTCTAATTGCAGCTCCAGTAGGGGATGTAACTACACCTATTCTTTTAGAGTATTTAGGAATCGGTTTCTTTCTTGAATTATCGAATAGTCCTTCACTTTCTAAATTTCGTTTTAACTTTTCAAAGGCTAGATATAATTCTCCCTCTCCTTCAATAGACATGTCATTACAATAAAGTTGATAAACTCCTTCTTTCTCATATACTGAAATATTTCCACTTACTATAACATTCATACCATCTTTAGGAATAAATTTCAAATTAGAAGTAGCCGTCCTAAACATTACACAAGTTATCTTTGCAAAATTATCTTTTAGGGAAAAATATATATGGCCACTACTGTGTATCTTTACATTAGATAACTCACCCTTTATATTTGAATTCTTAAGAATAAAATCACTATCTATAACTTTCTTAATATAATTATTTACCGCTGTTACCGTTAGTATCTTACTGTACATTTTCTAACCAAGCCTCATAGGTATTCTTCATAAGCAGTGTTGATGTCATTGCACCTACTCCTCCTGGTACTGGGCTTACATAAGATGCTATATCAATTACATCATCAAAAATAACATCTCCTTTTACCTTGCCCTCTACCATAGTAGTACCTACATCTATAACTATAGCACCTTCTTTTACATATTCATTATTTATAAAACCTGGTCTACCTAAAGCAATAACTAAGATATCTGCCTCTTTACATATCTGTTTAAGATTCACAGTTTTTGAATGACATATGGTTATTGTGGCACTTTCATTTAATAATAAATTTGCAGTTGGTTTTCCAACTATGTTACTTCTTCCCACCACAACTGCTTTCTTTCCTTTTATATTCTCGCATTTAGATTTAATTAGATTCAATACGCTTTTTGCGGTACATGGAATAAAGGATTTTTCTCCTTTGTAAAATCTTCCGAAATTCACATCTGTTAATCCATCTACATCTTTTTCATAAGCTATTGCTTCTGTTATATTAGTTACATTTAAGTGGTTTGGTAATGGTAATTGTATCATTATTCCATCCACAGTTTTATCTCTATTTAAGTCTTCTATTTCAGATAATAATTCCTTCTCTGTAATGGTATCTTCAAATTTTATGGTTCTGTAGTTAATTCCTACCTCTTCACTAAGCTTTTGTTGATTTTTAACATAAGAAATAGAACCACCGTCTTCTCCCACAATGATGGAAGCTAGTGTTGGAGGCCTTGTTCCCAAGTCAACTCGACTCTTGATCTCACTTTTCATTAGTTCTCTGTAGTTCTTTGCTAAATCTTTCCCGCTTAGTTTTTCTCCCATATTAATCAACCCCTACTTTTTAATAATATTATTCAACACTCCATTTATAAAACTTGGAGCAGAGTCATCACAATACTTCTTTGAAAGTTCTATTGCCTCATTAATTGAAACTTTATTAGGAATATCTTCTTCAAACAATATCTCATAGGTTGCTAGTCTCAAAATTGCTAAACTCATTTTAGGCAATCTCTCTATCTTCCATTTTACAAGATATTTAGTTATAGTTTCATCAATTTCACTACTATTTTTAGAAACTCCACTTAAAATTCTTTCTATATAACTAAAATCCACATCCTCTATGTTCTCATCAGTATTTTCTTTAAAATTATGTATTATTTCTAGATATTCTTCCTTATTTATTAGCATTTCAAATAATAATCTCACACATATTTCTCTACTTTTTCTTCTATTCATAAATTACCTCCGCTAACACTCTATTTATTATATCTTACTTCTATAATTACCATTTATCAATAATAATAACCTATTATTTAAGCTCAACCCATAAAATTTTACTATATATTTACATAGAAACACCCTCTGTACTCAGAGGGTGTTAATACTATTCTATTTCCTCTTGTGTTTCTGGTTTGGGGAATATAACGTTTTGCACGTAAACATTAACTGAAGAAACATTAAGTCCTGTCATAGTTTCCACTGTGTTTTTTACATTGTTTTGAACTTTACTTGCTATTTCAGGAATTTTAACTCCATACTCTACTACAGTATATAAATCTATTACAGCACTATCTTCTTCAACGCTAACTTTTACACCCTTGGAAATATTCCTTTTACCCGTTAAAATCTGACTTATTTCACCCACAAAAGTTGCACTCATACCAGCAACACCTTCGATCTCTGATGCTGCTAATCCAGCTATAACACTTATAACTTCATCTGAAATTTTTACTATTCCGATTTCTTGTTCAATATGTGTATTTTGTTCCATTTTCAGTACCCCCTTAGAAATATGTCCTAATTAATTATTCCCATTATATCAGATAGTAGTTCTCTTTACAAATTTTATGTAATTGTCTTTAAATTTATACTTATTATTATAAAAACTCTAATTATCATTATACATTCTATAATATAAAATTTCTATACAGATATAAAATAACGTACTATTCTGTAAAATATAAAAGCAGTGATTAAGGTTCACTGCTTCTACTAAAAACTACTATTTTTCAGCTATTTTTATTTCTATATTTTTTGCTTCTGCTTTGCTCATAATTACATCTTTAATCTGTCTTACTTGTTGATCACTAAGCTCTCCATCATGTTTAACAATAACTGTAGCACTATTCTTATCTTTATCTAATGTACAAATAGCATCTTCATATCCTTGAGCCTTAAGAGCAAGCTCTATTTTACCTTCTTTATCAGATTGGATTGCTATATTTTTAAATTCATCAGCAGCTTGAGCCTTTTGATCTTGAGGTGTATTTTCATTATCCACCAAAGATTTTAAAGAATTTAGGGTTTGTGAAGTTTTATTCTCCCTTTGAAGTCTTGCTTCATTAAAAAAGCTTGAAGTAGAAGTATTAACACTTCCGTCATTTATGATCTGATCATCTGTTACATATAGAGGTCCATTAACCTTAGTAGCTAAATATCCAGCAAATAATATTAGTACTAAAAGAGATGAGATAATTATAGTTTGTTTTTTATTCATATTGTTCCCCCCGAAAATTTATTTTCTAACACATTATATGCTATTTTTTCATTGGATATACCTGTACCTTATCATCAGATATACCAAATAATTTTGTAACTGCTTGCCTTACTCTTAATTCAGTTACTCGTTCACCAGCCCCTTCTGCCACAATACAAATACCTGCTATCTTGGGGTTGTAGGTTTTTACAATAAAGGGTTGTTCTTTTTCACCATTATTTTCCATAACTACTGTGGTTCCACCATTTTCTTGAGTTGTTTCTCTTTGACCACCTGAAGTATCCTTCTCTTTAGTGTTGCTGTTTGAATTATTTTGATTGAATACTGGTATTTGTTCTTGTCCACTTTCAAAATAAATCATGACATTGACCTTTCCTACCCCTTGTATATTTTCAAGTATAGATATAAGTTCATTCTCCATCTTTTCTTTATAAGCCAAATCTACAGCTGATCCTACAAGCTTATCTTTCGATGTGTACTTCGAATTAGCTTCTTCAATAATATTCTCATTTTGTGAATTACTATTAACCATGGCTTTCTCATTTTTAGTAAATATGCTTCCCACAATAACTAACAATACACCAACTAAAAATAGTATTATTAGATTGGTTATAGTAACAGGCTTTAGTTTTGTTTTAGCTCCACTTTCGTTTTCTAATTCCTTAGAATTGTTCTTCGTTATTCTTTTAATTATTTCTGTAATCCTATTTTTTATTTTTTCAAACACCAATTTCTCCTCCCCTTATTTACTTTTCAAAATTTACCTTCCATTATATATTGAGTTAGATCTATACACATTTATTTTATTTTTCTCTATATTGTATTTAGAACTAACAAAATCCTTTACATCCTTTACCTTAGTTACATCTATTTCATTTTGATTATCTACAGCTATAGAATCATCTCCAATCTGTATTTTTTTTACCCTCTCTACATTCCCATCATTTATACCAATATCTACATTATTAATAACAAATAAATTGGCATCTTCATCATAAGTAACTTGAATATCCGCTTTATACTTATCCCCCTCAAAAGAGCCTTCTAGATCATTTACAAATTGCTTTTCCAATTTCTTCTTAAAATTATTCATGGTATTACTCATATTTTCATTTCTATATTTCTCATAATCTTCTTTAGTATTTGTATTTTCCTCTATAAAAGTAGTAGAACTTTTTATTAGAGAATTAATATCCAAATTATTATTAAATAACTTTACTATTGGATTTAACATCACAATAAAAACTATCAATCCTAGTACAAAATTACAATATTTCTTAATGGTTCCATCTGGTAAGATCATCTGTACTGCTGTAGTGAAAAATACCGCAATACATATAGTTATTATCCAACTTTTCAAAAACTCTATCAATTTACCACCTACTTTATCTATGGTTTATTACATAAAAGCCAGACCTTTACCTGTTGTAGCTACAATAGATATCATGATTAAAAACATTATCCCTACACTAATAACACATCCCCCTAAAAGCATCATAGAACTTCCTGATGAATTAATTACAGAAGTTATTTTCTTATTACTTACAGGTTCTAATAGAGCTGCTACTACTTTATACATAATTCCCATAGTCATCACTTTAATTATAGGGATAAGGAGTAAACATAAAATAACTATTACACCTACTATACTTATTGAACTCTTTAATAAATAAGTGTAACCTGCTACAGTAGTAAAAGCATCCGATAATGTTTTTCCTACGATTGGTATAAAATTGTCCACTGCAAATTTTGCAGTTTTTGTGGTAACTAAATCTAATCCTTCTGCTGTAAAACCTTTTATAGTTAAGAAAGCTACAAATATAGTCAATAATAATCCCTGTGCCCAAAGTGCAAATTTTCTAAGTAATGTAGTCAAATTTCCAATATTGTGTTCATCAGAAATATTATTAACAAATTCTAATACAAAGCTCATGCATACTATTGGTATGATCACTGATGCATAAAGTTTTGAACCAATGGAGCAGAATCCCATTATCACAGGATCCATCAGTACTGCTTGAGCCACATTTCCCATACTTGCTAAAAGCATTATTAAAACCGGCATTAATGCCGCCATAAAATCACTAGCTCTCACTATAGTACTACTGGCCAAATCAACCCCTATATAAAAGCCTCTTGCTATGATTATTATTATCACAGAGAAACATGTAAAATAGGCAACATTATATAGTTTCTCATTGCTAAAGGCATTCTGCAGATTACTGATAAGTGCACATATTATAGCAACTATCATGATTTGTCCTAAGATTTTCCAAACCACAGCCAATTCCTTAAATACATAAACTAAAATTATCTTTATTACCTTTTTTGAATCAATAGAGCCTTGTCCATTTTTCATTAAAGCTTGTACTAATTCTTTTGGAGATATATTTAGTTCTTCTAGTAATTCATTTTTATAATCCATGCTACTTATATATTCATATAACCCCTCTATCTTTCCCATTTGCTCTTGATTTATTTCTACATTATCGTAAGCAAATACTTGTACGGGGATAAAATTTAAAAACATTACTATCAATATAATTTTTATAAACTTTTTCATAATGTTCACCTACATTATTTTTAATATAGTTTGCATAACAGCCATAAGTATAGGAATTGATAGGGTTAATATTAATATTTTCCCTGCAAATTCTACTTTGGCTGCTATACTGCCTGCACCAGCATCCTTGCATATTTCGCTACAAAAGGATGATAAATATGCTATGCCTAAAACCTTAAAGACTACATCTAAATAAACGATATCTATATTTGCTTTATAAGATAAATTCTGTAGAAAGTTAACTACAGTTGTCAATTTACTAATAAGAAATATAAATATAACAATTCCTGCTATTAAGCTTACCATTAATGCAAACTCTTCTTTTTCTTTTTTCAATACCATAACTATTAGGAGGGCTACTAATGCAAAAGTAACAATTTTTAATATTTCCATCAGGTCCTCCTCCTAAAATCGAAATAGTGTTTGTATTGAGTCAAACAACTTTGTTACTAAACTAATAACTAGCATTAAAATTATCACAATGCCAGCTAAATTGCTTATAACTGCGTATTCCTTTTTACCACCACTATCTAGAACTTTGTCTAGTATTATCATAACTATACCGACTATACCGATTTTTATAATTATTCCTATATCTAAAATCATACTATCCCTCCTTTAAAATAAGATAATAGCCGTCATAGCACCAAAAGAAAAACCTAAATATCTATACATCTTTATATTCTTGTCCAAAGTTTCTTCTGCATTTTTTATTGCTTTATCAAAATTTTCTAAAGTTAATCCAAATAAGTCATTATGCCCACTAATATCCATCTCTCCTAGAGTTTTAGAGAAGTCTAAGAATATTCCTAAATCCTCTTTAGATAGGGATAATGAATTTTTATGAGCATTTATAGAGGTTAAAAAACAATTATATACATCCTTATCTTCATTATTAAGCATAATGCTTGAAGTATCTCTGAATATGCTGCCTATTTCTGGCGTACACTTCTCATATGCCTTAAGTAATGCCTCTGGTAATAGGGAATGAGTAAAATTAATTTCATTCTTTAATACATATATTCCCCTTTGTAACTCTTTAAGCTGTTTTACCCTTTTCCTTAGTTTTTCTCCGTAAAAAAAACCTACTAAAGTTGATGATATTATTATCAAAGCTAGTCCAATAATTTTCATTACTTATCCCTCCCTATTATCTCCCCTTTTGTAAAGTCATATATATATTCTATGGTAGAAATACCTTTTCTATTACTTAAAATTACAGCTTTGTGAAATACTTTATTTTCAATAACCTCATTGAACACAGACCTTTTATATAAATCCTCTTCGCTAAACCCATGAATTGTAGTTATCACATTAACTCCGGAATTTAGCGCAGCTACTATACTATCCATATCCCCATGGGTACCTATTTCATCACATATTATTATGCTAGGTGCCATACTTCTAATAGCCATAATAATTCCTTCATTCTTAGGACACCCATCCAAAATATCTGTTCTTTTTCCTATATCCATTTGAGGTATTCCTCTATAACACCCACCAATTTCACTTCTTTCATCTATTATCGCCACATTTCTTCCGGTAAAATTATATTTATCTATACCATTGGAAATTTGCCTTGCTAAATCTCTTAATATGGTTGTCTTTCCACATTTAGGTGGAGAAATAATGATGGTGTTAACTACTCCATTTTCATTTAATATATGTGGAATAATTTTATCAGCACATCCTCTTACCTCTCTAGCAACTCTAAAATTCATGGAAGATATACTTTTTATTGTTTTTACAATACCCTTTTCTATAACACAGCTACCACAGAGCCCTACCCTATGTCCTCCTTGTATTGTTATATATCCTTGCTTTATTTCATCCTCAAAAGCATAAATAGAATAATTGCTTATTTTTTGAATTATTAACTTTATATCCTCTAAAGTTGATATATAATTTGAAATTATTTCTTTGTTGTTACACACAAATATTAGTGATTTATTTACCTTTAGTCTTACTTCTTGCAAATCATCAAAACTTCCATAGGATATCAACTCTTTTTTAATATTTGTTGGAAAAATATCTACTATGTCTTTTGTAATCATATGTATCACCCTTTCTTACTTAATTGTTATTACCAACATCCCTCAATTATTACAATAATTTTTATAAATTATATAAGTAATTTTCTTTTAAAAATAGCTCTGTTTTAAATGTTTGTTGATAATGAACTACATATTATTGCGAGGCAAACCACCTCGCAATAATATGTAATTCTAAAATCAACAAACATCTAAAACAAAGCCAAATAAAAAAACATGCCATAAATTTATGGCATGTTCTAAAGATTGAGATTAAACTCTCTCCATGTATTCTCCACTTCTTGTATCTATTCTGATTGTTTCACCTTCATTTACAAATAGTGGTACAGGAACAATAGCTCCTGTTTCTACTGTTGCAGGCTTAAGAACATTTGTAGCAGTATTTCCTTTTACTGCAGGTTCTGTGTGAGTAATAACTAATTCAACAAAGTTAGGTGCTTCTACTGAAAAAGCTTCTCCTTTATAGAATTTTATAATAGCAAACATATTCTCTTTTAAAAACTTTATTGCTTCTTCTACTTTTTCATAATTTAAAGGAATTTGCTCAAAAGTTTCTTGATCCATGAAGTAATATAATTCTCCATCAGAATATAAATATTGCATCTCTTTTCTCTCGATTACTGCTTCTTGAAATTTTGCACTTGGATTAAAAGTTGTCTCTGTAATTCCTCCACTTAGTGCATTTCTTAGTTTTGTTTTAACAAAAGCAGCTCCTTTTCCAGGTTTAACATGTAAAAAGTCTACTATTGTATAAACTTGTCCACCATCTTCAAAAGTTGTGCCTTTTCTAAAATCTCCAGCTGATATCATCACTGTTACCTCCCGTATAATTGCATTTGTTACTTAAGTTATTATAACCTAATTAAAATAATTTAATACTATCATAGAATTTCCATAATATATAAAAATCTATAGTTATGTATTAGGTTGAATTTAAAGCCATATATGTGTTATCTTAAGTAAATTATAATATATAATAATTGCTTTAAAGTATCAATTTTTTTGCTACCAAAGTTATTTTATCAAAACTCTATATGAATTGCAAACACATTGTACCTTTATATGTTAAAAATTTCAATAATATTCACTATTTTTTTTAAATTCTTTACTATTTTAATTATAATAAACTCTATCCTAAATAATAGATTAGGATAGAGTCTTATTACTTAAAATCTTAAAATGCTGGAATTATAGCACCTTCATAAGTTTTCTCAATATATTCCTTAACTTCAGGTGAAGTCAATGCCTCTGTAATAACTTTAATCTTTTCAGTATTCTCATCTTCTTTCCTTACTGCTAATATATTAGCATAAGGTGAATCCTTATCTTCAATTATTAATGCATCTTTAAGAGGATTTAACCCACCTTCTAATGCATAATTAGTATTGATTACTGCAGCATCAACATCCTTTAAAGCTCTAGGTATTTGCTCTGCAGCTAATTCTGTTATTTTAAAATTTTTAGGATTATCTGTAATATCCTTAGAAGTGATTAACTCGCCTTCTGATATTTTAATTAAACCATTATCAGCTAGTAATTTCAAGGCTCTTGAACAGTTGGTAGGATCATTTGGAATTGCAATTTCTGATCCTTCTTTTAACTCATTAATTCCTTTTATGCTGTTAGAATATACTCCCATTGGTTCTAGGTGTACTTTTACTGTATAACTTAAGTCATATCCTTTAGCTTTATTAGTCTCTTCTAAATATGGTACATGTTGAAAATAATTAGCATCTAGTTGTTTCTCTGCTAATGCTGTATTAGGCTGTACAAAATCATTAAAAGTAACTATATCTATCTCATATCCCTTTTCTTCTAACAATGGCTTAACTGCTTCTTTTATTATTTTTTCATGTGGATTTGGGCTAACCCCTATGGTTATCTTTTTATCATTACCTTTGCCTTTATTTGATGAATTTGAGCCACAAGCTACCATAGATAGTGCTAATACTCCAACTATTGCTATACTTAATATATTTCTCACTGATTTTTTCATTATCGATTCCCTCCAAAATTAATTCATTTTTTTGTATATATAATTTCCTAAACTCTGTATTCCCTGTACTATAATTACTAATACTACCACTGTATAAATCATAATATCCATTTTGAATCCATTATATCCATACTTAATTGCAGCATCTCCAAGTCCACCACCACCAATTGCTCCTGCCATGGCGGAATATCCTATTATACTTATAACTGTTAGCGTTAGTCCTGAAATTATAGATGGAAGTGCTTCTTTAAGCATTATTTTAAATATAATTTGGCTATTAGTAGCTCCAAAGGATTTTGCTGCCTCTACTATGGAAGCATCTACCTCTTTCAGTGATCCCTCTATTACTCTAGTTACAAAAGGTGCTGCTGCAATGGTTAATGGTACTATTGCAGCCATTGTACCTATAGATTTCCCTACAATTAATCTAGATATTGGAGCAACTACTACCATAAGAATTACAAAAGGAAAACTTCTTAAAATATTTACAATCATATCTAAATTTTTATATATAAGTTTATTAGGTTTTAACCCCGAAGGTTCTGTTAATATTAATAATATTGCAGGAAAAAATCCTAAAATCAATGCAAACACTGTAGACAACAATACCATGATAAAGGTATCTCTAATAGCGGGTATCAATATATCCAATGCCATAACTACAACACCTCCCATTGAAATTTATTTGTCTCTAAATACTTTATAATCTTCTCTTTATTATCTTTTGATAAATTTATTACTAAACTACCTAAAATACTGTTTCTAAATTTTTCTAACTTTCCCCAAACTATAGAAAAGTCCACATCTAGTTCTCTACTCATTTTAGTTATTAGACATTTATGGCTTATTTCTGTTGGGAAAAATATTTTTATGTTAACCCCTTCTTCAGGAATTACATCCTCATCTTCTTCTCCAAGGAATTTTCTAAGACTTAATCCAGGATTTAAGAATAACTTTTCTACATAACCTTCTGCTTTCACCCTTCCATCCTCTAATAATAGTACCTTCTCACAGATTTCTTTAATAACTTCCATCTCATGAGTAACCACAACTATAGTTATTCCAAGAGTTTTATTTATTTTTAGTAATAGCTGTAGAATATCTTTAGTAGTTTTAGGATCTAGAGCAGAAGTAGCCTCATCACAAAGTAATATTTTAGGATTTAAGGTCAATGCCCTAGCAATAGCAACCCTTTGTTTTTGTCCACCACTTAATTGCTTGGGCTTATAATCACGTTTATCCTCCAAGCCAACTAGTTTTAATAATTCCCCTACCTTATCTTCAATATATTTCTTTTCGTAACCCCATATTTCTAATGGCAGTGCTATATTTTTGTATACACTTGCCCTATTCAATAAGCTAAAATTTTGAAAAATCATAGTTATATTTTTTCTAAATTTTCTTAACTCCTCTTGAGTTAGATTTTTTATTTCTTGGTCCATTACTTGTAATACTCCAGAGTCATAAGCTTCTAATCCATTTATACATCTCAATAAGGTTGACTTTCCTGCGCCACTATGTCCTATAATTCCATAGATTTCTCCTTGCTTTATAGAAAAAGACACATCCTTTAAAACTTCCAGTTTATTAAAATTCTTTCTTAAATCTGCAACTTCTATCATTACTACATCCCCTCCTAAATATATTTCTCACTATCTAAATTCAAATAATTATTACTAATGTAAAATCTTAAAAATTTAGTTATATTATTGGCCACTAACAAACTAAATTTTATCAATAAAATAAATAAAAGCACTAGAGAACAAATTCCCTAGTGCACAATTCCATGCATGGCTATTTATCCTCTTATCTCTCAGCATAATACTGCAGGATTTAGCACCATTATATGCAAACACTAAGTTCGACATACAGGTTGCTGGGTTTCATAGGGCCAGTCCCTCCACCGCTCATGATAAGTTTTATTTAATTTTTATCTTTTCACTTATTATATATACATCCCTACATCTTGTCAATATATTTCTAATATTTTATTTTAAAATTTCCTTATAAATTTAAAAGAAATATCTCTACTTTAAATTTTTCTTATAACATTAGCATAACAACATTCAAAATTAAGTACTTACTATAATATTAAATCTTATGCCTTTTTCATCTATAGAAAAGGCATAAATATTAGTAATTTTACTTTCTAAATTTATAGAATGGAAAATATTCTTAATTTCACCTATCGAACCCTCATAATATATTTCAATATCTACACTTTCATCATATAGCTGAAGATTTCCAACCCTTATTCCTTCAGTCTCATATAGATTTTTAACACATTCAGTTACATTAAAGGGTGCCTTAGACTCTTCGCTGATATAGTTATTATCATTACAATAAGCTCTATTGTTTTTTATCTTTTCCATATTTAATAATAAAATTGCATAAAAAGCACATAACAATATTAAAAGAATGCACATAATTATACTAATCCATTTATACTTAGAGATTCTCATTTTTTATATTCATTCTTACCTTAAAGAATTCCTTTCCTTCATTCTTTGTTATTTCTCCTACTTCTAATAAATTAAAGCTAGCTTCCAATGTACTAATTTTATATAAATAATCATTAAAGTCATTTACATAAATTTCAATAATTATATCCTGTTCTTGAAAATAAAGATTTTTAATATATCCCTCTAAATTCTCTATATGGCCAGCTAAATATTCATAGGGATATGTAATATCAAAGGCATTAATATTACTCTGTGTTTTTTCCATATCCTTTAATGCATCTAATTCTCCTATGCCTTTAATTATGCTCATTATCATAAATCCTCCAATTAAGATGGATATAATTAAAATTATTTTACTTTTTCTTACATAGTCACTTTCTTTTCTTTTTTTATACCATTTTGGATAAAATTTGCCCTGCATTTCCATACCTTCTTAATGTTATTTTTGTTTATTATAAACTCATAAAACTGAGCTTCACTAGGTGTATTAAAGTTTATAACATGAAAGTTTTTTAGATATTTATAAAATAATCCATCATCTAGAGTTCTATGTTTCAATATAAAATTTGCTAAAGGATAATCCTTTCCCACAATATATATTGGCAGTGTTTTGTTATCTTTCTTATATAACCTATTATAAAATTCTAACAAGTCTTCATAAAAATTAATATTGGAATTATGAAATACCTTATTTAATTGTAATATCTTGTCTACCACATAGCATACATAGGTATACTCTCTAAAACTCATAACTATTACATATTTATTATGTGTAATGAATTTTTCATAAAACCTTATAAAATAATTTTGAACTAAATCTACAGAAATTATATTTATTCTTTCATAAGATTTCTCACTGTTAAGACTTAGATTTTCAATGTTAACACAATATAAGAATAACCTAATCCTATTATGTGTTTTTTCTTTTATTATATAGTCGAAGGTTATGTTTTCTATAGATTGAAATCTATTTAATACTTCATTTTCCATAATATTCTCCAAGCTTTTTTTTCCTACTCCAGGAATAATTAATTCTTCAATAAATAACTCTTCACCTTCGATTATAAAATATCCATTTTTGTTATTAAAATTACTATCTATTTTATATAAAACTTCCCTGTCACTCTCATATATGTACTTTTCTAAAAATGATTTCTTCACTTTTATATGTTGGGTACTATTGTCATTTACTATAATAATATATTTATCTATAGTATTATCACCTCTATTTTACAAAGCTATAGCTAACTTCATCATTTATTATATTGATTTTAAAAGTGTATATGTTATCTTTCATGTTCATAATGAATATATCACTTCCTCCATCGTAAATTATCTTACTACTCTCAAATACAATATTATCCTTATATTTTGTTGAGAAATATTTATTAACCCCCTCCTGTTTTATAATAGGTAAATTTTCAAGTATATAATTGTTAAATTGCGTCATTAAATATTCCCTATGTTTACTTTCATTGCTCATTTTATCCATATTCTCTAAATAATTTACTATATAAAAATTCCTATTATCAAAATAATCCCCTATAAAAGTTGCCATGGCTAGCATACCTAGTATTAATATCAGAGTTATAGGTAAAACATTACCTTTTTTTCTCTTACTTACCCATGGCTTTCTCACCTATGACACCTTCTTCCGTAATAATTTTTAAGAACATTACATTTCTATTTTCTTCAACTATAAAGGATTTTACATTATATAAAAGAGGTTGCTTAGTATATCCTTGCCCTTTATCTTTATATTTATAGTAAAGCACATTCCCTTCTTTCAATACCATATCCTTATTGTTCTCTCCATTATTTTCAATAACTAATGAAGCATTTTCTATATATATGTTCTCACCTTTATTAACTTGTGTTTCTATATACATTAATGCTTCATGTATCCCAGTAAAATTATATGAATATTCCTTGACTTTGTTATAATTCTGCAAGTAAACTCCATTAGACATTAAAAATAATAATAGTAGGATAGACAATAATCCTATGTATATGAGAGCCTCTATAAAAGCTATTCCAATCTTTCTTTTAATAGTTACCTTTATAAAATACATGCTTAATATTTTTATCCTCTCTTATGTGATAATTTATTATTATTTTTAAAACTTCTATATGTTCATCCTGTTTAGCTTGAATTTCTACAAATGGATATTCTTCATTATAACTATGAGATAACCCTGCAAACATATCACCTTTTTTGAAATCTTGATTCTTTATATAATCACTATTTATATATTTTATATCCTCAGTTAAGTTTTCATATAATATTTTATAATCATAATTGGAAACCATAATATTTTTCATGCTTTCTACTACAAATACCCCCTTCATCTCTTCTTTCTCTACACTTATACAACTCATATTAGTTGCCTGAAAAGTAAAGATACACATAAGAAATAAACAAAAGAGAAACATAGCTATTATTATTTCAATGACCGCAATTCCTTTATTTTTTCTCACTAACATATGCTGTTCCTACCTTTACAGTAATATATCTACTTTCACCGCCATCATGTTTTAATGTTATAGTCATTGCTCTATCAATGTGTCCAGTACTGGATATCATAACCTTATCTACTTCTCGGTCATAGGGTAGTTGTAATCTTACAGAAGATGGCAGTTCAAATTCTTCTATTTTTTTCATATTTCCTCTTATTTGAATTTTGTCTTTATATATCCACAATACAGTAGCTAACTCCACATTGCTCCTAGCATAACTACTTCCTCCATTTATAAATCCAACTACTACTTTAGTGGCATATTCCAGCTCTCTTTTATCCATTATTTCCTTATATCTATTTGTCATAGGCAGCGATATTAATAATATTACTGCAATAAGTCCTAAATACACTATAGTTTCTATAATAGTAAAACCCTTTCTCATAGCATATACCTCTAATACAAACTAAATAATGGTAACATTACGCTCATGATGATGGACCCTATAAAAATTCCTACAAATATTATTAATAATGGCTCTATAATTACAGTCATACTATTCAACATACTACTAAACTCCTCTTCAAAGAACTCATTGGTAGTATACAAACTTTCTTCTAATGCCCCATTTTCCTCTCCTATATAAACCATAGCTAAGAAGAACTCTGGAAATAATTTAGTGTGGGAAAAAGATTTATGTATAGATAAACCTTTCTCAATACATTCTATACTCACAGTTAATGCCTTATAAAAAATCTCTCTATTTTGCATATCCCTCATTATACACAAGGAGTTTTTTATGGTTAATCCACTCTTTATCATAAGCGTCATTGAATAGGTAAAATCACATAAGAATTCTTTAATAATAATTCTCTTTAGAAGTGGTATTATTAATATTACCTTTTGAAAAATTTCATTTCTATTAATAATTTTAATCATATAAGCAAAGAACATTATAAAGATAATATTTCCTCCAATAAAATATACAGTATTATTATTTATGAAATTACCAATACCAACATATAATTTAGTTATAAATGGCAAATCACTATTCCTTATCATTGGATTAATTAAAAATTTGGGAATTACTAAGGTAATAATCAATAATCCTAATATTGTTGAAAAAATTAAAATAAAAATTGGATAAATTAAGGAATTAATAATTTTCTTTTTTCTCATATGTTTCTTCATGTAGTGCTGTTCCATAAAAGTAAAGACCTCTTCTAATCTTCCACTTTCTTCTCCCACATATATCATAGTTCTAAAAAAACGAGGAAATATATTAGGAAACTCTTCCAAGCTATCTCTTAGAGTTTTCCCCTGTTCTATGGATATGAATACTTGTTTTAATGCTGTTTTTAGTGTTTTGTTACTACATTGATTTAGAAATATATTTATTGCATAATCTATTGAAATTCCAGATTTTAAGGAAATCTTTAAGCTTTTACAAAATATGCTTAATAGTTTACAACTAATATTATTAAAGATTATAATACTCTTCTCTCCATGACCTTTAAGTTGCTTAAACTTAATGCAGTATATATTTATAAGACTCAATTTATATACTAATTCACTTTCATTAGTAGCCTCCAAAACTCCCTTTAACTTTTTACCATTATAATCTATACCTAAATATTTATAGTTCATAGTTAAGTTGAGCTCCCTCCATATTGAATATTTGAATATTGCTTTTATATTCATTCACAGTTGTAATTCCATCTAGTACTAGATTTTTAAAATTATCACTTAATGTGACCATTCCATTTTCTATAGCTACTTTTTTAAGTTCTGAACTAAATCCATGTATGACTTTTTCTTTTATTAAATCATTAATTAATATAATTTCATAACTAATAGTTCTTCCTTTATATCCTGTATTGTTGCATTTACGACACCCTAACCCCTTATATAAAGTTACATTTTCTCTCAAGTCCAGGAGCTTGACTTCTTCTTCATTAGAAATGTACTCTACTCTACATGCGTCACATATTTTTCTGCATAACCTTTGTGCTATAACTACTGTCAGTGCATCCTTGATCAAATGATTAGGTATTCCCATATCCACTAACCTATTTATTGCCCCACTGGCATCTGAAGTATGTAGGGTAGTAAGTACTAAATGACCTGTAAATGCAGCTTTAATAGCAATTTCTGCAGTATCTTTATCTATGATTTCTCCCACCATTATCACATCGGGATCTTGTCTGAGCACGCTTTTTAATATGTTTGAAAAAGTTAATTTTCCCTGCCTTGATAAATTTACTTGATTAACCCCTGGAATTTCATACTCCACTGGTTCTTCCATAGTAACTATATTTTTTTCACCTTTATTGATTTCTTTGATTAGAGAGTATATTGTTGTGCTCTTTCCACTACCTGTGGGTCCAGTTATTAGAATTAATCCTTGATTATATCCAAGAATATTTTTTAAAACTTCACTATGAACTTTTGAAAAACCCAAATTATCTACATTTAGAATATTTAAATCCTTTCTTAAAATTCTAATAACAATTTTTTCTCCATGGATAGTTGGCAATGTTGATACTCTAAAGTCTAAATTGATACCTGAAAAATCTTTAGAAAAATTTCCACTTTGAGGGTTAAATTTACAAGCTATATCCATATGACTCATAATTTTTATCCTAGCACATAACAAATCATAGGTATTTTTAGGTATGGTATCAACGGTATTTAAAACTCCATCTATTCTATATCTAACAATACCATTTATCTTAAAGGGCTCTATGTGTATATCACTAGCTTCCTTTAAGATAGCATTTCCAATAATGGAATCTACTAAAGATATTATAGGTCCTGTTATATTATCAAGAACTTGACTTTCTGCAAATAATATATCCCCTTCTATCATATCCCTTAAGGCTTCATTTCTATATAAATCCTCATAATGTATTTCTATATATCTATCTATTTGATCTTTATCTCCATACACTATATCTACAGATTTTTTTGATATAAATCTAATCTTAATCAAAACATCTGATAATGGCTTTTTATAAGCAATAATATATAGTGTATTATCTAATACGTTATAGGGAAATATAGTATACTTTTCACATAATTCCTTGGGTACTAACTCTAAGGATTCCTTGTTTATCTTAATCATATCTAAATCTACAAAATTATCCATGTGCCACCACCATAAAATATCCTATTTATTCTATTTGTCCTATTTATCTTATTTATTTACATATTTTATATTTTTAAACATATATTTAATTATTTCCAATAAAAAAGACTCACTTTATTTAAAGTGAATCTTTTAATTTAGTCTATAATTCTATTTCTCCTTTAAAGGTAATTTGTGCATCTCCAGTCATATAAACTACATTGGAATCAACCTCTACCTCTAAACAACCACCTGGCACACTTACTTTCACATTAGAATTTACTAAATTTAATTTATTACATACTACTACTGATGCGCAGGATCCTGTACCACATGCCATAGTTGCTCCTACGCCCCTCTCCCAGGTCTTGACACAAATCTCATCTTTAGATTTAACTTCACAGAAGTTAACATTAGTTCCCTTTGGAAACAATTCATGATGTTCAATAGCTTCTCCCTCTATTACACTAAAACTATCTAACTTCCCTAAAATTATAGTATGTGGCACCCCTAGAAGCAGAGTACTTATTATATATTCCTCATTATTTGCCACTATATTCTTTTGAATTATAGGTTCATTAGTATTGGCTGGTATTAATGTTGGTTCAAAAGTATATTCACCCATATTTACTGTAATACTTATAGCTTTCTCATCATCCTCATTTATGTAACAGGTTTTTATTCCATCTCCAGTTTCAACTGTAACTTCATTACCCTTAACTATTCCATTATCAAACACATACTTAACAAAGCATCTTAATCCATTTCCACACATAGATGCAACAGATCCATCTGCATTAATTATTATCATTTGAACCTGAGCCTTGTCACTATTTTTAACTACTAATATACCATCTGCTCCTATTCCAAAGTTTCTATGACAAAGTTTTTTAGCCAAATTAGATAAGTCCTCATGCATATTATTTAAATCCTCAATGACAATAAAGTCATTTCCCGCACCATGCATTTTAGTAAAACATAATTTTTTCAAATATACCCCTCCATATATAATTATTCATATTATTAATATATCACTTGATTACACTTTGTAATATATGTTTTCATTTATTTTATAAATCTATGTTTAATGATATACTATAAATAAATCCTATTGATGGCCCTTCAATGGACAGGATTTATAAAAACAGAAAGGGTGATTTATATGCCATTAGATGGAATATTCTTGGGTTCCTTGGCCCATGAGATAAAAAATGAAGTTATTAATTGTAGAATAGATAAAATAAACCAACCTGAGAAAGATGAAATTATCTTAAGTTTTAAAGTAAATAGAAAATCTAAAAAACTATTACTAAGTGCTAATGCCTCTTATCCCAGAGTGAATTTTATAGATTCTTCTAAGGAAAATCCGCTAAAAGCTCCTATGTTCTGCATGGTTCTTAGAAAGTATTTAAATACTGCTGTTTTAACTAATATAGAGCAACTGAATAATGATAGAATATTATTGTTAGACTTTGAAAGCACTGATGATTTAGGCTTCGATAGTGTATATACACTTATTGTTGAAATAATGGGAAGACATAGCAATATTACACTGGTAAGAAAACGAGATAATGCCATTATAGATTGTATAAAGCATATAACTTCGGATATTAATAGTTATCGTGTTCTATATCCTGGTGTAAATTATATATATCCACCTGAAAGCAATAAATTAAATGGATTTACCTGTTCCTATGAAAATTTTATGACTAAAGTAATAGAGTGCTATGGGGAAAAATCTCTGGATGAAAAGCTTTTTTCTAAAATTTTTGATGGTGTTAGTATTCCTCTTTCAAAAGAACTATATTATAGAATAAAAAACACTCCTATAGAGTTTAGTATGAATAACCTTGAAGATATATATAACCACACTAAGAATTTTTTCTTGGATTTAAGTAAATATAATTATGCACTAAATAGTTACAGTTTAAATAATAACCTAATGGATTTTCATTGTGTACCTCTAACCTATTTAACCCATATAGGTGCTAATACAGCTAATTTTTCATCTCCTAGTGAGCTTATAGAAAATTTTTATCATGAAAAAGATAAAGCTAGCAGGCTTCAAAATAAAAGCTCTGATATGCAAAAGCTAGTTAATACTAATCTAGATAGAGTTGAGAAAAAACTTAATATATTAAATAATACCTTAGAGGAATGTAATGAAAAGCAAAAATACAATCTCTACGGTGAACTAATTACTGCAAATATATATAATATAAAAAAGGGAGACTCTAATATAGATGCCTTAAACTACTATAGTGAGGAAGGTGAATATATAACCATACCTTTAGATGAAAATAAAACTCCTTCAGAAAATGCCCAAAAATATTTTAAAAAATATAATAAATTAAAAAAATCTGAAGAGAATGCAGTAGTTCAGATTCAATTAGCAAAAGAAGAAGAAGAATATTTACAGTCCGTACTATCAAATATAGAAAATGCCGATAATTATAGAGAATTAGAAGATATAAAAAATGAATTGATAGAAACAGGCTATATTGCCTTTAAAAAATCTATGAAAAACAAAAAAGATAAGCCATCTAAGCCATTACACTTTATCTCTAGTGATGGAATAGACATCTATGTGGGTAAAAATAATATTCAAAATGATTATTTAACCTTAAAATTTGCTCACAATAACGATATATGGCTTCATACTAAAAACATACCTGGTTCTCATGTAATTATAAAAAATACTGGAAATGTACCAGATAGCACACTTTTAGAGGGCGCTATTCTAGCTGCCTATTACAGTAAAGGGAAAAATTCCACCAAGATACCAGTGGACTATACGGAAATTAGAAATGTTAAAAAAATTAATAAGGGCAAACCTGGTATGGTAATCTATTACACTAACAAAACTATGTATGTAGATCCTGAAAATTTAGAATTAAAAGAGATATAAAATCTTTAAAACCTCTCTTAGACTACAGATATATAATATCTAGATTTAAGAGAGGTTTTTTTAATTGACATCTTATTTAGATAATTGCTCCCTAAGGTCGCAGTGAATTGTGCCACAGGCACAGAGAAGTGTTCACTTCCTTCACAGTGAATTGCTCACGTTGTTCTCAGAGAGTTAATCACTACGTTATGAAAGATGCTTTTGCCACGGTAAAAGTATCAGCGGAGCGAATGGTTCACTGCAACTGTAAGTTGCAATTCACTAGCGACCGAAGTGAGCGATTCACTGCAACGGACCGTTGCAATTCTCTAAATAAAGCGCTTGCACTTTATTTAAATGTTATACTGATAATAGTAGCATTGAATTCTACCATTATATAATTTTCTATTTTTATTTGCTTTTAATCCAAAAGTCTTTTCAAAATCGCTAAAGGATGTGAGTATGTAACAAGACCAGTCATTTAGATTAGAATACATTTTATAAAAGTCTTTATATAGAATTCTTATTTCTTCTTCCTCTAAAAGTCTCTCTCCATAAGGAGGATTAGTAATTATTATTCCTCTTTTCTTTTTAGAGCTTACTGACTGCATTGGCAGCTTTTGAAAGGTTATGTATTTATCTACACCAGCTTTTTTTGCGTTGTCCATTGCTGTCCTTAATACTCTTCCGTCTATGTCTGAGCCTTGTATTATTATATCCTTTTCATTGACAGCTCTCTTGGCACCTTCTCTTACTTGCTGCCATATATCACTGCTAAAACTTGGCCATGTTTCACTGACAAAATGTCTATTAACTCCAGGAGCTATATTTTTAGCTATCATAGCAGCTTCTATAGGAATTGTACCTGATCCACAGAAAGGATCTAATAAAACTCTATCTCCATCATACTTTGAAATTAATATCAAAGCTGCTGCTAAAGTTTCCTTTAACGGAGCACCACCTGCATTTTCTCTATATCCTCTTTTATGTAATCCTACTCCTGAAGTGTCTATAGCTAATGTAACCACATCTTTTAAAATTCCCACTTCAATTTTATATACAGGTCCCTCTTCACTAAACCAATTTGTATTATATTTTTCCTTCATTTTCTCTACTACAGCTTTTTTAACTATGGATTGACAGTCAGGCACACTATGAAGTTGAGATTTCACTGACTTACCTATAATATGCATCTTTCCATCTACTGGTATTAATTCTCCCCAATCCACAGCCTTTGCCCCTTGAAATAGCTCTTCAAAAGATGTAGCCTTAAATTCAGCCATCTGAATAAATACTCTCTCTGCAGTTCTTAAATGAATATTACAAATAGCAATATCCATCTCATCTCCTTGAAAAGTCACTTTCCCATTTTCTACCTTTAAATCATCATAACCAAGTTCTTTAAGTTCTTTAGCAGTTATAGCTTCTATACCAAAGGTAGTAGTTGCAATTATATTATACATATTCTCTCTCCTACTCATTACAGAATAATTTTACACTATCCGTTCCATCAATCTCTTGTACTTTTACACTTACTATTTCTTTTTTAGAGGTTGGAATATTTTTCCCTACATAATCAGCTCTAATTGGTAATTCTCTATGCCCTCTATCAACTAGTACAGCTAATTGTATCATTTGTGGTCTTCCATTATCCATTACAGCCTCTATTGCCGCTCTTGCTGTTCTGCCTGTATATAATACATCATCTACTAAAATTATTTTCTTATCTTTTACATCTACACCTAACTCTTTACTATTAATGGTAGGTTGATTAGATAGTGTGGTTAAATCGTCTCTATATAAAGTAATATCAACACTTCCAACTTCAACTTTCTTACCTTCAAACATATATATAAGCTCAGCAACTCTATTAGCTATAGGAATTCCTCTACTCTTAATACCTATAAGAACTAAATTTTCTACGCCCTTATTTTTTTCTATAATTTCATGTGAAATCCTTGTTAAAGTCCTCTTTATTGCCTTATCATCTAAAAGCACAGATTTTAACTCCATAATACCCTCCTAAATCTCATTTCTTAATTTTTCCAAAATTTCATTAAAATATTTTGGTAACTTAGAATCAAATTCAACATATTCTCCCTTTGTTGGGTGAATAAAGCCTAAATTTTTAGCATGTAATGCTTGACCTTGTAGTTTAAATCTTTGTTTTTTATATCCATACACACTATCTCCTACTAATGGGTGATTAATATATGCCATGTGAACTCTAATTTGATGGGTTCTTCCAGTCTCTAAATTACATTGTACTAAGGTATTATTTTTAAATCTCTCTAATACCTTATAGTGTGTTATAGCCTCTTTCCCATCCCTTACCACAGCCATTTTTACTCTCTCTATAGGGTGTCTACCTATATTGGTCTGTATAGTTCCCTCATCTGCCTTTATAATTCCCTCTACCAAAGCATAATAGGTTCTTCTCATAGTATGTTCTTTTAATTGCTCTGCTAGTGAATTATGAGCAACATCACTCTTTGCAATCACTAGTACCCCTGAGGTGTCCTTATCAATTCTATGAACAATTCCAGGACGGATAACCCCATTGATCCCTGACAAGTCATTACAGTGATATAAAAGGCCATTAACCAAGGTTCCAGTGTAATTTCCTGGGGCAGGATGAACTACCATATCCTGCGGTTTATTTATAACTATTATATCTCTATCTTCATAGATAATATCTAATGGAATATTCTCAGCTTCTACCTGTAATTCTACAGGTTCATGGAATTCAACTTGTATTCTATCGCCATTTTTTAATTTATAATTACTCTTTTTAATTCTGTCATTAACTCTAATATTTTCTTTCTCTATAAGTCCTTGCACATAAGACCTAGATACATCCTTAATACTTTCACTTAAAAATAAATCTAATCTTTTGTTTACATTTGTTTCATCTACTATATATTGCTCTACCTTCATTAAATCTCGTCCTTTAAAATACATATTAATAATAAAAACACTCCAACACATACTAGCATATCTGCCACATTAAAAGTTGGAAAATAGTACACATCACTATAGTGAACTAAAATGAAATCCACCACATACTTATAGTAAACCCTATCTATAAGATTTCCTAATGCACCTGCAATTATCATTGCCATGGACACTTTTGTCAATATAAACTTAGGTTTGTGTACTAATATATAGTAAATCATTCCTATTACGACCACTGATGTAATTATCACAAATAACCAAAGTTTATTTTGAAGTATACCAAAAGCTGCTCCTCTATTTTCTAAGTATTCAAAGGCAAAAAAATCCTTAATAATAGTTATCCCTTCATTACCTTTTAACGCACTAATTGCCCAAAGTTTACTAAGTCTATCAATTAAAAGACCAAAAAATATTATAATTACCTCTAAAATCAAAGCCTCTCCCCCTATTATTAACAATATATGTGATAGATTAATCTATCACATATATAAAACACTCTATTAACTTAAGCTATTTTTATATTGTTCATTACTAATTAAATCCATCTGATCTACATATTCTGGTTCATCTTCATAGTATTCATAGGTATTTTCTATATCATTAAAATCACTTAATTTTTCATAAGTATCCTCTATAGAAAATTCACTATCTTTATAAAATGGTGTTCCTATAACTTCTTCTTCTATAGGTCTTTTAACCACACCATCATGCAGGTCTTTATGCATATTATTTTGGCACTTAACGCAACACTGTGCATATGGGATAACTTGGAGCCTTTCCATTGGTATTTCTTTTCCACAACATTTACATATGCCATAGGTCCCCTTATCAATGCTTTGCAATGCTAAGTCTATTTTTCCTCTTATGTCTTCTTCATTTTTTTCAAGGGCCATCCCTATTTCAAGGTCTACTAAATCTCCAGCTATATCGCCCATATCATTATCATAATAAGATAGTTCAGAACTTCTCATGTTTAAAGGAGCATTGGTAAAATTGTTTTCCATGTTTTTCATTACTTCATTTATCTCTTGCTTTTCCTTAAGCAATTTATTTTTATAATAACTAAGTTTATTTTTGTCCATTAACTTTCACTCCTTAAAAAGTTTTTAGTTTCACTTAGTTATTTTCTACTCTTAATGAAATTTTATAACTACTTTATGATAAAACTCATAATATTTCTTTTATACACACATATATCTATTGCCTTAATTATACAATGTATCTATATTTTCTCCTTATAAAGTACTTACTATTTCATTTATCTGTGTACATTTTTTTATTATTTTCTTTAAATTATCTATATTGATTGTTTGCCTAGCGTCAGATACAGAATTATCAGGGCATATATGACTTTCTATTATAAGCCCATTAGACCCTGCCGCTATACCAGCATAACTCATAGACTCTACAAGTTCTCTTCTCCCAGTACCATGACTTGGATCTACAATCACTGGTAATCTATAGTTATTCTTTATAACACTCACTGCATTTAAATCTAAAGTATTACGAGTATATGTTTCAAAAGTTCTTATACCCCGTTCACATAATACCACATTCATATTTCCCTCTTTTAAGATATACTCTGCGGCATATAACCATTCTGAAACCGTAGCACTTATACCTCTTTTAAGTAAAATAGGAGTTTTAAGCTTTCCTAATTCCTTTAAAAAAGTATAGTTATACATGTTTCTAGACCCTACTTGAATCATATCTACATAAGGTAAGGAGCTTTCGATATGTCTAGGGTCCATTATTTCACTAACTACAGGTAAGTCAAACCTATCTCCAACTTCTCTTAAAATTCGTAGTCCATCAATTCCTAAGCCTTGAAAATCGTAGGGTGATGTTCTAGGTTTAAATGCTCCAGCTCTTATCATATGAACTCCTACAGCTTTTAGGTATTTACCTATTTCCATCATTCTATCATAATCTTCTACTGCACAAGGTCCAGAAATAAATACCAGATTATCATCACTAATAGTTACATTTTTAACTTTAACACTTAATCTTCCACCACTACTACTATCTACTAGTAATTTTTCCATAATTAAATCACCTACATTAATTGTAACATGTTTCTTAAAATTTCATTAGAATTCTTAACTGCAATATCTGTAAATTTTTCATAGTCCATATGTGCTCCATTGTTTGCATTGTCAGAAATCGATCTTATTATTACAAATGGTATATTGTTCAAGTAAGCTACATGAGCTATACTTGCACCTTCCATCTCACAAGCTAATGCATCAAATTCATTTTGTAGCCATCTTATTTTGTCCACATTGGCTATAAACTGATCTCCAGATACAATTCTACCTGAGAATGTGTTTAAATCAATTATATCCTTACAAGCTTCCTTTGCTTTAGAAACAAGACCTTCATCACATTTAAAATCAAATACATCCATTCTCGGAATTTGTCCCACTTTATCGCCAAAAGCAGTAGTGTCCATATCATGTTCAACTAAATCTGTAGCAATAACAATATCTCCTGGATAAATATTTTCTCCTATTCCTCCAGCTATTCCTACATTAATTACACAATCTACGTGAAAATCATCTACTAATATTTGTGTACAAACAGCTGCATTAACCTTACCAATACCGCTGGTAACAATTACTACTTCCTTGTCGTATATCTCACCTTCATTAAATAACATTCTTGCCTTACGCAATTTATTTTTTATATTCATTTCAATTATAAGAGAATTTACTTCCTCTTCCATAGCTCCTATAATACCAAATTTCATGATTCTATCTCCTTTCAATTCTCGGTTCATATATTTTCCCCATAATAATAATAATAAAACATAAAATTTATCTCATTATTGTTAATAGAATACATAAACCACTTCTTATTGTCAACTTTTGCATCTAGCTAAATTCTTTCACTTTAATATTATACTGATTATACTAAAAAAATATAGTATAATATATTCTATTCATCATATATTTCAATAAAAAATCTCACCCTTAGAGTGAGATTTCTTATTGATTTTACTAATTATTTATAAAAAGCTTTAATTTTCAACGAAGAAACTTTTTATTTCTTCAAGTTCTGCTGTATTATAATCAAAAGATTCAATCTCTTTTGCACTAGTAACCTTCCTTGCTATATTAGAATTAGATTTCTCCTCTACTACTGAAGAGATATTATAGTTTTTATCGAAGTCCTTCTCTAAAGCTTCAAACATTTCCATTTGACTAACAATAAAGTTTCTAAATTTACTTCTAAATTTAGCAAATTCTTGTTTCGTCTTATCAAACTCATCACTTATATTTAAAACGTCACTATGCGCCTTGTCTAAGATTTTTTTAGCACTTTCATTAGCATTTTTAACTATAAGCTCTGCTTCAGTTTGGGCACTTTGCTTAGCTTGATCTGCAGCATTTTGAGCTAATAAAAGAGTGCTTTGTATAGTGCTCTCTATTTTTGAGTAATGATCTAATTTATCTTGAAATACATCTAATTTTTCTTTTAATATAGTGTTTTCTTTATAAACTACTTCATAATCCTCTGCAATTTTTTCTAAAAACTCATCAACTTCATCAACACTATAACCACGCATACTTTTTTTAAATTCTTTGTTTATTATATCCATTGAAGTTACTTTCATAACATTCACCCCTAATTAAATATATTTCCTAACTACTAGTCTAATACGTCCTTTTACAGTCTCACCCAGAATACAATGTACTTTATATTTCCCATATCCCTTTATTGTCATAGTATCCATAATATCTACAACCTTATCCTTTTGGGTATACACATTATAATTTACTAATACTAGTCCTCCGCTAATCATATTACTAGCTTTAATCCGCGATATATTACATACCGCTGAAACAATACTATCAATCCTCAATGATGTGCATATAATAGTACTCTCTTTAAACTTAGGACTAGGTATATGTCCATAACCTTCACTTAAAATTTCTATTTCACAAGGACATTTTCCTATAGTTGTTAAATTATTTAATATGTACTCTGAAATATCTCCAACTACAGGAACATAACACATATCTTCCTCAACAATTAAATCTCCAAGCACATTTCGTCTGATTCCTAAAGACATTAAAGCGCCTAAATAATCCTTATGTGTTAACTTTTTGAATTTTGACTTATTCTTGATTCTAATAATTTTTACATCATATGCTATAAATTCATATTTATCAGTAGTGAAAGCAAGTATCCTTCTTTCACACTCTTCAAAAATCCCATTAGAATTAATATTAACCCCTAACTCTTTTTTTAATAAAAGAAGTTTTGAGTAGATATCTGGAGTTATAAACTCCTTTGTAGTTATAGGAGTATGGATTGCTTTACAAAGCTTTATATCCTCATAAAGACCTGCCACATAATTACTATCATATTCCTTAAAATGATTTAGAAAAGCTTTTTTGTCCATATTCTACCTATCTTATAATATTTTTATTTATAAGTCCTTTAACAACGTTTAATATTTATTTAGACCAATTGAATATTCCTTTATTAGTTAATTCATTTTTAAGTTCATTTGTAACTTCAACAGTAGATGGAGTTATTATAAATACACCTTTTTCAACTTGTTGAAGACCGCCTTCTAAAGCATATATAGCTCCTATTAGAAAATCTAATATTTTTTGTCCTACCTTTTGTTCCACTCCATTTATATTCACAATGACAATTCTTTTATTTTTAAGATTATCTACAATTATAGTACCCTCATCATAGTTTGAAGGCTTACTTATAACTACCTTAGCAGCAGAAGCAGTATGAATGTTAACTATCTTATTTTGCTTCTTCGGAACAAATGGTTCAATTTCTATATCATCATCATATTCTTCTTCATCACTTTTATCTTTCTCTTCAATTAGTTCATCCTCATCTTCATATTCATCGTCTTCTATTCCTATTATTCTTCCTATTCCTTTTAAAAAACCTTTTTCCATAATACTCCTCCTGCATTATTTATTATAATTTCTTTTTCCAAAAATGCCCTCACCAATTCTAACCATATTGGCACCAACTTCAATTGCCACTTTATAATCTCCACTCATACCTATAGATAATGTATCCATAGAGATATTCGCATAATTTCGGCATTTCAAATCATTAAATATTTTTTTCATTTGTGAGAAATAATATCTGCAACTGTCTTCATTCCCTATGGGAATTGTAGCCATTAATCCTTTTACTTTAACATTGTTGCATTTTTCACAACGTTCTAAAATCTCATCTAAATCCTTAATGTCTACTCCAGTTTTACTTTCCTCTTGTCCAATGTTAATTTGAATTAAAACATTAGCTATATCTCCACTTTTTCCAAATTGTTTTTCAATTTCATCAAGAAGCTTACAACTATCTAAAGAGTGTATAAGATGAATTTTACCAACTAGATATTTAACCTTATTTCTTTGAAGATGACCTATAAAGTGCCATCTAATATCCTTAGGCAATTGCTCTTGCTTTTGGGCGAATTCCTGAACCTTATTTTCGCCAAAATCCCGTCCTCCACAATTATATACATCCATTATTTCGTCTTCATTTCTAGTTTTTGATACTGCTATTAATGTTACTCCCTGTGGAATTTGATTTTGTAAGCTTAAGAAATTCTCTCCAATAGACAAAATAATTCCTCCTTACTTTTAAGTCATTTATTTTTTACATTTCATTGTACTTTAACTCTATTCTCCATTAAGTCACAGAAATCCTTCATTTTTTGTGATTTTTTATTATTTAAAATTGAATTTTATTAATTTTTTAATCCTCATTTTCAGGTTCAAGATATTTTGTTAAAATATTTCCATTGTAACTAGGAAGTTTTTCATTAATCACAGTTTCAATATTTACATAACATTTTCTAATCTGAAGTTTCTTAATCTGACTTTCCGGCTTATCCATATAATTTTTCATCACATTCTCATTTCCTAACGCAGTAATATAAAAAGGTGCAACCAATTTAATTCCATCAATATCCATGGTAACTCCTCCACATCTTATATTTGATGTATATACAACTCTATATCCATTAATAGCTATGGCCTCTGCTCCAGCATTTCTAAGATCATTGATGACTTTTACAATATCTTGATTGTGAATTAACATCTTACTTGTATATTCGCCACCAAATCTCACTTCTGAAGCATCATTTAATGTAATTCTTACCCCATTTCCAATTACCGGTTTAAGACCGAGCATCATTTTATTTTCCTCAAGTTCACTTAAGATTTCTCCCATAACTTCATATTCATTTTTAGATTTTTTATCATACTTATTTATTTTTTTATTTAAATTATTATACTCTTCTTCTAAATCACTAATCTCAAGTTGAAGTTTTGTTCGTTCATCATAGGCTTTTTGATATTGATCTATATCCAAAAACGTGCTTTCTTTTCCAAAATTTACATTCATCGTAATTAAAAGCCCTATGATAATACATGCTATGAATATGAAAAAATTAACTTCATTAGATCGCATTTATAAACTCCTCTTTAATGATGAATTTTTATTCTTTCAGTTAATAGTCTCCTAACTACGGCAAAGTTAGTGAATATTCTCTGTCCAAATACTACTAATGCTGCAATATATACAGGTATACCTAGTTTATCACCGAGATATACCATACCTGCTGCTAAAACTGCATTACCAAAAAAGCCTGAAACAAATATATCGACCCTAAAATCTTTGTTTAATCTTGCTCTAATAGCACCAAATACGGAATCTATACAAGCAAATATAGCTACCGATATATATGGGGACAACTTTAACGGAAAACTAATATTCCAAGCAATACCTAATATTATTCCCAGTATAAGTCCAATTAAAGGAACCATTTAAACACCCCTATTCTTTTACTTCTTCTACAAATTCATACTTAATTGGATTAGAAGATTTTTTTATAGTAATTTTATCTTTTGTTTCACGAGTTACGTCGCAATTCCTACGTAAGCTATCAGAAACAGTTCCTGGAAAATCAATTATATTTTCTAATATCTCCTTTTTTCCAATAGCTTCAATAGTAACTCTTTTTTTTGGAGATATCCTTTGATTATCTATAATTATGCTATTTCCAGCAGTTCTTATTCCTGAATTACTGGTAATCCTTATGCCATTTATAGAAATAGCTTCTGCTCCAGCTGCATATAATTCATTAACTATCGTTAGTAAATCAAAATCTATTATTGGATATGCATCCATAGAAGTACCAAAAATATTTGCTTTTGGATCTATATACACAACAATGCCTTCTCCTTTAACATTGGTAAGACCTGCTCTCAATCTAGTATCCTGCAACTCTTGAAGAATTATTGTACTCTCTTCTGTTTTTCCTGCTGCTGCACTTTCATATTCCTCTGCCTTTTTCGTTAATTCATTTACTTTTTTTCGCAGTTCTTCCCTTTCTTTTTTCAGCTGTTCATTTTCTAATAGAATCTCTGGACTTGATTCATTCTCTGGTTTTGTACTTTGTTTGCTTACAGTATTTAATTGAGTAGTAATCATTAATCCAAATAATAAAAATATAAGTCCCATAAAAATTTGAGCAATTATCTTTTTCAACTATGTATCCCTCCTATTTATTCATATGAACAACTGGATTCCCGTTAAAACTAACATCTATATATCCTTCTAAGTTGGAGAATTTCTCCTCTTTTAAAATACTAAAAGCTTTAGATAATTTTGTTAGCACATCATCTGTAGTTCCTAGTTTAATATAAAATTTATCAGTAAATAATTTAATATCTATAAAATCATTAACCTCTATTTTAGTAAATTTATAATTATTTATAAGTTCATTATCGTATAGATAGCTATAAACATTACATAGTATCGAAAATTTATCCATATTAATATTTTCTATTTTTTTACCAAGTTCTATAGAAATATCCTTAAATCCTTCTAATTTTATTATGTTTATATTATCTACATTGTCTCTCTTTTCAAGTATTATTCCATTATTATCAACAATATAAAAAGCTCCTCCATATTCAATATAAAAGGCAGCTTTTCTTTCTTTTATATTCATTACTATCTTATCTGGCAAATTACGCTTAGCTTCAACCTCTAATATATATGGATTTTTTCTAATTTCCTTTTCTACCTCACTTAATTTAACCTTAAATATATTAGTATTTAAATGTATCTTTGAACTCTCTTTAATGCTATTGGCATCTAAGGTCACAGCGCCTGTTACATCAAAAATTTTTATATTGAATATTTCCAAGTTAAAACATAACGTAATAAGTATAGCTGAAAATATTACAAATATTACTATTCCTCTTTTTATATTCTTTATTTTCTTTTTTTTCTTTAGTATAGACTCTTTATTTTTAATGAGATATTCCCCATAATTCTTTTTTTTGCTTGTTTTTACCATGATTCCACCACCATAAATGATAAACTATCAATTCAATAATACCACTAAAATATTTTAATTTCATTACAATTTATTTAAATATTAAATAATTTTTTGCCATCTTGTTTATAATTGCAATACACCCAAGATTTATTTACATAAATCTTGGGTGTATTGTTAGTCAATATATTTACTATTATTTTGCCTACTTATATTCATCAGTATACCCATAAAAGCCATATTGATAACTAAAGAACTACCTCCAGAACTTATAAAAGGCAATGGTACTCCTGTAACTGGCATAGACCCCGTAACTACTGCAATATTTATTAAACATTGTATAATTACCACTGAAGTAATGCCTGTAGCTAATAAAGCTCCATACATATCCTTAGATTTAGTAGCTGTTATTACTCCTCTCCAAAGGAAAATTACAAATAGAATAATAATAAATAGACACCCTATAAATCCTAATTCCTCTCCTATAACAGAAAATATAAAATCATTGTGAGGCTCAGGTATATAAAAACACTTTTGTCTTGATTGACCTATACCTACCCCTGTTAACCCTCCTGAACCTAGTGCCAAAAGAGATTGTACTAGTTGATATCCATCTCCTTGCGAATCAAGCCATGGATTTGTGAAATTCATAAGTCTAGCTACCCTATAGGGCTCTATAAGTATAAATATTATTCCTAAAACTCCAACTCCACCCAAAAGGAATGCCATATGAGATTTTTTTACACCTGCTACAAAAAGCATTACTAAACTAACTGTCATAGTTACAGTTGCTATACTTAAATTTTTTTCAGCCAGTATAAGCCCTGCAAAAAATCCAGCAAAAGCCAACTGTGGGACTATACCTTTAAAAAAGGATCCAATATGATGTATATTTTTCTCAATATTTTTAGCTATAAATAAAACTACCGCATACTTTGCTAACTCTGAGGGTTGAAAGGAAGCTCCTCCTAACCTTATCCACCTCTGTGCTCCCTTTACTGGAGGAAATAAGAATACAGCTAATAGCGAAATAAATGTAAATATAATTATAATTCGTGTGTATCTTTTATATTTATGATAATCAATATTTAAGGTAATAAGCATAACTATAAATCCTAATCCAGCCCATTGTAATTGCTTCCAAAGGTAGAACTCTGGATCATCGTAGTTAAAGGCTGAAAAATAAGAACTAGCACTATATACCATGACCACTCCAACAGTAAGAAGCATTAAAATAGTACCAAATAATATAAGGTCAACATTTCCCACTTTTATTCTGGGTTTTTTCATCTTAAATCCTCCTATTATATATTAATGATAGATAGGAATCCAATTAAACATAATACCACTGTGATGATTGAAAAAACTGCCACTATTTTACTTTCATGCCATCCACATAACTCAAAATGATGATGAATAGGGCTCATTTTAAATATTCTTTTTCCTGTCAATTTAAAGTAAGTAACCTGTATGATTACAGAGAGAGTTTCCATTACGTATATTCCGCCTACAATAAGGATAACTAATTCTAGCTTTAGTATCATAGCTATGGCTCCTATAGCACCACCCAATGCTAAAGATCCTGTGTCACCCATAAATACTTGTGCTGGATATGAATTATACTTTAAAAATCCTAATAGTGACCCTGCTAAAATACCACAAAAGATTGATAGAGTATAGTATCCCATACCAAAGCTTACAAGAGCAAAGAAAGTCATCACTAAAAGTGTTACAGAGCTAGCTAATCCATCTAGCCCATCGGTTAGATTTACAGCATTGGTAGTAGCTGTGAAATATACAATTATAAATGGTATAAAAAATATTCCTAAATCAAAGGTCTTTGAACCTAAGAAAGGTATCATTATAGTAGTTCCTATCTTGTTATATGCATAATATCCTAAAAAACCTGCTGCTAATAATAGCAAAATCATCTTTTGATAACTCTTTAGTCCTTCATTCTTCCTCTTAACTATTTTTAATACATCATCTATAAATCCAATAGCTCCAAAGGCTATTAATGAATAAAGTGCAATCATTGCCTCATCATTAGGATTTTTAACCATAAGTAGCATTGTTATACAGGTTGCTACTATAAATATTATTCCCCCCATAGTTGGAGTTCCTTGTTTTTTCTTATGACTTTGAGGTCCATCCTCTCTAATATTCTGACCAAATTTAAATTTATGAAGTGCCGGTATTATAAAAGGTGCAATTGCAAAAGCTACTACAAATGCAATTAGAACAGCATATACCACTTTACCCATATTTTCCCCTCCTTAAATACTTTTCTTTTGTATTGCTTTTACTATGTTTTCAAATTTTATGCTTCTCGAAGCTTTAACTAATATTACATCATCTTTTTTTATCATAGAAGATAACCTCTCTATTAACTCATCCATATTATCAAAGGTCACTAGGTTTTCACACCCATACCCTTCTCTAAAGGAATTATTATATTCCCCCATAGTAATTAGTAGATCAACTCCTGTGTGTTTAGCATATTCACCCACCTCTTTATGAGCATTACATGATTCATCTCCAAGTTCCTTCATAGTTCCTAAAACTGCAATTTTTCTTCCTCTATTATGATTTTTTAACACATCTAGAGCTGCAAACATTGAATCTGGACTGGCATTATAAGTATCATTAATAATTGTGAACCCCTGGCATTCTACTAAATCTAACCTCATAGATGTAGCCTCAAGCTTTTTTATTCCTCTCGATATTTCACTATACTGCAATCCTAAACTTCTAGCTACAGCTATAGCCAAAAGTGAATTTAAAACATTGTGCCTACCTGGTACTGGTACTAATATATTTTCTTCTACTTCATTACCATTTTCTACAATGCTAAAGTTTACTTCATCTTCCTTAGTTTCAATATTATTGGCATTAAATTCACAGTTGTTTTCAATACCAATTTTAACTATTTCATATTTTTCGGAAGATATATTTTTAAGCATGTCATTATCTCCATTTATAATCAGTACATTGTGATTATCAAACAAAGTAGTAATTTCTAGCTTTGCACTTAATATATTTTCCCTAGTCTTCAAATTCTCAATATGGGATATTCCAACATTAGTTATAACTGCTATATCAGGTTTAGAAACTTTAGCTAATCTCTCTATTTCTCCTAAATTATTCATTCCCATTTCTAGTACCGCTATATCATAGCTATTATCTAAGCTAAGAATCATAAGTGGCAATCCTATATCATTATTAAAGTTACCTTGTGTTTTAAAAACCTTAAATTTTTCGCTTAAAGTTGCTGCAATTAAATCCTTAGTAGAAGTTTTTCCTGTAGAGCCTGTAACACCAACAACCTTAATACTTAAAGTATCCCTATAATAAGATGCTAAATCTAAAAGAGCCTCTCTAGTATCTTTTACTTTTATGATGGACACATTATTATAGTTATTATCTAACTCTATCTCCTGGTGTATTACACAAACCTTAGCACCACCTTCTATAGCAGCTGATATAAAATGATGTCCATCAAAATTTTCACCCTTTATAGCAAAGAAAATATCTCCATCTTTAACCTTTCTGCTATCTATACATATATCTGAGAAAACTTTACATTCTCCTTCTATTAATAATGTCCCATGAACACCATCCAATATTTTTTTCAAATCCATATTCTTCATCTAAAGTCCCAACTCCTTTATTAGCTCTTCCACAACTTCTCTTTCATCAAAATGAATAGTTCCTTCTTTTAATACTTGATAGGTTTCATGTCCTTTGCCCGCAACTACTATAATATCTCCTGTCTTAGCTATACTCATAGCTTTTTTAATAGCTTCTTTTCTATTTTCTATGAGTTCATAATTTTGCTTTTCTATTCCTGACTCTATGTCTTTAAGTATAGCATATGGATCCTCTGTCCTTGGATTATCTGATGTAACTATGGCAATATCACTTAACTCTGTACCTATTTTACCCATAATAGGTCTTTTTGTTTTATCTCTATCTCCACCGCATCCAAAGACACAAATTAATTTGCTTTTAGTTAGTAATCTCATATTTTTTAATATATTTTCTAAACTATCTGGTGTATGTGAATAGTCTAATATAACATGGAATCCTAAATTAGGAGTGACATTTTCGCATCTACCAGGAACTAATACTTTTTCAAGCCCTCTTATTATAGTATTTATTGGTATGTTTTGATTTAAGGATGCTCCAATACATCCTAATGCATTGTATACATTATATTTACCTGGTATGGATAACGAAACTATATAATCTTCATTATTATAATCTAATTTAAAATCCAATCCACTAGATTTTAAATTTACATTTTTGCCCTTTAAATCGCTGTCTTCATCTATAGAATAAGTGCATGTTTCACCATGAATCATATCTAATAATTTTTTTCCATAACAATCATCTATATTTATTATAGAATGCCTACTCTGCTGAAATAATTTGGCTTTTGCATTAAAGTAATTCTCAAAGGTTTTATGGAAATCTAAATGATCTTGGGTTAAATTTGTAAAAATGCCTTCCTCAAACTCTATGCCATACACCCTGCAAAGCTCTAATGAATGTGAAGATACCTCCATAACACAATAATCTACTTTTTCTTTTATCATTTCATTAAATAATTGGTGTAATTCTAAAGATTCTGGGGTAGTCTTATCTGTTTTAACCTGCTTATCATTAATATAATTTGCAATGGTTCCTATTACCCCTACATTGTATCCAGCTTCCTTTAAAATAGATTTCATCATAAAGGCAGAAGTAGTCTTTCCGTTGGTCCCTGTTATTCCAATAATTTTCATCTTACTACTAGGGTTACCATAATAATTGCTAGCAGCCTTTGCTAGGGCAGCTCTTGTATCCTTTACAACTACATATGTAATACCTTCCTTATATAGGACAGTGTTTTCAATAACTATAGTTCTTGCTCCCTTTTCTATAGCTTTTTCGATAAAATCGTGACCATCCACTTTAAATCCTGATATGGCGAAAAAAATATCATTTTCTTCTATTTTCCTACTATCATACTGTATTCCATTAATCTCTTTATTATCACCAAAAACTATAGTATATTCTATACCTGAAAAAATACCGTTAATATCCATATTGTCACTTCCTTTACATAATTTATCTATACACATAAAATCCGGTAGCACAGAAAAAACTGTAAACTACCGGCTCACTATGCTTTTTAATAATATTATTAAGTTTTGTCTAATCCGTTAAAATTCCTAAATCACAAGTAATAGTTGTACCTTTTTTAATTTCTACTCCTGGAGATACACTTTGGTCGGTAACAATACCTTCTCCAATAAATTCTACCTTAAGTCCCAGTTCTTTCAGTAACTTTTCAGCAGCCTCCTTAGTTGAACCTTTTAAATCAGGAATAACCACCACATCATTACTATTATTACCATTTATGGTTGAAGTATGCAGTATAATGCTACTTCCTTCTTTAACTGTATATCCAGGTTTTGGAGTCATTTCTGCAATGTACTCTCCATCACCTTCCACAGTATATACAAGACTTGCTTCTTTTAAAAGTTTTTGTGCATCCTTAACGGTTGCTCCCCTTACTTCAGGTACAATTATATCATTTTTTAAACTTTCAGCAACCTGTGCTTCAGATCCTTGCGGTTTTACTCCGTAATAATTAAATATATCATTAAATAATTTCTTGCCTACAGGAGCTGCTATTTGACCTGCATAATACATTGAAGGATTTGGTTCATCTATGCTTATAAATACAGTATACTTTGGATTATCTGCTGGTGCCATTCCTGCAAAAGATGAAATATATTTACTTTGAGCATATCCTCCATTAACTGTGTCAATTTTCTGAGCTGTTCCTGTTTTCCCTGCTATTTTATAACCATCTATACGAGCTTTTGAAGAACCACCACTGACTACAGTAGCTTCTAAGTGATTTCTCATCTCTTCCATAGTTTTCTCATTAAAGTTTTTCTTTTCATTATAATTTGAATAAGTTGCATCCACAACTCTATTATTTTCAGCATCATAATGAATTACTTCTTTCATTACATGAGGAGTTATTAATTTTCCTCCATTGGCTATTGCATTGAAGGCTCTCATATATTGAATTGCAGAGGTGGTATTACTCTGTCCAAAGGAAATTGTAGCAAGATCTGTCACTGATATCTTCTCTGTTGCTTTAACAATCCCCTTAGCTTCCCCTGGTAAATCAATACCAGTTTTTTCTCCAAAACCAAATTTATAAATATATTCATTAAGGCCTTCTCTTCCTAGTCTTTCACCTAATGTCATAAATCCAACGTTACATGAATTCTTTATAATTCCTTGAAAATCTAATGGCCCATGTCCAGTTCTCTTCCAACAATGGATAGTTCTCCCACCTAAGGTTAATCCTCCACCACAGTTAAAAGTTTCTCCTGATTTTAAAACTCCTTTATCTATAGCAGCTGTAGCCGTTACAACCTTAAATATAGAACCTGGCTCATAAGCATCACTAACTACTCTATTTCTCCACATTTTTTGTGTTTCATTATCACTAACCCCAGTTGGCCAAGGATTATTAGGATCATAATCCGGCTTATTAGACATAGCTAAAATTTCTCCTGTATTAGGATCCATTACCATTATAGAAACAGCCTTAGCTTCATTATCTTTTAAGGCTTCTTCTGCTAATTTATCTGCAAAATACTGAATATCTTTATCCAAGGTTAAAATTACATCTCTTCCATTAATAGGCTCTGTAAACTCTGAAATTTTGTAAGGTAATCCTTCACTCTTTTGATCTATTTCTGATACTTTGATTCCTGGTATCCCAGCTAAGTACTTATTATAATAGAGTTCAACTCCAGTGAGTCCATCTCCATCTGAATTCGTATGTCCCAATAAATGAGCCGCAAAATTACCATTAGGATAATATCGTTTAGTATCAGGAGATATTACAATACCCATCATATTATTTTGTTGTGTATATGCTTTAATTGCATCTGCCTCATCTTTTTCTATTCTTCTCTTTAGTATAGCAGCACCTCTTGGCTTTCCATTTGGAAGAGGCCTTGTTAATATTTCATAAACTTTTTTTTCTTCTATTTTTACAATTTCACTTAAAGATTTAGCTACTTGCTCCATATTAAGTCCGTTTTTTTCTAAATCTTTCCTTAGGGTGTTTAAATCTAAATCCACCCTATATACATTGGCACTTATAGCTAATTCTTTTTCATTTCTATCTAATAATCTTCCCCGTTTCGCGTTGATTCTAACATCACTTGTCCATTGTTTTGTTGCCAAGGCTTTATATTTATCCTGTTTAAAAAACATTATATATGATAATCTTATGGTTAATGCTATAAATACTATAACTACAACCATCATAGTCAACAGCATTCTATTTTTCACCATTACTTTATCTCTAAAATCTTTTTTTGTCACCTATATTACCTCTCTACCTACAACTATTAATTAACTATCTAATTCTACATACGTTTATCATATAAGTTCACTTCATAAATAAAATTATATTAATTAATATACCTAAAAATATCGTCAAATAATTTTTTAGCTACTGGTTCAGCTGTTTGTGATGCATAGTAATTTGACGCATTAGGTTCATCAACAGTAACAAAAACTGTAAACTTAGGGTTATCTGCCGGTGCCATTCCTGCAAAAGATGAAATATACTTATCTTCAGCATATCCTCCATTAACAGGATCAATTTTTTCTGCTGTTCCTGTTTTTCCAGAAATTTTATAATTATATATATTTGAATTTTCCTTCCCTTTTTCTTGTTTAAGTTCAAGATATTTTTTTAATTCTGCCATAGTATTGCTGTTTAAAGCTTCTTCTTTATTATAGTTAGAATAACTACTATCTACTATTCTATTATTGTTATCATCGTAGTGTATTACTTCCTTCATTACATGAGGTGTAATTAATGTGCCTCCGTTAGCTATTGCATTAAAGGCTCTCATATATTGAATTGCCGTTGTAGTATTGCTTTGTCCAAAAGAAATAGTTGCTAGGTCTGTAATTGATATTTCATTTGCTGGCTTTATAATACCAATTGCTTCCCCTGGTAAATCTATTCCTGTTTTCTCTCCAAAGCCAAATTTATATATATACTCATTGAATTTTTCTTTTCCTATTCTATCTCCTAATATCATAGTACCTACATTGCAAGATTTTTTTAGAACCTCCTCAAAAGTTAAATATCCATGCCCATTTCTATCTGCACAATGAATAACCCTTCCCCCTATCTTTAGAGAACCACCACAATAAAAAGTTTCACCAGGTTTTATAACTCCTTCTTCAATGGCAGCTGTAGCAGTTACTATTTTAAAGATAGACCCTGGCTCATAAGCATCACTGACTAATCTATTTCTCCACATCTTTTGAGTATCTTCATCACTTATATCTTCAGGCCAAGGGGTATTATTATCATAATCTGGTTTGTTAACCATTGCTATTATCTCTCCATTGTTAGGATCCATAACCATAATGGAAACAGCCTTTGCGTCATTGCTTTTTAAAGCTTCCTCCGCTAATTTCTCAGTGAAATACTGTATAGTCTCATCTATTGTAAGAATCACATCTCTACCCTCTACTGGATTAGTAACTTTTGCATCTTCATATGGAAGACTTTCACTCTTTTGATCACTTTCTGACACTTTAAACCCTGGCACTCCCGCTAAGTACTTATTGTAGTATAATTCTACTCCTGTAAGACCTTGTCCATCTGAGTTAGTGTGTCCTAATAAATGAGCTGCAAAATTACCATTGGGATAATACCTCCTGGTATCAGAAGCTATAACGACGCCTGTAATTTCATTCTCTTTACAATAATTTTTTAAAGCATCTACCTGACTCTTTTCTATTCTCCTCTTTAATATAGCAGAGGATCTTAATTCCCCATTATCAAGAGTTTTTGTGAGAATATCATAAACAATAGCTTCTTCTATTTGAACTATTTCACTTAAACTCTTAGCCAGTTGCTGCATAGAAAGTCCATTTTTCTCCAACTCTTTTCTTAAAGTTTTTAAATCTAAATCTGCCCTATAGACATCAGCACTAACTGCCAATTCTTTTTCGTTACGATCCAGTATTCTTCCTCTTTTTGCATCTACTTTTATATCACTTGTCCATTGCTGGGTGGCTAATGCTTGATATTTATCTTCTCTAAAAACCATTATATATGATAACCTCGCTATTAGTCCTAAAAAAATTAGTAAGACAAATACCATGGCAATAATCATTCTATTTTGAGGCAAGGACTTTCGTTTTATATTATTCCTAGACAATTTTTCTTCCTCTCAATCTGCTAATTAAATAATACATTTTTTATCTTATCTAATAGAACAGAAATCTTCCCTTTTTCTTCTGTAGCATTTTCTTTGCTCTCATTTTTCTCTAATTCATAATAAGCAACACTATCGCCATTTGGTTGCACCATATTTAAATCTTTTGTTGCTATCTCTTCTACGTAAGAAATATTATTTAGTTTTAGAAGATTTACCTTTAACTCCTCATTTTTTTCTTTTGTTCTTCCAATTTCATCTTTAATAGAAATTATCTCCTTTTGATTAGAGTATATGGTACTGTATCTAAAAACTATGCTAAAAGCAATGGAACCAGTAATAAATATAGCCCCCCCAGCCCTTATTACCTTTAATATTTCTCTTTTATTATCGGTCTTTCTTTTTCTCTTAGGTGGTTTTACCCTCTTCTTAGGTACTGCCTTTTTCTGCGGTGCCAATGCAGTGCTACCACTTACTTTAAGCTTTCTTTCTTCCACTACCATTTTACGACCCCCATCACGTTTTTAGAACTAAATTTTTTCACAAATTCTTAGTTTAGCACTTCTACTTCTTGAATTTACTTCTAATTCTTCCTCACTGGCCTCTATAGGCTTTCTATTAACAAGGTTAATAATGGGTTTTTTACCACATAGACAAACAGGTAAGGATTTTGGACATGTACATGGATTATTTAAATTTCTAAATTTACTTTTTATTATCCTATCTTCTAGAGAATGAAATGTAATAATAGCTAATCTTCCATCGGGATTTAAAGCTTCTACCCCATCCTCTACAGCTTTGTTTAGTATATGAAGTTCTTTATTAACTTCTATTCTTATAGCTTGAAAAGTTCTTTTAGCTGGATGTCCTCCCTCTCTTTTAAACTTTCCTGGTATGGACGCATCTATAATTTCGACTAATTCAAAAGTTGTTTCTATAGATTTTTTATCTCTTCTAGCTACTATTTTTCTAGCTATAGATCTTGAAAACTTCTCTTCACCAAATTCCTTTAATATACTAAACAATTCATCTTCACTATATTCATTAACTACATTATAAGCTGAAAATGGATTTTCTCTATTCATTCTCATATCTAGAGGTGCATCTTTCATATAGCTAAAGCCTCTTGCTCCTTCATCTAATTGATAGGAAGAAACTCCTAAATCCATTAGTATACCATCCACCTTAGGAATATTTAGCTCTTCTAAAATTTCTTTTAAATTATAGAAGTTATTGTGAACAAAGATTACATTATCATAATCCCTTAATCTATTTTTTGCTTCATTAAGGGCATCTAAATCTTGATCTATCCCTATAAGTTTACCTTTATTTGAAAGTTTTTTTAATATTTCTAAAGAATGTCCTGCTCCACCTAATGTACAATCAATATATATGCCATCCTCTTTAATATTAAGGCCATCAATACATTCATCTAACATTACTGATATATGTTTAAATTCCATAGTTAATCTCCTTTTGCGTTACATGCTACATATTTTACAACTTAATCTGTAAATTATAATACATACTTTTTGACATATTGTATATTATACCATAATTATTCTATATATATATGAAAATTCCTTTTAAATTCAATGTTTTTTAACTATTGAATTCAATATTAATATAAATATAATTATCTATATATCTATATACGAATATCTTCCAAATCTTTGTAACTATTAATCATGTTGAAATTAATTTCTCCCTAGAGTATAATTTAAAAGAATTATAATTAATTGATTATTAAACAATGTTTATATAGAAAGGACGAATATTTTATGAAATTAGGAATTGTAGGACTACCTAACGTAGGAAAAAGTACTTTATTCAATGCTATTACAAAGGCTGGGGCAGAATCTGCTAACTATCCTTTTTGTACTATAGAACCAAATGTTGGAGTTGTTAGTGTTCCAGACCAACGTTTAGATGTATTACAAAAAATTTACAACTCTAAAAAACAAGTACATACAGCTATAGAATTCTATGATATTGCAGGTCTAGTAAAAGGGGCAAGTAAAGGTGAAGGGCTTGGAAATAAATTCTTATCCCACATTCGAGAAGTTGCATCTATTGTCCATACGGTAAGATGCTTTAATGATGATAATATAGTTCATGTGGAAGGTTCCATAGACCCTATAAGAGATATAGAAACTATAAACCTTGAATTAATTTTTTCTGACTTAGAGGTATTAGATAGAAGAATGGAAAAATCTATAAAGCTTGTTCGCTCAGGAGACAAAACTGCTAAATTGGAATATGAGATAATGGAAAGAGTAAAAAAACATTTAGAGGATAACAACCCTGCTAGAACTTTAGAATTCAATGAAGATGAGGATAATTTTGTTAAAGGACTATTCTTAATTACTTCTAAACCTGTATTATATGCTTGTAATGTCAGTGAAGATGATTTAATGGAATGTGGCGGCGAAAATGAATTAGTGGCAAAGGTTAGAGAATATGCTTCTAATGAAAACTCTGAAGTGATCATTGTATGTGCAAAGATTGAGGAAGAGTTATCAACCCTTGAGGATGATGAAAAGTCTGAATTACTTAACGAATATGGACTATCTGAGTCTGGTCTTGATAAGCTTATAAAAGCTAGTTATAAGCTACTTGGATTAATGAGCTTTTTAACCGCTGGAGTTCAAGAAGTTAGAGCTTGGACTATTAGAAGAGGCACTAAAGCTCCTCAAGCTGCAGGAAAAATTCATAGTGATATTGAACGTGGTTTTATAAGAGCTGAAATCATATCTTTTGATAAACTAGTAGAATGCGGCTCCGAAGCTGCTGCAAAAGAAAACGGATACTACAGACTAGAAGGAAAAGAGTATGTAATGGATGATGGAGATGTAGTAAACTTTAGATTTAATGTTTAATACAAAAAATGTAAGCACCCCAGGGGTGCTTACATTTTTTTACTCTTTACTGTATTTCTCACACTCATTCTTTATTATAGCTATTATTTTTTCTAAAGATAGATCTTCATAATCTAATAATAATTTCATAGCATCCTCAATGCTATCTATAACATATACAGTGAAATCACCCTGTAACACCGCATCTTCTATTTCACTACAAAGAACTAAATCGTCTTTATTAGAAGATGGAATAATCACACCCTTCCCTTTAATACTTTGAAATTCTTTACATATTTTATAAAATCCTTCTATCTTTTCATTAACTCCACCTATAGGCTGCACTTCTCCAAATTGATTTATTGAACCTGTTACAGCTATATTTTGTCTTATAGGTATTTTGGTAATAGATGATATTATGCATATAACTTCTGCCACAGATGCACTATCTCCATCCACCTTAGAATATAACTGCTCAAAGCTTAAGTAAAAATCAACTGGAAGCTTACTATATCCACCGTTTAATGTACTTATATACCCCTTTAGGATGCTTATTGCCTTAGTATGAATTTTACCACTTAGATTGGCCTCTCTTTGAACATCTAAAATTCTTCCCTCTCCTTTTGAACAAGTACAGGTTATTCTAATAGGCTTTCCAAAACTAGTGTATCCAGTGTTTATCACTGAAAGACCATTGATTTTACCAACCTTTACTCCATCTATATCTATAAAAACCTTTTTCTCACTATATAGTTTTAAAAATTCATCTTCAATTATTTCCTGTTTAAAGAATACATCATCTATGTCCTTTCCATCAATAAACTCTTTATTCTCCTCTACCGCCTTGCAATTAGCTAATATCAACAGATCAAATAACTCATCATCATCAAAATAAAGTTTATTTCTGTTTTCAGCTTTTCTAGATAATACCTTTGCAATCTCTTTAATACCACTTTCAGTAACCGGTTTTATATTATTATGAATTATGAATTCTTCAATTTGCATCTGTAAAATAGAAGTAGTGCTTTCATCTATTGATAATATATTTCTATACTCTCCCCTTATCTTGAATAAATTTTTGAAATCCTTATCAAGGTTATATAATATATCATATGTTTCATAATCTCCTATTAAAATTACTTTAGTATTTACGTTTATTGGTTCAGGTCTTAATCCACCTAGTGAAAGAAACTCAAAATATCCCTTATTGTAATCCAAATCAACCTTTTTTGTTAATAGTGCTTTTTTCAAATTATTATAAGATTGCCCATTACTTAATAAACTATTAGCTCTTAATATAAGACATCCTCCATTTGCTTTTATAAAGCTACCTGCCTTTAAAGATGATAACTTTGAAACATACATATTGTTATGATTTTCATATTCAATACTTCCAAATAGAGCTGTCATATTTGGATCTTCTTCAAATATTACAGGAGGCGTATTATTTTTGCTATTATCCACCAATACATTAATGTTATATTTATATATTATGTCATTAATTTTTTCTTCATCATCTTCATAATTTATAGAATAATTATCAATCAAATTATTCTTAATAGTATTTAAAACATATAAAAGATAATCTAGAGCTAGTTTATCCTTCTTAAATATTTCTTTTAATTCTTCACTTTTCTCTACAATTTTTTCACCAAAATAAAGCTCTAATATATTCTTAATTTTTTTTACTTCTTCACTTTCTATAGACTTTAATTGAGCAAAAATATTCTTAGCTTTGTGCTTTAATTCACTTACTTTAATATTTAATCTATTTTTCTCCTCTTCCTCTAGATTCTCATACTCTTCCTCTGTCATTTCCGTTTCATTATTTAATGGAATAAAAGCAAATCCATTATCACTGTTCTTAATATCAAACCCATATTTTTTTGATACTTCAATTAAATCACTAACTAACTTATTCCTATTTTGTTGTATATTATTAATAAGGCTATCCTTCTCTTCATTATCTAAATTATTATAAAACTCAAAACTCAAATCGTCATACAATTTCTGAAGAGATAATAGCTCTTCCTTTAATTTTATTCCCATACCACTATTCAATATTATAGGAATAGGCTCCTTAGAATTATCTTTTATAACATAGCAAATGTCCTTTGGAGCTTCTTCATTTTTCAATATGTTTTTAACATAACTTATAATATGTTTTACTCTCTCCTTAGGAAACTCTCCTATTAAATACATGTTATATCCATCCCTGTCTACTTCTATAGATGTCTTAATCTTACTATATACATCTATATACTGTGGCAATGTAAATTCTCCATAATTTCTTACTATATTATTAGTTTTAAATTTATATATAACCTCTTCTGGTGATAATGCTCTCTCCATACTGTCCTCCTAAAAAATAATCTAATATATTAATATTCTTTTGGACAATGTTTTGGAACATAAATATGAAATTTTAACATATAAACATATATATAACTATATTCTTTTGCCTTAATATAAATTAAAGATTATAATTTGGGCAGAATAAATATATTATTTGAAAAACTAACATAAACTTGTTATAATAACCTAGTTACTATATAATAAACATATTATACTATTGATTACATATTAAATATTCATATTATTATGTAGATTATCAATTCTTCATGAAAAGGAGTTATTCATATGGGATTTAAAGACAAATTATCACAGGGCTATACTAACGCATTTTTAAACAGATACGGAGACAGATTAACTCAATTACAAGGTAGAGCATTATCTGTAAAAACTGAGGAGAAATCATTTTTAGGAATTTTAAATTGGATTACTGTAACCCTTGTGCTTAAACAAGATAGTCTTAGAACTGTAGCCACTTGTGTATATAAGAAAAAAAGATGGTTTAAGAAACCTACATTTATAACTGTATCACAAGGTCATTCACTAATAATTCAAGGACTTAAACCTGATTACAGCAAAAAGAAGAAAAAGAAGAAATTCAAGGACGTTATCTCTATTATGAATGTTCTAAACCTTACTACTAAAAAGGACTTAGTCCCTGTAGAAGGTGGCGTTAAGATGCAAAGGACTAAACAAAATAGAAAATATAAATAAGACTATGGCATGCCATAGTCTTTTATATGTCTCTTTAAAATAATACAATAAATTATTGAAATTTGTTTCCCACAAATATAGCAATGCTATTAATGAAGGATATTATACCTGAGAAAAATACAACCACTAGCCATTGTCCAAAATCTAGTGATGTAGTATGAAATATCATTTGAAATACTGGTAGATATATTATGCCAATTAATGCAATTATTGATAACCCTACAGCTCCTAATAAATACATATTTGTAAATGGATTCATCTCAAATAGTGAAAATTTTTCACTTCTACATTCAAATACATGTATTAGTTGAGATGTTATTAGTGTTCCTAGTGCCATAGTTCTACAAATCTCTAAACTATATCCATAGTATTTTCCAACTAAAAATGCTAGCACAGTACAAACTCCTATAAGGGATCCACGAATTAAAATCTTTTCCTTTAAACCTCTTGCAAATATACTTTCATTCTTTCCTCTTGGTTTTTCATACATAATATTTTTATTTGGTGGATCCACACCTAATGCTATTGCTGGAAGACCATCAGTAACTAAATTTACAAATAGTATTTGTATTGGTAATAGCGGTACTTCTAAATAAAATAGAGATGCTAAGAACATAGTTAACACTTCGCCTAAGTTACAGGATAGTAAATACCTTATAAACTTTCTAATGTTGTCATAGATAACTCGACCTTCCTCAACAGCAGTAACAATGGTAGCAAAATTATCATCAAGAAGTATCATAGATGCAGCTTCCTTAGTTACATCTGTGCCTGATATTCCCATAGCAATCCCTATATCAGCTTCTTTTATGGCAGGAGCATCATTAACTCCATCTCCTGTCATTGCAACTATTTTGTTTTTCCCCTTAAATGCTTTTACAATCCTTAGTTTATGCTTTGGACTAACTCTAGCAAATATCCTATAAGTATCAATATTGTTTACCAATTGTTTATCATCTAAATTATCTAACTCTGCTCCTGTTATTACTTCTTTTCCTTCTTTACATATACCAAGTTCTTTACCTATGGCAAAAGCCGTATTTTTATGATCTCCAGTAATCATTACTGGTTTAATTCCAGCTACCTTACACTTTAATACTGCATCCTTTACTTCTTTTCTTGGTGGATCTATTATTCCTCCAACACCAACAAATATTAAATTATTCTCTACTTTATCACCTTTTATTAATCCTTCCTTTTTATATGCTCCTGCTATGCACCTTAACGCCCTAAAAGACATATCATCAATAAGCTTCTCTATGCTCTTTTTATATGGAACAGTCATAGGCTCAACTCTTCCATTGACTAAGATGTATGAGCATTTATCTAATATTCTCTCTGGTGCACCTTTAACATAGCAAGTTTCTTCTTTAGTGGAATTATCCTTTACAATTACCGTCATCATCTTTCTTGTAGAATCAAAAGGTATATCAAAAACTCTCTCTATTTTTCTGTTAAACTTTTCAACATTACTTATATCCTTAAAGAATCCTTTGATTAATGCTGCCTCTGTTGGATCTCCTAGCACACCCTTATCTAAATACTGTGCTCTATAATCATAATTGCAATCATTACAATATACAAATATCTCTTTTAGCATATTGTGATTAAAATCCTTTTCTTCTGATAATTCATGTATATTTCCATCATATAAAAGTGCTGTTAATGTCATTCTATTTTCTGTAAGCGTTCCTGTCTTGTCACTACATATAACAGAAGTACATCCTAGCGTCTCAACAGCAGGTAGCTTTCTCACTAGTGCATTTCTCTTAAGCATTCTAGAAACCCCTAATGCTAGTGCCACTGTAACTATAGCTGATAACCCTTCAGGAATAGCCGCTACTGCTAATGTAACCCCTGACAAAAACATATCATATACATTTTCTCCCCTATATACTCCTAATATCGTTACTAATGCACAAATCAAAAGACAAAGTCCAACTAATACCTTTCCTAAAGAATTTAATCTCTCCTTAAGTGGAGATGTTTCCTCTTCTATGGAATGTAACATATGTGCAATCTTTCCCATTTCTGTTTCCATTCCTGTGGCGTAAATTTTTGCCTTTCCCTTTCCTGTCAAGATTACTGTCCCCATATATAAAGTACTATCATCATTATGATTTTTATAAACTCCTGCAGATTCTCCTGTTAATAAGGATTCATCTACCATTAAATTGCTTCCTTCCACTAAAATACTATCTGCTGGAATTCTATCACCAGTATCTAGTATTGTTATATCACCAGGAACTAAATATATAGAGTTAATAACCTCTATCTTATTATTTCTAATAACTTTTGCTGTGGGTGCTGCTAGTTTTTTTAATTGCTCTAGTGATTTTTCTGTTTTATATTCCTGTATAAAGCCAAGGACTGCATTCATAATTACAATAATTACTATAGTTATAGCATCTGCCCTATCTCCCATTATTCCTGAAATTATGGTAGCTGCAATTAGTATCCATATAATTACATCATTAAATTGTGATAAGAATATTTTTATTGGTGATATAGGATTCTTATTGGCTAACTCATTAAGTCCATGATCTTTGAGCCTTCTTTTAACTTCTTCATCTGTTAGTCCTCTATATTCTTTGGCATTCACACTGTTTCCCCCTTTATTTATAAAATATTTAAATTGCTTTTACTCTAAATATATGTCACATTTATTCTCTATATGAAAAAATTAGCTTTACATACTTTAAATAAACCTATACAATACTAAATGTAACAAAAGTTTAAATTATAATAAGGAGGTTATGTTGTGAAAAATACAGTATACATAACAGGGCATCGTAACCCAGATTCAGATTCTATATGTGCAGCGCTAGCCTATGCTGAGTTCAAAAATAAAACTCAAAAGCTTAAAGCTGTACCAATTAGACTGGGAGAACTTAACAGAGAAACTCAATTTGTACTAAACTACTTTGGTGTTGAACCTCCACAACTTATTCAAACAGTAAAACCCCAAATTGCAGATTTAGAAATTGATAATGTAGCTCCCGTTTCTCCTGATATATCATTAAAAATGGCTTGGTCTATTATGAAGAGAAAAAATATAAAAACCCTTCCTGTAATTCATGCCAATGAAAGACTTGCGGGTATTGTATCTGTCTCTAACCTAGCTGCTAGCTATTTAGATATATGGGATAACTACGTGCTTTCTAAAAGTAATACAAGTTTAACTAATATTCTTGAAACCCTATCAGGGAAAATTATTTATAAAGCTCAAGATGAATTAAATCTAAAAGGGAAAGTAGTAGTAGCTATGATGGAGCCTACAGAGGATTCCATTATAGATGAAGAAGATATAGCTATATGTGGAGATAGGGAGATTGTTCAGGAATTTGTATTAAAAAATAATGCTAGATTAATGATTATTACAAACAATGCTACCCCTTCTGAAAAGGTCATTGAATTAGCTAAAGAAAAGGAATGTACAATTATAAATACTCCTTTTGATTCCTTCACCACAGCTAGATTAATAAATCAAAGTGTTCCTATAGAGTATGTAATGACTAATAATAATGTTGTAACTTTTTCTACTGCAGATTTTATAGAGGATATTAAAGATATTATGCTGGAAACTAGATACAGAAGTTATCCTGTATTAGATGAAAGTGGAAAAGTTGTGGGAAGTATTTCAAGGTATCACTTAATTTCTCAAGAAAAGAAGAAAATAATTCTAGTAGATCATAATGAAAAAGCTCAATCAGTGGATGGATTAGAAGATGCTAATGTATTAGAAATTATTGATCATCATAGAATAGGAGATATTCAAACTGGACTCCCTATATATTTTAGAAATGAACCAGTGGGAAGTAGTTCAACTATAGTAGCATCAATATTCTTTGAGAATGGTATTAGACCTTCTAAAAAAATTGCTGGAATCTTATGTGCCGCGATAATCTCTGATACCCTATTATTAAAATCTCCAACCGCTACATTCATAGATGAAATAGTTCTAAAAAGACTATCTGAAATTGCTGATTTAGACATAGATAAATTTGCAGAAGAGATGTTTAAAGCTGGTACTTCAATAGAAGGTAAAACTGCTAAACAGCTATTGTATCAAGATTTTAAAGGCTTTAATATAGGTAACTTTAAGGTTGGAGTATCTCAAATAATGACCACTGATATGGAGGGTTTTAAGCCATTAATAGACGATCTAAAAGCCCTTATGAACGAAAAAGCTAAACAGGATAATTTTGATATAATTACCCTTATGGCTACAGATATATTTAAAAAGGCAACCCTATTTATCGTTGCTGGTGAACATAAAGAAGTATTCTATAGAGCCTTTGATGTTAAACCAAAGGACGATAGCGCATATGTAGAAGGCGTTGTGTCTAGAAAGAAACAAGTTATACCACCTCTTACAGAAATGATAAACCAAATAAAATAAAATTTATATAGTATGCTACAGATGTAATAAATTTAAATTCTTAGTTTGTGAACTTTACTCACAAGCTTTACATTAATTTATCACTTTGTAGCTTACTACTTTTTGCTATATAAATACCTATAAATAATCCTCTATCACCTCAATATGCTTCCATATGTTTCTATATACATCCAAAAGCACATATACATTACAAAACACATAGCATAAATAACACTTAAGAAATCTTTTACGCAGATATCATCAATTTTACTATTATATACACCATAGCTTTTAAGGTAATATACATTTTTCTTTCCTATATGATAATAAAAATTAACTGACTCTATATAAGCAGACATTATATAGATATTTAATAAGGGATCAAATATCATATTATAAAAAAAATCCCCTTTAAAATCTATTATAAAGGTTTTATTTCGAGGAATATATATTAAATATAGCAATAGACTGGTAATTATACATGGTAATATATTCAATACGCTTAATATATTTCCAAATATTGTATAGCTATTATCATCGCTTATATAGTAAATAATGGTATAAATTATTCCCCCCATACTACCGAAAATTAATATATATATAACAGGAGCTATAAACCCACAAACTAATGCCTTAGCGATTATAGATAATGTATCATAAAAATACTTTTTTTCTACACCCTTCCTGCTTAGATTTTTTCTTTCACTACTACTTATCTCTATTACTATAAACCCTACTATGGCTTTAATTATCTCTAAATGTGAATATATATCTATTATTAAACCCACTATAACTACAATTACTAAATATAACAATTGCATCATATATATATTCTTTATTTTATTTTTTAAAAAAATGTTTATTGTAAAAAATATTTGATGTTTATCTATCTTCCATAACAATATACTCATTAAACATCCAAATAAATATCCAACTCCCATAAAAAACCTCCATGATTTTATTCTCTATATATTATATGAGAGCTATATTATCTTTAGAATAAAACCCCTGGAGTAGTTCCATTTTATGGAACTACCCCAGGGATCATTACATATTTTACCTTAAATTATTTATCATTCCCCACATATCATCAGCTGTCTTTAATGCTGATGAATTTAGCTGAAAGGCTCTTTGAGTTATAATCATATTCGTCATCTCTACACCTGAATCTACATTAGAGTTTTCTAAATGTCCTTGAAGTATATTTCTTCCTGTAGTTTCAAATACATTTACTCCATCTTTAGGTATAAATAAACTTTCTCCTACAGATATAAAACTTGCATCTCCAACTGCTGTATATGTTTTAATACTTCCAATTTTTTGATCTTTACCATCTGCCTCTACATATATGCCACCATCTTTATCCATAGTAAATCCATCTCTAAGATTAAATTCTCCCCTTGAGTAATCTACCTCGTTTCCATTATTATCTACGACAGATACTTTATGTCCATTATTATCTACTAACATTCCTGAACCATCAACCTTAAAGCTTCCATTTCTAGTATATGCAGCTGTATTATCAGCTCTATATACTTTAAATAATCCTTCTCCATCAATAGCTAAATCCGTAGTGACTTCTGTATTACTTAAGCTTCCTTGTGTAAATTGTCTCTTATCTTCAGTGCTTTTTACCCCTGTTCCAGTGAATAAGTTTTTTGCTCCATCAGACACTGGATATCCTAATCTATCTAGTGAACGAGAATATAAATCTGTGAAGGAGGTATCCATTTTCTTATACCCCACTGTAGTTATATTAGCTAGGTTATTTGAAATCACGTCTAACTTGTCCTGTTGTGCTACCATAGCACTTCTATTTGTATATAAAAGAGTGTACATAACTTATCCTCCTATTTTACATTTCCTATTTCATTTACTGCCTTACCTAAGGTTTCATCTAATATTTTTAAAACCTTAGTATTACTTTCAAAATTTCTCATTACCGTCATCATATCAGACATTTCTTCAATAGTTTTTACATTAGAACCCTCTAAATATTTATGTTGGATAAAAGTTCCTGTAGCTTGTGTGGGGTTATTTCCCTCATAAAGATTAAATCCAGCTTTAGTTAAATTTACATACTCACTATTATCATCTCGAGGAAAATCTACTACTCTTAGAGTACCTTTATATTCTCCATTAACAAAAATCTCTCCATTACTATTGCAAGACATTTCTCCATTACCGATGGAAATAGGCTGTCCATTATTACCAATTACTCTATCCCCACTAGCGGTTACTAAGTATCCACCATTGTCTACAGCAAAATGACCATCTCTAGTGTAATAGTTTTTCGTTGTATTACCTTCTACTCTTTGTACTGTAAAGAATCCATCTCCCTGTATACCAAAATCTGTAGATAGTCCTGTCTGATTTAATAAACCTTGAGAGAAGTTAGTAACTCTTTTATTGAGTTCTACCCCATTACTTATTGAACCAATGGTATTTTTAACATTTTTTCCTCCAGAAATTTTATCTCTATTAGATATATATACTTCATCAAAGCTTTTTAAAGATATGATTTCAGATTTATAACCATTTGTATTTACATTTGCCATATTGTTCATTATTACATTTTGCTTTGCTTCGCTAGTAATAAGTCCTGATGCTGCACTATACATTCCTCTTATCACTTTTTATCCCCATCCTTTATATTTATTTTTATATCCTTTGGGTATTCCATTCCTAATTGTCTAGCCTTTATTTCTATTTGTCCATCACTAAGTTCATAATTTAACTTACCAGCAAAGGTGAATACTACAGCTATTAAAATTCCTATTCCTATTCCAAACAAAAGTTTTCTATCACTAAATATATCGATGTATCTATTTATATTTTGTATAATTCTCTTATTAATAGCACCTCACCCTTCCCAATATTTAATTCTCTTGCAACCTCCTCTTCAGTATGACCATCATTTAATAGGGTTTTAATTTTTTCCACCTTACCACTATTACTTTCTACTGCTGAAATGGGGTTTCTTTGTACTAAACTCTCTTCCTCTTTCTCATCTTTATTTATAGGCAATACGACTTCATCTTCCTTATTTGAAGTCATAGTTAATTCTCTTTTTTCATCTAAGTCCTTATAATGAATACTCTCTTTCAATTCTTCTATTTCTCTTTGTAACTCCGTAATGGTTTTTGCAAACTCACTTCTCGCTTCTAGTATTTTTAAGTCTACTTCTCCAGTACTTTCTTCAGCCATGTTCATACTATGACTAAAATCTATTTTTTTATTTTTTTCCTTCATAATGGCTCTAATATTTAGTAAAATCAAGGTAAATCCTATGATTATTAATAAAATATACATCATTTCACCTATTCTTCTATTTATATATCATATTTCAGCTTTTTAATTTCATTTTTTAAATTTAAAATTGCCTTACTATGTAATTGACAAACTCTCGATTCTGATACCTGAAGCACCTCTCCTATTTGCTTAAGAGTAAGACCTTCATAATAATAAAGATTCAAAATTATCTTATCCTTTTCTCTCAAAGACTCTAATCCCTTATATAGATAATCATACATTTCTTTTTCTTCTAATGTATTTTGCGGGCTTGGACTATTAACATCCTCAATAGAATTTAGCAACAATACTTCATCTTCATCATTAAATAATAAGGTCTCTAATGATACTATGGAAATATAGTTGACATAGTTTTCAACTTCTCCTAACTCCTTTAAAGAGATATTTAGTTCACTAGCTATTTCTAAGCTATCTGGACTTCTTAATAGCTTACCCTGTAAAGTTTCAACAGCCTCGTTATATCTATTAAGCTTGTCCATAGACCTTTTAGATATGGGACTATTTTTACGGATTTCATCAATTATAGCCCCTCTTATTCTTATAGATGCATAACTAGAAAATTTCATTCCCTTGCTTTCATCAAACTTATTTATGGCATCCATAAGCCCTATCATTCCATAGCTTATTAAATCTTCATACTCTACATACTTCGTCTTACCAATAATAATTTTAGATGCAATATACTTAACTAATGGTATATACTTTTTCACAATTTCTTCTCGCACATCTACATTATAAGCTATAGACATAGTTAACCCTCCTATTTTACTTTAATGTTTTTTCTCATGCTCCTAAAAATAAACTGAATTAATTTTTCTCTAACTCTTATATCTATTTCATCAAAGCTAACGCCATAAATAAAACTTTTATCTTCACTCTTTTCTTTTCTAATTATTCTACATAGTGATAAAATATCTTCATCTCCTATGGGTGCACATATTAAAAGAAATTGGTTTAATTGCAGCTCTTCTAAAACCTTAATCCTCATTCCACCACCACTTATGTCTAAAGAATATCCCTTTTTAAAATCTATGTCATTAATTTCTCTAATGTCATTCTTTGGATATTCATCTAGTGGTATATAATTAATCTCAACTAAGTGATCAACCCTTACAAAGTTTCTTCTCTGAATTTTCTTAACTTCGCTAGGATTGTTAACCATAATTAAAGGAATCATGTCAAACTTTCTTCCTATAACCTCAGAAGTAAATCCGTATATATTGCCCTTTCCGTCATTATAATTTACCCTAATGACATCTCCCTTATTTAAGGGATAGTAAACACCACGACTCACTGGAATAGCAATAGAAAAATATTTTTCCCTAACCTCTTGTACCATAGATCTTCCCATATTATTATCTTCAAAAATTATTTCTACTTTTTTATTCACTTCTAAAGTAATACTTCCCATATTATCCCCCTATGAAAAAATGTTAAATATTTTTTTAAATAGTGATTGCATTCCTTCTCCTGAAGTTCTATAGCTTACTCCATCTAAGTTTTTAGCAATTCTATCTATATCCTTTGAACTTTCACTACTTGGAAAAGCTATAGAAACTGGCTTTTGCATTCTAACCGCTTGAACAAGCTTTCTATCTTCCGAAACTTCCCCTAAAAAATTTAGTCTAATTCCTAAAAATTTCTGTGCAGCATTATCAAATTTATTAAAGGTATTAGTTCCCTCATGTTTATCAAGAACCTTATTAATAATAACTTTGGCGGATTTTTTAATATTATAATGGTTAACAGTTTTTAATAAACTATATCCATCGGTCAGTGCTGTGGGTTCTGGAGTCGTCACAATAATTAATTCATCGCTACATGCTATAAAAGCCATTACCGTTCTATTAACTCCAGCACCAGTATCAATTAAGATATAATCAAAACCTTTAATATTTTCCAACTTCTTTAAAAATATCTGTCTTTGAACTTCTGTTAGGTCATCGATCTTAGAAAGAGCAGAACCACCTGAAACTAACTTAATTCCTAGAGGACCTTCTATCATAATCTCCTCTATATCCTTCCCAGAAAATATAGCATCAAAAATATTATGTTTAGGTATTGTTCCAAGAAGCACATCATCATTTCCCATTCCTAAATCAGCATCTAAAATCAATACCTTTTTCCCAAGTTTTCTTAAGGATATTGCTAAATTAACTACTATATTACTTTTACCAACTCCACCTTTTCCTGAAGTAATAGTAAATACTCTAGTATTATTAAGATTTAGATTTCTATTAAAATCACTATCAATAGCCATTTGCCTTAACTTACTCGCTTGATCTAACATAGATTTTTCTCTCCCATTATTAATGATGTGATTTCCTCTAGTTCATACACTTTTATATCATCAGGTACATTTTGTCCTGTGGTAAAAAATCCTATTGGTGCCTTTGCTTTATAACATATATTTACTATTGAACCATATGTACACGTTTCATCCAATTTAGTTATTATAATGTTATTATACTCTATAAATGAGAATCCTTGTACTATAATGTCTATATCTTTATTTTTTGTAGTGGCACTGACTACTAAATATGTAGAGTCGGCCTTAGCTTTATTTAAAAAGGCTCGCAATTCTGATAGCTGCATAGTGTTTTTGCTGCTTCTTCCTGTAGTATCTACAAGTATTACATCACAGCCATCCATGGATTTTATAGCATCTTCCATCTCATTTAAGGAAAATACTACTTTAAAAGGTATGTTCATTATATCTGCATAAGTTCGTAACTGCTCAACTGCTCCAATTCTGTAGGTATCAACAGTTATAAGTCCTACTTTTTTCTTATGTACAAGGGCAAGGTTTCCTGCAATTTTTGCTATGGTGGTAGTTTTCCCTACCCCTGTGGGTCCGATTAGAGCTACAGTTCCTTTCATTTCTTCATACTTGACCTTAACTATTTCACCTAGAACTTCTTTAAGATATTCTATAATTTCTTCTTTATTATTTCTAAGAGTTAAATTCTCTGGAATATTATTAAGAATTTTCTCAGCAATTTCTTGCTCAATATCTAAGTCTAATAAAAACTTCAATATATCCACTTTATCTTTCTGATCATTTATAGTGTCCTTTATTTCATCTGAAGAGTTGTTTGCTTTATGTGAATTTTTATTTTCATTAATGATATTACTTAAAAGCTCTTTCATATCCTCTACTTCTTTTTTTAATTCTCTATCTACAGAATATTTTGGCTCTACTATATTATCTACTTCTTCTCTAGTACTAATATTTGTTGATTCAACTGCTGCTGTAACCTCCACCACTTTACTAGCAAACCAACCCTTAAATCCTGGTTTTTTAATCGTTCTTTGGCTTATTATTACAGCATCTCTACCTAAATCTTCCCCTATTTTATTTAGTGCCTCCTTCATAGTAGAAGCCACATATCTTTTAATAATCATTATATAGATACAACTCCTTCAGTTCTTATCTCTATATCATTAGGTATCTCATTTAAAGATAATACGTTGATATTAGGAAACACCATTTCTATAAGTTTTCTAAAAGCTGGTCTAATCCTCGGTGAAACTAATACTACAGGAATATTATTAGAGAAATAGGTAGCATCCATTTGAGCCTTTATATTATTAAATATTTCCGTGGTAATATCTGGATTAAGCGCTGGGAATGATCCCTGCATGGATTTTTGAATATTAGATGCAATTAAGTTTTCTATATCTTGAGATAAGGTCATAACTACAATTCTTCCATCTTCATCTATTAAATTATTACAAATATTCCTACTGAGTGCATGTCTAACATATTCAGTTAATATTTCTAAATCCTTAGTATTTCTTGAGTTATCTGCTAAACACTCCAAGATAGTTACCATGTCTTTTATAGATACTTTTTCCTTTAATAAATTTTGTAAAACCTTTTGAATCTCTCCTATAGTCATTAGATCAGGAATTAACTCTTCAACTACTGCACTATATTTTTCCTTCACTGAATCTATAATTAACTTTGTTTCCTGTCTACCTAATAATTTATGACAGCTTGCTTTTATAGTCTCTGTAAGATGAGTTACCATAACTGTAGTAGGATCTACTACTGTAAAGCCTTTTATTTCTGCTTCCTCTCTTTGGTCTTTATTAATCCAAAGAGCCTCTATTCCAAAGGTTGGTTCTATGGTTTTTATACCTGGTAGTGTAACCTCCTCACCTGAACCATCCATACATAAGAACATATTTGGCATAACCTCTGCCCTTGCTATTACAGTACCTCTGATTTTAATAGCATATTCATTAGTCTTCAGCTGTAAATTATCTCTAATTCTTATAGGTTGTACAACTATTCCCATTTCAATGGCACATTGCCGTCTTACTGAAGATATTCTCTGAAGTAAGTCTCCTCCTGAAGCTTCATCTGCCATTGGTATTAATCCATAACCTATTTCTATTTCTAGAGGTTCCACAGCAATTAGATTCATTACATTCTCTGGTTCTTTACTTTCAATTTCTACAATTTCTTTCTCCTGTATAGCTATCTCATTTTCAGCCTTAGTTTTTTCATCCTTAAATAGTAAATATGAACTATATCCCGTAGCCGCTGATAAAATTAAAAATATACCTGTTGGCATTCCAGGAATAATCCCTAAAATAAATAACACTACTGAAGCAATAGCAATAACCACTGGAAATGCGCTAAGCTGCGAAGTTACCTGAGTACCGAAGTTTTCATCACTGCCCGAACGAGTTACCAGTATACCTGATGATGTAGATATAAGTAATGCTGGTATTTGGCTAACCAAACCATCTCCTATGGTCAGTTTAGTATATATAGCAGCAGCGTCACCTATCTCCATCTTTTTCACTAAGACTCCGATTATAATTCCACCTAGTATATTTATTATAGTAATTATAATACCTGCTATAGCATCTCCCTTAACAAACTTAGATGCTCCATCCATGGATCCATAAAAATCTGCTTCCCTTTGAAGATTTTTTCTTCTTTCTCTTGCATCTTCTTCCGTTATCATACCAGCATTTAAGTCTGCATCTATACTCATTTGCTTTCCTGGCATAGCATCAAGAGTAAATCTTGCAGAAACCTCAGAAACTCTGCCAGCTCCGTTGGTAATAACCATAAATTGAATAATTACAATTATTAAAAACATTATAATTCCTACAAAGTAGTCTCCACCTATTACGAACTCTCCGAAAGCTTCTATGATTTTTCCTGCATCAGCTTGACCTAAAATCAGCCTAGTTGAGGATGCATTTAATGCTAATCTAAACAGCGTTGTAACCAATAGTAATGTTGGAAATACAGATAACTGTAATACACTGGTGGTAAACATAGTTATTAGCATAATAACCACAGATATGGATATATTTATAGCAAAACAAAAATCTAATAGCCATGTTGGTAGTGGAATAATTATCATAAGTACAATAAGAATTACTCCAAAGGCTACTACTATATCTAAGTTATTTTTCATGTTGAATTTTTTATTTTTCCACACATTTACCATCCTTTATATGTTATTTCTTTAATTTTAATACTAGCACTAAAATCTCAGCTACAGCTTGATACATATCATAAGGAATTTCTTCATCTAGTTCCACCTGACTATACATAAGTCTCGCCAGCGGTTTATTCTCTATGACTGGAACCTTATTATCTATAGCTATCTCTTTTATTTTAAGTGCCATATGGTCACTTCCCTTTGCTACAACCATGGGAGCTTTCCCACTATCTTTTTCATATTTTATTGCTATGGCAAGATGAGTTGGGTTAGTAATAACCACTGTAGCATCTGGAACTGCTTGCATCATTCTCTTCATTGACATCTCTCTTTGTTTCTGTCTAATCTTTCCCTTTATCTGAGGATCTCCCTCTTGTTGTTTAAACTCTTCTTTAATTTCCTGCTTAGTCATCTTTAAATCTTTTTTATGTTGATATTTTTGATATGCAAAATCCCCTATACCAACAATTAAAAGCACTAGTGCAACCTTTTTTAAAATCTTATTAATGAAACTTGATAATTGTACTAAAATCATCTCAGTTCTATAGTTGCCTAGCTCTAGTATAGAGAAATAATTATCTCTTATAAACACATAACCTATATAACCTACTACACTTACAATTAATAGATTTTTAATTAAATCCACTACCGCCCTAATAGAAAACATTCTTTTAAATCCATTTATTGGATTAAGTTTGCTCAATTTAGGTTTGAGGGGTTCCATAGTATTAACTCTGCCTGTTTGAGCAAAATTTCCTATGATTCCCATCAGCATAATTGGTAGTGCTATTGGTAAAAATATCATTGCAATTTTAATTAGTACATTTATTATAATTCCTATAAAGCTTTCACCATTTATTACGAAATTAGGATAAGATGACAAATAAGTTGCCATAACCTCTCTAAGGTTATCTGTTATATATTCACTTAATCCTATTAATGCTAATGCAGACACACCTAAGGTTAATGCAGAATTTAATTCTTTACTCTTAGCTACTTGTCCTTTTTTCTTCGCATCTTGCTTCTTTTTAGGTGTAGCCTCCTCAGTCTTATCTCCACTATCACTGGAAGCGAAGATAATAATCATAGGAGCCATATTTAAAAATCCATCAAAGATATCTGCCAAATTATCAAAATTTGCTACTATTGCTTCTATTATTATAGGTATAGTTATAATAAAAGTTAATAATCCAACAAATATTTTTATTGGCATAGAAAGTATCATAGCGTTAAGTTGTGGCATAACTCTGGCCACTAACCCAATTACTATTTCTATTATTAGAATTACTAACATTATAGGAATAGCAATTTTAAGTCCTATAGTAAAAAATTTAAATATAATATGGATTATGTAACTAATATGATTCTGAGATAATATAAAGGTTCCAATTGGAACTACTTTAAAGCTTTCAATAATAGCTTTAATCAATAGAAGATGTCCATCTACTAATAAAAACACTATTGCACATATCCAATAAAATAATCTTCCCATGATAGATAGGGTTTCTCCCGCCATAGGATCAAACATAGTCATCATTGAAAATCCCATAGAGAAATCTAGCATTTGACCTGCCATTTGTACCACACCAAAAATTAAACTTACTATATATCCGAGGCATAATCCTAAAATTATTTCCTTAGAAATCAATGGTATCAATCCTATGAATGATGTTATTTCTGGTAAATTCTCAACAGATATTACTGGAGATAATATCATAGCTATAACTGCTGAAACTCCCACCTTCATTGTATTAGGTGTTCCAGCTGGGAAAAATACTGGTGCTGCTAACATCATTGAAGTTAATCTTAGAAATATTAATAGAAACCCTATAAAAGTTAAAGTATTTATCAATGTTATCCCACCTAAGCGCCTATATTAGCAATTATAGAAAAAATTTTTTCAGTAAAACCCACTATAGTATTTCCCATAAAACTAGCAGTAAGTATTCCAACTACAGCTACAGCTAATACCTTAGGAACAAAGGTCAAAGTTTGCTCTTGAATTTGAGTAGTTGCTTGAAATATACTTATTAAAAGTCCTACAACCGTAGCAGTTATTAAAATTGGTGCTGCCATTAGCAATGAAGTTTTTACCATGTCTTCAAGAATTGCAATAACCATGGAGTCAGTCATTTAAATCACCTCTTTAAAAGCCTAATATTAAAGATTTGCTTAACAAATTCCATCCATCCACAAGTACAAATAATAATAGCTTAAAGGGCAGTGAAATCATGGCTGGTGGGAGCATAAACATTCCCATTGACATAAGCACACTGGAAGCTACTATATCTATAACTATAAACGGTATAAAAATTAAGAAACCTATTTCGAAAGCCGTTCTTAATTCACTAATAACAAAGGCTGGAAGTATAGCTGTTAAGGGTACCTTATCATAATTGTAATATTCCGCCCCATTATCATCTTTTTCTAAGGTGACTTTATCCTCAAATTTACCAACCTCTATGAACAGTCCTAAATCCTTTACCCTAGTCTGTTTCAACATAAAATCTCTAAGGGGCTTTACTCCCTTATCCATGGCGACTTCCAAAGTAATCTCTTCTTTTACATAAGGAGTCACTGCCTCTTGATTTATTTTGTTGAATGTAGGAGCCATAACAAAAAAAGTTAAGAATAGTGCTAGTCCAACTATTACCTGCCTAGGAATTGATTGTTGGGCACCTACTGCACTTTTGAAAAATGACAATACTGTTGCAATTCTTACAAATCCTGTGCACATTATTAAAATGGAAGGTAGTATAGTAAGAATTGTTAACACTATTAATAATTGTATGTTATTAACATATTCTGATGGCGTAGAACCCTTGTCAACGGATATATTTATATCTGGTATTTGTATGGTATTAGCTGCCAAAACCACCTTATTATAAAAGACAAACATAGCCATAAGAGTAACTATAAAAATTATTGGCTTTATCTTTTTATTTTTCATAATTATCGTCCTTTTTATCGTGAGATTTATTTTTTCTGCGAAATTTGAGTTTTAAAAATGAATTCACATCACCATTTAAAGTGAGTAATTCATTTTTATAAACTCCTGTCTGTGGATTCACTCCCTTATTAACCTCTTCCTCATCTAGTTCCTTCAATATTTTAATATCCTTTGTTGAGGAACTGATTAAATAGAATTTACCACATATCTCCATGATAGTTAGTAAATTATCCTTTGAAAGATGCACTCTCTCAATTGCACGCATATTTTTTCCTCTATTGCCATACCCTACTCCCCCATATATCTTACCTACTAAGAAAATAAGTCCGATCACTAGAGGAAAAAATACTAATATCTTCATAAGTGTAATTAAAAATTCACTATCCATGTTATAACCTATTGTACAATGAGTTTTGAGAAGTAAACATTAGATATTTTTCCGCCATTTAAAAGGTCATTAACTCTATCAATTATTTCTTCTTTAATAGCTGCTTCTCCCTGAGGAGTTATATCTGCTGCCTTTTTAGTTCTTAAAATATTATTTATTGTGTCTTTAATAGCTGGAACTTTTCCTTCCAATTCAGTAGGCATATTTTTATTTTCGCCATCATAGGCTAAATGAATTACAACTTGCATATATCTAGCTTTATCTTCATCTGCCAAATTAACTAAAAATTCTTCTAATGCTAATGTAGCCTCAGTTTTAACTTCTTTCACTATTTGTACATTATCCCCACTAGCTGGTGCCTGTTTATTTTTTGTAGCAAAATAGTACCCTAAAAATACTGCTCCACTAATCAAACTAAATACTAATACTGTTCCAACAATAATTAATATTACCTTGGAACCTTTACCATTCTTCTTCTCCTTCGCCATTTCATTACTCCTTCTTATCTGTTACTATTAAAATATTAACTCTTCTATTTTTAGCCCTATTCTCTGGTGTATCATTTGGGGCTATAGGATAAAACTCACCACAAGCCTCCATGGAAAATATATCTGGATTTGGATGCTTCTTAGTAACTAAAAAGTAATCAAGAACACTAAGTGCCCTTGAGGAAGATAAATACCAGTTACTTGGAAATTGTGGTGTACTAATTGGCATATTATCTGTATGCCCTTGAATTATTATTTTATTATTAAGTTTTGATAGTAAGTTATAAACTTTCTCTAATACATTTAGACTTTCAGGCTTAAGTTGAGATTTTCCAGTGTCAAAAAGCACTGAATCCTTCATCTGAATATTAAACCCCTTCTCATTCTGGAATATTTGAACATCACTTTGAAGGTTATTTTCTTCTACGTAGCTTATTATATCTTCAAGTAATGCCTGTCCTTCATTATTATTTGAGTCCGTCGTCAACTGAGGTTTTCCCACTAATGGAACCTCTCCTGTGGATGTATTAAACTCTAAAATCGATTGTCCATTTTTTCCATTAAACATACTCTGAAAGGATTGAGAAATTTGTTTAAACTTTGTTGAATCCACGTTAGACATAGAATATAGAAGTACGAAAAAGGTAAGAAGTAACGTAACTGTATCCGAATATGTAACTATCCATCCGCCTTCAGATGATTGTTGCTTTTTTCTCGCCATTTTATACTACACCTCTTGTTCTGAGTTTGACGCTAGATATGCCTTTTTATCCAATGGTGATAAATAAGCTATCATTTTATCCTCTATTATTCTTGGATTAACTCCAGATTGAATAGCTAGAACACCTTCAATCATCATCTCCATATTACCAACCTCTTGAGCTGTTTTATAATTCAGCTTGTTAGCTATAGGAATTAAAAATACATTAGCAAGCATACTACCATAGAAAGTTGTAATTAAGGCTTTTCCCATACCAGCAGCTAAATTGTCTGCATCAGATAAATTAGCAAGCATTTGTATTAATCCTATTAGTGTACCTATCATTCCCATAGCAGGTGCATAAGTACCCCAGGTAGTAAACATAGATGCTGCATCCTCATGCCTATTTTCCAATTCTTGGATTTCAAGAGTCATGATTTCTTTAATAGAATCAGGTTCTATTCCATCTACTACCATGTTTAAAGCCTTTTTCACAAATTCATTGTCAATCTGAGAAATCTCTTCCTCTAAAGACAGTAGACCTTCTCTTCTCGCTTTTTTAGAAAGATTCACAAACATTTTAATAGTATCAGTTTTAGATGATTCCTCTAATTTTAAAGCCTGCAAGAAAACCTTCATAAATCTCTTTATTTCATGTACAGGATAGGCCATCAGTAATGCACCGAAGGATCCCCCACAAGTAATAGCCAGTGATGGCACATCCCAAAATAGCTTCAAACTACTCCCTGTTGCCATACCATAAATTATTAATACCATTGCCGTAATAAAACCAATTACGGTTAGCATATCATTCTTCTTCACAGTTCTTCCCCCTAATAACATCAGCTACACACTTTAATTTAAAGTTAATAACTTCTTCAACTAGTTTATCACTATCTTCTTTAACAAGGTATTTTTTACCATTTCCTAAAGTTATTACTGTTTCTGGAATTTCCTCTACCTTCTCTATATGATCACAATTTAATATAAAGGAAGCCCCATTTAATGCTGTAACTCTAATCATAATTCCTCCTAAAACTTGTAGCAATGCCACAGTTAACCGCACCATATGTGCTAAGAATTGCTTAATGTGTTCGCAGCGAATTGTGATAGTGTTACAGCAAGTCTTGATTTTAGCAAATAAAACTTAGTTCTTTTACTTATTAAAATCAAGCAAGCTATAACCTCAGTGACCATTCTCTGCTAATAAAAATAATTACTTTCTAAATATTATCTCTTCAAATTAACAAGCTCTTGTAGTATTTCATCTCCTGTAGTTATAACCTTACTACATGCTTGGAAAGAACGACTAGCTACTATCATATCAGTAAATTGAAGTGATAGATCTACGTTAGACATTTCAAGGAATCCCTGCATCATGCTTCCATAAGCTCCACTGTTGTCAATTCTATCTGTTCCTTTTCCAGATCTTAAAATAGCTGCTCCTGAGTTAGTAGATGGCGAATACATATTTTGCCCTATTTGATCAAGACCTGAAGTGTTGGCAAATCCAGCCACCGCAACTTGACCAAGCACTGTAGTACTACCATCAGCTAGAACTGCTTTTACTAAACCATCCTTCTCAATAGAGAATCCTTGTACTTTTATCTCCTCACCATTTTTCATTACCGTTTCTGGAATTACCAATGGTACAAGTTTACTTTCATCAGATTTAATATCTATTGAATTAGCATCTATAAATTCACAAGTTGTTGAGTCAATTCCATTTAAAGGTGACTCTTTTGAAGTAAGTGGTTTCAGATCAAAAGTAAAAGAATCACTACTTACTTTTGTTTTATCTACATCCTTCGTATCAATAATCATACCTTTATAAGATATTTTACCACCATCTATTTTAGCACCAACAGTATCTAATGATTTACCATTAATTTGCCATTGTCCTGGTGCTGGTGATGTTAAATATGTTAATTTTATCTGCTCTGACTTATCTCCTGTATACTTTCCTTTTATAGTTGGTGTTCCTTTATCATATACATCTGGAGCAGCTGGTAATGGATTTGGATGCATCCCAACTGGATCTTTTATTTCAGCACCAATACCAATTAAATCTTTAGTTGTTGGAGTAAATGATATCTTTGTTGTATCCGTTTGTGGTGTAACCTTAGAAATATCTATTTTTAATCCTTTAAATTCAAATTTATTACTCTTTATACTTTCTTTAGATATTAATTCTCTACACGTAGTAGTTGGTGTCCCTTTAGTAGTATATTCTATTGTATAATCACCTTTATCAGTTCTCTGTATTGATGTTAAGGTTATATCATCAGCTCCATTATATCTACCTTCAATTGAAATTGTTCCAGGTGTTGTTCCTCCACTTCCTGAAATTGTCTCTTTAACATTTGTACCAACTCCACCACCAGTTCCTGTCACTGGATATCCCATGATTCTATATCCATTAGAATTTACTAACTTTCCAGTGCTATCAACCTTAAAGCTACCATCTCTAGTATAATAAATTTCCATAGAATCTGAACTTGTAGTATAATCTCCAGCTACATCTACTTGTCCATTAAATGGTCCTTTTGCTACTACAAAATATCCATTTCCGTCCATTGCTACATCATAAGGTCTTCCTGTAGGTTGTAAACTTCCCTGTGCCATGTTTGCAATAATACTTTGAACAGCAACTCCCATACCAACCTTAGATGGATTTATTCCTCCTAAATTAGAACTTGGACTAGATGATGATTTATATGCCTGGTACATGCTATCTTGGAATGTTACACTTGAGCTCTTAAAAGCTGTAGTTCCTGAGTTTGCTATATTATTACCTATTACATCTAACTTTTTTTGATTAGCACCTAATCCTGATATTCCTGAGTACATTGAATTTAACATACTAAATCCTCCTATTTTTCAATATATTTATTCCTATTTTAATTAAATCTATTTTTATCCTATGCAGTTGCTCCATCTTCCGGATTTATTTCATCTTCCGGATTTACTTCATCTTCCGGCTTTACTTCATTTTTTGGTGTTTCTTTTATCTTAATTACCTGATCATATAAATAAGATATCTCTTTTCCATTTTCATCAATTATTTTAATTTTAATTCCTTCACTATCTCTATATACTTCAGTAACTACTCCTGTTACTGTTTTAGGTGTTTTAGGCTTTTCTGGATCAACTTCTGAACCATCTTCTGTGTCTGCTTTTAGGCCATCTTCAGAAACTTCTGGAGTTTCCTCAGTCTCTCCCTTATCTGGGTCTTCTTTGTCAGGTATCGCTATTTCCACAGTTTTTCCTATTAAAGCTGATGCATTAATAAATGTTATATTATCCATATTAGTATCACTGCTATCTATAACATCAGTAACTTGACTATAATTATAATCTTTAAACTTACCGCTAACATCCTCTACTGTTACAAATACATCACTTCCCCTTTTATAAACAGCTCTTACTACTCCCATTTCAGGAATTCCATTTGCATCTAAGGTATCTAATGCAACAAATTTCCCTGTAAGATTCTGTGCAGCACTAAGAGTCATGGTAGTATTTAAGTTAGACATTTGTTCAAGTGAAGAGAACTGTGCTAGCTGGCTTATATATGCTGTTGTATCTTGTGGCTGCGTTGGATCTTGATTTGCTAATTCTGCAGCTAAAATCTGAAAAAACGCACTCTTTCCTAGCTCTTCTCCGGGTTGTCTAATGGGTGTTCCATTGTCTGTAGTCTTCCCTATAGCTTTACCATTCTCGCTTCCTTTAGCATTGTAAGTGGTTATATCCATACAATCCCTCCTATACAAATAAATCTACTTCGCTAATATCATTAGCCATATTTTCTTGAGTAATATCCTCATCAAATATTAGTGAAGATTTATCATTTTGCTTTTTACCTTGATTATTAAAACCTTCTCCCCTACCATCTTCATTAGTAAAGTAGGTAGTATCCTCATTATAAAGACTTATATCCACTGATTGGATTTTAATATTATTGGTAGATATTTTTTCATTTATATCTCTTAGTCCAAGATTTAATAATTCTAAAGCTTCCTTATTATTTGCTTTTATATTAGCCTTTAGTGCTCCCTGTTCCATGGAAACAGATATAACTACTTCACCTAATTCCTTAGGATATATTTTTACAGTCAAATCTTTCATTCCATTCTTATCCATATACACTATATTTTTTATAACATCCCCTACTAAATTACTTTTAGTAATAGGGGATGGTTTTTCAACTCCAATATTGTCTAAAATCTCTACATTTTGTTGCAATGTAGACATAAAATCATTAACTCTTGTAACCTTTGACTTTCCATCATCACTGTTTAATAGCTTGTCCAAGACTTCACTATCTTTATTAAAGGATTTATTTTCCCCACTTTGCTCCTTAGTAGATAAACTTGCTTTATTATCTTGTATCTTTACTTGCGCGCCTTCTACTTTATTTTCTACTTTACTTTCAACTTTATTTTCTTCTTTAATCGGAGTATGATTTTGCTTTCCACCATTATCCTCAGTGGATAACAAATATTTAAGTTGTTCTTTAATTTCATTTAAGCCATTATCTTGTGAAGTCATCTCCAATTTAGTAGTTATCTCTGAATTAACTAAATTTTTAATAACATCAACAATAGCTTTAGGCACTTCTTTAACTTCATCAACATCCATATTCTGAATTAGCTTTGTAATTTCACCTGAGCTTTCCTTAGCTATATCTGTAAATTCCTTTAAAATGTGAGATAGATCCTTAAGTGGAGTTTCCTGTTCACTACTTTTATCTACCACCGTTAGCAATTTCTTTAATAATATATCCTCTATAGATATACCCTTTAAAGCTTCACCCTCACTGTCTGCCATATTTTTAACAGCTTCATCATCGCCCTTATTAAGTAATGCTAAAATTAAGTCTAATAAGTTCATTAGATTACTCTTTTCATTAGCATCTAATTCCTCAATATCATCCATTACATTTTCAATACTCTCTTGTGAAACTTTGTTTTCATTTTTAATATTCTTATTATCTTCTTTTTTTATATTGCCTTGTTCTTTAGTTTTATTGTTATTTTTATCAACTTTGTTTGTAGAGTTATCTTTCATATATGTAGAAAAATCTTTTTCATTGTTTTTTGAAGATTTACTAACTCCCTGTTGCTTCTCACTGCTAGTTGCAATACTATCTAGATTTATACTTACATTATTAATCAATCTATTTCCTCCTTTCTCTTATATAGCCATATAATGCAAACTCATCATTTTGTAATTGTTCTATGTGATTTTCTTCTGCTATGAATCTTTTATAAGATTTCTCTTTTAATATTTCCACAGTTTTTTTGTCCACCTGTGCCTTAACTAGCTCTACTCTCTTTTCTTCTACTACTTTTTTCTCTTCCACAAGCTGTATCTTAGTTCCTTCTATAGAATTTGATAATAAATTTAGATAGTGATACTGAATCTTACGTTGAACAGTATCCTTTCCAACTTGAATAGTTGAGTATTTACTATAGTTTTCTTGTAAGTTGTTTAGACTTGATTCCACTTTATTTTTTCTATTACATGCCTCCATAAAATGAACTTTTTTATCATCTTCTATTTTCTCTCTCATATCTAAAAGCCTTTGTAACCTAAATTCATATGTGCTTCCCAAAATCATACCCCCTTACATTAACTAAACATAGTTGTTAGAGCTTCTACAGAGCTTTCAAATTCTGTACTTTCAGTAATCCCCTGCTTTAAAAAACTATTTATACTATTGATATATTTTAGAGCCATATCAACCCTCTCATTGCTTCCCTTTACATAAGCTCCTAGATTTATTAAATCCTCTGCATCCTTATGTGCTGCCATTAAATCTCTAGCCAAAGAAGCTGTATTTTTATGCCTTTCCTCAGCAATCTCTGGCATAAGTCTTGAAATACTTTTTAATATATCTATAGCTGGATAATGATTCTTTGCAGCCAAATCTCTACTGAGCACTATGTGTCCATCCAATATACCTCTTACAGCATCTGCTATAGGTTCATTGAAATCATCTCCATCTACCAACACTGTGTAAAAAGCTGTAATAGAACCTTTATGGGACATTCCACTTCTTTCCAAAAGCTTTGGAAGCATAGCAAATACTGAAGGAGTATATCCTTTAGTTGCTGGTGGCTCCCCAATAGCAAGTCCTACTTCCCTTTGTGCCATGGCAAAACGAGTAACGGAGTCCATCATTAGTATTACCTTTAGTCCTTTATCTCTGAAATATTCTGCTATAGCAGTGGCAGTAAAGGCTCCCTTTAATCTTACAAGAGCTGGTTGATCAGAGGTAGCACACACTACCACAGATTTTTTCATTCCCTCTTCACCTAAGTCCTTTTCAATGAAATCAAGAACTTCTCTTCCTCTTTCCCCAATTAGGGAAATAACATTAACATCAGCCTTAGCTTCTCTTGCTATCATTCCTAGCGTTGTACTTTTACCAACACCTGACCCAGCAAATATTCCTATTCTCTGTCCTTCGCCACAGGTCAGAAAACCATCAATGGCTCTAACCCCTGTAGGAAGTATGTCTTTTATTCTTCTTCTTTGTAATGGATCTGGAGGCAATGCCTCTAGAGGATAGTTTTTATATAATTTAAGATCTTCTCCCTTTAATGGATTACCAATGCCATCTATGATTTTTCCTAGTAGCTCATCAGAACACTTTACACTAAGCTGTTTTCCCGTTCTTACCACCCTACATCCTGGAGATATTCCAGTTAATAATCCCAGTGGCATCAGTATAATATTACCATCTTTAAATCCTACCACTTCACAGACAATGGGTTTATTTTGCTCGTTATATATGTTGCATATTTCCCCAACGAAGCCTTTAACCCCCTGTGCTTCTACAGTAAGACCAATGACATTTTTAACCACACCCTCCATGTGATTAAAACTGGCATCTTTTATATTTAAACTAATCTTATCAAAATTTAAATTAATCATAATATTTAGAAGCTTATCCTTCCATAAGAATTTCTTTTAGCTTTTCTATACTATTTTCTATGGAGAATGAGGTTTCTCCATAATCTTTCTCTACGATTATAGTGCCCTCTGGAAGTAAGCTATCCACTATAACAAATACTTCTCCCCTAAAGCATAGCTTATTTTTAAAATCTTCTATATTTTTCTCTATACCCTCTGCATTAATGGAATTGCATCTTATAATAAAAGCTTTAGTATTTTTCTCTTCTAGGAGTATAGAAAACACTAATTCATTTAGTCCATCCATATCTTTAACTTCTCTTTTAAGCATGGTTTCTACAGCATCTATAATAATATTTCTTATATTTAATTCCTTTTCACTTAAAAACTCATCATACTTAATTTTACTTTGATACAATATGGAATTAGCATTATTTATTATTTCTTCTCCCTTAGTTACTCCCTCTCCATAGCCTTTTTCATACCCTTCATCATAACCAATATTATAGCCTTCCTCATGTCCCTGTTTAAAACCATTCTCTTTAGCTTCATATTCAAGTTCCTTACATTTAGAAATGGTATTATTCATAAGTTCTTTAGATTCATGTTTTGCATTTTCTATAATACTGGCAGCTATTTTTTCAATAGCTTCTATCTCTTCACGTCTATCTTCATTTTGGGGAGTTACAATTTCATTAACTATTTTTACAGGCTGTACATTTATATCTTTACTTCCTGAATCTAAGGTATTTCTACTCTTTATTACCCTATAGGATGATTGCATCTTCTCCACCTCTTGCGATTGTTATTTCTCCTGCTTCATCTAATCTTCTAATTAGTGATACAACCTTTTGCTGAGCTTTTTCAACCTCCATAAGTCTTACTGGTCCTAAGAACTGCATATCTTCTTTTAGTGTAGAACCAGCTCTCTTTGAAAGGTTTCTAACAATAGTATCCAAAACTTGTTCAGAAGTTCCTTTAAGTGCAAGGCAAAGCTCTTTTGTATCAACTTCACGAAGAATCCTTTGAATAGCCACGTCATCCATAGTGATAATATCCTCAAATACAAACATAGATTCCTTGATTTTTTCAGCAAGTTCAGCATCTTCATGTTCTAAGCCTTCTGTAATATTTCTTTCAGTTCCTCTATCCACTTGATTTAATATATTAACAAGAGATTGAACTCCTCCTATTACCTTGCTTTCAGTGCTAATAACTGAAGATAGCTTACTATTTAAAACAGCTTCAATCTCCTTAACAACTACAGGATAGATGTTACTCATTGTAGCAATTTTGAAAGCTACTTCACTTTGCAAATCTGGATTTAAGGCGGATAAAATCTGTCCAGCCTTATCAGCTTGAAGGTGACAAAGAATCAATGCTATGGTCTGTGGATGCTCATTAGATATAACATTCATAAGCTGAGTTGCATCAGCCTTTCTAGCAATGGAAAAGGGTCTATACTGCTGAGAAAATTCCGTTACCCTATCCAAAATATCATTGGCTTTCTGCACTCCTAAAGCTTTAGATAGCACACTTCGTGCATATTCAACCCCACCCTCTACAATATAATCCTTAGCCTTATTCATCTCCATAAATTCATCTAGGACAATTTGTCTTTCTTCAGATTTTACAGAGGTCATATTTGCAATTTCATAGGTAATTTTTTGAATTTCACTCTCTGGAAGACGTTTTATAATTGCTGAAGCTGCATCTGGTCCTAAGGATATAAATAGTATTGCTGCCTTTTGAATTCCATTAAATTTCTCTGCTTTTCCCACAGCACTATCCCCTTTCATCTTCAGCAAGCCATGATTTTATAATATCTGCTACTTGCTCTGGTTTTCGTTCTGCATATTTCTTTATTTCTTTCATAGTATGCTCTTTTTCTGTCTCTCTTTCTAGTTCTAAGCTCTTGAAATTTAATTTACTTGTTTCTTCCAATGTATTTTCTTCTTCTCCTACTACTACATCTATAGTTGTAGGTTCAATAACATCCTCTTCTTCTTTAGATTTCTTTCTAATCATAACTATAATTAATATTATAAAGATTATTCCAGCTAATGTTGCCACACTCATTGCTATAAGTTTATTTCGCTTAGCTTTAGCTTCAGCTTCCTTCATAGCTTCTAATTCCTTTTGTGCCTGTTCCTTATAGTCATCATTAAATTGTAAACTCTCTACAGAAATAGCATCTCCTCTTTCTTCGTTATATCCAATAGCTTTTGACGCTAAATTTTCTATAGATGTTTTTACCTTTCCATCTATAGCATCATTAACTACTATAGATGCTGTAATTCTTTCAACTTGTCCTGGTGATTTCACTACAGTTTCTTCTGTTTTACTATTTTCATAGTTTTTTGTAGTTTCTGAATGAGTAACACCTTGATTATTATCTGTATTTCCTTGTGTTTCACCCATATTATTATCCACAGGACTACCTGAAGTGTTTCCACTACCTGTTTCCTGAGTAATTACTTGGTGTTCGCTAACTACAACAGAACCATCTTTATTATAAAGTACATTGTTCTGCTTTATAGCATCAAAATTAAGTTGTGCACTAACAGACACTCTAATTTTATCCTTATATATAGGCTCTAACACATTCATTATTTTATTTTCATATTCTTTTTCTATTTTTTTAGTAGCCTCCAACTGCTTATCTGTAGTTGCAGAATTAGTTTGTCCATTTTCCTCATCAAAAATTCCTTCTGTTAATAGTTTAAAATTGTCCGATACCACAGTAACATTTTCCTTAGGTAAATTTTCAACACTTCCTGATATTAGTGAAACTATAGCCTTAACTTGATCTATACTAAGATCCTTACCTTGAGCTAGCTTTAGAGTAACCGATGCACTAGCTGGTGATGGTTTTGTGACAAAAGGTGAGCTACTTGGCAATACAAGATTTACTTTTGACCATTCAACTTCTTCAAAAGCCTTAATAGTCCTCTCAAGTTCTCCTGCTAAAGCCCTTTGATACATCACTTTGGATTCTTCATCCGTTGGAGCAATTTTTCCATTATCAAAAAGTTCAAAGCCATTGCTTCCTTCTGTTAAAGGCACTTCAGATAATAACTCCATACGCAGCTTATCAACCTGTGACTTCTCTACTAAAATTGCACTTCCATCCACCTTGTAATTTATCTTTTTACTCTCTAAATTAGCTATTATTTCTCCTGAATCCTTGGCTTCCATATTTGAAAACAACACTGCATATTTATTACTTAAGGATATATAGCTAAAAATGCCTATGGTTACTATAGCTGCCAAAATAATAATGGTCAAAGCTATCTTTTTAGACTTGGAAATTCCATTCCACTTCTCTTTAATACCCTTCACCATTTCTGATAGCTTGTTCATTTAGTCCGCTCCCCCCACTATAGTTGCATTTTATTAAATTCATCATAAGCTGCTACAAGTTTATTTCTTACCTGTATTGCTAATTCTAAGGAAAGCTTCGCTTCCTCTGAGTCAAGTACCACTTCATGAAGGCCTCTTTCTCCATTTATATATCCTTCTAAGGTCTTATCACTCTGTATTTGTTTTTCATTTACCTTATCTAACTCTGCCTTTAAAAACTCTCCGAAACCACCTTGACCCGTTTCATTAGTTTCCTCTGTTTGGTCACCATATATTTTATTTAATTCAGGCTGAAATATTTTCATATTTGGTATATATTCGTTTGTTACCTTCATGATTTCTCTCCTATCTTCCTATTTCTAAGGTTTTCATAAACATACTCTTTTGTGCATTCATGCTATTTATATTTGCTTCATAGGCTCTACTTGCCACCATTAAGTCCACAGTTTCATTAAGAATATTAACATTAGGCATCGTAACAAATCCTTCACCATCTGCATCTGGATGACTTGGATTATATACTTTTGTAAGTGGAGATTTATCGTCTGAAATTTCCACTGCCTTAACTCCTAGATTTTTCACCTTCACATTTTGAGATTGCTTATCATATTCCCTCTGTAGATTCTCTTCAAAAACTGCAATTTTTCTTATATAAGGGTTTCCATCTTTTCCCCTTGTAGTTCCCGCATTTGCTATATTTGAAGAAATAGTATCCATTCTTAATCTCTCTGCTGAAAGTCCACTGGCTGCTATTCTCATACCTCTAAAAGCTTCCATAACTAACGATTACCTCCTTTAATTACATTACTTGTAGTAGTAAGCTTCCCACTTACAAACCTTACTAGTGAATTATATAACATCTCATTAGCCGCTTGATCTGTAGCTTCTAATTCAATATCTACATTATTACCGTCTTCTCTCATAGATGCGCTACTATCTGTTTTTATTTCATATGAATCACTATTAATATCCATATGCTTACTCTTCGTTCTCTTCAAATTAGAATCACCAGAAGATTTTTTTAAAGCCTCTTCAAAGTCAATATACTGTCTCTTATAGTTTTTTGTATTTACATTGGCCATATTATTAGCTATTAATTTACCACTTTCTACACTTATCCCCATATATTTCTTCATAAGATTGTATGTATTGCTATTCATAATTTCCATTTTACAATTCACCTCGCTAACTATTTTAATATTTAGACAAATTTTTCATAATCCCTCTTTTTTGAGAAAATTTTTAATAAACTTTATTGATTAAATTATGTAAATGTAGAAACTTATATTGAACATTCTGAAAAAATTGTATTATAAACAATATATTAACATCATTATTCCTCTAAAAATGTTACCCTTTGTTATATATTACTATTTATTAAATATTATATAACAAAAATGTCAAATATGGAATATGTATTTGTCACTATTTAAAATATATTTTTGTGACGTTTAATTTTATATTGTATTTTTAAATTATAATAGTTGTTGCTTAAAAAAACCCGATTTTTTCACAAATAAAAAACCACTCGCATAGCAAGTGATTTTTATTATCTTATGCCTCTACATCAATATTATTTCCAATAGAAGGATTCCCTGAAGCTGATTCCATAATTTTTGTCATTCCTTCCATCATATCCTTTGAGTTGTTCATTTGAATTTTCATTAACGATAGGTTCACAGCGTTCATCAAACTTCCCTGACGCATTGCCATTGATAGTCTTGGTATATCCATATACTTACCTTCCTTCGCATTTGTCTATGGTCTTCTAATATTCTCTAATATTCTTAATACATCTTGAGGTATTTTATTGGTTTGTACCATCATTGCCATACCTGATTCTACTAATATGGAATTCTTAGAATACTCAATCATTTCTAATGCTATGTCAGCACCTGTAATATTAGCCTCCGCATCTTGAGCCTTACCTGCTATAGCTGTAGTTGTATTATAAGTAGATTCCATCCTACTACTCAGCGCTCCATATTTACTTCTAGAAAAATTAACCTTTTCAATTGCATCATCTAATCTTTTTAATCCATCATCTACGTTCATAGCACTAATCCTGTCAGCTGCACTAGGGGCACCTAATCCTAATCCTTCCGATGATAAATTATAGGTTGGTATTTTGATAAGATCTTCACTAGTCATTCCAATTAATAAGTTAAGATCCCCATCTGTAACAAGCATTTTAACTCCATTCATCTCAGTATTATTAGCTGTAGCTGTAACGTGCTGAAGAATAGTATCTATTTCATTTTGTATCGTTTCCTTATCTTGATCTGTATTAACTCCACCCGCTTGTACCATTAGTTCTCTTGCCCTTTGAATACTTTCACTAATATTTTGCATTCCACCATCAGCTGTTTGCATAAGACTAACACTATTTTGAATATTCCTGCCTGCCATTTCAAGGCCTCTTATCTCTAGTTGCAACTTATCACTTTTAGCTTTAGCATTAGGATCATCTTTATAAGTCTGTATTTTTAGACCTGATGAAACAGTTCCATAGCCTTTAGACTGATTAGCTAAATTTTTTTGATAGGTTTCATATATTTTCATTGAATGCATATTTCTACTTAATCTCATTTACATCACTCCAAAAAAATAATCTCTGATATAGTTATCGGAGATTATTTTTATTACTTTATACTGTTGCATGAATTATGTTGCTTTATATAGTATCTGCATAACTGTTACCCCATAAAACCATAAGCAATTTTAACATTGCCATTTCTAAAATTCACACCTGTGAGTATTATTAAAATACTTCATCTATTTGAATTATTAGTCTTTAAAAATACTTATTTTAAATGGAAACCTAAATTCAACTTTATCGTCTTTATTAAATCTTTCTTTATCATACGCCTCTAGCTTTACATAACTTTTCTGATGACCTCTCTTAGTAAATTTAATTTCATCACGCAAAATCGAAACATTTGAAATTACATTTTCCATTATTCTTTCATGTATTGGATTTTCCCATGGTGATATGTAATATATTTTTCTATCAATAACTTCTTCTTTAAAATAATTATAGTCTATTGCACCGCTCATTATTATAAACTCCATTCCTCCTATTCTAATTATACTTTAATTAGATACTAAATTATCGCTTTTTAAAACAAAATGGAGATAAATTCTACCTAATAGCTTATCTCATAGATTTCTTAATTAAAATTTCAAAATTCACACCTACAGATGCTTACAATGTATACCGGAGCTTGCTATATTATTTGAAAATTCTTTATTCTATTTATTAATAAATTATAATAAATTAATGCTTCTTCTTGAAGTCCTAAACATTCAAAAATCACTCCAATATTATATAGTGGTAAAAAGTACATAATACCATCTATTTTTCCTTCCTTAAACTCAGTACATTTCAAAAAAGTTTCTGCTGATTTTTGAAAATTTACCTTGTTCATATATAATTCCAATAATAAATAAGAAATCTAGAAATCTTTCATACTATTTTTCTATCACTTCCTTTAGACGATCAATATTTCTCTATATCTTATTAGTTCTATTCAGAATTTCTTTAGAATAACCTATATGATTTACTACCAAATTCATATTTTGTGTAAAATATTTTTAGATCTACCTAAGCATTTATTTAATCTTGTTTATTCATTTTTAACTGTCATGCATAAATTAATCATAATTTCGTTCCTATTACATATTTTGATTACATTAATACATTAGTGTTACTTTTAAAATCATGTGAAATTCAAAAAACATTATTTTCAATCATTATTAAAAACTTTACTTTTCATTCCTGATATTATTTTTATACTATAGTCATAAGAATAATCTATCATTTCCGCTGATATAATATCTCTATTTGATATATGATACTTTACTAATTTTAACAACTGCAATTCATCAGGAAAATCTCTTTTTATTTCTACACAAATGATTGGTGGATTTTGTTTTTCACTCATTATTTCTACAATACATTTTATTTCATTATCATATAAATTAATATTATCTAAATATAATATTAATACTATATCATCCTCTGATGAGTATTTTAAAACAAATTCCTCTATAACCTTTTTCCATATACCATAAGATGATTTAAAGTCAAGGATAAATAGATATTTGTTTTCTATTTCTGTAAACTCATATATTATTTACATTATTAAAATTGTTCCTAAGAACTTCTTCATATAATTTATCAATATTATCCATAGAGTACCTAGTAAAAAAATCTTTGTTTTTTTAAAATCTTTTCACAATCCCAATACCACCACTTTATCGTATTCAATTTAATTATGATATCATCTGAAAATCTGTATTTTTTAATCTTTGCTGGATTTTCAGCTATAATAGTATAAGGTGGGGCATCCTTTGTAATAACGAAATTTGCAACAATTACTGCTCCATTACCTATTGTTATACCATCTAAAATGGTAGCATTTCTCCCAATCCAAACATCATTCCCTGCTATTATTTGACCCTTCTTAATGTTTTCATCTTGCTTCCACTCTGTACAGAAATTAAATATAGGATATGTAGAAGCATATAAATAATCATGATTAAGATTTATTAAAAAGTTTACGCTATGTGCTATCGCACAAAAATTACCAATTATTAAACTAGTCGAAACCCCTATTATGCCTGCCTCTATATTTGCACTTACTATATAGCTTTTTCTCCCCATTGTAACAATAGGAAAATTCTCAAAGCCATCTACATTTATATAGAAAGTTCTTGCTTCATCTAGAAACGATGTATCATACAAATTAACAATAATTATAAAACTTTAGCGATTTACATATTATAGTTTCTAAAAATGAATAGTTGATAATGCAAATCCTTGAAGTATAATTTTCTTACCCTAAAAAACTTAGGAAAAAACAAGTATTATCCTATTAATAATTTTACATTTATTTAAAACAACTATAAAGAATATGCTACTTCCACTTGATTAATTGCAGTAATGCAATTTGGTTTGAAACTTAATCATCAGAATACTTTTTAAATATGTAATACATAAAATTTGAATCGTTAAAACCGGCTCCACCAGTTACTAAATAAGTTTTCATTATAAATACACCTTAGCACTTACAATATTCTAAACTTTTTAAAAACAATATAAAAAATCAACATTTCCTATAATTCATCCTCTAAGCAATGAATGAACTCAATATATTTCTGTAATATTACATGTGCTTATTTAGTATAATTGATTTTTTGCTTTGAAAGTATCTTCATAGAATTCGGCTATATAGCAAGTCCTCATTATAATATACTTAAAAGTATTTTTACAACATCATCTCTACTTAAATCCACAGGATTATTATCCATTCTACCACTTGTAAAGGCATTATTAACAATTAATGGAATATCTCTTTCTGATATTTTAAATGAAGATAATCTCATATCAATTACTCCTTCACAAACCATATCAATCCAATTCTTAATCCCACCATATTCACTAAACAAAGCAAACAATTCCTCATCATTTTTGAAATTTCCTTTGTTAATCTTACCAACTGCGTCTAAAGTAATGGACGAAGCTAATCCGTGTGATACTCCATATAGCATGGTTAACGGATATGATATTGAATGGCAAGCAGTTGTTCTTGTTTGTGAAAAAGCTAATCCTGCCAATACTGATGCTTTACATAGTTTTTCCCTGCAAATAATGTCATCTGGTTGCTCTACTGCTTTTCTAAGATTTTGTATAACTATCTCCACTGCTCGATATGCTATCTCTTGTACCACAGGGGTTGTATGTTTTGACCAATATGATTCTATTGCCTGGCACATTGCATCTAATCCAGTAGAAAGAGTCATTTTTGCAGGCATAGATAATGTAAATTCAGGTACTATTATTGCCATCTTTGGCTTGAGCATTGGGTGATCAATAGAGAATTTACCCGTTTTATTTTCATCCCAAATTGTAGCCCATTGTGTAACTTCCGATCCAGTTCCAGCAGTTGAAGGTAAAGCAATTATGTCAATAAAATCTTCATTCTTATAATATTTATTTTTTATACTATCTGTGATTTGATCTGCTGAATAAATACCATTTTTATTCACATTATAAAATGCACTTATGCCTTTAGATAAATCAATACTGCTTCCTCCACCAAAGGCAATTATTATGTCAATTTCTTTATTTCCTATCTGTTGAAGAGACTTAATAATGTCCTTTTGTGTAGGGTTTGTAGGTACCATCTTTATCCAAGTAAGAGTACCATTTAAAGTTTTACATTTGACTTGTAACTTATCAATAAATGAGACCATATTCCATCTTAATGCTGATGATTCACTCATCACTATCACTATATTAACTACATTCAAAGAATAAAGTTTTTTCATCATCTTTTCTTTATTTGTAAATACTATCTCAGTACTACAAAATGATTTGTAAATCATTCGTCTCTCCTTCTAAACACTTTATTTTTTAATAATCTTCAGTAATTAATGTAAGAATTTCCTTAATAGACATACACATATCATCAGCTTCTTTTGCTCTATGATTTGTCAATATGGTTTCCGCAGCCTTCTGCATTGCAGGAAATCCACTGCGTGTCAACTGATTTGCATATATGACAATATTAACACCACGTTTAGCAAATTCTTCTTCAGTAACACTGTTGAAAGAAGTAGGAACAACTACTAGTGGTGTAACTGCATCTTTTTCTCTAAACTTCTCACAAAATTCGAATATTTCTGCAGGATCTTTTTTTCTTGAGTGAATCATTATACCATTTGCTCCTGCATTAACATATGAAAATGCCCTGGTTAAAGCATCTTCCATACCTTTTTCTAAAATTAAACTTTCAACTCTTGCAATTAAGAAAAAATCTTTTGTTTTTAATGCTGCTTTGCCAGCTGATATTTTAACACAAAAATTTTCGATACTATCCTGTGTCTGTTCAACCTCAGTACCAAAAAGGGAGTTTTTCTTAAGTCCAGTTTTATCCTCAATAATAACAGCAGAAATCCCCATACGTTCAAATGTACGAATATTGTAAACAAAATGCTCTGTTAATCCACCAGTATCAGCATCTATTATGATAGGTTTTGTGGTAACATCCATTATTTCATCTACTGTTCGTAAACGTGTAGATACATCAAGGAGTTCAATATCTGGTTTACCTTTAGAAGTTGAATCGCATAAACTTGAGCACCACATAGCATCAAACTGATAGGTTTTACCATCTTTAAGCACAGTTGTTTTTTCAGCGATTAACCCAGTTATTCCGCTATGGGCTTCTATTACGGTTACTAAAGGTTTCATTTCAAGTAACTGTTTTAATCTTCCACGACGCACATCAGGCATTGAAAGTTGCTCTCTTTGGCTGAGTTCCAACTTCTCATATTCCTCATTTACTGTATATGAATATTCTATAAGTTTCCCACCATATTCTTTCAATACTTTCATTACTTCTTCTCTTATTGGTTTTTGAAATCCAGTTACCCAATTATCACCATGAACAACATAGTCTGGCTTAAGCATACGCAAATTTTCTGCATAGCTTAACTTTTTTTGCGGGATAACCTTGCTTACTCCTTTAATACTTTCGATTATTTTTACTCTTTCATCATATTTTAAAATTGGAAATCTTCTATAGCTTGCTACTACATCATCAGTTAGCATGCCTATAGTGAGTTCTCCAAGTTCAGCAGATTTTTGAATAATTGATGTGTGCCCCCCATGAATTACATCTGTACTAAAACTCATATATACAGTTTTTTTATTATTGCTCATTGAAATCTCTCCTATAATTAATTTTTAATGCATTTAATCTTTCTCTTAACCAACAACAAATCTTCAGGTGTATCTACTTCTGCGCAAAGGCGATTATCAAAGTCTATCGGATATATATTACATTTGCCAGACACTTCGTTAAAAGCATTTTCAGCATAACAGGATACTTCCCCATTTTTACAATAGTATATAATACTATCAAGCCATACTTTCCAATCATCTTTATTAATTTTATATAGCGGTTGTGCTGCTAATGCATTATCAAAAAATTCAACTCCAACCTTTTCGATTAAACCTTCTTTAATTACGGCCTTAAAGTCTTTTGGTGGTAATGGAATAGTTGTACTTACTGCCATGCAGCTTCTATTTCGTCTTATCACATCCCGCAATACACTATGTTCGAATACAAGGTCACCGTGCATCAACAAAATATCATCATTAAGATATTCTTTTGCAAGATAGATTGAGTAAATGTAGTTTGTTTTATCATAAATAGGATTCTTGACAAAGGTACAGTGTATAGACAGTTTCAATGAATTACAATAATCAACTAGTACTTTATCAAAGAGTCCAGTAGTCATTACAACTTCACTAATCCCACACTGTTGCAATAATTTCAGTTGACGACTAAGTATGGTCTCTCCTATATTAATTTCTGTCATACACTTAGGATGTTCACTTGTTAAAACACCCATTCTCTTACCAATTCCTGAATTAAGTATTAAAGCTTTCATTTAATTACACTCCCTAAGATATTCCATAAATGCTATTTTGTTTTCTATTGGAGTTGTAGTTGGTCTTCCCAAATTGTCCCTCGAACCAATTGCAGAATTTACTTCTATAAAAATGGGTCCTTGTTTTCTGTCTATCTCATATAAAATATCATCTAACTCATTAAGATTTGTTACATGATACGAAGCTTTATACCCGCAACCTAAAGCTATCTGACAAAAATTAAGACTATTAGCTACAGTAGGCTGTCCACCTACAGATTCATGGGATCCATTGTTTATCAATACATGAACATAATTGCTAGGTGACTTTGCTCCTATAACTGCCATAGATCCCATGTGCATTAGTGCGGCACCATCTCCATCTATGCACCATATTCTTATATTAGGCTTATTAAGTGCAACGCCTAATGCTATTGACGAACTATGCCCCATAGAACCAACTGTAAGAAAATCATACTTGTGTGACTGAACATTTTTCTCTCTTATTTCAAACAATTCTCTTGATGTCTTACCAGTAGTAGAAACAATAATATCTTTTTGGGATACATTTGTAATATGGTGTATAATTTCTTCTCGTAAAGTAGAATTATTATTTTTGTAATTTACTTTTTGATCATAAGATAATCCCCCTTTTTTTATTACAAAGGCCACACTCTTTCCATTATCAAGTACAGACTTAAATTGATTCATTCTATTTTCTAATTCATTTTCAGTAGTATTTTTATCAATTACCATATAATCGATGTCCATAGTTTCCAACAGTTTTAATGTAATCTCTCCTTGAAAAACATGTTGCGGTTCATCATGTACATTTGGTTCTCCTCTCCACCCCACTACAAAAACACAAGGTATTGCATATATCTTATCATTTAATAAGGAGGCTACCGGATTAATAATATTTCCAAGACCACTGTTTTGAAGATAGACACAAGGTATTTTACCAGTAGATAAATGATAACCTGCTGCCAAAGCTACTGCATTACCTTCGTTTGCTGCTATTATATGTTCATTAGATATTTCATATGTATTAATTAAATAATTACATAAGGGGGTAATCTGAGAATCTGGGACCCCCGTAAAAAAGTCAACTCCAATATTTCTGATATGGGTCATAAAATTTATTATATTCATATAATTCAACACTTCCTTAATTTAATGCTAGTTAACTCTTAATTTTAAAATAACATTATTTAAAAACATTTTATGTATTTTTATTTAACTCTATCATTCAATTTCACATTTTCACTTATACTACTAATATCCCGCTTTAAACCAACTATTTATTCTATCTATAATATAGTTAATCTCTTCATCCTTCATACCATACCACATAGGTAAACTTATGATTTCTTTAGATATCTTTTCAGCTATGGGTAAAGTACCTTCTTGAATATTTAGTTCTTTATAAGCTCCTTGCATGTGTATCGGTATTGGATAATGTATAGTTGTACCTATTCCATTATCATTTAAGTATTTTTCTAGTTCATATCTATTTTCTGTTCTAACAGCAAATAGATGCCATACATGTTTTGAATAATATACCTCATCTGGCATAATTATATTTGTATTGTTAATACCTTGTATATATTTTTGAGCAATTTTTCTTCTTTCTTCATTCCATTTATCAAGATTTCTTAACTTAATTCTTAAAAAAGCAGCTTGTACTTCATCAAGCCTTGAATTGGTACCTTTGTACACATGATTATATTTTTTATCAGAACCATAGTTTCCGATAGTTCTTATCTTATCTGATAATTCCCTGTTATTTGTAACTACTGCTCCTGCATCTCCAAGTGCGCCTAAATTTTTCCCTGGGTAAAAACTAAATCCTGAAGCATCTCCAAGACCTCCTACTTTTCTTCCTTTATATAATGCTCCATGTGATTGAGCTGAATCTTCTATAACTTTTAAGTTATATTTTTTAGCAATGTTATTTATTATATCCATATCAGAAGGTTGTCCATATAGATGAACTGCTATTATTGCTTTTGTTTTATTTGTTATACCCCTTTCTATTAATTCAGGATTTATATTATATGTTACTAAATCAGGTTCTACAAAAATTGGTTTAGCGCCTGTATAAGATATTGCAAGCGCTGTTGCTATATATGTATTTGAAGGAATAATTACTTCATCTCCAACACCTATATCATAACTTCTTAATATTAAGTAAAGTGCATCAAGACCATTTCCACATCCAATGCAATACTTAGCACCGCAATATTTTGCAAATTCTTCTTCAAATTTCTCTACTTCTTCACCTTTTATGAACCAATTTCTATTATAAATATTTTTGAATTTATTTAATATCTCATCTTCAATTTCTTTATGCATAGGTTCAAAGCTTACAAATGGAATTTTCATATTATTACACCTCCTATCTATATCTTTTTACAGCTTCTTCTAAGTAAAAATCATAGTTTCTAATATAGTCATCCTCATCATAATATTCTGATGCAAGAATTAAAAGTACACTCCCCTCAGTAAAATCAAACATTTCTCTCCATACATAAGGTCCTATATATAATCCAACTGAAGCATCCTTTAATTCAATAACTTCTTCTTCATTAGGGTTTTTAGCTTTTATTTTTATAGAACCTTTAAGACAAATAAGGATTTGATGTAATTTTCTATGGGAATGATGTCCCCTTGTTACTCCTTCTTCAACACCTGTTATATAATAAACCCTTTTTATTTCAAACGGAATATCTATTTTAGATTCTATCGGTGTTAAATGACCATATTTATCATAGATGTCTTTAAACTTAATCAATGAACAATTATACATTTTTTAATTTCCTCCCCAACATAAAGAATTGTACCAAGTATCAAAATCAGAATTTTCCCAAGGCATTCCTCTTTTAAATGAATATCTCCAAGGATAAACTGATTTACCTGTAATTTTATTCTTTATCTCTCTAACTGAACAAATCTCTTTTGCTGGATTTCCAACGACTACAGTTTCCTTAGCTACATCCTTCGTAACTATTGCTCCGGCTCCTACTAAAGCATCTTCATGTATATGAATACCAGGTAAAAGTAAACTTCTTGATGCAATTATTGCAAAAGAATCTATTGTAACACCAAATAGTCTATCTGAAGGAGGTGTGGGATCATTTGTTACTACTACATGTGGAAATATCCAAACATAATTGCTAATTTTACTTTCTTCACCAATAAAACAATTGCTATGTATACTAACATAATTACCAATACTACATTGCTGTTGTATATCTGAAAGAGTCCCTAGCCTTACATTATTACCTATTTTAGTGTTTTCTCTAATAGTAGCCTTATGACCACTTTGGAAATTATTGCCTATAGTCGTATTGCCATATATTACATTTTCTGTTCTTATTAATGCATTCTCTCCTATAACTAATGGATGAACTTTATTAGTTTTATCTTTATAAAAATCCATTAGATATTCACCAATTATACTTCTTGCCCCTATAAAACTTCCTTTTTTTATATGGACATTATCTCTAATAATACATCCATAATCTATATATACATCATCTTCTATGATTACATTTTTTCCAATTATAACGCCTTCTTTTATAATTACATTTTTGCCCATTTTAGTTGATGTGTATATCATATAAACATCTCCTTCATTATCATAACAATAATTATTTTTATATTTTATTGTAACTTTATATAATCATAAAATTATCTTTATAATTTTATCCTCAATACATTGTTCATTTTTATAAATAAATTTCAACATTATATCTATATAACTTTCGTATTTCTATAGAAAATTACATCAATTTTAAAATTTTTCTCATCAGTAATAATGTACTTTAAGTATTCTCAAACTACTTATATTGAAAATATTAAATATGATTATATAAACTTTTATCTTTAACCTTGCACACTATATTTATATAAGTTTCAATATTATAAATCAATTTCTATATAAGAATTTAAGATATCATTCTTAAACTCTTATAAAAATAAATAATCAATATTTCCTATAAAACCAATAAATGCAATAAATACAATAAATGATATAAGTTACTAATTAAACCAAAATCTATTATATCCTAAATAAAACATTAACTAAATAATTAAAAATATTTTCTGATGCTGACTTATTATTTTTTATCCTTAGGTATTGATTATAGAATTTCTCCCTTTGATTTTTCATAGTATCTTTACCTTGACAAACCACATAAGTAATAAATTTCTCAATTTGAGTTTCATCAAATGCATGATAATGTTGTTCAATTGCTAATTTACCAAATTCATTTAATCTATCCTTAACATTTTCATCTGAAAACGTAAATAAGGACGGCTTACCACAAAATAGGTATTCTGTAATAAAAGAAGCACTGTCTAAAATCATAGCATCTGATGAGTTAAATAAATCTATATATTGATCGGTTTCAAGCTGAGTATTACCCAATTTGTCCCATTGATTGTAATAATTATCTGTACGTTCTTTACCCCAGTCACTATGATTGTAAAGTTTAACTTTCAATAATGGATGAGGTTTAAATGCAATCTGAATTTTAGTTCTGTATTTCCAAGCTATATTAAGCATAGTTTGGAAATATTTAAGGAAATTTGAGTAATTAAGATTTTCTCTATTGTCAATTGAATGATGAGGCGCCCATATTATTCGCTTTAAATTTTCATCATCATTTTCCCAAACATTTTTTCCTGACCTAATTCCATAATTAAAACTATCCACACCTGAATATCCAGTAACTATAACATTTTCGCCTTTATTCCTGGCATATTTCTGTGAAATTTCTTCATGTATAGTAGTTTCATAAAAAGCTTTCCAGACAAGATTATGAAACAATTGATTATATTGAATATCATTAAGATGTGTCACATGAAATGAGTATTGCGTATAACAAGTAAGTGTTTCTTTAAAGTTTGCTATATAATATTCATCTTTTATTAGACCACGATGAGGATTAGTATAGAAAATAATATCTGGAGAAATTTCTTTTTTTACATCCAGATAGGTATCGTCCTCTTTACTATATGTTTTAATCACATTATATCCTTTTCTTGTGAACATCATATAAGTTTTTTCCATTTCCATTATCATATTTTCTTTGCCATAATCAACTACTGGACATACAACTACAATGGGATCAAATCTTAGATCATGTTGCATAAGTTGATAAACTTCATCATATTTCCAGACAGAAGAGTGAGTAGCAAAAAAGGCGACCTTAACCACCTTCTTCTTTCGTATTCTTTCAAGCGCTCTATTATGTAGTAATGGTTGCATTTCAATCATTATATCTTCTTTTAGAGAAGCACTCCTAATATCAATTAACGACTTTGAAACACATTTAGGTAAAATTAACTGCTTATCATTTTCACTATAAATTTTTTTTTGTTGAAATAATGCTAAAATTAAGTCTTCACTAAATATATTTTTTTCAAACTCATCATTCAAATAAATATTATGAACTTTATTCTCCATTTTTTCATATATTTCATTCAAATAATATAGCCATTTATAAGTATGATATTTCTCAATTTGTGCAGATAGTTCTTTCCCCTCTTCTTCCCTATAATTCTTATAAGTAATTAATTTACTTATATAATCTATAAAATCTTTTTTATTATAAAATTCATTGTTATTGTATTTATAACATATATCATTGAACGAAAGCGTTTTATTATTATAATTTTGTAATGCTGCTATTGGTAGTTTATATAGACCACCATCTAGTGCCGAAGTTATAGACCCAAACATATATGAATCTATATATATATCTGCTATAGCATAATACTTCTCTATGTCTTCTTGTATTCCTAATGCAAGTATTCTTCCATTAGTTTCTTTGTTCGCTTCTTCCCATATTCCAGAATTATTAGGACCAATAATAATAGATATTGCATTACTGTGTTTCTTAAGTACTTCTTTTAAAAGATCAACAAAATGTATTTTAGTAGATGTTCTGAATTTTGTAGATGTTGCAATAGTCAATAAAATCACAGTATCTTCATCAATTCCCAATTTATTCCTAATTATGTTTTTATTTTTAAACATTATATCTGGCAATTTAAGTGGTAATGGAAGAATCGAATTCCTAGTAATATTTCTTCTACTATAAGATAGTTTTTCACCTGCTTGTCTGAAATTTATAAGATTATCTACTATTGAAGAACCTATCCAAAACACATGGTCTGCATGATTCATAAATAAAACTGGTGGCCCACCATCTACACCAAAAGCCATTACTGGAATAGGATCAAACATATGAATATGAAGTACAATAACATCTGCCCACTTATGTGATATTTCCCTCAAAACTGCTGCCCTTTCTGTAAAGTTGGATATATTATCTAAAGATAATATCCAACCACCACTTTCTTTAACTTCATTTATTAACCATCCTGGTGTTGAATTTATTTGCCAAGTAGTTATTAATGAGTGAATGGAATCCTTATCCTTTTGTATCCAATTTTTAACCAACCTAGTATGCCCACCAGTAGAGTATCCTTCACTCAAAACATGTAATACTTTTCTTTTTTTGCTACTACTTTCTGGTATATCTATCTTATATTGATTGTTAGGTATTTTTTTTGCACATTCTATCAATATTGTTTCTAATTCTGGTGATGTATAGAATCCTGGATGATTTTCGGAAGCATATTTTGCACCTTCAAGACACCATCTTGAAGCTTCTTCATAATTTTCATTGTAAAGACTTGTTCTTGCATTATAAATATATTTTAAAAATTCTTGTTTATTATTATTTACAACTTCCAAAGCCTTTATTTTATCAAAATCAAATAACTCACTTGAGTCTTTAGAATGAATATTAAATTCATTAATTAAGTAATTATCAATTGGCTTTACATATTCTTTATCATTTGTCTTATCAATATAATAGTTTCTCCATCGAATAGCATCTTCATATACGTTTTTATTTTCTTTTCGAATATCATTAATTAAATTTTTAATGATGACTTTACTATAATCTTTTAAAAATATCTTTCTGTAATACTCATATTCATTTTTTAAATTCAGAATTCCACAATCGTGAATACACCAAACCTCTTCTTGTTTAGGAACTACTACTTTATATCCTGCTAAGTTAAACTCCACACTTTGAGAAACATCATAAAAATGCCATCCATCAAATATATCCTCTCTCCAAGGTACGTCATATTGAGTTATTATTATTAATCCATCTATGGCTTTTACTTCTTCATAATCCTTAGTAACTTCGTTAAAAGATAAAAGCTCCATCTTTCCGATATTACTTTCATAAACTTGTCCATACTTATAAGTAGAATCCCACCATACTCCATTAGTAGGAATTGTTTTAGCTCCTGCTACCCCAATGATTCCAACTTTATCATCAGAATTAAAAACACTTAACATATCATATACGAAATTTTTATTTATTATGAATGTATCTTGATGTAAGTATACTTTATATTTTGCATCACTATCTTTCATTGCTGCATTATATCCTGATGTAATACTCTCTGCCCCTCTAATGGAAATAGTATCTATTTCATAGCCTTCAGGTATATCTAAATTATTTATGTATCTTAAACATTCTTCATACATTTCCTCGTCATTTACACATGTAATAAATGCAATCATGTGATTATTCATTAATCTCACCTCTTATAGCTTCTTTCAACTGTTCTATACTTTCGTTAGTTGAATTTAAATTATTTAAGTATTCTAATGCTAGATTTCCTTCTCCAATCATGTTTAAAACATATGCAAGATTATAATTTGTATCTAAATCTTGTGGATTTAAATCATAGGCACTATTTAATAAAGGAATGATAATATCTAACGCATCATTTTCAAGACATTTTATAGCTAAATAATTTAAAACATATACCTTATTTACTATATCCTTGGCTACAACATTAACAATAGTTCGTTGTTTAATTTTACCATTTCTTATATATTCAATAAGTTCTTTTTCAGTTTCTTCAATATCTATATTAAATTCTACTCTTCTAAGTAAAAAAGCAACCTTTCTTTCTATTTCTTCATTAATTTCAATATAATTTATGACTTTTACTAAATATTTATATATCTCAAATTCTTCCTTTATATTAACTAAACTAAGTTTGTTTAGTTGATTAATGAAGTTTTCATCGCTTTTATTTTTATACCCATTTATAGTTCTAATGGCTATATCTTTATATCCCACCCCATTAAACATTTTTATTATTTCATTTTTAGTGAAAAATCTTACATTGGTTTTATCTAATATTCCTGCATCTTGATATGTCCAATATCCATTCAACAAATCCTTAATTACAGAATAATGCATTACATTATGAATGCTTGCCAATATATATCCATCATCTTTTAAATATTTTTTTATGTTTTCTAATACTTTTCCAGGATTATATAAGTGTTCTAAAACATCTCCAAATACTATATAATCAAAAAATCCTTCTTTATAAGTTAGACTATTTTCTATATTTTCATCGCATACATCAGCAAAACATTTAGCTATTCTTGCCGAATTTTCATTAACTTCAATTCCGTATATTTTACTATTAGGATATTTGCTTTTTATAGCTAACAATGTAGAACCACAACCACAACCTACTTCTAGTATATTTATCTTTCTATATTTTTCTTCATCAATTAAACTCATCAAATCATATCTAATACCTGTAGAGTATTCACTTGCAAATCCCCACTTTTCTTTAAACTTCTTAGAATTAGTTTGTAACAATTCATTAAAGTATTTTCCATCTTTTTTGAAACTAACACTTCCAAAATGATGTATATAACTATCCTTACAAAGTAATAATTTATATCCTTCCACTACAATTCTTAAACTAATATCATCGTCCTCAAAATTTCCTGGTGTAAATCTTTCATCTAATAATCCCACTTTATCTAATACATTTCTCTTAATCAACATAGCAAATCCAACTAGTTTTATTCTTTGCTCATAAGAATTTTCATCTGACATATTATTTTTAAGTGCAAAATCCATATATCCATCAAAGTCATTGTAGGTTTCGCTAATTTGTTGATAATAGGATATACTATTACTTACTGCGCCTGTTGCCCCCACCTTTTCATCAGAATATAATCCCATTCTTAAATTAAATATAGAATTAGGCATAATTACCGTATCATTATTTAAAAGAAAAATATCATTGTTCTTTTCTGCAACCTCTATCCCTTGATTACATCCAGCTGGAAATCCTTTATTTTCTTCATTTAATATGTATTTTATTCCTTCTTGTTCCTTTATCCACTCAACGGTTCCATCAGTTGAATGGTTGTCTACTATTATAATTTCACAATCCTCATTACTATTATATTTTTTAATGCTATCTATGCAAACCTTTGTATATTCTAAGTTATTATACGTTAAAATAACTATAGAATATTTGTTAACATTTATACTAAAGTTAGCTTTTAATTTTTTTGCTGAATCTAAAATTACACATCTATTCTCTTTATTTGTCGTATACTTTAATGACTGCTCATAACATAAATAAGCTCTATCATGCTGTCTTTGCATTTCATATATATTCCCCATAGTGAAATATAAATCCCCATTAAAGATATTAATCTTTAATCCATCTCTAATACAGTCTAAAGCATCATTATAATTTCCACTATATATTTTTATAATAGCTTCCATACTTGCTATTTCATCATCATATTCAATAATCTTCTTATACTGCAAAATTATCTCTTCTGCCTCTTGCAACAATCCTTGCTGTATATAATTTTGTATAGCTTCTTTTATTTCTTGCTTATTCATATAAGTTTCTCCTTGTAGTAAAATTTTGTAATTTGAATATTATTTTTTATTCTATCTACTGCTGGTACATAATCTCCACACATTTCATAATATTTTAAAGCTTTATCTTTAGAACCTAAACATTCAAATATTACTCCTATATTATATAATGGTAAAAATGACGTAATTCCTTCAATCTTTCCTTCTTTAAATTCAATGCACTTTAAAAATGTTTCTACTGCTTTCTTAAAATTCCCATTATTCATTTCTATAATAGCCAAAAGAAATAAAAAATCAGGACTCTTAGAATAATACTGCTCATATTTATATAAATCTAATGCTTTATTGAATAAATTTATATTTATCAAACTATATCCATAACTTTCTATTAAATCTTCAGCATATTCATAAGAAAAATTATCTAATATAGGTAATGCCTTTTCAAAAGATATATATGCATTATCAAAATCTTTTCCCATAAAATAAGATTTTCCTAACTGATAATATAGATATGGATCATTAGGTTTTTCTTCTATGGACATTTTCAATAGTTCTATATTTCTTCTAACTTTGTTAGTTCTTTTTAAAACTTCTTTAGAATATCCTATATGCTCTACGCATAAATCTATATTTTCAGTATCATAAGTAATTCCCTCTTTAGTTACTACTTGCTCATGAATAATTCCCTCATATTTAAAATACTCTTTATTAAAAAGTCTATTCACTCTTTCTATATATTTTTTAGTTCCATATTGATCTTCATATATATTAATTCTCTTAATACGTCCTACTGTATTATCTGAAAAGCTACAGAATTTTTCTATAGCTTTTCTATTAAAATCTTTTATAATTTCATCAGCATCTAGTACCAAAACCCATGAATTTGATGCTTTAGATATAGAAAAATTTCTGGCCTGAGAAAAATCATTACACCATGTAAACTCAAAAACTTTATCTGTGTATTTTAATGCTATTTCTTTGCTCTTATCTTTTGAGCCTGTATCAACAATCACTATTTCATCTACAAGCCCCTTTACACTCTTAATACATTCTTCTAATGTTTCTTCCTCGTCTTTAACTATCATACATAAACTTAACATAGGATAATTCCCTCCTACAAGATACTTTACTTCCTTTTTTCCAATAAAACCACTCTCTAACTTATATTGTTAGATATGCTAAAGTATCGTATCCTTCTGCTTTTATATCCTCATACAATGGATCTATAAAATCATCATTATATTTCATAATTCTACTAAATAAATACAATACATCTACAATATCTTCCTTATTCATTTCTTCATTATTATTACTAGTATTTCTTTATTTAAATCATTATTTCTTATAGCTTTCATATAATTATTATATAAATTATAAATAATGTAACTTTCAAAAACATATTCATATTTTTAAAGCAATTATTAAATCTATCTTCTTTCTCATCCAGTAAATCTGATCTATCCATTTCATTTTTATCTTCAAAAGGTGAGTTTAAATCCTATAATATGTCTCCAAATTTATTGTCCGTCTTACCTAGATTTACCTATTTCTAATTTTTGTAACTCTAATTTCTAATTTCTATAATTCATCTATTAATCTAATTACTTTTTCACTATCTCCATATAAGATAATATCTTTTAAACATTCATAAGCTTCTTTTTTATAATTAAAGTTTAAAAGTAAATTATATTTTAACATCATTAAATCAAAGTCAAACTTTACTAAAGATAACCCTTCTTCAACAGTATCATAGGCTGCTTGATAGTTTTTATTATTTATAAATTCTTCTATACTCTTTACCAATTGAGGTATAAAAGCTTTAACTTGGTCATCTATAATACTTTCGTTTTCATCTTCAATTAATAGTTTAATATATTCACTATAGGATTTTTCTAATGTTAGTGTATTCTTTATAGATTTTATGTATTTCAAAGTATCTTTATATTTATACGATAATGAATTTTTCATTTCAATAATAAATCTTTCTTCTGCTGGAAGTATCCATATGTTTTCTTGTATCAGTTTTTTATTATACAATTTTAAAATATAATAATATTTTTCAAGTATATAATTTAAAAATAAGCTTTTTTTCATATCTACTGATAAATTTCCACCTAATATCACTGCTCTTTGCATAATTGTTCTAATTATAATATTAGATAATTTATCAGATTTTATTTTTTGTAATCCTTCTAAAATAATCTCATTAAAATCATAATATGAAGTACATAAATCAAGGAGAATTTCTTCAATCTTATCCTTACCATAACATATAAACTCATTTACTTCTTCTATGTCATATTTTAAAATATAATATACGTAGATTGAATATGGTGACTCATTATGATCTATTATATTTTTAATTTTTTCTTTATAAGTTTCATTTATTGTGTTATTTTCTTTGAAATAATTAATTATCTCAACTATTTCTTTTATACTTCCTTCTAATTCAGCTTTACATATATCTTGTAAATCTTCTATTAAAACCTCTTTATGTATATATAATAATATATCGTCATAATTATATTTATCTATAAACTCATTTAATGTATTAATCTTACTCCATACTTTTCCTTCAATTACAATTTTAAGTATTAATAATGCCTTATCTTTTAGCATATCTTTATCATTTATTTTAGTTATAATACCTAACGCTTTCTCATAAAGATTACATTTATAATAAGATAGTGCTAAATTGTATAATATATATTCTTTATATTCTCTAGTTTTTACTGATAATGTAGTATTAATAGCTGTATTTCCTTTTTTAAGTTTTTCAAATAAATCTAAATAATTATTATACGCTTTTATAGCTTCCTCATATTTATTTAACTTATAATAACTTTCTCCTAAGTAAAAATAGAAATCAATATACTCTTTATAGTGTTTTATTCCTTCATTGGATTTTTCTAGTAGTAATTCATAATTATTATTATTGTATAAAATGAAACAATATTTATCTATAACGTAAATATATTTATCAATATTATTTTTTGCTTCGCTATAAGCTATTTCAATATATTTTAATGCTTCCTTTAAATCCTTATGCATACTATAAGTAGTAGCTATTTGAAAATTTGTGTATATCTCTCTTGGATTATTTTTCAATTCATCTAACAGTAATTTTAAATTTCTTTCAAATTTATATTCCATAAGCTTTGAATCATTATTATCATATCCATAATGTATAAATCTGATATTCGTATCTATTACGGGCCCTTTATACTCTGGTTGTTCATGAATAATACCTCTGTATTTCACAGTATTTTTTTTAAAAAGCCTAAGCATAGGCGATATTGACCCATTATTGATAGAATATTGTATATTATTTTTGAAATCAACTATTTTTATAAATCCACCATTATATTTATAAAAACTTTTGTTATTAATCAAATTCATTAATTCTTCCACATCATAAAGTACTTCATCTGCATCCACTACTAATATCCATTCTCCACTACAATAATTAATAGATAAATTTCTCATATCTGAAAAATTATTATTCCATTTATGAAAATATATTTTATCTGTATATTTTTTAGCAATTTCAACAGTACTATCTGTAGATCCTGTATCTACAATTATTATTTCAGACTCTATATAATCTTTTATTTTATTTAGAGGTATTAATGTATTCTCAATATATCTCTCTTCATTTTTAACTATCATAGCAATACTTAACTTCATAAATTACCTCTTTCTTACAACAAATTATTTTCTATCACTTAACTTATCGTAGTTAATTAAAAAAACTTTATAAATAATATTCTATATGAATAAAGAGCCAGAGTAATACCTCTGACTCTTTATTTATATAATATTATGTTACATTACTATTAGATAATATTTAAATCATAATAATATTATCTTAATAATTGTAATACTCCTTGTGGTTGTTGATTAGCTTGTGCAAGCATTGCTTGTGCAGCTTGTTGAAGAATATTATTTTTAGAGAAACTCATCATTTCTTTAGCCATATCAACATCTCTTACTCTTGATTCTGCAGCTGTTAAGTTTTCTGAAGCATTATCTAAGTTAGCTACAGTATGCTCTAATCTGTTTTGAGCTGCACCAAGCTCTGATCTTTGAGTTGATACTGCTTTTATAGCATCATTAATGCTAGTTATAGATGTTTGAGCTTCATCATGAGTAGTTACTTTTACATTTGTATTAGTAATTTTTAGTGCACTTGAACTCATATCCTTAATTTTAATTTCTAATGTTAAATTAGCGTCTGCATTAGCACCTATTTGAAGCTTTGCTCCAGAAGTTGCTAAATTCCCATTTAATAGATCTTTTTCATTAAATTGAGTTGTTTTTGCAATTCTGTCTATTTCTGATGTTAATGATGTTAATTCTGATTGTATAGCAGCTCTATCTACAGTAACGTTAGTATCGTTAGCAGCTTGTACAGCTAGTTCTCTCATTCTTTGAAGTATACTTTGTGTTTCTTGTAAAGATCCCTCTGCTGTTTGTATCATAGAGATACCATCTTGAGAGTTTCTTGAAGCTTGATCTAAACCTCTAATTTGTCCTCTCATTTTTTCAGAAATTGAAAGTCCTGCTGCGTCATCTCCAGCTCTATTTATTCTTAAACCTGAAGATAATTTTTCCATTGACTTTCCTGATGCAGTAGTGTTGATTCCCATGTTTCTGTGTGCATTTAATGCGTTCATATTGTGATTGATAATCATAATAAAATTCCTCCTTGATTTTTAAATTCGGCATCCTTGCCTTTTATTTTGTTTTGATGAATTCATCTATTAATTATATCGTTATATAAATATATAACTTTATAGTTTTTTATAAATTTTTTTATATTTTTTGAGAAAAGTATAATCCGCTTTTATTCCTGTTGTTATATCCTATATTTATTTTTTTACTCTCTTGTAGTTTATGAAGTTCCAGCCTTATGTCTCTCTTTTTTTCCTCTATCAAAATACCTACTCTCTCATGATCTTCTTTTATACTTAACTCTTTAATCCACTTTCTGGCTTGCTGTTTATCAATAACTTCCATTTGTGATAATAAATTTTGTCTTTCATCTATAAGGATTTGAATATTATCAACATTATTACTTTCAATGAATTTTTCTATTTCTAAAGTTAACTCTTTATATTTAATAAAGAGCTCTTTTCCATTATTCACTATATACCTCCAAATGCATTAACCGCCAAACTGTTGCATTAACCAACTCTGTTGAGAGTTTAATTGATTCATAACCTTCTCTAAATTAGCAAATTGTAAATAATACGCATTTTCTTTTGTCTTTACCATTTTTTCAAGATCTTTAATTTGTTTTTCTTTCTCTTGCATTGATTTATATAATTCATTATCATACTCTTTCTTACCCTCATATCCAGCTTTTTTCACTAAATCAGAAGTAGATGATATGGCAGTATCATTAATAATAGTTTTAACCCTTTGCATTATACCAGTATTCTTATACTTATCACTTTCAGCTACTGAAGAATCTGGTATGGTTGTAAACATTTTTAGAACATCATCAGAATTTTCTTCTAGTGCTTTTGATAGTTTTTCTTCATTTATTACTAACTGACCTGATTTGGTTATATAATCATCACTGAATGAAATCCCTATACTATTTAATGATAAATTGCTTCCAGCCACAGGCGTCATAAAAGCTTCTCTTAAATCTCTTTGTATTCCTGATAAAATATCATCTCTTTTTAATAGCCCTTGCTTACATTTCTCATTCCAAAGCTTTATTTCTTCTTCTGACATTTCCTTTTTCTGCTCATCTGTAAGTGGTTGATAACTATACTGCTTTTTCTCATTAATCATCTTATCTACTTTAGCAGTTATTTTATTATAATCTTCAACAAAGGTTTTAAGTGTTTTCATAAGTTCACTGGTATCAGCTTTTCCTGTAAGAGTAACCGCTTCGGTAGTCACATCACTTATATCAAATTTTACATTATCTATGATAAATGTATTACCTTTAACCTTATCTGATATATCATTTTCATATCCTGCAGGAGGAGTTTCTGTTCCATATCCAAATGAAGCCTTATTTCCATAGGTATCTATGATTGTCCCCTTTATATCTTTTCCACTTATCTTCGCTATATGAGTTGTACCAACATTATCAGTGTATCCTTCTGTTGCTGTGGTATTATTTAATTGAGTTTCTTCTCCCAATACTTTTATTTCTTGTTCCATGCCAGTAGTTTTAGTCTTAAATTCCACATCATTACCATTAAAATTAATATCCAATGCTGTTCCAAAGGTATCTTTTATTTTCTTTTCAATATCAGCATTATCTACTACACCATCATCTCCCGGATCTAATTTAGTTAAATCTAATTCTATTGATTTTCCATTGACAATAAAACTAGTTTTCTTATTTTTAAGATCATCTAAGTTTAAAGTTATTGTAGCTTCTTCTGTATCAGTTCCCATATCTGATACTATTGAGTTTCTAACTACTGCTGAAATTTTATTTCCATTTCCTGTTGCCAAAGTAGATAATTTAATTTTTCCATCTGCGCCTACTTCAGCTTTTCCTTCACCTTCTAAAACCTTATTAATTCTTTTTATAACTTCATCTTCTGGAAGATCGGCTGCTGTTAAGTCTATTCTTTTTATCTTTCCATTAATATTAACTTCTAAAACCTTTCCCTTTATTTCAGAAAAATCTATATTTGATAAATCTGCTGGAGTTTTACTATTAAAAGCCTTAATCTCTAAACTTTTACTTATACCAGTACTTTTGGTTAATATTTCTATATTTCCACTTATTGTACTTTGTGATGCAGTTACATCTACTCCAGCTTTCTTCAAAGCACTATTTATCCTTTGAGTAACTTCAGCGCTATTAGATTTATCAATGCCAGTTAAATCTATTTCTACTAGTTTTCCTTTTGCAAACTCTTCACCATTAACAGATATTTCAAACTTATCGCCTAAACTATCCAATGCTTGTTTATCTAAACTAATCCTAGCAGAATCAGCTTTTTCTTTTATGTCTACCTTATAATTTCCAACCTTACCGCCAGCTAAACCTACTGCTGAAATTGCATCTGAAGAACTTTTAAATATTGAAGTTTTATAAGTACTACTCATTACTAAACTTGTAGATGAAGTAAGATCAAAGTATTTTTTATATAAATCATTTAAGTCCTTTGTCACATCTCTGTAAAGCTGCTGTTTAATAGCCATAACATCCTTACTCTGTTTCGCTCTATCTACTTTAGTTTGATATGGTATAAGCATTTGCTTTACCATTGTATCGGTATCCATACCCGTTGCAAGTCCTGTTACTCTCATTCAATCATCCCCCTAAATTACTTTTTTGACTTATTATAAGCCTCATACCACATATCTCTTATTCCTTCAATCACTGGAAGTATTTCATCCATGATTTTTACATCTTTATTTATATTACTTTCTACTAGTTTATCTACTATAAATTTATAAACTTCCATGAGGCTTTGACCCCAGTCACCACCTTGTGATAAATCTAGCGTAACTATTAGTTCATAAAATATATCTTGTGTTTTTATTATATTTTCATGAGCCTTTTTAGCATTCTTATCTAAAATAGCTTGTCTACCTATCTTTGAAAATTTTACTGCCCCATCTAGTAACATTAATAATAATTGTTCTTTAGAAGCATAGTTTACACTGTTATTTTTATAAGTATTATATGCATTAGCATTAAACATTCCATTTCCCTCACAATTCAAATCTATAATTATAAATAAAACTACAACTATTACATCCCTGTTACTTTTTAGTTATTATTTCTAATAATAACTTTCTATTAAAGTTACTTTAGTCACCAAAACTTCCCTGTTATAAAGTGACCAACCTCTATTCTCTACAAGCACTCCTTATATTTCTCTGTGAGCAAAGCGAACACCTCTCTAAAATTAAAGATTGCCCTTCTCTTCGCTTTAGCGAACTTCTCTGTAACGAAGTGACTACGCTTTTTTATCTATCAAAACCCCTACCATCTCGCACATTTTTGCAACCATATCCAATATTTTTTTAGGTGGAACCTCTAAAATAATTTCTTTAGTGTCTTGATTTATAAGCTTAATCATAATTTGATTAAACTTATCATGCATCTCATATTTAGCATAAATATGCTCATCTTCTATAAATTTATTAAGCTTTTCCACTGCCTTTTGAACATCTTTTAGGGTAGGTTTCTCTGTATTATCTTTAGTGACTTCATTCTCAGCTTTAGTATCAATTTTTACTTCTAAAGATTCTTTGTTCATAGAAGCACTTTCCATAGATGTATTATTAACCCTATTAATCTCCATGATTCTTCCCCCATATTAAATATAATATCTATACTCTATTTACCATATTGCTTTAAAATTCCCATATCCATATCAATAGCTTTTTTATTCTCTTCTTTTACCTCATCATATAGCTCACTTCTTAAAATTTTTATATCCTTAGGAGCACTTATGGCTAACTTTACTGTATTATCTTCCAACTTTACCACAGTTATTTCTATATCATTTCCTAATTTAAGTCCTTCACCTTGTTTTCTTGTTAGCACTAACATACTATCACTCCTTATTTAGTGGATGTTTAATACTATATTTTTCCCCATCCAATATTAGTTGATACCCTAAATTATTTTTCAAATTTATAATAATCGGTGCTCTCAAGTTGGTGGTTAATTTCTTCACATCACTATTTAAGGTTACTGTATTTAATACTAAAACATCTTTCTCATTGTTAATGTCTAAATTATTTATTATATCCTCAGGTAATTGAAATTCATAATTTTCTATAAAGTCAAATGGACTAATTACTACAAACCCGGCAGTTTCTTCCTCTATAGAGTGAAGTATCTTAAATGGTGATTCTTCTACTTCTGCTAATATAAACTTATTTAAAGTTTCAAAACCTGGCAATCCACATTTAAAACTTAAAATATCCTTTTCTTCAAACTGTATAACTCCATTGATTTTAGTGTTAAATTTCATTTTCTTCACTCCTAATTTCATTTATTATGTAGAATGTATACAATGTCCCTCTGGGAGCTTTATCAAGTGATTCTAATTTCTACACACTTAATTCTAAATATTATTTTATGAAATCTAAGATTGTTGGTTGTAGTACCTTAGCGCTAGTTTGCAGTGATGCCATATATACTGTTTGAAGCACAGCAAGTTCCATATTTTTTTCTACAAAATCTATATCTTCATTTCCAGATAAAATTTCTGTTAGATCAAAGTTCTGGGCTTCATTTATGTCTTTAGCACTTTCCATTCTATTTTGTATTGTTCCAACTTTAGAATTTAGGCTAAGCATATTGTTAATAATCTTATCTATTTGATCTAAATTTTCTTCAATTACTTTATCTTTAGTTGAAGGATCCGATAAATTTGTCAATATATCATCAAATATCTTAGATGCCTCTACTTCTTTTCCATCTTTATCCTTAAACTTTAATATTTCAGTTGCACTAATATTATAATCAACTACAACCCCAGAGGAGATTTCTACTTTAAGTTTTTCACTTATATTATCCTCATTCCCACTTATTGAAATTGAATTTTTACTTGGCTCTACAGTAACCTCCCAAGTATCACCATCTTTAAATGTTGGATCTGCAACCATAGAATTAAAATCAAGTTCAACACCATCAATGTTTAGCACATTTCCTTTTAATTTTAATTCATCTTCAGTAATGGTTTCTGTGGTACCATCAGCTTTTTCAATGTTAAATTCCCCATTTACTCCATCAAATTTAACAGTAAAATTAGTTGCTTCACCTTTATATCCCTTATTGGTTACATTAAGCTTTGCCGTTGTTCCTGGAAGAGGTTCTGAACTTACTTTCCCCTCTACACTTATAGGCCTCTTTGTAGAGTCTGTACCTGCAAATATATATTTTCCATCAAAACTCGTATTTAATATTTGTCCGAATTCAGCTACTTTTTCATTTATCTCATCCTGTATTGCTTTCAGCTCTGAGCTACCATAAGCTGCATCTCCTGCTGCAACCATTAGCACTCTAATTCTTTGAAGAGACTTGGTAGCATGAGTCATTGCTTCCCCTGTTGTATCCATCCAGTTAATCGTATCTTTAATATTGCTATTATATTGTTTATTTGCATCTATCTCCGTATACATTTGCATAGAACGTGCAACTTTAAATGGAGCATCAGATGGTTTTGAAAATTGCTTACCTGTGTCTATTTGTTTCATAACCTTATTCAATGCAGTTAGGTTTCTATTCATATCTCCAAGAAAACCTGTTACTAGCATACTATTTGTAATTCTCATATATACACCCCTTATCTTACCAGCCCATTTACTACTACATCTAGCAATTGATCTACAGTAGATATAACCTTGGCATTAGCTTGAAACGCATGTTGGAATTGTACTAAGTTAATGGTCTCTTCATCAATTGATACAGCGGATACCGATTGTCTCCTACTCAGCAATCCCTTTAACAATTCCGATTGATTCTCTACAATTCTATTTGCCTCTTCAGCTTGAACTCCTAATTTGTTAATAGAATTTTTATAAAATCCTTCTATTTTCATACCACCAGATATTTCTTTGCTCTCAGGAATACTCCCTTCTGCTGTATCACCAAAATGCTCTTCTACAAATTTATCGTAGTCATATGGGTCCCCATTAGCATCTTTTCCATTTTGTATATTCGTTATATTTAGTCTATAATCTCTTAGTTGAGCAATGGCTAACGCTCTTTTTCCATCTCCCTCTCCACTACTATCTTTTTTGCCGGCCTCAATAAGCATTGGATTCTTCAAAATTTCAGGATTTATGGTGATATTCCCTGCATTTATTCCATCAAAATCCATGATATCTGCTGGAGGTGTTAAATTTTTATTTATAAAGAAAGGAATCTGTTTATCTGCTGGTATTCCTTCTGTGTGAACTGCATTTACTGCAAAAGCTATAGTCTTTGCAAGGGTGTCCATTTGCTCTATATACCCATCTACATCCTTATCAATAGATTGAAGTCCTCCTATAACTCCTGATGATGTATCAAATATACTATTTTTTATGCTTTCTCCCTTACTTGAAGGGTTACCGTTCTTATCAACAATTTGACCATCTTCATTAGTTAAAAAAACACTTCCTGGTCCTACTTTACCATCTAATTTTTTAAAATCTTCCTCACTCATGGTAATCTCAACCCTATTATCTGAGGAAGTCATATCACCATTTTTATAATAAACTATTGTACGTTCATTTGTGTTTTTATCAACTTTAATTTCTGATACATAAGCCAATTTTCTTACTTTTTCATTGTCCTGATTTCTAACAAAGTTTATATCAGACTGCCCTTCTGGGGTTATTAACATACCATTTAAATTCTGATTTTTTGTATCTATTCCAAATTTGGTGCTTAATTTATCTAATAGAAGATCTCTTCTATCCATCAAATCATTGGGATTATTACCTGCTATTGTAACTGTTATAATTTCTTTATTAACTGAATTAAGTTGATCTAAAATGCTATTTACTTCAAAAACATTCTGTTGAATTTCACTTAGAGCATTTGTTTTTGTATCATTTAACTTCTTATAATTATGGTTCAACTCATCTGCTAATGCCTTTGCCTTTTGTGCAACAACAGTTCTTGCATCTGATTTATCTGAATTTGTTGAAAGAATTTGCCATGCATCAAAAAGTTCAGACATGAGTTTTGATATCCCCGTATCAGATGGCTCATTAAAAATCCCTTCAACTTGGCTTAAATAATCGGATCTAACTCCATATTGATTAAGGTGAGTACTTTCTTTCCTTATTTGATAATCTAGAAATTGATTTCTAGTTCTTTCTATAGATGCTACGTTAACCCCTGTACCAATTTGTCCTGCTCCACCATATATGGTTTGTGGTCTTGCTGCTTCAAGCACTACGTGTTGCCTTGAATATCCTTCAGTTCGTGCATTTGACATATTATGAGATGTTACATTAATATACTGCTGTTGTGCAAACATCCCTGTCTTAGATATATTTAAAGTTGCAAATAATCCTGACATTTTAATTCTCCTTATTTCTTTATTTTTCCATACCCATTGTAAGTTAAGTTTTCTTTTTTAGGACTTACCATAGCTAACATTGAGTTTGTAAAACTCAAACTCTGCTTTAATAGCATGTCATTTGTTTCCTTTTGAACATAGAGAGCATTAACAGCTCTAACTACTTCATCATAAATCTTCTGTACTTCAATATCCTTTAAGCCATCCACAATCTCACTCATAGATTGTCTTCCTACAAGGCTTCTTCTTTTGCTTTCACACATTGCTAAGTTTTTACTACAATCTTCTATATCCTTAGTTATCTTTTCTAATTCGTAAACACTCTGCTGAACTAATAACCCATGCTGAACTTCCAAAATTGTTATTAGTGCTGTCATTGCCTCTAGCTCTTCCTTAAGTATTATCTTTAGTTGGTCTTTCACCTATATTTCACCCCTCATAGCTTTCATCATAGCTTCTGTTAAAGCTTTTGTATCAACCTTATAATTTCCTGTGGAAATTGAAGCTTTAATCTCCTCTACTTTCTTATCACTAACTCCATAGATCTCCTCTTCTATGGATAAATTATTAAGAGCCTTTCCTACAGAAGACAACTCACACTTATCAGGTCCTTCTTTTTTAGCTAAGTTAATGTTACTTTTATTAACTTTATCCTCGTTGTTTTTATATTTATTTATATATAGAGTGTTGCTATTTATATTATTTATCTTCATATTTTCACTCCTAATTGATTTCTATATTCTTATAGTCGAATATTTTCTCTGAAAGTTTATACATATTACTTAAATATTTTATTTAAAATTGTTTATCTCTTCCTTTTATAATCTTTTGAAATATTTCTTTAGTAAATAATTATTCTATTTACCTGAATAGAGTCTTAGTAGATCAAGCTTTCGAAACGCTTTGTTTTAATATATAGTTCATTATCAACACTATATTAAAACAAATCCTAAAATTCAAATGGACTGCAATNNATTGCAGTCCATTTGAATTTTACTTAGAAAGACTTCTTATTCTATCTTCCCCACTTACTATGCCAGTTATCTTAACCCCAAAACTTTCATCTATAACCACTACTTCTCCATAAGCTATTTTCTTTCCATTGACAAAGATGTCTACTGGTTCTTCTGCTAACTTATTAAGTTCAATTAATGATCCTTGTGAAAGCGATAGTATATCCTTAATATTCTTCTTAGTTCTTCCAAGCTCCACTGAAAGCTCTAGCGGTACATCTAATATTAAATCAATATTTTTAGGTAATGATGTAACAGAGGCTTCATCTAACTGTTTAAAGGCTGCCCCTTTAACATTAACCTGTTGTGGTTGTGCCACTGGCATGTTATAGGCAGGTTCATAGGTCTGCTGAGGTATACTTGATTCACTATTACTATGCATTTCAATCTCCTTTGCTGGCGCAGTCCATGTTTCCTCTTGTTGTGGGATTACTACTTCTTCTACGGCAACATCTGATTCTTCTGTGCCCATCATAATATCAATGATTTTTCTAGCCGTAGCTATTGGTAGTATTTGAAGTATGCTACTATCTATTAATGTTCCTATAGTCATCTTAAAAGAAATGCATACTATCTCCTCATGTTCTTTAATATCTTGAGATATATTTGCTGTATCTTCATCACAAATTGAAGATATTGGTGGAGAAATGTTTACCTCTCTATTAAACATAGTTGCCATAGAGGTAGCTGCTGAACCTATCATTTGATTCATAGCCTCCTGTACTGCACTAATCTCTATTTCTGATAGCTCTAGAACATCTTCTATTTGTCCATCTCCACCCATCATAAGATTAGCTATCATGCCTGCATCTGATATCTTCATTATAAGTAAATTTCCACCAGATATACCACTGGTAAATTTAACATCTAAAACTACATTTGGTACTTCAAAACCCTTTTTTAGAGTATCCAGATTGCTAATCTTAATAGTTGGCGTAGTTATATTAACTTTTTGACCCACTATAGTTGATAACGAAGTGGCTGCAGTACCCATGGATATATTTCCTACTTCCCCCAGCAAATCCTTTTCAATGTCTGTAAGAAGTTCTGTTGATTCTATTTCATTACTTTCACTTCCCCCATTAAGAAGTGAATCTATTTCTTCCTGTGACAGGAATTGATTATTCATCATTTTCCACACCCTTATCTATATAGTCTATTATCTGGACAGCTTTATTCTTGCCTTTTAATCCTGGTTGCGCTACAAAGGTTAATTGCTCTTCAACATATATATCAATAGGCTCATCCCATATCCTGTCAAGAGCTATTACATCTCCTAACTCTAAGGTTAAGAAATCATTAACCGAAATAACTGTATTTCCAAGTACTGCTTTTAAATCCACATCTACTTTTCTAAGATTTTTATTTAGTTTTTCCCTACTTAATTTTAATTGCTCTTCATCTCTTTCACTAGACCAGTATTTTACAACTAAATCCTCTAGTACATTTTCAATACTTAAATAAGGTATACATATATTTATAAATATACTTGTCTGAAACATTTCAACACTGAAGGTAATAAGTGCTACTGGCTCGTTAGGTGCTAAGGTTTGATTTAGCGCTGGATTTGTCTCCATGCTTTCCATCACTGGGTCAACCTCTAGCACATCTTCCCAAGCTAATTTCATACTGCTAATTAGTCCTTGTGCTGTATGTTTTATTATGTTTTTCTCTATTTCTGTTAGCTCTTTTAACTTTGGCTTTTTAAAGCCATCTCCTCCAGCTAAAACATCATATATTCTAAGCACAAATTCTTCATTAGTCTCTAATATGATTTGCCCACTTAAAGGTTGCATCGTAAATAGGGTTAACACCGTACTACTGGGTACAGAGTGAATAAACTCTTCATAGGTTATTTGTTCTACACTCTCTATTTTAACCTTCACATTAGTTCTAAGCTGCGCTGTTAAATAGTTTGATATAATTCTTGCATAGTTATCATGAACTAATTCTAGAGTTCTAATTAAATCTTTAGAAAATTTCTGTGGTCTTTTGAAGTCGTAATTTTTAATTTTTAAATTCTCTTCTTCCTTTTCAAGCTCACTTGGCTCTATATCACCAGAAGACAAGGCAGACAAAAGAGCATCTATTTCATTCTGTGACAATATTTCTGCCATTACCCTACCTCATTTCTTACCCTGTGGGTTATTGTAGTAGTTTATCAATATCAATCATTGTAATTATTCTATCTTCTAAATTTATAATACCTTTAATAAAGTTCTTTTCTTTTTCACCATGAATTTTTTCTACTAAGTTTTCTTCTATATCCATTACTTCTTCTACATTATCTACCATTATTCCCACTTGCTCTTCGTCCAACTTAAGGATAATAATATTACTATTATTTTCTTCTCCTAAATTCATGTCTAATAACAAGTTTATGTCTAAAATAGATAATATACTTCCTCTTAGGTTTATAAGCCCCTTTATATGTGCAGGGGCGTTAGGAACCTTAGTTATTTCCATAAGTCCATTTATACCTTGAACTTTACATGTCTCTACAGCAAACTGTTCATCTCCTATAGTAAAAATAACAACTTGCACTTAAACTCCCCCTACCCTATTACTTTGTTTATAGCCTCAAGTACTCTATCTGCCTGAAATGGTTTCACAATAAAGTCCTTTGCTCCTGCTCTTATAGCATCCATAACCATGGTTTGTTGTCCCATAGCACTACACATAACAATTTTTGCAGCTGGATCAAAGCCTTTTATTGCTTTCACTGCCTCAATTCCATCCATTTCTGGCATAGTAATATCCATGGTTACCACATCTGGTTTTTCAGCTTTATAAATTTCTACCGCTTTAAGTCCATTACTAGCTTCTCCCACCACTTCAAATCCATTTTTCTCTAATATGTCCTTAATCATCATCCTCATAAAAGTTGCATCATCTACAATTAATACTCTCGCCATTTTTGTAACCTCCGTTAATTTAATCCTAATGATTCTAATATTTTTTCTAATGATCCTGGCATTGGTATATAATAAAAATTTCCCTTTAATTCTTCACTTTCTTGAATAAAATCTGTTTCAATATCCAATGCCTCATCACTATATTGTCCTGATTCTATAAAAGTAGTAGATAAAATAGCACAAAGCATATCCTTTGTAACCGCTGGCACAGATGGATACAGCTTTAAATTGGTCAATTGTCCTATGGAATTCATATAGGTGGCAAATATAATATTACCTATTTCAGCTAATACAGAAAATCCAACTTCACTTAATTCATCACCCTGTTCACCTACTAAGGACTCTACAATTTTTATAATGGTGTCTTTATCAAAAACAAAAAGTAGATTTCCAGGGGCATCCCCAAGTACTCTTGCAATTACTGCATATACTATTTCATCTTCATCAAGTTTAGAGAAGATCTCTTCTACCTGAATTACATTGACTCTTGGCACAGTTATTTGAATTTTTCGTCCTAAAATTTTTGACATGGCTGTAGCTGCATTACCTATACCTATATTGCCAACTTCTCTTAGTGCATCTATCTGAATATCGTTAAATTCAATGCTCAATATAATACCCCCTAAATTAGTGTGGCTACATCAAGAATCAATGTAACTAGTCCATCACCTAAGATAGTAGCACCAATATACTCCTTAACTGATTTTAAAGTATTTCCAAATGGTTTTATAACTATTTCTTTTTGTCCTAATAGAGAATCTACTACTAATCCTACTTCTCTTTCCCCTACTTTTACAAGGATTATATATTTTTTACCATAGTTCACATTTTCAAGATTTAGCTTCTTACTTATTCTTACTAAACTAAATACATTGCCATTGTACATAACAACTTCTTTATTATTAGTTTTCTTAATAATGCTTTCCTTATATTCTATAACTCTATCTATAAATCCAAGAGATATAGCCATAGTCTCTCCTCCAACTTTTACTAATAGTGCCTGTATAATTTGAAGAGTTAGAGGAAGTTTTATTATAAAGGTTGTCCCTTTACCTACTTCACTTATGGCATCTACGGTTCCACCAAGAGATGAAATTTTTGTTTTTACTACATCCATTCCAACTCCTCTACCTGACACATCAGTAACTACCTCATTAGTACTAAACCCTTGAGCAAAAATAAGATTTTTTACATCTACCTCACTCATTCCATCAGTGTTAATTCCAACTTTTTCTGCTTTAGCTTTGATTTTGTTAATGTCAAGGCCTTTTCCATCATCCTCAACTTTTATTACAGCTTTTGTACCCTCTGAATAGGCAGTAAGCTTAATCTTCCCTATGGGATTTTTCCCTGCTGCTATTCTTTCTTCAGTGGATTCTATGCCATGATCCGCTGCATTCCTTAAAAGATGAATTAGCGGCTCTCCTATCTCTTCTATTACAGTTCTATCCAGCTCTGTATCTTGTCCATAAATTTGGAAATCTATTTCCTTTTGAAGCTCCATGGATAAATCCCTTATCATCCTTGGAAATCTATTGAAAACCACATCCAATGGAAGCATTCTTATCTTCATTACTAAATCTTGTAAATCTGTAGTAGTTCTTCCAACCTGTTCTAGTGTTTCATTAAGCTCTATAATTTTATGGTTGGCACTAATCTGCTCTAATCTTGTTCTATGAATTACTAGCTCAGATACCATATTCATAAACTTATCTAATCTTTCTAAATCTACCCTTACAGATTGTCCTATTCCTTTTCCTTTTGGTTTTTGATGAACCTTTACAACACTTTCTTCTTTATCATCAATAGCTTTTGGCGCTATATTAGACTTTACCTTTTCACTGCCTTCATCATTTGATATTTCTTTAAAGGCTGTTACTTCATTTAATACTTCTGTTGCCTTTTCTTTGTGAGATTCATTTGAATGGTTGTTTTCATTTTTTAAGGACTTATCTGATTTAGCCTTAGATTTTACTTCTTTTATACTAACTTCTCTAATCTCAGAAATATTTACAACACTTTGAGCAACATCTTCTTTAGATTTATTAGTTAAATAAATTAAATCTATTTCAAAATCAAAATTTTCTGCTTCTAAATCTTCTAATTTGGGTTCAGATTTAATAATTTCTCCACATTCTTCTAGAACTTGGAATATTATAAATGCTCTAGCAGACTTTAATATAGTTCCTTCATCTAATTTTATATGAATATGATAAGAGTTTACATTTTCCTTATTTGCCTGCTTAATTATATCTAAGTCATATTCATTTAATTCCATAGGACTCATTTCATCCTGTGTTTTTTCTTCCACTGGATTCACTTCTTCTTCACCAGCTCTTGATATATCTTCTAACATAACTACTATCTCATCAATAGCTATATTGTCATCACTACCTCCACTGATGTTGTCTACCATTCCTTCTAGTACATCTAGACATTTAAATAAGACAGTTATCACCACATGGGTAACTTTTAACTTTCCTTCTCTAAATTCTGATAGAACATCCTCCATTTTATGAGTAAGTTCAGCCATTTTAGTATAACCCATAGTGGCTGCCATACCCTTAATAGTATGTGCTACTCTAAATATTTGGTTTAAAACCTCCACATCCTGTGGGTCATTTTCAAGTGTAAGTAAGCACTCATTTAAAGTTTGTAAGTTATCACTTGATTCTTCTAAAAACATAGATAAATATTGAGAAGTATCCATATTTCCCCTCCTTAAATCTTTCTATATATAAATGTAGAGAGCTTATCGAAGCCATAATTCTTATATCCATATATACTTTCAGTAGCACCTATAAATAATAATCCTCCTGAATTTAAAGAGCTACTAAATTTTTTATAAATATTATCCTTCACATCATTATTAAAATAGATAACCACATTTCTACAGATTATTATATCAAAATTGCTATCATACCTATCTAATATTAAATCATGTTTTTTGAATGTTACCATATCCTTAATCTCTTTGTGAATATAATATTTACCATCACTTTCTGTAAAGTACTTATCCAATTGATTTTTAGGAACATTTTTTATGTCCGCCTTAATATACTCCCCCTCCTTAGCCCTTTTTAGAATAGTACTATCAATATCTGTAGCTATTATATTATGTCTTACCCTTGGAGTAAGCTCCTTAAGCATCATCGCCACAGAATATGGTTCTGCTCCAATTGAACAGGCCGCACTCCAAATTTTTAAGGGCTTTGTATAAGTTAGGTTAGATTTTATTAATTCATTGAGTTCTTTAAAAATCTCAGGATTTCTATAAAATTCTGTCACATTAATAGTTATGTAGTCAAGAAATTTCTGCCTTTTCTCCCCATCATTTTTTAACATGAATATGAATTCTTCAATAGAATTTGCTCCTACCCTAGACATAAGAGTAAGAATTCTTCGATGTAGTTGATTAGATTTATAGGCAGATAAATCTATTCCAAACTCCTTCAATACCCACTGTTCAAAATCTTTTAAGTTCATTAAACCCTCACGTCTCCTACAATCATATATGATATTTTTTCGCTAATTCCATGAAGTGGAATTACCTCATCTACCATCTTAGTTTCATATGCTGCTTTCGGCATGCCATAGATTACACATGTAGATTCATCTTCTGAAATAGTATATCCACCATTTTTCTTTACCTCTATTATGCCCTTAGCCCCATCTTTTCCCATACCTGTAAGAACAATAGCCATAAGTCTATTTGTGTATATACTACTGGCAGATATGAACAATTTATCTACTGCCGGCCTTACTCCATGAATTATAGGATCCATAGTTAACCTTATAGTATTATTTTTATTCACTTCCATGTGTTTTCCACCTGGTGCAATATAGACCACATTGTTTTCTATTTTACAGCCATCCTCAGCCTCAACCACCTTAAGCTTACTAAATTTATCAAGTCTTTCTGCAAAGGCTTTTGTAAATCCCACTGGCATATGTTGAACCACAAATACAGGAACTCCTAAGTTTTCCGGTAAATTTGTTATAACATTAAATAATGCCTTAGGCCCACCGGTTGATGCGCCAATAGCCACAGCCCCAATATTATTTCCTTTTGATATTTTTTTAGCACTGCTTCTTGTTACCTTCAACCTATTGTTAATGTTCACAGTGCTTTTTTCCTTAGTTCTAATTGTACTAACTCCTCTTATCTTAGATACCAAGGATTCTTTTACATCATTAATATTCAGTGAAATTGACCCAGAAGGTTTTGAAATAAAATCTACAGCTCCATTATCTAGACATTCAAGGGTTATTCTTGCTCCATCTTTTGTTAAACTACTCAACATAATTACCTTTACTGGAATTTTTTCCTCTACTATTCTTTTTAATGTTTCTATACCATTAAGCTTTGGCATTTCCACATCTAAGGTTATAACTTCAGGAGTATGATCTTTAAGCTTTATTAAAAGTTCTTCTCCATTTCTTGCTGTATCTATAACCTCCATATCCTCTTCCATATTAATCATGTCTGATATCATTCTTCTCATTAGAGCTGAATCATCTGCTACCATTACCGTAATTTTTTTAAGCATAACATCACTCCAATCACTAAGCTTGTCTATATAGTTTTTATTCCTTCACCCACTGTTTTAATATACAATATGCCATTTGTTGTATCAAAGGTAATAGTTCTACCCTTGTTGCCCCCAATATCCTCACTATCTATAGGAATTTTCAAAGAATCTAATACATATTTTACTGCTTTTGAGTTTCTATCTCCTATATCCATATTCACCTTGCTATCTGCAAATGTAAACATAGAAGCTCCTCCTGCTATCTTTGCTCTTAAATTTCTTTCTTTTGCACCGCATTTTTTCATTTTTTCAATGAGAATTGGTATTGCAAGATCTGCAAATTTTGCACTGTTAGTAACATTGGCAAATTTTGTACTATCTGGTAACATAATATGGGCCAGTCCACCAACACCATTGATTTTATCTATTAATGCTATTCCAACGCATGAACCTAATCCAATAGTTGTTAGTCTATCTGGAAGCTTTACCACGTTCAAATCCGCAATACCTACTTTTATCTCTTTGTAATCCATAATACCACCAATCTAAATCTTCTCTTTTTCTTCTTCTGAAAGAATTTTGCTAAAATCAAGAAGAATTATTATTCTACTTCTTTTTTTATCCTTAATTAGTCCTTTTATATACCTACTAGAAACAGATATAGATATTTCTGGTGTTTTTTCGATGGCATTATCATGTATGGATTGTACTTCACTTACGGCACTAACTACAATCCCTAATACTTTATCTTCATACCTTGTTACTATAATAGATTCTTTTTTACCCTCTACATCATTCTTATTAAATTTTTTCATTAGACTTAATACAGGTATAACCCCTTCTCCATAATCAATTACCCCTTCTAGGAACTCAGGTGATTCTGGAAGTTTGGTTGGAGTTTCATAAGTTAATATTCTCTCCACCTCTTTAATATCTACTGCAAAAGGTTGATCATCTAAAGTAAATATTAATAATTTTAATTCCTCATCCAAAGTTAGGCCCCCCTAAAGCTTAAATTTGTCTATTACTAAATCTCCAATTTTGTCCAAATAAACATGTACATTCTTGCAGGATTCGTCTAAAATTTGTTCCTTTTCACCTACTATAAATTTTGTATTCAAATACGCAACATCACAATAGATATGACCCTGCTTACCAACACCTACTGTGGTCATTACCCCTGTGTTTGCACCTATAGTTTTAGCCTTTATTTCCTTATCCGCTATAATCTTTCCACCTCTCACATTGCTATGACCAGGTGAAGTGAAATATATTCCCTCTGTAGCGTATACATTTGACTTATATACTCCTTTACCAGTTATATTTATTGTTCCTGAACACTCAACATTAGAATCCTGAACATAACTCATATTTATAGTACTTGTAATATTGCTTATTTCAGTTATACTATCTATTTTATTTTTTATAATTTCTTTTATATTCTTCAACTCTTCTATATCATCAATATTTATCATATTTTTAGGTATAAAGTTTGATTTTATTACAGTATACAATTCACATTGGACATCATTTAAATTATTCATATATTCTATTAATGCTATACAGTTCTTTCTAAATCCTTTAAATTTACTTTCAATTACTAATCTAACAATATCTCCATCTGATACATTAACCTTCACTGTCTTGCTATTTCTTAGTTGTTTGCACATATTATATATGTTTGATATGTCCTCATTAATTATTCTTAAATTTTCTAAATATTTAGATAAGGTATAAAAATAATTATGAGATTTTATACTTGATGATATAATATTCCCATCGATGTCCACATCTCCACCGCATTCAATCTTACATCTACTTGTGCTTCCTTTAACTATTAGATTGTTACCAGTCTTAACTTCCATACCATCTTTTATATCACCATATATAATTACATCTCCTATAAAATCTATATTACCAGACTTTATATCCACATCTCCATTCAACTCAAAGCAAGTGTTTATAGATAGTATTGCACCCTTCATTTCAGGTCTTCCATCTATTGTTGCAACTACAGTATTGCTGTCTGTAAAAGTACATCCCTCTTTTGCAATTATTTCCTTATATTTTTTTCTCTTAACTTTAACTGCTTGTCCTAATACATTCTTACCTTCAATACCTTCTTTTCCAAGAATTCTTTTTGCTAGCACATCTCCCTTTTTAACACTTGAAACATGTCCTATAGATTTAAAATCCATATTTCCATTAGTATCTACTTTATACTCTTTAATTCCATCTCTTAAAAAATATATTTCAATTTTATCATCTTCTGGATGAATTGGTGAATCTCCTGAAGCTACTAATACATCGATTATAGATTTTTTGTTACATAAACTATCTATTACCTCTTCATTAATACCATAAGTTACTCCCTTGCTATAAAGTAATTCTATTATTTCAGCTTTTGTATATTTAGGTGGATATTTCTCTCCTTTTACAATTCCCTCTAAGGTTATAGTATTTGTCTCTTGTACATCTTTAAGTCCATATATTATTTCTGGTTTATATTCAATAGATAGATATACTTCCATTCTATTCTCAGATATATTTAAATCTATACTTCTACTTGCTATGGTTTCATTAAACTCTATATCTATTTTACTATTAGAATTAACACTTGTTTTACTAATAACCTCTTCACCATCAACTGTAATTCTAATATTTTCACCTTTTATTATGGTTACTGAATATTCTTCTTCTCCATCAATAATAATAAGCTTTCCATCTTCAACTCTAGCTTTACCTGTAGCCATAGATTTATGAGACTCCTCTTCTACTTCTGGTAAAAATACGGTTATTTCTGCTTTTTTAAAAAACCCCTTACTCTTCTCATATTCCACATGATACTTTATGTCCTTTACAGGTAATCCTAATTCTTCACTAGCTCGCTTCAAACATTCCTCTACACTTTTACCATTGTATAATCTTTTTTCCACATTATAACCCCCTAAATAACTTGTAGTGCTACAACATAAAAAAACAACTTTTACTTATTTATCGTATAATTCTACATATACTTTAATACATATTTATATCGTAGCCATTTAAATCTTCATTTATATTTTTCTCAAAGGCTTCTTTTATATTTAATATAGAAAAATATATTTTTTCAAACTGAACTTCACTTTGGACTTCCTTTATGGGCAACACCTTAGGAGATGTTCCAGAAATAAACATGCCATCTAATGAAGCTATTTCACTATAATGTACATCTTTCTCTTCTACTACTAATCCTATTGATTTACAGCAATCTATAATTTTTTCTCTAGTTATTCCTGGCAATACACCTTTTACTGGTGCTGTATACACTAAATCCCCCTTAACCATAAATATATTTGATTTACTTCCTTCAGTAACAAACCCATTGTTATTTATTAAAATTCCCTCATAGGCATCTGCTTTTTTTATTTCTTCGTTTACCTTATGTCTGAATTCGTTATCAATAACCTTTGCATTAGGATTAGTTCTCTCTCCAAAGTATAAAATTGTTTTTACTCCCTCTCTATACATCTCTTCCCCAGGATAGAAATGCGGTATAGAGTAAACTAATATTTCCTTACCACTTATTATGAATTTTATATTTCCATTGTCAACCTCATTAACCTTAATTAACTTATCAAGTAAAAATTTAATATACTCATAAGTATATGCATCTTCACTATTTATTAATTTTAAAGAGTTATGAAGTCTAAATACATGTTCTTTTAAAAATAGTGGCTTTCCTTCTATAATCCTTATAACCTCATATACTATTTTCTCGCCAATTGGATAAAGCTTCTCAAAATTTTCGGCATATTCCACTTCATCATTGAATAAAAAAAACTTATTTATACAGTGATCCATATTCTACCTCCATTTTAATATCTCTAGCTCATGTTTCTTCTTGTAATTTATTAAATACCCCTTCCCTACAAGCTCTAATAGTGGTAAGTCTGAAAGGGAGTCAGAAAACATATAAGAATTTTTAAAATCCACTTGGATATTATCTTTTTCTAACTCCTCCATGAGCCTCTTTACTTTTTCTTCACCCTTACAGTTTAATCCTTCTACTTTAGGTATAAAAATTCCATTTTCTACTTTAAATTTTGTTCCAATAATTTTATCAACTTCTGGTATATTGTATAATTCGCTTATATAGAACTCTGGAGATGCAGAAATTAAGTATATTTTATACCCTTCATTCTTTAGTTTTCTCATCATCTTTATTCCATCTTCGTATAATATAGAACTTAGTCTATCTTTATAAAAGTTCTTTACAAGCTCCTGAAGTTTTTTTTCCTCTACTCCATCTAAAAACTTTAAAAAACATTCTTTAGTTTTTTGTGCATCATAAACCTTAATACCATAACAAAGTGCTGTTAATAAATGCTTCGGCAAATGTTTTATTAATCTTCTATCTTTTTCAAGCATATATTTGTATAACTCTATAGAGGTTTCTTTTTTAGTTAATGTAAAATCTATATCGAATATCCCTAATTTTTCCATTGTTTTATATCCTTCCTTTAATTATGTAAAAAAGCCGCTATATAGCGACTTTTTCCTTAAGGATTATTATTCTGCTTCGTTTTCTATTAATCCTTCATAATATGCTCTTGCTGCATCATATTCTTCATCATCTGGAACAACTAATTCTCCAACTTCGTCATCACCAACAACTTTAAATAAATATATAGAACCATCATCTGGATTTTGTACTAATGCATATTCATTGTCATTAAACATGAATCCATCAATTATCTCACATTGAATTACATTTCCATTTTCATCTTCTAATTCTACTGTTAGAGTTTCATGGTCTCCGCAGCCACAACCACAACCTTCATGATCATGCTCATGTTCATGGTGATTATGTCCCCCACAACAACCTTGCTCTTTTTCTTCGTTGCTTCCGCAGCAACATCCTTTTTTATTTTCTTCCATAAAGTAAAACCTCCTTTAGTTCTATTTATTTATTTTACCCTTAATTAATAAATTTTAGAAGTGTTTTTCTAAAACTTTTTTAGAATTATTCCATATACTTCATATAAGATGTAATTAAATACATATATGTTACAATCTCTGTAAAAAAAGAGGTGGTAACCACCTCTTTTAATTTGTTTTATTTAGTTTATTATTGTGCTGCAAGTTTTTTATAATTCTCTAATCTTTCCATAGCATCTCTCTCTGTTTTTTCAAATAGCTGCTCTGCAAACTCAGGGAATAACTTAGCAAGGGAAGCATATCTAACCTCTCCTAGTAAGTAATCTCTAAATGATTCAGTTGGTTCTTTTGAATCTAATGTAAATGGATTCTTTCCTTGCTCTTTTAATTCTGGGTTAAATCTATACATTGCCCAGTATCCAGATGCAACAGCTCTCTTAGTTTCTAATTGAGTAGCTCCCATTCCATTCTTAATTCCATGGTTGATACATGGAGCATATGCAATTATTAATGATGGTCCATCATAGTTTTCAGCCTCTCTTATAGCTTTAAGAGTTTGATTTTGATCAGCTCCCATAGCTATTTGAGCCACATAAACATATCCATAGCTCATCGCCATCATACCAAGGTCTTTTTTCTTAATCCTCTTACCAGATGCCGCGAATTTAGCTATAGCTGCTGTTGGAGTAGCCTTTGAAGACTGTCCACCAGTATTTGAGTAAACTTCTGTATCCATTACCAATACATTTACGTTTTCTCCACTTGCTAGAACGTGATCAAGTCCACCGTATCCGATATCATAAGCCCAACCGTCTCCACCAAAGATCCATTGAGATCTCTTAACGAAGAAGTCTTTATTTTTGTAGATTTCTCTCATAGTATCACAACAATCTTTAACTTCTTCTAATAGCGGAAGTATTTTCTTAGTTACTACTTTAGATCCATCTCCGTTCTCTTTATTTTCTAACCATTCGTTAAATGCAGCTTTTAATTCTTCACTAATTTCTAATGATAGTGCCTCATTCACAAGGTCTGCTAATTTATCTCTTAATTGATTCACTCCTAAGAACATTCCTAGTCCATACTCAGCATTATCTTCAAATAATGAATTAGCCCAAGCTGGTCCTTTTCCACATTCATTTGTAGTATATGGAGTTGAAGGTGCGCTTCCTCCCCAAATAGAAGAACATCCTGTAGCATTAGCTACCATCATTCTATCTCCGAATAGTTGAGTTATAAGTTTAGCATATGGAGTTTCTCCACAGCCTGCACAAGCACCACTGAACTCTAAAAGTGGAGTTTCAAATTGACTACCCTTAACAGATGCAACTCCAAGTGGATTTTCTTTCTTAGGTAATGTTAAATCAAATTCCCAGTTAGCTATTTCATCTCTTTGAGTATCAAGAGGCTTCATAATTAATGCTTTTTGCTTAGCTGGACATACTTGTGCACAGTTTCCACATCCAGTACAGTCTTGAACTGATACCCCCATAGTGAATTTTAATCCTGCAAAGTTTTTTCCACCCTTAGCATCCACTGCTTTTAATGTAGCTGGAGCATTTTTGAAATCTTCCTCTGTTCCTATGAATGGTCTAATTACAGCATGTGGACATACATATGAACATTGATTACACTGAATACAGTTTTCTGGTTGCCATTCAGGTACATTAACTGCTATTTCTCTCTTTTCATATGCAGCTGTTCCACATTCAAAAGTACCATCTTCTCTTCCAACAAAAGCACTTACTGGAAGTCTATCACCAGTTTGTCTATTCATTGGTTCAACTATTTCTGTTATAAATGCTGGTTTCTCTTTTACTTGAACCTTTTCATCCACAGCATTTTTCCAAGATTCTGGAACTTCTATTTTAACTAATGAATTAATACCTGCATCTATAGCAGCATTGTTCATGTCAACAATTTTTTGTCCTTTATTACCATAAGAAGCTACAACTGCATCTTTTAGATATTTTACTGCATCTTCTAGAGGAATAATCTCTGCTAATTTAAAGAATGCAGCTTGACAAATCATATTAATTCTTCCGCCAAGTCCTATATCTTGTGCAATTTTAACTGCATTGATAGTGTAGAACTTAATATCATGTTCTGCAATATATCTCTTAACATCCGCTGGTAAGTGAGCATCTAACTCTTCTTTATTCCAAATACAGTTAAGTAGGAATATACCACCATCTTTAATTCCTTCTAATACATCATAGTTATATACATAAGATTGGTTATGACATCCTATATAATTAGCTTGATTTATTAGATAAGGAGCTTTAATTACTTTTTTACCAAATCTTAAGTGAGACATTGTTACTCCACCAGACTTTTTAGAGTCATATGCAAAGTAAGCTTGAGCATACATATCTGTATGGTCCCCTATGATTTTTATAGCACTCTTATTTGCTCCAACGGTACCATCAGATCCTAATCCCCAGAATTTACATTCTATAGTTCCTTGTGGTGTAGTTGATATTTTTCTTGTTATATCTAGTGATGTATTAGTAACATCATCTACTATTCCAATAGTAAATCCATTTTTAAGGTTCTCTTCTTTTAAGTGGTCAAATACTGTTGCTATTTGAGATGGAGTAGTATCTTTAGAACCTAATCCATATCTTCCACCTATGATAACTGGTCTTTCAGCTCTATCATAGAACGCACTTCTTACGTCTTGATATAATGGTTCTCCAGCTGATCCTGGTTCTTTTGTTCTATCTAAAACAGCTATTTTCTTAACTGTTGAAGGCACTTGGTCAAAGAAGTGTTTTAATGAGAATGGCCTAAATAAATGAACTTTTAATACACCTATTTTCTCACCCTTTGACATTAAATAATCTATAGTTTCTTCAATAACATCACATACTGAACCCATAGCAACTATAATTCTATCTGCATCTGGTGCTCCATAGTAGTTAAATAGGTGATAATCAGTACCGATTTCATTGTTTATCATTCCCATGTATTTTTCTACAACATCTGGTATAGCATTGTAGAATGGATTAGAAGCTTCTCTTGCTTGGAAGTATACATCTGGATTTTGAGCAGTTCCTCTTGTTACTGGATGTTCAGGACTTAATGCATTACCTCTATATGATTCTAATGCTTCTTTATTTAAAAATTTAGCTAATGTGTCATAATCCCAGGTTTGTATTTTTTGGATTTCATGAGATGTTCTGAATCCATCAAAGAAATGTAGAAATGGAACTCTTCCTTCAATAGCAGCTAAGTGTGCTATTGGAGCTAAATCCATAACTTCTTGAACACTATTTGTAGCTAGTAGTGCAAATCCTGTTTGTCTAGCAGCCATGACGTCTTGGTGATCACCGAATATTGATAATGCTTGAGCCGCTAATGCTCTTGCACTAACATGAAGTACTCCTGGAAGTAATTCTCCAGCCATTTTATACATGTTAGGTACCATTAATAGTAATCCCTGAGATGCAGTAAATGTAGTAGTTAATGCACCTGCTTGAAGCGAACCATGCACTGCACCTGCAGCACCTGCTTCTGATTGCATTTCCATTAATTTTACTTTTTGATTAAATATGTTCTTTCTTCCTTGAGCTGCCCATTCATCACAATGTTCTGCCATTGGTGATGATGGTGTAATCGGATAAATTGCTGCCACATCTGTAAATGCATAAGCCACGTGTGCTGCAGCAGTATTTCCATCCATAGTTTTCATTTTTCTCATTGCAAGCAACCCTCTTTCATAAATTATTTAAAAAATACCTTTTTTAAACCCTATTATGTGTTTTGTGAAAAATTACGTGCTTTGTGAAAACAATGTCAATATGTACACTGTCTCTCAAATATGGAAAATATATGTTTTCCATATATCCCAAACTTTTGGCAAAGTTTAACACATATCTCACACCTAAATTATACCCTAATCTGACTAAAATTCAAGTAGTAATTCCCCTTATACTTTGTGAAGTTTTTAATAATTATCTAACTTAAACTCTTCATTTATGGATGGAACTCTCATTGTATAACCCAATGTAGCCATTTCATCACTGAAAGATTTTAATACACGACCTTCACCATGCACTAAAAATACTTCTTTAGGTGGTATCTTAAACCCCTTCAGCCATTTTTTTAGTAAAACCTTATCTCCATGTCCTGACAAGCCTTCTAATATGAAGGTATTACAATTAACCTGAACTTCTTCACCTAATATATTCACAGTTTTTCTTCTAGATAATATATCCTTCCCTAAAGTTCCTACATTTTGGTGACATGTAAATACTACTGTACTTTCACATCTATTCAAATTCTCTTTAAGATGGTACATTATTCTACCACCTTCACACATACCACTAGACCCTATAATTACCGCTCCACTTTTTACCTGAGTTAATTCTTTAGATTTCTCAGCAGTGCTTATAAACTCTAATCCTTTAAATTCAAGAGGGTTGTCTCCTCTTTCTATCAATTCCTTAGCTTCATTATCAAAATAATTCTCATATTTCTTAAAAATCTTTGTTAGTTGTGAGGATAAGGGACTATCTACATATACTTTACACCCCTGTAGTTTTCCTGCTTCTATAAAGCTATTTAGCATATATATAATCTCTTGGACTCTACCGAAGGAGAAACTTGGTATTACTACGTTTCCACCTTTTTTTATAGTACTTTCAATTATATTTAATAGTTCTTTAGATTTTTCATTTTCTTTGTGAATTTTATCTCCATAGGTACATTCCATAATGACAAAATCTCCTCTTAAAACTTGAGCTGGATCTTTTAAAATACACCTATCTACATTACCTAAATCTCCAGTATATACTATATTACTCCATTTCCCTCTAGAAGTTTTGACTAAAATTTCACATATGGCAGAACCTAAAACATGTCCTGCATCTTTTAATATGACTTTCACATTGTGCGTTAATTCCATCTCTTCATTATAATCGCAAGGTAAAAAATTTAAAATTGCATTTTCCACGTGATGCTCTTCATAGATTGAATTTAATGGCTCTTCTCCCCTTTTCATTCTTTCAAGATTTTTAAAATATACTTCTTCTACGCTACTATGTGCTAAATCTTTCAAAATATATTCACATAAATCTTTAGTAGCATGAGTACAGATTACCTTTCCTAAGAATCCATTTTTAAACAATAGAGGAATTCTTCCACTATGATCTGCATGAGCGTGAGACAATATTACATAATCTATTTCCTTTGGATCAAATCCAAACTCTTCATTATTGTGTTCCTTTTCATCTTTCCCTTGAAATAATCCACAATCTAAAAGAATTTTTAAATCATCTATCATAAGTAAATGGCTGGATCCAGTCACACATTTAGCTGCTCCTAAAAATTTTATTTCCAATAAAAATTCCTCCTTAAAATATATTCTCCTCTATATTGTTATCTACTGTTCATAATATTATTAAATAAATTCTATATCGGAACGGTTATTAATTTTTAAAATTCTGTTTAAGTTATAAAGTTATTCTTCTTGTTTTAATTATTTAATATATTGGCTTTGCTTTAATATAGTATTGATAATATATAATTCTAAAATCAATAACCCCGTTTAAAGCAAAGCTAATATTTATAAAAACAAAAATTGTTAATCACTTAAAATGATTAACAATTTTTTAATGAAGAATATTTTATTTTTTTCTATACTGTTCTATAAGTCCTACTATTTTATTTAAACTATCACTTTGTTCACTTTTACTCATATTTTTAATATATTGATCTCTTTCTTCGTAGAGTATCTTTATTCTATCAATAAGGTTCAGTGCATTTAAATTTTCTTCTTCTATAACCATACTGTATCCATCTTTTTCAAAGGAATTTGCGTTAAGGATTTGATCTCCTCTACTTGCTTTTGCTGAAAGAGGAATCAATATGTTAGGTTTTTTTAAGGCTAACATCTCAAATATAATATTTGCACCTGCTCTAGATATAATGATATTAGAAAGAGCCATTAAATGAGCTAATTCATCTTTAGCATATTCAAACTGTACATATCCAGAAGTTTTATCTAAAGTTTTGTCTAGATTACTTGCCCCACAGAGATGAATTACATTAAAATTCTTTAAAAGAGTTGGTAGACATTCTCTTACACAATCATTTATAATTCTAGACCCTTGACTTCCACCAGTTACTAGAATAACAGGTTTATCATCTTTAAATCCACATATTTCCTTACCTTTTATCTTACTTCCTTTAAAAAGTTCACTTCTTATAGGCGAACCAACTAGCACTGCCTTATCTTTATTTACACTATTTAAAGCTTCTTTGAATGTTACGCAGATTTTAGTTGCATAAGGCATAGCTATCTTATTTGCAAGTCCTGGAGTCATATCAGATTCATGAATTATAACTGGAATTTTATTAAAATATGCTCCTAATACTACCGGAACGGAAACAAAACCTCCTTTTGAAAATACTATGTCTGGACTTTCCTTTTTTAATATTTTCTTTGCTTCAAAAACACCCTTTATCACCTTAAAAGGATCCGTAAAATTTTTAATATCAAAATATCTCCTAAGCTTACCACTTGATATTACATGATATTTAATATGCTCATCCTCAATAAGCTTTCTCTCTATTCCTGCTTCTGTACCTATATATTGAATCTCATATCCTAATTCTTTTAATTTCGGCATTAAAGCTATATTAGGAGTAACATGTCCTGCTGTTCCCCCACCAGTCATTATAATTTTTTTGCTGTTCAATTGAAAAAGCCTCCTAAAATAATTATTATTAAAACTTATTACATATATTATGTCTCTTATTATGTTATGCCACAACATCGAAATAAAGTAAAGTCATATTAATATTTTCTTTATTTTCTGTAATTTTAAGTAAAAAAGCCTTAATTATTCCCACATAACCATTGATTTTATAAAATAATATTCTTATATGCGGTTACAATAATACCATCAAAACAAAAGGAGGTGCAAACGAAATGGCAAATAATAATAGTAATCAGGCTGCAATTCCACAAGCTAGAGAAGGACTAAACAAATTCAAAATGGAAGCTGCTCAAGAAGTTGGAGTAAACTTAAAGCAAGGCTATAATGGAGATCTTACTTCAAGAGAAGCTGGTTCTGTAGGCGGACAAATGGTTAAGAAAATGGTTGAAGCTTATGAAAAAAACCTTTAATTAACTAAATATTAGTTTAGTCAAATGGTAAAAATTTATTAGTAACATTTAAAAATTGTTTGTTTATGATTTTTTAAGATTTATTATTTTTTAAAATAAGAGGAGGAATTTATTATGGCAAGCAGAAATAGAGTATTAGTACCTGAGGCTAAAGAAGGATTAAACAGATTTAAAATGGAAGCTGCTCAAGAAGTTGGAGTTAACTTAAAAGAAGGCTACAATGGAGACCTTACTTCAAGAGAAGCTGGCTCTGTAGGCGGACAAATGGTTAAAAAAATGGTTGAAGCTTACGAGAGAAATTTATAATTAGAAAATTCAAATTATAAATTATCAATGAAATAAAGGTAGAGGGATGTAATTTTACATCCCTCTACTATTTTTAATTCCTTTAAGTTTTAATTGTAATAATCTTCTTCCATTAAATTCATTGATATCAGGTTCAAACAATATATCTAAGTATAAGTCATATGGTTTATGAAGCTGATTTACATAGTCATCTCCATAAATTTCCTCTAATAAATTTCTAACTTCATCTGCCTTATTAAAAAACAACCCTTCAATTAAATTTGACGTTTTTGGTATATTAAACTTAAATTTAACATGCTGATTTTCTTTTCCTAAAAAATTTATTTCCCATACCTTTACTGAAGTAGCCTTAAGTATTGGTCCTGGATTCCCCTTGCCAAAGGGAGCCAAAGTTTTAAACTCATGAACTACATTTTCTGAAACATATTGAATTCCTATTGGAGAATCAACATTTATTTTTGAACATAAATCAATATCCTTCAATATAGTATTTTCATTTAATAATCTTCTAAATCTTTCAATATTTTCTTCATAGATAGAAAGTCCTGCTGCCATAGGATGTCCTCCAAATTTATAAAGTAAATCCTTACACTTTAGCATTTCTTCAAACATATTATATTCTTCAATAGACCTACCAGATCCCTTAGGCATGTCCTTACCACTTGTTAAAACAAAGGTAGGTTTACCATACTTTTCCTTAATCCTTCCAGCTACTATACCTGCTATGCTTTCATGCATATTTTCCTTATACACTACAAGTATTTTATCCTGATTTATTGTAGAGCTTTCTATTAACTCACATACCTGTTCCACACTAATAGTAGTTAAATCTTGTCTTTCTTTATTTAAATTGAATACATTCTGAGCTAGCTCCTTAGCAAGGTTCTCATCTTCACATAACAACAACTCTAGAGAAAGCCTTGCAGTTTCAAGTCTCCCTGTAGCATTTATGCATGGTCCTATATTAAATCCTACATTATAACAGGTGACTTCTCTCTCAATTCCTATTACATTTTTAAGTGCAATTATACCTATATTTTTTGTATTAGATAATAACTTTAATCCTTGTTTAGCTATTATTCTATTCTCATCTATTAAATCTACCACATCACATATTGTACCTATAGCTGCTAACTCTAAAAGCTCCATAGATTCTTCAAAAGCTATATTAAAGACCTCATATAATGCAATTGAAAATTTATAGGCTATACCAGCCCCGCAAAGAAGTTTAAAAGGATACTCACAATCCACTCTCTTCGGATTTACAATAGCATCTCCGGGAGGTAAAAGTAATACTTTCTCCCCATCTATTTCATTAAAAGGAAGCTCATGATGATCTGTAATAACTATCTTTAATCCTAATTCTTTAGCTCTCTCAACTTCCTTCATGGCAGAAATACCATTATCACAGGTTATAATTAGATTATATCCATCTTTAGCTATAAGTTCTACCCTTTCTAGACTCATACCATAGCCTTCTTGTTCCCTATGAGGAATATAGAAATCCACATGGGCACCACATTTTTTAAGCGCCTTATATAAAACTCCTGTACTAGTTACTCCATCTGCATCATAATCACCATAAATCATTATCTTCTCATTATTTTTTATACTATTTACAGTAATATCTATAGCCTTATCCATATCCTTCATTAGAAGTGGATTATATAAATTTTCTAAGGATGGATTTAAAAATTTATTTATTTTTTCTACTGTATCTATACCCCTGTTATATAAAAGCCTCAAGGTTATTGGGCTTATTCTTGTATCTTCATACAATTTTTTAATTTTATCTATATCACAAGGTCTTTCTTTCCAAATACTCTTCATTTAATCACCTACTGCTTAAAATTTAGTCCTTGACTGGTCATCATAATACCTTATACTGATAGTGTATACAATTTTCAATGATGATGACCAATTCAGAGTGAAATTCTTATTGAATCTCACTTAATTCTTCATTGTCTATTGTTCATTATTATATCATGGATATGTAATATTTGCATTGCATCTTAGAAACATAATCCATGGATACACTACTTTATTCTATCTAGTATGCATAAACTATACATGCATAAAATTTTACTAATGAGGTGATTAAATGGATAAACTATTATTTGGTATTTCAGGACTTCCTCTTGGAAATGATAAAACTAAGTTCACATATAAGACTGGTATACCTTACTTAAAAACTCTAGGTCTTTCAGCTATGGAACTGCCTTTTGTTCGTTCAGTAAACATTACTGATAAGAATAAAGATGAGGTTTTAAAGGCAAAGATTGAAAATAATTTTTATCTTTCAGCCCATGGTTCCTATTATATAAATTTAAATGCTGATGAAGAAGAAAAACAACAACAATCTATAGAAAGAATAATAAAAGGTGCTGAAGGTCTATTAAAAGTAGGTGGAAGAAGTCTTATATTTCATCCCGGTTTTTATTTAAAGGATTCAAAGGAAGAAACACTAGAAACCATAGAAGAAAATCTTAAAAAACTACCTGATTTAGGTGTAGATTATAGATTAGAAACCACTGGTAAGGGAACTCAATTTGGCTCCTTAGAAGAACTGGTGTCGTTATGTAGTAGAGTGTCTACCTGTAATTTATGTATAGATTTTTCTCATATACATGCTAGATATAACGGTGCCTTAAAAGAATATGATGATTTTGCTAAAATTTTTACTTATGTAGGAGATAACTTAGGTGACCATGCATTATCAGATTTACATGTTCACATGTCTGGAATAAACTATGGTGAGAAAGGTGAAAAAAATCATTTACCTTTTGAGGAAAGTGATTTTAACTACAAGGCTTGTATGGAAGCTTTTAAAAATTTCAATGTAAAAGGATGTATTATCTGTGAAAGCCCAATTCTAGAAAATGATGCCCTTCTAATACAAAGATATTATGAATCCCTATAATATATCTTATAATCCTTATTTATAATTAAATATATTACTTAAAAGTAAAGAAATTCTATAGAAATTTTAACAATAATTGATTATTTATAATTTATTACTAATCATTGTTAGAGAGGTGTTAACATGAATCTACCTTTTGCTATTGGTACTACTATATTTATTATAAATATTATATTTATAATTTGTCTTATATTTATTGAGAGGAAGAATCCTTCTGTAACTTGGGCTTGGATAGTGGTATTAACCTTTGTTCCATTTATGGGCTTTATTATGTATCTATTTTTTGGTCAAAGTCTTACAAAGGAAAAACTATTTAATCAAAAAATAGCAGATGATGAAAGAAAAAAAATCTATATAAATAAGCTAAAAGGAGATTATATACCTAATTCAGATTCTAATGAAAGTTCTGACCTGATAAAAATGAACTATAATAATGCTCATGCTACCTATACTCAATATAACAAAACTACCTTATATTATGAAGGTAATAACCTTTTTCGTGATATCTTAGAGGAAATAAATAATGCTAAAAAGTTTATTCATATAGAATATTATATTTTCAAAAATGATGGTATAGGCACTAAAGTCATGGAAGCTTTGACTAAAAAAGCTTCTGAAGGAGTAGAAGTAAAGCTTTTAGTTGACTCTATAGGTAATAAACTTAAAAGGAGTCAGGTTAGGAAATTTAAAAAAGCAGGTGGAAAATACTCAATATTTTTTCCTAGCTTGATTCCTTATCTGAATAGAAAAATAAATTATAGAAATCATAGAAAAATATTGGTTATTGATGGTAAGCTAGCTTTTATCGGTGGTTTCAATGTAGGTGATGAATACTTAAATAAAAATAAAAAAATAGGTTACTGGAGAGACACTCATTTGAAAATTGAAGGTGAAGCTATAAATGATTTAGAAGCAAGATTTCTTCTAGATTGGAGCTATACCATGGAGGAACCCCTAAATGAAGACTATAACCAATACTTTTCTCCTATTATAAAAAATCAAAGTGATTATACGGTTGGTATGCAAATAGTTTCTTCTGGTCCTGATCATGATTATCCTCAAATTAAAAATGCTTATGTTAAAATTATAAATAACTCAAAAGAGAAATTATATATACAAACACCTTATTTTGTTCCAGATGACTGTGTCTATGAATGCTTAAAGCTTTCTGCCCTATCTGGTATAGATGTAAAACTCATGCTACCCGGTAAACCAGACCACAAATTCATGGCTTGGGTGGCTAACTCTTATGTAGAAGAATTACTTGAATGTGGAGTAAAGGTATATCTTTATGATAAAGGTTTTTTACATTGTAAGACTATGGTTTCAGATGGGTGCATATGTAGCGTAGGCACTGCAAACCTTGACATTAGAAGTTTTGAGCTTAATTTCGAAACCAATGCATTTATATATAATAAAAAAGTATGTATAGAAATGGAAAATCAATTTTTGAAGGATTTAGAGCATTGTAGAAGTGTTAATCTAGAGAAATTTAAAAATAGAAGCCTATTAAATAGATTTCTTGAATCTATTTGTAGACTTCTATCACCACTGATGTAAATTTCATATTAATTTATTTATAAATTAATAAATATCTTTTCTCAGCTTTACTGAACTTTTCTTGGCTTCAGCAAACTCATCTGTGTATAAGGGCATATTTCCAAATAGAAGATGCTCCTATGAATTTTATTCAATAGTAGAATAAATCATCTCTTCACTCTTATAAATTACTACCTGTAATATCTTATCTATTACAGTGTAGTATATTTTTATGTCATCAAAATCCAACATATCCCCAAAAACTATATCTTTATAAATTAAATCTCCATTTTTATTTCTATTTTCTTCACCCTTGTATAGATATACTCCTGCAACCATACCATACTTATATCCCTTCAATGGCCCTTCTGTTTTTGTAACTACTAAAAAACAGTTATCACCAAAGCCTTCACCTTTTAAATCATCACTTTCTCTTCTTCCTAAGCCAAAGTGAACCAATCCCTCAATGGATACTAATACCGCTTCTTCTATTTCATCTTCATTTACAAATTGAAATTGTAATGCATTATGTTTCTTATTTATAATCTTTAAATCCAATGTACTCACCTCATAGTTTCTTCATTAATTTCTAGGAACATAGAAAACTCCCTCTTTTATTTTAAGAGAGAGTTAGTTTGACTTATATTATGCTTTATATGTGACTAATGGTTTAAGTTCTGCAACTAATTCTATCATTTCAAACTCTAATAAATCTTCAATAACTCTTTCAATATTTTTATAAGCCTCTGGAGCCTCTTCATATATTAATGTTTTATCACTACACACTAGGTTATAACCCAAATTACCTCTTCTAATATTCTTGCGTAGATATTTTCCTTGTAGCTTTTCCTTACAATTTCCTCTTCCCCATTTGCGCCCTGCACCATGAGCTAAAGAATATCCAAACTCCAAGGTGTCTTTTATAGGCTTTACAATGTATGAACTGGAACCCCTAGAACCAGCAATTATTAAATATTCTACATTTGCTGGTGCTGCACCCTTTCTATGAATAAAATACTCATCTCTTTTCTCTATTCCATTATGAATAGCTTCAATAATTATATCCTCAAGAGGAATATTTGTAGCATCACATAATTTTTCTGCTATAATTTCCCTACTCTCTCTACTGAATTCAATAGCCTTCTCATAGTCCGTCATATATTTTACAAAACCTTCACTTCCAACATTAAGTCCATTTTGACAATTATATTCTTCTATATACTTTCTTAGTACATATTCACCTAAACCTCTGGAACCACTATGAACTAATAAATATATTTTCTCCGGGTCTATATTTGCCTTCTTCAATGTTTCTTCACAATACACTTTTGCAATAGAAGTAAATTCACCAAAATGATTACCCGATCCAATAGTACCTTTATTAAATACTCCGGTACTTATGTCATTAGACTTCATAAATTCCTCTAACTTTTTAACGATTTTTTCACATCTAAACTTTTTCTTTGAACAACTAGTGCCATAAAGACTTATAGAACACCCTATATCATTTCCTACTAAATAAGGATATATTATATCTTTTGATATATATGCTACTCCTACAGGTGTCTTACCTGGATGTAAATCTGGATAAGCTATAACTCTCTCCATACCCTTAAGGTTGGAAAATCTTATAATCTGTTCCTCTGCCTCTGATTCAATCCATGATTTATTTGTTTTTATTATTCTATACATTAAATTATTCTCTCCTTATACTAACACATCATAAAAAATAATTGATAAATATTTTCTAAAATGCCTAAATCACTATTTAAGATTATTTTATGTGAGAGAATACTTTCCTATTAAGCAGCTAAACTATAATATTTAGTTAAAAATACCTAATTAAACTTCCCTCACCACTTTAAATAATAACATTAACATCACGTCCTTTCAGTTTTCTAAGTACATTATATCAATTAAAAAGGATAATTAAAACAATTAACTTGTTTTAATTATCCTATATATTATAACTTTACTTTTGGTGTAATAACCCCTAGTGCTCCTTTAGAAAACAACTTATGCAACATATTATGCATTTCTTCACTACTTCCATTTTTAAATCTGTAAAACTCACTTAAAAGTAGCTCTCCATCTCCATACATAATTTCATATACACAAAGTCTCATAGACAAAACTATGGATTTTTCTAACTCAAGCATTCTTTTTAGGTTTTGAGATTTAATATACTTTCCATAGAAATCTTCATCGAATGTCTCTAGGTTTATTTTTGCATTTTCTATACTGCTATTTATTATTGCTTTAACATGATTTAAATTTTCCTGTGAGGTACCTAGGGTTAAACTATAGAGCTTTATACCACTTTCATTTTTAATATTTCCTAGTATATCGTAAATGAGCCCTCTCTTGGTCCTCAATTCATCATAAAGTATAGAACTAGTACCTTGAGAAAAATACTCATTAAAAAATCTAAGCAACGTAATTTCTCTATGATTCAACTGATGAATAGGAAATATATATTGAAGCTTACATCCATTAATAGAGTAGTTTTCGTCTATATAAACACCTTCCATAGGATCTTCATATATAACTTCCTTATGTTTTCTCTCCCCAGAAAAGATCATAAAGTATCTGTTAATTTCCGTCATAACCTGCTCATATTCAAGTGACGTAACAATAGATATAACACAATTATCTGGAGTATAGTAATTATTATAAAAGTCCTTAATGTTTTCTAATGTAAAACCTCTCACACTATCCTCAGTGCCAATAATTAATTCCTTTATTCTTCTTTTTTTAAAGCAATTATAAAATAGAAAGTCTTCACAGCATTGAGTTACATCATCTTTCCACTCTTTAAGCTCTTCTAATATAGATCCCATTTCTTCTTTAAAACCATCCTCCTTAAAAGATGGATTTAATACTATATCACTATATACTTCAAAGGCTTTTGAGAAGTCTTCTTTTAGACAGCTACCATAATAAACCACGTATGGATAATTGGTCATAGCATTGTGAAAACCTAAATATTTATTACATAGAGTATTTATATCTCCTTCACTCTTTGTATAAGTTCCCTTAAATACCATATGCTCTACAGCATGAGCTAATCCAGGTTTTGACACTGGGTCCATAGTTCCTCCAGCCTCAAAACCTATTGTAAAGGACGTAATATTCCCTACACTCTTCTCATATAACACTTTTATTCCATTAGATAGTATTGTCTTTCTCATTTATATTATCTCAACCCTTTCTATGAAGTCATCCTCCATAAACAACATTACATTTTTGCCTTTTCCTGCTCTATTCTGAGATAATACTATATTACTATCAATAATTTTTTCTTCGCCCTTTGAGGTTATAAGTTTTAAATTTTCTCCTAAGGCATCTACACATAATTCCTGTTGATTAACTTTTTGTAATGATTTTAATAGTTTAGTAAATACTACTTCATCACCATCCTTTAAAGTTATTCCAATAACTCCTGATGCATTTCTTCCCATAGGGCTAACCGCTTCCCCATTAAACTTAAGTGCCATACCCTTTCGAGTTATAACTAATACATCTAAAGGAGTGCTACTTATCTGTACTGAAATTATTCTATCTTCTTCCCATTTAAATTTAGTTCCAACTCCATAAATATACTCTCCAAAGAATTCTCTTATACTGGTTTGCTTAACTATTCCCTTTTCCGTAAAGAACCATAAGCTATCTCCATCTTTAGTACTATCTATTGCTATAACGCTAACAACTTCATTTTCTTCACTGTATTCACTAAACAACTCTTTTATATTTATTCCACTCTTATCTATATTTTGTATCATTATTGCTGATAGTTTAAATAATTCCCCACCAGCAGTAAAAAACAATAGTTCACTATTGGAGTTCGCCATAGTGCATATATTCTGAGAAGAGGCTCTATTTGTAATCTTAACCATTCCCTTTTTATTTAAAGATACGTAGAATTCTCTATAGTTAAACTCATCTATATAATCACACTTTACTACTTTATCATCTTCCGTTAATAAAATTAATGATTTACCTAATATAGTCCTATCTACTGGTTCTAGTTTCGGCTCTTCTACAGTAAAGTTTAACCCCTTGGCTGTAGTTATATCTACAAATTTTTCCTCTCTGTGTTTATCTACCAATGTAGCCTTAATTAAAGATTCCCCTTCTTTAAGCTTGATAGCTTGAAGTTTACTATAATTTGTAATGAACTTACTTAGTTCTGTTTTCTTAATAAGGCCCTTTGAAGTTATAAACATCATATCTCTAGGTATGGAAAAATCCGGAATTATATAGCATTCTACTATAACTTCGCTCTCTAAATCCAAAGCTTTTATAAAACTTTGTAGCCTTTCCCCTTTTTCTTTCCATTTATATTCTAATAAATTAGCTACTTTATATTGATACATATTTCCCAGGTTTGTAAAAATACATAGTGTATCCCTAGTGTTACACTCAAATAAAAATCTATTAAAATCTCCTTCCCTATACTCTATATCCTCTGTATTTTGGCTAGTTCTAGTAAAAGATTTTAATGAAATTCTTTTAATATATCCTTCATTAGATAAGGTTACTACCACATCCTCATCTACTATTAACTCTTCTAAATCTATTTTTGCTTCATTATCGTCATGTAAAATCATAGTTCTTCTAGGATTATTGTATCTCTCTTTGACTTCTAAAAGCTCTTTTTTAACTACTCTAATAAGTTCTTTATCATTCTCTAATATCTTTTTAAGTCTTTTAATGGTAGCTTCTAATTCCTTATGTTCCTTTAGAAATGTCTTAATTTCAAGTCCTGTAAGCCTATAAAGCATCATTTCAAGTATAGCTTCTGCTTGAATATCGGTAAATCCATAACTCTCCATAAGGTTATTTTGAGCATCTTTTTTAGATTTTGATCCTCTTATAGTTTTTATAATTTCATCCATAATATCTATAGCTTTAATAAAGCCTTCTACAATATGAAATCTTTTCTCTGCTATTTCTAATTCTCTTATAGTTCTTCTAGTAATTATCTCCTTTTGATGTCCTATATAGTGTTTTATAATGGTCTTTAGTCCCATGGTCTGTGGCTTTCCTTCTGCCAATGCCACCATGTTGAAGGATAAATTACATTGTAGCTCTGTTTTTTTAAATAAATATTTCAATACCCTATCTACAGTTTCTTCTGTAGTATTTTTCTTAAACTCTATAACAGCTCTAATTCCATTTCTGTCTGATTCGTCTCTTATATCTGCAATAGACTCTAAAGCTTTACTATGTTTTTTATCTCCTGTCGTATCAGAGATAGCTTGAAGTAATCTAGCTTTATTTTTTCTGTATGGAAACTCACTTATTACTATACCTAATCTTCCATTTTCTAAGGTTTCTATATGGGTCTTAGCTCTTAAAGTAACCTTACCTTCACCCATTTCATAGGCTGAAATTAGTGCTTCCTCTCCTATTAATATACCTCCCGTAGGTAGATCTGGACCCTTAACATATTTCATTAACTCTTTTGTAGTTATTTCTTCATTGTCAGCATAAGCCAACGATCCATCTATGACCTCTCCTAAATTATGTGGCGGAATATTAGTAGCAAGTCCTACAGCTATACCAAAGGTTCCATTTACTAATAAATTTGGATATCTAGAAGGAAGAACCTCTGGTTCTTTCTCTGAATCTGAGTAGTTATTTACCATATTAACTACTTCTTTATCTATATCCTTCAGCATTTCCATGGCTATATTTGAAAGTCTAGCTTCTGTATAACGCATAGCTGCTGGATTGTCGCCATCAATTGATCCCCAGTTTCCATGTCCGTCAATTAATGGTTCTCTTGTGGAGAAATCCTGTGCTAGAATTGCCATGGCATCATATACAGATGAATCTCCATGAGGATGGTATTTACCGAGTATATCTCCAACTATTCTAGCTGATTTATAATAAGGCTTATCTGGAAAAGCCTTTAGCATATATGCACCATATAAAATCCTTCTATGCACTGGCTTTAATCCATCTCTTACATCAGGAAGTGCTCTGTCCTTGGCAACTTCTACCGCATAGGGTAAGTAGTTTTCTGGCATTACTTCATCTACAGGCACTTCAACAATGTTATTATCTATTGGAATATTTTCTTTTTTCTTAGCCATCATCACCCCTCCTAAAACTCAGCATATTTATACATATAGTTTCTTCTTGGCTCTACCACATCTCCCATTAAAAGAGATATCATTTTCTCAGCCTTAGCTGCATCCTCTATGGTAACTCTTTGTAGAGTTCTAGTTTCAGGATTTAATGTAGTGTCCCAAAGTTGATTTGGGTTCATCTCTCCAAGCCCTTTATACCTCTGAATAAGTGCACCTTTTCCAATTTCCTTCTTAGCTAACTCTAACTCTTCATCACTGTATGCGTATTTTTTAATTTCACCATTTTTAGTGTTTTTATATACCTTATATAATGGTGGCATTGCAAGATATAGGTGCCCATTCTGTATAAGTTGTCTCATATATCTATAAGCGTAGGTAATCCAAAGAGTTCTGATATGGTACCCATCCACATCAGCGTCACTGAGAATTATTATCTTTCCATATTTTAATTCTTCCTCTTTATAATTATCTAAAATTCCTGTACCTATAGCTGCATTAAAAATTCTAAGTTCTTCACTGGCTAAAACATTTTCCAATTTTTGCTTTTCAGTATTCATAATTTTTCCCTTAGAAGGCATAATGCTTTGGAATCTTCTATCTCTAGCTTGCTTTGCTGAACCTCCTGCAGAATCTCCCTCTACCACTATAAATTCAGCATACTCTTTATCTTTCATAGTACAAACTGCTATCTTACCAGCTAGTGGAGATGTACCATTGCCCACTTTTTTCTTCTCAGCTTCATTTATTTTTTTAATTTTTTCTCTTCTTGCAGCAGCAGATATAGCATTATTTATGATATTAGTAGCCAGTTCTTTATTATCTTCTATCCACTCACTAATTTTTGTATAGGAAATTTCATTCATGACAGAATATGCTTCAACATTTCCAAGCTTAGTCTTAGTTTGTCCTTCAAACACTGGATTAGTTATTTTAACTTTAACTATAGCCGTCATTCCCTCTCTAATGTCATCCCCCTCAAATTCTTTATCCTTTTCCTTGATAAGGTTTAGCTTTTTGCTCCACTCCTTAAATACTCTTGTCATTCCAGTTTTAAATCCTGTTTCGTGAGTTCCTGCTTCTTTAGTTGGAATATTATTAACATAGCTAGCAATATACTCTGTAGTAGAATCAGTAAACTGAATACACACTTCACCTTCTACATTAATTCCATTAATTTGTCTTTCTCCAGAAAAAATAATAGGCTCCTTATGAAGAGGAGTTTTACTTTCATTTAAGTATTCTATAAAATCCAGTAGCCCTCTCTCTGAATGATATGTTTTTTCTATAGGTTCATCTTTCCTTAAGTCTTTTAAAACAATAGTAATTCCCTTGTTTTGGAAAGAAAGTTCCTTAAGCCTTTCATCTATAATATCAAATTTAAAGTCTACAGTTCCAAACACATCAGTATCTAGCATAAAAGTAACTTTAGTTCCACTATCATTGCTCCTACATTTACCTATTATTTCTAAAGACGTAGCTGGAGTTCCTGGCATATTCCGTTTTAGCTCAGAGTCATATCCATAATGAAATCTTTGTTTATGTACTTCACCTTTCTGTCTAATCTCTACCTCCAGCCATTTAGATAGTGCATTTACAACAGCTGCTCCAACTCCATGCAGTCCTCCTGAGGTCTTATAGTTTGAATTATTAAATTTTCCACCGGTGTGAAGCTCCGTATATACCATCTCCACTCCTGATTTCTTCTTTATAGGATGAATTCCTGTAGGAATTCCTCTTCCATTATCAACTATAGTTACACTTTTATCTTTATTTAATATAATCTCTACCTTGTCCCCAAATCCATTGGTTATTTCATCAATAGAGTTATCTAAAATTTCCCAAATGCAATGATGAAGTCCCTTAGTTCCTGTGGACCCTATATACATACCAGGTCTAATTCTAACAGGTTCTAATTTTTCAAGGGATGTTAAGTCTGTAACTTCATATGTTGTACCTTTATTATTATTGTCTATCATACTATTCCTCCCATAAATTGAGTTACAAATGTTATTGTATAACTTTCTACTAAAGTAGTAAAGGTATTTATTTCAAAAATAGAAACAAATGTTCTTATATTTAGTGTATTGTAAAAAATAACCACCAATACAGATTCTATTATATTATGGAAATCAAAAGAGGTAAACTATTATAAACTTAAATATTTTACATAAAAATATTATTAAAATATTATTAAAATATTATTCCCATAGATTTTGCATATATGTGACCTTTAAAAAAGTATAAGGACTGTGATTTTTAGCTTTTAAAATACGCATAAAATACAGCCCTTCTTCATAATATACAATTTAGAATTTCATATTATTTCTCTACGTCCCCTTCAAGATAAGATGATTTTCCAGAAATATGTTCAATAGAAATTTTTATTATATTTGTTCTATCTATACTGTTCTCTATACATGCATTTCCTGCTTTTATAAACTCAAAGGCATATTTTTCTACTATAGCTTTTAATGCTTCTATCTTCTCTTCCTTACTCTCTACTATAGATGCTTGTCCAAATACGACTATGCTATCATATCTTGTATCTAGTTTATTAGGTAGTATTTTTGTATCTCCAACTACTGTGAAGCTAACTTTATTATGATAGTTAATATTTTCAATTTTATGTCCATCATTTACTGCACAATGAAAGTATATAGCATTATTTAGTAGTACATAATTTACTGGTACCCCATAGCAGTATCCATTTTTCCCTAAGGTTGCTACTATTCCATATTCAGTTTTATGTAGAACTTCATAGCTACTTTCCTCCTTCATTTTATATTTTGATAATTTTAATTCCTTAAACATAATATACCTCCTTATCTCTGTAGAAAATTCCTGCAGAAAAATTTCTACAGGAACTTTATTGATTTCTATTTATTCTATAACTAATATATATTACCCCTACTATAACAAAAATTATAGCTCTTGATAAGTCCTTTTAATTTTTTTCATCTCTTTCCATAGTGAATCCTACCTATGAACCTTAATCTTTAGAAATATAATACAGCTTGCGGCACGTCAAATAAAAGTTGACCAGTGTATACAAGCTGTATATGTTATTCAATATTTAAATTTTCTAGAAACTCCTGTAATTTTTTTACTCCATAGTGTACACTCTCTATATTTAAGGTTAGTTCATACTCATATTTGTCAGAACTATGCATATAAAGAGGATCATAATATCTTATCATAAGGTCCTTTACTACTTCTTTGTAATTACCTTCTCTTACCATGGTACAATATCTCTCTATATCCTTTTCACTAATATGCTTTTTAAGTTTTTCTAAAGCTTCACATATCTCATCTGTACAACTATTTGCTTTAGTATATTCTTGAATTATTAAATCACTTCTAAATTCCAAAGAAGCATCTACAAAAATGTGTATACCTTGTTTCATTTTGCTATGTATATAATCTGGTATTAGTACTCTTCCTATTCTTCGACTCTCAGCCTCTATAAACACATACTTACCTTTGACACTTTTTAATTCTTCATAGATATTAGACTCAAACTGCTTTTGACTAGTGCATTTACCTAATCCCACAGAACCTAAGATTGATCCTCTGTGATTTGCACATTTTTCTAAGTCAAGGACATCATATCCTTGTTCTTTTAATTCCTTTAATATTTCAGTCTTTCCAACCCCAGTATTTCCATGAAGCATAATATAATTAATCTGTTCATTTAACCTGGGTAGTTCTTCATTAATAAATGCCCTATAGCCTTTATATCCATTCTTTATTCTTTCTACTCTAAGACCAAGTGATCCCAATAAATCCGTTATGGTTCCACTTCTCATACCACCTCTAGCGCAAAATAATACAACTTTTTTATATTCTTTTTCTAATTCAGAAATTTTGTCGTATATATTAGGAAGTTTTTTAGCTACAATCTCAACGCCTATTCTTTTAGCCTTTTCTGTACTTTCCTTTGTATATATAGTTCCTATATTAGCTCTTTCTTCATTATCAAAAAGAGGTATATTAATGGCCCCATTTATTGTAGCTTCTTCATATTCTCCATTACTTCTTACATCCACTAATATATAATCACCAGTTAAATCTTTATATTCTGTAACTTTCGCCATACTTATCCCTCCAATGTCAAGCATCTGAAATAAAATAACTACAAAAACACAAAATATGAACACATATCTCTCAATTATTTTATTTCAAATGCCAAATCCAACATGTATGTTAAAACTAAATAGTTATAACCTTATCTATTCTATATGCTAATAATTAATATGTCAACTTTCAAATAAATTGCTTCCCAAATTAAAATTCCCCCTTTTAATATGCGAACATATGTACTATAATAATATTAAATTAGAGCTCTGCTCATGATATTGTAGGTGATTTTATGGATATAAGTGAAAAATTAAGAATTCTTTCTGATGCTGCTAAGTATGATGTATCCTGCTCATCTAGCGGGAGTAATAGAAAAAATTCTAATAATGGTTTAGGCAATGGTCACTCTAGTGGTATATGTCACAGTTTTACCCAAGATGGTAGATGTATTTCTCTTTTAAAAATATTATTAACTAACTATTGTATATATGATTGTATTTATTGTATAAATAGAATTTCTAATGATGTTGAAAGAGCATTTTTTACACCAGAAGAAGTTATAGATTTAACTATAAACTTTTATAAACGAAATTATATTGAGGGGCTATTTTTAAGCTCTGCAATAATTACAAATGTGAACTATACTATGGAGCTTCTTATAAAAGTCGTTAAATCCTTAAGAATACAACACAATTTTAATGGATATATACACCTAAAAGGAATTCCTGGTGCTGATGAAAAGCTTATTAAAGAGGCAGGCCTTTATGTTGACAGACTTAGTGTTAATATAGAACTTCCTTCTTCTAAAAGCCTAAAATTATTAGCCCCTCAGAAGAAAAAAGAGTCTATACTAGCTCCTATGTCTCTTATTAATAATGAAATTAATATTCATAAAGAATACAAGCGAAAGTTTAAAAATTCACCCCTATTTGTTCCCGGTGGGCAAAGTACCCAGCTTATTGTGGGCGCTACAGATGACAATGACTTAAACATATTAAAGCTCAGTGAAGGGTTATATAATAAATACGCTCTTAAAAGAGTATATTATTCAGCCTATATTCCTATTAACCAGGATAGAGTTCTTCCAAATCTGAAGAATCCTCCTCTAACTAGAGAACACAGGCTTTATCAAGGTGATTGGCTTCTTAGATATTATGGTTTTCAAGCTAATGAGCTTCTTAACGAAGCTTCTCCTAATTTTCACGAATACTTAGACCCTAAAACTACTTATGCATTGAATAACATGGATAAATTTCCTGTAGAAATAAACACTGCTTCCTATGAAACACTACTAAGAGTGCCTGGAATTGGAGTGCGTTCTGCTAAAAGAATAGTTCTTACTAGAAAAGTATACTTCTTAAATTTTAATGATATCAAGGCATTAGGTGTGGTTTTAAAAAGAGCCCAATATTTCATAACTTGTAAGGGTAAATATTACGGAGATGTAAAGTTCGAAAGACAACTTATTGAAGATAAATTGACCCCTGTAATAAAAAGTATCCATCCTAGTAATGAAATCCATGAACAACTATCTTTATTCACCACTTTGCCCATGATTATCTCAAAAAGAGAAAAATATGCTACTACAATAGGAGAGTTTTAATATGATAATATATGTTTTTGATAACTCCTTTGAGGGATTTCTAACTTGTGTCTATGAAGCCTATTATGGCAAGAGAAAGCCTAATAAAATAATCAAGGAAATAGATTTCCCTAATTATTATAATTTAATAGATGAGTTTATTACCATTGAAACTGATGAATCTAAGAGCCATAAAGTATACACTGCATTAGAACGAGATTTCTCTTCAAAAGCTTTCACAGATATTTATTTATGTTATTTAAGTGATATTTCAGATATCTATACTTCTCTATTCAAATTTATAGTCCTTGGTTTTAAACTTGGTAAAGAAGTTGATATGCATCTACATAATCCTATAGTTATGGATATCAATAAAATCAGTAGGAAGGTTTTTTTAGAATCTCATAAATTTTTAGGCTTCGTTAGATTTACCCCTTTAAATAATAAAATTTATTACTCTTCCATAGAGCCTGACCATAATATTTTACCTTTAATAGGAGAGCATTTTGAAGAAAGATTTTCTTCTATGGATTTTATTATTCACGACGTTAAAAGAGAATTGGCTATATTTTATATAAACAAAGAATATTTTATAGGTCCTTTTACAAATCATCACGAACTTCAGCACATAAATGAGTTAACCGAAGATAAATATTCAGGATTCTGGAAAACCTACGTAAAATCAGCTTCAATAAAAAACAGGGAGAATAAAAAACTTCAAAATAGAATGATGCCAAAAAGATATTGGAAGCACTTACCCGAAGCTTCTATTAATAATATTTAATAATTTATTACTATATTATTGTATAAAAACTCCTTTAATCTACTAAGTATTCTATGCTACTCAATATGATTAAAGGAGTTTTATTAAAACTTATTATTATTCCAACTATCTATCTAGTATAGATTCTATTTGTAACTACTTTGAATATGTCTATTTATGATCCTATTATAGTTTACTATTTAACCATAATTTTATATCTTCAGTTACTTCCTCCCTGTTTGTTTCGTTTAACATCTCATGCCTACCACCTTTATACAGTTTATGACATAAATCCTTTATCTGAAGTTCTCTATACATATTCACTAATCTCATTACACCTTTTCCATATTCTCCTACAGGATCTGCATCTCCTGACAATATAAAAATGGGCAGCCCTTTAGGAACTTTGCTTAAATTATTTTTCCGATGAATAGTTTTTAGTCCCATAAAAAAATCATAAAAAAAGGATACGGGAAATACACTTCCACAATATGAATCTGATATATATTTGTCCACTTCTTCCATCTCTCTACTTAACCAATCAAATTTAGTTTTACTTCCTGATATCCCTTTATTATACCCACCAAACGCTAACTTATCTAATAAATTGCCATTAGCTCTTCTTCCTTTAACTTTCATAATAAACCCTGATAATATTATTGCAACATTTAAAACTCCGCTTTTTTTCCCATTGGTACCTGATAAAATTACGCCATTAATAGAATCTCCAAAAAGCTGTATATATCTTTGAGACAAAAATGAACCCATGCTATGGGAGAATAAAAATAATGGCATATTTTCATTCTCCTTTCTTATAAATTCATTTATCTCTTTTAAATCATAAACCATGGTATGAAACCCATCTTTGTCACTTATATACCCTAATGCACTTAAATCCTCTGCTGATTTTCCATGACCTCTATGGTCATTTGCATATACTATGAAGCCATCCTTATTTAACTCCTCTGCAAATCTAGCATACCTGCTAGCGTGCTCGGCCATCCCATGAGCAATCTGAACAATGCCCTTAGTCTTTATTCCTTCTTTTGGCTCCCATTTATACAGGTATACTTCTTCATCATCCCTCATCTTTAGTATTTTTTGCTCATATGCCATAATAATCCTCCTAAAATTAAGTCTCCATTACTATTATTTCAAAACCTGGACATTATGTTTAATATCCCTTACTAATATTCACCACGTTAATTAGAGTCTCTTCCTTTAAATATCTAATTAAATTTTCTATATATAAACTCCATCTTCTTTCATCTATATTCTCACTAATCCATGAATTATGACAAGTAATAACTACATTCTCTAAATCCCATAAATCACTACTTTGTGGCAGTGGTTCCTCTTCAAACACGTCTAAAGCAGCACCACCTAATTGTCCTTTTTTTAAATTATTTATTAGTGCCTCTTCATCAATTATCCATCCTCTTGAGATATTTATTAAATAAGCACCCTTTCTCATAAGAGAAAATAATTCTTCATTAAATAAATGATGAGTTTCTTTAGTATATGGAAGCGTTATTACTACTATATCACTGTTCTTTATGACAACTTTAATATGCTCCATATTATAGCATTTATTAAAAAATTCTACATCTCTCCCATCTGTGTTTACTCCAAGAATTTCTACATTAAAGCCCTGAAGTCTCCTTGCACCCTCTCTAGCTACATCTCCTGTACCAATAAATCCTATCGTTTTTCCATAGATCTCTCCTATTTTAAAATCCATATACCACTTCTTTTTTTCTTTATTTCTATAACAATAAGTTCTTCTTTTGATTAATTCCAACATATTAAGCACTAACCACTCCCCCATTGGAATACTATATCCACCTTTATTGTTAGTAATAATTATGTCCCTACCTATAATTTTTTCTCGGGGAAGTTGATCAAAACCCATGCTACTCAACTGAATCCATTTTAAGTTCTTTAATTTATCTATATCTATTTTATCAAAGGGATTATAGCACATTAATATGTCTATATCCTCCATATATGGTTTAAATACTATATCTTTTTCTCTCTCAATATATACCTCATAGCCTAAAGACTCTAATTCTCTTTTCTTATGTTCTAACAGTCCATAGGTTATCAACACCTTCTTCATACTTCACCTCAAATAAATATTATACCTACTATTATATACCTACTATTATTAGTTCTCAATAACCTCTAACTCTATATGGATTTACATATTATGTAACGACCCCAGGGGTCGTTACACTTTTTTACATCTACAACGTAAAAACCACTTTGAAAATTTTCAAAGTGGTCAACTTGGACACTTTTTAATAAAGTTAAAATATCAACATATGTAGTTTTTCTTTATTTATTTTCGTAAAGTTTGTCCGTAATTAAAATATGCTTATCTATCCAATTATATACAAATTTTAAAATATCCATAATAGCTTCATTTTGATTATGATCTATTTTATTTAAATCTATTTCAGATATTTTATTTATAAATTCATCATGTTCTATTTTATGAGATAAAAATTTTCTATGTTTTATCTCCTTCATATACTCTTCCTCAGATTTAAAATGAAACACAGTATATTCTTTTAACTCTCCAATTACTTCAATAATTTTATCATATTTATCTACAGAAAAATCATCCTTTAATACAGAATAAGCTCTATTAGCAATTTCAAATAGCTTTTTATGCTGTTCATCTAAATGCATAACTCCCAAATTATATTTGTCTTTCCATTGAAACACAAAAACTCCCCCTAAAATTATTTAATATTATGTAAATATAACACAAATTTTATGGATTTTCACTATACTTACAATCCTCTTAAAAACTCTGATCTATAGTTTTCTTGTTCGTTAATATAGTTTTGAATTTCCTTAAGAAGTTTTAATTTTTCTTTTCCTAATACTGCTGCTAAAGGCGCATAATTAGATGCATGATTACTTCTAAATACACAATTAGTTAGTTCTAGCTCTTTAATAAATTCATACATCTCTATCATTACTTCCTCTGGCGTTAATAACTGAAACTCACCATTCAACATCCATTGATAAATAGGAGTATCTTCTGGTGTCATTAAAGTTAACATGCCTAAGTAGTCTGGATCTATTTCATTTATTATTTTAGCAGAATTTATAGCATGATTCTTCCATCTTTTCTTTCCACCTAAACCATTTATTAATGTGCAGGATAATTTAATTCCAGCAGCTTTAATTCTCTTTCCAGCCTCAATTAGTTCCTTTGAAGTAGCACCCTTATTTATATAAGATAATATCTCATCATCTCCACTCTCTACTCCTAAATACACCATATTCAATCCCGTATCTCTTAAAACTCTTAACTCTTCTATAGATTTTAATAATATAGATTTAGGACTTGCATATACAGTTACTCGCTTACACTCTGGAAAGAAGTCATATACCTTTTCTAGCAATGTAATAAGCCTTGGTGTTGGTATTATTAGTGCATCTCCATCTGCTAAGAATATCTTTTCAATATTCTTATAATATGACCTAGCTATTCTTAAATCTTCTATTACATCCTGTTCATTTCTTATTCTAAAATGCTTATCCTTATACATATTACAAAAGGCGCACTTATTATGGGAACACCCTATAGTAGCTTGGATTATTAAGCTTCTTGCCTCACTTGGTGGCCTATATACAGCTCCTTCATATCTCATTTCTTATTCCCTCTCTTACATTAGTTTTTAACTTTATTATTATATCATAAATTTTCTAATATCTAATAAAAAACTATAAGCTGAAAATACTTATAGTTTCTTAATTAGTATTATTACATTTTATTCTCTCAGCTTTACTCCATAAATGCCAGAGAATATTTATTCTTTAGGCTAAATAATTTTTATAGTATTAAAAACTTATTGGTTAAAAATTGATTTATCTTTCTTATCATAAAGGGATTTTGATTAATATTATCAAATAAATTTAATATTTCTTCCTTATTCATTCCCATGCCACTTTCTAAAATATCTAACATTTGTAACCTTTCATAATCCTTTACTAGAACCCTTCCTACAGATTGTATATTTTCAAATATCTTTATAGTTATGAATACATCATTTTCTATAGGATTATCTCTCGCTAAATCATTACATAATTTATCTAAATCCTTAAAAGTAACACTTTGTTTGCTTAAATCTTCAACCCTTTTATAATACATTTCAAAATTATCCCTGACTCTATCTGGTATTTCTACATCACCATAATCTAGAATATTAATGATATCTTCATAATTTAAAGGATATAAGTATATCTCATTATTTTGAGATCCATGAGTTCTAGATAAATATGTAGATGGTAATACCACATATTTTATAAAGCTAAGTAAATCATATTTTATATCAAAGTTAAACCATCCATTAAAAATTTTTTTAGCATCATAGTTTATTATAGAAAACTTTAAAATATACCCATGGGGTTTAATATACTTGTTTTTCTCTTTCTGCAAGTATTTTTCCCAATAATAAACTGACTTTTCCCCCATTGTAGCCCTCCTATTTCCTTATATAATAATTATAATAGGATAAACATGAATTTATTACTTAAATTAAAAATTAAGACCAATTTGAGGAGTTCTTTCAAATAGGAAGTCAATATAACTAATAAAAAAAGAAGCCATAACAACAAATCAAAGTAAAGTTATTGTCATAGCTACCTTATACTTACAAAATTTAAATATCTAATTTTTAAATCCTTTGCCCCATACTCTAAATTTTTATTCAATGTGTTTATGATCCTTTAAATGCTTCATACAATACTCATGATGACCATTACACTTTGAGCAGTATCTAAATTCCATATCCGGATTATCTTTTTCAGTGATTCCACATACTGTACATTTATGTCTCACATAATCATTTATATCTATAACCTTAAACTTCTTTCTATTAGTTTGAACATGCTTTCTATTTTTAGTATAATTTATCATATCCTTACCAAAGAATAGTAAGAAATTGATAATAGCTGCCAAAACCATTAATTTGGTAGATAAATTTCCAAAAACGAATTCATAGGTTAGTAAAAATGCATCAAGATAAGCTAAATACTTCATCTTTACTGGAAGTATAAAAAATAATAATACTTCAAAATTAGGATATAGATAAGCAAACGCTAAAAATAAAGATAAATTTAGATAGGTAGCTTCTCCAACAGGTACTCCTGTTACCAGTGAGAATACTACTGTTGCTAAAACTCCCACCAGATAATATATATTAAATTTAAAACTTCCCCAAGCCTGCTCTAACCCTGTTCCAATCATATAGTAGAAGTAAAGAGCAAAAAATATAAAAATAATTGATTGATTAGGTGGAATAAATACAAAAGTTATAATTCTCCAAACCTCTCCTTGAAATACCAGCTGCGGTATAAGTGCTAGGCTATTTCTTATGGTTGGATTGATCATTTGCAAAAGATATACGGCAAAATTAATAATTACTATATATTTCATTAGTCCTTCAATAGAATATTTCCCATATTTTCGTTCTAGCTTATTTAAACGGCTCATTACTACATCTCCCATCAAATACCTTTTGTATTAAAAAAATGTTGCTTACTATACATCTACCTTCTTAATTTTTATTAATGTATTCTTTTATATCAACATAAGTTGTTGCTTAATTTTAACATATTCCTTATTGTTTTACAACGACGTTGAAATTAACCACATTTTTTTATTATTTTCTAAATTATTATATTTTCCTTTGTATGTCTATTTATTTATTCATATATTTTTAACATAAAATAAAAAGTAGGTACTTTATAACCTACTTTCTAATATATAAGTATTTAATTTTAGTTAAGCCCATGAAACAGAATAGACCAGAATACTAACTCCTTATTTTGTTGAATATGACTTAATATACTTTCCTGCGTCTTCATCCACTATAATAGTAACATCTGGATGAAGTTGAAGTATAGATGCTGGAAATTCCGGTGTAATATTCCCATATATGGTATTATATACGCTCTCAGCTTTTTCTAATCCACTAGCTAATAATACAATTTTTCTTGAGTGCATTATAGTCTTTATTCCCATACTTATCGCATTACGTGGAACCTCTTCTACTGATGCAAAAAATCTAGAGTTAGCCGCTATGGTATCTTCGTCAAGATGAACTAAATGAGTTATTGCCTCAAATTTAAAACTCGGTTCATTAAAACCAATATGTCCATTACGTCCTATTCCAAGAAGTTGAATATCGATTCCACCTTCATTCTTAATTCTTTTTTCATATCCTATACATTCCATATCTATATCAACAGCTATGCCATTAGGTATATGAATATTATTTTCCTTTATATCTATGTGATTAAATAAGTGTTTTTTCATAAAATAGTAATAACTATTTTCATTTTCTCTACTTAACCCATAATATTCATCTAAATTGAATGTAATAGCTTTTGAAAAACTTACAAACCCTTCATTATATAATCTTATAAGTTCCTTATATGTTCCTATGGGTGTTGACCCTGTAGCAAGTCCAATCTTTGATTCCGGTTTTAATATTAACTGACTTGCTAATATTCCAGCAGCCTTTCTACTCAATTCATCATAATTTTTAACTTTAAGTATATTCATAAGAATTACTCCCCCTTATAACATAGTTCTCCTTCTACAATGGTATATATTACATTTATATCTTCATCAAATATTGTAAAGTCTGCATATTTATCTATTTCTATAGTACCTCTCTCAGTATTAACTCCTATTACCTTTGCTGGATTCTCTGTAACCATTTTAATGGCACTTATTAAATTAAATTTAGAGTTTTTTATAATATTTTTCACCGCTACATTTAAAGTTAATGTACTACCCGCTAACGTCCCCTCTTTTATAAGAATAGCTTTATTATCTTTAACTTGTACTTCCTGTCCTCCTAAATCATAAATTCCAGATTTCATACAAGTAGCTCGCATTGCATCACTTATCAAAATTAATTTGTCATCCCCTTTAATTTTTCCCATGATATCATATATTGCTGGGTGTATATGAATTGTATCAGCTATAAGTTCACAATAGATTTCGCTATTCATCACCGCTCCAACTGCTCCAGGCTTTCTATGATGAAGACCTGTCATGCCGTTAAAGCAATGTGTAGCACTTTTTACTCCTACATCAATAGCTTCCATAGCCTGTTCATAACTACAAGATGTATGACCCATAGATAGAGCTATATTTTTATATTTTCCTATAGCTTTTATAAATTCTAAATTTTCATCCACCTCAGGTGCCACTGTAATTAATTTTATTACATCTAAATATTCCTCTATATATTTTATATTAGGCTCAAGTATAAAACTCTCATTTTGAGCTCCTTTATGCTCTTTACTTATAAAAGGTCCTTCTAAATGTGCTCCTAATACTTTAGCTCCCACATTATTTGTTTCCATACAGCTTCTTATATTATCTAATGCCAACTTAATTTTATCTAGTGACATAGTCATAGTTGTAGGTAAGAAACTGGTTACTCCTATTCTAGTCAATTCCTTTTTCATAGCAATTATATCTTCAACATTTCCATCCATAGTGTCAACACCCTTAATTCCATGAATATGAATATCAATAAATCCAGGGCTTACATATTTTCCTTTAGCATCTATAACTTCTATATCTTTATCTACTTCACTTTCATCAATAATTTCTAGTATTTTTTCATTAAAAATTATGGCCTTTCCTACTAAAATCTCTTGGCTCATAACAATTTTCCCATTTACTATGCATTTTTTCTTCATATTTCACCCCTCTATTTCTAAAATATTACTATGCTTCTAATATATTATATTACTTTAATCTCTATATATAAAGTCTGAATATGATTAATTATTTTGTTATAAATTTGCATATAAAAAAAGTAGTCAACCAAAAGATTAACTACTCTTTTATAATTATTTTAATGAATAAAAATAGTTCTATATTTCATTATTTTAACTATGAGTATTATACAGCTTGCTCCAAGAAGGGTAGCTAAAGATACAAAGATAATAAATAGCGTTGGTGAAACCCCCTCTGCATTAGCTAAATTTCCACTACCTATTACATGTACTCCATATCTAAGCCATATGCTAGATAAGCTCACAGAAAGTGGAACTACTCCTAAACATAAATATAATCCTGCTTTCCTTCTACCTTTTAACGCTTTAATCCCCATATAAATAGGTAATATAAAAATTACTGGAAATATGAATCCGAAATACTGTGGTGATAGTGCTATAAATAAACCACTTACTACTGTAAACCACATGGCAACGTTATAAGCAATTTTTACTTCACCTTCTTTAGTTAATTGCATTATTTATTGCCTCCTTTTTGACTTCTCAATATTTTAGTCATTGATATAAGCGCTGTTCCTAATATTAGGCCCCAAGTAATGAGCATAAAAGCAAGTGAACTGCCTTCCATAATCCTTCCTCCTACTTTCTAATCATAATCTTATTATCTTTAATTTCTTCTCCATATATATTCTTAATACTCTTGTAAGTTCCAATGAATCCAATTATAAACACTGCTAATATAACTAACCTTGCTCCATTAACCCAAGGTACTAGATTGGGAAAATCTGATACAAAGCTTGGTATTATTTTAAAATATCCTGCTTTTATATAATCTAGTGTAGAACCTGTAAGTACAAAAATAATAGCAAGCGGTGTTATAAATTTAATCATCACACTATATACCCATTTAGGTACTTTCCAATATCCCCCTCTATTGGTCTCTTCTAAGAAATTATCTTTCATAAACCATCCCGTAATAATAATTTCAATTAATCCAACTACAACTAGTAGATAATTTCCTACCCAGTTATCTACTTCTGTAAAATAAGCAAGAGCATCAGTATGTGTTAATATTGGCTCTAAAGCTACTGGAAGACCAACTAGAATATAAAGTCCAAACACTAACATAGACGCTTTTTTTCTAGCCATTTTCACATCTTCTGTGAAAATTGAAACTAAATAGTTATACATTGCTATGGCAGAGGTAAATCCCGCGAAGAATAAAAGTAAAAACCATAATGTTCCTATTATTCTTCCACCACTCATTACCTTAAATATATTAGGCAATGCTATAAAAGAAAGTCCAACTCCAGCCCCTATTCCATCCATTCCTAAAAATGCATAAGCTATAGGAATAGCAATAGAACCACCAAGGATTACTTCTGCAAATTCATTTAGTGAAACTGTAGCTATTGAAGAAGTTACTATATCGTCATCTTGCTTTACATATGAAGCATAGTTTTGAATAATACCCATGCCTATAGAAAGAGTGAAGAAAATTTGCCCACATGCAGCTAACAATGCCTTAAAGTTAATTGCATCCCATCTTGGAGTCCATAGATAGCTAAGCCCTGCTAAAGCTGACCAATCCGGATTAACAGGTGAACCTAAGGTGAAAACCTTAAACATTAACATAAAGCCAAATAAATAAAGTATTGGCATCATAAATTTAGCCCAAGCTTCTATTCCCTTTTGTATGCCTCTTGTTACTGCAAAGGCTAAGCAACATAATGCAATTAACCAAAAGGTAAATACGCATACAGGATTTTGAATGTAATCTACAAAAAATTTTCCTCCTTGTATCGCGGGATCCATGTATGCTCCAGTGGCTGTTAAAAAGCTGTATCCAAGAGTCCATCCAATAATATGGTTATAATAAGAATTAACAAGTACTGTTACTCCAATAACAAATGCACCTACAATAGAACCTATTATAATTGCCTTTTTAGGTTTAAGTTTATCTCTTGACTGTAGATAAATCATATAGCCAAGTGTACCATGTCCATATTTACCTCCATATCTTCCTTGCATCCACTCTACTAACATTAATGGAATACCCACTATTAGTAATGCTGCAATATAGGGAACCATGAAAGCTCCTCCACCGTTTTGTGCTGCTTGATAAGGAAATCTCCAAAAGTTTCCTAGACCAACAGCATTTCCTGCCATAGCTAAAATAAGTCCAATCTTCGTTCCCCAGTTTTCGCGCTGAGGATTAGGTGTGTTTTTTGATAAATTTCTTTCCATTATACTGCTCCATATTACATCATTATTAATGATGTATATGAAAGCTCCCCCCTTTCTTAATATAAATATTTATATTTAAATATAAGTAAAATAATTAATGGAGCAATGGCATATAAGCTTTTATTTGAAATTTCCTTATTTAATTCCAATATATTTTCAGGTATGAGGAGAATATTAAATATTTGTTAACTGGATTACATTCTATTTTTATATGTATATTCAATATTTTTACAAATAATCCATATAACTTATCTTTAAACCCATTTATATTAATTTATATATAATTTTTATTGGAATTAAATTTATCTTTTCTTGTATTTTAAGATATTTCATATATTTATTATAAAAATTCTTAATTATGTATAATATTTATAATTAACATTTAGTTAATTTATTAATATATAAGTTGCAGTTAAGTTTCTACATAATACAAATAGGCTTCTCTTTTATAAGTTCTAATTAATATTATTTTATATTTAAGCCTATTTGTATTATGTAGTTTCATTATTACAATCTATATATTTAATTATAATTCTATTCAATATAATAAGCTAACCCTAAGTAGATAAAGTACTTAGGGTTATTTTTATAAATTCATTGGTAATTCTGTTGTAATTAAACTTAGATATAGATCATGCCATTATCCCTTTATGTTTTTATAAATTTTATTAATTCATAATGTTTTTCTTCAGATACCTTAATTAAAATTTATATACAATCAACTAAATAATTTTATGAATCAATGGGAAAATATGTTATAATTGTACTACTTAATTATTAGTATCTATTAATTCTATTTAAGATTATACATATATTAAGACAAATTCAAAGTAAAAATCACAGTTCATATTAAATGAAATGATAGATATGACTCCTTTTAATATTTTTAAAATGGAAGAAATATAGATACTTAAAGAATCCCAATGTAATATAACATATTCAGACTTATATAATACAATTTGGGAGGATAAAATGAAAAGTAAAATTGAAAATTCTTAGTTAATATACCTTATTCAATCAAAAATCCAGTAATAGATTAAATTTAAGGGGATAGTTTTATGATAAGAATGGCAACTCTTGAAGATATAGATACCCTTGTGAAGCTGAGAATAGAATTACTTAAAGAAGTTAAAAATAAATTTGGAATTTACGATTGGGATAATTATTCTCGAACATTAAAAATATTTTATAATAATACCATTCCAAATGATAAAGTTGTAGCCTTCTTAGCGGAAAAAGATGATTTTGTTATAGCAATTAGTGTAATATATTTTTATAATCTAGTTCCTTTACTCAATGATCTAGATGGTAAACTGGCTTTCCTTACGGATATGTATACTATACCTAAGTATAGAAATAAGGGCATAGGAAAAGCACTTCTAAATGCTATTATGGACTATGCAAAAACTTCAGGATATCCAAAAGTTGTTCTAAATTCTACTGATTGTTGCAACAAATTGTATGAACAGTATGGCTTCAAGTATGTAAAAGATGAAATATCCTATGGGTTCTTATAATATACTTAAATATTGAAAAATACATTTCAAAGAGTGAGTTCACCTTCTTTAAATGTATTTTTTTGGTATATATCTATATGTTTTTCAACTATGCATTTTAAACCTATACACATTTATGGTATAATTTGTATAAATATTCAGTGAATTAAAAAATTTAGCAGTATAGAGTAGCTTAAGAGATACGATAAGTATAATAATAGTTTTCAAAATAAACATTATTTAAAATGTAAATTAAACTCTGGGTGGTATCCTAATTTTAATTTAGACCTTTATTAGGATAAGAGTTTTTAAATATATTTAAATGGAGGGATATGAATGCTCGAAATACCTGAAGCTTTAACAATTTCACGCCAAATTAACCATACAATTAGTGGAAAACAGATCGTAAATGTCGTCGCTAACCATACTCCACATAAATTTGCATGGTATCATGGAGATCCGCAAAATTATTATAACCTTCTTATGAAAAAAACTGTTGGAACAGCAACTGCATATGGTGGTATGATTGACCTTAAAATTGGTGGTACTACAATTCTTCTTAGTGATGGGGTGGCCCTTAGGTATCATAACCCTGGTGAAAAGTTCCCATTAAAGCACCAGCTTTTACTAGAGTTTAATGATTTTTCTTCAGTTAGTGCATCAGTTCAAATGTATGGAGGAATTTGGTGTTCTGATAGTAATGATCAGCTACAGTACCATTATTATAGTATTTCAAAAGAAAAGCCTTCTCCTCTATGTAATGAGTTCAGTAAAGCTTACTTTAATCAGCTAATCTCTTCAGACACTGTGCAAAAGTTAAGTTTAAAAGCCTTTCTTGCTACTGAACAAAGAATACCAGGTCTTGGAAATGGTGTTTTACAAGATATTCTTTGGAAAGCTAAATTTCATCCGAAACGTAAGATTAGTACTTTGACGGATGAAAACAGAGAAGTCTTATATAACAGTGTTGTAACTGTTCTTAAGGAAATTACAAACCTTGGTGGTAGAGACACAGAAAAGGACCTCTTTGGAAATAAAGGTGGCTATAAAACTGTTATGAGTAAAAAGAGTTTAGGTTCTTTATGTATAGACTGTGGTGGAATTATAAAAAAGGGAACCTATTTAGGTGGAAGTATATATTACTGTGATAATTGTCAGATATATTAATCTGTAATATATTAAGGAGTATACAATGGAAATTAATCTATCGAAGAAACATAAAATAATACTTTGCTATATAGGTATTGTAATGGTATTTCTACTTACTGGAAATAGCAATAATGATCCTACATCTTTTATGGAAAGACTTTTTAGGCCAATTAATTGGGGTGTCGTTAGATTTTATTATGGAAATATTTTTATTCTAGTTGGAATGTACTTTTTATTTAAACAACTATATAAATTTAAAAATTATAAACTACTTAATACATCCCTTAAGAGAATATTTATGCTTATCCTCATCTTAATCCTTTCATCTAACATATGGGTTTATTTTATTGGTTTTTATAAGAGCTTTTTTAATGATTTAAATTCAATTTATTTAGATAGACCTTCTACTGATATAAAAATAGAAGGTAATAACTCAATTACAAGGATAACTGGTTCAATTAAGCTAAAGAATTATAGTAGAAAAGATCAAAACTTTTACATTAAATTTAGAGTTCCAAATTTAGCTAAAGAACATCTAAATATAAAAGAAGATTTTATAAAAATAAACAAATTTTATAGCCTTAATAATAGAGAACTAACAATAATTACTTTTGATGAGGTTGTAAATGAAACTGATATAAATGAAGCTAATCAAAGTTATTTTACTTCAATACTCTATGAGTTTATTCTCTACAATGATTCATCAGAAGTGCTATTTAAAGGAACCACCAGCGAAAAAGCTTTTCTAGATTGATCATCTCAATTACTATTCTTATAAATTTATGCCTTTTTATAATGAAAGAAATAATAAATTGAATATTTTTCAAGTAAATATTTTATATCCTTCAAGTATATTAGATATATTTATATAATAATTGTACCCATATAATAAATAGGCTATTATGTAGAAAAGCATATGAGGATATAAAAATATTATTAAATGAAATTCAAGACATATAAAATACGACACCGATTTAGAATATAACCCAAATAATCCATAGGAGGAATTTTTATGAAAGAAGAAAATACACTACAAGAAAAAACACCCTATAAAGAAATCACCTTAGAATCTAAAGAAAAATATGTAGATATGGTTAAAGAACTAAGGGCTACTATAAAATCCGAAAAATATTCAAAGTGTCCATGCCCTAAGGTAAAGTGTGAGTGGCATGGAAAATGCCATGAATGTGTTTTACTACATAGGGTTGCTCAAGACCATGTTCCCTGTTGCCTACAGCCAATGCTTCGAAATAAGATTAAAGAGCTAGCTAAGGTAGCTGAGATGCTTACTGAACCAAAACCCTTAACTCCAGGAGAGTATTGGGATTATGTAAATGAAGTCTGTCCACCAAGTGTTGATAAATAATCTAATATATACTTTAAAATATAGGAGCGATAACTATGAAAATTTTGATTGGTCAACCAATACATGAGAAGTCTATAACTCAACTTGAAGCTGAGATAAAGGCTAATAGTGGAATAGATATGGTATTATATCCTGAAGGATATTTATCAGATGAAACCGTATTACAAAATGCTTGCCAGCTAGCTTTAAAATATAAAGTGGGTATTATTACTTCCTATAGATCCGCTGGCAAAGATAGAGCTGTAATAATAAATAGATATGGAAATAAAATTTTAGAAAGAGCTAAAACTTTATCCCATGATGATGAAAAGTTATGCTCCCCTTTAGTGGTGGATTATGATGATAAAGTCATTGGTTACTTACTTTGCATGGAAATTCTTAAGGGCCTACGAGATTTAAAAAGTATAAATAAGAAAATTGATTTTATTACTCATCCCATTGGAGTTGGCATGTTTAGTGATGAACAATTTGATCTATGGATAAATGAAGCAAAAAATATTGCCAAAACCTATAATACAATGATAATTGGTACAAGCCATGCAGATGGCTCTTATAGAAACTGTGGTATATCTTTACCTATATCATATTTCATTGATAGTGATGGAGAAATAATATATGTATCTAAATCAGATACTAGAACAAGAATTGTGGATTTATGTACTAAAGAGGTAGAAATCATACCTAAAAATATCTTATTATAGATACTATATCTAATAAAGATATTGTCAATAGGCTTTATATTCGCATAGATAAATTCTTAAGTAAATATTTATAAAACCTATTAGAAAAGGATTTTTAAAATGAATTACAATATTAGAAAAATGAACTTTCATAATGCAAAAGAAATATGCAATTGGATTTATCCAGAACCCTATTCTATTTATAATCTAGATGATAGTGATGAGTGTTTATATGAGCTACTTAATGAAACCTACTATTCAGTTTTAGATGAAGCTAATCATCTTTTAGGGTATTATTGTTTTGGAAAAGCAGCACAGATTCCCATAGCTAAGGATTTTGGGTTATATGATGATGAAAATCTTCTCGATATAGGATTAGGCATGAATCCTAACCTATGTGGACAAAGTTTAGGATATGATTTTTTTAAGACAGGCATAGAATTTGCAACAAACCAATCATCCTTTAAAGGCTTTCGGCTAACGGTAGCTGATTTTAATCATCGTGCTATTAAAGTGTATGAAAGGATTGGGTTCAAAGAAATTGGAAGATTTAGTAGAAACTTTGAAATCCTTAAGATGGATTTTATTGTGATGGTACTTAATAATAGCACTAAGTAAACGACTTATAGTGTTCATAGTTTTATACTTAAAAATTTGCTTCTGCTTTAATATGGTTCTAAATGACTGTTGCTTTTAGAACTATATTAAAGCAGAGGCAAATCTTTTTATTGTAAAAAACTTCATTAATGACTTTCTTCATCTAAATTTTCCTCGTTTAACTCTTTAAAGACCTCTATAAGCTGTGGATAAAACTCTTTAAAATTCTTATAATTTTCTCTATCATTTTCATATTCTTCAAGTCTCTTACATAGTTCTTCCACATATGCAAAACCACTATTTTTATCCTTATATAGTAAATCATCATAAGCTTTTTTTCCATCATTTAGATACGAAAATCTTAAAATTATAGCTCTAATGATATGTTCATTTACACAGCTCTCCCAATTTCCATAGGATTCTTTCTTCATTTTATCAGCTATTGGTTCATATAGCTGATTATATTTATTTATCTCTTCTAAATATTCCACCGTTATAGGATCTACAAAGGAATGTCCAAATTCATGCCATGAAAGAGCTTCAAAAGTTTTCTTATCACCAACTATAGGTATGTCCTCTTGTACATGAACTGTTCCTTGAAAACTATAAATATCATAGATTCCATCCTTATATTCTTTCCTTGTGGCATATCCACCAGTGTCAAACATAGGTGCTAAAATTATATTATAACTATGTTGTTTCATTCCATAATAATTTTCTATATCCATTATATAGTTTCCCTGATTTATTATTTTTGCATTTTCTTCTACTACTTGTTTATAGAAATCTCTGTTCTTTTCATAGAACTCATTAAATTTTGTGACTACTGCAAAATCCTTAAGCTGTAAAGCAAATCTATTTAAACTTTCTTCACCCATGGTATTAATGAGTTCCTGATCAAAATCTTGGTTTTTCTTTAATTCCAATGGATTAGATAAATATAACATAGCTGCTGACGATAAATGAAAAAAAGACCCCTTATTATTTAACTCATTAAAAGTCTTTACAGCTTCATGATTTGAATACTGTGAAAAATATTCTGTAATATTCTTTTTATAAGTAAAATCATAATCAGTAACTCTATCATAATCGCTTAAAGCTTGCACTACAGAAAGTAATTCTATCCTTGGATCTATACTAACATTTATTCCTTTAACATCTTTAGCTATAGGTTTTAATTCAATATCATCTACATTTATAACTGCATCTTTTTTATCATCTCCGTAGTACCTTATTGAAGTTATAATGCTTCCTAAAATTAAAGTTACTAAAAACACAATTAAAATATATTTCCAATTCTTTTTCACAATATCACCTACCATCTATTCTTTACTTAAGTCTATTGCCGTTCTCATCTGTATAAATTTTTAGCTTTACTATAAAATCATCTTTATAAAGATATTATAGCCTATTATTCTATTTTATTCCATAATTTACATATTATTTAGATATTAATTCTTCTATTTATATTTCTTATTTAAAATTGAACAATTTATGTCAGGTAATAAGTAAGTCTTAATGGTAAACTTTATTTAAAACAACAAATATTAATTGGGAAGGTGATAAAATGACCAATGTATTAATTTTAGGTGCCAGTGGCTTAGTCGGAAATGCTTTACTTAAAAAATTAAATAAAGATTTTAATGTGTATGGAACTTATAGCACAGCCAAGATTGATTTTCCATCTGAAAAATTATTTCAATTCAATGTAAATGATATGGATAAAATAAAGAAAATATTATTTAACATTAATCCTGACATAGTAATTTCTGCACTACGTGGAAATTTTGAAGAACAAATATCAGTGCATACAGAAATAGCAAATTATTTAAAATCCACAAATGGAAAATTATATTTTTGTTCTACTGCCAATGTTTTTGATAATGATATAGTTAAGCCTCACTATGAAAATGAAACTCCAGAGGCTGAAAGTGATTATGGAAATTATAAAATTAAATGTGAGAAAGCTATAACAAAAATATTAGGTGATAATGCAATAGTCCTTAGATTACCTATGATATGGGGAAATCCTTCTCCAAGATTTAATTCTCTCTTATCTAAAATTAAAGCACATGAAGAAGTAGAAATATATACTAATCTTTATATAAACAATAATACAGATACCTTTATTTCAAAACAGATTCATTACATTATAGAAAACAATCTAAAAGGAATATTTCATCTTGGAACCACTGACATAATAAATTATTATGACTTTATTACCAATCTTATCTCAAAATTAGGCTATAAGAATATAAAAATTAAAGAAACTTCTCTACCTTCAAAAGAATATTATTTAGCAATATTATCTAATCGTACTGAACTTCCATCAGAGCTCCAATTGACTAATAAAGATATTCTTGCTTATTTAACATTATAGAGATTTTATATACAGATTTTTAGATAATTCTCGAAGTTTATCCTCATCTAATATATGTATTGTTTTATTCTCACATTTTATAATTTCCTCTGCTTCAAGCTCTTTAAAGGTTCTATTTAAATGCCTATAGGTTGTTCCTAAGAATTGAGCAATTTCTATGAAGGATGAACTTAAAATCACATAGTCTTTATCTGTTATATGCTCAACTAAATAGCTAGATAATCTATTTATAAGGGGATACACAAAGTTGTAAGAGCTATTATTAATGGTGGCATAAAGCTTTTCGCTTAAAGAATCTATTAAATGATGTAAAAACTTTATATTATTTAGATATTTTTTTCTAAGTATATCTGCAGGCATTGCTATTAAATAGGTGTCCCCTATTGCATCAATGTTGCATCGTATAGGAATATTTTTCAAAAGTTCTAAATCTCCTATGGAATTGAATTCTTTGTAGAACTTTAAAAACATGGATTTTCCGTTTTCAAAAAGATAAGAGATTTTAATTTCCCCATCTACAAGTAGATAGTAGTATTGAAGCTCAGTATCTGCTTCTAGTATATATTCATCTTTTTCATAAAAATGAAGCTGAGCATATTTTAGCATATCTTCATCTAATATATTTTCTATATTATGTTTAGTAATATAATGATTCAAAAGTTTATTATCAAAAATTCTTTTCATAAATCCTCCTTGACATGACATAAGTCATGTTCAAATTTATATAAAATATTATAATTTATTTATAAAGTATTGTAAATCATTAGGAGGAATTTAGATATGTATAAAAACTTAGCTGTTATAAATGGTATTATCCTTGCCATAATGGTTTTTTTAAATGGTATGTTAACTAATATAACAGGTCCTTATATTAGTACCACAATATTTCATATGCTGGGATTTGTGTCTATTATAATTCTATCTATAATAAAGAAAAATAAGCTTTCGAATTTAAGGAAACTACCACTTATGTTTTTCCTACCAGGTATATTCAGTGTTATAACTATACTTTTAAACAATATCTCCATACCTGCTATAGGATTAACCCTTTCTATAGGTGTGACTTTATTTGGACAACTTGTAATGTCTAGTCTGGTAGAACATTTTGGACTATTCGGAATGCCTATTAATAGATTTAAGAAAGAAAAGATATTAGGCTTTTCAATAATTTCACTTGGAATAATAGTAATGATTACTATGTAAGGAGGAATAACATGATATATATTTTTTTATCCTTTCTAACCGGGGTATCAATAGTTATAAATATGATGCTAAATGGAAAGCTTGCTCAAAGAGAAGGTATGATAAATGGAGTTATTATAAACTATTTAATGGCTACCCTATCCTCTATTCTACTATGTGCCGTTATGATAAACTCTATGCCATCCTACTCTGATATAAAAGCTATTCCTCTTCCTTATTTTTTAGGAGGCTTCATAGGGGTTTTAACTACCTATCTGTTTAATCTTATAGTTCCTAAAGTACCAGCAGTATATGTAGTTATACTTCGCTTTATAGGCCAAATGCTTGCCAGTGCACTTATAGATTATATGTACCTAGGGATTTTTTCTCAGGGCAAGGTACTCGGAGTAGCATTATTTCTTATAGGTCTTGTAGTTAATGCTAGAGTTGATAATAGATATGCGCAAGAAGATCTTAAATTAAATAAAAGGGCTGAAGAGTGCTGAATCATTAAAACTCTAAGACTTTTTCATAAAAAAATTTCTATGTTATAATTAAAAAAACTAACTATATGGGGGAAAATTATTATGAAGTACGAAATTATAATATTTGATGCAGATGAAACTTTATTCGACTTTAAAAAGTCTGAAAGAGATGCTTTTAAAAATACTATGGTTGAATTTAATATAGAATATGATGAAAATTATCATTTAAAATTATACACAGATATAAATACGGCTATATGGAAAGAGCTTGAAGATGGACTTATTACTCAGAAAAAATTAAAGGTTGAAAGATTTAAAAGATTATCAGATAAATTAAATGCTAGTTTTGATGAGGCTGAATTTGCAAAAGCTTATATGAAGCATTTATCTTTCGCCTCCTTTTTATATGATAATAGTATAGACCTTATAGAAAATTTGCATAAGGATTGTAGGCTTTCTATAATAACTAATGGTCTTACAGATGTTCAGGATAATAGAATAAGAAAATCTATTATAGCAAAATACTTTGAAGATATAGTAATATCTGAGGAAGTTAAGGTATCAAAACCAGATCCTAAAATATTTGAACTGGCTTTAAACAATATAAACCATACTGACAAGAGCAAGGTATTGATGGTTGGAGATAGTTTAACCTCCGATATACAAGGTGGCATAAACTTCGGTATAGACACCTGCTGGTTTAATCCTAATAAGATTGTAAATAAAACTGTAATAAAACCTACCTATGAGGTTTCTAACTTGATGGAACTTAAGGATATACTTGAAAAATAGATATTATATAAGTTGTAATTAAGTTTCTACATTATACAAATAGGCTTAAATATAAAATTAGATTAATTAGAACTTCATATTATTCCTGTTCAATTTCTATATTTCATAAAATAAAAGCCTATTTATATAATGTTTAATTAATATGAATTATCATTATTACAACATATATAGTTAAAAAACATCTAGATTTCGCAAATTAAATCTAGATGTTTTTTAGCCTTTTAATGGCTTCAACCTTATTATTAAAAGTTTTAAAAATACTACAAAACCGTAATCTACTATTTAACATGTACCTTTTCTTTTTACTCCTACTCTTCCCATGTCTTCAACTTTCTCATTTGAATAATTATTAAAATAGTTATAAAATTAAATTATAATCTCAAATTATTAGGAGGTATTTTAAAATGAAAGCTATTATACTAGCTGCAGGGTATGCTACTAGACTTGGAAAATTAACAGAAAATATTCCTAAATCATTACTTAAAATAAATAACAAATCTATAATTGATTATATTTGTGAGGAAATAGAAAAAATTAATGTGATTGATAGTATTTATGTGATATCAAATCATAAGTTCTATACCAATTTTGTAGAATGGAAAAATCATACTTCTTTTGGAAAAGATATTGTGATATTAGATGATGGCAGTACCTCTGATAATAATAAACTTGGTGCTATCGGAGATATATCTTTTACCATTGATAAAATGAATATTGATGATGACCTTTTAATTATTGCTGGAGATAACTTCTTCACTTATAATCTAGTAGATTTTTATAATTATTTTATACAGGTAAACTCAAACTGTATTTGCGTTCAATCAAATAATAATTTAGAAGATTTAAGAAGAATGGGCGTTGCAGAAGTTAATGACAAAAATAAAATTATTGGCTTTGAAGAAAAACCTAAAAATCCAAAATCAAATTTAGCTGTTTATGCTACCTATATTTACACTAAAAGTACTCTATCATTATTCAAGCAATATTTATCAGAAGGTAATAATCCTGATGCTCCTGGATATTTTCCAGCTTGGCTTTATAAAATAAGAGAGATTTATACCTATGATTTCATCGGTGAATGCTATGATATAGGTACAATTGAATCATATAATGACGTCAATGCAAAATTTACTTCGCATATTAAGAAATTGATTATACATTAATTTAATATAAACTTCTTAAGAAATAAGACTATAATTTAAACATATATATTGTAATTAATATGAAGTGTCTTTACTACAATTTATAATTAGAATTTTCAGATATGATGAATATTATAGGATTTAATTATTAGGCTTTGTTTTAATATAGTGTTGATAATGAACTATATATTATTACTTGCAAACCGTTTCGAAAGCTTGATTTACNNCTGCAAATGGTTTGCTTCGCAATAATATATAGTTCTAATATCAACAATCATTTAAAACAAAACCAATTATTAAGATAGCAAAATTATTATACCCATTATAGAAACTAAAGGAGAAATGAAAATTGGACAAGAATGTATTATGGTATAGAGAAACTCAAATTTCAAAAACTATAAAAAATTTAGAACAACATAATATTAATGGTTACTATGTTGAAGATGAATCTAAATTAATAGAATTATTAAGTAGTCTTATTGATGAGAATTCTATTGTTGGAGTTGGAGATTCCATGACTCTTTTTGAAACTGGGGTAATTGACTTTCTGCGAAATGGAAATTTTATATTTTTAGATAAATATAAAGAAGAGCTTACTAGCACAGATAAAAGAGAAATATATTTAAAGAACTTTTCAGCTGATACCTTTCTCTGTAGTACAAATGCTTTAACAGAAAACGGAGAGCTATTTAACATTGATGGAAATGGAAGTAGGGTTGCTCCTATGATATATGGCCCAAAGCAGGTTATTGTGGTCACAGGAATTAATAAACTAGTTAAAGATTTAGAAGATGCTGAGAAGAGAGTAAGGAGATATGCTGCTCCAATTGATGCTAAGAGATTAGGGAAAGATACTCCTTGTACTAAATTAGGCGATTGTATAGATTGTAAAAGTCCTAATAGAATTTGCAATGATTTTGTCACTATTAAAGGTCAATTTATAAAAGGAAGAATAAAGGTTATTATTATAGGAAAAGAATTAGGATATTAAAAAATTAATAAATACTAAAGGAGTCTTAATATGAAAGTAAAGTATATAACTGAACCTCCATGTTCTAAAAGATTATATGCCTTATATAATTATTTAGGATGGAATGACTTTCTAAAGCTGTCTGGGGAAGAATTATCAAGAGCTATGAAGCAAAGCTGGTATGTAATATATGCCTATGATGAAAAAGATAATTTAATTGGAACTGGAAGAGTTATATCCGATGGAATGATAAACGCATATTTATGTGGTTTATGTGTTCATCCTGATTATCGCAATCATGGAATTGGTAGTGAAATACTTGACCTACTAGTTCATAAGTGTTCAGAACACAATTTACACATTCAATTATTCTGCGAAGAGCATTTGGTTTCTTATTATAAAGACAAGGGCTTTAATACCTTTGCAATTGGAATGAAAAAATCATAAATGTTCTTCATTAATAGTTTTGATACCATATAATTTGTAAATATTTTAGAAACAAAAACGTATAATCCACACTATTAAACTTAAAGACGTTAGAATTGTAATATGTATTTTGTAGAAGTACCTTATGCTATAATATTTAGCATTCTGTAATTTATATTTAGGAGTGATTATATGAATTTTTTACAAGGTCGATATGGCTTTGACTTGTTATCAATATTTTTGATCTTTTTAAGTGCAATTTTTAATATATGGAAATTAACTACTCCCCTAGGATTTGCACTTGTTATAATTGCATTCTATAGAGCCTTTTCTCGAAATATTTTTCAGCGAAAAAAGGAATATAACGCCTTCTATACTCATGCTAACAAAATTTTTAGTAAAATAGGAATAAACATTCCCTATAACGTTAATCCTTTAAATTTTAATAATATGTTAAGAGCTTTTGATGGTATAAAATATAAACTTAATCAAAATAAGCAGTATAAGATAACTAAGTGCCCTTACTGCAAGCAGAAACTAAGATTGCCTAAAGGTAAAGGAAATATCACTGTTACCTGCAAAAAATGTATGAAAGAATTTAAATTTAGAACATAATAATATGTAATTTATAATTATAAATCTAAGAATTACAAGGAGGTTAAAATGCATAAAGAATATGTTAACTATTCGTCCGATATACCTTTGTCTATTTCTTACGCTAACATAAAAAATTATCCTATACATTGGCACCATTGCATTGAGATTCTTTATGTTGTTAAAGGCACTATTAACCTTTTTATTAATACAGAAAAATTTATTATAAGCGAAAATCAAGTAGAGATAATTAATATTAATGAGGTCCATAGTCTACAAAGTGATGATGAAAATAATAGGGTTATTATATTTCAAATAGACCCCTACTTCTTTGAAAAATACTACGATGATATAGACAATATGCTTTTCTATACTAAAACCTCTACAGAGAATGCTCAGCTTGGTGATGAATATGAGGATTTACGTGTATTCCTTTCACAAATTTTATGTGAAACTGTACAGAAACAAGATAATTATGATGAGGAAATAGAAGATATATTAGTTAAGCTTCTTTATCATCTTATCAATAATTTTAATTATCTTATTTATGAAAAGGAAGAACTTAAAGATAATAAAGCCCAACTTCAAAGGTATCATAGTATCTCAAAGTACATTTACACTAACTATAAAGATAATATTACCTTAAAGGACATATCCAGTAATGAATATTTAAGTACTCACTACTTATCTCGCGAAATTAAATATGCTACAGGCTATTCCTTTACAGACCTTCTAAACTTCACAAGAATTGAAGAGTCTATAAAACTTATTCTTGATACTGATATGACCCTTTCTGAAATTTCAGAGGAAGTTGGTTTTTCTCATACTAGATATTTTAATAAGCATTTTAAGCTCCACTATAAGCTCACTCCCTTGCAGTTTAGAAAGCGATATAAATCTACAGCTCAAGCTTTAGAAAAGTCGAAAAAAATAAGTTTTTTGCCTATCGAAGAAAGTCTTGACTCTCTTATATACTACCTTGAGGATTATGATAGATTTAATTATGAAGATAAAATTCATCAACTTAATTTTGATATGGAAAACGCTTTAGGAGTCTTTAAAAAAGATTTTAATAAGTGTATCACCATTGGAGATGCTTTTGATCTACTTATTGAAGATAATAAAGATGCTTTAGAGGAACTACAAGGCGAAATGAATTTTCAATTTGGTAGAATTTTAAATGTATTTAGCACTGATATGGCTATTTTCCCTGGTTCAAACTTCTACAACTGGAACAGGGCTAAGGATGTTCTTGAATTCTTAGATTTCTTAGATATAATTCCAATAATAGTCCTTGATTTGAGTAATTATTTTTATGAAGAGTTTAAAACCATATTGCTATCTTTTATAGAGTATTTTAGTGAAATTGAAACGGTTAATTATAAGAACTTTCAATTTCAATTTTCTTCTTCATTTCCCTTAGATTTAAGAATTGATATAGAAAAAATACTCTCAGATAATAATGTTGAATTTGAAAAAGATGTATTTTATATTACAGATGAAGTAAATAATATTTATGATACTGCCTATATGATACCTTTTATCATTCACAATGTTATTAATAAAGAAGGAAATTTAGGCTTCCTTAGAGCTTTTGATGTACTAGATAAGCAAGTAAATATCACTAATGAAGTCTTTTTTGGATATCCAGGTCTTATAAATGATAAAGGAATCAAGAAACCTTCTTTTTATGCTTATTCCTTGCTAAATAAGTTAGGTGACACCTTAGTTGCAAAAGGAGACGGTTACATTGTCACTAAATCCTCTAATCAATATCAAATACTACTATATACTCATCACGACAGCATCAGTGAATTAATACCACTGCACAGCTTCTCAAAATTAAGAGGTATAAAGAATGCTACTTCGAAAAAGCTTTCCTTAAATATAACTAGCATTCCTTCAGATATTAATGTTACTACTTATGAAATTAATGAAAAAACAGGCTCTTCTTATAACTATTGGGTGGATATGGGCAGGCCGACTAGGTTAAATAAAGAAGAAAAGGGAATTCTCCTAAAAGCTTCCTATCCGAATATCCGATTTAAATATTCTAAAAAGAGTGTAGTTGTGAACATCTTAGCTACCTTAAAAAGCTATGGTGCTATGCTTATTGTGATAAATGAGGTACAAAAACATCCTAAATAAGGTGTTTTTTGTACCTTTATTTTTAATAATATTAGCTTATAAAAAGCGGCTTTAATCCTTTTAAACTCATTTTATACTCATATCTTTTACTTCACGCTGTCCCATTGGTGCTCCTTGGAAATCAGTTACACAACCATAAATTTTAACTTGATTACTCTTCATATATATATCCTCATCTATTTCTTACTATTTAATCAAATTTCTATATTATTTTATTGACAATAGTGTACGTCGTACACTATTATAATATTGAGGTGGTAAAATGAATAATATAAATTCTCTTTTAGATACTTTTATGGTGGAACTTAAGCGTGGTACATTAACCCTTGCTGTATTAAGTCAACTTCAAACACCTCAGTATGGTTATTCACTTATACAATTACTTGAAGGGAAAAATACAGTGATTGAAGCTGGCACACTCTATCCTCTACTCCGCCGTTTGGAAAAACAAAATATTTTGCATAGCGAATGGGATACTACTGAAACTCGTCCCAGAAAATATTATGTATTAAGTAATGATGGTAAAGAGGTTTTTAAAAAACTGAAAGAGGAGTGGAATCGTTTAGCTTCTCAAATGAATACTCTTTTAGAGGAGGAAAAATAATGGAATTGGTAGATCGTTATATCTATGCTGTTACAAAGAGATTATCAGAAAACACTAGAGATGAAGTAGCGGAGGAACTACGTGCTAACATTGCTGATATGTTACCTGAAGACCCCTCAGAAGAGGATATTAAAAAAGTTCTTCTATCCCTTGGAAATCCATCAAAACTTGCTGGAGAATATAATAATACAAAGAACTATTTAATTGGACCTTCAATATATGACAGTTATATTTCAACATTAAAGCTAGTTATAGTAATTGTGGCATGTACCTTTGCCGGTATTGCACTTTTTTCTAGTCTATCAGACTTTATAAGAGGATATACTTTTGATAGTTCTATAATAGTCAAGTTATCTATTAATATGTTAACCTCTGCCTTTGATGGTAGTATCCAAGCCTTTTTATGGGTAACTGTTGTATTTGTTATATTGGAGCGAACAGGTTGTCATGATATTCATACTCTATCAGGCTTCAAAAATAAATGGTCACCAGAAGATTTGCCTGCCATACCTCAAAACTTTAACCATAGAGCATTTCGTCGTGATATAATAGCTGAAATGGTTTTTACAATACCTTGGCTCGCGATATTTATATTTTCTCCAAATGTATTAGCCTACTATGAGTTATCCGATGGAAAATTTTTGAGTATCACTCCAGTATTTCACCTATCACAATTTAAGTTATTTATACTTCCACTGATTATTCTTGCAATTTTTACACTTACTATTTCTTGTATAAAGATAATAGCTGGAAGATGGACTATGATAATTGCACTTCTTAATAGCTGCTGTAATGCTATATCCTGTGTAATTATATGCGTAATGATAGCTAACACAACTCTTTGGAATGAAAATTTCTTAATAAAGATAGGAAATCTTTTTGATAAACCCCTTTCACAAACATCACCAGAATGGATAAGTATTAAATGGGGCTTTGCCGCTATCTTTATTATAATAAGTGTACTTGATAGCGTATTAGGTTTTATTAAAGCAATGAAAATGAGAAGAAATAATTAAATATATAAGTAGTAATTAAGTTTCTGAATAATGCAAATAGGCTTAAATATAAAATAGATTAATTAGAACTTCATATTATTCACAGTAATAATATGAAGTTCAATTTAAATAGTTTATAAAAAAGCCTATTTGCATTATGTAGTTTCATTATTACAATCTATATATAATAGCATCAAAGTGTATAAAAATACCTTGGTGCCATTTTTATATTTTAAATTAATCAATTCTACTATTAAGCTTCATATCATCTACATAATATCCCTCAAAAATATTCCAAAGGCTAAATGCTGAGGAGGTTTTAATATTGCTTTTATCCCTTAAAAATTCCCTATGATCTTCTAATCTTAACAAAGTCGCTGTCTGCTTTTTATAGTATTCCATAACATGAGATTCTGGTGCATTTTCTCTAAGTTTATCATATAAACTTAATGCCTTTTCTCTTTCTCCTTGAGATTCTAATAGATATACTATGTGGAAGCCAAGTATTTTACAATTTTCTATAGACTTTTTACTCGTTAATATATCATAATTTTCAGTGAAATATTCAACATAGTCCTGTACTACTTTAGGAATGCTGTCTATTATTCCTACTAAATATTCTACTATAAGAGTATCAATTACTCCTAAAGTAAATATATCTGTTGCTTTGTCCATATATTTTCTCTCTAATTCCTCTACTATGACTTCCTTTAGATAGGTATTATTTCTTCTTACCTCATCATGTTTTGTTGAGAAAATAGCATATTGATAAAGTTGAACTAATATAAAAAATCTATTGTTTTTAGATTCCTTATAGGCCGGAAAATCCCCATAAGCTAGCTCACTTTTAGCAAAAGATGATAGAGTTATAATTATTGCGGCTATAATAACTGTAACTACAGAGGTATAAATAATTGATTTTAAAATTACTGATTGTACACTATGCATTATTGGAATAAATATTATAGGATATGTAATTCCTAAAATAATCGAAGCAATTGGAGCTGATATTATAGCTCTTGCAAATCCCTGCTGTAATTTTTTTATTTCTTCTTCATCTTTAATTACACCTAAATTTGGAATAGCTATTCCACCTATAGAGGTCACATTATTATATTTTAATTTAAGCCTCCACTTCTCTCCATCATAAAGAAAGCATAAAAACCCTATAATAAGAGCTCTCATTTTTACTCCATTTTTTATAAAGGTAATAAAGTGAGTTAATTCATGTACAGCTACAGAGAAAAAATACATTATTATAATTACTAATATATTTCCCCATAGTGGAAGGCTTGTATACTCATCAGAAATAACATTGAAAAACCTAAAATTAGTTGCAGTTGCTACAAATCCTATAGCCATCCCACCTATAATGGATAGTATCCCACCTAAAGTATACTTCTTTTTTATATGATTTTTTTTACTTTTCATTTATATCCTCCAATTTAATTTATTCTATTACTAATAAATGAATTGTTAATATTATCCACAGCAATTTCATTATATCATATAATTTTTTCTATATTAAAACAAACTTTTTATCATAAATCCAAAAAATGTAACGACCCCTGGGGTAGTTACATTTTTTTACAATATTCTTGTTCCATTCATTATTAATTCAAATTCAGCATTTAAAAAATCTGCTGCTCTTCTACACATAATCATACGTCCCATGAATATTTCAAAGTAATCCATGATTGGACATATAGAGGTATCTATGGTTAGGTTAAGTTGAATAATTCGATTTTCACTATCTACATTTACAAAAGATTTTTCAACTGCATAATTTACTCTGTCATGAATATCAAAGGTAGCAAAGTCTGTATTTCTTACTCTTGATCTTCTAACATCGGTTTTGTCTCCTAAAATAAGTGCTGCAGATACAGGATTTACAGCTGTTCCTGTACTTTCATCATGATTTCCCACTGCTGATACTACTACTGCAATTTCATCGGGCTCCATACCAAGTCTAGTTAATATATTAAAGCAAAGTATTGCTCCAGTTTGGGCATGCTCATCCCTATTTATCATATTTCCTATATCATGAATGTAACTTGCAATCTTAGCCAGTTCCACTTCTCTACTACTATAGCCTAGCATCTGAAGGATATTTCCAGCAGTATCTGCTACCTTTCCTACATGCCCAAACTCATGTTTTGTATATCCTTTTACTCCTAAAAGTTTATCTCCCATTTCTATATAGGTTTTAAACTCCTTATTATTTTTTATGTCTTCATATGTTATTAATGTCATTAAATCTCAACCTTTCTCTATACTAAATTATAAATAAATATGCTTATTTCTATTCTATTTATTATTCCAAATTTTTGCCATACTATTATTATACTACATAGTTATTTATTTTCTTATTATAATATGATTAAGATTGTTAAATGTTCTTCATCTATTGGCTAATTTTCTAAGCATTACTTAATTCTAGAGTCATTACCTTAATCTAAATCAACTTTAAACTCTAGATTATCCATGATAAATATTATATATTATTGTAAATAGTCCTTTATTTACTGGCAGAATTAGAATATATTAGATATAGATTAATAAAGTAGTCTTATTATTTTACATATCATCGTATAAGCTTAACTAGAATAGAAGGAGTGTTTAACATTGGACAAATTCATAAATTTTATAAAGGATTGGTGTTTACCTGTAGTAATTGCCATAGTCCTAGCTATACTATTAAATAAATTTGTATTTTTCAATATAGAAGTTCCCACTGGATCCATGATTCCCGCCATTAAAGAAGGAGATAGAATTTTTGTTTTGAAAAATCATAGTGCTAAAACTCTAGAAAGAGGAGACATCGTAGTATTTCATAATGATGAAGTTCATAAGGATTTAGTGAAACGATTAATCGGGCTTCCAGGAGAAAATATTGAAATTAAACATGATGGAAGTGTTTATATAAACGGAGATTTTTTAGAAGAACCTTATGTAAAAAATCCTAGTAACTTAACTGGAAACTTTACTGTCCCTGAAGGTAATTACTTATTCTTTGGAGATAATAGATCTGGTTCTGAAGATGCTAGAAGCTGGGAAAATCCCTACATACCTTATGAGGATATCATGGGAGAAGCAAAATTTACGCTCTACCCATTTAATAGATTTGGTAAATTAAAATAAATCTTTGGACTTAAAAAACAAGTAGATAACTCTTACTATCTACTTGGATTTTCCTAATTATTTTCTTTAACCCTAGCTAATATATTATTATACTTTTCTATTTGATTTACTGAACCAGTAATAGCGATGTTTTGCTTTAGTGGAATATCAGATAAACTAGATAATAGTGCTAATAATTAGTGGCAAAATACAGCTTACTCTACAAATAGATGTCCCCACTTACACATAGCCTCTAGCACGGGCATGAGAGAATCACCCTTTTCTGAAAGTCGATATTCAACTTTAGGCGGCACTTGAGGATACTCCTTGCGAGTAATTAGGTCATCCGCTTCAAGCTCTTTTAATTGGCTACTAAGCATCTTATGTGTGATGCCGTTAATAACCTTTTTAATCTCTCCATATCTCATAATTTCTTTGTGCCACAGCCAAAACAAAATATGCATTTTCCACTTTCCTCCGATTAGAGATAAAGTATATTCAAATGGCTTTGAGTAAACTTCTTTTTCTTCTTTCATTCAAACTCTCCTTTTCGATAGTATCTACCTTAAAAGTGCATACTTTCTTTTCCAATTATTGTACCATATAATAAAAATACAGACAATGACATTAAGAGCGAGGAGAGTTTTAAATGAAGAATTTATTTGACAAAACCACAATAAATGGAATGAACCTTAAAAACCGTTTTATAAAAGCTGCTGTTTGGGAGGAACTTGCTGACTATAAAGGTCACATGACTGATGAACTATTTAAGATTTATATGGAAATCGCCAAAGGTGGTGCTGGTACAATTTTAACAGGCTATGCATATATCGAAAAGGACGAGCAGCCCAATCCACATATGATGGGCATCTACGAAGATAGCTTCATTTCAGAATATAAAGAGCTGACTGATATGGTTCACAAATATGATACAAACATCATTATGCAAATTGTATACGGGGGATCTCAAACTGACTTAAATCCACCAAGCAAAAAAATCTGGGGTCCCTCTGCTATAAAAAATGAACTTACAGGAATCGTTCCAACACCAATGACCAAAGAGGATATTCACTTTATCGTTAAATCTTATGGTAAGGCAGCGAAGAGAGTAAAACAAGCTGGGTTTGACGGTGTAGAAATTCATGCTGCTCATGGCTATCTGCTAAGCCAATTTCTTTGCCCGCACTATAACACTCGCGTTGATGAATATGGTGGAAGTATTGAAAATCGTGCAAGAATCATCTTGGATGTCTACAATGAGATTCGTCAAACCGTTGGAAATGATTTTCCTATTTTTATCAAGATTAACTCCGAGGACTTCATTGAGGACGGTTTGACAAGTGAGGAAAGTATGATTGTCTCCAAAATGCTTGCAGAAGCTGGAATAGATGCTATTGAAATCAGCGGCGGCAACCTTTCTACACCAAGTGTTTTTGATAGGAACCTAGGTTCTTCACGAACAAAGATTAATGTTTCAAAGGATCGAGAAAGTTATTTCAAAGACCATGCTGCACGACTGGCACAGGATATTCCTATCCCTATCATCCTTACGGGTGGTAACCGACATCTTGATGTAATGGAAGACATTTTAAACAGCACCAACATATCCTATTTTGCTTTGGGTAGACCGCTTATTTGTGAACCTGACCTTGTGAACAAATGGGCAGATGGCGACTCCAAAGCACCAAAATGTACTTCCTGTAATCAATGCTTTCATACTCAAGGAAAAAGTTGTATCCATAATATAAAAAGATAAGAGTACCCATTCTTATAGGTCACATCCCCGTAATGACTTAAGGGAATCTATTCTAAAGAATATATAAGTTAGTGTAAAAGAGTAAAACACCTATTTGTTTTATACGAAACCTTTTATGGATTTTTCTCTTTAGTTTTTTTAAACAGAAGAATTATTCCTCTGAATATTGAGAATATTGCTAAATTTATATATAATATGAATATATATTTTTTTATAAAATCATACAAAAGAGCTCAAATACAGATATACTAATATAATTCAAATATTATAGTATAACAGCAAGGAGGAATTCATATGTTTATTAGATTTTACGGGGCAACAGGTTGTGTAACTGGTTCATGTCATATACTAAATATTGGAGATAAAACAATACTTCTTGATTGTGGGTTATTTCAAGGTAAAGATGAAAAAGAAATTGACAACACCGTATTCTCATTTAATCCCAAGGAAATTGATTATGTATTGTTATCCCATGCTCATATAGATCATAGTGGGAGAATACCTCTTTTATATAAACAAGGTTTTAAAGGCGAAGTTATTTGCACTAATGCCACTAAAGATCTATGTTCTGCAATGTTACCAGATAGCGGTTATATTCAAGAGATGGAAGTAGAATGGAGAAATAGAAAAAGATTAAGACAAGGCTTAAATAGAATAGAACCTTTATACACTGCAAAACTTGCAGAAATCTCTCTATATTTATTTAAAGGATATGACTATGATGAACTAATAGAATTATTCCCTGGCTGTAAGGTTAGATTTAGAAATGCGGGTCACTTATTAGGTGCTGCTATAATTGAATTATTTGTTAAAGAAGAAAGTAAAGAGGAAGTAAAAATAGTTTTCACTGGAGATTTAGGAAATAATAATCTACCGTTAATTAAAGACCCTGAAATTATTGATTATGCTGACTATGTATTAATGGAGACCACCTATGGAAATAGATATCATGATGCCATAAATGACCAAATAAATGAACTAGTCAGTATTATAAAGGACACTTTTAAGCGAGGAGGAAATGTAGTAATACCATCCTTTGCAGTAGGTAGAACTCAAGAGGTACTATATGCCCTAAATAGATATATTGACGATAATGAGTTAGAGGATATAAAAGTATTTGTTGATAGTCCTTTAGCTACAAAAGCTACTAAGATCTTTAAAGATTATGAAAATTATTATGATGAAGAGGCTGTAAATATTGTTAATCACGGCGAAGACCCACTGAAATTTGATGGATTAGTTTTCACTGAATCTGTTGAAGACTCTTCTAAAATAAACGACTCTAAAAGTGGAGCTATAATAATTTCTGCTAGCGGTATGTGTGAAGCTGGAAGAATAAGACATCACTTAAAGCATAATTTATGGAGACCTGAATGCTCTATAGTCTTTGTAGGTTATCAAGCGGAAGGAACTCTTGGTAAATCCCTTTTAAACGGTATAAAAAAGGTAAAACTTTTTGGAGAAGAAATAGCTGTTAATGCACATATTCATAATTTAAATGGATTATCTGGACATGCTGATAGACAAGGCTTACTTAATTGGTTAGAAAGATTTCACAGAAAGCCAAAAGAGGTCATATTAATTCATGGTGATGATGAATCAAGAGAAAGCTTTAAGGAATTAATTCAATCAAGAGGATTTAATGCTCGAATAGCTCATAAGGAAGAAAAATACTTTATTGGCGAAGCTCTAGATAAGAGCAAAATAGACTTTAGAGATGAGATAATTAAATTCTTATATAGCACTGATATAAACAATTTAACTAAAGAAGATCTCTTGAAGAATGTAGGGAATATTTTTGATAAATCTGTAGATGAATAATAAGAACAAGGAGGAAATTTTCTCCTTATTCTTTATTATTTGCCCAAAACTAATCTTAATTTAGGCTTTATTTTAAACTAAAAAGTTCACAACTTTTAATATTTTACACTCAAATTTCATATCAGTAAACTACAGCTTATATTTTTATTTATATAATGATTATTTTGATTTCATAGTTGAATAAAATACTGTACCTAAAATAATTATACCTCCTAGTAACTCTCTTATGGTCGCTATCTCCTTTAGAAGTATTGCTGCAAGTAATATTCCATACACTGGCTCTAAACTTGAAATAATGCCTGCTATTTGGGTTTTAATGTTTTTAAGTCCATTTATAAATAAAGAGTGAGCTATAGCTGTAAATACAACTCCTAATATAAGTAATAAAAATATATCCAATGGTCTAAACTCAAGCCTCTGAAAAAACAAAAAAGGAAGTAATATAACTGTAGCAATAGCCTGTTCATAAAAAGCTATAACCATGCCTGAATATTCCTTCACATACTTCCTATTAAGCATAGAAAGTATTGCATAGGTAAAGCCTGATATTATTCCCCATATTGCTCCTTGAGTCATGCCATTGCCTAATTCAAACTTTGGAACTACAAACAATACTCCTATAAATGTAATTACTGCAACTACTATATCTCTTATTTTTAATTTCTCTTTAAAGAAGTAAGGCTCAAGGAAGGTTACAAAAACAGGAAATGTAGAAAAAGTTAAAAGCCCTATAGCTACTGTAGATATCTGAATAGCTTTAAAAAATGTTGTCCAATGAATTGCTAAAATTATTCCCATGAATATTAAATAAATATAATCCCTCTTTTTTCCTAATCTTATATCTCTTTTAAGATATTTAAGTATTAATATCAAAAATATGCTTGAAAAGAAAACCCTTCCTAATACTATTATTATTGATGGAAGTTCTATTAACTTTCCAAACAATCCTGATACCCCAAACAATAATACTGCCACATGAATTTCTATTAAACTCTTATTGTTTTTATCCATACAATCCCCCAAAAGCTATTTTATAAACGTTGTTTTCCCTATATTCTCATATTAAAACAACCTTATATATAATACAACTTATATATTAAAAAACACTAAATTGATAATGATTTTCATTTACATCTTAATTCTTTTATGATATATTAATTTTAGGCTTTAAATTATCGCGGCTAATTAAGAGGAGATGATAATTATGGCAAAATTTATGGGACCTAGATTTAAACAATCTAGAAGATTAGGATTAAATGTGTGTGGCCATCCAAAATCAATGGATAGATCTACAAAAGGCACATCTAGATCTGACAAAAAACTTTCACCTTATGGTGTTCAATTGCTAGAAAAACAAAGACTAAAGGCTTATTATGGCGTTTTAGAAAAGCAATTTTCAAACTATGTAACAAAAGCAACAAAGGATAATGAATTAACAGGCTATGCATTAATAAAAAGATTAGAATGTAGATTGGATAATCTGGTTTATAGATTAGGATTTGCTTCTTCTATAAGACAAGCACGTCAAATGGTAGTGCATGGTCATATTTTGATTGACAATAAAAAAGTAGATATACCTTCTTATAATGTTACTATAGGAAGTATTATTTCTTTAAAAGAAAATTCTAAAACTAATACCTTATTTAAAGAAAATTTTATTAACAATGCTTTTAATCAGTATGAATATTTAAGTAAAGATTTAGATAAATTTTCAGGAACTCTTTTAAGATATCCTGAAAGAAATGAGATTCCAATTAAAATTAATGAAATCTTAGTTGTAGAATTCTACTCTAATCATTAAACTTTAGAATGACTCTGTATCAAAGTAGATTTCAGATAAAATATATAAGTTATAATTGAATTTCTACGTTTATCAATGACTTTGAAACTTTGATTTACTAAATACTAGTGAAACTATATATTGTTAAATAAAGCTTTGTTTTAAATGGTTATTGATAACGAACTATATAAAAACAAATCCTTAAATAAAAACCTCGACAATACGTTCCTGTACTGTCGAGGTTTTCATGGTGAAGGCTAACCCCTCCACCACTTCTAACTTATCCCTTCGCCTATAATACTAGTCTTCTCTCCTAATGAGTATATATATAGTTCATGAAGTGGTCTTGTCATAGCTACATATAGAAGCTTTACATCCAATTCCCGCTCTTGATACACATCTTTAGATACATTAGCTAATATAACCATGTCAAACTCTAAACCCTTAGCTAAATAGGATGGTATTAATACCACTCCTCCACAGTAATCATTTTCCACTCCAGTTATCATAGATACTTTACTTTTAATCAGCTTCTTAAATATCTTACACTCTTCTAGAGTCTTACATATAATTGCCATGGATTTGTAATTACTTTTTTCCATATTCTCTATTCTCTCATCTATGGCCTTAGCTATTTCTTTAAAGGAGTTCTTTTCGAAAACCCTAACCTGTTCTCCATGCCGAATTACGGGTTTTGCTTTAGGTAACCTTGAATCCTCTAAAATTCCTATAACACCACTGGCAGCGTCCATTATTTCCACTGTAGTTCTATAACTTTGCTCTAAACATAGATGGGTGGAGTTATCATCTTTAAATATATATTTTGATACATGTTCCCAATCTTTGATTCCTCTATAACTATATATTCCTTGACATAAATCTCCTAGAATGGTAAAGGCTCCACTTTTAACAATTTTCTTTAATACAAACAGTTGAAATAAACTAAAATCCTGAGCTTCATCTATAACTACATGTCTAACATCTATTTTTTCTTTTAGTCCATATATAGAAATTGCCATATACATCAATGGAGCTAAATCTTCAACTTCCACTTGCCCATTATAAAGATTCTTTAATGTATTTTCTCTTAGATACTCTAAAAAGTTAGCATTTATATTCTCTTCATCATACTCTTGAAGTCTTTGAAGAAAGTCTAGATAGTATTCCATAGAAGACCTCTTTTCTATTTTTAAGAAGTAGCTTTTTATTGCAGTCTTAAGCCCCTTCTTAACCTTTAAAATAACGTCGTCTCTTTCATCAATAATGGCTATTATTTTGTTTCTTCTCTCCTGACAGTCCTTCATGGCAAATCTAACTTCATTTAATTTTAATTCATAATCATCATCCACCTGCTTAAGTATTCGATGTTTTTCATTGGTGACCTTATTTATTAAACTCTTTTTTATCTCATCCATTCGCCTATCAAAAGGTAGATAATTAAAATCCCTCATAAATTTCTTTTGAATCTCATCATAGGTAAGAAGTACAAAACTATGTACTTTAAAATCTTCCTTAGGAATAAAATTCAGTTCAACTTCCTTTAAATACCTTGTAATCATATTAGTAAATCTCAAGTAGGATTTAAAGTAGGACATTTTCTCCATTTTTTGAGCTTCCTTTGAATTGTCATTTGAGTAGTTATCTATTATTTGGGATAGTTTTTCATGAGGCGAAATTAATTTGAATTTTTCTCCCACCACATCAAAGGCAAAATCTTCAAAGGTAGTTTGAGTTACATTTTCTACCCCAAGCTCTGGAAGTACCTCTGAGATATAGCTTAAAAAGAACCTATTAGGTGCTATTATCATAAAATTTTGTGGTTTCAAAGTGGCTTCATTATTGTACATAAGATAGGCTATTCTATGTAAGGCTATGGTAGTTTTTCCTCCTCCTGCAGCCCCTTGTACTATAAGTGGATTCCACATATTAGCTCTTATAACCCTATTTTGCTCTGCTTGAATAGTTGTAACAATATCTTTCAATCTGTTATCTTTACTAGATCCTAGTGCTGCTTGGAGAAATTCATCATTGGTAGTTATATCTATGTCCATTATGTCTTTAAGTCTACCTTCTTCAATGGAGTATTGCCTTTTTAAGGTTATCTCTCCATCTATTTCACCATCTACACATTCGTAGCTTGCTTCTCCAAGTCTTCCTTCATAGTATAGATTGGCTACAGGAGCTCTCCAATCTATAATAAGAAACTCATCTGTAACCTCTTTGTAAAGAGACATTTTACCGATATAATAATTTCCCTTTTTCTTTGTGTCCCCTGCTGTAAAGTCCACCCTAGCAAAGTAAGGCTTTTTTAAACTCATGTGTATATCCTTAATTTTTTTATCCAAAGTACCCTGCATTGATGTATTGATTATAAGTTCATTAAACTGCTCTGCGTTATCCGAGTTATAGTGACTGGTACTGTAGTCTACGTCTTCATCTATTCTCTTCTTTTGTTTTGATATTCCATCATTGTAAGCCCTTAAATAATCAAGAGTATACTCTAAACGACCTAATTCTTCCCTGTATTCAGGATGCATAATTGTACCTCCAAAATTAAAATTTTCCTTTGGAACTGAGAATTATAAAAATTTTGGCTTTCACTCATGTATCCTATTATAATATAGGAAAATAAAAAAATAAAATCTACATCTCACCATTGTAGAGGTAGAGAAATGGATGAAAATTTCTCAAGTTTATATTTCTCTCTTTTTCTAAATTTTTCTTGACTATATAACGTTTTTATTATATAGTATATATATAAGTTGTATATTAATATTAGGTTGGAAAAGTTACCCTAAAATAGTCTGTATGAAATACTATTTTAAGTGGTATTTTTTATTGCTTAAAAACAAAACCCATTAATCTGTTTAGGTTAATGAGTTTATTATTTAGCTTTGTTTTAAGTAATTGTTGATTTGTTTTTTTATTTATTCTCAGCTTTGTTACTTACTTTTTAAAACAATAGTCTTATTATCATCATGAATATGAACATTTATTAAAAGCTTCTCTTTTACCATACGATTAAGATTCTTCAATATTATGTCTTCTGTTTCACCTGTAGATTTTGACATTCTTTCAATTGAGATAACCGAACTACTAGCATGGTTTATTATTTCAATATACTTTTTATAGGCTTTAATATATTTTTTATAATTTATTCCCCATAGAATCAATGCAATTGATATTATTGCCAACATAGCTATTGAAGGTATTGAATCCTTATGATTCTTCATATCCCCTAAGAAAAACATTAATAAACATCCAATAATGAATATGTATCCTACAATGGAAGACAATTTCCCCATACCAACTACCTTTTTCTTTACTTCCTCATTTGAATATTGAGTGGTCATTCTTTAAGCCTCCTTTAAAATATTTATAAAATCATTAGTGATTAAACTAACATGTATTTAATTATATTTTATATTTGACAATTGTTCAATGATATGGGACTTAACATACATTTTCTTCAACCTTTCCATCTTTAAACTGATATATTCTATCAGCTTTAGCTATAGTTGAATACTTATGAGATACTACTATAATAGTTTTATCTCCTCTTAATTTATCTAAAGTTCCCTTTATTAACTCTTCCGTATCACTATCTAATGCTGACGTAACTTCATCCATAATTAATATATTTGCACTGCTTAGTAGCGCTCTAGCAATGGCTATTCTCTGCTTTTGTCCCCCTGAAATGTTTTCCCCTAGCTCATCTAACATGGTTGCATAACCATTATCCATAGCCATTATAAACTCATGAGCATTAGCCATTTTACTAGCCTCTTTAACATCTTCCATAGTAGCATTTTGATTTCCATATCTTATATTTTCTTCTATAGTTCCACTGAATAAGTGACAATCTTGAGGCACATAGGCTATATTATTTCTAAATTCCCGCAGAGATAAGCTATTTTTATTTACCCCATTTATAGTTATATCCCCACTAACGCCATTATAAAAACCCAGTAATATTTTTATGAAAGTGCTCTTTCCACAGCCACTTTCTCCTACTATACCTATAAATTCTCCAGGCTCAATAGTCATGGATACTTCTTCTAGTATATTTACATTAGATTCATAACTAAAAGTTAAATCTTTTATTTTTATTTCTCCTAAGTGATTTTTATTCAGCTTTTCTCCTTTAACTTTCTCATCATCCTCCAAACACATATCTAAAAGGTTAAATAACCTATCTACGGAAGGAATTGATTTTTGTATTCCTCCTAAAAATGAAGATATATTCTGAAATAAAAAGCTAGCATTTCCTTGAAGGTGTATAATAGCTAGAACAGTCCCTATATCTGTATGCCCTATAAATACCATATAAATCCCAATAGCTAGTAATCCTATTCTATTTAAATAACTATAAAAGGTATTAGCGGTAGACAACAAACTCATAAATTTCTCTCTACCTACATAACTCTTTCTTATTTCATTGCTAATATCCTCATATTTATCATAAAAATGCTGTTCGCTACTACCCATTTTTATATCCACAAAACCTTCTTCAATATCAATTATATTTTCAGTAGCTATACTGTTACACTGTTGATATCGGTGTCCCCATATTTTCACTCTTTTACTTATAAGATAATTTACATAAACAGAAGATAATCCTAAAAATACAGCTATGGCTGCTAAAATTAAGTTCATGGACACCATTGCTACTATAGCAACACTTCCGTGTATAATAGCAAAGGTTAAATTACGAAGGTGCTCCATATATATTGCCTCTACATTATCTATATCTTTAGTTAAAGTTGTCATTATATCTCCTGAACTTTTATCTTCAAAGTCTCTTACCCCTAAATTTTCCACATGATTAAAAGCCGCAACCTTAATTTCACCCATGATATCTCTTACACAATGATTGCATATTCTTTTAAATACTGGCTGAACTATGAAAGCTAATACAATATAGCTATTTATTAAACCACTCTCTGATGGTTCTAGTCATGGCTAATTTATTCTCTTCTAGTTGTATTATTCTATTTACGTTGGCCCCTGAAGGATGAGGAAAACCCTTAACTATTTGATTTCTATTTATAGTTTTTTTATCAATTAAAACCTCAAATACCTCTTCAACAGCTCTTCCTAATGGTATTATAAGTAATTCTTCTAAATTCTCTAATTCACTTATAAAATTTTCATATACATAACTCATTAAAAAATCATTCTTTATTAATTTAGGACTATGCCCAGAATAATTTTTTCCCTTTATAAAAATAGGATAAGGTACCAATGATATTGTATGCAAAAGATAATCCTCTTCTTCAAACAGCTCTCTACAACTTTCTATATTCAATACCTTATCTAAATCTATATCATCTAACATGGTTATTATATTTTTCCTCATGGCTCCACTAAATCTCCCTGCAACTTTGCACTTATACCTAATATTTTCTATAGGCTCCTGTTTTTCTATACACACTCTAGCTGTATTTATAGCTGTACTCATCTGTTGGAAACCTGGTGTAATACCAACCACAAGAATCTTCGCCTTATGATTTACATACTCATTATGAGGTGAATAATATATCTCTATATATCCATTTCTTTCAATTAAAAAATCTTCATTTATAATATCTTCTCTAGTATATCTCTCCTTTAAGGGTAACTTTTTTATTATTTCTATGTATTCCTCTAAATACTTCTTCATAGCTTCAATTCCTTCCTAATAAAAATTTACTTTGCTCTAGAATAAACTTATTATTGAATAATTATGTTTTAAAAATAAAAATCGTACACCAGTTCAGTATACGATTTTAACATTTCCTCTCTCTAATACTTATGTTTAGCTTTATAAATTCATCCCTAACTTATATGCTTCTTCGAGAGCTTTTTTATCCTCTGAAACAGGGCCATTTCCTGAGCTTGCACCATAATGATGAACAAATTCAATCCCTAAATAAGCCGTCATAGATTTTAAGCTATTTATCACATTTATAGCTCCAGAAGATATTTCATCTTCATCGCCAAAGGTAGTTAATAATACAATTCTCTTTCCTTCCCATTCGCTATTATCAAAAACATATAATCTATCTATAAAGGTTTTTAACTGTGCTGACATGTTCCACCAATAAATAGGTGTAGATAAAACTATCACATCTGAACTTATCACTAATTCAATTAGCTCATTCATATTATCTTTTATAATGCATTTACGCATATTTCCTCTTTTACAGCTATCACACCCTCTACACCCTTCAATTTGCTTTTCTTGAAGAAATACACTATTTATATCTACCTCATTATATTTTTCCTTTACTCCTTTTAAATATTCTTCTACTAGCGTCGCTGTGTTCCCTTTTTTATTAGGACTTCCCATTACAGATAATACTTTCATTTTTTCTTCCCCCTTAAAACAATTAAATTTTAACTTATCATATTTTAATACATTTATGCATACTTATACAGAATATGACGAATAAATTATATAAAAACATACTTATTAATATACTATTTATAAAACTATGTTAATAAATAACTTATTGTAAATTTTATGTAAATATATGAATTTTTATGCACTAACCTGCTATAATATATTTATTAAAACCTTTTTCACAAACTATAAACTTCAAGAAAATCCTCATTAGAAGGGTAACTCTATTAATGGAGCTACCCTTTTACCTTATTTATATTTCTATTTTAGCTTTGTTTTAAACGAGTGTTAATTATAGATTTTGAGAACAAGTAAAAGTTTAATGATCTCTTATCTTTAAAGTTTCTCTAGCATACTTCTCTATACTCACATCAATCTCCTCTATAACATTAACAATTCTTAGATTAATTCGTGTACACAAAAGTGGTAAGTTTAAAAACTTACCACCTGTTAAAAATCTTTTTTATATTAGTAAACCAAGATATAAAATACTATATAGCTTAATCTTTATTTCATTGATTCTGCAACTTTAATTAATTCATCCTTATTAATATTACCTTTACCTGATAAGAAATATATAACTTCTGGGGTTTCCCAAGAGATACTTCTATTATCAACTATTACTGCATCAACTCCATTTATCTTAACCTCTTCTATCTTTCCATCAGTCCCCAATGAAGAGCCCGTTTCCTCACAATTCTCTCTTTGCTGCATGTACAATTCCTTGCCCTTATCATTAGTAAAATATAGAGTTGCATATTTACTATTCTTAACTTCCCCACCTGTTTTATAAAATGTAGCTCTATCAAACTTATATCCTTCTGGCAAGTAAGTAGGTAAACTAGCCTTAAAACTAGTATATTGATTTATTTCATTAGCATCTTTAATTATTAAATTTTTATTTTTTTCTATTTCCTTTTCTTCCTCAACAGTTATTATCTTACCCTCTTCAAAATATGCAATTTTTTCTCCGTTAGCAGTATACATACCTTCTTTTGCATTTTCCTCTGTGAATATTTCTATAGGATTTCCGTTCTTATCAAAAATTTTACCTTTATACTCACTTGGTACAGGTATTTTATCTATTTTTGGAGACTCATATTGGGTAAATGAAGTACGTCCTAAAGATATAGTCTTTATAACTTTATCTACTAAATCTTGTGCAAAGGATGTTTGCATAAAAGGTATGCTTAATACTCCTACTAATGATAATGATGCTACCATAGTTCCAATACGTCTACTTCTGCTTGATTTTTTCATACTATCACAGCTCCTATTTTCCTCTTTTATAATTTTTTTAAACATATTTTCTTTATTGCTTTTACTACTAAAATCTAAATCCCCTAGCTCTTTCCCTAAATTCACAAGTTCCATGTACTCTAGAGGTTTTCTACTGCACTTGTCTTCTATTCCATTAAAATAAGCGTCTATTTCTACCGAGAACTTATCCTCAATACTTTTATTTCTCATATCTATATAACACCCTCCAATTCCTTTTTCAGTTTTCTCATTGAACGATAAAGTATTACTCCAACGTTACTTTCTGTAATATTCATCACCTGCGCAATTTCTTTATTTTTCAAATTTCCTCCGAATTTAAGTCCAACTATATTCCTCTCCCTTTTATCTAAAGTGTTTACTGCTTTTAATAATTGTGTGTTAGTTTCAGAGGTCACTATAATATCCTCTGGATTTTTCTCTCTTGATATTAACTCCATAATTGTATCCAGTGAAAAGATTTTTTGCTTTTTTACACTTCTAAAATGATCATTAACCATATTTCTTGCTATTGTAAAAAGCCATACTTCAAAAGGTGCCTTTTTTTCAGAGTATGTTTCCATTTTAATCAATACTCTTTTAAAAACTTCACTGGTTAAATCTTCTGTTATATTCCTATCATTAATCCGATAATATATATAGTTATAAACTCTCTTATAGTAGATTTCAAAAATATGAGCAAAATTTTCTTCTTTACTTAAAGATTCAACATCTATTTCATATACTGCATTTGATGCATTATCTAAAACAAATTGCCCCATGTTTTCAAAACCTCCTTTCTTTTCACTTAGCTAAGTACTTTCATTAGTTAATACGTGACTTTATATATTTCATTACAAATTTTCACTTATTAAATTAAATTATTATATTATTGTAAATTTTATCATATTGTTATAACTAAATACTGTATATAATAATCTGCTTTTTCAATTATATATAGATTGTAATAATGCAAATAGGCTTTTCTTTTATATACTATTTAAATTGAACTTCATA
>DFXM01000039.1:0-21035 GCA_002381695.1 Clostridium sp. UBA4108 | reverse complement strand
ACTTAACTACAACTTATATATAGTAAGAACTTGGTAAGGAGGTATCCTTTATGGATTTGTTCGTTGTTCTTTTATGTTTAGTTCCTATATTTGAATTCATAAATACCAAAAATATAAAAAAATTACTTTATATTCCTTTGATATTATACTTTCTTTGCGGAACCCCTATATTGGAGAAACTACAGGTTAGCAAATTTTTGTTAATACCTTACTTAATTATAGGTTGCATAATTACCTTTACTCTCATATATAATGATTCTAAAACTTTGCAACCTAAAAAATAATATATGCCTTCTAACATTAAATAAAAAAGTTTTATTGACACTTTTATGTTTTTGTTGTAATATATTGAAAATAAATATATTTCAAAAGCATTGATGAGAAATAGTAGGATTAGTGTAATTTTAAAGAGAGGCTTCGGTTGGTGAGAGAAGCAAAATGAACTAATTTGAATACCTCTCTGAGCTGAACTCCAAAAGATAACACCCAGTAGGCAGTTTCCCAGTTGCATAGGTTATAATGCAGAGTATTACTAGATACTTTAATAATGCTATAACAGCTCTCGTTAACATATCTACGATACTTTCAAAGATTGTTATTGTGAAATAGCAATGAATTAAGGTGGTAACACGTGATTAATCTCTCGTCCTTTCTAAATGAAAGGATGAGAGTTTTTTTATATCCAAAATTAAATTTAATAATTAAAGAGGTGATTTTAAAATGACAACTAATTTATTTGAAATTTTAAAGGAAAGGGGTTATATTTATCAAGCTACCCATGAAGACAAAATAAAAGAGGCACTAAATGGTGAACCTATAACCTTTTACCTTGGCATAGATCCTACTGCCGACAGTCTTCATATAGGGCATTTCTTTGCCCTTATGATGTTTAGATATCTACAAGATGCTGGTCATAGAGGAATACTAGTAATTGGTGGTGCCACAGCTCTTATTGGTGATCCCAGTGGAAAAAGTGATATGCGAAAGATACTTACAAAGGAAGAGGTTAAGCATAACTTAGAAGAAGTTAAAGAGCTAGCTAAAAGATTTATAAAAACTGATGGAGATAATCCAGCACTTATCTTAAACAATGGGAATTGGATAAATCCTTGTAGCTTTGTAGATTTTATGAGAGATATAGGAGTTCATTTTAATATAAGCAAAATGCTTGCTGCTGATGCATATGCAAAGAGACTTGAAGAGGGTGGTCTCACATTCTTAGAAATGGGATATATGCTTATGCAATCCTATGATTTCGTTTCTCTAAATAAAAATCATAACTGTAAACTACAAATTGGTGGAAGTGATCAATGGGGAAATATTGTGGGTGGTATAAACCTTCTCAGAAAGCTTAATTATGTAAATGAAGATGCTCCTGATGAAATTTATGGATTAACCTGTCCCCTTCTAATGACTAAGGAAGGAAATAAAATGGGGAAAACTGAAAATGGTACCCTATGGGTAGCCAGAGAAAAAACAACAGTATTTGATTTTTACCAATACTTCTACAATGTAAAAGATGAAGATACAGAACCTCTACTAAGATTATTTACTAGAGTTCCTTTAGATAAAATAACTAAACTATGTAATGAAGATATAATATCAGCTAAAAAATTAATGGCATATGAAATTACCAAGCTTGTTCATGGTGAAGAAGAGGCTGATAAGGTTATTAAAGCTATTGAAGCTTTATTTAATAGTGGAAGTTCCACAGATAATATGCCAAAGGTTGAGTTAGATAAAGCTCTTTTAGCTGAAGGCATAAATATACTAGATTTATTAACATTAACTAACTTTCTACCTTCTAAATCAGAAGCTAGAAGAATGATTCAGCAAGGAGGTATTCATGTAAATAATATAAAAATCTTAAATACTCAGCATATCATTGCTCTAGAGGATTTAGATGGGGATTTTATTATTTTGAAAAGAGGAAAGAAAAATTTTCTAAAGGTCATCTTTATAAATCAAAATTTAATATAGAAACTAATGGCTGACATACAGATGTCAGTCATTGTTTTCTATAATAGATTTATAGAATAGACTTTGTTTTAATATAATGTTGATAATGAACTATATGTTATTGCGAAGCAAACCATTTGNNAGGTTCTATGAAAGTGAAAAGCCTATTTGTATAATGTAGAAACTTAATTACAACTTATATATAAAGTTAATAGCTAAAGGAGTGAAAAATAATGCTTATAGATAGTCATGCACATTTATATTCAGAGCGATTTGATAGAGATAGAGAATCTCTTATTAGAGAACTAAAAGATGATGGCCTTGAACTAGTTATTGTACCTGGTACCTCTATAGAAAGTTCAATTAAAGCAGTTGAGTTATCAAAGAAATATAGAAATTTATATGCTACTGTTGGTATTCATCCAAATAATACCGATGAAATGGATTATGGTACAATAGATGCTTTAAGAAAACTCTCCATTAATAATAAAGTTGTTGCCATAGGAGAATGTGGTCTGGATTATCATTATGACTATTCTCCAAAGGAAGTTCAACAAAAATGGTTTATAGAACAAATAAGATTGTCAAAGGAATTAAAATTACCTGTGGTAGTCCATGACCGCGAAGCTAATATTGATACTTATAATATCCTAAAATCAGAACAAGATGGAAATTTGACTGGAGTACTACACTGTTATTCAGGAGATTTAGAATTAGCAAGAAAATATATATCTATGGGATTTTACCTATCTATAGCTGGCCCAATAACCTATAGAAGTGCTACTAAACTTAAAGAAGTGGCTAAAGAAATTCCTCTTGAACATTTATTAATTGAAACTGATTGCCCTTGTCTAACTCCTTCGGATGTTGGTCGAAAAAGAAATCAACCTTTATATGTCCAGTATGTTGCAGGAACGATTGCAGAGTTAAAAAAAATCCCCTTCGAGAAGGTTTCAATACAAACTAACAAAAATACAAAAAAACTTTTTAGAATTAATAGCTAGATAAAAATCCTCTTGACTCCTCTATATAATTGGAGCTTTAATTATAGGTAGTAACTAAGATTTTTGAAAGGTGGACGCGTTAGAAATAACGTAAATTATTTATGAGAGTGAATAGATTATTATCCATTTTATTAATTATTTCTAACAAAGGTACTGTTACAGGCCAAGAACTTGCAGAACATTTTGAAGTTTCCTTAAGAACAATATATAGAGATATAGAAAAGATAAGTGAAGCTGGTGTTCCTATTGCCTCTACTGGTGGAAAAGGTGGGGGCTTTTATATAATGGAAAACTATAATCTAAATAATCTATTTCTAGACAAAAGTGAACTTCAAGCCTTAATGCCTTTAGTAGATAGTTATAAGCTCTTATTCGGTAAAAATACACAGTTTAATGATATGGCTTTAAAACTAGAAAATATTTTTGAAAAAGAAAAATGTGGCCAAGATAACCTTATTATAAACATGTCTCACTTTAATATGGAAGATGATCTTAAGGAATATTTATCTTTAATTAATAAATCTATTGAAGAATGCAGATTGTTAGAGTTTGACTATATAAACAGACGAATGGAATACTCAAAGAGAACCGCAGAGCCAATTCAGATAACCTTTAAGTATGGTCAGTGGTACCTCGTTGCCTTTTGCCATAATAGAAATGATTATAGGAAATTTAAATTATTAAGAATTAGAAATCTTAAACTAGGAAATAACTTCATTAAAAATCCAATTTCTAAGGATGAAATATATAAGGCTCTAGATAGTGGGTACAATAAAAAGAGCATTAAAGTTGTATTAAAATTTTCTCCTAGAATAAAGGAGCATTTACTTGAACATTTCTCCAGAGCTGCAATTAAAACTGCGGATGATGGCAATTTACTGGTAGAAGACTATTTTCCCTATGAAGAAGGGTTGATTAAATATCTTTTAAACTTTGGAAAGGATTGTGAAATTCTTGAACCCGAATATTTAAGAATTGAAATAGAAACTTATTTGAAAGAAATGTTGAAGAAATACACATAACCTAATGTAAGCTTTTTAATTTTATTTCCTACATTTTAATATTTATTTAGGCTCTTTTTCAAAGATATTGAAGTCAAATTCAATACCGATTTAAAAACAGAGCCTCTATTTTATGGTAATTTTATTTATATTCCAATACTAGTCCTACTCCAACTTCATTTACTTCAACAGCCTTCGCCAGTTCTATCTTTGATTTTAAATCAGTACAATGTGCTGCATGAATTTGCTTTACATTGCCTTTTCTCATATAATCGCAGGTAGATTTAATTACATTCTCTGATGGATTAAGTAAATGAAATCCCCCTATGACATCCACTATTCTATCATCGCCACAGACCTTTTTTGCATATTCAATAATGTTACATATACCAGCATGGGAACAACCTGTTATAATCACTATTCCATATAATGATTTATAAGCTAAGGCAGAATCATCTAATACGTAATCATCTATTTCTTTCCCATCTTCGTAAGTCTTCCCTACTGGAGTTTTATTTTCAAAGTGATTTTCCCTTGCTATTTCTCCAAGGAATACAAGTTTATCTGTTAACCAAATTGGTTCTTTGCTCAACCTCATGTTGAAATATTTATTTAATTTTTCTTCACCAAGAATAGAACCTATATATCCTTCTTCTGGGTCTTCTTTATGTTCAAATGTTAAAGGATGAGCAATAAGACTTGGCATATTATATTTTGTTTTTTCTACTGTACCTTCAATACAATTTGTAATTAAATGAACTAATCCACGTGTATGGTCAATATGCCCGTGAGAAATAACTATAGAATTAATATTCCTTAAATCTATATTCATTTTATTTGCATTTTTAATAAAAGCATCTGAATATCCAGTATCAAACAATATATTAAAACCTTCATCCTCAATAAAATATGATACTCCTGGTTCACCATAAAAATAACGATCTATAAAAGTATTGTTATCTAATAATACTGTTAGTTTCAACTCCATCAACCACCTTAATATTTTTTTATTATTAATATTTGAAATTCCTATAAATATTACTGAAATCTTTATTAAATTCACAAAATTCAGTAAAAACCTTTAAATATTATACAAGATTATTGTATCAGTATTACAACTTTAGTATATCATGTCATATTAAACTTTAAAATATGATATAGTTAAATTATTATTCAACGAACATAGAGTAAATAAACGAGGGGGAATGAATATGAATTATGTTATAAAAAGTTATGATGAATTAAATAGTGATGAATTATATGAAATTCTTAGAGTAAGAAATGAAGTATTTGTTGTAGAGCAGCAATGTATTTATCAAGATTGTGATAATAAAGATAAAATGTCCCATCATTTGTTTTTAACGGAAGATAATAAAATAATAGCCTACCTAAGAATATTAGAAAAGGGTATTTCCTATGATGAGGTATCTATTGGTAGAGTGTTAGTTACAGAGAATCATAGAGGAAAAGGCTTAGCGAAAAATATAATGATAGAAGCTATTAATTTTATTAAAAACCATATGAATACTACAGAAATAAGGATTTCAGCTCAAGCATATCTACTTAAATTTTATACTAGTATAGGTTTTAAATCAGCTTCAGATGAATATTTAGAAGACGATATTCCTCATGTAGAAATGATTTATAATCCATAATTTTTCATTAATAGCAGAGGATATAGCCACATCTATCTCCTCTAATCATTTCTCCCATATAATGAGTAATCATATTATTAATCCAATAAGTCCTAGGAAAAACACTTAGCCATATGGGAAACTGAATAAACACATGATATAATCTAGTTACGCTTGTAATTATTTACATAATATTCTTTCATTATTAAACCGGAATCTATTTTATAAAGTGTACTTTTACATATACTTTATAAATATTATTCCATATCAATTCATTAAGGAGGTTTAACTATGTATTTAGCGGGTTTTAAGGTTCTCGGAGAAAATGTAGATGAGATTATTAATATTTTAGGCAAAAAATGGAGAACTACTTCAGATATTACTAAAGAAAATAAGAATATAGACAGTACTATGATGTTTGATACTAACATGTACACTACTATCTTTAATGATATGCTTATAATGTGCAGAGAAGAATATTGTGTTAGAATAAACTCAACTCTAATGATTACCACCATAATTAAATTGGTATCTTCTAAAGAAGTTCAACTTGAAATGATTTCAGGTGGTGGTTCTTCTGAGTGGGGATTCGACTTTGGCTTAGAAAGTAAAGAAACTAAAAAAATTTATTTAGATATTTTATCTCTATGTAAAGAACATCAATGGAATATAGTTGATATTTATCCTGAGGGTTTACTTGAAAAAACTTTAGATGAAAAGATAATTAATTTAAAAACTAAGGTTCTACATTTATTCAAAGAGGATAATTAATTATAAATAATATATACCAAAGGAAAGATTACCTTATAATTTAAAAACCACTGCACTATTATTGAATCCAAGAATAGTGCGGTGATTTTTAATTTACTAAATTATTATTTTTATTTCATTACCATCTTTCTCTTGTATATTTATCAATTCCAAGCCCTTATATTTCTTGTTCATTTCCTTAGCAGACTTGATAAAGAGTTTTAAATCTTCTTTTTCAATAGCATACTTTCTTTCATATTTACTAAGTTTAGCTGCTACGGGCGCTATAGATAATAAGGTCCCAACGGCAAAGCTAGGAATATTGATATCTATCTCCTTATTTTCCTTTTTATCTTTAATTATTATTCTCATAAATTCCCCCTCAATAACCTAAGCTATTTCTATAAGGACTTTGTCCCCATCTTCAGTATCAATTTCAACTATAGTACCTATAACTCCATTGTCTACAGCCTGCAAAATCTTATCCATATCAATATTATGCTTTTCAAGATTTCCGTTTAAACTTCCAGTAGAATTCACCATCATTCTTACAAACTCTAATGGAATCGTGACTTTTACATTATCTCCATCACTAGATTTTATCCTTATATAAAGCATTTTCATATTGCCCTTATTCTTAGGAATATTGAAAAAATCATCTTCTATGACTTTTACTACTGCCTTATTATCTTCTTTTATTGACATCATCGCTGGTACAGGTGGAACAGGTGGCACTTTTATACTTTCTTCATCGCCCAAAGCTTCTAACAAATCCATAGCCTCCTGTGAGGAAATTTTCCCTTCTTCTAACATTTTTAATACCCTCAATTTTTCGCTCATCTCAATATACCCCCCTAATTATTTTATTTGCATTTTTTAAGCAGCTCTATGGCTTCCTCTGAAGTTATTTCCCCACTCTCTAATTTTTCAAGAATGTTGGCCTTTTCCTTGTCTGTGTCCTTCTTACTTACAAGCCCTAATGTTTCATTTACCTCGTCTAGTTTTGCTCTTACTGTAGGATAAGATATTCCTAAGACTTTCTCCACGTCCTTGATACTTCCTCTACATTGAAGAAAAGTTTCCACGAATTTTACTTGCTCCTCCTTTAATTTATCAAATCTAGAAAACTCAAAATCATTTTCTATCACTGTATTACAGTTTTCACATTGCAGCCTTTTAATCTTAAGCCTTCCCCTACATACAGGGCATTTAGTTAATACCTTATACACTCTTATCACCTCTGTTTAATAATATTGTATTCCAATATTTTACTTTTGTAAATGGCTTTATTAAGATATTTTATTTTTAAATTAATAATATTAATTTATTTAAGTTTTAAAATGAATTTAATTATATAAATGCTTAATATTATTAATTATTTGTATCATGTTTTATGAAGGTATTCCTTTTAAAACTTATAAATAAAAAGATAAAGCTATTATTACATATATTTGTATTTTTAAGAATTATTCTATAATACCTACTAAATTAATCTTTGTGCTAGCAATATCAGGTTCTAATTTCAATATTTTATTAAAATAAAGCCTAAGAGTAATCTTTCAGATAAAGGGACAGGGCTTAAAATAATTTTATTTACTATGCTATTTTATTCCATATCCTTTTCTATGCTTAAAATTCTAAATATAAGACACAATAATTTTATGAGATTATGGATAAATCCAAAATATTTAAGAAGGAGAAACTTTATGGATTCTAAAAAAAACACTAAAGAAGTTGAAACATTAAAGAAACAAATAGGTCTATTTGACGCAATTACTATTGTTATAGGAATTGTAATTGGGTCAGGAATATTTTTTAAAGCATCTCCAGTATTTAGCAATGCAGGCACACCTTTATTAGGAATTTTAGCTTGGGTCCTAGGAGGAACAATAACAATAGCATCAGCTCTTACTATAGCTGAAATTGCAGCAGCAATTCCTAAAACCGGAGGAGTATTTGTTTATTTAAAAGAATTATATAGTGAAAAATGGGCATTCTTATTTGGCTGGGTTCAAAGTTTTATATATGTTCCAGGCGTTGCAGCAGCTTTGGCCATAGTGTTTACAACTCAAGCTACATATTTTATACCTATGTCTGATATACAACAAAGAGTAATTGCAATAGTTATTATCTTATTTGTCATGTTTTTAAATGTATTATCAACAAAGATAGGTAGTAAAGTACAATTAATAGCAACTGTAGCTAAGCTAATCCCCATCGCTATAATAATTATTTTTGGACTTATTAAAGGTCAAGCTCATAGCTTTTCATCAAACCCTATTCCTGGTAGTACCATTGGATTAGCCGGCTTTGGAGCTGCTATGCTTGGAACCCTCTGGGCTTATGATGGATGGGTTGCAGTTGGAAATATGTCTGGTGAATTAAGAAATCCTCAAAAGGATTTACCGAAATCTATAATTATAGGATTATTAGTTACTATAGTGGTATATGTATTAATTAACCTTGCAATTATTAATATAATGCCTGTAGCAGACGTGGTTAAATCACAAAAGGCTGCTACTGATGCTTCAGTAATATTATTTGGTAATAGAGGATCAGGCTTAATTTCCGCTGGAATAATGATTTCAATTTTTGGAGCATTAAATGGATACCTTATGACAGGTGTTAGAGTTCCTTTTGCAATGGCTCAAGATAATCTTTTTCCTTTCGCAAAATTTTTTGCTAAAATAAATGATAAATTTGAAACTCCTTTAAATGCTTTTATCATTGAAGTGGCTCTAGCGTGCTTATATGTATTAAGTGGTTCTTTTGAAACTCTTACAAATTTAGCTATGTTTGTACTTTGGATTTTCTTTACTATGACAGTTGCAGGAATATTTATTTTGAGAAACAAACATAAGCACATAGAAAGACCTTTTAAGGTTCCACTATATCCAATAGTCCCACTGATTGGAATTGCAGGGGGTATATATATAATCATTAGCACACTAATAACAACTACTTCACTAGCGTTATATGGCTTGTTAATAACATCCTTAGGTTTACCAGTATATTATTTAATTACAAGAAAAAATAATAAATAAAACAATATAAAAAAGGAGGGATAATCTCCTCCTTTACTTATATAAAATGTATCTATTCTGCATTCAATTTTTCCCACATAATATTGAATTGTGTCTTCCATAGCAGTAAAAGTATAATTACTCCAGCACCTATACCGCCATAAATGCCATAAGTGAATTTTGTAAGTATATAATGTATAAATGCTAGAGCTCCTAGTAATGCTCCAAATCCAATCATAGATACACATCCTTCACTATTATTAGCTGAATTAAATGGCTCTGTAAAAGGCAGTACTTTGGGTAGTGCTAAAAAGCTTATGGTCTGTAATAAGGTGAAGTTTATAAATATAAATACCAAATCTGGTAATATTCTAGGCCCTAATATAAACATAAATACTACACTCTGAAACACAATTAATGGTAGAATTAACCTTACTATAATAGCTTTTAAATTTCCTCTAAATATAGGTCCTAAATTTTTTATTGGTGATAATTTATAAATCCAAGCTCCTTTATGATTATCTGAATATTTCATCAATATACCTATATTCACAATATACATACCTGAAAAATATATATATAGATATCCTTTACTATTATAAAGCCCTTCTAATCCTGATGTGAATAAGAAGATAAATGGCATGATAATAGAAAACCCTAAAGTTGGATATATTTTAAGCTTTAAATTTCTCTCACTTTTCATCATATCTATACTGTAATTATAGAAGGTTCTCTCCTGCTTATTAGGACACACTACTTTTGCAATAAAATTAGATATATGTGATTTTTTCTTACCTTTACTTCCTTCATTATTATTTAACTTCTGTAGATTTCTCTCATAAACTGGAGTCAATCTTACATACAAGCTTATTGCTATTATGGGAACTACAACTGCCAATATAGAGAAAATTACAAAGTAAGAATTCATGTTTCCTTTAATCAATATCTCAAAAGGAGCACCAAACCATACTGGAGGTAATAAATATTGCCACCATCTAAAGTTAAAAGTAATATTTAAATCAACAATTGAAAATATTCTTCCCACAAATTGATATGAAATAACAGATAAAATACTTAATATTATTTGAGTGTAATTTATAATATCCTTAAGCTTTTCTCCATCAAAAAACTTTAATACTAATAAATATAAAAGAGATGTTATAGCTATGATAAGTATGTCCATAAATATAATACCTATAAGATATAAAACAAAGAAAACAGGGCCTTGTTTTACAAGGGATACTACTAATGAAGGACCTACAAAAGCTCCAGTCAAGGAAACCATATAAATCAATATATGAATAGTTTTTGCCATAGCTATTGTTCTACTATTCACTGGTTTTGTGGCTATGATATTCTTGTCCCTAATGTCTAGAAGCACACTAGAAAAATCTGATATCATTGTGATTAGCACTATAAACATAAACATACCAAATATTATACTCATTTGATATATATAACTTATATCTATAACCACAAAGGGTATGAATATAATACCCATAAGAGAGTATACCCATAGGGAACGAAAGAAGTTATTCTTATCTTTCTTCTCATCTTTATTGTTGTTTTGAGTTACAGTAGCAGTTCTTCTACCATCCATAATAAGTTTAACCTGAAGTATTTTCCTCATGGCCTCATAATCTATTCCTATGGCTTTAAAGAAACTCTTAAATTTATCTAGAAATCCTAATATCTTAAATTCCTTCATCTAACTTCACTCCTTGAACTACATCCACAAACTCATCGGCTAAGGCTTTTGCACTGTTAAAACCTGTAAGATCACTAAAAATGTTCTCTAGTGAACTCTCCTCAAAGTTGTTTTTAAGCTCTTCAAAGGTTCCATCAGCCACTATTTCTCCATTATTTATCAAAATGATTCTATTACTTACCTTCTCTACCACTTCCATTACATGAGAAGAATAAAATATAGTTTTTCCGACACTAGATAGAGATGCTAATATATCTTTAACCACTATGGCGCTATTTGCATCCAATCCACTTAAGGGCTCATCCCAAAATAATATATCTGGATTATGAAGAAGGCTTGATATAATGAGTATTTTCTGCTTCATTCCTTTAGAGCAAGAACTTATTCTAGCATCATAAACTTCGTCAATTCCAAAAATTTTCATAAGCTTAATGGCTCTCTCATCTATATCCTCACCCTTAAGACCATATAATTCTCCAGTAAAATTTAAATACTCTCTAGCTGTAAGATTTTCATATATATCAACAGTTTCAGGTACATATCCTATTTTTCTTTTATACTCTATGTCTCCACCTTTTATGTCCTGTCCAAAAATTTTCACTTCTCCACTATAGCCTTCCACTAGTCCAAGCATTATTTTAACTGTGGTACTTTTTCCAGCTCCATTAGGGCCTATATATCCTATAATTTCCCCTCTATGAATATTTAAGTCTATTCCTCTTAGAACCTTCTTATCTCCATAATTCATCTTTAAATCTTTAATTTCTATTATTGGTTCCATAATTTTCTCCTTTCAGTACATCTGTATAAACACTATCGGTCATAATCTATAACATTTATATTTTCTTCTTCATCTTTTTTACTTTCTTCATCACGATTTAATATATTCATAACATAAATTACGGGCATATTATAGATAATAGTATTTATAATTATTTCTATTATACTATAAAACCTCCAACCTTTACCAATTAAGTTCACTACAAATAGAAGACCTTCTGAGCATGCTACTATAAGTAAGATAAATCCCAATATTTTCCATCCATTATTTTTTACTACTGTAATTGCTTTGCTAAAACATCCTGTAAACCCTTGATCATCATAATAAATTGCACTAGGAATTAAACAAGAAATATAAACTGCAATAGTAATCATAGTAATAATAAAAATGATAAGTCCTGATATCCCTACTGTTGCTAATAAATGTAATAACATGATTATAGGTATTAGACAAATAAGCGTTAATACTGCTATACCTAGCATTTTAGGATAAAGCTTAAAAGTTTCCTTTATATTTTCTTTTTGATTTATATCTTCCATCCTAACTATTTTTTTAGCTATTAAGACCCCATAGGTTTCTAAAAGCAAAGCTATAAGCATACTTATTAAATACCACATCTTAAAATAAGTAGTTGTACCCTTTACAATACTTGACTCATCTAAAATTCCTACTATCACAGTTAATATTATTAAAGGAATATAATACTTAAATCCTCTAGCATAGTCATCAAATGTTTTCTTTATCATAAATCAAACCTCCAGCCTTCAACAGCTATTTTTTATATTATATGAAAGATATGATTAAATAATTTATGCTATCATGTATTCCTCTAAAGTCTATATGGCTTTTACAGCTTCTATATTATTATTTTCATTATGATTTAATATATTTATAGTATAAATAATAGGTATATTCATAAGTATCACATCTTTGGTTATTGAGAGTATGCTAGAAATTTCCCAAGCCTTAACCATAAAGGTAATTGGCATATTAATTAATGATGTAATTATTCCAAAACAGATAGTAAATCCTAATATTTGAAATCCATATTTATCAATTATCTTAAGACTATATTTAAAGCAATCTATAATCTTCATATCCTTATAATAAATCCCGATAGGAATTAGACAATAAATATATACCACAATTCCAATTAACATGGTGAAATATAGAACAGTTACTATTACTCCAAATCTAATGGCTAGCATACCTATTATGAAAACTGGTATGAACATTATAATTACTAAAACTGTCATTACTAGCACCTTAAAATACAGCTTTAAAGCCTCTTTAATACATTGTATTTGATTTATAGTTTCCATTTTCACAACTTTCTTACTAATTAAAGTTGCATAGCATGATAAAAATATAGCAACGATTATATCTATTAAGCTCCATATATTTATATAACCTAATAATTTTTTAATAACATTTTCTTTGTCTACTATAGCTACCCCTAACTTTTCATCTAACACTCTCATTAGTATAGTTAGAATTATTACTGGAATATAATATTTGAATCCCAGTAAGTAATCATTAAAAGTCTTCTTCATAATACTGACCCCTCCTTAACTTTACCTTATATTAACATATTCATAGTTTAAAATACATATTATCCTATTTTAATTACTTTATTGAATCTTTAAATCATAATTGATTTTTTTGTACTATTTGTATATTATTTAGGATGGAATCTTATATTGTTTATTTAATTTTATGTTGGGATGATAAAAGTTGAAAATCTTAAATAATATTTGTTGTAATAGGGAGGGGTTCTGCTATGGTTAAATTAGTAAAACCTAAATTTGAACTTAAAAATAAGTTTATGGATATGATTAAAGTTTATAGTGATTATGAAGAAGATACTTTTACAAATGAATACTTTACTGGGGATTTTGATTTTTTAACCTATATTAAAGATTTAGAGGATTTATCTATGGGTATAGGACTACCTGAAGGCTATGTGCCAATTACAGAGTTGTGGCTAGTAAATGATAATAATGATATTTTAGGTACTGTTATATTAAGACATTATTTGGGAGAAGAGGACATGGAAGAAGGTGGCCATATTGGCTATGATATCTCACCAAAATATAGGAAAATGGGATATGGCACCAAAATATTAGAACTTATATTGCCCATAGCAAAGACTTATAATATAGATACAGTTTTACTAACCTGTAGTGATGACAATATTGGCTCCCAGAAAATTATAGAAAAAAATGGTGGTATCTTAAAAAACACTATTATTTCTAAAGATACTGGGGAAAAGCTTTTACAGTATTCTATTGAGTTATAATTTATCTAAAAATAAAGTAACTATAAAAAAAACTGCAATAATATTGCAGTTTTTAATACCATTATGAAAAAACGTCTAATAATTAATGGCTACAATCATGATGTTGGCAAGCATTCTGCACTGAAAGTTCTGATAAATTACCTTCTTTGAATTGCTTAATATTTTCTTCTACTGTTCCATTGCAAGCCTTATATACCTTTATTCCTTGCGCATTTAGTTTATTTATTGCTCCTGCTCCGATTCCACCTACTAGAACCACATCAACATTTTCTCCACCAACAGCTTTTATAGGTTGGCACATACCATGCTCATGATGTAGATCTCCATTATTAATCTCTTTTACTTTCTCTGTTTCATCATTATACACTAAGAACATTGGAGCAGAGCCAAAATGGTTGTATGGCATACTTTCTAACCCCTTATTCTCATTAACTGGTACACAAATTTTCATATTTAAACGCTCCTTTTATTTAGGTACATTAAAAAGTAATTAGATATGTTTTAATACTAAACTTTTACTTTTTTACGCCTCATATTTTTTATTACAACATCTGTTGCTCCCTTTGCACTGAACTTTACAAACAAATGGTATGTCTACCTTATATGTATATTTGCTTAAAATACTTTCTCCATTTATCTCTTCAATAATATTTATTACTTTTGACAAATTCTTTTTCTGTACAGTGTAATGTACATAATATCCTCGCTTTTCTCCAAAGATAATTTCAGCATCTCTAAGAATCTTTAAATGTTGAGATACAGCTGCTTCTGAGATTTGCAGATGTTCTGCAATTCCTTTGGCACATATACATCTCTTGGATATGATAATTAGTATTTTCATTCTTGTTTCATCAGACAGTGCCTTAAAGATATTAATTATTTCCTTCATAAACCCACCTTTTAGTTAAGCAATTACTTAACTAAATTATATATCACTTAATTAAATAAATCAACCTATAAATTCAAATTATAATAATTACTCTTGTCCAAATGGATATTTACCTTCTTATAGCTTTATTTCAATGTAACGTATATAATTAAACTATTGTGTAAAACTTAAGATATATGATAGACTTTATAAGGCTTAAGTTCTTTTATTAGAAATAAAATTTAAATTAAAGGTGGACATATATGAGAAATTTAAAAATGGTAATAGAATACGATGGAACTAGATATAAAGGATGGCAAAAACAAAAAGAAGGCACCTCAACTATACAAGATAAATTAGAAGCAGTACTTTCAAAGATGACTGGTGAAGAGATTCAAGTAGTCGGTTGTGGAAGAACTGACGCAGGAGTTCATGCTGAAAATTACATAGCAAATTTTCATACTAATTGCACATTGACCAATGATGCTATACTAGATTATTTATATGAATTTTTACCTGAAGATATAGTGGTTAAATCATTAAGTGATACTAATGAACGATTCCACGCAAGATATAATGCAAAATCTAAAACCTATGTGTATACTATAAACAATAGTAAATTTAGAAACGTATTTAATAGAAAGTTTGTATATCATTTAGAAGAAGAACTAAATTTAACTTCTATGAGACAGGGAGCAGAATTTCTCATTGGAGCTCATGATTTCCAGAGTTATACTAGCTTGAAAAAAAGTAACAAATCCACTGTAAGAACTATTAATTACATAGAAATTGAAGAAAAAGATGGTGTTATAGATATAGAAATCAATGGAGATGGCTTCTTATTAAATATGGTAAGAATCATAGTTGGAACTCTTATAGAAGTTGGTAAAGGTGACCTAAAACCAGCTGATGTTGTAAAAATATTAGAGCAACTTAAAAGATCTGAGGCTGGTCCAATTGCTCAAGCAAAAGGATTACGCTTAAAAAATGTTCAATATTAAGATAATGTAAAAGTAATATAGAGTCTATTTTAAACATCTCAGTAGATTTCTAAAATAGACTCTTCTTTAAATCCCCATTGACAATAGAAAATAATACTATATCCAAATAATTCATTTACAGAAATGCTAGCTATACTTTTAATATATAAGTTGTAATTAAGTTTCTACATTATACAAATAGGTTTAAATATAAAATTAGATTAATTAGAACTTNNTTCGAAACCTTGATTTACTAAAACTATATTCAAGCAAAAAGCTAAAAGACAACAACTCGCTTTACTCGAACAGGTTGTCTTTCTTAACGCTTTTTGCTTTCACATAGCCTAAGTAAATCTAAAGTTCCTGCAAATGGTATTCACAGCAATAATATGAAGTTCAATTTCAATATTTCATAAAATAAAAACCTATTTGTATAATGTAGTTTTATTATTGAAATATATATATTAAATCTACAATACTAAATTCTCCTCTAATTCTTCTATAATATTCTCATCTAAATGTTTTACAGTTACTACTTCTCCAAAAGTATTAGTACATAAATCAACATTATAATTAGAAACTTTTATACCTTTTTGTAGGAAGTTTTGTTTTTTACTAAGTGATTGTACGCTATCTTGTTTGATGATATGGGTTGTTTTTGTTCTTGAGCCTCTGGTCATCACTATAGTTGTACTACTTATTCCCATAGATGTATTTTTATAGTTTCTATAACCTAAAATTATCTGCCATAATACAACTAGAACTATTACGATGACCCTCCATATAATGGGCATTATTTTCAAAAAATACATTGGAGTAATAAGTATAAGTATGGTTATTAGAACTCTCTTTATAATAAATTTACTAATAGTTTTTTTATGCGGTTTATAAGTCTTTCCCTGAAAATGTAACTCTGGCATTAATTCATCTATGATATAAGTCATTAAGGCTCTATTAGCTACTGGATATATAATTGCTTTTTTATCATCATCACCATATCCTACTATAATTCCTTCAATATTATAAATTCCTATTAGCTGCTGAAAAAAACTTTGATTTAGTTTTAATGCATTTATCTTTTCTATAGGTAAGGAATACTTCCTTTTAGTAATTAACCCATATTCTATATATATTTTTCCTTGTTCTTTATATATTTTAAAGTCATTATACCTTATGAAAACTATAGCTATTGATATAAGAGTTATGATTATATATACCAATGCTATTAAAAGCAGTATACCTCCAATTATTAAAGCCATAGATTCATTATTTAGTACTGTATTCTCTAGACTTCCAATCATATCTGCAGATTTATTTGATATGAATTCTTTAGCTTTATCATCTAGAACATCTTCTACTTTACCATATATTACGAAGGCTCCCCCTAGTATCCACCCTAATTTATTTTGAGTTAATGCATATATTGCTAAATCCTTAAAAGATGCCTTTATATATTTTATTTCTCTTTTTTCTTTATCTTCCTCTAAAGTATATGTATTTTCTTTGTTTCTTAATAAGGCTTCTCTAAACTCCTCAGCTAAAGTAGTTTTTAAAGTAAATTTTAACTCTGCCTTTCCTTCTCCTACAGCTCCATTATCAATTTTAAGTTTACACACCTTGAAAATTCTATTTAGTAAACCCTGCTCAGTATCCACTGTGGTTATTTTACTGATTGGTATCTCTTCCTTCTTCCTATTAATGATCCCTGATTCATAAACTAAAGTATCCTCTTTTATATAAAACAAAGTCTTTCTCCATTTTACAATAGAGTATAACACCATAAGTATTAATACGGCTGCTATATAATACCATTGAACCTTCTTAATAATTAGTACTATGAAAATAATAAATTCATATAGAGAACACACTATTTCTTTTCCAATGTATGTCCAATGGTTTCTATTAATTCTCTCTACATCGTTCATTACCTTCCACCTTTTTTCTTATTTTATTCTTTAGATACTCACTTATCTCTTCGGCCTTTTCCATTTCTATATTAGGTATTATATGACTTCCACCCGCTGTAACAATTTGTATATTAGCTAAGTTAAATATTCTATTTATAGGTCCTTGCTCCACTTTTATATGTTGAATCCTTATAATGGGAATTATTATCCTGCTTGTACTATAAATTCCTTCAGTAAAATCCACCTTATCATCTGTTATTAAATACTTCCACTGCTTATATTCTATAATGGGATATAAAAAAGTATTCAACAATAAAATAATCATAATTATTGCTATACCTATGTTAACGTAAACTTCATAATCAATTATCCATTGAAAATCAAGCTTACTCTTTAAAAACCATTTTCCTATGAATAAAATACTAGTTATAATGACAGTAGTTATTCCTCGTGCTATTAACCACGACTTTTTTGAATTTATATTTAATCTATTGTATTCCATATATCAGAACTCTCCTTTCTCTTATTGCGATATTCAAAAAATCAACTTGACCCTCTGTTGATTCTTCGCATGGTTGCTTTGTTTTAAACATATATAAATAATTAACTCCTATATGTAAATTTTAACATACTGTTTTTAAATATAATAAGATTTTATGAAAACTTTATGTTTTCTTAACCTATTAATATTTATACATTGCAGGGTTTGGGCTTCATATAAATTAAAAGAAAGGCCTTGTTTTAAAATAGTGTTGATAATGAACTACATATTATTGCGAAGCAAACCATCTGCAGGAAGATTAGATTTACTTAGGCTATATGAAAGAAAATGATGAGTTATTTTTCATATCTCATCATTTATTTTCATATTTATTATAAATACTTATTGATTTTTTACTTCAATATTATTTAAGTATAAGCTCCACTGGGCAGTGATCTGATCCCATAATCTCAGTATGGATATGTGCATTCTCTAATCTATCTGCTAATTTTTTAGATACAGTAAAGTAGTCAATTCTCCATCCCGCATTGTTCTTTCTTGCATTAAATCTATAAGACCACCAAGAATATGCTCCTTCTTTATCTGGATAGAAGTATCTAAAGGTATCTATAAATCCACTTTCTAGAAATTTCGTGAATTTTTCTCTTTCTTCTGGAGTAAAACCAGCATTCTTAGTGTTACTTTTAGGATTTTTTAAATCTATTTCCTTGTGGGCAACATTTAAATCTCCACATAGTATTACAGGTTTAACTCTATCAAGTTCTATTATATAGATTCTAAAGTCATCCTCCCACTTCATTCTATACTCCAACCTAGCCAACTCCTGTTGAGAGTTAGGTGTATAGCAGGTTATCATATAAAAATCCTCAAATTCTAGGGTTATAACTCTACCTTCTTTATCATGTTCCTCTATATTTATTCCATAGCTAACCGAAATAGGCTCCTGTTTAGTAAATATAGCTGTTCCTGAATACCCCTTTTTCTCTGCATAGTTCCAATATTGATGATATCCCTCTAACTGTAAATCTATTTGTCCCTCTTGTAATTTGCTCTCCTGAATACAGAATACATCTGCATCTATCTCTTTAAAAAAGTCTAAAAACCCCTTTTGTACACAGGCTCTTATCCCATTTACATTCCAAGAAATCAATTTCATGATTCTCATCTCCTTCCTATAAAAGTATTATACCTACTTTCACCCTAAGAGTAAAAGTAGGTATTAAATGTTCAGTGAATTTTAAATTGTATTTCTATCTTAGTATCCCTTTATTTCTCTTTTCTTCTCTACATTTCTGCGCACCAATAAATATATAATTATATTGCTTGGAATATTTATTAAGCAAATCATTCCCCAAAACCAGAAGTACTTAATTTTTCTTTTTCTAGCATCATAGAACACCCAAGTTCCTTGTATTAGTAATACAACAATAAGTATTACTATAAAAACCATTTGAAGTTCATTACTCATATTCATCACTTCCTTTTATAACTGTACTATAAACTCCAAACATAGCTATTGGAGAAATCAATCCTATTACAAGATAAACTTTTGCAATTGCTGGATATAAGGCTATAGTTAAAAATACAATACTAAACATCACCATGGCTAGAGATAGGAATTTTAAAGTATCTATAATCCCCATTTTCTTTTCAACTAACTTGTATCCCTTTGACAGCTGAGCGGAAATATTCACAGGTAGCTCCAAATCATCCACATTTATCTCTAAATTTTCCATAGTTGTGTATATTTTTTTTTCAAATCCTATAAATTCTTCACTATGTTTCTCTAATAACACCCTATCATATTCTTCTTCATAGAATTTATCTATAAAATTCCCCTCTAAATTATCCTGTTGATTTTTACTAAATGTTTCATTCTTATTCATTCTAATTATCTACTCCTAACCTGCTTAAACATCTAAAAAACTAGTTATTTTCTTCAAGATGCTTTAATAAATATTTTACAGTGTAATGTAATCTAGATCTTACAGTACCTACTGGACATCCAAGTATTTGAGAAATTTCTTCATATTTGTAGTTATAATAATGTTTTAGTATAAAGACCGATCTTTTTTCATAAGGAATTTCTTGTAACAGCTTTAATACCTGTTCTATCTTTAATTTATTTATTACGTTTTCTTCTATAGAAGAAGTAGAAACCATATCTATATCGTCCCTTATCTCTTCTCTTTTCATTTTTCTAAGCTTATCCCTATATATATTTGTTGCAACAGTTAACATCCAACTAGAAAAACTTCCTGTGGTTTTATATTTGTGTATATTTAAAATAATCTTTACTACCGTATCGTTGACTAAATCCCCTGCATCATCTACATTTCCAGTGAGCTTAATTGAATATCCTTTTAATAGTGGATAATTATTTATAATTAAGGTATTAAGGGCATTTTTATCTCCACTTTTAGCTTCTTCAATATAATCTATTTCCTTCACCCTAATTTCCTCAGCTTTCTATTTTTCTTTTATTATTCCCTTCAGCTGTATAACGTATGAACTTCTGAAATAGTTCAATGATTTTATTATTAATTTTAATTATATAAGTTATAATCAAATTTCTACATTATACAAATAGGCTTTTATTTTATAAACTATTTAAATTGA
>DFXM01000007.1 GCA_002381695.1 Clostridium sp. UBA4108 | reverse complement strand
GCTGAGCTATGCGACCATAAATATACTAATTATTTTACCATTTTAAATAAACCTTGTCAATAACTTCTCTGTTTAACTTCAAAGACTTTATCTGACAAGGTTTATTATATAAAATGTATATGCTAATGTCAACCTATTTTTATGATTTTGTTCAAATTATTACTTTCTTTCTATTTCCTTAAGTAAACTACCAATATCTTCATTAGTAAAAACATATTCTTTATTACAGAAATGGCAAGTTAATTCTTCATTTTTACCCTCTTCATATATTTCATTCAAGTCATTTTTACCAATACTTATTAGAGCTCTTTCTACTCTTTCTCTCGAACAATCGCATCTAAAACTTGGAGTTATGTCCTCATGAATGACCAAGTCCATATCCTCAAATATATAATTTAATATATCTTCTATAGACATACCTTTAGTAATCATAGATGTTATAGAAGGTATTTCTTCTAATCTATAGGTTATTATATCTGCTATAAAATCAGAAGCCCCTGGCATCATTTGAATTATAAATCCTCCAGATGCTTTTATGCTAGTGTCTGTATCAACTAATACTCCTAACGCAACTGCTGATGGTGTTTGCTCTGAAACAGTGAAATAGTATGCTAAATCATCTCCTACTTCTCCTGTATATATAGGTACTTGACCTATATAAGGCTCCTTCAGCCCCATATCTCTAATAATATTTAAATATCCATTTTTACCAATTGCTCCTCCTACATCCAGTTTGCCCTTCTCATTAAGTGGCAAATCTACTGTAGGATTACCAATATACCCCTTTACAGAGCAATCAGCATGAGCTGTAACCGTAATACCCTTAACTTCTCCACCTCCATCTATCTGCAATGTTAAACTATCTTTAGAAGCTTTTAGCATTGCTCCCATTAATACTCCAGCAGTTATCATTCTACCTAACGCTGCTGATGTTGTAGGCGTACATTTATGAATTTCACTAGCCTCTTTTACTGTATCTGTTGTAATAGCTGCAATTATTCTAACATCTCCATTTTTAGCTGTGGCTCTAACTAATTTATCCATATTAATCCTCCTTCTTTTTAAGTACAAAAACAATTCTTTCTGTATAATAATTAACATATTCGTCATTGTAATTATTCATTTTTTTTATTATTTCAAATCCAGTCTCATCTACTATATGCGTTAAAAACTCTTCACTATAGGCTCTCTCCATGTGATGTTCATCAAATCTATGATAAACTTGTCCTTCCCTAATAAAAAAGGTAAGATACATATTAACTATATCTTTTTCTAATTCATTCTCCCATATGTATGTTACATCATCGTCGTCATAATTAAACAAATTGTTTCCTAGAAGTTCTTTTATCTTATACTCAGTATTTATATCAAATATGAAAACACCATCATCTTTCAAGTGATTAAATACACTTTTAAAGTATGTTCCTAAATCATCCTCTTCTAATATATAGTTTGTTGAGTCTAAGCAACATGTTACTAAATCAAATTTCTTATCAACTCTAAAACCACATATATTTTGACATAGGGTTTTCCCCTTCATCCTTAAATCTTTCATTTTCCTATCTGCTATAGTTAGCATATGTTCTGACAAATCTATGGCTGTAGTAAAAATAAATTTTTTACCAATCACCGTAGTTAAATTACCAGTTCCACAAGCAAGATCTAAGTAATCTTTCTTTACTATTTTATGTTCATCACATATATCTAGGATTTTTTTCCCCCAATCCTCATAATTAATATCACTATGTATTAATCTATCATACACCTTCGCGAAATCATTATAGCAATCCATACATTCACCAACTTTTTATATAATACCTCATACATTTTACCTCAATACCATGGCTTTGTCTAAGAAATTATTATATCATATCCTTATTTTTAGGTAAATTTAAACTTTTTTTCTTTTTAGTCATAAGACCACCAATTCTTCCTGTCTCCTCTGCTGTAAGACCACTCCAACCTAATTCTTTTACTTTATCAGTTAATCCTAACTCTTCCGCTATTTCATACTTTAATTGTTCTCTAACTATCTCCTTAGATGTCAATTGTTTATTAGCTTTCAACTTTGATTTGATAACTTTTTTAAGTGGCGTTTTTCCCATACCCATGCACCTCACCAATAATAATATGTTTATATTTTTTACAATGGGTGCTTTTTTATTCAAATATCATTAAGTTATATAAAAAATAAAGGAGACTTGAATTTCAAGTCCCCTTTGTTTCAAAATAGAAAATACTATTTTCTGCCTTCTGTATAAGTATACTTTAAGTCAATTGATCCAAATAATGGAGAAGAGTAATTTTTAACATACTTTCTTACATACGTATTTTTAAATCTCCAACATCCTGGACTTACTACTGCATTATCATAGATTAATATTTTTTCAGCTTGTTTAAATAAATCTGCTCTTTTAGTTTGATCTTCTTCTTTTGCAGCATCTTCTATTAATTTATCATATTCTGCGCTCGTCCATCCTGTTGGAACTATTCCTGCTGTAGATGTCCACATATTCATGAATGTATTAGGATCATTATAGTCTCCCGTCCAGCCTTGTGAAGCTATTTGGAATTCTAGTCCTTTAGTTTTTTGTTGGAATATTGGCCATTCTACATATTCACACTCAACATTAACCCCTAATAATTCTTTATAGGTTTGTTGTCTGTATTCCGCATATTGTTTTGCTACTTGATCAGTTCCTGATTGTAAATAAGTGATGGTTATTTTAGATGGATCTGGATCCATACCTAGTTCTTTTAATCCTTCTGATAATAATGCCTTAGCATCTGTATTCTCAGCCATTAAATCTTTTACTGGAGAATAGTTTACAGTTTCTCTGTATGCTTTTCCACCAATTTGAACTGCTGGTGGACACCAAGCCATAGCTGGTTCTCCAATACCTTTACGTAGTGTTTTAATTTCACCTTCTCTATCCTCTGATATTAAAAAGGCTTTTCTTACTTTTTCATTAGAGAATAATTTATCCTTTTGGTTAAAGAAGGTATATGTTGTTGAACCATCATATCCCTTTCTAACATCGTATTCTCCACTTTCATTAAATTTAGAAATCCAGTTTGGATCTACAACTGCTGCCATATCAAGTGAGCCATTTAATAGCTCGTTCATTCTAGCAGATTCCTCTTTTATTATTTTCATTGTAGCTTTTTCAAGCTTTACATTTCCAGCATCCCAATACTCAGGATTTTTAGTTAGTACTATTTGATTTTGATGTACCCATTCAGAAATTACATAAGGACCACTATATACCATGCTATCAGCTTCTGATCCATATTTATCTCCATTTTTTTCAACAATATCTTTTCTTTGTGGTTGCATTACCTTAAAATATGTTGTATCTAAAAAATACGGACATGGTTGCTCCAATGTAAATTCTAGAGTTTTTTCATCTATAGCTTTAACTCCAACCTCTTCAGCTTTAGCTTTTCCAGCATTAAATTCTGTAGCGTTTTTTATTGGAAATAATAAAAATCCATATGTTGATGCTGTATTTGGATCAAGAGTTCTTGTTATTCCATAAACATAATCTTGTGCAGTTACTGGTTGACCATCACTCCACTTCATATCTCTTAAGTTGAAAGTCCAAGTCAGTCCGTCTTCAGATGTTTTCCACTCTACTGCTCCAGCTGGCTCTATTTTACCATTACCGCTTTCATCTTGTATTATTCTTGTTAATCCCTCTTGAGTATTAGTTAATACTTGAGAAGAATAGGAATCAGTAGATTTTGATTGATCTAATGTTTTAGGTTCAGCTTGTATTAATAAATTTAAGTATTGCTCTTTGTCTACACCACCTTCTCCGGTTGTAGCACCCGCGTTTTCATCTTTACTTCCGCATCCAACTAATGCCAGAGATGCAATTAATGAAACTGAAAGTAATGAAGCTAGTAATCTTTTACTTTTCATATTTATAATCCCCCTTTTTTCAACAATCTCAACTTATAACTAATATAATATATAGTTGAAAATATAGTTAAAAGTTTTATCAAGTTAAAACATAAACTATTTTCTATTTTAACTTTGTCATTTTTTATAATTTTCTGTTATTAACATAATATATCCTAAAATTTTAAAAAGCAAGTTTTTTTTACATAAAACTTAATAATATTTTAAGATTTTCTTGTTTTTTAAAGTTTTATTCATATATTTTACATATATATGGAAATAGTCTTCAATAAATTATATATATTATTATTCAATAGTTTTTTATTAATCTCGACTTAATAAAAAACTATTTTCCTACCCAAAATAAAACCTAACTATACCTTAAATTATATAGTTAGGCTTTATCGTCTTTACATTTTTTTTACATCAATAACTATATTAACTTTTGAATGTATATTTATTAAAATCTCATTCATATTTTTACATATTAAATTAGAAACTTCCTCCTCTTTATCTAGTTAAATTAAATGAACCATAGCCATATATCTCCTGCATATCTGCTATATCAACACTCTCTAAAAATCCATTTAAAATAAAAAAATATATAGGGTAAAGCTTAAGCCTTACCCTATATATTTTTTATTTTCTACCTTGAGTATAAGTATATTTGAAATCTGGTGTTCCAAATAATGGTGATGAATAATTCTTAATGAAGTTTCTTATAAAAGTATTCTTAAATCTCCAAGCTCCTGGACTAACTACAGTATCATCATATATTAATATTTTTTCTGCTTTTTTAAACATTTCTATTCTCTTAGCTTGATCTTCTTCTTTATTAGCCTCCTCAATTAACTTATCATACTCTTCATTTCCCCAACCTGTTGGAATCACACCTGATGTAGATAACCACATATCAAAGAAAGTATTAGGGTCATTATAATCTCCACCCCAAGCCATTGAAGCTATTTCATAATCATAATCATCTGTTCTCTTTTGGAATATAGCCCATTCAGTATATTCACATTCAACATTTATACCTAACTTTTCTTTATAGTTTTGTTGTCTGTATTCTGACCATTCTTTATCCTTTGCAGTTGTACCTGATGCCAAGTACTTAATTGTTACTTTAGATGGATCTGGATCCATTCCTAATTCTTTTAATCCTTCTACAAATAGAGCTTTTGGATCTTTATTTTCATCTATAAGCTGTTGAACTGGTAGTGAATCCGCTGTTTCTCTAAAGTCTTTTCCACCTACCTGTACTGCTGGTGGACACCAAGCTAAAGCTGGTTCTGCTAACCCTTTACGTAGAGTTTTTATTTCTCCTTCTCTATCCTCAGCTACTGCAAATGCTTTTCTTATTTTTTCATTGGAGAACAATTTATTTTTTGTATTAAAGAAGGTATATGTTGTAGAACCATCATACCCTTTCTTAATATCAAAGTTTCCTGTCTCATCCAATTTAGTAATCCAGTTAGGATCACTTACCGGACCTACATCTAAAGCACCAGTAAGCATTTCATTCATTTGAGCATTTTCGTCTTTTATTATTTTCATGGTAACTTTTTCAAGTTTAACACTGTCTTTATCCCAATATTCTGGATTCTTAGTTAACACTACTTGATTTTGATGCACCCATTCAGAGATTACAAATGGCCCAGTATATAGCATATTTTCTGGTTCCGTACCATATTTATCTCCCTTTTGCTCAATGAAATCCTTTCTTTGAGGTTGCATTACTTTAAAATATGTTAAATCCAAGAAGTATGGGCATGGTTGGTGAAGTGTAAATTCCACTGTTTTATCATCCAAAGCTTTAACTCCTACATCTTCAGCTTTAGCTGTTCCCCCATTAAATTCTACTGCATTTTTTATAGGTGCTAATAAGAATGCATATTGAGATGCTGTAGATTGGTCTAAAGTTCTTTTTATTCCATAAACGAAATCTTCAGCCTTTACAGGTTGTCCATCACTCCATTTCATGTCTCTTAAACTAAATGTCCAAGTTAATCCGTCATCAGAAGTTTTCCACTCTTTCGCAGCACCCTCTACTATTTTGTCCTTACCATTTTCATCTTGAATTATTCTTGTAAGTCCTTCTTGAACATTGGATAATATTTGAGAAGAATACAAATCTGTACTTTTAGATTGATCTATAGTCTTAGGTTCTGCTTTCAGAAACACATTTAAATATTGATCCTTATCCATATTTGCTTCTTGTTGCTTATCTCCACCGTCTGTCCCAGCCTTATCACCGTCTTTGCTACCACATCCAACCAATACTACTGATGCAATCATTGATACGGCTAGTAATGATACTAATAATTTTTTACTTTTCACAAATAATCCCCCTTTGAATTATGTTTTAGTTTTTACCCAATTAATACATTTTTAACACAAAAACCATTAAGAATATGCCACAAAATCCCATAAATACTCATAAAATTTGTTTACATTTAACTTAAATATATAATATATTAACTTTTATTCAAAGTCAACTCAATTTTCAGAATTAGGAATAACTATTTTCGACATGTTTCATTTCCTCTCTCACTTTACACAGATAAATTGTTAAATTCTATATAAATAATTTAATTATGGATGTATTAATTTTGTATAATTTGTCGATTTTCTTAATAAATAATGTTGATATTTGTAATATTTTTGTGAATCTCTTCAAAATAAAAAGAGCTAGAGAGAAATTTTTATTCCTCACTAGCTCTTTTTATTGTAAAATTATTTTAAAATCGATTTAATATTCTATTTTGTTTATCTACCTTCAGTATAAGCATACTTCAAATCTATTTTTGGTCCAAAGGTTGGTGTGTATAAATTCTTAACATACTTTCTCTTGTAAGTATTTTTCACTCTAAAAGTATTTGGACTTATTACAGCTTCATCATATATCAGCATTTTCTCTGCTTCTTTAAACTTCTCAGCTCTCTTAGCAGGTTCTAATTCTTTATTTGCTTCTTCTATTATTTTATCATACTTTTCGCTCTTCCATCCTGCATCTATTAAGCCTGCATCTGATAAGAAACAATCAAAGAATGTGTTAGGATCATTATAGTCTCCAATCCAAGCTGCTCCACCCATCTGATAATCTAAACTTTCTGTTCTTTTCTGATATATAGGCCATTCAACATACTCCATTTCCATCTTAATGCCTAATGCTTCCTGGTAATTTTGTTGTGCAAATTCAGCCCAAGTCCTTGTCTCTGAGTCTGTACCTGATTGTAATTGCTTAACAGTTAATTTTGATGGATCTGGATCCATTCCTAATTCTGTTAGACCTTCTGATAATAACTTCTTAGGGTCTGGATTTTCTTTAATTAAATCCTCTATAGGACGATAATTAACTACCTCTCTATAATCTTTTCCATCCATCTGTATTGCTGGCGGACACCATGCATAAGCAACTTCTCCTATACCTTTACGTAAAGTTTTTACTGTTCCTTCCCTATCTTCAGCTATTAAAAATGCTTTTCTTACTTTTGCATTACTAAATAATTTATCAGTAGTATTAAACATTGTATATGCAGTTGCTCCTTCATAACCTTTGTAAACAGTAAAATTTTTCGTCTCGTCTAATTTTGTAATCCAGTTCGGATCTCTTACTCCTGCCATATCTAAAGAACCATTAGCTAATTCATTCATGACAGCTGTTGGCTCTTTTATAATCTTAAATGTAGCTTTCTCAAGTTTAACTTTGTCCTTATCCCAATATTGGTCATTTTTTGCAAATTCAACTTTATTTTGATGTACCCATTCCTTCATTATAAAAGGTCCGCAAAATACCATTGTATCTGCTTCTGATCCATATTTATCTCCAAATTTTTCAATTATATCTTTTCTTTGAGGTTGCATAAGTTTAAAATATGTTAAATTTAAAAAATACGGACACGTTTGTTCTAAAGTAATTTCTAACGTTTTATCATCTTTCGCTTTAATCCCTACGTCTTCAGCTTTTGCCTTTTTTGTATTAAAAGCCTTAGCATTTTTTATTGGATAAAGAAGTGATCCATATTCAGATGCTGTATTAGGATCCAATGTTCTTTGAATAGAATATACAAATTGATCTGCTGTAACAGGTTGTCCATCACTCCACTTCATATCTCTTAAATGGAAAGTCCACACTAATCCATCATCTGAAGTCTCCCACTTTTCTGCTGCGCCTGGTTCTATTTTATCTTTTCCACTTTCATCTTGTATAATTCTTGTTAGGGCTTCTTGACATTGCGCTAATACTTGTGACGAATTTGCATCTGTTGCTTTAGATAAATCCAAAGTTTTTGGTTCACTAGTCAATATTAGATTTAAATATTGATCATCATCAAGTTTAGCCTCGCCTTTATTTTCTTGATTTTTATCATCTATCTTATCATTTTCCTTTTTACCGCACCCTACAAACGCTACAGAAGCAATCAATGATAACGCTAATAATGATGCTATCGTTTTTTTACTTTTCACAAATAATCCCCCTCACCTAGTTGAATATAATTTTGGTAACAATGAATGTATTGCATTTATTGTCAGTAAAAACTTTTCTTTCTTTCTAATATATTACATTATTTCTTATTATATGTCAATAGCTAATTGTAAAATTTTATATAATATATATATTTTTTAGATATATATCCTTAAATTTATACATTACCTATTAATAATTTTCCCTTTTTTATATTATATACAGTTACATTTCTTATTTTCCCATTTTTATTTAATTTATTCATATAATATTTAAAATTATTACTAACTTAGATATACAATTACATTTTTTATTTTTTTATTTTTATTTAATTTATTTATATAATATTTAAAATCGTGGCTAACTTAGATTCATTGTATTTTTCAGCCATAAATAATGATTTTTGAATGCAAAATTTTATATTTTCATATCTAATATATAATAATTTTATTAGCATTAGTTATTTTTCTATATACAAAAAAGAACAATCATTTAGATTGTTCTCTTCTTATTGTTTTTATTTTAAAATAAATGACATGCAACAAAATGATTTGGCTCAATCTCTTTAAATTCAGGATTTCTCTCACTACACTCTGGTTTAGCATATCTACATCTAGGCGCAAATCTACATCCTGGCTTAGGATTAATTGGACTTGGCACCTCTCCCTCAAGTGGTATTCTCTTTTTATTTTTAGCTACATCTATATCAGGTACTGGAATAGCTGAAAGTAACGCTTGAGTATATGGATGTAATGGTTTCTCATATAAATCATGACTAGATGCAAGCTCTACCATAGTACCTAAATACATTACTCCAACCCTATCTGAAATATGTTTAACCATAGATAAGTCATGAGCAATGAATAGATATGTTAATCCTAATTCATTTTGTAACTTTATTAACAAGTTAACAACTTGTGCTTGTATAGAAACATCTAGAGCAGAAATAGGTTCATCACAAACTATAAAATCTGGTTCTATAGCAAGAGCTCTAGCTATTCCTATTCTCTGTCTTTGTCCACCTGAAAACTCATGTGGAAATCTTGAAGCATGTTCTTTATTTAATCCTACTAATCCTAATAATTCATATATCTTTTCTTGTCTTTCTTTTCCTTTATATAGACCATGAATGTCTATACCTTCTCCAACAATATCCCCTACTGTCATTCTAGGATTTAATGACGCATAAGGATCCTGGAATATTATTTGAGCTCTTCTAGTAAACTCTTTCTTTTCACTTTTACTAAGTTTACTAACATCGTGCCCATCAAATAATATTTCTCCACCTGTAGCTCCATAAAGCCCCATAACAGTTCTTCCACAAGTAGTTTTACCACAGCCTGATTCACCAACAAGTCCTAATGTTTCTCCTTTATAAATATGAAAGGACACGTCATCAACAGCCTTTAGTGTAGCATTTTTACCTACATTAAAGTATTTCTTAAGGTTTTTAACCTCTATCAAAACTTCTCTATTACTTTTTTCAGTCATAACTACTCACCTCTTCTTAAGCTTTGAGGAATTTCAATTTTAGGTGCCATAGAATGCTTTAACCAACATAATACTTCATGAGTTTCTGAGATTGTACTAGCTTCTGGCATCTCCTCTAAGCAAATTTGCATGCAATATTCACATCTTGCTGCAAATGGACATCCCACTGGTGGCTTAATTAAGTCTGGTGGTGTTCCATTTAGTGAATATAATGTATCTTTATTCTTTGTATCTAATCTTGGTACTGATTGAAGTAATGCCCAAGTATAAGGATGTTGTGGAGCACTAAATATCTCTTCCACAGTTCCTCTTTCAATAATCTGTCCCGCATACATTACTTGAATTCTATCAGCAACATCCGCAACTACCCCTAAATCGTGAGTAACAAGTATAACTGCGGTACCTAGTTTTTCTTGTAAATCCCCTATAAGTTCCATAATTTGAGCTTGAATAGTAACATCTAATGCTGTAGTAGGCTCATCAGCTATTAGAATTTTCGGATTACAAGCTAGCGCTATAGCTATCATAGCCCTTTGTCTCATACCACCAGAAAATTCGTGAGGATATTGATTCGCTCTTTTATCAGCATTTGGTATATTAACAAGGTTAAGCATTTTTATAGCTTCTGCCATGGCTTCAGATTTGTTCATTCCTCTGTGGATGACCAAACTCTCTGCTATTTGTTTACCAACTGTCATAGTTGGATTTAAAGAAGTCATAGGATCTTGGAATATCATAGATATATCCGCACCTCTAAGATGTCTTAATTCCTTGTCATTCATTTTCAATATATCTTTACCTTCAAAGTTGATTTTTGAACCTTCTTTTATCTCTGCTGGCATTGGTTCAGGTAATAATCTCATAATAGCCTTTGATGTAACAGTTTTACCACAACCAGATTCACCAACTATAGCTAAAGTTTCACCCTTATTTAAATGGAAGGTAGTTCCTCTAACAGATTTAACTTCCCCAGCATAAGTGTGAAATGAAACTCGTAAGTCTTGTACATCTAAAATTCTTTCCATTTCCTAACTCCTCCCTATTGACGTAATTTTGGATCCAGTGCATCTCTTAAACCGTCTCCAAGTAACTGGAATGATAACATTGTTAAGGATATAAACAATGCTGGGAAGAATAATTGGTAAGGATAGAATATTAAGTACTGTTGAGCTGATGAACATAGTGCTCCCCAGCTTGTATATGGTGATTGTACCCCTAATCCTAAGTAGCTTAAGAAAGCCTCACCAAATATAAACCCAGGAATATCAAAACTTATTGCAACTATCATTACCCCTATGGTATTTGGAATTAAGTGTCTAGCTATAATTCTTGATGGATTGGCACCTAATGCCTTGGCTGCTAAAACATATTCTTGCTCTTTTATTTGTAATAATTGCCCTCTTACAAGTCTTGCCATATATGTCCATCCTGTGATGGTCATCGCTATAATAATAGGAGTTAAACCAGGTTTATCAATTATAACCCTGATAAGAATAACTAACACAAGATAAGGTATACTAGCTAATATCTCTATAATTCTCATCATGATATCATCTACTAATCCTCCAAAGAATCCCGCTATTCCACCATAAGTAACTCCAATAACTGTATCTAATATAGCTCCAATTATACCTATAAATATAGATACTCTTCCGCCTATCCATACTCTTGCAAAAATATCTCTACCTAATGTATCTGTACCAAACCAATAAGTTGAATTTGGCTTTAGATTAACCATATCATTATTTTTCATTTCGAAGCTAAATTTTGCAATATAAGGTCCTATAATAGTCATTATTGATATTACTATCAATAGTATCAAAGAAAATGTAGCAACCTTATTCTTTTTAAGTCTTCTCCAAGCATCCTGCCAATAGGTCATACTTGGCCTTAGAATTTCCTCTGCATTTAAATTTTCACAGCCTATAATCTGAAACTTTTCTTTTGAAAGTTCTGCCATCTTTGCCCCTCCTAACGCTTATTACCAGTAATTCTAATTCTTGGGTCAACCACTCCATAAACCACATCTACTAAAAATAATGCAATTATATATATTGCAGCAAAGAAAATAGTTTGTCCCATAATCATAGTGTAATCTCTATCATTAACTGAAGACACGAAATATTGTCCTAATCCTGGTATAGAGAATATACTTTCTATAACGAATGAACCTATAAATATACCTGCAATTTGAGGTCCTAGAAGTGTAATCGCTGGTAATATTGCGTTTCTTATAACATGTTTAAATACTAAGCTAACTTTAGATACTCCTTTAGCTTTTGCTGTTAATATGTAATCTTGACCAATTACATCTAGGCAATTAGCTCTCATATATCTTGCATAAGTAGCTATAGATCCAAGACTCATTGCAATTGTCGGAAGAATTGTATGTTTAAATTCTCCCCAACCTGTAGTTGGTAATAAAGTCATTTTTACCGTGAAAACATATTGCAATACAGATGCTACAACAAACATGGGAACTGAAATTCCTAGTATTGCTATGAACATAACAACGTAATCTGGCCATTTCCCTCTATTAAACGCTGCTATAATTCCTAAAAATATTCCTATACTTACTCCTAATAATAAAGCCTGTCCACCTACTCTACCTGATATCGGTGCATGTTTAACTATAGTGTCATTAACACTTCTTCCTGGGTAATTTAAAGATTCTCCTAAATCACCCTGCACAAGATTTTTTACAAACTTACCATATTGAACCACTACTGGATCATCTAAGCCATATTTTGCATAATAGTTAGCTCTAATTTGCTCTGGTAATTTTCTACCTAAGCTGGCTAACGGATCCCCTGGTATGGCATGTATAAGAAAGAACGTTATTGACGAAGCAAGAAATAACGTTACTAACATATACCCAAACCTTTTAAGAGTAAATTTTAACATCATCATCCCTCCATTTTAGTAATCTTTCAACAATCCCCTTGACTTTACATTTTAAATATGTTGGATTTTAGAATTAAGAATAATATCTTAGAAGTCTTAATATATAAATGCAAAATAAGTAATATTACTTATTTTGCACAGCTTTATATTTAAAATATTCTGAAAATACCAATAATCCTTTAAGTATTTCAACTTCATTGAGTTACCTTTGTATGTTAAAACACTTCTTTAGTTTAATAAAACTTCTTTAAAATTAAATCCTAATATGTAAAATCCTTATGTACATTAACTAACTTAATTTAATATGATATCGTATACATTTCTGTAACCTACACTATATTTTAATTAAGCTTTTTTTCTTTTGCTAATCTCAGCTTTACTCTTTGTTACTGTATAAACTTTTCTCTTGTAATTCAAGGTTTTATCTTAAGTTTTCACTAAACTATAAAATTATCCTTTGAGATAATTTTCTTATAATTTAATGGTGTTCCATTTATTTAAGTTAATCTTAAATAAATTTGAACTTTTAAATTTAGAAATATTATAATAATTGATTTTTTTATAATATATCACAGTCTTTTAATATTTGTCAATTTTTTTTACATTTTGTTTTAATTTATATATTGATTTCTTCTCCACTTCGCAGTATAGAAGTGAGAATTTTGCATATTAATTAACTTTTAGAACTTATTTTCATATTATTTGCAATTATTTTTTGATTATTTAGAATTTAATTAGAATTATTTTAGAAAATAATTTTGTTTTATTTTTCTATAAAAACATATATTTTATCAAAACTTCATAATAATTATATAATATATTATATAACTTTATCGCTTTAAGTTATATAATATATTATAAGAATTACAAAGGAGTGATACTTTTGAAATACAATGTAGCTGTAGTTGGCGCCACCGGAATGGTTGGTCGACAATTTTTAAAGATATTAGAAGAACGAGACTTTCCTATTGACAACTTATATGCCTTCGCATCTTCTCGTTCAGCTGGTAGTATGATTAAATTTAAAGAAAAGGATATTATTATCGAAGAACTCTGTGATAAGAATATACGAAATAAAAAAATAGATTTTGCCCTTTTCTCTGCTGGTGGCAGTATTAGTTTAGAATATGCTCCACTATTCGTAGATAACGGTTCTATAGTTATTGATAACAGTAGTGCTTGGAGAATGGATGTAAATACACCTCTTGTAGTGCCTGAAGTTAATAGAGAAGATTTGAAATGGCATAGTGGAATAATAGCAAATCCTAATTGCTCAACCATACAAGCCATGGTTGCACTTAAACCTCTTCAATTAAAGTATGGCATTAAACGAATTGTGTATTCTACCTATCAAGCTGTGTCTGGAGCAGGAATAGAAGGGTTTAATGATCTAAAAAGAGGAGTTAATAATGAATCTCCTAAAAAATTCAAACATTCTATAGCTTATAATGTTATTCCTCAAATTGATGTATTCCTTGATAATGGATACACTAAAGAAGAGATGAAAATGATTGAGGAAACAAGGAAAATACTTCATGATGATAACTTAAGAATAACTTCTACCACTGTTAGAGTTCCAGTATTTCATGGGCATAGTGAAAGTATTAATGTGGAACTTGAAAATAACTTTTCCTTGGACGATATCTTTACCTTATATAAATCTAGCCCTGGAGTTATTTTAATGGATGACATTTCTAATGAAATTTATCCAATGCCATTTAATATTGCTGGTAAAGATGAAGTATATATAGGTAGAGTAAGAAAAGATTTCAGTTTAGATAATGGACTTAACCTTTGGGTTGTGGCTGATAATATAAGAAAAGGTGCAGCTCTTAATGCTATTCAGATCGCTGAATGCTTTGTTGAAGATAATTTAAAGTTAGAGAGGTAATGAAATATGAGTATTTTTAAAGGTTCAGGTGTTGCAATTGTAACTCCTTTTACTGAAACAGGAGTAGACTTTATCAAACTAAGGGAATTATTAGAGTGGCATGTATCTAGTAAAACAGATGCTATTATAGTATGTGGCACTACTGGAGAAGCTTCAACTATGAGTGAGAACGAGAAAAAAGAAACTATTAAATTTACTGTAGATGTGATTAATAAAAGAATTCCTGTAATTGCTGGAACTGGAAGTAATAATACTATTGCTTCTATAGAAATGAGTAAATATGCAGAAAGTGTTGGAGTAGATGGTCTTTTAGTAATAAATCCCTACTATAATAAAACCTCTGCTAAAGGTCTAATAGCCCACTTTAAAGCTATTGCAGAAGCTGTAAGTACACCTATAGTAGTGTATAATGTACCATCAAGAACTGGTATGAATATTTCACCTAAAGCACTTCTGGAGCTTAGTAAACTTAAAAATATTGTAGCTGTAAAAGAAGCCAGTGGAAATATAAGCCAAATAGCAGAAATTAAATCTCTTTGTGGTGACGCTATTGATATTTATTCTGGAAATGATAATGAAATTCTACCTACTCTTGCTATTGGCGGTATAGGAGTTATTTCTGTTCTGGCAAATATTATACCTGATGATATCCATAAGATATGTGAACTCTTCTTTAAAGGTGAAATTAAAGAATCGCAAGAGTTATTTATAAAAACTATTCCATTAACTAATGCCCTATTCATTGAAACTAATCCTATCCCCATAAAAACTTCACTTAATCTAATGGGAAAAGAAATAGGAAATCTCAGACTACCTCTAGTTAATATGGATAATTATACATTAGAATTATTAAAAAATGAACTTAAGAACTATGGGTTAATATAAAGGAGAGCTATAATGATAAAAATTTTATTAGTTGGATGTAATGGAAAAATGGGACAAATGATTTCCTCAATTGCAAATACTATGGATAATGTTGCAATTTGTGCTGGTATCGATAGAAATACTGAAACCCATTTTAATTACAATATATATGAAAATATAAATGACGTTAAAGAACAAGTTGATGTAATTCTTGATTTCTCTAGACCTGAAACATTAGATTCTATTGTACAGTATGCTATTAATAATACCTGTCCTGCAATATTTTGTACTACAGGATATTCAAAGGAACAAATAGAGAAGATTAAATCCTTACAAAGTTCTATTCCTGTGTTCTTCTCGGCTAACATGTCTATAGGTGTTAATATAGTTAATAATATATTGAAATCTATAAGTGATATTTTATATGATGATTTTGACATAGAAATCATAGAAAAACATCATAATCAAAAGGTTGATGCTCCAAGCGGAACCGCCTTATTGCTAGCTAACACCATAAAGAATTCCATAGACCAAGATACTTCAATAGTTTATGGTAGAGAAGGCATAAAAAAGAGAGCCCACAATGAAATTGCTGTTCATGCCATAAGAGGAGGAAACATCATTGGAGACCATGAAGTTATCTTTGCTGGCAAAGGCGAAGTAATTGAAATTAAGCACTCTGCACTTTCCCGCGAAGTTTTTGCCATAGGAGCATTAAAAGCTTGCATTTTTATGAAGGGAAAAGAAAATGGATTTTATTCTATGGAAGATATAGTAAAGATAGGTACATCTATGATATAAAAGGTTCTACCATGATATAGGTGTAACTATATTTATCATTTACAATGATTGGTATATTTTTTACATTATGAATTCTTGCCTAGGTATTATAATAAATCAATAAGAAGACCCATTTAGTATAAAATTACTTAATTTTATACTAAATGGGCTTTTTCTAAATATATGTTGAATTTTATTGAATACTTTTATTCATTTCATCTAACCATCCTTCTATTCCATCTAAAGCTTTTTTTAAATCCTCCATACTATAACAATAAGAAATTCTAACATATCCTTCCCCACCTGGTCCAAATGCACTTCCTGGTACTATAGCAATTCCTTTTTCATTTAATAATTTTTCACAAAATTCTTCACTAGTCATATTATACTTTTTAATATTGGGAAAAATATAAAAAGCACCTTCAGGCATACTAACTTCAAGCCCCATAGATTTTAATCTATCATATATATAATTCCTTCTTTTCAAAAATTCGGCTTTAGTATTCTCAATATGATAAGAACACTTCTTTAATCCTTCCAAAGCTCCATATTGTCCTATAGATGGCGCACAAGATACATTGTATTGATGTACTTTAATTATATTTTTCATTATACTAGAAGGTGCACACACATATCCTACCCTTACCCCTGTCATTGAAAACATTTTCGAAAATCCTCCAATTAGCACACATTTATCCTTTAAATCTTCATATTGACATAGGGAATAATATTCATTAAATACTATAGAACTATATATTTCATCATTAACTATAATAATATCCTCATCTTTCAAAATATGATGTAATTTATCTCTACTTTTTTTATTCATTATCACACCCGTTGGATTAGATGGATATGAAATTACTAATACTTTTGGTTTTCTTTTTTTAACTAGTTCTGTCAATTCATCTATATCTATTGATAAATCTTCTTTAATTCCATAGTTAATAACCTTTCCACCTAGCATTTTTACACAACTTTCATAGGCTGGATATGCAATAGAAGGAATTAGCACTTCATCACCTTGATTTAAGAGTGCCGTAAACGTAGATAATAGTCCTTCGCTGCCCCCTACTGTAATACATATCTCTTCTGCATCATATTCTATGTTCATCATCTTCAAATATCTACAAATTTCTACTCTTAAATCCAATATACCTGCATTCTGGGTATAATTAGTCTTATTTTCATCAATAGCTTTCTTCATTTCTTTCTTAATTTCTTCTGGCACTTTAAAATCCGGCTCTCCTAAAGTTAATGAAATAGCTCCTGGAATTTTACTCACCTTATTATAAAATTTTCTTATACCTGATATCTCTATATTTTCTACATTTATTGATAAATTTTTCATTGTAAACTCCTTTAACTAATAAAATTATTATATATTTCATACTGCTTCCCATCACATATTTTATTTATTATTATATCAGTTTCATATGAATTCTTACAGTTGCTCTTTAATTAAATTAATTTTTCCTTTTCAACTAATATATATATATGTATAATAAAATAATATAATATCTCTTAAAAGGAGTGAGTCAAATGGAATATAATTTAACAGACCCCTATGAAATAGCACGATTTATTAAGGAATCAAAAAAATCTACTCCATTAAAGGTTTATGTACAAGGTAACATAGCTAGCTGTAATCTTGGACCCATAGAATGCTTTGGAGAAGGTGCTTTCTATGTTTTATTTGGAGATAGCAACGAGATTATGGAATTTATCAATAATAATAAAGATAAGATACATAACTACAAAATAGAATTAGATAGAAGAAATTCAGCTATTCCTATGCTAGAAATACAAAATATTAATGCTAGAATTGAACCAGGTGCCATCATTAGAGATAGAGTTTCTATTGGTAAAAATGCTGTTATTATGATGGGCGCTGTTATAAACATTGGAGCAGAAATTGGCGAAGAAACTATGGTTGATATGAATGCTGTAGTTGGTGCTAGAGGAAAGCTTGGCAAAAAGGTCCACCTTGGAGCTGGTGCAGTGGTAGCAGGAGTTTTAGAACCCCCTAGCAAAGACCCTTGTGAAATTGGAGATAACGTGTTAATAGGTGCCAATGCGGTTATTTTAGAAGGAGTTAAAATAGGTAGAAATTCTGTTGTGGCTGCTGGCTCCATAGTCACTGCTGATGTACCAGAAAACGTAGTAGTAGCTGGTTCTCCAGCTAAAATAATAAAGACTGTGGATGAAAAAACAAAAGGTAAAACTGAGCTTTTAGATGATTTAAGAAAGTAACAAAATGCTATGGTTTAAACCATAGCATTTTTAATTTTATACAACTTCTTCTTTATTAACTTCACTAGTAATTTCTTCTCTTTGAGGAATATCAGTTATGACATCTCTATTTTCATCAGTAACCTTTTCCATCTTAGAAATAGAAACTTCATAAGCAATTTTTTTAATTACCTCTGTATCAGAAACTTTTTTTTGATATTCTCTACTTTGTAGCCTTCCCCAAACTCTTATATTATCGCCAACTTCTAAGCTTCTACAAAATCTTGAATTTCTTCCCCACGCTATAGTTGGTATATAGTCAGATTTATTATATAATCTATTTACAGCTAATAGCATATCTGCTATTTCTCTACCAAAGGGTGTAGTTCTATAAACTGGTTCTTTACAAATATACCCATCTAAGAAGATCTGATTAGGATTTTTTCCTCTTTCTTGAAGCTCATGAACATCCCTGGCGAAAACAGTTAATATAAGTCTATTAGCACCATCAACAAACTTATTATAAGACCTAAGTTGTCCATCTATAGCAAGGTCACTTCCAATACTAACATCTATCCCAGTTATTAATCTTTCGGATACAGTAATGATAAGTATATCACTTGTATCACTTAATCTTGAAACCTCAAAGTTAAAATTATAAAATCCTTCACCATACATTTCATGGCTAAATTCTAATTCTGATACTACTTTCCCCTCTAAGTAAATTTTGTTGTTAAACATAAGATTATCCATTGTAACCCCTCTCCCTTTAGTTTTGTAATTATTTACTATAATTTATATTCTTAAGCATCTAAAGTATTACTTATTTTTTGAAAATTCACATAATTAATTTGTTTCTTTGAAAACCTAACATATGAATTATTATAAGATAATTAGGGAAATTTTACAAGATTTAGTTTATTAAATATTCACTTATTTTCAATTTTGAGCTCTATCACTATCTTCAGCATAACCTTCATTATATATTAAATCAGATATCCGTATAAATTCATAGCCTTGACTTTGTAGAGATTCTATGATTTTAGGAAGGTTTTCTACTATTTTTTTATCATTGCTATGGAGCAAAATTATATCTCCACCTTCGATATCTTTCTTTAATATTTTATCTATTTTTCCCCATTCATAATTCTCCCAATCTTTGCTATCTACGTTCCATTGTATTGAATTAAGTCCTATTGACATTACTGTCTCCAAAGCTAAATCATTATACTTTCCTTCTGGAAATCTGAATAAAGTTGGCATTTTTCCTGTTAAATCTAATATTTTGCCATTTGTAATCTGAACTTCTTTTTCAATTCTCTCTTTAGATATAGTTGTAAAATTAGGATATTTATTAGACAAATTTCCTATTTCATGCCCTGTATTAGCGATATCCTTAATTTTAGTAGGATACTTATCACACCAATTTCCCATTACAAACAATGTTGTATTTACTTTATAAGTATCTAAAGTATTTAATATACTATCTATATTATTATCGTTCCAATTAAAATCTATGGTTAATGCTACTTTCTTTTCTCTAGTGTTTATACTATAAATTGGTGAATCTTTATCTACTGTTGCAATAACCATCCGTGAAACCAAACTACTACAAAATATCAATGTAATGGAAGCAACTATCATTATAGCTAATAGCATATCCTTTTTTTTAGATTTATATTTTACCTTCATATTCCCCCTTAAAATAATCAATCTTTCCTTAAATTTATATTCATTTAATGTTAATATATTCATATTCGCATTAAAGTTAATTTATTTCTTAAATTTTTATGTTATAATAATATTGAAGTAGTATTGTTTTAATTATATTTTAGTTTAAAGGAGGGATGTTATGTTTGATGAGTCTTTAAATCTAGCAGAAAATAAGCTTGTCTTATTATATATAATAGAAAATATAAACTTACCTATATCAAATATGCAACTTACTCAAATTGTCCTAGAGAATAATTTACTAAATTACTTTACTCTTCAACAATATATTGTAGAGTTAGTTTCTTCTGATTTAATAAATATAATTAATTATAAAAATAAAGATAGACTAATTATGTCTGATAAAGGTAAAGAAGTGCTTTCTCTATTCAAAAACAGACTACCATTATCAACCATAGAAAATATCAATAAATATATCAGTGAAAAAATGTCTATAATAAAAAAAGAACTTACGGTGTCTGCAGATTACACTATAGAAAATAGTAACAGTTATTTAGTTAATCTCTCTGCTTCAGAGAATGATATAACTTTAATTGATTTAAAAATAAGTGTAGCATCAAATAAACAAGCCAGAGAGCTTTGTTATAAATGGAAAAACAATGCTTCTGACTTATATAATAAAATTATAGGTATTTTAATTGAATAATTACTTTAAAATCATCCCTGTAGGTTCTCCCTTCAATGGGATGATTATTTTTCCATTACTTTTCTTATGTATTTTTAATACCACATCGTTATAGCTATCTCCAACATACATAAATTCATCGTCACATACAATACCTCTAGGCATTCCACCAATTCTAATTTTGTCTACCTCTTTAAAATTATCCATATCAATTAAAGATATGCTCCCTTCTCCATAATTTGACACATAACAATATTTCTCATCGCAATGCATATCAAAAGGACAATTACCTACAGGAGTTCTATTTATAAGTTTAAAGGTTTTAGAAGAAATTATACTTATAGATCCTTTATCAGAATACCCCATATTGCTCTCACATACTAATATATAATCCCCATTTCTACTAATTAAAGCCTTAGTAGGAAACGGCCCAACTTTTATATTTTTAATATTACATCCATATAGAGCATCAAATAAGGTTATACTATCATCATTCATATTGGCAACTACAATTTGATTTGTTCTGCTACAATAATCAATACTATGAGGTGCATTACCACAAGGTATGAGCTCTACAATCTCCCTTTTGGATATATCAAAATTAACAACATTATTAGAATCTCCACAAATTATATAAATATGATTACCTATAGCACATAAATCTCTACAATTTCTTCCTAAATAATAACTCTCGCTTTTTAAGGATTCTAAATCAATTATAGAAACAGAACCATCATAACAATTTGAAGTAAACAATGTTTCTCCCTGTATACATAAGCCATGTGGTCCTATCTTACCACGGTTTATTCCCTTAAGGCTTATGTTTTCTTCTATGGAAAAACTGTTAGCATCTATTTTATTTATGCAATCTCTTGTGGTGTTACAAATATATAAGTACCTCAATGGAATCCCCCCTCACCATATACTATGAATTGAGTGGGGTTTGTGCTACGAATTTTTACTTTTAAAGCTGCCTTATTATTTTTCTCATATCTCCTACCATGTATAAGGAACCTGATATTAATAATAAATCATCTTCATGGCAATAGGATAAGGCCCTTTTATAGGCTTCTTCATAATCAGCTATAGCCTCACATTTCGGAACATAATTAATTATTTCCGCTCTTAAATCCTCGCATAACTCTGCTCTCTCACTATGAGGTGTTACAGCTATAACCCTTTCAGCTTTTGGTGCTATGATATTTATCATTTCTTTCACTTGTTTGTCAGCTAAAATTCCTATAATAAGTATCATCTTGTTATAGGTAAAATATTTATCTACACTCTCTGCTAATTTTTTTATTCCATCTATATTATGAGCTCCATCAATTACTACTAATGGTGTAGTCCTCATAATTTCTAATCTACCAGGCCACACCATTTCTCTAATGCCCTTTAACATACTATCCTTGGTTATGTTAACACCTAACTCTCTTAATTTCTCACAGCTATGAATTACCACATTGCAATTATCTATTTGATGTATTCCAATTAAACCTAGTTCTATATCATAACTATCTTCTTTTGTAGTATAAATAATGTTTTGTAACATTTTATCTTTGCCATTTACTTCAGCCACATAGCTATTAACAAATTTATAATTATTTTTTTTGACTTTTATAACTTCTGAACTTCTTTCTAACGCAATTCTCTCAATAACCTCTTCAGCCATAGGCTCTTGAGGATACAATACTAAAGGAATCCCATTTTTAATTATACCAGCCTTCTCAAAGGCAATTTTATCTATTGTATCTCCTAATATATTCATATGATCTAAACTTATAGATGTTATTATAGAAAGTTCTGGCACTATAACATTTGTAGAATCTAACCGCCCCCCAAGACCAACCTCTACCACTGCATAATCAGCCTTTTTCTCATAGAAGTATAAAAATCCTGCACAGGTTATTATCTCAAATTCAGTGGGATTTCCATATCCCATAGTTGCTACACTATCCACTGCTCTCGAAACTTCAGTGATAATATGAGCTAAATCTTCCTTAGGTATATTCGTATTGTTTATCTGTATTCGTTCTTCAAATTCTTCAATATAAGGAGATATGTAGCATCCTACTCTATACCCGCTATTGATAAGAATATTAGTAAGCATTGCCGTAGTAGACCCTTTTCCATTGGTTCCTGCGATATGTATACATTTTACCTTTTTATGTGGGTTTCCTAATAACTCCAGAATTTTTTCTGTTCTTTCTAATCCTAGTTTACTACCAAATTTAGCCGTATCATGTATATAATTTATAGCTTCATTATAGTTCATAAAATTGCCCCCTAATCATAGAATTTTCCTATCTAATTTTACATTACTATATTCCTATATACAATAGAAAAACTCCAGAATAACTGGAGTTTTTCTAAAAATATAATTTTTAAGTTTAACCTATTGTTTTATTTTAGATTCTCTATACTTTCAAGTACAGCTTGATACATTTCTTTGTATTTTTCACCTTTGGCCTTTTCTTCATCTACTACAGCCTGTGGTGCTTTAGATACAAATCTCTCATTGTTTAATTTTTTTTCAACTCTATCTATTTCAGCTTCTAATTTGGCTTTCTCTTTATTTAATCTCTCTAACTCTTTTTCTGCATCTACTAGCTCCAAAAGTGGCATATATATCTCTGCACCTTTAGAAACTACTGATACTACATTCTCTGGAGCTTCCTCTTTAGACTCTAATATTACAACCTCACTAGCTGAAGCTAATTTCTCAAAATATGGTATCCCCTCATGGAAGGCATCCATAGCTTCTGTAGCAAATATAAAAGTCTTAGCTTTTCTTGAAGGAGGTACATTCATTTCACTTCTTGCATTTCTTGTATTTCTGATAGCGTCTATAATATAATTCATATATTCTTCAGCCTTCTTATCCTCTAGCTCATCTTCCCATACCGGCCAAGGTGCAATAGTTATTGAATCTGTTTCCTTAGTTATGTGAGTATATATCTCCTCTGTAATATATGGCATTACAGGATGTAGAAGCTTAAGCCCTGTAATTAAAACTTTATTTAATACATTTAAGGTAGTTCCCTTAGCTTCTTCATTATCACTATACAATGCAGGTTTTATAAGTTCTATATACCAATCACAGAATTCTGTCCACATAAAGTCATAAATCTTTTGAAGCGCTATTCCTAATTCAAATTTCTCTATATTATCTGTTACTTCCTTAACTACTGTATTTAATCTAGATAATATCCACTTATCTGCTATTGAATAATTCTTAGAGTCTTTATATTTTCCCATTAATTCTTCATTAAAGTTCATCATAACAAATCTTGAAGCATTCCAAATCTTATTGGCAAAATTTCTTGCAGCTTCAACTCTTGATTCATAGAATCTTATGTCATTTCCTGGTGCATTACCTGTAACTAATGAGAATCTTAGTGCGTCTGCTCCATAATTATCTATAACCTCTAGTGGATCAACACCGTTATCTAGAGACTTAGACATCTTTCTGCCTTGGTCATCTCTAACCATTCCATGAAAAAACACTGTTTCAAATGGTATGGCATCCATGTTATACAAACCTGAGAATATCATTCTTGCAACCCAGAAGAATATTATGTCTCCTCCAGTAACTAGTGTACTTGTTGGATAGAAATATTTTAAATCCTCTGTGTTATTAGGCCAACCTAAAGTTGAGAATGGCCATAATGCAGAACTGAACCAAGTATCTAATACATCACTTTCTTGCTCTAGCTTCTCAGAATTACACTTGGTACATTGAGTTGGTGCCTCTGTTTGCACTATTATTTCTCCACAGTCCTTGCAGTACCAAACTGGAATTCTATGTCCCCACCATAATTGTCTTGAAATACACCAATCTTGAATATTTTCCATCCAGTTAAAGTAAATCTTTTCAAATCTTTCTGGAATGAATTTAATTTCTTTTTCTCTTACAATTTTAACTGCTGGCTTTGCAAGAGGTTCCATTTTTACATACCATTGTTTCGAAAGCATTGGCTCAATAGTACAGTTACATCTATCGTGAGTTCCTACGTTGTGGCTGTGATTCTTAATTTTTACAAGGTATCCTTGCTCTTCTAAGTCTTTAACCATAAGTTTTCTAGCTTCATATCTATCAAGACCTGAATATTTTCCATATCCCTTAGATATTGTTCCGTTCTCTTCAATTACAACCACTTCTGGAAGGTTGTGTCTCTTACCTACTTGATAGTCATTAGGATCGTGAGCTGGAGTTATCTTAACGCAGCCAGTTCCAAATTCCATATCAACATAGTCGTCAGCAACTACTTCTATTTCTCTATCTACCAACGGTAATCTTAACTTTCTACCTACTAAATGACTGTATCTTTTATCTTTAGGATTTACTGCAACCGCTGTATCTCCAAGCAATGTTTCTGGTCTTGTAGTAGCAATCTCAACTATTTCATCACTACCTATTACTGGATAATTAATGTGCCAGAAATATCCATCTTGCTCTTCATATTCAATCTCTGCATCTGAAATAGCTGTCATACATTTTGGACACCAGTTAGTTATTCTATTTCCTTGATATATAAGACCATCATTATAAAGCTTAACAAACACTTCTCTAACAGCCTTGCTTAAATTTTCATCCATAGTGAAGGCTTCTCTAGTAAAATCAGCAGAACATCCCATTTTTTTAAGTTGAGTTCTGATTCTATCCCTGTATTCATCAGTCCATTCCCAAACTTTTTCTAGGAAGGCTTCTCTGCCCATCTCTTTTTTCTTAAGACCTTTGCTAAGTAGAGATTTCTCAACTCTTACTTCTGTAGCAATACTTGCATGATCCTGTCCTGGAAGCCATAGAGTGCTATATCCTTGCATTCTCTTTGTTCTTATAAGCATATCTTGTAGAGTGTTATCTAGAGCATGACCTAAGTGCAATTGTCCTGTTATATTTGGTGGTGGCATTATTATAGTATATGGTTTCTTATTTTCGTCTACCTTTGGGGTGAAAAATCCATTCTCCTCCCACCACTTATAAAGTCTTTCTTCAAATTCTTTTGGATCGTAATTTTTTGCTATATTTTTATTTTCATCCATGTCAATTCCTACCTTTCTATGTAAACATATTTTTGTTTTTTATTTAGATGTATTTTTTCAAAATAAAAAGCGCTATCATCCAAAGGACGACAGCGCGTGGTACCACCTTTATTTCTCGGGAAATATTCCTAAGACTCTCTTAATTTTAACGATGAGAACCACCGTTTTTAGCTACTATAAATTTCGCTAAAAAAGCTCCGAAGCTACCTTCAAAATACTTCCTATAGGAAACCTTTCAGCCGATGAGTTTCCCTCTCTTAATAATCTCTATTTTTACTCCTCTTCATCATAGCATATTTATATTAAACTCTTTGCATATTATTATATACATAATGATGATTTTGTCAATAGCTTTTTAAATTACTAATCATCTGCATTTAAATTAGCCGCTACTTCTTCTAAAGCTATTTTTTCTTCATTATATAAATTTTTATTTGCTACAGAAAGCATAAGCTTTATTCTATTTAGCTGATTAACTTCACTTGCACCTGGATCATAATCAATAGCAACAATATTACTATCTTTAAATTTCTTCTTTAATGCTTTAATCATACCTTTTCCTGTAACATGGTTAGGTAAGCATGCAAAGGGCTGCATACATATAATATTATTTACTCCACTTTCTATAAGTTCAATCATCTCACCAGTTAAGAACCATCCTTCACCTGATTGATTACAAGTAGATAGTATCTGTTCTGCCAACTTCTCTAAATGTTCTATGGATTGTGGCGGTGAGAATCTATTACTTCTTTCTAGCGCTATTTTCATGGTTCTCCTATAATATTCAATAAAATTAATAGATATCTTACTTACTACTTCCCCTTTTTTCCCACCTAAATAGTTTTTATATTTAGCTAAATTGTTATGAGCACAATATAAGAAGAAATCTATAAGATCTGGTACTACTACTTCTGCACCTTCACTTTCAAGAATATCAATAGCTCCATTGTTAGCTGTAGGATGAAATTTAACTAAAATCTCTCCTACAATTCCTACCTTAGGTTTAAGGATGTTAACTATCTCTAAATTATCAAAATCTTTAACTACTTCTTCCATATTATTTTTTAGTTCTTTAAAATTTCCTTTGGATATCTGTAGCTTAATAATTTCATTCCATTTATTGTAAAGTTCATTAGTAGAACCTTTGATTTTTTCATAAGGTCTTACTCTTAGAATACAACGCATAAACAAATCTCCATATAACATGGCCATTAAAGCTTTCTTTACCATATTGAAAGAATATTTAAATCCTGGATTCTCCTCTAATCCTCCTGCATTAATTGATATTACAGGAATATGCTCTAATCCTATATCTTTTAATGCCTTTCTCAGAAATCCTATATAGTTAGTTGCTCTACATCCTCCGCCTGTTTGAGTTATAGCTACAGATGTATTATTAAGATCATATTTACCTGATTTTAGTGCTGTAATAATTTGTCCAATTACTATAATTGATGGATAACAAGCATCATTATTTACATATTTTAGTCCTTCTTCTACTGCTTTTTCATCTACTGCAGGTAGAACTTCTATATTATATCCTGAAGAACTTAATGCAACCTGTAACAACTCAAAATGAATTGGAGACATTTGAGGAGCAATAATAGTATGATTCTTTCTCATTTCTTTAGTAAATATTATTCTTTTTTCACATTTTTCTGCAATTGTTAATTTTACCTTTTTCTTTTCTCTTTGTTCCATAGCAGCTTTTAAAGAACGTATTCTTATTCTCACTGCACCTAAGTTATTTACTTCATCTATTTTTATTAGAGTGTATATCTTACCTGTACTTTTTAATATTTCTTGAACTTGATCTGTAGTAACTGCATCTAGTCCACATCCAAAGGAGTTTAATTGGATAAGCTCCACATTTTCTTCTTTTGCTACAAAACTAGCCGCAGCATAAAGTCTTGAATGATAGGTCCATTGATCCACTACTCGAAGAGGTCTCTCTACCTCTGAAAGATGTGCTACAGAATCCTCAGTTAAAACTCCCATACCAAAACTAGTGATAAGCTTATCAATGCCATGATTAATTTCCGGATCTATATGATAAGGCCTTCCCGCTAAAACAATAGCCTTTTTATTATTCTCTTTCAAATATTTTAAAGCTTCTTCGCCTTTGTCTTTAATATCTTGCTTAAACCTTATATCCTCTTCCCAAGCGCAATTTACTGCCTTCCCAATTTCTACTTTAGAAATATTAAATTCTTTAAAGGCCTTATATAATGCTTCTTTTAATAAAGATTTATTATGGAAACTTAAAAATGGATTTAGAAACTTCACATTACTTTCAGCCAAATAATCAATATTATTTTTTATAACTTCTGGATAAGATATAACCATAGGACAATTATATTGATTTTGTGCTCCCTGTTGTTCCTTTTGCTCATAAAAAACACAAGGATAAAATATAAAATCTACCTTTTTATTTATTAAATCTATAATATGACCATGACTTAATTTAGCAGGATAACAGGCTGATTCTGAAGGTATTGTTTCTATTCCTAATTCGTAAATCTCTTTAGAAGATCTACTAGAAAGCTGAATTGAAAAACCCAATTCACTAAAAAAACTATGCCAAAAAGGATAATTTTCATACATATTTAGAACTCTAGGTATACCTACTACACCTCTTTGTGCTTCATTCCTAGGTATAGTTTCATAATTAAATAATCTATCATATTTATATTGAAATAAATTTGGTAGCTTGTTATCCTTTTCTATATTACTACCACCTTTTTCACATCTATTTCCTGATATAAAGCTTTTGCCATTGAAAAATTTGTTTATGGTTAATAAACAATTGTTTCCACATCCTCTACACCTCTTCATATCGGTGTTAACAGTAAAATTATCTAGTTCATCTTTTGATATAAGTGATGTTATAGAATCCTTGTGACTTTTCTCCCTTGCAATTAAAGCTGCCCCAAATGCTCCCATCAATCCTGCAATATCTGGTCTTATGGCCTCTCTCTCAGAGATTAATTCAAAAGCCCTAAGAATTGCATCATTATAAAAAGTTCCTCCTTGCACAATAATATTTTTACCCATGTCTTTTGGATTTCTGATTCTAATTACTTTATGAAGCGCATTCTTAATAACAGAATAAGAAAGTCCTGCTGCAATGTCCCCAAGGGTAGCTCCTTCTTTTTGAGCTTGCTTTACTCTAGAGTTCATAAATACAGTACATCTTGATCCTAAATCTACTGGCTTTTCGCTTTTTATAGCCTCATCTACAAATGTCTCTATAGGTACACTTAAGGATTTACTAAAAGATTCAATAAAAGAGCCGCATCCTGAAGAACAAGCCTCATTAAGCATAACGCCTTCAATTACTCCATCCTCAATTCTTAAGCATTTCATATCCTGACCACCTATATCTAAAATAAAATCCACTTCTGGAAGGAAGAATTCTGCTGCTCTTTTATGGGCAATGGTTTCTATTTCACCAAAATCCATTTTAAAAGCTGTCTTAATTAAACCTTCACCATAACCTGTAACTGTAGCTCCCGCTATAGTAATATTAGGATTTATAGCCTTATACATCTCTTTTAAAATCTTACCCGCTTGAGATAGTGGATCCCCATTATTACTTCCATAATATGAATACAATAATTCTCCTTCTTCAGATATTAAAACTCCTTTTGTAGTAGTAGACCCTGCATCTAAGCCCAAAAATACTCTTCCTGAATAATCTTTTATATCTTTTCTTTTAACCTTACTCTTATTATGTCTTTCTTTAAAACATTGTAACTCTTCTGAGCTAGAAAATAGCGGTTTAAGTCTTACTACTTCTTGAACTTCATAGTTATTTATTTTTTCAATCTTATCCTTTAATCTCTCAATATTTATTACTTTTTGTTCCTTAGAGTATAAGGCCGCACCTAATGCTACAAATATATTTGAATTTTCTGGGAAAATTATATTTTCCTCTTTTATCTTTAAAGTTTCTATAAACCTATTTCTAAGTTCTGACAAATAATAAAGAGGACCTCCTAGAAAAGCTATCCTACCTCTAATTGGTCTACCACAAGCTAATCCACTAATAGTTTGATTTACTACTGATTGAAAAATTGATGCTGCAATATCTTCTCTTCTAGCACCTTCATTTAGAAGTGGCTGGATATCAGTTTTAGCAAACACTCCACACCTTGCTGCTATTGGATAAATAATCTTATGTTCTTTGGCCAAATTATTTAACCCTTCAGCATCTGTTTCTAAAAGAATTGCCATTTGATCAATAAATGCCCCTGTCCCACCAGCACAGGTACCATTCATCCTCTGCTCAACTCCATCTCTAAAATAGGTTATTTTTGCATCTTCTCCACCAAGCTCTATAGCTACATCAGTTTCTTCAATATATTTTTCTACAGCTATACTACAAGCTATTACTTCTTGAACAAATGTTACATCTAACCATTTTGAAATTGAAAGTCCACCAGAACCTGTTATAGTTATTGTTATATTATTACAATAAATAACTTCAATCGCTTCTTTTAATAGTTCATAAATACTACTTCTAATATTAGAATAATGTCTCTTATAGTTACTATAAATTATTTTATTACTTTCATTAATAACTACCAACTTTACTGTAGTAGAACCTATATCTAATCCAAAATGCATTGTGCCCACATTAACTCCCCCACTAACATCTATTTTGCAATTTTAAATAGAAATCATTATAATTATTGCAATATATGTATAAAGTATATCTCTATATAATTTATTTTTCAACTTATCTAAATCTCTATAGTATAGGATATTTTCTTATTAAATTAATTTACTAAAAATAATTATTCTATTAATCAATAGTCTCCATTTAATAATATATATAATTAATTATAATTTAAAATGTTTTCTTCATATTTATGGTATATTTTTTATTATTTTGGAAATTATTTAGGTAAAGTAATCTAATTTAGGAGGTAATAACTTTGAATTATTTCAGTAAGGCGAATGAATTGTACAATTCAAAGGATTATAAAAATGCCATAAGTATGTACAAAAAATCAGTAGAAATAAAGGAACATGAAGCTCCAGCTCTATATAATTCTGCAGTTTGTTTTATAAAGTTAAAAGATTATTATAAGGCCATAGATTTAATATATAAAGCCATAGAACTAAAAAAAGAAAGCAAATATTATTTTAATCTTGCCTACTGCTATGCAATGTTAAATGAAAATGGAAAAGCTCTTAATTATTTCAACACAGCTTGGGCTTTAGATAACTCTGATGAAGAATGTGAAAAAGCCATAAATTTAATTCTCTCTAAATATAAAAAAACAAGCTAAACCTAGTGTTTATGCTTGTTTTTACCATTCTCCTGCAACTGTTCTCTTTCTATGATCTGCATTAAAATTTTCATTTCCATAATAATCTCCTGCATTATAAAAAGTTGGATCTACACTTATCCACTTCTGAGACTCTTCTATAAAGATTTCATTCCATGCATGACTTACCCATGACTCTCCATTATATCCTTCACCAACAACTAACCTAACCTTTATATTGTTTGCCCTACTCATGGCAACATATAAACATGCATAATCAAAACATACTCCTTTTTTACTATAGAAGGCTTCCATAGCTCCGGATTTAATATTGTTATCATTATTCATTACATTAACTGCCTTCTCATCATCATAGGTTATCTCTCTTCCAACCCAACTATATAATACCTTACCTTTTTCAAAGGTTGAACTATATTCTTCAGTAATAGCCTTAGCAGTTTCATCGATGGTACTATCTGACTTTACTCCTTGTTCTAGAGTAACTCCATTATAATATACCAATCCTTTTATAGAATTATTTCCAATATCTATAGAATTGTTTTCGCCATCATATATTTTAAATGAATCATTAATTATGTTAGGTAAGGTTTTTGCTAGTTGAGAATTAAATACCGGTATTACACCATTGTTATTAATATAGTTATAAATTTTAGATTCCTCTAGTATACCTTTAATCTTACTATCAAATAGAAATCCTGAAGATAGGTTTAATAAGAAAGTTAATACTAAAGCATAGCACAATCCTCTAGGAATTTGAAATATAGCTCCAACTACACGCTTTAATATACTACTTTGAGTTTTAATGAACTCATCCAAAATATCTAATAATGGTTCAAAGGTAATTCTACTAATAAAGCTAATAACTAGCTTTATTAATTGATGTATTACTATAAATATAACTATACTTGTTATGGTTATAAAAACTCTAGAAGTGGTGATTACTGTTATTATAGTGGGTGATAATTTTTTAGCTAAATAATCTAATAAATTATATTTATTTAAAACAAATATGTTATTTATTAAATGAAAACTAATAACTAAAGACACTAGTATAGATACAGAATTTAATACACTTTTTATAGTATTAATTAAAGAGCTACTCCTCAATTTAAACACAAATCCTATCAATATTGGATAAAGAAGTGCTATAAATATACCTAGTGAAACTATATTAACATTTTTAACAAATTCCATAATATAACGTCCTATCTCCTTGCCTATATCCAAAATTTTATCCTCCAAATTATTAAAAATCTTCTTCCTCTATATGTTTAATACATTCCTTTATTTCATCATAGTTATATCCTTTTCTCAATAGAAAATCTTGAAGCTTTTTTTTCAACTTAATATGATTTTGCTCTGATTTCTTTAATTTTTCATACCTTCCACTTGCCAAATCCAGTAATTTGGAATACTTATCCTCTTCGCATTTTTCACTATCTTGTTTAGGTTCAATATGCATCTTTGAAATAACTTCATTAATTATTTCGAAATTATATCCCCTAGAAACTAAATAGCTACTAAGTTTTTGAAGAATTTTTATTTTGCTATTTTCTTTATTACATAACAGTTTTAATTTTTTTTCTGCTAAAGATAATGCAATAGTAATTTCACTCTCCATAGGAAGTTCATTAATCACTCTATTTATAATATCATCATCTATGCCCTTACTTTTCAAGTTGTATATAATTTTATTTTTTCCCCAAGATTTTATATTAGTATTTATAAAAGCCTTAGTATAATAATAATCATCTATGAATTTATATTCCTTTAGAAAATTTATTACTCTGTCAATAGTGTTTTCATCAAATTCTTTTTTTACTAAGTACTCCCTAATTTGTGCTTCAGTTTTTAAAGTCCTTTCAATATACTTTAAAGACACATTTTTCCCTCTAATATAATTATCTTCACTTATTACCTTTTCAAAATCCTCTATCTCAATAACTCTTCCCTTGTGAAGCTTATGATAATATACAAGCTCACTACTACAAGAAAATGAAAACTCACCATCAATAAATATATTTACCCTGTTTTCATTTTTCTTTTGTATTTCAATCTTAGTTATTGTATTACTCATTTTACTCATCACCATCACATATTAGTACATGGATTGTAGGATTATTTAATACTTTCCTAGCTACACTATATAAATCTTCTGAAGTTATTCTATTCATTTCTTCCATATCATTTAAAAATTCATATATATATTCACCTTCCATAGCTTGATGTAATACATAATTCCCCAAATCTGAAGAATCTTCTAAAGTAGATGCTACTGCTGTCTTAAATACCTTCTTCATAAGATTTATGGTGTGTTCATCAAATACAATTATTCCCTCTTTGACCTTTTTTATGCAATTTTCTATAGTGTTTATCCCTTCTTCTATGTCTTTTTTAGCTACTGACGCATAAATATATAGAGATTTAATATTAGCGGTTAAGTCTAGACTTGTATACACATCATAAGCAAGTCCCTTGTCTTCTCTCAATTCTCTAAATAAAATAGAATTAGAACTTTCTCCAAATTTATGATTTAACACCCTTAAAGCTAATTCTTCTGCCTTATTTAAATCATTAAATGTATATAGGTACACTATAGTGCTTTGCTCCATATTATTCTTGTGAGTTCTTTTTATCTTATCTTTATTTTTCTCAAATAATGCCTGTTTCTTATTTAATAACTTTTTCTTCCACTGTCCAAAGTATTTTTCTATTAATACTCTTACATGTTCATGATCATAGTTAGAAACCACAGTTATTACTGTATTATTAGGAGTATAATGAGCTTTATAATACTCCAAGATTTCATCTCTCTGTATATTTTTTATTACACTCTCTTTTCCTATGACATCTATTTTTAAAGGACTTTCATCAAAAGCTATTTCATTTACCTTTTGAAAAGATAAATCCTCTACATCATCTTTACCACTTCTAAGTTCAGCCAAAATAACCCCTTTTTCCTTATTTATATCCTCTTCCCTAAAGGTTGGATTTTGAACTAAATCCCCTAATAACTTTATGCCATTCTCTAATTCTTCATTTAACATAGTAGTATTAAATACAGTAGAAGTATAATCTGTATAGGCATTATACTCTCCACCTAAATTTTCTAATTCACTATTAAGCTGCTCATTATTTCTATTATAGGTTCCTTTAAAAAGCATATGCTCAATAAAATGGGATACTCCTCTTTGTTTCTTCTCCTCATTTGTAGCTCCCACTTTTATCCCTATATGAATTGAAGATATTTGCGTGGTCTTTTTTATAGTAATTAATTGTATTCCATTCTCTAAATTCATTTCTAAAGTATCAAACAATTGTTTATCCATATATTCTTCTTAATACTCTCCTCTATCTATATTATAAATTTTATCTACTATACTATAATATATGATTTTTTACTAATAAGCTATGTTTTAAAATTCTATATATTATACATTTTGGATTGCATTTTTCCCTTAAATAATCTGTAATTGATTATTTATAGATTTTATTTTTAAATTAAATATAAATAATCTGATAAAATTTGTTATTTTATTTGCTATTATGGTTATACTATGATACTATTAAGTGTATTTTAAAGAAAATAGAGAAGAGGAATATGGATGAACAAAACTAAATTTGAAGAATTAGGCTTGGGTGAATTAGTACTTAAAGCTATACAAGATCTGAATTTTGAATACCCAAGTGATATACAGGAAAAAAGTATACCTGTAAGCTTACAGGGCTTTGACATAATAGGCCAAGCACAGACAGGAACTGGAAAAACCATTGCTTTTGGAGCTCCAATACTTAGTAATATGGAACCAAAATGTGGTAAAATCCAAACTTTAATTCTTGCTCCTACTAGAGAGCTTGCTCTACAAGTTAGCGAAGAATTAAACAAACTATGCAAATATGAAAAGTATAAAATATTAGCTGTCTATGGTGGGGAGTCCTTTGAAAGACAACTTTCTGCTCTTAAAAGAGGTGTAGATATTGTTGTTGGAACTCCTGGTAGAATATTAGATCATATAAATAGAAGAACTTTAAAACTACAAGATGTTAAATTCTTAGTTTTAGATGAAGCTGATGAAATGCTTAATATGGGATTTATAGATGATATAGAAAGTATTTTATCAAATTTAAATGAAGACAGACAAACACTTCTATTTTCAGCTACTATGCCTAGACAAATTAAAAATCTAGCTAAAAACTATATGAAACCTGATATTGAGCATATAGCTATTGCTAAAAAATCTATGACTGTTTCTAAGATAAAACAGTACTATTTCCTAGTTAATCAATCTAACAAACTAGAATCCCTTTGTAGAATATTAGATGTAGATAATCCAACAAGTGCAATATTATTCTGTAAAACTAAAAAAGGTGTTGACGAATTAGTAGATGCGCTTCAAGGAAAAGGATATGTAGTTGAAGGTATGCATGGAGATATGAAACAAAGCCAAAGATTAAATACTCTTAAAAAATTTAAAAGTGGTAATTTAAACTTCCTTATAGCCACAGATGTAGCTGCTAGAGGAATAGATGTTGAAAATGTAACTCATGTAATAAACTATGATTTACCTCAAGATGTTGAATCTTACGTCCACAGAATAGGTAGAACTGGTAGAGCTAATAAAGAGGGTATAGCTTATAGCTTTGCTACTAGAAAAGAAACTTCTTTCATTAGAGAAATAGAGAATCACACTAAAGCTAAAATTGAAAAGAAAGAAATTCCTACATTAAGTGATATATTCTCAGCAAAATCAGGTAGTTTACTTGAAAACATTGGTAATATATTAAAAGAAAATGCTTATGAAACTTTCCTTCCAATGGCTAAAGAACTTATAAGTGAATATGGAAGTGAAGATGTAGCTGCATCTCTTCTTAAGTTAATGTTTGATAAAGAATTAAACTATAACTATAGCGAAGAAAGTATAGATGAAGAAGATACTACAAGACTTTTCTTATCTATCGGTAAGCTTGATAAAGCAAAAACTAAGGATATTCTAGAATTCCTTGATAACAATGCTGGTGTTAAAGGAAAAGAAGTTGGAAGAATTGATATGTTAGATAAATTCTCTTTCATTGATGTACCATCAAAACTAGTTGATGTAATAATCACTAACTGTAAGGGTGAGAAATTTGGTAAGAGAAAAGTTAATATAGAAATTTCTAATAACAAGAGAAGAAGATAAAACAAAAGATGAGTTAAATTTATCAATAGTTAAGTGTGACCAATTTTGGTAAAACTAACTCTTTATACACTATAAAAATAGTATATAAAATTGGCGGAACAAAGCAGTAAGGAAGTACCTTTACTGCTTTAATTTCGCCTTCTTTTATATTTGAATTACTCTATTATATCCCCATTAGTTCCAATAGTTACTTCTCTATAAGGTACAATAATCCCTGAATTGAGCATTGCTCCTTTTACAGAACTTACTATTCCAGCACAGCAAGGTACTTCCATCCTTACTACAGTTATACTCTTAATTTTATTTTTCTTTAATATCTCAGTTAATTTATTCTTATAATGTTCATTGTCATCTAACTTCGGACATCCTATTACTGTAACATGGTCCTTTATAAACTCTTTATGAAAATTTCCATAGGCATAAGCTGTACAATCTGCAGCTATTAATAGATTAGCATTATTTAAATAAGGAGCTGCAGTATTTATTAAATTTAATTGCACTGGCCATTGCATAAGCTCTGAAGCTGTATCCCCTATAATTTCTGACTTTTTAGCTGTAGTTTGCATAGTAACTATTGGCTTTCTTTCTATAGTTTTTGCCATAGTTCCTGGACATCCACAAGGAAGTTTTTTTTCTTCAGAATTCTTCTCTCCCCTAACCTCTTTTATTCTTTCCTTCACTGCATCATCATCATATTCCTCAGCTTCTCTCTCTATCATTTCAATAGCACCTGTAGGACAGTTTGGAAGGCAATCTCCAAGTCCATCACAGTATATATCACTAACAAGCTTTGCTTTACCATCTACTAATTCTATGGCACTTTCATGACAAGCTGTTACACATAGTCCACATCCATTGCATTTTTCTTCATGTATTTTAATTATTCTTCTCTTCATAATAAAACCCCCTGCATTAAATTACTTTCTTATTTGTATCTAATTAACTTTAAGTTTATTATACATTTTTTCCAATTTACAAACTGTAACAATAGTTACCTTTTTATAATTACTTTAAAGTTCCTATTCTATTGCTAAAAGGTATTTGCTCTATGTATTTACACAATTCTTCCGAAACACAAGCTATAGCTACAGTAGATGGGCCTGCTGATTTGTATATGTCTACATGTAAATTTTTTTCTAATACCAAGGTTTTATTATTATTTCTTCCTAACTCCTCTGCTTCATATAAAATCCCTTTAGATCCTACAGGTACTAGTTCATATACCCCTTCTAGGGTTATAAGCTTATTGAGTATATCATAAGAAAAATGATCTCTCCCCTTCTCTAAGTTGATCTCTCCCCCAACCTTAGGAATCCCAATTGAGTATATTATCCCTCCCTCTTTCACATTATTTACCTTAAGATTTTTCTTTTCTGCAATTCCAATAACATTCATACCTAGTGCTGTCATTGAAGTTACAAAATTCTCCTCTGTACTACCTCCTAAAATAACATCCACAAGTCCAGCATTCTTAAGCTCACTTTTTATTCCTGTAATTATTTCCTCTCCTGTAGGTATCATCTCACAACATAGATTGTCTATAACTGTACTAACTTTAGCTCCACTACACATTACCTCTAAAAGTGGCACTCTTGCAGTGTATTTTCCTGTAATAAATGGTGGAACTTTTAAAACATCATTATCCTTATTTCCAGCTCCCCCACAGCTGTCACAGGCTATAACCAAGCTCTTCTTATCATCTATATCTATTAATATTAAATCTCTGACTCTTCTTACCCTCATATGAACACATCCTTAACTCTTATATACATATCATTGATTATAAATTATATACTAATATAATTAAAGTAATTTACATATGCATTATAAAATTTACACTCTTAATTAGGCATCTGAAAATAAATAATAAGTCAAAGATGGGAAGTATATTTTGAGTTAGACAAGGAAACAGGTTCCGCAAATAGTAGCACTATCTAAGGGTTCTGTTAACGCAGTATAACTCAAAACAGACGAGAATTCTGACTTATTTATTT
>DFXM01000036.1:54652-106763 GCA_002381695.1 Clostridium sp. UBA4108 | reverse complement strand
TTACAGTACCAAACAAAGCCTTGTATTTAAGCCTATTTGTATAATGTAGAAACTTAATTACAATTTATGTATTGTAAAAATACGCCTAATTACATATAATGTTATTAAACGTATTTAATTAAAATGGAGGAATTTAACTGTGGAGTCTCTAGATATTAAAAAAGGATATAATCCCATGAGTAGTAGCAGTATGTTTAAAACTGCAATTTTAAATCAAAAGGGATTACTATATACTTTTTTAAGTAGATTTTGCAGGTGTTAAAACTATAAATTGCAAAATGTAGTAATTCCAAGCTTTATAATCTTTAGATTATAGAGCTTTTTATTTTATGAATTATTTCATATATCTAATATTAAGGAGAGATTTACTATGTTATGCAAAAATAAAAATTATAAAGCCAGCTTAGAGAAAAATATAAGGGTAGACTATTTATATAGATTTTTAACATCATTGGATTTGTCTTCAGCCATATGGGTGCTTTATTTATCATATAAGGGAATGTCATTAGTTCAAATAGGAATTATTGAAGCTATATTTCATGTAACCAGTCTTCTTTGTGAAGTACCTACTGGAGCTATAGCAGATTTGTTAGGTAGAAAGAAAACTATAATTATAGGGCGATTAATGTCAGCCATATCCTCAATTTTTATGCTGTTTTCAACTTCTTTTTTAGGTTTTACTGTTGGATTTATAATATCAGCTGTATCCTATAATTTAAATTCTGGATCAGAAGAAGCTTTAGTTTATGATAGCTTAAAACTAACAGGCAAAGAAGATCAATATATAAAGATAAATGGAACACTTAACTTTATAATTGAAGTTGCACAAGGAATAGCAGTATTCATTGGAGGCGTATTGTCAGATAAATCTTTTGCCTTATGTTATATAATAGCTTCCACTATTAGTGTATGTGTATTTGGAATTTCCTTCATGTTTCAGGAGCCTACTATCAGAGAAGGAAAAGAAAACTCAATAAATTTTATACAACATTTCAAGGATTGTTTTAATGTTATTAGAAACAATAGGACTTTAGTAAGCTTTATGATTTATTTTGAAATAATATTTATGGTAGGAACTTCATCCTATTTTTATTCTCAACAATTCTTTAGTTTAATGGGATTTAGTAGGACGAATATAGCTACACTATTTGTAATATCCAGTATATTTTGTGCTTTGGGATCTAAAGTTTCTTATGGTTTACATAAGCTATTTAAGAAACAAATTATTTATATAATTCCTGTGATTATGGGGATTGGGCTTATGCTTCTGAGCATAAAAATCAAGGTCTTAGCTATAATAGGATTTATGATTATTCAAGGCTTTAATGCCATGTTATATCCTATAAGTTCTGGATATATAAACAAGCTAATACCATCACCTCAAAGAGCTACATTAATATCCATACAAAGTATGTGCTTTAGCATATTTATGATTATTATATTTCCTATCATAGGCTTTATAGGGGAGGGGTTATCTTTAAATCTGTGCTTTATTGCATTAGGATTAATATTAATTATCTTTGCGGCAATTAACATGTACATTGCTAAAAATAAACAAAGTTAATTTGAACAGTTATAAATCGAAATGTACCCTATTAAAAAATATTTATGATGAGGAACTGATGAGTGGCAAAAATTCATATACAACTACATCGATGTCTGCTGACCATTCATTTCGAGGATAGTAGTCTGATGTTGGTATATCTTCGGAATGTCGATACTTTAAAATCGATAACAGAGAAGGTGAATCATGAGTTGATTGTGATGATTCTTCCAAAGGGAAGTAGCTCCAATCATCTAACACTAGAAGATATAAGCCTGATTATGAACCGCATTAATTCTTACAAAAAAAGCTGAATGATCGTATCCCATACGAAACATTCAGCTTTTATCATGGAGAAGAGATTTTACATAAACTTGGATGTTTGACGATTACAGCCGGTGACATCATGTTAAAACTAGCTCTTCTCAAAAAAATATAAAACTATGCCGACAACAATCCATGTGGTAGCTAACTTTACTATTGAGCATGATTACTAAGAATATAATTGATATAAATATAAAATTTAACGATTAACATTAAAAAATAGTTGATAATCATATAATACTATATTATAATAAATTCATGAGATAAGAAGAGAGGGGTTTATATGAACAATATACAAGAAAAAATCAAGAAAAGCAGCAAGGTTATGGCTACTGTTTCTAAAATTTCTTACATTTCCCTTATGATAGGAATGTTCATACCTTTATCAGCGCTTGTTTGGGTTGTTGTCAATCCAAAAGCAGACATTCTTGCAATTAAAGGATTAAAGTTCATTTCCATGCAGGGACAGTATTTACATTCTACAGAGGAAGTTATTGCTGAAATGTGCACGGTAATTGTAGCAGGTATATTCATTTTGTTTATACTTATGACTGCATATCGAATGTTTAGGTCTATCAATACAGATATTCTTCCTTTCAGCAAGACAAATGCCACAAGAATGAAAAAGATAGGAATAATTATAATGATTTATTCGTTTGTTGTACCTGTAGCGAGGGCAGGATTCTATAAAATTTTTGTTTTAGAATCAAACATACAAATAACATTTGATATTCCATTTGTATTATTGGCGCTAATATTTATATTTATAGCAACAGTATTTGATTATGGCGCAGAGTTGCAAAGGCAGTCAGATGAAACCCTTTAGGAGGTACTGCTCATGGCTATTATATTAAGGCTCGACCGTGTGATGGCGGATAGAAAAATATCATTAAATGATCTTGCGGACAAGGTTGGCATCGCTAATGTAAATCTTTCAAAAATTAAAACAGGAAAAATTAGTGCTATCCGATTTTCGACGCTAGAAGCTATTTGTGATGTCTTGGATTGCCAGCCAGGAGATATTTTGGAATACAGACGTGAGGTTGAGAAATCGAAGCAGTAATTAAAACTATTTCAGAAAGAAGAAACATGTAAGGCCAAATCCTTTAATAGAGAACTAATTTTATTTGAAGCAAGATATCCCAGTGAATCATTTTAGACAAGAATGATAAAATTTTTATAATATAATAAGGTAGCCTAATTCAATAGGCTACCTTATTATTAATTAATTAATATATAGGAAATCAAATTTATAAAAGAAGTTTTAAAAACTTTACTATGATAATTGTGGCAATATTTTGTGTTCGAAGCTATTGTAAAGTGGTGATGTTTATATATTCAAGTAACTTATGTGGATTTTTATATCTGTTTAAGAACTTGTGACTACTTTCACATCTACCTTAGAAAATCCTATATTAGTAAAAAAATTCTTTAAAAAAGATATAGTATCAACAGTTACTTTATCTAAAAAACCTTCATTGGATAATTCTGCTTCAGTTTTTGATTTCTCCATAGTCACTTCCTTTAACATATCCTCTAGAGATAATTTATTAAAAAGTGAGGTTTTTTCATCGTAAATGAAGATTTCATCTTCATTTATAGCATGTGACAGGATTACGCACTTAGGAATACTTATGGTTAATGCATTATCAGTTATAGTAAAAGATGCTCTGCTTAAGTCCACTCCAGCTGTAATATATCCATTATATTTAATTACAAAGGATTTTTCTGTAAAGGGGATAGTAATATTTTTAAGAGTTAAAGAATCTTTTATAGATATAACATTTGAGTAGGTATATTTAGTAGTAGCTAATTGAGAAATAGAGATAAGTTTTTCTGATACTAGTTCATTTTTCTTTTTAATATTGTTTTTTACGGAAAAAGAGCTTAAAGCAATAGTACAAATAAGAATTATTGAGGCAAAAAAGATTAATTTTAAACGGAATAGGGAAAATTTTTTTATTTTCATAAATATAGCACCTCTTTACAATAAGGGTATATATAATATTTATGATAAATAATATGAAATATTATATGATTAGACCATAAAAATTATGAAACTTCTCTTCCATGACTTGCAATAAGAATTTGAAACATAAAGTTGATTTTGAAATTCTAATCTTTGGACTAGTTAAAATTCTCTAACACTCACATTCGACGTCCTGTCTCAGGTTCGCTAGCTTGTCGTCCTGACAAGCTTACGAGAATTTTACCTATCCCAAAGAAGAATTTCTAAAATCAACTTTAAATAGTTTCTTCACTTCTTATTACCAGTCACTACAGAGAAATTTCATAATTTCTTCATTAGGATATTTCTGTGGTCTAATCATTATATAGATAAATAAAAAAGAAGCCATTTTGGGATGACTTCTAAAATAGTTTTTTAAAACAGGTTCTACAAATTACACTTTTACCACCATTACAAGACATTTTATCCATTTTATTCACGGGTTTTGAACAGATATAACAAATTTCCTTTACATTAATAGGTGCTTCTTCAATATTTTTTGGAGCTATAACTTTACAGATAGAAGAATTTTTTTTATTACTTGGAGGCTCATAATTTATGGGTGTTTTATTAATAGATAAAGGTATTATGTTGTAATCGATAGAATATGAGCTTTCTCCAAATAGTTCTAATTCAAATCTAGGATTTTCTTTATCATAAAATTCTTCAATTATTAATCTTCTAACTTGAGCATCATTTATTATAAGACCACTTTTCTCAATGCCGTCAAATATACTCTTAGTTATATTGTTAGTATCGGGATGTCTTTTTTCGCTTTTATAATAAACCTTTAAGATTGCAATTAAGGATTCACCAAGAGTTACACCAGGATTTTGAATTCTAGACTCATAAGCTATTTCTTCTTCATATAAGGCATATCTATCATGATATTTGCCTGAATTATAAGGCAGAATGGCTCTATTACTGCTATTGAAAAGCTTAAAGTTAGATTTTGAAATGGGAGAACCTTTTACAATAACCTTTGCATAATTAAATTTAGTCATTTAAATACCTCACTTTTTTAGTGAATTGCGCCGAAGAAAGCGATTCACTGTGGACATAGGGCGCAATTCACTAAATAAATTGCGTAGCAATTTATTTATTATTTGATATAAATTATAACATAAAGTATAATTTATCTATGAAATTTGTAATAATAATTAATGATAAATTATTTGAAATTGTTAGAAGATAATTATTAATAATTAAGTTGTAGCATTTTTATTGAAAAATTAAGTGGGTGAAAATATGAAAGATAATTTTAAAATTTTAGCAATAGAATCAAGTTGTGATGAAACAGCAGCGGCGGTGGTAGTAGATGGTAGGGAAGTTTTGTCTAATGTGATTTCATCTCAAATTAGCATACATGAAAAATTTGGTGGAGTAGTTCCCGAAGTGGCGTCTAGAAAACATATAGAGTCTATCAGCGCAGTGGTGGAAGAAGCTCTAATAGAAGCTAACCTAACCTTTGAAGATATAGATGCAGTAGGTGTTACCTATGGACCAGGATTAGTTGGTGCTCTTCTTGTAGGACTTCAGTATGCTAAGGCTCTTGCTTATGGATTAAATATACCTATTATAGGCGTAAATCATATAGAAGGACATATAAGTGCTAATTTCATTCAGTATAAGGAGTTAGAACCACCATTTGTTACTCTAGTGGTATCAGGTGGGCATACATTTATTGTTCATATGAAGGATTATGGAAGCTTTGAAGTTATGGGTGAGACCAGAGATGATGCAGCAGGTGAGGCTTATGATAAAGTCGCTAGAGCTATTGGACTTGGATATCCTGGAGGACCTAAGATTGACAAAATATCAAAAGAGGGAAATGAAAATGCTATTAAATTTCCAAGAGCTAATTTTCATGAAGAAAGTTTGGATTTTTCTTTTAGTGGAGTTAAGTCTGCAGTACTTAATTACTTAAACTCTCTTCAAATGAAAGGTGATGTTTATAATCAAGCAGATGTTGCTGCTTCTTTTCAGAAGGCTGTGGTAGATGTTTTAGTAGATAATGCGATGAAGGCATGTAAGCTTAGAAATGTAGATAAAATAGCTGTTGCAGGTGGAGTAGCCTCTAATTCATATTTGAGGGAAAAAATGATGAAGAGAGGAGAAAATGAAGGAATTAAAGTGTTGTTTCCAGCGCCAGTATTATGTACAGATAATGCAGCGATGATTGGTAGCGCGGCATATTTTGAGTATTGTGCAGGAAGAACTTCTGATTTAACTCTTAATGCAGTTCCTAACCTAAAGTTGGGTCAGAGATAATTGATATCTAAAGAAAAGTAAATATAGATGGAGTTATAGGAATTACAGCAAGGTGTCATAAAGTGCCAATATTTTAATTAATATTAGGTACTTTTTAATTGCATGAAAAATTGATAGAATGAATAATTCATTGTTTTATCACTTTAACAAGCTAACAAAAAATGGCTAAAATGTTGTGTTAATTTTCTGAATATGTTAATTTTTTTATAGAGGGATTTTTATAGGGAAGAGAGGGTTTATAATGTGTCAAATAAAATGGGTATCTGAAATTAAAGATATAGGTTTATTAGAGGCTAATAATAAGGAAAAAAGCTTTTTAAAATTTTTAGCTAATAGAATCTATAAAATATGTGAATTAGAATCTAAGCTAACTGATAAGTACTTTGAAGAGAAAACTTTTGATGATCTTTTAAAAGAAAACCAAGAAATTTATACTAATATCATTGGCGATAATTATAAAACTAGTTATGGGAACCCTAATTATACAGCACAAGAATTTGGAGAAGAATCAGGAAAAATTATAACATACTTATATAAGCAATATACAGATGTGATAGATTTAGTATTTATTCATAGAGTAAAAAAAATAGATAAATTAAATGAATTGTTTATAGATATATGCAATTCAGTATGGAACAATGGATTTAATTCAAAAGATATACTAGAGAACATTAAAAAAATTGAAAAAGAGTTTATACCTATAGACATGGAGTATAAAGTGAATGATCTAATAGATGTAAACAGCTATTATAAAGGTATAGTAGAAACATGTACTGCAGATGATTTAAGATATTTGTTTAAATATGGAAAATATATCTCTGATAATGAAATAAATACAGCTAAATTTTTGAGCGATTATTCAGAGGTAAATAAAATAGCATATACCATGGTTAAGGGATATATGGATAGCTTTAAAAGAGAAAAGAAAGATTATACAAAGAAAGATTTCGTTAAAGTTATATACTATGTAGGTCAAGAAGCTATTGTTAAAGAAATTATTAAAGAATTCCACAAATATGGCTTAACTACAGTATTAACTCTTGTTAGTTCTACAGAGCCTAATAAGCAATATACCTATGATCATAGATTCGATATTTCACTAATATTTGATAAAGAGCTAGCTAAATATAGGGAAGAAAAGATGGAAGAAGCTTTTCAAAATAATAGTGAGGCTGCTAGAAAATTTTCAGGAGGTGCATACTTTGAAACCTTTGGAGAAAAGCCATTCACTCCTGAGAGTAAATCTTCCTGCTTAAAATTCACTGACGAGGGTGCTGCGTTATATCAGAATCATTTAGGGAGACTTAGGGCTATCCAAGATAGATATGTTCCATCTAAAGAAAATACTTTTACCATAATAGCCTTCCCAAGTCCAGAAATTGGAGAGAAATTTGAAGTAATATTTGAAGAGACTATGAAGATAAATACCTTAGATTCTAATAAATGGGAAAAGATTCAACAACATATAATAAATGCATTAGATAAGGGCGAATTTATACATGTTAAAGGACGAGGGACTAATAAAACAGACATAATGGTTAAAATGCATGACATAAAGAATCCTGAGAAGGAAACTAATTTTGAAAATTGTGTAGCAGAGGTGAATATACCAGTAGGAGAGGTGTTTACTTCACCAACTCTAAAAGGTACAAATGGATTACTTCATGTGGAAGAAGTTTATTTAGATAATTTAAAGTATTGTGATTTACAACTTTTATTTGAGGATGGATATATAAAAGAATACAATTGTTCAAACTTTCAAGTTGAAGAAGACAACAAAAAATATATAGAGGAAAACCTACTGTTCCCTAATAAGACTTTACCATTGGGAGAGTTTGCTATAGGAACTAATACATTAGCTTATGTTATAGCTCAAAAGTATGGTATTGTAAATATACTTCCAATACTTATCGTAGAAAAAATGGGGCCACATTTTGCTATTGGAGATACTTGTTTCTCTTATGGAGAAGATGAAAAAACTTACAATCCACTAGATGGTAAAGAGATAGTAGCAAAGGATAATGAAAAATCTATTTTGAGAAAAGTAGATATAGAGAAAGCATACACCAGTTGCCATACAGATATTACAATTCCTTATGATAGCTTAGGATTTATAAATGTTATAGAGAAAAATGGTGGCGTAATAGAAATAATTAAAGAGGGAAGATTTATTCTTAAAGGCACAGAAGAATTAAATGAACCTTTTAATAATTAATATTCATCTTAAAATCATCAATAATTAAATTTAAAATGGGAGGAATTTTAATGATAAATAATTTTGATATTGAGAATGCAATGATAGTTAAGTTAAATGATAAGATTCCAGAAATGCCTAAATTTGTTGAAGGTATTAGAAGAGCGCCGGATAGAGGCTTTACTTTAAATCAAGCACAAGCAGAGCTTGCTCTAAAAAATGCTCTTCGCTATATTCCTGAAAAATACCATGAGAAATTAGCACCAGAATTCATGGATGAACTTTTAACCAGAGGAAGAATTTATGGATATAGATTTAGACCAGAAGGAAATTTAAGTGGTAAATCAATAAATGAATATACTGGAAACTGTTTAGAAGGTAAGGCATTTCAAGTTATGATAGATAATAACCTTGACTTTGATGTAGCTCTTTACCCTTATGAACTTGTTACCTATGGTGAGACAGGTCAAGTATGCCAAAACTGGATGCAGTACAGACTAATAAGAAAGTATCTTCAAACAATGACTGATGAACAAACCTTAGTTATTCAAAGTGGACATCCATTGGGATTATTCAGAAGTTCAAAAACGGCGCCAAGGGTAATTACAACTAATGGATTGATGATAGGTATGTTTGATAATCCAAAGGACTTTCATCTAGCAACTCAATTAGGAGTAGCGAACTATGGACAAATGACTGCGGGAGGCTGGATGTATATAGGACCACAGGGAATAGTTCATGGAACATTTAATACTATATTGAATGCAGGAAGATTAAAGCTTGGAATAGCTCAGGATGGAGATTTAAGAGGAAAAATATTTGTAACTTCTGGATTAGGGGGAATGAGTGGAGCTCAACCTAAGGCTATAGAAATAGCAAATGGAGTTGGAATTGTAGCGGAGGTTGATTACTCAAGAATTAAAACTAGATTAGATCAAGGTTGGGTTTCTGTAGCATCAGACAACCTAGATGAAATATTTAAAATAGTTGATGATAAAGTTAAAAAAGAAGAAACTGTATCCATTGCTTATCATGGAAATATAGTAGATTTACTACAATATATTCTAGATAACAATATACACATAGACTTATTATCAGATCAAACTTCTTGCCATGCACCTTATGAGGGTGGATATGCGCCGATGGGTATATCTTTTGAAGAGAGAACTAGACTTTTAAAAGAAGATAGAGAAACTTTTAATAAATTAGTAGACAAAACTTTACTTAAACATTATGAAATTATAAAAAAATTAGTGGATAGAGGAGTCTATTTCTTTGATTATGGTAATTCCTTCATGAAAGCTGTATATGATGCAGGTGCTAAAGACATAGTTAAAAACGGAGTGGATGAAAAAGATGGCTTCATATATCCTTCATATGTTGAGGATATTATGGGACCTATGCTATTTGATTATGGGTATGGACCATTCAGATGGGTATGTTTAAGCCATGATCATGAAGACTTAATCAAAACAGACAAAGCTGCCATGGAGTGCATAAATCCAAATAGAAGAGGACAAGATAGAGATAATTACATTTGGATTAAAGATGCAGAGAAGAATAAGTTAGTAGTTGGAACTGAAGCTAGAATTCTTTATCAAGATGCACAAGGAAGAATGGATATAGCTCTTAAATTTAATGATATGGTTAGAAATGGAGAAGTAGGACCAATAATGCTTGGTAGAGATCATCATGATGTTAGTGGCACAGATTCACCTTTCAGAGAAACTTCTAATATTAAAGATGGAAGTAATATGATGGCTGAAATGGCTATACACTGTTTTGCGGGAAATGCTGCTAGGGGAATGAGTCTAATAGCTCTTCATAATGGCGGAGGAGTTGGTACAAGTAAATCTATAAATGGAGGTTTTGGTCTTGTACTTGATGGAAGCGAAAGAGTTGATGAAATAATTAAATCTTCTATGGCTTGGGATGTTATGAGTGGAGTTGCTAGAAGAGCTTGGGCAAGGAATCCTCACTCAATTGAGACTAGTATGGAATATAATGAAAAAAACAAAAAAACAGATCACATTACCTTACCATTTATAGCTGATGAAGATTTAGTAAGAAGGACAGTTAATAATACAATGAATAAATAATTTGTTTAGTAAGATGCGAAAAGTAAATAACTTTTCGCATCTTTAACTATTTTGTCACCAAAATTTAAAAAATTAGTGGTAAAGTATAGATATAAATAAAAATTTATACTATGTACATTGTTATACAATGGTACTTAAATAAAATTCAAAAATTAATGAAATTTTATATATTAAGAATATGTAAATTAGTACTATATATATAACGAAGGTTCATTGAATATCGTATTTAATGAGAGTATAATATTTTAGATATGCATTATAGATGTAGAAGGATAGATGGTGAATTTTAATGAAAATCAAGGTGAAAAGTGATTTTTTTAAGATAAATATAAGCTTATTAATCATAGGTATTTTTTGTTTTCTTGTATTGGTAGGATGTTCTAATAAAAATGAGATAAAGGAAGAAACCTATAAAGGTGCTATGTTAGAAAAAAATGACAATATTTATTTATATTATAATGGTGAAAAACCTTATTTAGAACCAGTTGGTAACATAGAAAAACTAAAGGAATTTTCAGCCTTGAGTCCAGATGGTAAAAATATAGTCTTCAAATATAAAGAACTTGAGGATGATATTAATGACCATATAGAGATATACAATATGGAGAGTAGAGAATATAAAACTTTAATCATAGATAATAAGGAGAAATATAATATTATAGATATAGATTGGGTAAATAATAATAGAATTATTATTGCATTACACTTAAATCCAAATGAATCAAGATATTTAGTTTATGATATATATAAAGATGATCTTGTAAATTCTGTTGAAGGATTAATTATTGGAACTGTAAATAGTGGGGATAGTATTATTTATAGCAAATTTGATAAAATTAATAATACAAATAGTATATATATTCAGAAAAAAGAAATATATAAATTTCAAGATGAAAATGAACAATTTTATACAGGGGTAATATCTGAGGATAAAAAGAATATAGCATTTATAACTTCTAAATATAATGTGGATACGGGAAACTTTAATGACTATTTATATGTAGGAGATCTTGTAGGAGATAATATAAGCAATATAAGAAGAATAGAGAAGCCATATGAAATATTGGGGGATATAGTATTTGATAAAGAAGATAAGTTATATATATTGTCAGAAGATAAAAGTTATAAAGTTAATGGCAAAGAATTTATAGAAGAAGAATATAAGGATGATAAAAAGCGGCCATCTCAGATTGTAATTGAAAAATTTAATGAAGCTCTAATACAAGTATTTGAAAGCGAAATAAGTACAAAGGATGATGTAATTCAACAGCTTAATATAGAGAATATAATTTGGTTTTAGATAGCAAGGCTAATTTTATTGACATTAATTATATCCTCTCATATAATTATCCGTGGATAAATTTTAAATATGAGGGGGAACGTATATGAACAAAAGCATGCTTACACCAGCAGAAGTTACAGATTATGTGGAGAGTATGGGTATAAAAAAAGCTAATAATAAAACTGTTCAAACATTATTATTAGGGGTGCTTGCAGGTGCATTTATTGCATTAGGTGCATATGGAGCATCGGTAGCATCACATAGTGTTGATAATGTAGGATTACAAAAGGTAGTAGCAGGTATTGTTTTCCCAGTTGGATTGATTCTTGTATTAATTTGTGGAGCTGAGCTTTTTACTGGAAATTCACTTTTAAGTGTAGCATGGGCTGAAAAGAAGATAACTACAAAGCAGATGTTAAAGAATTGGATTCTCGTTTTTATAGGAAACTTTATTGGAGCAATACTTATAGCAGTATTGATTAATGCTGCAGGTCTTCTAAATACAGGAAATTTAGGTGGGTATGTAATTAAAGTAGCTGCAACTAAGGCTAATTTAAGTTTTGGATCTGCATTAGCTAGTGGAATACTATGTAATATAATAGTTTCTCTAAGTGTTTGGGGTAGTTATGCTGCGAAAGATGTAACTGGAAAAGTATTAATAGTGTTTTTCCCTATATTCACATTTATAATAGCTGGTTTTGAGCACTGTGTTGCTAATATGTATTATTTCTCTATTGGATTATTATCAAAGATGAACCCAATATTTGTTGAGTCATCACACGTAGCCCCTGAAAAATTAGAGCAACTTAATATAATAGGTGTATTTAAGAATTTATTACCAGTAACATTAGGAAATATAATAGGTGGATCTGTCTTAATAGGATTGACTTATTGGTTTATATATAAAGGAAACTCTTCCAAACAAACTGTGAAGTCAAAAGAAAAATTATCAGCATAATAAAAGAGTCATATTAATTTTTAAATTAATACGACTCTTTTTGTTTTTTTGGAAAGTGTTTATAAAGGAGGATTTTTAAGATTTATGTCATATTATATAAATTAAACAGTATTTTTGAAATTTTTAGTATAATATAAAAATTTCGACCGAGGAGGCTTAATATATGAAGGGGCCTAAAAACCTAGACGAGGTGATGAAAAATTATCCTAATAATTCTTGCGTGCTTTTAGAAGATAGGAATAATTTTAAGAAAATCACACTGTTAGTTATTAAGGATAAGTTTGGAGACTATTTTAAAAGTGATGAGAAACCTAAAGTTAGAATTAAAGGTGGCTTTATAAAGTATAGTAGAGTATTAGCTCAATATTTAGTTGTAAACATAAAAAATAAATATGTAAATAAATATTATAAATTTTATTTTGATTATAACAATTCAGATTCCTTAAAATTAATTTTTAATTTGATAAGTCAAAGTCATATTTATATAATTATGTATGACAAAAATAATTATAATAGAGTAATATGTATAGAGAACAAATTTAAAAGTTTTTTTAAACAGTACATACAGAGGTGTTTAAAAGGAAAATTTGAATGGACATCCGATGAATATAATCAGCTTATTTATATTGTTGACAAAACTTTTCATGATACAGCCTTATTATGGAGCAATTTAGGCGATGAAATTTATGCAAATAAATTTTAAATTTTTTGTAAATAAAGAAATGTGAAAATTAAAGGAAATTCTAATTTTTAAATCTATATAATAAGCTATAAAATTATTTATATAAGTTGTAATAGTGACACTTTATATTAACTAAATATCTTATTATAAATCATAGCTAAGATATTTGACTTAATAATAGAACTTTAATTGCAACTTATATACAAGACAATGTTAAAAACATATTACGACAAATTGAATAAGAGTAACATATGAATTTAAATAAACACAGATAATTTAGCAAATATTATGTTGATTCTTATTTTTTTATAAAATTACAATAGTATAATTAATTAAATAGTTAAAAAATTTGAAAAATGTATTGCATTATAAAAATATAAGTATTATAATAATTTTTGTAATAAGATTTATTTAAGATTTACTTCAATAAAAATTGAATAACATAAATAGAGGCGCTTTCATATTGGTAGTTTGTGGATGCTAATGGGAGAAACACCAAATATCACAGATGAATTATATGAGGGCCGAAAGAATACATTAGTTTCTAAATGTATTACTTGGGGGTAAATCCAAAGGATGTACCACTGCCATTACTTTAATGGAGGGCTATTTATGTAATGAAAAAGTTCATTACATTGATAGAACTCTATAGGTTAGAGTGATAGTATTAATGGTGTTGAACTTTTCAACACCATTTTTTATTTTAGTGAAATTATATTATTACACTAAAAATACATAAAGTTTTTAATATGAAATTGTGTAGAGGGGGAAATTTACAATGAAATCATTAATTAGACTTAGAATGAGTTCACACGACGCACACTATGGTGGAAACCTAGTAGATGGAGCTAGAATGTTACAACTTTTTGGGGATGTTGCTACTGAATTGTTAATCTTAAACGATGGAGATGAAGGATTATTTAAAGCTTATGATAGCGTTGAATTCATGGCTCCAGTTTATGCAGGAGATTACATCGAAGCTGTTGGGGAAATAGTACACGTAGGAAATAGTTCAAGAAAAATGGTTTTCGAAGCTAGAAAAGTAATAGTTCCAAGACCTGATATCAACGATTCTGCATGTGATCTTTTAGAAGAACCAATAGTTGTATGTAGAGCAACTGGAACATGTGTAGTTCCTAAAGACAAGAAAAGAAAGTAATAAATAAGTTATTTTTCATAAAGAAATTGTTAATTATTTAACATAATTTGGAGGAATTTAGGAATGGAAAAATTGATAATTACTGCAGCTATTTGTGGTGCAGAGGTTACTAAAGAGCAAAACCCTAGTGTTCCATATACAGTTGAAGAAATAGGAATTGAAGCTGAAAAGGCTTACAAAGCAGGAGCTAGTGTAATTCATCTTCATGTAAGACAAGATGATGGAACTCCAACTCAAGATAAAGAAAGATTTAGACAGTGTATAGAAGAGATCAGAAGAAGATGTCCAGATGCTATAATTCAACCATCAACTGGTGGAGCTGTTGGAATGAGCAATGAAGAGAGACTTCAACCTGTAGATTTATGTCCAGAGATGGCTACATTAGATTGTGGTACTTGTAACTTTGGTGGAGATGAAATCTTTGTTAACACTGAAAACGATATAAAAGCATTTGGTAAAAAGATGATTGAAAATAATGTAAAACCTGAAATTGAAGTTTTTGATAAAAGCATGATAGATATGGCTATAAGACTTCAGAAAAAAGGATTTATAAAAGCGCCAATGCACTTTAGCTTCGTAATGGGAGTTAATGGTGGAATATCTGGAGAATTAAGAGATTTCTTATTTATGAAAGAAAGTTTACCAGCAGGAAGCACTTATGCAGTTGCAGGAATAGGAAGATATGAATTCCCATTAGCAGCAGCAGCTATAATATCAGGTGGACATGTTAGAGTAGGTTTTGAAGATAATGTTTACTTATCAAAAGGTGTAATGGCTGACACAAATGCACAATTAGTTGAAAAAGTTGTTAGATTAGCTAAAGAATTAGGAAGAGAAATAGCAACTCCAGCTGAAGCAAGAGAAATATTAGGATTAAAACAACTATAAGATAGATAAATAGAAGTTTAACTTAAGGCATCTTAAAGAAAGAAGCTTTAAAAAAGAGAGGGGAAATAGAAATGAAAAAAGGATGTAAATACGGAACTCATAGAGTAATTAACCCACAAGGTGTTTTACCACAACCAGCATTAAAAATAGATAACGATATGGAAATATATGACAATGAGATATTAATCGACGTTCAAGCTTTAAACGTTGACTCAGCTAGCTTTACTCAAATAGAAGAGGAAGCAGGACATGATGTAGAAAAAATAAAAGCAAAAATCCTTGAAATCGTTGGAGAAAGAGGAAAAATGCAAAACCCTGTAACAGGATCAGGCGGAATGCTAATAGGAAGAATAGAAAAAATTGGATCAGCTTTAGAAGGAAAAACAGACCTTAAAGTTGGAGATAAAATTTCTACATTAGTATCTCTTTCATTAACTCCATTAAAAATTGATGAAATAGTAGATGTTAAACCAGACATTGATAGAGTAGAAATCAAAGGAAAAGCTATATTATTCGAAAGCGGATTATATGCAAAACTTCCAGAAGATATGGAAGAAACTTTAGCATTAGCAGCATTAGACGTTGCAGGGGCTCCAGCTCAAGTTGCTAAATTAGTTAGACCAGGTCAATCAGTTCTTTTATTAGGAGCAGCAGGAAAATCAGGAATGTTATGTTGTTACGAAGCAGTTAAAAGAGTAGGACCAACTGGAAATGTTATAGGATTAGTAAGAAATGAAGAAGAAGCAGCAAGATTAAGAAGATTAGGCTTAAGAATGCAAATCGTTATAGGAGATGCTACAAAAGCCCTTGACGTAATGAATGCAGCTTTAGCTCATAATAACGGACAAGAAGTTGACGTATCTATCAACATAGTTAACGTTCAAAACACAGAAATGTCAACTATATTACCAGTAAAAGATGATGGAATAGTTTACTTCTTCTCAATGGCTACAAGCTTCACAAAAGCAGCTTTAGGAGCTGAGGGTGTTGGTAAAGACGTTACTATGATAGTAGGAAACGGATATACTAAAGGACACGCTGAAATAACTTTAGAAGAGTTAAGAGAGAATGAAACTTTAAGAAACATATTTAAAGAATTATATGTTTAATTGCTAGATGTTTTAATTAATTATAGATTTATAAAGAAAAATTATAAAAATTCGAGGGGGATTCGAAAATGATTAATCGTAGACATGAATTATTTCCAAATGCAACAGATGAACAATGGAATGACTGGAGATGGCAAACTAAAAACAGAATAGAAACTTTAGAAGAATTAAAGAAGTATATTCCGTTAACAGCTGACGAAGAAGAGGGAGCTCAAAAATGCTTAGAGACTTTAAGAATGGCTATAACACCATACTACCTAAGCTTAATAGATCCTAGCAATCCTAATGACCCAGTAAGAATGCAAGCTATACCAACAGGACTTGAGACTCATAAAGCAGATGCAGACTTAGAAGATCCACTACACGAGGATACAGATTCTCCAGTACCAGGATTAACTCACAGATATCCAGATAGAGTATTATTATTAATAACTGACCAATGTTCAATGTACTGTAGACACTGTACAAGAAGAAGATTCGCTGGACAACAAGATGATTGTATGCCAATGGCAAGAATAGACAAAGCTATAGAATACATCAGAAATACACCAGTAGTAAGAGACGTTCTTTTATCAGGTGGAGATGCTCTATTAGTTGATGATTCAGTTTTAGAATATATCATCAAAAAATTAAGAGAAATCCCTCACGTAGAAATAATAAGAATGGGATCAAGAACTCCAGTTGTTATGCCACAAAGAATAACTGATGATCTTGTAAATATGCTTAAGAAGTATCACCCAATTTGGTTAAACACTCACTTTAACCATCCAAACGAAATCACACCAGATGCTATAGCAGCTTGTGAGAAACTAGCTAATGCAGGAGTACCTCTAGGAAACCAATCAGTTCTTTTAAGAGGAGTAAACGACTGTGTACATGTAATGAAAGATTTAATGCATGGATTAGTTAAAATGAGAGTAAGACCTTACTACATCTATCAATGTGACTTATCTTTAGGACTTGAGCACTTCAGAACTCCAGTTTCTAAAGGAATAGAAATCATTGAAGGATTAAGAGGACATACATCAGGATACTGCGTACCAACATTCGTTGTAGACGCTCCAGGTGGTGGTGGAAAAACACCAGTAATGCCAAATTACGTAATTTCTCAAAGCCATGACAAAGTGGTATTAAGAAACTTTGAAGGTGTTATTACTACTTATAGTGAGCCAACACACTACACTCCAGGATGTACTTGTGATGTTTGTACAGGTAAGAAAAAAGTTCACAAAACAGGAGTTGCAGGACTTCTAAATGGAGAGCAAATGGCTTTAGAACCAGTAGGTCTTGAGAGAAACGAAAGACACGCTCACTAAAATAAATTTAGAAAGTGACTGAGTAGTTATGAATAAATTACTAGAATTACTGAGCCCTTATAAAAGTGTTTCAATTATAGGGATGAGTAAGAATGTAGGAAAAACTACTACGTTAAATCATATACTAAAAGAGGCAAGGGGCAATTTGTCCCTTGGCCTATCTTCCATAGGAAGAGATGGAGAAGAGTTAGATAGAGTTACTGCTACGGAAAAACCAAGGATATATATTGAAAAAGGCACAGTGGTTGCAACTGCAAAACAATGCCTTTTTAATAGTGATATAACTAAAGAAATAATTAAATCCACAGGGATAAATACACCTATGGGTGAAGTTATCATTTGTAGAGCTCTTAGTGACGGATATATTGACTTAGGAGGACCTTCTGTTAATTCATATATGTGTGATATTAAGGATGATCTTTTAGACCTAGATTGTGATTTAGTAATTATAGATGGAGCATTAAGTAGGAAAACCTTCGCATCGCCATCTATTACAGAAGCAACTGTTTTGTCAACAGGAGCATCATTATCTAATAGTATGAGAAAGGTTATAGAAGAAACGAAACACACAGTTGATCTATTGAGTTTACCCCATGAACAAGATAGTGAAATAATTAACATAGCTAATGATATAGTCAATAAAAGTCATATAGGGGTTATTTTCAAGAATAATTATTATAAAACCTTAAAGCTTAATACAGCATTAGAAGCTTCGAAAGAAATAGTAGAAACTTTAAATGATCAAGTAGCTTATATTGTTATAAAGGGCGTTGTATCAGATAAATTAATAGATGATATCATGAGATCAACAAATCTTTATAAGGGTATAACTCTTTTAGTAGAAGATGGTACAAAAATATTTTTAACAAGAGAGACTCTCTATAAGTTTCAAAAGCAGGGTGGACAAATAAAAGTGATGAATAAAATTAATATAGTATGTATTACAGTTAACCCTAAATCTCCTTATGGATATGAGTTTCCAAAGGATATATTCTTAAAGGAGCTTGGAAAGCTTGTTGACATACCAGTATTAAATGTAAAGGGAGAAGAATAGTATGAAATTTTTGGACAATGAACAAAGAGCTCAAATAGGATTTTCCTTCGTAATGGATTCATTAAGCATAACCACTGTATATGGTTTGGAAGAAAAAAAACTTATAAAACCATATGGAATAAACAAGAATAATGAGCTTGTAGAAGAGTTAAATAACATTGAAAAGATGATTGTAGCAATAAAAAAATATCACTCCGAATTTAATGAAATAGGAAGAGTATTTTGTAAGCTAAAGGATATAAGAAGCACAATAAAAAGATGTAAAGATAGAGAAACGCTAGATGAAGTTGAGTTATATGAATTAAAATATTTCTCAATGTTAATAGGTGAATTAAAGGCAGTATTAGACAACATAGATTTACATATTAGTAAAATAAAAATACATTCCCTTGAAGAAGTATTAGATATTCTTGATCCACAAAAGAAAAGAGTTCCTACTTTTTATATATACGAAGCATATAGTGAAGTTCTTAAAGAAATTAGAGAACTTAAGGAGAAGAAGGAAAGAGAAATCTACGCATGTACTGATGAAGATAAAATAGAAGAACTAAAACAAGAGAGATTAGACATAGTAATAAGAGAAGAAGAAGAAGAGTTGAGGATAAGAAAAAAGCTAACCTCTGATATTTCTCATTTTACTGAGTATATAAACGAAAATCTTAAAGTTATAGGTATATTAGACCTATTAATAGCAAAAGCTACTTTAGCTATTAATCATGGATGCGTTAAGCCTAATATTGTCAAGGATATGAATATTAAAATAGTAGATGCTTTTAACCCGGAAATTAAATCTATACTCAGGAAGAAGGGCAAAGAGTTCTCTCCAGTAGGTATAGAGTTAAGAGGTGGAACTACTGTAATAACAGGGGCCAATATGGGAGGAAAAAGTGTTGCACTAAAGACCATAGTTTTAAATTTATTTATGGGACAAATGGGATTCTTTGTATTTGCTAAAGAAGCATCCTATCCAATATTTGATTTTATACACTTTATATCAGATGATATGCAATCAATTTCTAAAGGCTTAAGTACCTTCGGAGCAGAAATAATTAAGCTTAAAGAAGTTGTTGAGTGCGTAAAGAGGGGAGATGGCTTTGTAGCCTTAGATGAATTTGCTAGGGGAACTAATCCTAAAGAAGGATTTTACTTAGTTAAATCACTAGGTAATTACTTGGCTAAGTTTAATACAGCAAGCTTGATATCCACTCACTACGACGGGGTAGTTGAGGAGCAGATGGATCATTATCAAGTTGTTGGACTTAAAAATATTGACCTAAACAAATTAAAATATAAAATAGATTTAAATAAGACTCACTCTGTAGAAATAATACAGGAACATATGGAGTATAAGTTAGAAAAGGTATCCAAAGACAATATGGTACCTAAAGATGCATTGAATATTGCAATGTTACTAGGACTTGAAAAAGATATAATTGATATAGCTAAAACTTATTATGAGGAGGAGAGCCATGGAAAGTAAATTAAATTTAAATTGGGAAGTTGTGGCAAGAGCTAGAAAATCTGCTGAGAATATAGCTAAAGACACTCAAGGGTTTATAGACAGACATACTACAGTAGCAGTTGAAAGAACTGTATGTAGATTATTAGGAATAGATGGTGTAGATGAATTTGGAGTACCACTACCAAACGTAGTAGTAGAGAATATTAAAAAAGGTAATGGATTATCTTTAGGAGCATCTTATTTTATAGGTAATGCTATAGTTAATACAGGACTTTCTGCGCAAGAAATAGCAGAAAAAGTTGCTAAAGGTGAAATAGATTTAACAAAACTTCCTGTGAAAGATGCTTTTGAAATAAAAATGGCTGTAGAAAAAATAGCTAAAGCTACAGTTGAAAGAATTAAAAATAACAGAGGACAAAGAGAAGAATATCTTGGAAAATTTGGCGACAAAACAGGTCCTTACCTATATGTAATTGTTGCTACTGGAAATATATATGAAGATATAATTCAAGCAAAAGCAGCAGCAAAACAAGGTGCTGATGTTATAGCTGTTATAAGAACAACTGGACAAAGCTTACTTGACTATGTTCCATATGGAGAAACTACAGAAGGATTCGGAGGAACTTTCGCTACTCAAGAAAACTTCAGATTAATGAGAGCTGCTCTTGATGAAGTAGGAGTAGAGTTAGGAAGATACATTAGATTATGTAACTATTGTTCAGGATTATGTATGCCAGAAATCGCTGCAATGGGAGCTCTTGAAAGACTAGATGTAATGCTTAATGACGCATTATATGGAATACTATTCAGAGATATCAACATGCAAAGAACAATAGTTGACCAATATTTCTCAAGAATAATTAATGGTTATGCTGGAGTTATAATCAATACAGGAGAAGATAACTACTTAACAACAGCAGATGCTGTTGAAGAGGCACATACAGTTCTTGCTTCTCAATTTATTAATGAGCAATTTGCATTATGTGCAGGACTTCCAGAAGAGCAAATGGGTTTAGGACACGCATTCGAAATAGATCCAAAAGTTGAAAATGGATTCCTTTATGAGCTTGCTCAAGCACAAATGGCTAGAGAAATATTCCCTAAAGCACCACTTAAATACATGCCACCAACTAAATTCAAAACTGGAGATGTTTTCAAAGGACATGTTCAAGATACATTATTTAACATGGTGACAATATTAACTTCACAGAAGTTACACTTACTAGGAATGTTAACAGAGGCTATACACACTCCATTCATGAGTGATAGAGCTCTTTCAATAGATAACGCTCAATATATATTCAGCACAATGAAAGATTTAGGATCAGAGATAACTTTCAAAGATGGTGGAATCATGCAAAAAAGAACTGATGAAGTTTTAAATAAAGCTGCTGATTTAATTGAAGAAATTGAAAAAGAAGGCTTATTCAAGACTTTAGAGCAAGGTAAATTTGCTGGAATTAAGAGACCACTTAATGGAGGAAAGGGCCTTGATGGTGTTGTAGAAAAAGAAAATGCATACTTGAACCCATTCATAGAATTAATGTTAGGAGGTAACAAATAATGAGCGGTGGATTATATTCAACTGAAGAAAAGGATTTTGATACGAACTTGGATTTAACCAAGCTTAAACCTTACGGAGATACTATGAATGATGGTAAAGTTCAAGTGAGCTTTACTCTTCCAGTTCAAGATAATGAAAGAGGAATAGAGGCAGCAGCACAACTTGCTAAATCTATGGGATTAAGAAATCCAAACGTTGCTCACCATGGAGCATTAGATAAAGAGTTTACCTTCTATGTTGTTTATGGATCATTAGAACATACTGTAAACTATGAAGAAATTCACGTTCAAACAGTAGAAGTTGATACTATGGACATGAAAGAAGTAGGAGAATATATAAAAGAAAATATAGGAAGACCTGTTACTATAATAGGAGCTTCAACAGGAACAGATGCTCATACAGTTGGTATAGATGCTATCATGAACATGAAAGGCTTTGCTGGACATTATGGACTTGAAAGATATGACATGATAGAAGCTTACAACTTAGGAAGCCAAGTTGAAAACGAAGAGTTTATTAAGAAGGCTATTGAATTAAAAGCAGATGTACTTCTAGTATCTCAAACAGTTACTCAAAAGGATGTACACATCCAAAACTTAACTAACCTTGTTGAGCTTTTAGAAGCAGAAGGTATAAGAGATAAAGTTGTATTAATCTGTGGAGGTCCAAGAATAACTCACGAGCTTGCAAAAGAGCTTGGATATGATGCTGGATTTGGACCAGGAAAATATGCTGATGATGTTGCAACATTCTCAGTAACTGAAATAGTAGCTAGAAAATTAGCTTAACTGGACACTAAGCTAATAAGGATTGAATAAGAAAAAATAGGTTTTTTACATGATGGGGTTTTAAATAGAGAAAAGCATGGTGAAATTTCACCATGCTTTTTATGTATTATAGAGAAAGTACCGAATGTTTCATTTAAACTGACTCTTCCCATTGTTCATAAAGATGCTGTAATTTTTTCTCAGTATCATGAATCTGATTATTTACTTCTACGCTTTTTTCAGGATTTGAATAGATTTCTTCTAGACAAAGCTGTCCCTGAAGATTATCAAGATTTTCTTCTAGCAAGGCAATTTTATCCTCTAAAGACTTAATATAAGCCTTTTTTTCACGTTCAGCTTTTTCAATTTCCTTCTTCTTTTTCTTATCCAATTTTATTTGTGTTTTAGTTAATCCATTATATTCTTCAAATTCTTCGAATCTATTTGGATTACTCTTTTTTTCCACATAATAAGAATAGTTTCCTAAATATTCTTTTATTCCATCTTCATTTAATTCAAATATCTTATTTATAATTTTATTTAGAAAATATCTATCATGGGATATTAAAAGTATAGTTCCATCGTAGTTTAAAATAGCATTTTCTAAGGCTTCACGAGACATAATGTCTAAATGGTTAGTAGGTTCATCAAGTAATAAAAAATTTGACTTAGAGAGCATTAATTTTAGAAGATTAATTCTACACTTTTCACCCCCACTAAGGGTGGATATATTTTTAAAAACATCTTCTCCTGTAAATAAAAAAGCAGCCAACGAAGTACGAATTTCAGTAGTAGTCATGTGGGGAAAATCATCCCAAACTTCGTCTATAATAGTTTTATCATTATTGAGATTGGATTGTTCTTGATCATAATATCCGACAAATACATTTTTACCAAGAACTTTAATGCCTAAATCATTTTCTATCTTATCCATTATTATTCTAAACAAAGTGGTTTTCCCGCGACCATTTTCTCCAATAAGTGCTATTTTTTCTTCACGCTTAATATCCATAAAGACATCTCTAAATAGTAGTTTTTCACCAAAACTTTTACTTAAATTTTCTATATGTAAAACATCATTACCACTCTTAATTTGAGTTTCAAATTTAATTTTAGATGCTTTCTCAATTGTTATAGGGGCTTCAATCCTATCTATCTTATCCAGTGATTTTTGACGACTTTCAGCGGCTCTTACACTCTTTTCTCTATTAAATGATTTATATCTAGCTATTATTTCCTCTTGACGTTTAATTTCAACTTGTTGAAGATCATAAGCTTTCATCAATATCTCTTGATTTTTCTTTTTTAAGTCTACAAAAGCTGTATAATTACCATTATATATATCTACTTTACCACCTACTAACTCTAAAGTTTTATCGGTGACAGCATCTAAAAAGAATCTATCATGAGATACTATTATGATAGTACCTTTATTCTCTTTTAAATATCCTTCAAGCCATTCTATAGCATCTAAATCTAAATGGTTTGTGGGTTCATCTAGGAGCAGTATATCTGGTTTCGTGAGAAGTAACTTACAGAGAGCAACTCTAGTTTTTTGGCCACCACTAAGTATATTTATTGATTTGTTAAAATCATTTTCAGTAAAGCCAAGACCTCTTAATACTCTACTAATTTCTGCTTTGTAAGTATATCCGCCCCTATTATCATAAAGTTCAGTTAAGGTTGTATAATCTCTAATTATTTTATTATGATAATCTTCTTTAGAGGCATCATAAGGTTCATTCATTTTTAGTTCTAAATCATGAAGCCTTAATTCCATGTCTACTAAGGTTTTAAAAATAGATAGTAATTCATCATATATAGTATTATTAGATTCTAATGATAAGCTTTGAGATAAATAACCAAGATTTTTAGATTTATCAATAAAAAGCTCTCCAGAATCATATTCTAATTGAGAGGTTAATATTTTAAAAAGCGTTGATTTACCAGCGCCATTTGCTCCAATTAATCCAATTTTTTCTCCATCATTAACATTAAAGGTTACATCTTTTAATATTACATCTATTCCATAAGATTTAGTTATATTCTTGCAACTTAAAACTATCATATTATTCACCGTCCCTATAGATATTTTAACATGAATATCTATAGTTTTAAATTGTTTGTTAAATATTAACCAATACTGTTATATAAATGGAAATTATATGGAAATTTTTTTAAAATATCAATGTTTATGTTGAATTTTATAAGAAAATATAGAATACGTACAAATTTTTATAGTATAATATAGTTGATGTATTATATAATAAGAAATAAAAGTTATGAGTATAGAAGAATTAATTTTAAATATTAGGCTAAAAGTATACTTAGTATAAGATATAAAAATTTTTAGAAACTTAAGTAAGGAGTGAAGATGATGGATAGAAAAAAGAATATATCAATGGCAGTAATTAAAAGACTTCCAAAGTATTATAGATATTTAAGAGAGTTAGAAAAGAATGATGTAGATAGAATATCTTCAAAAGAATTAAGCGAGAAAATTGGATTTACTGCTTCACAGATAAGACAAGATTTAAATTGTTTTGGAGATTTTGGACAACAGGGATATGGGTATAATGTAAAGGAGTTGCTCTATCAGATATCCTTAATATTAGGTTTAAATAAAGAATATAATACTGTAATTATAGGTGCTGGTAACATAGGTCAAGCAATAGCTAATTATACAAAGTTTACAAAAATGGCATTTAATTTAAAAGGTATTTTTGATATTAACGTAAAATTGATAGGTCTGAAAATACGAGATGTAGAAGTTCAGGATATAGATGAATTAGAAGGTTTTTTAAGAGAAAATAAAGTACATATTGCAATAATATGTGTTCCTAAAAATAGAGCACAAAGTGTGTGTGATATAGTAATAAAAAATGAAGTTAAAGCTATATGGAACTTTGCTCCAATAGATTTGAAGGTTCCAGAAGATATCATTGTTGAAAATGTACATTTAAGTGAAAGTTTGATGACACTAAGTTATTTATTAAACGAACGAGAAATAGAATAAAATGGTATATTTTTAAAAATAAAATTAATAAAATTAAAAAATGATGGTTTAATCTTATGAAAATTTAAAAAATATATAGGAATTTCTCAAATCAAGTTGAAAAGTATATATAATAACAGTATAATAGTGATTGAGGTCCTTGGATTCAATCACTATTATTTTGTTATTAAATTAACAAAATAATAAACGATACTAAGTACGTTCATGGGGGAATTAAAAATGAGTTATAACAACATTATTCTTGAAAAAAATGACAACATAGCAGTTATCAAAATAAACAGACCCAAAGCTTTAAATGCTTTAAATTCAGATACACTGAAAGAACTTAATAGTGTAATTGATGAAGTTTCAAAAGATGAAGATGTATATGTAGTTTTATTAACAGGTGAAGGAAAAGCTTTTGTCGCTGGAGCTGATATTTCAGAAATGCAAAAGTTAAATTCACTTCAAGGAAGAGGATTTGGAACACTTGGAAATAAAGTTTTTAGAAAATTAGAAATGTTGGAAAAGCCTGTAATAGCAGCAGTAAATGGTTTTGCTCTTGGGGGAGGATGCGAGCTTTCTATGGCATGTGACATAAGAATAGCATCATCTAAAGCTAAATTTGCCCAACCTGAAGCTGGATTAGGTATAACACCAGGCTTTGGAGGAACTCAAAGATTAGCAAGATTAGTAGGAGAAGGAATGGCAAAACAACTAATATATACTTGTGAAATGATAAATGCAGAGGAAGCATTAAGAATTGGACTAGTAAATAAGGTTGTAGAACCAGAAAATCTTTTGCAAGAAGCTATGGACATGGCTACTAAAATAGCTAAAAATGCACCTATTGCTGTAAGGATGTGTAAATCAGCTATTAATAAAGGTATGCAGATGGACATAGATAGTGGTGTTATGTATGAGGCAGAAGTTTTCGGACTTTGTTTCTCTACGGAAGACCAAAAAGAAGGTATGACTGCTTTCTTAGAAAAAAGAGACAAGCATTTTAATAATAGATAATCCGTTAATAATTGGAGGTATGGAAAATGAACTTTTCGTTAAGTAAAGAACAAGAATTTGTAAGACAACTTGTAAGAGAATTTGCTATAAATGAAGTAAAACCTATAGCAGCTGAAATAGATGAAACAGAAGAATTCCCAGTGGAAAATGTTAAAAAAATGGCTAGATATAACATGATGGGAATACCATTCCCAACAGAGTTTGGTGGAGCAGGTGGAAACAACGTATCTTATGCTATGACAGTAGAAGAACTTTCTAAGGTTTGTGGAACTACAGGTGTTATAGTTTCTGCTCATACATCATTATGTGCAGCTCCAATATATATGTTTGGAACACAAGAGCAAAAAGAAAAATACTTAACTCCACTTGCTAAAGGTGAGAAATTAGGTGCTTTTGGATTAACTGAGCCAAACGCTGGAACAGATGCTTCTGGACAACAAACAACAGCTGTTTTAGAAGGAGACCATTATGTATTAAATGGTTCAAAAATATTCATAACAAATGGAGGAGTAGCTGATACATTTGTAGTATTTGCTATGACTGATAAATCAAAAGGAACAAGAGGAATAACAGCTTTCATAGTTGAGAAAGACTTCCCAGGATTCTCAATAGGAAAAGTTGAAGAAAAATTAGGAATAAGAGCATCTTCAACAACTGAATTAGTATTTGAAAATTGTATAGTACCAAAAGAGAACATGCTTGGAAAAGAAGGAAAAGGATTTTCAATAGCTATGCAAACTCTAGATGGAGGAAGAATTGGAATAGCAGCTCAAGCTCTAGGACTTGCTCAAGGAGCTCTAGATGAAGCTGTTGCTTACATGAAAGAAAGAAAACAATTCGGAAAACCATTATCAGCATTCCAAGGATTACAATGGATGGTAGCTGATATGGATGTTAAAGTTGAAGCAGCTAGAAACTTAGTTTATAAAGCGGCAGACAGAAAAGACAAAGGTCTTCCATATTCATTAGACGCTGCAAGAGCTAAATTATTTGCTTCAGAAGTAGCTATGGAAGTAACTACTAAAGCAGTTCAAATATTTGGTGGATACGGATATACAAAAGAATATCCAGTAGAAAGAATGATGAGAGACGCTAAGATAACTGAAATCTATGAAGGAACTTCTGAAGTTCAAAGAATGGTTATCGCAGCTAACGTTTTAAAATAGGAGGTAGTTGAAGATGAAAATAGTTGTTTGTGTAAAACAAGTACCAGATACAAATGAAGTTAAAATAGATCCAAAAACAGGAACTCTTATAAGAGATGGTGTTCCTTCAATAATAAATCCAGATGACAAAAATGCTTTAGAAGAAGCATTAGCAATGAAAGATAAATACGGTGCTCATGTTACTCTTATAACAATGGGACCTCCACAAGCTAAAGTAGCACTAGAGGAAGGTTTAGCTATGGGAGCTGACGAAGCTATCCTAGTTACAGATAGAGCTTTTGCAGGAGCTGATACATTAGCTACATCTCACGCATTAGCAGCTGCTATTAAAAACTTAGATTATGATGTAATATTTGCAGGAAGACAAGCGATTGATGGAGATACAGCACAAGTTGGACCAGAAATTGCTGAGCACTTAAATATTCCACAAATCACTTATGTTGAAGAAGTTTCTAAATTAGCAGAAGGTGAATTAAAAGTAAGAAGAGCATGGGAAGATGGATATGAGAACTTAAAAGTTAAAACTCCAGTTCTTTTAACAGCTATCGAAACTTTAAATGTTCCAAGATACATGAACGTTAAAAACATATTCTCAATGGCTAAAGAAAAAGAAATCAAAGTATGGAGTGTTGCTGACATCAATGTTGATGTAGCTAAATTAGGATTAAAAGGTTCACCAACAAAGGTTAAGAAATCAATGACTAAAGAAGCTAAAGGTCAAGGAGAAATCTTAACTTTAGAACCAAAAGAAGCAGCAAAAGTTGCTGTAGCTAAATTAAAAGAAAAACACTTCATCTAGGATTTAAAATTAGGAGGGAATAACCATGAATATAGCAGATTACAAAGGTGTTTGGGTCTTTGCAGAGCAAAGAGATGGAGAACTACAAAAAGTTGCATTAGAGCTACTAGGAAAAGGTAGAGAACTAGCAGATACAATAGGAGTAGAGCTTACAGCATTACTTCTTGGACATACAAACATAGAAGAAATGACTAAAGAATTAATCGCATTTGGTGCAGATAGAGTATTAGTATGCGATCATGAATTATTAAGCCATTATACAACTGATGGATATGCAAAAGTTATAACTGATGTTATAACTGTACAAAAACCAGAAGTAGTATTTATAGGAGCAAGCTACATTGGAAGAGATTTAGGACCAAGAGTAGCAGGAAGATTAGAAACTGGATTAACAGCTGACTGTACATCATTAGCAGTAGACCCAGAAAACAATAACTTATTAATGACAAGACCAGCATTTGGTGGAAACTTAATGGCTACAATCGTTTGTGGAGATCATAGACCACAAATGGCTACAGTAAGACCAGGAGTTTTTGAAAAACTTGAAAAGAATGCAGGAAGAACTGCTAAAGTTGAGAAATTTGATGTTAAATTATCAAAAGAAGACATCAGAACAGAAGTTATAGAAGTAGTTAAATCTACAAAAGAAATGGTAGATATAACTGAAGCTGATTTCATCGTATCAGGTGGAAGAGGAATAGGAAGCAAAGAAAACTTTGAACTACTTAAAGATGTAGCAGATGCAATCGGAGGAACAGTAGCAGGATCAAGAGCAGCTGTAGATAACGGTTGGGTAGAGAAGGCAGTACAAGTAGGACAAACAGGAAAAACTGTAAGACCTACAGTATATATAGCATGTGGTATTTCTGGAGCAATCCAACACTTAGCTGGAATGCAAGAGTCTAATTTTATCATAGCTATAAATAAAGATGCAGATGCTCCAATAATGAAGGCTGCTGATGTAGCATTAGTTGGAGACTATTCTAAAATACTTCCAGCATTAGCTGAGGAAATTAGAAAAGTTAAACAAGCTTAATTAGCTTTATATAGTACAGAAAAACTACGATTAGTCGTAGTTTTTTCTGCATTATGACTTAATTTCTTTCGGGGAACCTTCTTATATTAAGGGTTTTGTGATAGAATATAATAGTAGGCTATTATAACAGTAACCTACTTAGTTTATCAAATTAAGGGGTGTTTTAATATGGAAAAAATTTGTATTCTTGGAGCAGGAACTATGGGAGCTGGTATAGCCCAAGCATTTGCTGTAAAGGGTTATGAAGTAATTATAAGAGATATAAAGGATGAATTTGTTGAAAAAGGAATAGCAGGAATTCAAAAGAATTTAGAAAAGTTAGCAGCTAAGGGAAAAATGTCTAGCGAAGAAGTAGAAAACACATTAACAAGAATAAGTGGAACTACAGATATGAATTTATTAAATGATGTAGATTTAGTAATTGAAGCAGCTGTAGAAAATATGGAAATAAAGAAAAAAATATTTGCAGAGTTAGATGAAATTTGTAAGCCAGAGGCAATTCTTGCAACTAATACATCTTCACTATCAATAACTGAAATTGGTACAGCTACAAAAAGACCAGATAAAGTTATAGGACTACATTTCTTTAATCCGGCTCCAGTAATGAAGCTAGTTGAAATAATAAAAGGAATGGCTAATTCAGAAGAAACATATGCTTCAATGAAAGCTTTAGTTGAGAGTATTAGTAAAGAGCCAGTGCTTGTTGAAGAAGCTCCAGGTTTCGTAGTAAACAGAATACTAGTACCGATGATTAATGAAGCTGTTTGCATATTTGCAGAAGGAATAGCTAGTGCAGAAGATATAGACAAAGCTATGATGCTAGGAGCAAATCATCCAATGGGACCATTAGCTCTTGGAGATTTAATTGGATTAGATGTTTGCTTAGCTATAATGGATGTATTATATAAGGAAACAGGGGATTCTAAGTATAGAGCTCATAGCTTATTGAGGAAATATGTTAGAGCAGGATTATTAGGAAGAAAAACAAAAAAAGGATTCTTTGATTATAATAAATAGAATAAATAAAAGGAGATTATGGTTACATAATCTCCTTTTATTTATTTGGCTTTGTTTTAATATAGTTCTAAAATCAACAATCATTTAAAACAAAGCCATTTATTTATATATAGATTGTAATAATGAAACTACATAATGCAAATAGGTTTAAATATAAAATTAGATTAATTAGAGTTGCATATTATTCCTATATAGAAATGTGTAGTGGTGATGGTGTAATTTATTTTTAATAATATTTTAAAGATCGATTATGCTTTGATTAATAATTGACAATGTAATATAAATTATTTACTATCATAAATAGTCGAAATAATAAAATAATTGTGAATTATATCAATTATCCCATAAATCATATTGAATTTTGCTGTGAAAGTAATATAATTAAGTTGTAAATTAGTTATATTTTTAACTAATTCAATTATAATAAATTTCATGGGAGGGAATAATTATGAACAGATTTACATTACCAAGAGATATTTATTATGGGGAAAATTCTCTAGAAGTATTAAAAACCTTAACGGGTAAGAAAGCTATAATTGTTACAGGTGGAAGTTCAATGCAGAAATTTGGTTTTTTAGATAAAGTTAAGAAATATCTAGAAGAAGCTAAAATTCAAGTTGAACTTTTTGAAGGTGTAGAACCAGACCCGTCTATAGAAACTGTTATGAGGGGCGCTGAGGCCATGAGAAGTTTTCAGCCAGATTGGATAGTTTCAATTGGAGGAGGCTCTCCTATAGATGCAGCAAAGGCTATGTGGGTATTTTACGAGTATCCTCAGCTAACTTTTGATGATATAAAAAATCCGTTTACAATTCCTACTCTAAGAAATAAAGCAAAATTTATTGCCATACCATCTACTAGTGGAACAGCAACAGAAGTTACTGCTTTTTCAGTAATTACGGATTATAAGAAGAAAATTAAGTATCCATTAGCTGACTTTAACATCACTCCAGACATAGCTATATTAGATTCTGAAATTGCAATGAAGATGCCTAAGACATTAACAGCACATACTGGAATGGATGCACTAACTCATGCAATAGAAGCTTATGTAGCAGCGTTAAGGTCACCATTCTCAGATCCATTAGCAATGAAGGCTATAGAAATGGTAAATGATAATATGATTAATTCATATAATGAAGATGAAGTAGCTAGAGATAGTATGCATATAGCACAATGTTTGGCAGGAATGGCGTTTTCTAATGCGCTATTAGGGATTACTCATTCCATGGCACATAAAACGGGAGCAATATTTGATATTCCACATGGATGCGCTAATGCTATATACTTACCATATGTTATAGATTTTAATAAAAAAGTGTGCATGGATAGATATGCCCAAATAGCTAAAAATATGGGCTTAAACGGAAATAGTGATGAAGAATTAGTAGATGCTCTTACTAAGGCTATTAAAAAATTATGTGTAACTATGGACATACCGACTACATTAAAAGATTATGGAGTTTCAGAAGAAGATTTTAACAAAAATCTACAATATATATCAGAAAATGCCATAGCAGATGCTTGTACCGGGTCTAATCCTAGAGAAATTTCAGTAGAGGAAATGAAAAAATTATTTAATTGTATATATAATGGAGTAAAAGTAGATTTCTAATACTAAAAAATAAACTGTAGGCTTAATGTTTGCAGTTTATTCACTTACATATTGGAACAACTAATAATATGAAGTGATAAAGGCTAGAATTCAATTAAAAAAATAAAAAAAGAATAGAAGAATATCAAAATAATTTGAAATATTTTGATAATGATTTTTAAAGAGGTTGACTAAATTTATTTAAAATTATAGAATATAAGTGATAAAAATAAATATTGTGTGAATGAAAATTATTAGAGATACCTCTTTATTAGAGGTAACCGAAGAAGAAATGAATAATAGTACTATGGATTATTCAAAAGCTTTCAGGTTTTGAATAATAATTGGACACGCTCCTGGAGAGACTCAATATGAGCATCGAAGAAGCAACCTAAAATTATTTGGGGAATCTTTCAGATAAAAGGACAGGTGAAAATAGTATTATTTGATGCTTTTTGACTGTCCGTTTTTTTATGTTTTTAATAAGGCATATTTTTGACTTGTTATTTCATTTCATATACCTAAAGCTTTTTAAAAAGCTTACACTAGTAATAATTATATAAATTAAATAACCAATTATTTAATATGGAGGAAAGTAATATGTATAAGATTATTGAGAAGAAAATGTTAGCTCCTTCAATTTTTTTAATGAGAATTGAAGCTCCAAGAGTAGCGAAATCAGCTAAACCGGGCCAATTTATAATAATAAGAATGGATGAGAAGGGTGAAAGAGTACCTTTAACAGTATGTGATACAGATCCAGAAAATGGAACTGTTACGATAGTTGTTCAAACTATTGGATGTACTACAAAAGAAATGCAGAATTATGAAGAAGGAGATAGCTTCTACGACTTTGTTGGACCACTAGGCATGCCTTCAGAATTATTACATGAAGATTTAGAAAGCTTAAAGAATGAAAAAATTATATTTATTTCAGGTGGTGTAGGAGCAGCACCCGTATATCCTCAAGTAAAATGGTTACATAATAATGGAATTAAAGCTGATGTAATTATGGGATACAAAAATAAGGAAATGGTTATTTTAGAAGAAGAAATGAAATCTGTGGCAGATAATGTTTATGTGACAACAGATGACGGATCATATGGTTTTAAAGGAATGGTTACAAATCAGTTAAAAGAATTAGTAGAGAATGAAGGCAAAAAATATGATTTAGTAATAGCAATAGGACCAATGATAATGATGAAATTTGTATGTAAATTAACAGAGGAGCTAGGCATTAAAACCATAGTAAGTATGAATCCAATAATGGTAGATGGTACAGGAATGTGTGGAGCTTGTAGAATTACAGTTGGAGATGAAACTAAATTTGCTTGTGTTGACGGACCAGAATTTGATGGACATAAAGTGAATTTTGATGAAGCACTAAAAAGATTATCTATGTATAAAAGCGAAGAATGCGCAAAGGATACTATTGAAGCAAACTGTAAAAGAGGAGGGAATCAGTAATGGATAGAATGAAGAGAACTCCCATAAGTGAACAAGATGCAAAAGTAAGAGCTACAAACTTTCAGGAAGTTTGTTTGGGATATACTAATGAAGAAGCAATACAAGAGGCTTCAAGATGTCTAAACTGTAAAAATAAGCCATGCGTATCTAAATGTCCTGTAGCTATAGATATACCTGAATTTATACAACATGTAAAAAATGGTGACTTTGCAGAAGCTGCAAGGGCATTAGATAAATACACAGCACTTCCAGCAGTATGTGGAAGAGTTTGCCCACAAGAATTGCAATGTGAAAGCAAATGTGTATTAGGGATTAAAGGAGAAGCAGTAGCTATAGGAAAACTTGAAAGATTTGTTGCAGATTGGTCTAGGGAAAATAATTTAGACTTAACTATAGCAATAGAAAAGAAAAACAAAAGAGTTGCCGTAATAGGTTCAGGTCCGGCAGGAGTTACTTGTGCTGGAGATTTAGCTAAAATGGGTTATGATGTAACTATATTTGAAGCACTACACGAACCAGGTGGAGTTTTAGTTTACGGAATTCCAGAGTTTAGATTACCAAAAGAAACTGTAGTTAAACATGAAATAAATAACCTTAGAAAATTAGGGGTTAAAATAGAGACAAATGTAGTTGTAGGTAAAACTGTTACAATAGATGAGTTGTTAAATGATGAAAAATATGAAGCTGTATTTATAGGTTCAGGAGCAGGTCTTCCTAAATTTATGGGAATTCCAGGAGAGAATTTAAATGGAGTATTTTCAGCTAATGAATTCCTAACAAGAAACAACTTGATGAAAGCCTTTAAAAATGAATATGCTACACCTATAAAATCAGGAAAGGTAGTGGCTGTAGTTGGCGGCGGAAACGTTGCTATGGATGCTGCTAGAACTGCCTTAAGGTTAGGTTCAGAAACACATATAGTATATAGAAGAAGTGAAGCTGAGCTTCCAGCTAGAGTTGAAGAGGTTCATCATGCAAAAGAAGAAGGCATAATAATGGACTTGCTTGTTAATCCAGTAGAAATACTTGGAGATGAAAATGCATGGGTTAAAGGTATGAAGTGTGTTAGAATGGAACTTGGAGAGCCTGATGAATCAGGAAGAAGAAGACCTCAAGTAGTTAAAGATTCAGAGTTCATATTAGAGTGTGACACAGTAATAATGTCTTTAGGAACTTCACCGAACCCATTGATTCCATCTACTACTGAAGGATTAGATATAAATAAATATAAATGTATTGTAGCAGAGGAAGATACAGGATTAACATCAAAAGATAGTGTGTATGCAGGTGGAGATGCTGTTACAGGAGCGGCAACAGTTATACTCGCTATGGAAGCTGGTAAGAAGGCTGCAAAAGCAATAGATGAAAAACTTTCTAATCTATAGGTTAAAATATAATAATAGAATATATTATAAAACTATTTTAGGGGTTGAAACTTAATTTGAAGTTTTGGATTTAAAATCCTTAATTGCATAAAAACATCTTTAAAAGTAAGCAAAAAGCTTTTAAAGATGTTTTTTTTATAGTATAAATAAAGATAAGGATTATGTTAATAATAATTGGGAGGGGTATAATGCTATTAGATAAGGTTAAAAAGTTTTATAGTGAGGAATATGATTTAAACTGTTCAGAAACAATGCTATATGCTGCTAACGAAGAATATAACCTAAATCTTACAAAGGAAACTTTTAAAGTTATGGCTGCCTTTGGTGGTGGAATGGCAGTTGGGAGCACTTGTGGCGTAATAACGGGAGCTATATCAGTATTTGGATTATTATTTACTGTAGATAGAGCCCATGAAAGTGATAGAGTTAAGTTACTGACAGCTGAATTTATAGAAAGCTTTATTAATGAATGTAGTACAGATAATTGTTTAAAATTAAAAGAAAGATATAGAGATGAAGAAACAAGATGCTTTAAAATTATAGAAAAGGGTGCTATTATATTAGATAAAATTATCAAGAGAGAATTAAATACATAAAATATGTGAAAAGAATAATTTATAGAGATAGTGCTGAGAATATTCTTAGCACTATTTCTATAGAATTGATTTGAAAGGCTGTGATAGATAATGGATTTTACAGAAGTAATACAAGGAGAAAGTAATATTATATTAAAGAATGTAAGGAATTTTGAGTTACCACATATATTTGATTGTGGACAATGCTTTAGATGGAATAGACAAGAAAACGACAATTATATAGGTGTGGCTTTTGGTAAAGTTATAGAAATTGAAAAAAGAGGCACTGATGTTATCATATATAACACTAATTTAGATGACTTTAATAATATATGGTGTGAATATTTTGATTTGAATAGAGATTATGGAAGTATAAAGGATGAATTAAGTAAAGATGAACTATTAAAGAAGGCTGTGGAATTTGGGAAGGGTATTAGAATATTGAAACAAGATCCTTTTGAAATGTTAATCTCCTTTATAACTTCTGCAAATAATAGAATTCCCATGATAAAAAGAGCTATAGAGAATATTAGTAAAACTTATGGAAGTAAGCTTGAGTATAAGGGGAAAACTTATTATGCATTCCCTAGTGTAGATCAATTAAAAGATGCGACTATAGAAGAGATAGATACCTTAGGGGTAGGGTTTAGAAGCAAATATATAATGAAAGCTATAGAAGATTTAAAAAATAAAAAATATAATCTAAAAGATATAATGTCAGGTAATGATGATGAATGTCATGATGGATTACAGAGCTTTAGCGGGGTTGGTCCCAAAGTAGCTGACTGTATAATGTTGTTTTCTATGGAGAAATACTCTGCATTTCCTGTAGATGTTTGGGTTAAAAGAGCTATGCAATTTTTCTACTTAGCACCAGATGTATCACTTCCTAAAATAAGAGCTTTTGGAAGAGAGAAATTTGGGGAATTGTCTGGATTCGCACAACAATATCTATTTTATTATGCGAGAGAAAATAATATAAAAATAGGCGAGTAAACGCATTGTACAAAATCTGGATAAAGGGGGAATATTAAGTGATGAACAAAAATAGAAGTATTAAAAAATACATATGGCAAGGACTTATCTGGACGGCTGTAATAGTATTGATAGGTATGGTGTACTATTATTTTTCAAATAGGTTTACTGTTTTTAAAGATCCATACGCTTTAAAGGATCTTATATTATCCTTTGGTCATTATAGTATGATAGCCTTTGTATTGATTCAAGTACTTCAAGTTATTGTATTTTTTATTCCAGGAGAAGTAGTGCAGATTGTAGGAGGATATGTGTTTGGGCCAGTTCTTGGTTCTATACTATCATCAATAGGAATAATAACTGGAAGTGTGCTAGGTTATTATATAGCTAGAACTTTGGGTAAAAAGTATATAAATAATTTGATAGAGAGAAAGAATCTTACCAGAATCAAGAAAATACTAGATACTGGAAGTAATAATCTTGTGATATTTATTATATACTTTATTCCTGGTATACCTAAAGATATATTAGTATATGTAGCAGGAATTTCGAAAGTAACAATAAAGGATTTTATAATATATTCATCTCTCGGTAGAGTTCCATGGATAATTGTATCAGCATTTTTTGGTCATGGAGTACATAATCAAAATTACGCATCAGTTATAACTATTGCGATAATTGCATCTTTACTCTTTATTATAGGAATTTTTAAAGGAAATAAAATTATAGACTTCTTTCATAGAGTAATTAAGAAAAAAAAGAAGAAATCATGAGAGAATAAGAGGTAATCATATGTATTCATAGATTAGGGCGTAATTTTAAGGTTTTATCAACATTCATACATTTGATAATACTAGCATATTTCTTTATTATAATAGTATAATTAGCACTCGATGAAGATGAGTGCTAATAGAACGGATTAGAGTTAATAATAAAATATATTACATTGAGGTATAGGAGGTTTTTTTATGAATATTAGACCACTTGGTGACAGAGTTGTTATTAAAAGACTAGAGGCAATAGAAACTACAAAGAGCGGTATTGTCTTAACGGGAGCAGCTAAAGAAAAACCACAAGAAGCTGAGATTGTTGCAGTAGGACCAGGAACAGTTTCTAACGGAAAAGAAATAAAAATGGAAGTAAAAGTAGGAGACAAAGTATTATTCTCTAAATATTCTGGAAATGAAATTAAATTTGAGGATCAAGAGTATATAATTTTAAAACAAGAAGATATATTAGCGGTTATTGAATAATAAATTTAGATTAATAGTAGGAGGGTTATTATGGCAAAGAGTATTTTATTTGGTGAAGAAGCAAGAAGATCAATGCAAAGAGGGGTAGACACTCTTGCAGATACAGTTAAAGTTACATTAGGGCCAAAGGGAAGAAATGTAGTATTAGATAAAAAATTTGGATCACCACTTATAACTAATGATGGTGTTACTATAGCTAGAGAAATAGAACTTGAGGATGCATATGAAAATATGGGAGCTCAACTAGTTAAAGAGGTAGCTAATAAAACTAATGATGTAGCTGGAGATGGAACAACTACTGCAACAGTTTTAGCTCAAGCAATAATAAGAGAAGGATTAAAAAATGTTACAGCAGGCTCAAATCCTATGTTAATAAGAAACGGTATCAAATTAGCAGTTGATAAAGCGGTTGAAGAGATTAAAAAACATTCTAAGCAAGTAGATGGAAAAGAAGATATAGCAAGAGTTGCAGCTGTTTCAGCATCAGATGAGGAAATAGGAGCATTAATTGCTACAGCTATGGAAAAGGTAGGCAATGAAGGCGTTATTACTGTTGAAGAATCTAAAACTATGGGAACAGAACTTGATGTAGTTGAAGGAATGCAATTTGACAGAGGATACTTAAGTGCATACATGGTGACAGATACAGATAAGATGGAAGCTAATCTAGATGATCCATATATATTAATAACAGATAAGAAAATAAGCAATATACAAGAAATATTACCAGTTCTTGAGCAAATAGTTCAGTTTGGTAAGAAATTGTTAATAATTGCTGAAGATGTAGAGGGAGAAGCAATAGCTACATTAGTAGTTAATAAATTAAGAGGTACATTTACATGTGTAGCTGTTAAGGCTCCAGGCTTTGGTGACAGAAGAAAAGAAATGCTTCAAGATATAGCAATACTTACAGGTGGAACAGTTATTTCTGAAGAATTAGGCCACGATTTAAAAGATGCTACAGTAGAAATGCTTGGAAGAGCTGAAAGTGTAAAAATTTCTAAAGAAACAACTATAGTAGTTAATGGTAGAGGAAATAAAGCTGATATAGACAGTAGAGTTAACCAAATTAAGAAGCAAATAGAAGATACAACTTCTGAATTTGACAGAGAAAAATTAAATGAAAGACTTGCAAAGCTTGCAGGGGGAGTAGCTGTAATCAAAGTTGGAGCTGCTACAGAAACAGAATTAAAAGAGAGAAAACTTAGAATAGAAGATGCTCTTGCAGCTACAAAAGCAGCAGTTGAGGAAGGAATAGTAGCTGGTGGTGGTACAGTATATATTAATGCTATAGAAGCGGTTTCTGAATTGACATCTGATATATCAGAAGTTCAAGTTGGTATAAACATCGTTAAAAAAGCATTAGAAGAGCCATTAAGACAAATAGCTACAAATGCTGGAGATGAAGCTTCAGTAATAGTAGAAAGAGTTAGAACTTCAGGTGTAGAAGTTGGATATGATGCTTTAAGAGGAGAATTTGTTGATATGATCAAATCTGGTATAGTTGATCCAACTAAGGTTACTAGAAGCGCATTACAAAATGCAGCATCAGTAGCAGCAACATTCTTAACAACAGAAGCTGCAGTTGTAGATATTCCTGAAAAGAATCCAGCACCAATGGGTGGAGCTCCAGGAATGGGAATGGATGGAATGTACTAGAATTAAATACAAAAAAAGAGTACTCATAGATGGGTACTCTTTTTTATGATTATATATTGAAAAGACATTGTGTTAATGAGATAGCACAATGTCTTTTATCGTAGTAGAAATAAAATTGAAACAATATATAAGTTGTAATTAAGTTTCTACATTATACAAATAGGCTTAAATATAAAATTAGATTAATTAGAACTTTATATTATTACTGCTCAACCGTTNNAACAACTCGCTTTACTCGAACAGGTTGTCTTTCTTAACGCTTTTGCTTTCACATAGCCTAAGTAAATCTAAGGTCCCTGCAAATGGTATTCACAGCAATAATATGAAGTTCAATTTAAATAGTCTATAAAATAAAAACCTATTTGTATAATGTAGTTTCATTATTGAAATCTATATAAAGGAAAAATTTAAATACTTGTATTTGATATAAGGTTAGAAAGTTAAATTAAAATAATTTACATAATATACAAAATATGTAATAATATATAATACATAGGTTGATGTATCTAAATTTATAATTATTTATAAAGTAATTGATTATGAATTTAAATGGAGTAGGTGTATTTCGGCTGTTTTTTTATGCAAAATCATAAATAAAATACAATAATGAAACTTAAAATATAAATTTAAATGCTATAGCTAAAATAAAATTAAGGAGAGTAAGTATGGAGATTATAGTTTTCATATTTGGAATTGTAATAGGAAGCTTTTTGAATGTATGTATTTACAGGATTCCTAAGGAAGAGTCTATAGTATCTATGCAATCCCATTGCAGAGATTGTGGAACACAGATAAAAGTGTATGACTTAATACCTATATTAAGCTATGTATTGTTAAAAGGAAAATGTAGAAATTGTAGAGTAGAGATATCTTATATATATCCATTAATTGAATTAGTTACTGGGGTTTTATTCCTCTTGATATATTTAACCTATGGATTTTCATTTTTAGCTTTAAAATATATAGTTTTAATTTGTTTTTTAATTGTTATTAGCATTATAGATTTTGAAACCAATTACGTATATTCAAATACAACGTGTTTAGGCATTATACTAGGAGTAATTTTTATAGTAGCAGAGGCAATTTTATTAAAGAGTTCCTTTATAAATTATCTATTTGGAGGATTTATAGGAGGAGGCCTCATTGCATTAATAGTTTATACAGTTGGAGGAATGGGTGAAGGGGACATAGAGATATGTGCACTTTGTGGGATTTTTCTGGGATGGAAGTATACATTAATAATGCTTTTTTTAACTTTCATAATAGGAGCCATTATAAGCATGATATTAATAGTGTTTAAACTAAAAAATAGAAAAGATTATATACCTTTAGGACCATTTATATTTATATCAGTGATAATAACTATTTTTTCAGGATTAAAGATATGGAATATGTATATTTTATAATATTAATAAATATCAAAAGCATGGGGTGAAGAGTTATGGCTATTTTAGTAACTGGTGGCATGGGGTATATTGGAAGTCATACGTGTATAGAAATTCTTAATGAAGGTAATCAGGTTATAATAGTGGATAACCTTTCTAATTCAAAATATGAAACGGCTAGTTGTATAGAAAAAATTACAGGTAAAAATGTTAAGTTTTATGACACTGATGTTTTGAATGAAAAAGATTTGGAATCAGTTTTTGAAGAAAACGAAATTGAAGCTGTTATTCATTTTGCTGGATTAAAATCAGTAGAGGAATCAATTTTACTACCGCTTAAATACTATAACAATAATATGGTAGGGACTATTACACTTTGCAGAGCAATGAACAAATATTCTTGTAAGAATTTAGTTTTCAGTTCTTCAGCTACAGTATATGGAACCAGTAACATATCACCTCTTGTAGAGGAAATGCCGCTTTCTGCCACAAACCCATATGGAAGAACAAAGCTTATGGTTGAGGAGTTCTTAAGAGATTTATATATATCTGACAATCAGTGGAGTATTATACTACTACGATATTTTAATCCTATAGGAGCTCATAAGAGTGGATTAAATGGAGAAAATCCGAAAGTTATACAAAATAATCTTCTTCCACTTATTGCAAATGTTGCAATAGGTCAGCAGACTCATCTTAATATATATGGAAATGACTATAATACTTCTGATGGTACATGCATACGAGATTATATACATGTTTGTGATGTTGCTAATGGTCATATTAAAGCATTGGATAGAATTAGAAATAATAAAGGCATTGAAGTATATAATCTAGGAACAGGAACAGGTTATAGTGTCCTTGAAGTAATTAAAACCTTTGAAAAAATCAGTGGGATTAATATAAAGTATGAGTTTACATCACGAAGATTAGGGGATATAGCTATTAGTTATGCGGATAATAAAAAAGCCAAGGAATTACTGGGATGGGAATGTAAATATAATTTGGAGGATATGTGCATGGATTTATGGAATTTTATAAAAAAAATTTAATTTATTGTTGAAATTTAATGATAAAAGTAATGCATTTTATAATACGTCCAAAAATTTACAGGCAACCAAATCAAAATTAATCCTTGACAAAGCATGGCCATTTAAATAAAATAGATGTAATAAATACATTGATGCTATAAAAATTTAATATTATATATATTTATTTCTCATATATACCTTGAATATGGCAAGGAGTATCTACCGGAAACCGAAAATTTCTGACTATGGGTAAAATAAGGTGTGTTAATTGTTTAATTGGGCATGCTAGTTTTACTTATAGGATTAATTTAATCTATATGAGAAACCTAGCATTTTTTGTCTGTAGATTTAAAAGTTAATAAGAGTTAAATATATAATTACTGAAAGAGAGGGTGTTTTATTATGGCAAAGATTTTAAAGCAAGCTTACACATTTGATGATGTTTTATTAGTTCCGAATAAATCAGAAGTACTTCCTAAAGATGTTACATTAAAAACAAACTTAACTAAGAAGATACAATTAAACTTACCACTTATGAGTGCTGGAATGGATACAGTTACTGAATCTAAAATGGCAATTGCTATGGCAAGAGAAGGTGGAATAGGAATTATACATAAAAATATGTCAATAGAAGCTCAAGCTAGTGAAGTTGATAGAGTCAAAAGACAAGAAAATGGAGTAATAGTTAATCCTTTTTCTACTGGAAAAGAAAATACTATTCAAGACGCAATGGATATAATGTCTAAGTATAGAATATCAGGGGTACCAGTTACTGAGAATGGAAAATTAATTGGTATAATTACCAATAGAGATATAGTTTTTGAAACAAACTTTTCAAAAAAAGTTAGTGAAGTTATGACTAGTGAAAACTTAATAACTGCACCTGAAGGAACAAGTATGGAAGAAGCTAAGGCAATACTTGCAAAACATAAGATTGAAAAATTACCATTAGTAGATAGTGAATTTAACTTAAAAGGACTTATAACAATAAAAGATATAGAAAAAGCTGTTAAATTCCCTAATGCTGCAAAAGATCAGGGTGGAAGATTACTTTGCGGGGCTGCAGTCGGAGTTACTCAGGACTTAATGGATAGGGTAGATGCGCTAGTAGCAGCTCATGTAGATGTTATAACTATAGATACAGCTCATGGACATTCAAAAGGGGTTCTAGATGCTGTAAGAGAAGTTAAAGTTAAATATCCAGAGCTTCAAATAATAGCTGGGAATGTAGCTACAGCAGAGGCTACTAAAGATTTAATAGAAGCAGGAGCAGATTGTGTAAAAGTTGGAATAGGACCTGGTTCTATATGTACAACTAGAGTAGTTGCTGGAGTAGGAGTTCCTCAACTTACAGCAGTTATGGATTGTGTGGAAGAAGCAGAAAAATACGGGGTTCCAGTAATAGCTGATGGAGGACTAAAATATTCTGGAGATGTAGTTAAGGCATTAGCCGCTGGAGCTAAAATTTGTATGATGGGTTCCTTATTTGCTGGTTGTGAAGAGGCGCCAGGAGAAGTTGAAATGTATCAAGGAAGAAGCTATAAGGTATATAGAGGAATGGGTTCTTTAGGGGCTATGGCTAATGGAAGTAAGGATAGATATTTCCAAGAAGGCAATAAAAAATTAGTTCCAGAGGGCGTTGAGGGAAGAATTCCTTATAGAGGAACTGTAGTAGAAACTATTTATCAATTAATTGGAGGTATCCGTTCAGGAATGGGATATCTAGGAGCAGCTACTTTAAAAGATCTATATGAAACTGCAACTTTTGTAATTCAAACTTCTGCAGGTTTTAGAGAAAGCCATCCTCATGATATAGTAATAACTAAGGAAGCTCCAAACTATAGTGTAACTCAATAATCTATAGGAGAGCTAATATTTAAAGGAGGCTAAATCTATGAGTAGAGAATTAGTGTTAGTAGTTGACTTTGGGGGTCAATATAATCAATTAATAGCAAGAAGAGTTAGAGAAAATGGAGTATATTGTGAGATAGTTCCTTATACTATTTCAGTAGATAAGATAAAAGAATTAGATCCAAAAGGAATAATATTCACTGGTGGCCCAAACAGTGTTTATGGGGAAGGTGCACCAAGAGTTGAGAATGGAATATTTGAACTTAATATTCCTATCCTTGGAATATGCTATGGAGCTCAATTGATGTCTCATACTTTAGGTGGAGTAGTTAAAACTGCACCAGTTAGGGAGTATGGAAAAACAGAAGTGAATTTAAATAAAGATAATTCATTATTTAGTAGTATAGAAGAAAATCAATGCTGGATGAGCCATACAGACTTTATAGAAAGTGCACCACAAGGCTTTAAAATCATAGGAAATACAGATCAATGTCCAATAGCTGCAATGTGCAATGAGGATAAGAAACTTTATGGAGTACAGTTCCATCCAGAGGTTGAACATACTCTATTTGGAAAACAAATGCTTAAAAATTTCTTATATAATGTATGTAAAGTAAAAGGCGATTGGTCAATGGCTTCTTTTGCAGAAGAAAAAATTAAGGCAATTAAAGAATTAGTTGGAGATAAGAAAGTACTTTGTGCATTATCAGGAGGAGTAGATTCTTCTGTAGCAGCAGTACTTGTTCATAAAGCAATAGGAAAAAATTTAACTTGTGTGTTTGTAGATCATGGGTTACTTAGAAAAGATGAAGGAGATCAGGTTGAAGAGATATTTAGAAAAGGCTTTGACATGAACCTTATAAGAGTTAATGCTCAAGATAGATTCCTTGGAAAACTTAAGGGAGTTTCTGATCCAGAGAGAAAGAGAAAAATCATTGGAGAAGAATTTATAAGGGTCTTCGAAGAAGAATCAAACAAACTAGGACAAATAGATTTCTTAGTACAAGGAACTATTTATGCCGACGTAGTAGAAAGTGGAACTAACACTTCAGCTACTATAAAGAGCCATCACAATGTTGGAGGATTACCAGAGGATATTACCTTTGAATTAATAGAGCCATTAAGAGAATTATTTAAAGATGAAGTTAGAGCAGTGGGAGAAGAGATTGGAATTCCACATCACTTAGTATGGAGACAGCCATTCCCAGGACCAGGCCTTGCAATAAGAGTGCTTGGTGAAGTTACTGAGGAAAAACTAGAGATAGTTAGAGAGGCTGATGCAATATTTAGAGAAGAAGTAGCTATAGCAGGTCTTGAAAGTAAAATATGGCAATACTTTGCATGTCTTCCAAATATCCAATCCGTTGGGGTTATGGGAGACGAAAGAACCTACTGCCATACAGTGGCATTAAGAGCTGTTACATCTTCAGATGGAATGACTTCAGATTGGGCAAGAATCCCATATGAAGTGCTAGATAAGGTGTCTCGTAGGATTGTAAATGAAGTACAAGGAATAAACAGAATTGTTTATGATGTAACTTCTAAACCACCTTCAACTATTGAGTGGGAATAAAATAAACAAATTAGCTATTAACATTTAACACATGTTAAAATAGAATCACACCCAAAACTAAAAAGACAAATAGTTATCATGTATACATGATAACTATTTGTCTTTTTAGTTTTATAATATTTAAGGGTTTTGAATAATATATTAAAGTATAACTATTCATGTAAGATTTAGAAGAATGATGGTATAATGTTACTGAATATCTATATAATATAGCTATAAACTTTAAAATAATATATTTATATAAATTTGGAGGTTTTAGAATGAGTACATCCATAAGTTTAAATATAAAAAATTTAGAGACCTTTGTGCCTAAAGAATACATAGAAAATTTAAAAGAATCAATTAGTAATAGTCATGATATATTATACGAGGGAATTGGAGCAGGTAATGAATTTCTAGGATGGATGGACTTACCTGAAACTTATAATAAAAGTGAGTTTGAGAGAATAAAAAAAGCCAGTAAAAAAATACAAAGTAACTCTAAGATTCTTATTGTAATAGGAATTGGGGGATCATATTTAGGGGCAAGGGCTGTAATAGAAGCTTTAAATCATAGCTTTTTCAATAATTTATCAAGTGAAGTTAGAAAGGTTCCAGCGGTATATTTTGCAGGAAACAATATAAGTTCTACTTATCTTTCTCATCTAATTCAATTAGTTAAAGATGAGGATTTTTCTATTAATGTTATATCTAAATCTGGAACAACCACTGAACCAGCTATCGCATTTAGAATATTTAAAGAGCTTTTAGAAAATAAATATGGAAAAGAAGAAAGTAAAGATAGGATATTTGTAACCACAGATAAGAAAAAGGGTGCATTAAGGAATTTAGCTGAAAAAGAAGGTTATGAAACTTTTATAATACCAGATGATGTGGGAGGAAGATTTTCAGTGTTAACACCAGTAGGATTACTTCCAATTGCAGTATCAGGCGTTAAGATAGAAGAATTATTAGAGGGAGCAGCAATAGCAAGAAATAATTATGCTTCAAGGGAGATTGAAGATAACCCTTGCTATGAATATGCAGCAGTAAGACATCTTTTATATGAGATGGGGAAAACTACTGAAATATTGGTAAATTATGAACCATGTCTCCAGTATTTTGGTGAGTGGTTTAAGCAATTATATGGAGAAAGCCATGGAAAAGATGGAAAGGGTATATTCCCTGCATCAGTGAACTTTTCTACAGATTTGCACTCCATGGGACAATACATTCAAGATGGAATGAGGAATATCTTTGAGACCGTAATCAATGTAGAAACACCAAAGGTTGATATAACTATTAAGAACGATGAAGAGAATGTAGATGGGTTAAATTTTTTATCTGGAAAAACTATTGATTTTGTAAATAAAAAGGCTATGGAGGGAACTATACTAGCTCATGTAGAGGGAGGAGTGCCTAATATAGTCATAAACCTTAAGGAACTTACGCCTAGGGCTTTAGGTGAGTTGATTTATTTTTTTGAAAAATCATGTGCCATAGGAGGATATTTATTGGAAATAAATCCATTTAATCAAGAAGGGGTGGAGGCGTATAAGAAAAATATGTTTGCTCTACTTGGAAAACCTGGTTATGAAGAATTGCAAAAAAGTCTAAATGAAAGATTAAGGGAATAGAGTATGAGAATTATAGTAGATGGTGATGGATGTGCAGGAAGAGGTATAATAGAAGAAGTAGCTAAAAATAACGAATTAGATCTGATAATTTACTGTGATATTAATCATGCAATCCATAGTGACTATGCACAAGTGATTTATGTAGATAGTGGATTTCAAACGGTAGATATGAAAATTGCTAATGAAGCTACGGTGAAGGATATTATAGTTACACAAGACTATGGAGTTGCGGCCATGGTTTTAGGGAAAAAATCTTATGCTATAAGTCCTGCAGGTCATATATATTCAAATAATAATATAGATAAATTACTATTTGAAAGACATATGTCTGCGAAAGCTAGGAGAAGTGGAGCTAAAACCTCGAAACATAAGAAAAGGAATATAGAAGATGATGAAAGATTGAGAAATGGGTTAATAAAGCTAATAAATTGTAGTAACATATAGAAATTTATTAACGTAAAATTAAAGGATATGAAACCTCTTTGAAGAATAGTTTTTCAAAGAGGTTTAATTTAATGTATATAGATTTTAATAATGAAACTACATAATGCAAATAGGATTTTTTTTATAAGCTATTTAAATTGAACTTCATATTATTACTGTGAATAACATTTGCAGAAAGCTTAATTGCAACTTATGTATATTTATATTTATAGATAAACATGTTTAATGTAAGAAATAAAGTAAGTAGTATAAGGAACAATAAATCAAAATATGAAAATTTTACAATAAATTATGTTACATAATATGGAAATATAGTATAATAAAAGATAGCGAGTTAATGATAGCATATTCTTGGTGTATTGCGGGGGTGGAAGGATATGAATGAGATGATTATTGGGACAAACTTACCAAGTCCTCAACAGAAGCATAGGGAAGTAAAAATTTATATAGAAAATAAAATAAGAGAAGACTTATTATATAGATTTGTAGTCGGATATGATGGGGTTTGGGAAACAATAAAGGATTTTAGTAAGGATAACTATGCTCTATGGAAGCCAGAGAATGACGGTAAATATATAATTTTGGTATTGGCAAAAAAAGAAGATAGTAAAAGGTCTCATGATTTTAACTCTAGGACTGATTTTATAATAGGATCAGTAGAAGAAAGCTTAATTAAAGATATAGAGATCAATAGTTCCAATATAAAGATAGGTGAAAAGTTAGAGATTAATGTAATAACCAGTAGACTTCCTATTATGTGCAGATATTGGATAAAGGAAGATTATAAATGGAACTTGATAAGAGACTATAATATGGATACACTACTTAGTTTTACTCCAAAATGCGAGGGGAGATCAGAATTGTTAGTAGAGTGTAAAGATGAAAAATCATTGAATCAATTTGATGATTTTAAAACTGTGGAGTTTAATGTTAGTCCTATGGAAAAAATAAAGATAACAGATTTCCAATGTCTCACAGAGGAAATGGTTATAAACAATGAAATATTTTTTGAGGTAACTGCTTCTTGTGATGATAAAATGAACTTAATTTACAAATTTATGAAGATTTATGAGGATGGTACTGTGGAGGTAGTACAGGACTTTTCTAGTAAGAGACTGGTGAGTATATATGAAAAAAAACCAGGAAAATTTCGACTCTTATGTATAGTTAAAGATATGTATTCTCCAAATAGTTATGATGATAGAGCAATAATGCATTATACTGTGGTGCCTTATAAACCAGTTAAAATTTTAAGTTTTACATCAGATTTAAGTTCACCACAAATAAATGGGACTCCAATAGAGTTCAAATGTATATGTTCTGGGGGACAAAATTTATTTTATAAGTTTATTATTGATGGAAATGCAAGTGAAAGCTCAAAATATATAAGCAACGGTAGTTATAAATGGACACCTAAGCAATGTGGAGAATATAGAATAGAAGTATTGGTAAAAGATAAGAGATGTGCTGAGGATTATGAAGATAAGTCGGTGATAGAATTCTCCATAGATGAAGATTATACTAGAGGAATATCAATAGAAGAAATTATTTTAGATAAGAGAAAAGATTTATTGATAGGGGAGCCTTTAAATATTAAAGTTAATTCAAGGGGTGGAGGAGAACTCTTATATGAATTTATAGTATTGAAGGAAGATGAAGAAATAGAGGTATTTGAATATAATGAAAAAGACTTTATAGATTTCATACCAGAAGAAATAGGAAAATATGAAATTGAAATTAAAGTAAAACATCCTCGTTCTAAAAGAGAATACGATGCTCATTCAGTAATTTATGTAGAGTGTAAAGAGTTCATTCCGGCAAAAATAGACTATGTTCTATGGGATAACAAAGATTATTATCTAATTGGAGAAGAAATAATCTTTGAGGTTGTTGCTGAGAACACAAAAAATACTTTAGCAGAATATAAAGTAAATATAAATGATAGAGAAGTAGAGGAAACAGAATTTTCAAAGAATAAGAAACTTAAAATTAATCCTAAATGTAGCGGAGTATATACTATAGAAATATATTGCAAAAATTTGTGGAGTACTAATAAATATGACTCTAAGAAGGTAATAAGTTTTAAAGTTCTAGATGGTCCCCCTTTAACTAATTGCAGAGTATATTTAGATAAGGATGAAGTGAAGCAAAATGAAGCAGTTAATGTAACCGCAGACTGTAATGGTGGAAAAGATGTTCTCTATGAATTTTATTTAATGGAAAAAGAAGAATTGAAGTTAATACAAAGATATAGTAAAAAAAATTATTATACATTTATTCCATTTCATAAAGGCTACTATAAAATAATAGCCCTATGTAAAAGCAATTATTCTAATTACGCCTATGAGGATTATTCTACTTTAGAAATGGAGATTATGTAAATTAACGTCAGTAGTTGTTGAAATTGGATGAAAAATTCAATATAATATTAATATAAGAGAAATAGTAGATTACAGCAAGAAATAATTCTTCATTTATATAAAAAGTAAGCATAGGTTTGGAGGACAGAGTTAATGGATTATAATAATATAGGGGCTTATGGAATTAATGATTATATTGTTCAATATTTAAGTTCAAATACAAATAGTGGCGGAATAAATGATGGAGATAAAAGTTTATATGCACAAGGATTAGGTTTATTAAACAGTAATACATCTGAAGACATGGGTGATGTAGAAAAACTTATGCTTCTAAGCATGGTATCATCAGCATTTGGAAGCGGAAGTAGTGAGGGGGATAATAATTCTCAAGCTTTTAGTGTAATGATGAGTTCTCTCTTAAGAGCATTAAATGAAAAAGAGCAACAAACTCAAATGGCTATAGATAAAAATGTAGATTTTGATGGAGTACACATTAATAATTTAAATCTGAGACAAAATATCGTTAGCCAAACTCCAGTAAATAACAATAAGAGTGATGGAGAAAGAATTGAAGAGGCTATAAAAACATCTTCTAAAAAGCATGGAATAGATGAAGGACTAATAAGAGCAATTGTAAAGATAGAGTCTGACTTTAATCCTAAAGTGGTTTCATCAGCAGGTGCCATGGGTCTTATGCAGCTTATGCCAGAAAATGTACGACATTATGGAGTAAGTGATCCTTTTAATATAGAGGAGAATATAGATGCGGGAACAAAGCATATAAAAGATTACTTAGAGATGTTTAATAATGATTTAGATATGGCACTAGTAGCATATAATTTTGGACCAGGAAATATGAGGAAAAGAGGAATAACTGGTTCGAGTGATTTCTACAAATTGCCAACGGAAACAAAGAATTATTTAGTTAAGATTGGAAAATATTATAGTTAGACAAGAGCTTAACCTCATAGGAAAAATTTCTATGAGGTTTTTTAAATTAAGGTTTTGTTTTAATATAGTGTTGATAATGAACTACAGAGTATTACTCACAACCCGTTTCGAAAGCTTGATTTACTAAGGCTCTATTCAAGTAAAAAGCTAAAATACAACAACTCGCTTCTCTCGGACAAGTTGTATTTCTTAACGCTTTTCATTTTCATATAGCCTAAGTAAAGCTAATCTTCCTGCAAATGGTTTGCTTCNNTGTAGTTCTAAAATCAACAAACATTAAAATAAAGTCTAAATTAAAGATAGTATAGAGGATCAATATGTATTACCAATATAGAACTTGTAAAAAATAATTATATAATAACTAAAAAATGAATTTATGTGTTAAAATACGGAGAGATAATATTATATGAGAGTCATAAAATAATGATTTAAACATGCTTTATGAAATGAAAGTGAGGATTTTAGATGGAACGTTTAGATAAAGTATTAGCTAATATGGGTTATGGAACAAGGAAAGAAGTTAAGGTCCTTTGTAGGAGAGGAGAAGTATTAGTGGACGGAGAGATTGAAAAAGATAGTGCAGCAAAGATTAATCCAGATACAGCTATTATAGAAGTAAGGGGAGAACAACTTAACTATAGAAAACATGTATATTTAATGCTTAATAAACCAGATGGAGTAGTTAGTGCAACCTTTGATAATCATGATGAAACTGTAATAGATTTATTAGATCCAGAGTATCAAATTTTTTCACCATTTCCAATAGGAAGATTAGATAAAGATACAGTAGGACTGCTTCTTATAACTAATGATGGAGACTTAAATCATAAATTAATAGCACCTAAAAATCATGTAGATAAGGTTTATTATGCGGAAATAGATAAACCTGTAGATGAAAAGGATATAGAAAAATTTAAAAATAGAATAACTTTAGATGATGGATATTTATGTATGCCGGCAAAACTTGAGGTATTAAGATCTTCGGAAGATGGAGCTGAGATATTAGTAACTATACAAGAAGGAAAATTTCATCAAGTTAAGAGAATGTTTGAGGCAGTAAATAAGTCAGTAATATATCTAAGAAGAATTAAGTTTGGACCTTTAGATTTAGATGAAAATCTTCAAGAGGGACAATATAGAGAACTAACTGATGAGGAAATAGAAATCTTAAAAAGTCTTTAAATGTAGAATATATGAGGTGCAATTAAGTTTTTACATTATACAAATAGGCTTAAATATAAAATTAATTAGAACTTAATATTATTACTGATCAACCGTT
>DFXM01000036.1:35908-54594 GCA_002381695.1 Clostridium sp. UBA4108 | reverse complement strand
ATAGTTTATAAAATAAAAGCCTGTTTGTATAATGTTTAATTAATATGAATTATCTTTATTGCAACTTATATATATAAATTAACACTTTATTTATATTTTTTTATAAATATACTTGAATTCGAGGTGAAGTGATTATATAATTAATAATAAATAAATAAAAAGGAGCTATCTTCTTTTTATTTATTACATTAACCCAGCCCCAAGGGTTATGTGCATTTATTGTATGTCGAATTTTGTTGTAAACATAGTTTGTCATCAAAACACCTCTGGATTATCCAGAGGTGTTTTATTTATCTCGTAAATTATGTTTAAATTTTGAGGAAGATTATTATATTGATTATAAATAATCCAACATTAGTATATAATGAAGATAGAATCTATAAATTGAAATTTATACTAGAGAGAGTTTTTATTCAGTTTGAATTCAGTTGCATAGATATAATATCAGTTATTTTAAGTATCTTTGTATAGAAATATAACATACCTATAATAATAAGACTTATAGTGACTAGAGATAGATAAATATTTTATAAATTAATAATAGTAGCGAAAGGAAAAGATATATGAGTATAAGAGAGATTTTAATAAGCTTTATGAAAGAACAAGCTTACAAGCCTATGAGCATGAAAGAATTATCAAGAATATTTGGAATAAATAAGAGAGATTTTAATGATTTTGAAAAGCTTTTAGTTGAGATGGAAAAGGATGGAGAAATAATAAAAAATAGAGCAGAACTTTTTGGAATTCCGGAAAGGATGGGGATACTAAAAGGAACATTTGTATCCCATCAAAGAGGATTTGGATTTGTTATAACTGATGAAGAAAGACCAGACATCTTTATTCCAGCCAGCAATGTTAATACTGCTATGCATAATGATAGAGTACTAGTTAAAATACTAAAGGATGAAAATCACGGTAAAAAATGCGAGGGAGATATTGTTAGAATCCTTGAGAGAAAAAATAAAAGGATAGTGGGAGTTTATGAGGATAGTAGGAATTTTGGATTTGTAGTTCCCGATGATAAAAAGGTCTGCCAAGATATCTTTATTTCAAAGAGCAATAAAAATGGAGCTACAGGTGGTCAAATAGTAATAGTTGAAATTACAGTATGGCCAGAAAAAAGAAGAAATCCAGAAGGCAAAGTACTAGAGATATTAGGAAATAAAGGAGATAGAGGAATTGACATATTAACTATTATCAAAAAGCATAACCTTCCAGAGGAGTTCCCAAGAGAAGTAGAAAGTTTTGCAGAAAGAATATCAGAAGAATTTACACAAGAAGAAATAGAAAGAAGAAAAGATTTAAGAGATTTAAAGATGGTTACTATCGATGGTGAAGATGCTAAGGATTTAGATGATGCTGTTTCCATAGAGAAGTTGCCTAATGGAAACTATAAATTAGGAGTTCATATTGCGGATGTTTCTCATTATGTAAGAGAAAGCAATCCTTTGGATAAAGAAGCCTTTAATAGAGGAACTTCAGTTTACTTAATTGACAGAGTTATTCCGATGCTTCCTAGAAAGCTATCTAATGGTGTTTGTAGTTTAAATCCTAAGGTGGATAGATTAGCATTAAGTTGCTTTATGGAGATTAATGATAAAGGTAAAGTTTTAGATCATGAAGTGGCTGAAAGCATAATAAAAACCAATGAAAGAATGACATATACAGATGTAACAAAGATTCTAAGGGATAAGGATGAAGAATTAATTGAGAAATATAAATACTTACATGAAGATTTCTTACATATGGAGGAACTCTATAAGATATTAAATAAAAAGCGTTCTCAAAGAGGTGCTATAGACTTTGATTTTGAAGAATGTAAGATAATACTTGATGAAAAGGGAAAACCAATAGATATAAAACCATATGAAAGAGCAGTAGCTAATAGAATAATAGAGGAATTCATGTTAGTTTGTAATGAGACTATAGCTGAACATTTCTTCTGGTTAAACGTACCTTTTGTATATAGAATACATGAAGATCCAGATGAAGAAAAACTAATGCAGTTCAGTGAATTTATTCATAACTTAGGATATCACGTAAGATTTGGAGAAGAAATTCATCCAAGAACTCTTCAAAGTGTGTTAGAGAAGGTGAAAGGTAAAAAAGAAGAGACTGTAGTTAGCACTTTATTATTAAGATCTATGATGAAGGCTAAATATTCTCAGGAATGCATAGGTCACTTTGGCCTTGCAGCTAAATATTATTGCCACTTTACATCTCCAATTAGAAGATATCCTGACTTAGTTATCCATAGAATAATAAAAGAGATAATTAACGGAGGAATTGAAGGCAAAAGAGAGAAGAGATTAAAAGCTTTTGTGGTAGAAGCATCTAAGCAGTCCTCAGATACAGAGAGAATTGCAACAGAGGCGGAAAGAGAAGTGGATGATCTAAAGAAAGCAGAATATATGGCTGACAGAATAGGTGAGGAATTCGAAGGAATAGTATCCTCTGTAACTAACTTTGGAATGTTTGTAGAGCTTCCAAATACTATAGAAGGATTAGTCCATATAAGTGAATTACATGATGATTATTATATATATGATGAAAGACATCTATGCTTAATAGGAGAAAGAAGTAAGAACATTTATAGACTTGGAGATATCATTAAGGTTGTATGTTCAAAAGTAGATATAGATGCACACGAAATTTACTTCCAGGTAGTTAAAGAGGAAGAGTTGCCAGAAGAGTTTAAGGATATGCCTGAACTAGTTGTAGACTTAAATAAAATTAACATGGAAGATATCTTTTAATAAAGCATAGGATTATGTATAATGTAAATAAGTTATGAAGTAACTTATTAGTGAATTGCAACCTCTGGTTGCAGTGAAGTATGCCAGAGGCATAGTGAATTAGCTTCGCCAGTGAAGTGCGCCTTTAGCGCAGAGGGTTGACTTCGTCAGAAAGAAAGCTTCTGCCTAAGCAAAAACCTATTTCCGAATCTAGTGAGTAACTCTCTGTGAACGAAGTGAGCACTTCACTGTGCCTATGGCACAATTCTCTGCGACCATAGGTCGCAATTCACTAAATAAAATGCTTCACATTTTATTTAAAGTAGGTGATTATATGGCAAAGAAGCTAGGAACTAAAACACTAGTAGAAAATAGAAAAGCAAGACATGATTATTTTATAGAAGAGGCTATGGAAGCTGGAATAGTTCTTGTGGGAACAGAAGTTAAGTCCATAAGAGGGGGAAAGGCCAATCTAAGAGACAGCTATGCAGATATTAAAAACGGAGAGGTCTACATTAGAAATATGCATATAAGCCCTTATGAGCAAGGAAATATATTTAATAAAGATCCATTAAGAGAAAGAAAGCTACTTCTTCATAAAATGGAGATTAATAAATTATTAGGATATACCACTCAGCAAGGATATACGCTAGTACCTTTAAGTCTTTATTTAAAGGATGGAAAGGTTAAGGTTAATCTTGGGGTATGTAAAGGTAAAAAAGATTATGATAAGAGAGATGCTATGCTAGAAAAGGCAGCTAAGAGAGATATAGACAGAGAAATGAAGGAAAAGTATAGATAAATAAGGTAGAATGTGATTAGACTATAAAAAGGTACTATGTTAAGGAATTATAAAATTTCTCTTTCATGATTTACAATAAGAGTTTGAAACATGGACTTGATTTTGAAATTCTAATTGCAAGTCATTATAGAGAAGTTTCATAACCTTAGTATAGAAATGCTTTTGTGGTCGAAGCCTTATATATGAAAAAAGTATTCATTAAATATGCATATCTTGTATTTATCCTTGTTTTAGTGTAATATAAGAATTGATTAAAGTATAAATACTTAAGTCAATTTACAGTTGTTCCATTAAACACCTAGTTGCATATTATAAATTAGTGTTATATAATGAAATAACTTTAATGCTTTAATTTTTATAATTTAAAGCTAAATAAAGTTAAAAATTAACTGTGTTTTACTTCTAACATGGGGGCGTACTGGTTTCGACGGGGGTACGTGACACCTGGGAAGCGAGCGGAGGGAGCTCATGGGCCCGCCTTAAAAAACTATGGGAAAAATATAAACGCAGAAGATAATTTCGCGTTAGCTGCTTAGTTCAGCTCGTTCTACCTTTGAGTCCCACGACTTAGGATAGGGCGTCAATTAGTGGGGAACCGAGTCTAGGAAAGCTTTGACTTAGAAACGGAATTTATGAAGCTACTGAAGTAAGAAGCCCGTCTTTAGGCGTCTTATAGAGGAAATGTAAAATTAAAGACTGCGCTCGGAGATGCTCAGTTGGGATGGCTTTCGGACAGGGGTTCGATTCCCCTCGCCTCCACCATTGAAAACCTCCACAATACGGAAATGTGTTGTGGAGGTTTTATTTATATAGAATTAGAAGTAATGAACTTTATCATAAGTAAATGATTATTATCGTATAATAAGGATAAAAAAGAGAAGAAATATGAGTAATAAAAAATACTTAAGATTGTTTATTGATTTGGAACTATAGTTTGATTACTATTAAAGTAGTATAAAAAGACTAGGAGTATTTCTTATGAGTAAATTTAATGATACAATCACTGAGCTAAACAATAGAATATATAATCCGAATAATCTTGTAATCAAGAATCTACATGAAGAAAAACAAAATTCAGAATATGCTGGTGGCATATTCCAATTGAACCATAGAACAATCAGATTCAGAATGTCTAAAGTTACTCCTAATAAAGTTGGACAATTTGTTTCCTTTTGGGAGAAAGATGAAAATATGCAAAATCAAGCATTTTCCTATGAATCAGCACCTGACTTATTAGTTATCACTTGTACTACGGATAATAAACTCGGACAATTTATTTTTCCTAAAAAAATACTTTTAGAAAAGAAAATACTGAGAAATTATTTACAAAAAGGCAAGATGGCAATGAGAGTTTATCCTATTTGGGATACTCCAAGTAGCAATCAAGCTATAAAGACTCAAAAGTGGCAACTTCCATATTTTATAGATTTAAGTGATTCAGAAAAATTTCCTATAGATAAATTAACAAACCTATATTCATAGATTTTATAAATAGATTTGAGCATATATTGCACAATTTAATTCCTAAAGGAGTATATTTAGAGATGTACAAAGATATATGGATATTATATTTGAAATAGATACATATAAATGGTATTGCAAAATATAGATGAATAGAATTTAATCTATATAGTAAGACTAGGATATGTTATAAGCATTCTAGTCTTCTGATTATCTTTAAAATCTTATATTATGCTTATACTTAGATATATCTGTTGTGAGTTTAACATTATACGCATCGCCTCCACCATGAAAACCTCGATAAGGTGTTGTTGAGGGTATTATTATATTTAGAATAACAGCTAGTTTCTATGCTGGCTGTTATTCTTTTGCAAATTAATATTTTCTTGAGATACTTCAGATGGATCTACTATTAATAATAATCAAAGATTTTTATGGGTTTGCTAAGTTCATGTAAGAAATTAAAAGAAATGATTATACAGGATTTATAATATTTATATATTGAAGAATACGAACAAAGTGGTAGAATTGTTATAAAACTTAGTGCCAAAGGAGAAGCATTAAATGGAAATCGAATTAATTGATCTTGTAGGACATTTTGCAAATACTGCTTTTCAAGTAGAAGGAGTATATAATTACAGTATAGAACCGGGGAGTTTCGGGAATGTAAGTACGTCACCATTTGCAGGATTTATCTTTCCATTGGGAGGGCAGGCGAATTTCATTTTTAATGGAACTTCGTACACAGCAGGCGTTGGAAATGTGATTCATGGTGGCGCAAATATGAGTTTGGGTAAGAGGGTAGTTGGTAAAAAAAATTGGAATTATATTTTGGTTCTCTACAGTATCCGTAAGCCTGAACCAGAAGGATTTTCGCTAGAGGATGAACACTTTGAGCTTGTTATAGGACAAAGTCCTAGGCTTGTTGAGTTGTTGCAACGATTATGGATAGTATCAAATCAACCTGGAGCAATTGCTAAATTCCAAACGGAAACCATATTTCGTTGCATATTGGATGAAATTTTTATATGTGCACGTAACCAATCAAGTGGTGATGATCGAATATTATTTGAACAAGTATCAGATTACATTCACCAATACTATATGGACACACTGACTATTCGATCTCTTGCTGAATCACATGGAGTGAATGAGAATAGATTATTCTATGTGTTCTCAAAATATGCAGGAATGGGGGCAGGAGATTATCTTATGATTCACCGACTAAATCGTGCAAAGGAATTGTTGGTAACAGGTGATGCGCCTGTAGTGGCCATAGCGAAAAGTGTGGGATATCATGATCAATATCATTTTAGCAAGAGATTCAAAAGGCAATTTGGTATTTCACCAAGCAAGTTTCGAGATAAGTTCAAATATAAAGGGTGATACTTTTAGTCTGTTTTCCATTTTGCTAGAATTAAATTATGTTATATTACTTTCATACATAAATACATAAAAGCAAGTTTTTGGATTCTTATTTTTAAGAATTTAAGAGCTTTTTTTATTTAAATTATTTTTTACAGCTTTTAAAGTGCATTTACTATTTCATTATTGAATTTGCTGTTTAGAAGAAATTCAGGAATAATGCATTATGAATTCAGTAATCATACATTTTCATATGATTGTTTATTTGTTATATTAGTCATAGTTAAGTTAGTCATGGCTAACTTAGTCAATATGATCGCGATTATATATTATTCAAATTATTATGTAGGAGGAATAAAAATGAAAAAGTTTATGGGAGTATTTGTCTCACTTATATTAATTATAGGTATGCTATCTGGTTGCAGCAGAACCCATAATGAGGATAGTGCAAGCAAATCAGATAATATCTCCACGAAACAAATAGAAGATAATAAAAAGTCAGAGTGGCCGAGGACTATAAAAGATGCAACAGGAAAAGAGATTAAGTTTGATAAAAAACCTGAGAAGGTAGCAATTCTTCATGCGGCGTTCTTGGATTATTTTTTTGCTTTGGAAGCACCACCGACTGCTTCTGCTGGAGCAACAGTTGGTGACGCAATGAAGGCTTTAGATGAATTTGAAACCCTTAAGCCATATGCAGGTACTGCTAATGTTATGGATTTAGGTAGTGCTAGAGATTTGAATTTAGAGGCGATTCTTAATTCAAAGCCAGATGTAATTGTGACATTTAAAGGTCATGTAGATAAGATTTATGATAATTTGGTTAAAATAGCTCCTGTAGTACAGATAGATTTTAAAGATTCTTGGCAAAATAAAACAATGCAATGTGCAGAACTTGTTGGAAAAGAGGATTTAGCCGCTAAAATTATAAATGAAACTGAGAAGGAAATCAAAACAACCAGAGAGATTTTAGAAAATCATAAAGACGAAACAGTTGCTTTACTTCGGGTTGATGGAAAAGGAAATTTTGTTGCTTTTGGTTCAAGTAATACTATTTATTACAACGAAAACAATGGCTTTAATTTGTCAATACCGAATGGATATCCTGAGAATAGTGAGATTATTTCGTTAGAAGCCTTATCCCAGATGGATCCAGATTATATTATATTTAGACATTTTCCACAGATTGTTAATTCCACAATCGAAAAACAAAAATCTTCTCCTGTATGGCAATCACTTAATGCAGTAAAGAACAATAATATTTTATTTTTCGATGATTCTCTAAATAGTGAAAGTTCACTGGCATTACAGATTGCAGCTAAGAATTTAACAAAATCCATATCAAAATAACTTTTCATGGCAAACTATATTCAATCTAAATGGAAATCGCCCATTGGTTTGACATAATAATAGTTTACGGTAATAAGGAGGTAGTAATTAGATGAAGAAGCCAATGAAAAAGGTAAGCGGGGTACAGGTAAAAAAAAATAATATATGGAAAATGTGGTTGATTGTATTGGGGGGATCAGGACTACTTGCTTTTATTATGGTCTTTTCTATAACTAAGGGAACAGCTAATATTCCATTATTTTCCCTGTGGGATGCTTTAGTTCATTTTAATGGAGAAGAGATGAATCATCTTGTTATAGTCAATCTCCGTATTCCTCGTGTTATAGCAAGTGCTTTAGTTGGTGCATCTCTTGCTGTTGCAGGAGCCATTATGCAAGGAACTACAGGAAATCCTCTGGCTGATTCAGGTTTGCTGGGGCTTAATGCAGGGGCGGCCTTTGCTCTTTCCATCTGCTTTGCCTTCTTTCCTGGAATGAGATATACGCAGATTATCTTATTTTCTTTTTTAGGAGCAGCTTTTGGAGCTGGATTAGTTAATGGAATTGCTTCTATGGGAAGAGGTGAACAAACGCCTATTCGTCTTGTATTAGCAGGTGCAGCTGTCAGTACACTGTTGGTAGCCCTCAGTCAGGGAATTGCCCTTTATTTTAATGTGGCCCAAAGCATCATGTTTTGGACAGTTGGTGGTGTTGCTGGTTCCAATTGGGAACAAGTTAGGATAATGTTACCTTGGATAATAGTAGGATTGATAGGAGCGGTTGCACTATCACCTTCCATTTCTATCTTAAGTTTAGGTCAAGATGTTGCAAAGGGATTGGGAACAAATATAAGGGTGGTAAATGCACTCTCTTCGATTATAGTTCTTATATTGGTAGGAGCCTCTGTGTCAGTGGTAGGTGCAGTTGGATTTGTGGGACTGATTGTTCCTCATATTGCACGTTTTTTTGTTGGGATGGACTATAGATTAATTATTCCATCTACAGCAGTATTGGGAGCTTTGCTGGTTGTATTGGCTGACCTAGGAGCGAGAGCTTTAAACCCTCCTTTTGAAACACCCATAGGAGCTGTAATTTCTCTCATCGGTGTGCCACTATTCCTAAACTTGGCTCGCAAGCAAAGGAGTGCAATGTAATGAAAGAACAACAACAAATAATTGAAGCATATAAACGTAAGGTAGCTATTCGTAATACATCAATTATAATCGGATGTGTTGTATTACTAGTAATTTCTTTAATTGTCAGTATGGATGCAGGATATATTAGAATGTCTCCACTTGATGTTTTAAGGACTTTATTTGGGGAAGGTACTGAGAAAGAAAAGTTGATTCTATTTGATTTTAGGCTACCTCGTATAATTGTGTCAATGTTGGTGGGAGGGGGCCTTGCTCTATCAGGATGCATAATACAAAGTGTATCTAAAAACCCTCTAGCTGATCCCGGACTTTTGGGAATTAATGCGGGCGCCAGTTTAATGGTGATTTTATATGTACTGATTTTTAGTGCAGAATCTTTCTTATCTGTGTTTACACTGCCTTTTTTAGCGTTAATAGGAGCGGGTGGTACGGCAATTATAGTCTATCTTTTTTCTTACAAGCCAAATGAGGGCGTTTCAACTATGCGACTTATTTTGACAGGTGTGGCAGTACAGGCAGGAGTTTCGGCATTAACAACCTTACTGGTGGTGAAGCTGGATGATACACAGTATAACTTTGTTGTTGCTTGGCAAGCGGGAAGTATTTGGGGTTCGAACTGGAAATTTGTGCTAACATTACTGCCTTGGTTATTGGTATTGATTCCTTATATACTAACAAAAGCTTCTGTTATGGATATACTGAATCTTAGCGATGATATATCCTATAGTCTTGGTGCTTCAGTAGAAAAAGAGCGTCGTAGACTGCTTGCTGCAGCCGTGGCTCTTGCAGCTTCATGTGTAGCGGTTAGCGGAAGTATTAGTTTTGTGGGTATCATAGCACCCCATTTGTCAAGACGACTTGTTGGACCACGTCACCGTGTACTTCTATTGACTAGTACACTGGTTGGTGCTGTATTAGTATCTATTGCAGATACTATTGGACGTGTTATTATTCAACCTTCTGAGATTCCAACAGGAATTGTAGTAGCTATTATCGGAGCACCATATTTTCTTTATCTTCTTTCTAATAGTAAGAGATAAAGATAGTGTAATTAATGGAAAACCATGTAAAATTAAAAATATTTTAATGGTATTAAATTTACCTGTAGTAAACAAAGCTTGTAAAAATTTAAATTTCAACAGTAGATAAAGGTATAGTTAATAGATTTACTATTAACAAACTATGTATTTAATATAAGGAGTAAGAACTTATGAATAGTATTGCAACAAAAAGCTTAGCCATAGCTTATGATGAAAAACTCATAGTGGATGATTTGAATATGAATATACCGAAAGGTAAGATAACTACCATAATTGGACCAAACGGTTGTGGAAAATCAACTGTACTGAAGACTGTAGGACGTATTATAAAGCCTAAAGAAGGCATGGTGTACTTAAATGGTGATGACATTAGAAGTCTTTCCACTAAGGATGTGGCACAAAAGATGGCCATATTGCCTCAATCTCCTCAAGCTCAAGGGGGGCTTACCGTTGGTGAGATTGTATCCTACGGCCGATTTCCACATCAGAGGGGGGTTGGTAAACTGTCCCCTGAGGATAAGAAAATAATTGCATGGGCATTAAAGATTACCAAGCTAACTGAATTTGAGACCACAATGGTGGACAACCTTTCTGGGGGACAGCGTCAGAGAGTATGGATTGCAATGGCACTGGCCCAGCAGACTGATCTGATATTGCTAGATGAGCCTACTACCTATTTGGATATGGCATATCAGTTAGAGGTGTTGGAGCTTTTATACAACCTGAATCGGGAACAAAGTTGTACAATCGTCATGGTGCTCCATGATCTGAATTTAGCGGCACGTTTTGCCGACTATATGATAGCAATACGCAGTGGAGATATTATAAGTCATGGAACTCCAAAAGAGATTATGACCACAAAGGTCTTAAAGGATACCTTTCACATTGATGCAGAGATTGTGTGGGGAGCTAAAACAGGTCGTCCCACATGTATTTCCTATGAACTGATTAAGTAGTAGAAATAATATTAAAAGGAGATGATTATATGAAGAAACTTGCCATTTATGGAAAGGGAGGTATTGGTAAGTCCACTACAGTGTCCAATGTAGCTGCAGCCATGGCAGAAATGGGGCTGACAGTAATGCAGATTGGATGTGATCCTAAGGCGGACTCCACTCGTAATCTAACTGGCGGTAAAAATATTCCCACAGTATTGGATACTTTGAGAGAGGAGGGGGATATCCAGTTAGATGACCTTGTATTTAAAAGTAGTACTGGGGTTTTGTGCGTAGAATCAGGAGGACCGGTTCCAGGGGTAGGCTGCGCCGGTCGAGGAATAATCACCGCTTTTGAAAAACTGGAAGAATTAGATGCATATGAAGTGTATCAACCAGATGTTATCCTCTATGATGTATTGGGTGATGTGGTATGCGGTGGTTTTGCTATGCCAATTAGAGGAGGATATGCTGACGAGGTGTGCATAGTGACCTCAGGGGAAATGATGTCACTTTACGCAGCTACAAATATAGCACATGCGGTTAAAAGTTTTGGTAAGCGTGGATATGCATCTCTACGAGGATTGATACTAAACTCTAAAAAAATTGAAAATGAACAAGAATTAGTTAGAAAAGTTGCAGAGGAAATTGAAACTCCAATAATTCATTGCATGGCAAGAGATCCTTATATACAGAAGGCTGAAGCTTTAGGAAAAACTGTAGTTGAAGCCTTTCCTGAATGTGAGATGACAAAGCAATACCGTAATTTAGCAAAGATTCTATTGGAGGGAGGAAAGTGATAATGAAGGAATTAAAACATCTAAAATCCTTATCTTCAGTTAAGACAAATGCCGGTGTAAAGTTTCTGACGACCGCAGCTTTTCCGGGGAATCACTGTCCCATGCATACGGCATTGGCACTTAGTTCAAAAGTTAAGGGAATGTCTACATTGGTTGTAGGCACACCGGAATGTGGAACCTATAGTCGTAATGTTATTTCCCATAGTAAAAGCCAAGAAGATGCGCTACATTGGATGTATATTTTAGATTCAAACGAGGTTGTATTTGGATGTCGTAAAGGGTTGATTGAAGCTATCAGAGAAATGGATAAGTCCGGTGCAAAGGCTATTATGATAATTTTAACTTGTGTTCCGGAGGTGATTGGAGAAGACATAGAGGCTATTGTACACGAGCTACAACCTGAAGTTTCAGCTCTATTGACATTTGTATTAATGGCACATTTTAAATGTAATAGTTATCCTTCAGGTTATTGGAAAACTTTAGTAGCATTTGAAGGCTTAATGAAGAGGGGAAAAACAAATGCTGATACAATAAATATTCTTGGCCGTAGTCCGAGAGAAGAGCATGTTCCTATGCCTGAATTATTAACAGCATTGGAGAAGAGAGGATTTTACCTTAGAATGCTGGCTCCAAAATCTGAGGTTGAGGATTTTATTGTTTCACCGGATGCAGCGCTTAATATTGTGCTTTCACCTTTCATGAATCCTTTGGCTGAAATGATGTGGGAGAAGTTTCAAGTTCCATTTATAAGTCTTCATGAAACTTATGATGTATTTGAAATTGATAGTCTCTATGAAGCTGTGGAAAAATTATTGAAAATCAGGTTTAACCATGAATTTGACGAATCAAGAAAAAAAGCTATTGCATTGCAGAATCAGGTAGAAGATGTGTTTAAAGGAAAAAGTTATATTTTGACTCACATCGGTGCCATGATGCCTTTGCCCCTTGTCTCATATATGACTAAATTTGAAATGAAACCTATGCTTTTACATATGGATGAATTTTATCCCGATGATAGAAAATGGGCAAAAGCTATTAAAAAGCAAGGTTATGATCCTATGATTTGTCATATGGTAAATGATAATGCGGACATAGACCTCTTGGAGCGTATTAAGGCAGAATTTTCTTTAGGAAAACTTTTAAAAGAGTCAGCCTTAATTCCTTGCGTCTCATACTTGGAGGATTTGTATGGACAAATGGGTTATGAAAGAACAGTAGTTTTATTAACTAGGATGATAAAGGCGTATGAAAAAGTAACTATGCAGGAAATAAGGAGGAATAGCCATGGGAATTCATAGATTCAAACCGCCAATGTCAGGTAGAATGGGAACATTATGGACTCTCGCTTCAATTCGTGATGCCGCTTTGATTGAATACGGATGTATGGGACACATGCAGTATGGGAGAATGTTTTTAAATCAAGCTGGGATATCTGAAGGGTGCAAACTATATTCTACTCACATTGATGAAACAGATATTTCATTAGGAGATACTAACAGACTTAATCGTGCTATTGCTCAAATTGTAGAAAGAGATAAGCCTAAAATTATTTTTTTGCTACCATCTTCAGTTCCAACGGTTATTGGAACCGACCTAGTGGCTATATGTGAAGAATTACAACCGGAATATCCTGATGTTCCTTTACTTCCATTTGGATATGGAGGTTTTGACACAGGTGGACCCCGCGGTGTTCAGGAAGCACTTTTGCTTCTTACGAAAACATTACCAAAGGATATAGAAAAAACACAAGAGCCTACATTTAATATAATTGGTTCTTGTGCTGATTTATTTCGCTTTTATGCTGATGCAGAAGAACTTATCCGCATAGTGGAGGGTGCCTTTGGTATGAAGAAACTTTGTGTTATGACCTCTGATACGTCTGTGGAGCAAATTGAGAACATGGGTGGTGCACATATTAATTTAGTAATACGACGAGAGGGCGAGTCTGCTGCAAAACAATTGAAGAAGCGATTCGGAACACCGTATTTATTGGCTAGACCTTACGGAATTCAGGGAACTCTTGGATGGATAGATAAGATAGCGGAAATTTCCGGATTAACTCCAGATAATAGCTTTATGAAATTAGAGAAAGAAAAAATCATGAGTCAAATTTCACCCGCAATTCATATCTTTAAACATATAATACGAGGACATTCTGATGAAGCAAGAATTTCATTAGGAGGTCATGCAGATGTGGTAAAAGGTATTCTTTCTTATGCAGAAAAAGAATTATCCTTAATTAGAGGAGTTTGTTGGTGCGACTGTCCAAGTATGACAAGTGAAGAAATTCCTTATTTTTCGGAAACTGAATGGATACAGGCTATAGCATCGCAGAAAAAGGGACTTCTAATGGCAAGCGGAGAAGCTTTGAAATGGTCAAAACGAAATATAGAGCTTCAAATATCTAATCCTGATATAAAATGGAGATTAAATCCTTATGAATCTCCATTTATCGGGTTTCGTGGAGCTATAAATTTAGTTAACTTATGGCTCAATGGGATTTTAGGGCAAATAGATGATTAGATATATATAATATTATTTTTCTAAAAATTATGACACTAGACTATTCGAACTAGTGTTATAATTTTAATATATCACGTCAATTAAACGGTATATATATTGTTAAGTGTTAATATAAATTGAAAATATCCTTTCATAGTTATGGTATAAAAAGTTAAAGGGGTGTATAAGAATGAAAGCAGCTTTTCTAATAATTGATATGCAAAAGGGATGTTACGACTTTTGTAAATGTCAAAGAGAATTTGATGAGGCAGTAGAGTATATAAATGAAACAGCGCACATGTTTAGGGAAAGAGAATTGCCTGTTGTTAGAGTGTTGGATATAGAAGTGGGAGAAGGTCCTGGTTCTGAGAAGTTTGAATTCGTTGATTCTATTATTGCTAGTACAAATGATATTGTTATACATAAAGAGTATAATAATGCTTTTTTTAAGACAAAGCTTCATGATAAGCTTCAAGAACTTGGAGTCGAATTTGTTGTCATAAGTGGATTTGCAGCAGAGTATTGTGTATTATTTTCTTATAATGGGGCAAAAGAAATGGGGTATGGTGTATCATTACTTCAAAATGGCATTGCAGGTGTTGAATATGAAGAAGTGAAAAAAATGCAACTCTTAAGACCAGTAGTTAGTATTGAGGCATTAGAATATTTATTAAAATAAAATATTATTTTATAACGAATCAGAATTAGATATATTTGAGAATGTTCCAGAAATAATAACTAGAATTAGTGTAATATCACCATTTACATGGTTATTAGGAAACAATAAATAGAGAATGTGAAAGTTTTTCTGTAAATGGCTTTCTATGATAATTTTATTTTATCATAGAAAGCTTCTATTATTTATTTTAGTTTCAATTTTAAAAGATACCGATCTCACTTCTCAAATATTATCCACTGTTATTTTAAAAAATGGTGAGACTTCTTCAATATTTTTTAAAGCATCATAAACGATTAGATTTTAGTGATAAATCACATTGCCTATGATGAAAAATATAGCTTAACATAGATAAAAGTGGTAATGTATTAGTTATATATAAATTAAACAAAAAAAGAGGAGTAAAAGAGGGGGAACATATGAAGACAATAGAAGTAGTAGCGGCAATAATAAAACATGATGATAGAATATTTATTACACGTAGAGGATATGGTGACTTTGTTGATATGTGGGAATTTCCAGGAGGGAAAATAGAGATTGGTGAAACCAAAGAAGAAGCACTTATTCGTGAGATAAAGGAAGAATTAGAATTAGATATAAATATATCAGATTTTTTAACAACAATAGATTATGATTATACAAAATTTCATCTTACTATGCATTGCTTCATTTGCCAAATTTCTGGTGGAAAATTAAACCTAAATGCTCATAATGATGCTAAGTGGATTACCTTTGATGAATTAGATAATCGAAAGTGGATTCCAGCAGATGTTTTAGTTATTGATGCTTTGAAGAATATGTAAGAAAAGGACTTAGCAAATTAGTTTAGTTTGCAAGTCCTTTTAATTTATGAAGTATAGTTTTTATCTAGTTAACTTCCTTATTATATCTTCTAGATTTGGATACATATTCAAAAGTTTCTCTCTCTCAAATAACTCAAAATCATCAAAGGTAAAGGCAGGGGCTACCATACATCCAACTAAAGCAAATCCATCATTGTTCATAGAAGAACCAAATATATATCCTTTAGGAACTAAAACTTGTGGAACTTCTCCTTTTTCTACATCTAACCCTAATTGTTTAGTTATAAGCTCACCCTCTGGTGTTATCATATATATAGTCAGAGCTTGCCCATCGTGGTAATACCACATCTCGTCAGAAGTTAATCTGTGAAAATGAGACACCTCTCCAGTTTCAAGTAAGAAATATATGCTACTAAATAGTTTTTTATCCTCTCTAAAGAAGTCTTCTGATAATACCGATTCTTTGAAGTATCCCCCTTCTACATGTGGTGTCATGCTTAATTTTTCTATGTAATATTGTGCTGATTTCATGTTGTACCTCCTAAGTATAATAAATTTATTATATCAAAAACTTATAATTTGTAATAATAGAAATCAAGGATTTCATCCTTGATATGCCACATAGAGAGGGAATTTATGTAGAAATATGGGTAAAATTTAATAGTAGGTATTATTGATGCGAATCGCCTCCACAATGAAGGGATACAGTTTACCTCTTTTTCTATGTTTAGGATTATAATAGGAGAATAGTACTATAAATAATGTAGACTTTTTTGTGAAATCTCTAATAATTAGAATGTTCACCTCTTTTATGTAAACTTCTATAAAATTGAAACAAAAATTGACAAACTATAATAATTAATATAAACTAAATTTAGTTTGAGTTCGAGGTAATTGTAAAAAGGTGAATATATGGAAGAAAAAGAGATTTACTTGCAATCCTTTAGAGAGCAAAATGGAATAATGTTTGATTTTATTGCACATCAGTTGGATAAATACCAAAATACAAAGCTAGAGCAATATGGTATTACCAGTAAACAGGCAAGAATTCTCACATTTTTATATTTTAATAAGGATAAAGATATCTCTCAAAAAGACTTGGAAGTGTTTTTATCTCACACAAGTTCCACTATAACAAGTATTATGAGAAATCTTGAAAAAAATGGCTTTATTGTACGGAATAATAGCACCGATGATGGACGTGTTAAATGGATAGTTATGACTGAAAAAGGCAATGAGGTTCAAAAGTATATTTTTGAATCTTTGCGAAATTGTGAAAATATAATTACAAAAGAGATTACCAAGGAGGAACAAAAATTCCTTCAGTATATCTTAAATAAAGTGTGTAAGAACATAAAAAATATTAATCCTAACAAATTTTAAATGTAAAAAGGGTATTAATAAATAATTTAATTGTTTTAGAGCTAGTCATTTATGATTAGCTCTAAATTAAGGACAAATAACTCAAATATGAGATATTTATATGAAAATTATTATGACGTGCTAAATTTATTTAGGAGGTGGAGATATGGCAAAATTTAAGGAATTGTTTGCTCCAAAAGATATGACCGAGGGTACACCTTGGAAACGAATTACTGAATTTGCGATCCCAATGTTGATTGGTAATATCGCTCAACAGTTTTACAACACTGCGGACTCGATTATTGTGGGTAGATATGTCGGTGATAACGCGCTTGCTGCGGTTGGTAGTGCATCTCCCATATTAAACCTTTTGCTTGTACTCTTTGTGGGAATTTCCACAGGTGCAGGTATCATGGTGGCTCAGTACTTTGGAGCCAAGGACCGTGAAAGACTTTCTCATACTATTGGTGTGTGTGTAACTCTTACTGCTATTGCATCAGTAGTAATTATGGTTATTGGTCCTATTGTCACCCGTCCACTACTTTCTTTTCTCAATACACCAGATTCTATCATTGATTGGTGTGCAGACTATCTTATTATTTATTTCGTTGGGATATCGGGTTTTGCTTATTATAATATTTTGGCTGGTGTTCTGCGGGGGCTTGGTGATTCCATATCAGCACTTGTATTTTTACTTATTTCTACGGTTCTGAATGTAGGGCTTGATATTTGGTTTGTGGCAGGAATGGACATGGGTGTCGCAGGTGTTGCACTGGCAACAATCATCGCACAGGGAATATCAGCAGTTCTGTGTATTATTAAATTAGCAAAAATGAAAAATACCTTTGATTTTAATCTGAAAATGTTGAAACCAACTAAGGAATATTCTTTTAAGCTAATAAAACTCGGATTGCCATCAGGTTTGACACAGGCGATATTTTCCCTTGCAATGATTGTTGTACAATCTCTGACCAATAGCTTTGGAGAAATGGTCATAGCCTGTAATGTGATTGTTATGCGTGTAGATGGATTTGCTATGATGCCAAACTTCACATTTGGAAATGCAATGACAACCTATGCGGGGCAGAACATAGGGGCGAAAAAAATGGACAGAGTGGAAAAAGGAACTAAAGATGGTACTATGATTGCGGTGGGGGTTTCCACTGTAATAACGATTTTGATTTTGATTTTCGGAAGATATCTTATGGGGGTTTTCACTGATACGGCGGAACTAGTTGATTTAAGTATGCATATGATGCGTATTCTTGCAGTGGGCTATATTGCAATGGCAGTGACACAGAGTCTATCAGGTGTAATGCGTGGTGCAGGTGATACCATGACACCTATGTGGATTTCACTAATTACTACGGTGATTCTCCGTGTACCTGTAGCTTATAGTATTGCCTATTTGACACGTAGTGAGGCTTATCCTACAGGAAGACCTGAATCCACCTTTATTTCTTTACTGGTTTCTTGGACACTTGGAGCAATTATAACTACAGTTTTCTTCAAAAAAGGTAACTGGCGCAAAAAAGGTTTGGTGGATTAAACACTATGGTGTAACTGATACTTAATAAGAAGATTATTAGGTATTTCAAGATAAAATGGAACCTATAGACCGGACATCTTAAAAAAGAGTCTAGGTCATAGGTTCAATTTTATTTTGAGACAAACCACTTTTTTATTTTGGCTTTGTTTTAAATGTTTGTTGATATTAGAACTA
>DFXM01000036.1:0-35874 GCA_002381695.1 Clostridium sp. UBA4108 | reverse complement strand
AAACGGTTTGTGAGTAATAATATGTAGTTAATTATCGATACTATATAAAAACTGTTGACAAATAAATACTTCTAGCATAGAATAAAAATATACTTCGAGAAAAGAACTATTTGAAGGAGAGTAAATATGAGTGAAAAAGAAGATGTGTTTTTTGAAACATTATTTTATGACTATCTAGATGAAATAAAATTTTTATTTTTCCCAGATAAATGGAGTAGTATTTCATTGGATTATTCAAAGAATGAATTACTTGCCATAGTATTTATCTATAGAAAAGAAAATGTAAATATGAGTGAAGTTGCTGATTATATTAACGCTCCTTTAAATACAGTTACAGGCGTAATTAATAGATTAGAAAAAAAGCAAATAGTTGAAAGAAAAAGAGATTTAAAAGATAAAAGAGTGGTAAATATTTCTTTAACCCCAAAAGGTAAAGAATCATTTAATGAAGAAAAGAAGGAAATTATATATTACGTTAAAGAGATTTATAAATCTTTAACAGAGGAAGAAAAAAGATCAATTATGATTATCGCAGGTAAAGTAATTTCTATATTAAAGTCTGATAAAACCAAAACAAGTAAGGAAGAGCAAAAAGAAAAAAGAGTAAGAAAAATAATAATAGAATAACTTAGATTTCTAAGTTATTTTTTAAAAGAAAATACTTCGATAAAGGAACTATTCTTATATCGAACAAAAGGAGGGTTATTATGGGGAGAATAATTATATTTACAGGTAAAGGTGGAGTAGGAAAGACAAGTACGGCGGCAGCCCATGGAGTAAAAGCAGCAAACGCAAATTTAAAAACCCTTATAGTTAGTACAGATATGGCCCATAATCTAAGCGATATATTTATGACAGAAATAAAAGAGGAACCAGTGAAAATCATTGATAATCTTGATGCACTGGAAATAGATCCTAATTATGAAATGGATAGGCATTATAACAATATTTCAAATGCTTTTAAAAACATGATGCCTGTTACTGAAGGGGAAGGTAGTGATTCTTTAGAGGATATAGTTGTATTTCCAGGTATAGAAGAGTTGTTTTCACTGATAAAAATTAAAGAATTATATGAAAGAGATATATATGATTTAATAATAGTCGACTGTGCACCTACAGGAGAAACCTTGTCTTTACTAAAGTTTCCAGAACTGTTTTCTTGGTATATGGAAAAGCTCTTTCCTATGGGTAAGGTTGCACTGAAGGTTTTAAGGCCAATATCCAAGGTAGCATTTAAAATAGATATGCCAGATAAAAAAGCTATGAATGATATAGAGAAATTATATATAAACCTTATAAGTTTGCAGGAACTATTAAAGAATAGAGAAGTATGTAGTATAAGGCTTGTGACCATACCAGAAAAAATGGTAGTGGAAGAGACAAAAAGAAGCTATATGTATTTAAATCTATATAATTTTAATGTAGATGGATTATATATAAATAGAATAATTCCAGAGGAAGTAGACAATAATTTTTTTACTCTGTGGAAGAAGGTTCAAGAATCCTATTTAGAAGAATTAAAGACGGTGTTTATAGATATACCAACATTTAAAATCAAATGGTATGAAAGAGACATAAATGGAATAGAAGGCTTAAATAGAGTTATGGAAGATTCATTACAAAATAAGGATATATTTAAAGTGTTAAAAAATACACTAAATGAAGCTTTCGTAAAGCTAGAAAATGGATATTCTCTAGAGGTATATATACCTTTTGCAAATAAGACCGATTTTGAATTATATCAATCAGATAGAGAAGTAATAATTAAAATAGGAAACTTTAAAAGAAATATACCATTGCCAGATGTAATAAGAAAATATTCTATAACATCAGCAAAACTGCAAGATGAAAAATTAAAAATTATTTTTCAGTAGGAGATGATTTTATGAATAAAGAATTTATGAAAAAAATGATAAAGGCAAAAAAATTGGAATATGAGGCAATGAAGGAATTAATGCCAGAGGGGTTAAAAAGCAAAGTGGGCCATATGGAAGGAGAAGCAATAAGTTTATTAAAGGATTTGGCATTAGAACTATTAAAAGATGAGACCTTAGAAAAAAGAGAGAGCTGTAGTAAAAAAGTTAAAAAAGTAGGAGTGGATTTTCAATAGGAAGGGAGAGATAAATGTGAGGATTATATTATACACAGGTAAAGGTGGAGTGGGTAAAACAAGCGTTGCTGCAGCTACTGCTTGCAAAATAGCAGATTGTGGGAAAAAAGTACTAATTATGAGCACGGATCAAGCTCATAGCTTAAGTGATTCCTTCAATATGAAATTAGGAAATGAACCAGTAAATATAGCTGATAATCTTTATGGAATGGAAATAGATACAGTGTTTGAAAATGAAAAAACTTGGGGAAATTTAAAAGGATATTTCAAAGAGATACTCTTAGCTAAGGCTAAAGAGAATATTGAGAGTGAAGAATTATTAGTGTTTCCAGGTTTTGAAGAGTTATTATCCCTGATAAAGATAAAGGAGATACATGATGAAGGAAAATATGAGGTTTTAATAGTAGATTGTGCGCCAACAGGTGAAACAATGTCATTATTGAAATTCCCGGATACTTTTAAATGGTGGATGGAAAAAATATTTCCAATCAAGAAAAAGGGAGCTAAAATTGCGAAGCCTATAGTTGAAGCAACAATAAAAATTCCTATGCCTACAGATGATACCTTTGATGAAATTGAAAAGCTGTATGAAAAGGTCGATGAGCTCCATAAGTTGATGTTAGATAAAGAAAAGGTGAGCTTAAGAATAGTTACAACTCCAGAAAGGATAGTAATAAAAGAAGCAAAAAGAAGCTTCTCTTATCTTCATCTCTTTGATTATAATGTGGATGCAGTTATTATAAATAAAATTTTTCCGCAGGAATCCATGGAAGGTTACTTTGAAAAGTGGGATACTGTTCAAAAAGAAGCAATAGAAGAAATAGCTGAAAGCTTTAAAGGTATTCCAATTTTAAAACTATCCTTGATGAGTGATGAATTAAGAGAGTATAAGACCTTAAAAGAAGTTGGGAATATAATATATGAAGATATTAACCCAGAAGAAGTTCTCTTCACAGAAAAAATCTTTGAATTAAAAAAGGATGGAAATAACTATATATTTAGTATAAGCATGCCTTTTGTAGATAAAAATCAATTAAATCTTTCACAAAGAGGAGACGAAATAATTATAGCTATAAAGAATGAAAGAAGATCAATTATATTGCCAAAGAAGCTACAAGCTAAAGAAATAAGAAGTGCGAAATATGAAGAAGGAAAATTGAATATATTTTTCAAGTAACAAATTTGTGTTAAATAAGAGAATAATTTAAAATGCTTAGATTTTATCTAGGCATTTTTTATGTGGAGAAATAAATAAGGTTACTAGAAAAACTTTATATGGAGGTAATAGCTATGAAATGAAATAGATTATATATAAGTTGTAATAAAGTTTCTACATTATAAATTAATTGATATGAGCTTCATATTATCCCTGCTCAACCGTTCGAAACCCTGATTTACTAAAGCTCTATTCAANNTAGAGCTTAAGTAAATCTAAGCCTTCTGCAAATGGCATTCGCAGTAATAATATGAAGCTCAATTTCAACAATTTATTAAACATACTTATAATATGAATTATCTTTATTACAACTTATATATATAGATTATTTGTAACATAGGATACTTAAAGTGTAACTAAAGGTAACTTTCCTGACATAGTGCATATTCCAAGAGTATAATGCAATTAATAAGGAAACAAAAAAGGAGTATTGGATATGAGAGGAAAAGATAAAGGAAGTAAAGAACTATCAGGAAGGGATTATTTCTGTTTAGGATTATTATGCTTTGGTGGTTTAATGTTTGATATGTTTGCTATGGGCATAGATTGGCTTATTTTTAGGAATAAGTCAATAATGGAATTTTGGTACGTAAAAGCCTTCCATTCTATAGAGGTGGCTTTATTGTGGATAGCATTGATAATGATCATGGTAGTGTGGATAAAGAGAAAAGGTGTCATGGAGGAATTACTTAACTTAACTTTTAATTCTAAGACTTGGCTTTATCTTGCAATAGCTTTCATAGGAGGCATTATGATGACCTTTTTCGAAGGAATGGTAGATAAACCTCTTGGTGCATTGCAAATTATTCATGAGTATACCAGATTTATAGAAAGATATGGTGATAATGCACTTATTGTATCTATTACTCAAAATATTTACTATATAGCAGAAGTAGGACTAGTTGTAATGCTGTTAGCTTTTATGCAACGAGCAGGTGAAAAATGGTTTGGTGAAAGAATGATACCTTATGGTGGCGTAGGACTCATGCTTACTTGGGGCCTTGGACATTTAACAAAAGGTATTGTGGCAGGGCTATGGATTACAGGATTTGCTTTTATTGCAGGAGGGATTTTTACACTTAATAAAAAAAGTGTTTGGGCAACTTATCTTTTTATAATTTTAGTTTTTATATTATAATGTAAATATATAGAATATATTAGCTAGGATTTGAGGAGAATTTATGAAACTTATCATGCATAATCAGAAGGATTTATCAGAGGATAGGGTTGAAGTTTATTATAGAGAAATGAATCATACTGTACAAGCGATAGTAGGAGCTATTGATCATCAATGTATACATATTCCAGGTGTTTTAGAAGGAGAGAAATATGTATTAGATATAAATGAAATTTACTACTTTGATACAGTAGATAAACTAAGCTTCGCCTATTTAAAAGAAGCGGTATATAAGGTGCCATATACTCTATTAGAAATTGAGGAACAATTAAAAGATTATGGTTTTGTACGTATATCAAAGTCAGTGATTATAAATATCTATAGAATTAATCATATGACAAGTGAAATCAATATGAGGATTAAGGCACATTTAGAAAATGGAGAAGCATTGCTGGTAAGTAGACATTATAAAAAAAGCTTTGAAGAGGGGCTTCAAAGAATAAAAAAACAATTGATGATGGGAGATTGATTGTAAATGAAAATAGAAAAATTAAAAAAGTTTTTTATTGAATTTTGCGTAGCATACACTTTTGTTACTATAGGAATTGTTGTCATTGAAACAATAATAAGAGGAGAGTTAAGTAAAGATTATTTTAATATTGCCTCAGCTTTTCTATGGACACTTATTGCTATTATTACTTTATCCTTATATCCTTTATTTGAAAAAATATCTACCCTTGTAATGATTATATTGCAATATACTATAGCAATGGGATTAGTTTTGTTGAGTGTTAAGACACTAAGCTTTTTTGAACCTATTCATCCTGATGGTTATAGGGATGTTTTTATTAGTTTTACCAACTTTTACATAGTTGGTTCAGGGGTTTTTTATTGGCATCAAAGAAGAGCAGTAAAAAAACAAAATGAAATATTAAATTTTATAAAAAATAGAAATATGTAAATGTTAAGGGTAATAGATAGATTTTGCTTTTATGATATAATATCTATATTGTTATCGACTAATTCATGGGAGTGAAGAATATGGATATTAAAATACTTGATAAATTAAATCCTGTTTGTGAGATAGTTAGTCTTATTTATATGAGCCATAACTATGAGGAATTTATTAAGATGTCAATTGAAGAGCTTAATGAAAATGGGGTTAATGGAGAGCTATTTGTAAAGAAGAATTTTAAGATTCTTGATAAATATGTAAATACCTTTAATAAATATAAGGTTATTGATGAAAATGAAATGTTCTTCTTTGAAGAGGATGATATAGGAATTTTTATGCTGATTGCCTTTGTTATTATTAATAACGAAGAGTTAATGAATTCATTAGATGATGTGACAGATATACAGCTTAAGGCGATGATTTTAGATGTGTATAATGATGTATTTGAAGAAGATAATACTGTGGAGTCTATTGATACCTTAAATAATATAATGGAGTTTCTAAAGGATTTAGACCTTAAGGAGAATACTAAATGGAAGTTAATGATTATCTTAGATGATCCTAAGAAGTATTATAAAACTTTAATTAAGATTATAGAGGATAATAAAGCTGCCTATAATGAAGCTTATAAAGCTATAGAAAAGCAAGTAGATAAACTAATGAATAGCTTTCTGAAATATGTTAATTCAAATGAATGTGAAGTCATGAATAATATTATAAAAAACAATGATTGTAAAAGTATTCTAATTCCCACCTTATCACTAGGGACTTCACTATTTGAAATTAAAAATTCATATTTTATGGGACTATTATATGAGCTCATATCTAAAGAACATGCTAGCTTCATGGGGAATAAGGGAGAGCTCGTATTAAAATTAAAGGCTTTAGGTGATAAAAGTAAGTTGGAGATAATATCGATTTTAAAGGCTGGCCCTAAATATAGCTTGGAAATAGCTGAGGCTTTAAAGCTAACTCCAGCTACGGTTTCATATCATATGGGGTCTTTACTGGAATATAGCATGGTAAGAGTGGAAAAGAAACAGGGTAAGGTGTATTATCATTTAAATGAATCTGGATTAAAAAATTTCATAGATGAACTTAGTAACACGTTATTATAAATAGAGTCTCTCAGTATATCTGAGAGATTTTTTTGGGGACTTAAATTAGATATATATATAATTTATTTGACATGTATCTAAATATACTATATTATTATGGCATAGAAAATCAAATGAATATCTAATATGTTAGATATTCATTTGATTAAATTAATATAGTTTAGGAGAATTATCATGAAAGAGTGCATTAAGAAAAATAAACTACTATTATTATTAACAGTTATATTTAGTGTAATATCATCAATATCCATGGTAGTACTATCACTATTTATTCAAACTACTATTGACTATGTTACTAGCGGAAATATAGATGGATTTAAAAAAATACTAATCTACTCAATTGGGTATGGTATTCTAATGGGATTTTTATATTTCATCTATGATATTCTAAGTAAAATGTTTATTAGAAATTTACTAAAGATGTTAAAAAGTAAGGTATTTTCAGGAATACTGAGAAGTAATTACAAGGATTTCACAGCTATAAATACGGCAGATTATATTTCTGTGCTTACAAATGATATGAAGCTTGTGGAGGAGAATTATATTGTGCCATTGCTTTTAGTTTTTCAATATAGTGTCATATTCATAGTAACAGTTATTGTTTTACTATACTTAAGTCCATTGGTTACATTGGGTTTATTTATAAGCATGTTATTAATTTTTATAGTGCCAAGTATTTTTGGTAAGGGCTTAGAAAGTAAGCAGTTAGAGCTTTCAAATAGATTAGCCTTTTTTACCTCTAAAATTAAGGATATGTTTTTGGGCTATGATGTTATTAGATCATATAATTTAAAGGGAGCTATAACTGAAGAATTTCAAAAAGAAAATAATAATTTAGCAGATGCAAAATTTCAAACTGATAAGTTATTTGTTATAAATGAATCCTTATCTCAAATGTTAGGTATGGGAACACAATTTGTAGCCATATTTTTATCATCATATTTAGTTATAAAAGGTAACTTAACTATGGGAATGCTCATTGCTATTGTTCAGCTTTCAGGAACTTTTGTACAACCTGTAATAATGATAATGAGTAGCATTCCAAAGATTAGTAGCATTAAACCTATAATTGAAAGAATTGATAATTTTTCAAATTATAAAGATGTTGATTTTATAGGTAAGGATAAACCAGAGTTTAGTAATAGTTTAGAGGTTTCAGACTTATATTTTAGTTATGATAAGAAGAAGGCTATTATTAATAAGGTAAATCTAAAAATAGATAAAAATAAGAAGTATGCCATAGTAGGAGGAAGTGGCTGTGGCAAATCTACTTTAATAAAGCTAATGCTTGGATATTATTCAGATTTTACTGGAGATATAAAATTTGATGGAAATAGCATTAAAAATTTAGATATAGAGAAGTTAAACAAGATGATTTCAATCATACATCAAAATGTGTACATGTTTGATAAAACTATAAAAGATAATATTTGTCTATATAAGGAATTTTCACAGGAGCAGATAAATGCTGTGCTCAGTTTAAGTGGTGCAAATAAATTTATACAGGAATCAACTAATGGATTAAATTCTTTAGTAGGTGAAAATGGCAGTAATCTTTCTGGTGGACAAAGACAAAGAATTGCAATTGCCAGAGCCTTAATTCAAGAAACACCACTTCTTGTACTTGATGAAGGTACTTCAGCTATAGACATGCAAACAGCTTATGATATAGAGAGTAAGCTACTAAATATTAAGGATTTAACCTTAATCACAATTACTCATAAAATGAGTGAAGATTTATTAAGTCTATATGATGAAATAATATATATGGAAAATGGATATATAATTGAGCAGGGAAGCTTTAAAGAGTTAGTAGAGAAGAAGGAGAGCTTTTTTAGTTTTTATAAACTATAAAGATGTGTAAATTATAATGAAGTGCTCACTTTGTTCGAAGAGAAGGAGTCAATTGGAGTTGGCAGAGAAGTGTTCACAAGCTTACAGAGAAGCGCTTACTGTGTTTGTAGAGAAGGAGATATGGCGGAAGGATGAAAGACAGAGTTTCTTATAGAATATTAAAAGGTGAATGGAAAACTAATTTGTAATTGGATAAAAAAACAAGGTAATGACCATAGTACAGTCTAGTCAACTACCTTGTTTTTATTTTAGTTAAGATCAAATTCAGCAACTTGTCTTTCAGTGTGCTGTGCCTTGTATTTAGAAGTTAGATAGCCGCTTTTAGTTAGAAATATATCCTTGTGAACAAGAAAAGGTTCATTATTTTCTTTGATTTTATATTAAAAATCCTCCTAAAATCATATTCCTTAAGGTAAAGTATTAAATATTTTATAAAATAACATTATATTATTTTACATAAACGAACATATTTACTTAATATTAATGTTATTATATATTTACAATATAAAGTAAAATATTTACATAATTTTTATTTAGTGTGTTAAAGGAGTGCGTCCTATGAAACTTTTATCGCCAGGAGAAAAATTAAGAAGCATTAGAAAAGAGTTAAAAATAAAGCAAAGTGATATAACAGGGGGAGAAATAACTCGTGAGCTTGTAAGTATAATTGAAAATGATAAGTGTAGAATCACATATCAAGTAGCAAATATAATTGCTAATAATATTAACAAAATCTACAAGGAAAGAAATATAGATTTTACTATAGAGTCTTCTTATTTATTAGAAGATATAAAAGTTCAAGCTTTAAAAATCGCAGATGGATATTTAGAGGAATTGCTTAATTGCTATAAAATAACTGTTGAGTTTGAAGAAAAATTAAGTGAAATTGAAGAATTTTTAATAAAATATGATACAGATGATAAAGCGCTTGCTATATATGAAAGAGTAGCAGATATATATAAAGATACATATGAATATAATAAAAGCTATAAATATTATATAAAAGCCCTTGAAAATCATCATAGAGGATTCTCCAGTGAAATTGATTTATTTAGGTTATTTAAAAAATTAGGGGTTATTTGCATCTTATTATCTAGATATAAAGAAGCCTTAGAATTTAATAATTCAGCTTTAGTTTATAAAGAGAATGTTCCTGATGATTTAACCTGTAAGGTATATTGTAATAAAGCATTATGCTATTTTCATATGGAAGAGTATCAAATTGCTATAGATGAAATTAATATTATAGAAAGAAGCTGTAAAGGCTTATCACCTGATGAAAAATTTAAAATTACTTCTATAAAATCAAGTTGTTTAAGTTATTTAGAATTATATAATGAAGCTCTTGAAATAGATGAAAAATTAATAGATTCTTTAGATGATGATGGTATTGAGAATAAGCTAATGGTTATGGTAAATATGCTAGATATATATGTAACACTTAATGATATTGACAATGTAAAATTATATATTTCTAAAACAGTTAATGAATTAAAGAAGCTTACAGAGGGAGCTGTGCCATATATTTTACCTAATTTATATAAAGAATTAGGACGTGCATCTGCAGTAGTTAAGGATTTTGGAGCAGCAAAGGAATATTTTAATACTTCAATTAAATTGTATAAAACCATTAGAAGTATGTATAACGTTCAGGTATGCATAAAGGAATATCTAGAATTGCTAATTGAAGAGGGGAATAAAGAAGAAATTAGTATATTAAAAAATCAAATCTTAGAATTTATTTAACCAGAGCTTCTACCTAAAAATAATAAAGTAAATTTATATTTAATATCCTATTATAATTCTAAAAATGATGTAGAAAGTATACAGGCACTATTAGATTTTTTAATATAGATCAGCGATTAGATTATCTTTGAGCAAGAAGAAATTGTTTCTACTTTCTTCTATGGAATCAGAATACATGAGCAAAAAATCTCCCGTTAGGTTATAACAGGAGATTTTTTATTTTATTTAAGGTCAAATTTAGTAACTTGGCTTTCAGTGTACTATGCACTGTATTTAGAAGTTAGAGATCCGCTTTTAGTTAAGTCTATATCATTATAAGTAAGAATAAGCTGCTTCAGATTTATCTCATGAGGTAAAACCGTATAAGTTAATAAATAAGTAATTAGCCATTAAATTTAAGACAAAAAGGATCTGCTCCTGTTTGAGTAGCTGTAATATAATTGGATTCACCATTTATGTCATTGAATCTACTGGTAGACGTTTTATCTCTGAAAGCTGTAGAAAGTGTTAAAGCACCGCCAAGTAATACTGTAGCTAAGAAAAGACTCATTATTTTCTTCATCTTAAAAATCCTCCTAAAATAAAATCATATTATACAATATGTAATATTAAACATTATTTACATAAAATTGTACCATAGATAGTATTCTAAGTAAATACAGATATTTACTTTTTCTCAAATTTACTATATATTGTAATATATAGTAATATATTTATGGGGTCTTTAAAGAGAGTGTTAAAGGAGTGTGTTCTATGAAACTTTTATCGCCAGGAGAAAAATTAAGGAGTATTAGAAAAGAGTTGAAAATAAATCAAAGTGATATAACAGGGGGAGAAATAACTCGTGAACTTATAAGTATCATTGAAAATGATAAGTGCAGAATCACATATCAGGTAGCAAATATAATTGCAAATAATATTAATAAAATTTTTAAGGAAAGAAATATAGATTTTACTATAGAACCTTCTTATTTATTAGAGGATATAAAAGTTCAAGCTTTAAAAATTGCAGACGGGTATATAGAGGAGTTACTTAATTGTCATAAAATAACTGATGAATTTGAAGAAAAGCTAAGTGAAATTGAAGGATTTTTAATAAAATATGATACAGATAATAAAGCCCTTGCTATATATGAAAGAATAGCAGATATATATAAGGATACCTATGAATATAATAAGAGCTATAAATATTATATAAAAGCCCTTGAAAATCACAGGGGATTCTTTGATGAAATTGATTTGTTTAGGTTATTTAAAAAACTAGGGGTTATTTGCATCTTATTAACTAGGTATAAAGAAGCCTTAGAATTTAATAAGTCAGCTTTAGTTTATAAAGAGAATGTTCCTGATAATTTAATCTGTAAGGTATATTGTAACAAAGCATTATGCTATTTTCACATGGAAGAGTATAAAACAGCATTAGAGGAAATTGATTTTATAGAAGTAAACTGTAAAGGCTTATCAGATGATGAAAAATTTAAAATTAATTCGCTAAAGGCAAGTTGCTTAAGTTATTTAAAGTTCTATAGTGAAGCTCTTGAAATAGATAAAAAATTAGTGGATTCTTTAGCTGATGATGATATTAAGAATAAGCTATTGGCTCTAGTAAATATGCTAGATATATATGTAACAATTAATGATATTGACAATATGAAACTATATATTCCCAAAATAGTTAATGAATCAAAAAAGCTTATAGAGGGAGAAGTGGCATATTTTTTACCTAAATTATATAAGGAATTAGGACATGCATCTGTAGTAGTCAAGGAGTTTGGAGCAGCAAAGGAATATTTTAATACTTCAATTAAATTGTATAAAAATATTAAAAGTATGTACGATATTGAAGTATGCCTGAAGGAGTATCTAGCACTGTTAGTTGAAGAGGGTAATGAAGAAGAAATTAATATATTAAAAAATCAAATTTTAGAATTTATTTCACTTGAATTATTACCTAAAAATAATGAAATAAATTTGCATTTAATATCCTATTATAACTCTAAAAAGGATTTAGAAAGTATACAGGCACTATTAGATTTTTTAATATAGCTTATCCTTGAGCAAGAAAAAACTGTTTTAGCTTTCTTCTATGGGGTCAGACAACATGAGCTCCAGTTTTATCAGTGCCATTTTGGACTTCTAGGCTAAGAGCAGCAGAGCTTAAGACTTTAGAAACAGCTATTTAAAATACCTCCTTTAAAGAAGATGTATGCCTTTGGAGAGAGAATTTTAAAAATGCTAATCTACTTAACAATATTCATAAAATATACAATAACACATAAAAAAACAGTACCCTAGATCAAAGTGGGTACTGTTTTTTATTAGGTTAATTCATATATAAATAAGACACATATTTGAAAGAGAGAGATAAGTTTTATGGTTGACTCCGTCAAAGAAAAAGCTTTTGCCCAAGCGAAAACCTCTCTGTGAACGAAGTGAGCACTTCTCTGTGCCTCTGGCACACTTCTCTGCGACCGCAGGTCGCACTTCACTAAATAAAATCCTTCACATTTTATTTATATTTTTTCTTTCCTAAATGTTTTTATTCATTGCAGTATACCTTCTCAAGTCTTGTTCCCAATCTGCTTAATAATTCGTTGGTTATTGTATTATCATGATATGCCATTTCCTCGGCTGAAACAGTGAGTCCTTTTTCCTGACCTATAAATGTGACTATATCCCCCTGCTTTACGTCTTTTATATTAGTTATATCAATCATGAGCTGATCCATACAAATGTTCCCAATGATTTTTGCAAATTTCCCTTTCAAAATAGTTTTTTGTCCAGTTAAACTTCTTGGTATTCCATCAGCATAACCAATGGTGACAGTAGCTATAGTTCTTTTATCTATAGCTCGAAAATTTCTTTCATATCCAACGCTTTCTCCTGCATCTATTTCGTGAATAGATGCAATTCTAGCTTTAAGAGCAAGTACAGGTTTTAAGTTAAGGGAAGTTTTTGTTTTAATGTTTAGACTACTTTGAATGCCGTAAAGAATAATGCCTGGTCTTACATAATCGCAGCTAATCTCTGGGTAGTTCAAAAGCCCATAACTAGATTGCAAATGTGTCTTTATATTATGGTATCCCTGTTTATTTAAAAATTCTTTTACCTTATAAAAACACTTTATTTGCTGGTTCGTAAAATTGATATCTGTATCTGATAAACTATCAGATACACATAAATGAGAGTAAATACCTCTAATGTCCAAATTTTCGAATTCAAAAAGTTCTTTTATTGCATCTATATCTTGAAAATCTAAGCCAAGACGGTGCATTCCCGTGTCTATCTTCACATGTACCATAACTTTTTTACTAAAAGCATTCAACTGTTTGGCATAATCAGCATCCACCACAGTTTGTATCAAATTATAATCTACAATATCTTTAAAATATTCTATATGAGTATATCCTAATATAGATATATCTCCTTTAATACCATTGTTTCTCAAATGGATGCCTTCAGCTAATGTAGCAACGGCAAAAATATTTATTCCTATTTGATTTAAATATTGAGCGATTTGAATATCTCCATGGCCATAAGCATTTGCTTTTATGACTGCCATAATGTTGCATTGGTCTGGTATAGTGCTTTGAATACTTTTTATGTTATGCTCTAAAGCCTTTAAGTTTATTTCTATCCATGCTCTATTCATTTGTTTCTTCTCCTTTGTATGTTTATGAGTTTTGCAGAGAAATAGGAAAAAACAGTTGTTAAACCTAAAACCACCATGTAGTGCATAAAACTATTATCACCAATTAGCCAAGTGAGTCCTGTTACTTTTGCAAAGCCTCTCACCAATATTATAAAGAGGGGATGAAAAATATAAATAAGAATTGCTACATCCTTGATACCATGAGTTCTTTTTCCTTCTATAGATAACAAAGTATCAAATAGATATAACATACATGGAATTAAGAAAATGTACATACTATCATGGCGTTGTATATTATAAATGTGTAGAAGTATTCCTTCTATGTTGAGTAGAAGAAATGATATGAGAAAACCCTTTTTAGAAGATGTAAAAGTTATATCTTTCTATTTTGATCGTGTTTTAATTAGGTAGATACAATATCCCAATAAAATAAAAATAGGAGAAAAAAATATTCCATTCCTTGTATAATCCGAAAAGAAAAATACAACTTGATAAAACAATTTAAAGAAGCTTATTTTTTCTACGAGTCCATAATAACTATCTCCAAATAACCCGATTAAATATAAGATTAATGCAATATAAAAAGTTTTTTTATATTGAAGCTTTTTTAGCAAGAAATAGATAATCAGTGTTCCCAGTATTGAAGCAGGAAGATACCAAAGATGATAGAATGTACCATCGAAAATAATATCCTTTAGAATATTAGGCAATAGGTTGGGTTGACTAAAATACTTAGCATAAACATTAATTGGAATATATAGAATGGTGGCAAAGACATAGATTTTGCTTATTTTAACTATATATTTTTTCAGTCTTATATCCTCATGTTTTTCTTTTAAGCATTGAGGTAAAACAAAATAGCCTGTTATCATGAAGAAAAATGGAACTGCCAACCGTGCCCATATTCTAGTAAAAATAAAATCTAAGTTTCCATTAAAGGAAGTAAATGGTGATGTGTGAATGGCTATTACTAAAAATGCTGCTATTATTTTAAAATAATTAATACCTATATATTCTTTTTTGTATCTCATATTCTATTTTTCCATATAGTGATGATAAAACCATCTACATTGTTTCCTGATATTTCATAAGGTAAATCTTCCGGTAAGCATAATTCTTTTAATTCCTCAGTATATTCTTGATAAAATACTTCAATCCATTCATGATGATCTTGATAAATATAGGGATTATCATAATTTGTTTTCTTCAAAAGCTCCATGTATTCCTCTAGTGTTTTTTCTTCTCTTTTCATGATAAGTGAATGTGGGACTCCCACGTATCGAAAATGCCACGGCTCTGCTCCAATGCCAGTAATATTTTCTTTATTTGCAGGATAACGTTCAATAAATCCGTATTCACAGGCTTTTTCTCGAAACTTTTGGCAAATACCATAATAGGGAAAATTTGGTGTGATAAAATCTATGTATTCACTATTTTGTCCTAAATCTATTGCTAACCCTGTTTGATGTTCACTGCAATTTGGAAAGGCCACATATTTATGTGTAAATGGTTCTCCATTTTCTTTTAAGGAATTGATGTAAATATCCTTTTGTTCTACATAGCTTCTATATCCACTTACAGGTACAATTTCTCCATTTGAAGAAACTGCAGTAAGTAATTTTTGGAGCATTGTCAATGAAGTTTGTTCTAGCAAAATGGTGGGTGTTGTTTTAGTGACAGGAATTAATTTTTCTTGTTCAACCTTGAACTTAATAGGATGATTTCTATTTACAAGAATTAGATTGCCTTTATAAATTTCTTGTTTTTGAATTAGTATTCTATTCATAATCTATGGCAATCCTTATTAAATTCTCTATAACTTCCTCAAATTTCATTCCAATACCTTTTAGCATATTAGGGTATCTGCTATGAGAAGTGAATCCTGGAATTGTATTGACCTCATTAAAAACAATGGTTCCATCTGCTCTTAAAAACATATCTACTCTGGCAAATCCTGAGCATCCTAAAGCCCTATAGATGGTGGAAGCTGTTTTTTTAACACGTTTTGCCATGTCATTTGTTATACGCGCAGGCATATGTATTTTTGATGATTTCAAAGTATATTTTTCAGTATAATCAAAAAAACCTTGTGATAATTCAATTTCATCCACTTTACCTATAATTAGCTGGTGATTTCCCAATATGGCACATCCAACTTCAAAGCCTTCAATATTTTCTTCAATAATGACTTCATCATCATGGGTAAAGGCTAGTTCTACTGCTTGAAATAATTCTTCTTTTTGATGTACCTTTGTTATTCCGAATGATGATCCAGCTTTTACGGGTTTTACGAACAAAGGCAATTTTAAATATTTTATTCTTTCATATAATAGAGCTTCATTTAAATGCTCTTTTATGATAACTGACTTTGGAACTTCAATACCCATAGATTGTACAATTATATGTGCTTTGTTTTTATCCATGCATAATACAGAACTCAATGCATTGCAACCGATAATTGGTATTCCAGCAAGTTCACAAAGCCCTTGAACTGTACCATCTTCTCCATTTTTTCCATGTAAAATTGGGAAGATAGCATCTATGCTGAATTTTTCAATATGCTCTGGGTGTAATATAAAAATTCCGTGATCACATTTATTTGGTGATATCATAACAGGTAGACATGTTTTATCTGTCATCCACGTATTCTTCATAATCTTCTCCAGTACTCCTCTATATAGATACCATGTTCCTTCTTTTGTTATTCCAATTGGTACTACCTCATAAAGTTCTTGGTTTATGTGTTCTATAATTGAGTATGCAGACTGCAAAGAAACTTCATATTCTGTAGAACATCCACCAAATAAAACTGCAATTTTTTTTCTATTCATTTTTAATTTCTCCTTTCGTAAATAACCGTATGGGTAATAATTATAGTTTATAGAAATCTAAGAAAAATTTTGTATATATCTACTTATTGATCTCTTAAGAATTACTTATGAAACACTTAATATTTTCAGTAAGCATTGTTTTCGAAAATTTTATTATAAACAGTAAAGGCATCCCAGTATTTTGAAATAATTTAAATTTACTTTTGATGACAAATTTGAAATATTAAACTCTATACTCGTATGATAAAGGATAAATATTACTTAATGACTGATAAAATTCTTAAGAATTTCTTAATTCATATTCATAGGTTTTTATGCTTATATATAAGTTGAAATAAATATAATTCATATTACAAGTATGTTTAATAAACGGTTGATAAGTGTAAACTTAGATTCATGCGAAGCGAATAAATCTCTAGTTGCCTGTACCAGGATGGGTGAACTTACACGGAGGGTCAGGGATAATATGAAGCTCATATCAAGTAATTTATAATGTAGAAACTTTATTAAAACATATATTTAAAAAACTTTTAATCCAATTTTAATCTTTCTTATATTTTAGATTAATTTTTATCGACTATTATATAAGTATATTAAAGCTATGGAGATGATTTATATGGAAAGAATTGAAATGATTGAAATTTTAAAGGATAAGACAAAAGTAAGCCATGAAGAAGCAGAGGCAGCATTAGAGAAATCAGACTGGGATCTTCTTGATGCTATAATTTATCTAGAAAGACAAGGGAAGAGTGAGAATTCAGAGACTACTACAATTATAACCTTAGATAAAGACAGTTATAAAGAAGAGAACGAAGAAAGTCATGATGAAAAAAAAGAAGAAAGCTGTGATGGCTTTGGAAAAACCTTAGGAAAGTTATTTAGGTTTGTAGGCAAGATTATAAAAAAAGGAAATGTAAATTATTTTGTAATAAAAAAACAGGAAGAAGGGCCAATTAAGATATCTTTAACAATATCTGCAATTTTACTTCTAGTTGCATTTGCCCCTGTGGCAGTATTATTAGTACTTGGATTATTGTGTGGATACAAATATTCAATAGTAGGGCCAAATGTTAATAATAAGGTAAATGATATCTTTGGAAAAGCTTCAGAGTCAGCACAGAATATGAAAAATGATTTTAAAGAAGGATATAAGAAGGCTTAAGAATTATCAACAAACATTTAGAACAAAGCCTAATTAAAAAATATATGGATAAGATCATAGGGTGTATCAAAATTATAATAAAGATTTTGATACACCCATACTTAATTTAATGGCTTTGTTTTAGACGATTGTTGATTTTAGAATATATATTATTGCGGAGCAAATGGTTTCTGAGTAATAATATATGGTTCGTTATTAACACTATATTAAAATAAAGCCAATTTAACATATGAAATAATATAAAAATGTTTAAGGTAATGATATAATTTAGTTGTGGTAAAATTGGTTTGCAAATAGAAATATACTCATATCATACAGGTGGAGGAGTATTTATGGAAAATCTCAAAGCTGTAGAAAAACTGAAAAACAAAACTAATATAAGTTATGAAGAAGCCAGAATAGCACTAGAAGAGGCAAATTGGGATATCCTAGATGCTATGATTTATTTAGAGAAAAAGGGGGAAATAAAAAAGCCCTCTGTTAGTATATATTTTACTAATGAAAATAAGAAAATTCATGAGGAAAATTATAGAGACAGTCATGAAAAAGCAATAGTCAGCTATAAAGGTTATAAAGGTTATAAAAAGGAAGGCAGTTCAGGAGGTTTTTTCACACTAGTATGTGAAGCTATAGATAAATGTAATAATATTTTTCTTGAGATAAAGAGGGATCATTTGGTAATGCTTAAGCTTCCTCTTACAGTAATGATATTACTTATTATATTTGCATTTTGGATATTAATTCCCTTAACTATAATCGCTCTATTATTTGATATAGAATTTTCACTAGTAGGTAAAAATATAGACAATAGTAAGGTTAATTATGTATTTAAAGTAATATCAACTCATGTAAAAGAAATAAAAGAGAATTTTAAGAAAGGTTATAAGAGATGATTAAAATTTTGATTGTTGAAGATGAAGAGAAAATCGCAAGATTTATAGAGTTAGAATTGGTGCATGAGGGCTATGAGATAATAAAAGCGGATAATGGGAGAGTAGGCCTTGAAATTGCAGAAAAAGGGGAAGTTGATTTAGTACTTCTCGATATAATGATTCCACAGATTAATGGATTAGAAGTTTTGCGTAGACTTAGAAAAACTTCAGATTTACCTGTAATAATGTTAACTGCAAGAGATGCTGTTATGGATAAGGTGTCTGGACTTGATGCAGGAGCAGATGATTATATTACAAAGCCATTTGCAATAGAAGAACTATTAGCAAGAATAAGGACAGCTCTTAAAAAGAGAACTGTTATTAAAAAACAAGATACTGATGTAATAACTTGTGGGAAGCTATCTTTAGATAAAGCTAGGCATAAGGTAACTTACGATGAAAATGAAATAGAATTAACAAGTAGAGAGTTTAGTTTATTACAAATTTTAATGGAAAATAAAAATATAGTATTAACTAGGGATGTATTATTAGAAAAATTATGTGGTTATAACTATGTAGGAGAAACTAATGTAATAGATGTTTATGTAAGATATTTAAGAACAAAAATAGATGATGTATTCAAAATAAAAGTAATATCAACAGTACGTGGTGTAGGGTATGTTATAAAAGATGAATAGTGAAAATTCAACCAAAAAGGTAACTTCCATTGCCATTAAATTAAATTCTATTTTTGTTAGGAAACTTTTTTTTAGAACACTTTTAACAGATATATTTGTCCTAGCCATTGTTATTGGATGGTGGTGTGCTCAGGGAGAGCTTAGTTACGTTGGGGAATTTATACCAGAGGCAAAAAGAGCCTTTGATTTTTTTCCTATAGATACTGCAACCTATACTGTAATTTGGGAAAATGGAAAGACTATGGCAAAAGAGGCAAGTGGTTTTCTATTAATAGTGCGAAAAGTCCTTATATATACAATAATTTTTCAGGGAGTATTACTATTAAAGGAAATTATATTTGGAACTGCTAAAATTAGAAAAAATCTAAACCCACTTAATGAAATAGCAGAAACAGCAAGCCGGCTCAGCAATATGTCCTTTGATGAAGATAAGTTTCAAAATCTTGAAGAGGCTATTTCAAGAATTAGCCCTGTAATTTCAGATGAAAAAATTAATACTGGTGATAGTGAATTGCATGAGCTAGAGGAGGCAATAAACAATCTTTTAGAGAGAATGAGAGATTCTTATAGGCAGCAGGCAAGATTTGTTTCAGATGCATCACATGAACTTAGAACACCTATTTCTGTAATTCAAGGTTATGCTAATATGTTAGATCGTTGGGGTAAGAAAGATGAAAAGGTATTAGATGAATCTATTACTGCAATTAAAAGTGAAGCTGAAAATATGGAAAACTTAGTAGAGCAATTATTATTTTTAGCTAGAGGAATTAATGGAAAAACACAGCTTAACTGTGAAAGCTTCTTATTAAATGAGATGATAAATGAAGTGTTTGAAGAATCGATGATGATAGATGAAGAGCATATATATGAGTATAATAACTTAGAAGATATAATGACTTATGGAGATCAGGGATTGCTTAAGCAATCTGTCAGAATATTAATTGAAAATGCTATGAAATATACAGAAAAGGATGAAAGAATAATATTAAAAACTGGGATAACAGAAAAAGGTGAACCTTATTTTTCAGTTCAAGATAACGGTATAGGAATGGATGAGGAAGATATATCACATATCTTTGAGCGATTTTTTAGAGCAGATACAGCAAGGGTTAGAAAAAATGGGGGGACAGGTCTAGGCTTATCTATTGCAAAATGGATTGTTGATAGGCATAAAGGCTATTTTTCTGTATTGAGTAGAAAAGAAATTGGTACTAGGATAACTGTATTTTTACCTAGAAGTGACTAAGAGTAGTATAAGTTAAATATACCAATAGTAATGAGAACTTTCTTTATAAACATCTTTTGTGTTGCATTGACAAAATTATCTATAAAAGTTAATATATAATAAAGATGAAATTTGAAGGAGTGAAGATTTTATGATGTTTAACTACTATGATTCTACAGTTGATTTAGCTTAAGCAAGGGAGTAGTCTACCCTTTTTTAGTTAAATTAATTGAATAGTATTTGGTAGTTGAGATTAATAACTCTTTGCTTTATAAATAAATTATTGGTGATATTAGCTATAGTTAGTTCACCTATATAAAAATATATTTATAATTAAGATTACAGGGAAAGAGAATAGTTGTTATTCACTTTCCTTTTAAATTTTAAGAAAGCATATGTTTTCTTTTGAGCACAATTAGCACATTTGAAGAGTTTCCTTAACTGCTTGGTTAAGGAAACTTTTTTTATAAAAAAGAGGAGTGATATTATGGTTGATTTGATTATTAAAAATGGATTTATCATTGATGGAACAGGGAGAGGGGGATACTTTAATGATGTAGCTATTGATGGAGATAGAATCGTAAAGATTGGTGATTTAAAGTATGAGACAGCTAAAGAAATAATTGATGCTAAAGGGTTAGTAGTAGCACCAGGCTTTATAGATATACATAGCCATTCCGATTGGCGTATATTTTCAATATTGAGAACTGAGAACGTGATAAGACAGGGCGTAACAACAGAGGTTGTAGGTCAATGTGGAGATTCTCCCTTTCCTGTTATAGATGATAAGGCGTATGAAATTTATGATTATTTTTTAAATCAAAATATTAGTAGTGATTTGCTTAAATGGTCAACCTCAGAGGAGTTTTTTGACATTGTAGATGAGGTGGGAATATCACATAATATAGTTCCGTTAGTGGGTCATGGAACTATAAGAATGAATGTAATGGGATATGAAAATAGAAAACCTACAGATAAGGAACTTAATAAGATGAAGGCTCTAGTTGAGGATGCAATGAGCAGCGGAGCCTTTGGCATTTCAACTGGATTTTCTTATCCTCCAGGACTTTTTGCAGATACACAAGAAGTAATTGAGCTTTGTAAGGTTGTTGGAAAATATAATGGAGTCTATACTACTCATTTAAGGAATCAAAGCACTCATCTTCTTGAGGCAATTCAAGAGTCTATAGAGATTGGGGAAAAATCAGGAGTAAGAGTAGATATATCTCATTTAAAGGCCTCGGATAGGGGGAATTGGGGAAAGGTTGTTGAAGCAATAGAAATTATGAACAAAGCAAGAGAAAATGGTCTGAATATTATATGTGATGTATATCCTTATACAGCAGCATCGAATCCTTTAAGCTCAGAGTTACCTTCATGGATTCATGAAGGGGGAACAGAAAAGCTGATTGAAAGACTTAAGGATAGAAGCATTAGGGAAAAATTAAGAAATGAAATGCCCAAGGAGCAGGATGAATTATGGAGTTTAATATATATTTGTGATGTTAGATGTGACAAGAACAAAATATATATAGGCAAAAATATAAAGGAGATATCAGAAGTCAGAGGTGAAACTTCATTTGATACAACTTGTGAATTGCTAATTGAAAATGAGGGGATTATACAGGTAAATGTAATATGTATGAGTGAAGAAGATGTTAAATATGTCTTAGCCTATAACTTTGCTGCCATAGGAGCAGATGGTGGGGCATTTATTGCAGAGGGCTATACAGGACATCCAAGAGCATTTGGAACTTTTCCTGCATTTATAGGAAAGTATATTAGAGATATTAAGCTTGTGACCCTTGTGGAAGGAATAAGAAGAATGACTTCTCTTGCTGCAGAGTTCATTGGGATTAAGGATAGAGGTTTTATTGGTGAAAAAATGTATGCAGATATAGTAATATTTGATTACGAAAAAATTATTGATAAAGCAACTTATGAGAAACCAGCAGAATATCCAGAGGGGATAGAGTATGTTGTGGTAAATGGAAAGATACAACTTGCCAATGGTGTGTATAATCGTATTACGGCTGGAAGAATTATAAGGAAAAATGATATATAAATTTGTTAATCAATAAAAGTCTTCGTTATACTCACGTATCTATGGAAAATCAAAATAAATAAGAAAAAATAGATATGAGATAAGAAAAAATAGAGTTGGTAATTCTGATAAAAAATAAGTATGGCATACTTTTCTTTCCGTGATATATAGAAGTTACCACACAACAATACGCACAGGAGTAAAACAATTTACTGGGAAAAATAGCTAAAATAGAAGAAATTGATAATGGAAATTCCAAGGAGAGATTTACGGTCTCATATCATCATTTAAATAAAGAAATGCTAATAAAATGCCATAAAGAACCTAGTGGGAACAATTTACAATTATAGTATATATACTAAAGTTTATAATAATATTAACGATATAACAAAGTAAATAAAGCATTTTCTTTAAAGAACTGCATGACATCATGACATATAGGAGGTTTTTATTATGGAAGTAAATTTTCAATATGAAGAGCATAATTATTTACCGATTGAGACCATATCTGTAATAGGAAAGTTTAATGATTATGATCATAACAAAGGGGTTATGATTAAAGAGAATAATAGATGGACATTTAAATGTGATTTGCAAACAGGCGAGCATCCCTATAAGTTTCTTATTAATGGGGAGTTAAAGATTAATGATCCAACTGCAAATATATATTTACCAGATGATAATGAAGAACTTTGGTCAATAGTTAAGATTAATGAAAATGATCAGAGGATGTACAATAATACTCAATATACAACACATATAGAGAAGTACAATATAGGTTCTGCAGTAAGTGAGCAAGAAGATATCGTAAATAAAAAAGTTTTTAATATGACTTTAGATGAAAAAATAGTAACAAGATTTCAATTTACCAATGTAACAGGCTTACACACTATAACAACAGCATGGTATACACCTGTAGGAAAGCTATTCCAAGTAACTGAGAATAATTTATTTATGCCACCAAGTGGTAAAGAACCAATAATGCTATGGTTTTGGATAGATTTAACAGATAATACTCGTAAATATCCCTTTGGAACTTGGACAATGAAATTCTTTATAAACGGTGAATTTATATTAGAAGATCAATTTAAATTATCGAAAAATTCAGTATATTCACCACTGGGAGAAATAAGATATTAGTTTATGAATTCAACTTTACAATATATAAGCATTTAGTAGTGATTATATTATTTAAGAAATAAAAAGAAAAGGATGTGAAAGGTTATGAAAATAACTAGTAACGTTAACCTAAATGCAAATGTTATCAACAATAGCAATGATAATAAGAGTAGAGATAGAAAGGTAGAAAATAACAATCTGAGCTCAGATGTGCAAGCTATCAACATAAAAGTAGCTAAAGATGAATATAAATCTTCAATTGTTAATGATGTTAAAGACTCTTCAGAGGTTGCATCTAAAGAAAGGAAGACAACTAAGAGTTCAATAGGTGGATTTTTTAAATCAGTAGCTGATAAATTTTCTTATGCAACTAGTGAGGTTTCAAAATTTGTTAAGACAGCAGTTTCTGTAGGTGCAAGTGTTACTAAAACAGTAAAGTCAGTGTCAAATATTGTTGTTGATACGGCTAAGGTTGTATCAACAACTATAAAAGACGTGTCAGATTCAGTGACTAAAAAAATAAAAGATACTGCATCACAGATAGCTAGTACCTTTAAGCAAGTAACAACTACTGCCGCCGATTTGAAAAAAGTAGCTGAAGATACTAAAAATTCAGCTATATCTCTAATAGACACAGGAGTAAAGACAGCTGTTTCAGTAGGGGAAAATGTTAAGGAAGTAGTAGAAAAAGTTGGAACATCAGTGGATAAAATTAAGGCTGAGTGGAACAATCCAAATAACGGTATTGTAAATAAAGTAGTTCAAACCGGTGGGGCGATAAAAGATGGAGTAGAATCAATAAAAGAACCAATAAAAGAAATAGGAAATACAGCTTCAACAGGATATAATGAAATTAAAAAGAATTACAAAGACATAAGAAATAATATTGAAAATTCATTGTCTACCATTCAAGAAGTTAAAAATGCAGTTGTATCAGTTAGCAAGAATGTAATTGCTACAATAAAAACAGTTGCAGCTGAAGTTAAAGATGCAAGCAAAATTGTATTTGGTAGCATAAGTGATGCTTCATCTAATATAAAAAATGTAGTTAAAGATGGATATAATGAAATTAATGAAACTATACAAAAATCATATAATGGCTATGAAAAAGATAGTAATAACCTAGAGAATAACGATGGTATGATACCTGCATTAGCTTAAAGAGTTTTATCTAAGGATAAGTAACACTATTAATGTTAATAGTGATATCAAGAATAATCCTCTTAAATATCAATGGTATGCATCTATTCTTTGATCTTTACAATAGTCTCATAAAGATCTTATAATTAGAAAGCTCACTATGTTCAGAATGACCTAACATAGTGGGCTTTCTAATATATTTTTGTATCATACTACTTTTTCAGCTTCATAGATACATTCTCTGTTCCCTTTAAAAAACCTAAGTTATAATATAAATCCTCTGCCTTATTTCCTATAGTTACATATAATCTAAGAACTGCAAATTCTTCACTTAAGATTGATAGAGCTCTTTTAATCATATTCGTTCCAAGTCCCCTACCTCCATAACTTGGTTTAACTGCTATGTGCCCAATTAATGGCCATTCTTCCCATAAGGATATTAAACATACACCAACTAACTCCTTAGTTTCTTTATCATATACAGTGGTAGATGCTTTGTGCAAACAAGCTGAATATGGATTCTCATCGAAATAATAATCTTTTATCCAACCAGCAGTTCTTTCAGCATTTCCATCCTTCAATGCTGGATTATTGTTACGTGCTTTGGCTATAAGATTGGCCATTTCTAATGTATGTTCTTCTTTTGGTAAATCTACATAAAAATTATCCTGAAAACTTATATTCAACTCTTCAGTTGGTCTTATCATCCAACGACTTTTTTCATCAATTATAAAACCTAAAGCTTCATAATTATTAATTTGTGAGAAATCGCCTCCAAAGGTCCAAATATCTGCAGTTTCATCTGACCAATAAATCAATATTTCTTTAAGTCTCTTCAATACCTCGTACTCATTTTTATAAGGAGGTATAAGGAATATATCCCCCATACAGTTAGGTTCTATACAAACTCCACCAATTTTAAATCCGTCTTTTAATATCCAAAAAACGCCTTGTTCATCTTCTGGAAATTTAGAAAGAATTACATCAAAGCTTTTCCTAAAAAACATATTATATCTAGGTAATTCACTATACACAGCATAATGTTTAGCCATGTCATCACTACTGTCTCTTTGTAATGTATATCCATCGCCTAAATCATATTCATTAACTTCTTCTGAAAAAAGTTTAAAATTAACCATAAAATCACTATCCTTTAATTTATATATTTTACATTTATTACAATACTCATTATACGTCCATCTTTATATAAATAATATATAGAGAACTATTATGTACCATTCTTGGATTTTACAGTATTTTTGTTATGCAATTTTAAAAAAGTCCTTATAACAGGGAATATTTATCATACTCATAAAATAAATTATAGTATTGAGAAGTATTTCCAATGAATGGGATTCTAAAAAGCGAGGTTAGAGTATGATAAAAGAAATATTGAAGATATACATAGAGAGGTGGGACTTCTTCTTTGAACTAATTAAAGAACATTTAATGATTTGTTTTGTAGTAATAACTATAGCAACGATTATGGGTTTATTATTAGGAATCTTTATTAGTGAATTTAAGAAAACCTCCCCATTTATTTTAGCAATTGTAAATTTTATTTATACAATACCATCCATCTCTTTGTTAGGATTCTTAATCCCATTTTCAGGAATAGGAAATACAACAGCGATCATTGCATTGTGTGTATATGCACTATTACCAATGGTTAGAAACACACATACAGGAATTACTAATATTGAACCAGCTGTTATCGAATCAGCAGCTGGGATGGGGAGTACAGAACTGCAAATTTTATATAAAATCAAATTACCATTGGCACTGCCTGTAATTTTATCAGGATTTAGAAATATGGTAGTAATGACAATTGCTTTAGCAGGTATTGCATCATTTGTTGGAGCAGGAGGACTTGGAGTTGCTATATATCGAGGTATTACAACAAATAATACAATCATGACAATAGCAGGAAGTTTATTGATAGCAATTATCGCTTTAATATTTGATATGTTGATTGGGTTGGTAGAAAAGAAAAGAAAAATAAGATAGAAAAGGAGAAAGAAAATATGAAGAAATCAATAAGCGTTATTGTAATGTGTCTGTGTTTATTGTTAATAGGATGTTCTAAAGAGCCAAAAGCTGTTATTAATATTGCTACAAAGCCAATGACAGAGCAATTGATAATTGGAGAAATGTTGGGTCTTTTTATTGAAGAAAATACAGATCTATCTGTGGATATCACCCAAGGAGTTGGTGGAGGAACAGGAAATATTCAACCGGCATTATTAAAAGGAGATTTTGATTTATATCCAGAATACACAGGAACAGCATGGAACTATGTTCTTAAAAAAACAGAATTCCCAAGTGATGAAAATTTAATGAAACAATTAAAACAAGAATATGCTGATAAGTATGATTTATCATGGGTAGGAATGTATGGATTTAATAATACTTATGGACTTATTATAAGAAAAGAAATTGCAGATAAATATGGGATTAAAACATATTCAGATTTGACAAAAATTGCTCCTGAATTAGCATTTGGAGCTGAATATGATTTCTTTGAAAGAGAAGATGGATATAATGCATTATGTAAGGAATATGGATACAATTTCAAAAAAGAAGTTGATTTAGATATTGGTTTAAAATATCAAGCATTAGAGAAGAAAGAGATTGATGTGATGGTTATGTTTACAACAGATGGGCAATTGTCTAAAGCAGATGCTGTAGTATTAGAAGATAATAAATCATTTTATCAAACATATTATTGCGGAACTGTCATAAGAAATGATGTGCTGAAAAAATATCCAGAATTAGAACAAGTGCTTTTGAAGATGGAAAATATATTAACTGATGAAGAAATAGCAAATTTGAATTATCAGGTTGAAAAAGAAGGAAAAGATGAGAAAACAGTTGCTAAGGAGTTTTTAATCAGTAAGGGACTATTGAAGAAATAAGGTGATTATAATGGAAAACACTATTATTGAATTTAAACACGTAAAGAAATTTTATGAAAAGAAAGAAGTATTGCATGATTTTAATTTAGAGGTAAAACAGGGAGAGTTTATTACTATTATTGGAAGTTCAGGTTGTGGTAAAACAACAGCCCTTAAAATGATTAATGCATTACATTTACCTGATGGGGGTGAGGTAATTGTAAGTGGCAAAGAAATTCGTAATAGCAATCCAATTATTTTAAGGAGATCCATTGGATATGCAATTCAGAATTCTGGATTATTTCCTCATATGAATATCTACCATAATATTTCTTATGTGCTTAAGTTGCAGAAAATCCATAAAAAACAGATAGAAAATAAAGTCTATGAACTTATTCATTTACTGGGTTTAGAGGAAGATATGCTAAGAAGATATCCACATGAATTGTCAGGTGGTCAACAACAGCGTGTAGGTATCGCAAGGGCATTAGCTGGATCTCCAAAAATCATGTTAATGGATGAGCCCTTCGGTGCAGTTGACGCTATCACGAGAAAGAAATTACAGAAGGAAATCAAGAGAATTCAGCAAGAGTTGAAAATAACTATATTATTCGTTACCCATGATATTCAAGAAGCGATGATGTTAGGAGATAGGATTTTAATTATGGACCAAGGTAATATCATTCAATATGATACAAAAGAAAATATCGCAGATCATCCCTCAACATCATTTATAAAAGAATTAATTTCACCATATGGTTATATTTCTAAGTAATTAATAAAAGTATCCTTTGAGAATTGAATAATATAGTATTTGGCTTTTAAATTAAATAGACCAATAACTATTTGTAAGTATATTACTTGGAATCATTGACATAAATCGAGATATGTTATAAATATATAACATGAAAGGGTGAGTCTATTATGAACAATAAAAAAATGAGTGTAAAAATGCAATTGGTACTAGATACAATACCTATGTTATTCATATTAGCGATGTGTATTGTTGGTATGGGAGATTTCTTTAATTAATTACCAATATTCTAAAAGTATATCAAAGGTTTTATGGATACTATATATTTTATTTGGATTGACACTTTTCAGGAAAAAAGATATTATTGATGAATTTGCAGAAAAAATATTAGGCAAAACAGATAAGGTTTGTATAGGTGTTATTAAAATTATTCTTATAACATCAATTGTACTTATTTGCACACCTTATAGTTTAAGAGAAGTATCGTTAAATAGAGATAATGTACTGCTCTCAATATCTATAACTTTAGCTGGAATTACAATATTGAGAGCAGTTTTATTTAGCTATTATGAGAGAAAGGGGATTTAAGCAAGTTGACCATTCTAAAAACAAAGGTAAAGGAATACAGAGAAAAAGCTTTATTGAAGCAAAATGAATTAGCCGAATTAGTAGACGTGAGACGCGAGACTATTGTTCATCTAGAGAATGGTAAATATAATCCATCTTTAAAATTAGCTATGGATATAGCAAAAATATTTGATGTTACAGTTGAAGAATTATTTGAATTTGTAGAGGAATCTTAATATATTTCAAAGAAAAATTTTAAAGCTAAAGTAGTAAAATACTGTATTATTCAAAATGAATATGCGGTATTTTTTATTTCACATTTCAAATATAAGATGCAGCAAAATATATAAATTTTAAACGGGGAAATAATGTTTTTGAAAACTGAATAATATGGTATTAAAAATATACTCTGTGTAGATGAATATTTAGTATAATATGGTATAATTTTCTAGAGATTAATTCTGTATTATAAAAAAAGTATTTTAGTAAGATATGATGAACTATCTTGGAGAGAAGAATGTAAATATGGTACCTACAGTGCACGTAGAATTACAGCACAATTAAAATATGTATTGAAAATTAAAGGATTAGATTAAAAGTTGATATTCAACTTTTAACAATACATATTTAAAAAATGGGAGGAAATTTTATGAAGGATTTCACAAATGGGAATGAAGCAAAGCTTATATTTAATTTTGCATTACCAATGTTAATTGGAAATATACTTCAACAAACCTATACCATAGTTGATAGTATTATTGTAGGAAGAACTTTAGGTAAAGTTGCACTTGGTGCTATTGCAACAACATTACCAATCAATTTTTTTATACTATCTCTAACCTTAGGGATTACCATGGGATCCACTATTGTAATTGCGCAATACTATGGAGCTAAGGATATGCAAAATTTAATAAAGGCTGTAGATACTTCATTTATTTTTATAATGTTCAGTTCTATGGTAATAGCAATTTTGGGGTATTCTTTTAGCTATAAAATACTGGAACTTTTAAAAGTACCAGAAAGCGTTATATCTCAATCTGCAATGTATTTAAAGGTAACTTTTTTAGGAATTCCATTAATGTTTGGATATAATATCATAAGTTCAATGCTTAGAGGTGTAGGGGATTCAAAAAGACCATTGTATTTTTTGATGGTTTCATCAATTATTAATATAATACTTGATATTTTATTTGTTGTTGTTTTTAATTTTGGTATATTAGGTGCAGCCTATGCAACTATAATTGCGCAAGGAAGTTCATTTTTTATTGGGATTTTCTATATTAATAGAAAGAATGATGTGTTAAAAATAAATTTGAAAAACTTACAATTAGATAAAAATATATTGTATCATATACTAAAAATAGGGGTGCCTGCAGGTGTTCAATATTTACTTGTTTCTGTTGGAATGATGCTAGTGCAGTCGTTAATTAATGGGTTTGGAACAGAAACAATAACAGCATTTGGAGCAGCAGGAAGAATAGATTCTATTGGAACTATGCCAGCAATAACATTTTCTTCAGCTCTTTCAAGCTTTGCTGCACAAAATTTTGGAGCAGGGAAATATGAAAGAGTTAAGAAAGGTTTTAAGTCAACTATAATAATGTCAGTAATAATAGTATTATGCATAACGTTAATTATTCAAATATTTAAAAATGGCATAATGACAATGTTTGTTACTGATAAAGATGTGATTGATATAGGAATAAAATATTTAGCAGTTAATAGTCTTTTTTATATATTTCCAACTATTCAATTTATAGCTTATGCATTATTCAGAGGTGCGGGAGATTCTATAATTCCTATGATTATTTCAGTAACTTCATTATGGATTATAAGAATACCAATTGCGTATTTTCTTTCAAGTAAAATAGGTTCGGATTGCATATATTGGTCAAATTGTGCAGCTTGGTTTATTGGTTTTGTACTGGCATATGTGTATTACATAAATGGAAGATGGAAAAGCAAAGCTATTGTAAAAAACCTGGTAGAAAAAGGTTGAAAATGGTGAATAATATTTAAATATAAGCGATTAATAACACTTCACAATAGTAAGATATTGTTTATTAGTAAAATAAACTTATATTATATATAGGGAGAGGAACTTTTTATGAAAAAAATTTTATTAAGATGTATATTAGCATTATTAATTTTATTAGGGTTACGTTTGATTTATGTAAACATATTTCATGTTCCTTTTTTCGAACAAGTTTTTGTTAGTACAACAATTGGATATATAATTGCACAAATATTAGCAGAAGTGATTTTTAATAAGTCAAAGCTTTCAAAATAATATTTATAATAAGATTAATAAAACATAAATTAAAAGATAAAGTAAAGAATAGTTTTCTTATAATGAGTAACACATCATATAATTAAATAATAGTGGTGTTTCCGACATAAGTGTCGGGAATTCAGTAGTTATACGAAATACCACTAGAAAGTTTCGTCATTTGTGATTTAAATTTATTGTATATTTATATGATTTTGCATATTAGCATAGTAGTATTTTTTAGTAAAGTGTGTTTATGAGTGAATTCAGAAAGGATGATTTAAGTATGGACACAAAGTATGTAATTTCAAGCGATGGTGCAAAAATTGCTTATAGTTTAATTGGAAAAGGTCCTGCATTACTATTAGTACATGGAGGAGCGGGACGCTATGATAAAAGCTTATGGCTCAATACCAAGTGGATTGATAGACTAAAAGAACATTTTTTAATTATAACACCTGATATAAGAGGATATGGAGAAAGTAACAAATCAGAAAACCCCAACTTTTATTCTATTAATAATATATTGGAGGATTTTAATACCATATTAAAAGAATGCAATATAGCTGATTTTTATTACCTTGGATGGTCATATGGGGCAAATATTGGATTTCAAATGTGTAAAAATAATAAGAACATAAAGAAGGCAATCTGTGTGGGTGGTTGTTTTGGAGATTATTTTTATAAACAGGTTGCACCAAGGTTGATAAATATTTATGAAGAGTTAAATTACAAAAAGAAAACCAATTCCATAGATGAAATGAATCTATCAGATGATTATAAGAAGTGGATAAAAGGGACAAACCTAGATATATTAATCGCACAATATAAAGCATGGGAAAATTGGCCTGGTGTAAATATAGCAGATGTTAATACAAAGCTAGCAATTTACTCTGGAACAAATGATAATAAAGAACTATTAGAACAGTTAAGTTATCAAGAAGAGGAATTAGTTAATAACAATATTAAACTGAAAATATTTGAAAATTTAGACCACTATGGTTTAATTAGCGATGTGGAAACAGTAATGCCTTGGATATTAGAATTTTTATTACAATAAATAATAGGTGATGCTTGCAGTATACGAAATATAATTGAAGTATTTTCCTTCAAATAAATGAAGTCTAAAAATATATTTTTAGAAATATCAATTGCTAAATTTATGAGATATATGGATTAATATTTAATATGATATAATTTTCTTAAGTTAATTCTACATTGTAAAATGTTACGTCTTTGTGAAGTATGAAGTTAAAGAAGAGGCAACTATAACACAATAATTGTACATTAAACTAGGAGGGTAATTTAATGACAAAAGAAATAATACATCTATGTTGTTCTGATAGTGCTAGGGGAAGTATAGAGCACGCAGTTAATATGGGGTCATTTGAAGGTGAAAAGGTAATAGGACTTATCGATGATTTATCTAATGGTCCCATAGATGAAATAACGAATATGAACAAAAGAATTGATTGGCGGGAAAATATATATTTCGAAGAAGCTAAAGAAATTTCTGAAGAAATCGAGGGTTCCTATAAAAAACTTCATGAAGAGATAATGAAGCTTAAGGATGAAGATATTTATTTATGGTACGGTAACAGTGCAACGGAAATCTGTGGTATGTTATACGTTCTTTCCATGCTTGAAGAGAAAATTCAAAATGTATATACCATTAATGTATCAGATATTACTTATAATACTGGTAAAAGAAATGAATATACACCACGAGTTGTGGGAGAAGTTATCCCTGAAAGGCTAGGAGAATTCATCGAGATAAAGCAATTCATGAACTTTAGCAGGTATTCAAGTTTAATGAGTTTATGGAAGCAACTTAAGATAGAAAATTTAAACCTACGTGTTTACGAGGATAAGCAAGTTAAAAGTGTTCAAGAAGATTATTACGATGAAATGATACTTCGTTATACATATAAGAAGTTTATGCATAGTGTAAGAATAGTGGGAGAAGTTATAGGCAGGGCTGAAAGTTGTGTTTCTGATAGTTTTATTTTCTGGAGAATAATAGAACTAATTAAAAATGGAAAAGTTTCTTACAGGGGAAAATTAGGTGCTATGAGGGAACTAGAAATAAAGAAAGCATAAAGTTTATATTGTTTTGCTCCTAATAAAACAATGTACTATAGGTACACAATATTCTTAAATGGAGCAACAAATATATAATTATATAATTTATTCATAATGCTGTATTATTCAACGTGAATATGCGGTATTTTTCTTTTATCCTGCAAATAAAGTACGAAATATGATTGTTTGATGAACTAAATAATTTTCTTTGAAAATTGAATAATACAGTTATTCTTTAACATAGCATTATTTTATAATATAAATTAAGACAGCAAGAAAGCTAATATTCTTACTGTCTTTAATTTTTTTTGTAATTGGGAGAACCGTTATGTAATATATGTAGTCTAATGTAATGAAATATAAATTTAGCATGCTATAAATAGTTCGGGGAGTTGATATTTAGTGGAAATAGATTTAATACGTAAAAGCAAAAAGGGGGATTCGGATGCCTTTTCAAAACTTGTAAAGATGTATGAAAAGGATCTGTATAGAGTAGCTATAGCTATGGTTAAAAATAATGAGGATGCCTCAGATTGTATTCAAGATTCAATCTTAAAAGCATATAAATCTATAGGAAAATTAAAGAAAGAAGAATATTTTAAAACATGGCTTATTAAAATTTTAATTAATAATTGCAAGGATACTATTTCCAAAGAAAAAAAATTTACATCTTTACTTCAGGTTAGTAAAGAAGCTTTCTACGAAGAAAATTTGGAATATATTGAGATTCAAGAAGTTATAGATAACCTTGATGAGGATTTAAAGGTATTAATTATTTTATATTACTATGAAGATATGAGTATCAAAGATATTTCTGAGAGTTTAGGTATTTCAGAAGGAACTATAAAATCAAGGATGTCAAGAGCTAGATCAAAACTTAAATCCATGTTAAATGAAGTATATAGCGAGGTGTTATAACATGAGTAGAGATATATTTATAAATAAATCAAATATTGAAAATGAAGATTTGAAATTGAAGAAATTACTTAAAGAAAATGATAATCTTAAAGTGCCTGAAGAAATATCTAAAGGAATCGATAGTGTCCTTGAAGAAATTAAAAATAGTAAGACAATAAATAAAAAAGACAATGGAGTTTTTAAAAAGATAGCTATGATAGCTATAATATTCATAGGTATGACTGTGGTAACCAGTTTTACTAATCCAACCCTAGTAAGAGCAATACCTGTAGTTGGAAAAATACTTGATTTTTTTGTAGGGGAATCAATAAATAATGTTAAAGAGAATTCTCTAGTTATAGGAAAATCTGTAAAGGATAAGGGTGTAACTTTTACTTTAGAAGAAACTGCTATGTATAGTAGAAAACTAGTAGCCACATTTAAAGTTCAAGGTGAAGTTTTAAGAAATGATATAGTCGATATAGAGGTAAGAGGTAGAGTTGACGGCGGAGGTATAAGTTCATCTAGTAGCAAAATGAAAAGAATTGATGAATCTACTATGGTAGTATTATTTGAAGGAAATTTAACAGATATAAATATTAATGAAAATATAAATTTAGAGTTTTATATTGGAGGTATATTATTAGATAAAAAAGAGATAAATGGAGATTGGAAAATTTCTACTACAGTGGATAGAGCAAAGATAGAAGTTCCATCAAAGGAGATAAAATCTTCAGAAAAGATCAATGTAAAAGGATACAAATTTGCTCTTGATAATTTGATAAGCTCCTCTATAGGAAATAGTATAACAATGAAATCTAAATTTGAAGAATATGATTTTTCTAATAAAAGTGAAATAGAAATTCTTAATAACTGGTCTGAGATATTTAATAATATGGAATATATATTTATAGATTCTTTAGGAAAAATTTTATTAACAGAGAACGTAGAGGGTACTGGTAACCTATCAATTATGGAGTCTACTGCAGAAAATATAATATATGGTGATATTTCCTATTCAGATTACGTTGATATAATTCCAGTTATAAAGGGCATGGATTATAAAGATGAGAATGGTATGTTAGTAAGTCAATGCATTTCAAGTTCTTCTAATCCAAAGTTTGAAAAAGTATTTAAAAATGGTCAATATTATAATGTTGACAAAGAAAATTCATTCCTTAAATTGGAGGAGCTAAAAGGTAAGTCAATACAGGTTAATTCTAGAGATAGTATAGTAATAAAAGATATTGAAAGTACAAATACGTATGCTAAAATAACTATGAAAGTTGACGGATATTATGACGTAAGAAAATTGGGATTTGTCGAGATAATTGATGAAGATTTTAATGAATATCACTATGAAGGAGGTAGTAGTGGAGCTATTGTAGAAGATTCAAGAAAAAAAGAAGTAAGTGTAACTTTAGCACCTTTGAATAATGTAAAGAAATATGCAATAGCATTACCAAAAACAAAGGACATAAACTTAAATGAAGTTGAAAAAATAAGAGTAGATTTAAAATAAAGACCAGTTAATAATAGTCAAGTAAATATT
>DFXM01000042.1 GCA_002381695.1 Clostridium sp. UBA4108 | reverse complement strand
AGCCATTTTAATTTGGTGATAAAGAATATAAGTAGTTCTTAACAGAACTACTTTTTTATTTTTCATATGAAGTAAATATAACTTTATGGATTAATTTTAATAAAGTTATACACAATTAAAATTAAAATTGTCAACATATCAACAGCGCAAGAAAAAATTAATGTGGATAAAATCCATTTATTAAAATAAAAACTGCTACTGAATTCTCAGTAGCAGTTTTATTTTTAAGCTAGTTCTAGAGCAATTTCCATCATTGTAGTAAAAGTAGTTTCTCTTTCTTCTGCAGTAGTGGCCTCATGAGTAATTATAGAATCAGATACTGTTAATATGCAGATGGCATTTGTGCCGGCATTAGCAGCATTCATATATAGTGCAGCAGCTTCCATTTCAATAGCTAATACTCCCATTTTAGACCATCTTTTCCATGAATCAGTATTTACATCATAAAAGATATCAGAAGATAAAATATTTCCTACTTTAGGGGAAATACCTTTCTTGTTAGCAATAGTTACTGCCTTATTAAGTAATTTCCAAGAAGCCGTAGGAGCATATGTTCCAGGTAAATTATATTGAGATACATAGTTTGAATTGGTAGATGCGCTCATTCCTATAACGATATCTCTTACTTTCACATTTTCTTGAATTGAACCACAAGATCCAATTCTAATTAAGTTTTTCACTCCATAAAAGTGAATAAGCTCATAGGAATAGATTCCCATAGAAGGCATACCCATCCCTGTACCCATAACAGAAATTTTTTTCCCTTTATATGTGCCAGTATATCCAAACATATTTCTTACGGTATTAAACTGATTTACATCTTCTAAGAAATTTTCAGCTATATATTTTGCTCTTAATGGATCACCAGGTAGCAAAACAGTTTCAGCAATAATGTTATTCTCTGACACATTGATATGTGGCGTTGGCATCATTTAAATCACACTCCAATTTAGTTATATGTATTATTATAACAAAATAAATTCAAATTTAGGTATATGATATTAACCTCAAATTATATAAAGATAATAGTATGTTAACAAAATTGTTACATATATACTGAAATAAATATAATAAAGAAAGATTTTATGGGTAGTATTAGTAATAAATGAAGTGAAATAATTTAAATATTTTTAATATTATAAATATTTAAAAAATTCGAAGGATATATTGAATATTTATAGAATATATATTTATATTGGCATTATGTTTTTAAAAAAAGTAGGAGGTACGGCATATGAAAGAGTATAAAATTAACAACTTGAGAAATGTGGGTATAATTGGACATAGTAGTTCAGGAAAAACAACTTTAATGGAAGCTTTGTTATATCAAACAGGAGAAATTGATAGAATAGGAAAAGTTGAAGATGGAACTACTGTAAGTGATTATGATGTTGAAGAAAAGAAAAGAAAAATATCCTTATCAACATCAGTGGCACATTGTGAATGGAAAGATGTTAAGATTAATTTAGTGGATATGCCAGGATTTTTTGATTTCGTAGGTGAGGTTATAGAGGGCTTAAGTGCAATAGACATGGCTATGATAACTGTTTGTGGAGTTTCAGGTATAGAAGTTGGAACGGAGAAAGCTTGGGACTATGCTGAAGAACGCAAATTACCAAGAGCAATGTTTATAAATAAGCTTGATAGAGAAAATAGTAATTTTGAAAAAGTTTTATCTCAGCTGAAAGAAAAATTTGGTGTGTCAGTAGTACCAATTCAATATCCAATAGGATCAGAGCAGGATTTTAAAGGAGTTATTAGCATAATATCAAACAAAGCTAGAATATATAATCCAAAAACTAATCAAGTTGAAGAATCAGAAGTACCAGAGGAATTAAGAGATAGTGTTGAAGAGTGCAAACAAATGTTAATGGAAGCAGTAGCTGAAACAGACGAAACACTACTTGATAAATATTTTAATGAAGGCGAATTAAGCATGGATGAAATTTACCAAGGTTTAATAAAAGGGGCATCGATGGGAGATATCTGTCCAATTATGTGTGGATCAGCATTAAACAATGTTGGAATTATGACATTACTAGAGGATATCGTCGAATGTTTTCCATCACCTATAGAAACAAATTCTTATATAGCAAAAGACATAAAGAATAATGCCTATATCAATGTAAAAATTAATGAAAATGATCCATTTTCAGCATTGGTATTTAAAACTATTGTTGACCCGTTTATAGGGAAATTATCAATGTTTAGAGTTATTACAGGAGCTGCAACTGCTGATAATATAGTTTATAACTCTTCAAAAGAGAAAGAAGAGAGAATGGCGACCTTATATTTTATGAAAGGTAAAAAACAATATCCTACTCAAGAAATAAAAGCAGGTGATATTGGGGCAGTTGCTAAATTGCAATTCACTAGCACAGGTGACACATTATGTAGCCCTAGTCGACATATAGAATTTAATAGAATTTCTTTCCCGTTACCAATTTATTCAAGAAGTGCATTTCCTAAGTCAAAAGGTGATGAAGATAAAATCTCCAACGGTCTCTCTAAGCTATTAGAGGAAGATTCAACATTTTCAATATCAAGGGACTTAGAAAATGCTGAAACTATAATTTCAGGGTTAGGATCAACTCATCTAGAGGTATTAATAAATAAATTAAAAAATAAATTTGGTGCAGATGTAGAGCTAAAAGTACCTAAAACTCCATATAGAGAAACCATTAAAAAGATGGCAGATATTCAAGGAAAGCATAAGAAACAATCAGGCGGACATGGACAATATGGAGATGTAAAAATTAAATTTGAACCAAGAATTGATGGAGAGGACGAATTAGATTTTGTTGATGCAGTAGTAGGAGGAGTAGTTCCGAGACAATATATACCGGCTGTTGAGAAGGGATTAAGAGAATGTATAACTCATGGGGTACTTGCAGGATATCCAGTAATTAGATTAAGGGCAACTTTACATGATGGGTCATTCCACCCAGTAGATTCTTCTGAAATGGCCTTTAAAATTGCAGCATCTATGGCATATAAAAAAGGACTACAGGAAGCACAACCGATATTACTAGAACCTATAATGTATGTAGAGATAGAAGTTCCAGATGATTATATGGGAGATGTTATAGCTGATATTAATAAGAAAAGAGGAAGAATTTTAGGTATGGAGCCTGCTAATAAGGGACAAAAAGTTGTAGCAGAAGTACCTCAATCAGAACTGTATAATTATGCAACAGATTTAAGAAGCTTAACTGGTGCAAGAGGAACATTTAGAACTAGATTTGAGAGGTATGAAGAAGTTCCTACAGACATAGTAAACAGAGTTATTAATGATATTAAAAGAGAAGCTTAATATACAAGAAAAAGCTAGTGAGTAAAACTCACTAGCTTTTTTCAGTATAAAAAGATTAATGCTAATTTGAAACTTTGTGAATAAATAGCAATGTATGTTGACAAAATATTAATAACTCAGTAGGCAGGTGATGAAAAGTGTCTAACTATAAAATTAATATATATGGATGTATAAATTTAAGTGATTATAGTACGATACATGATTACATGGGAATAGTTGGTCCACAAGATAACTTCACTATTGAAATGAGTTATACAGAGGAAGAAGATGCTAAAGTGATATGTAACATTTTAGAGAGTGATGGATTCGATATTATAGTCAGAGGAGGTATAGATGATGAAAAATGCTATATACGAGCATGTAGAAGAAAATAATGATGAATTCAAAAGAAACTTTAGAGAAGGAAAAAACAAAAAAGATAATATCTCAGATGATTTATTAATAGAACAGCTTTTCTTTCAGTCTAAATTATTTCCACTAAGAAAAAAATAAATTTAATTTATTAGAAAAGAAATTCCTATGATATTGGTAAATTCTTTTCTATTTTTATTTTAAATAATTTATATTTGTAATCATATAAAGTGTAGGTATAATTTAATCAAAATTAATATGATCATGAGATTTGCATATAAGGAAAAGTTATATTAAAATTAATTTATGATTAAATAGCAGGAGGTATATAATGGCAACGACTTTATATATTACTAGACATGGCGAGACTACATGGAATAAAGAAGGGAGAATGCAGGGATGGAATGATTCTCCATTAACAGAACTTGGTATAATTCAGGCAGAATGGTTAAGGGATAGAATTAAGGACTTCAAAATAGATGCTATATATGCAAGTCCAAGTGGAAGAGCTTTTGATACAGCAGAAATAGTTAAGGGCGATAGAAATATAGAAATTCTTCAACATCAAGGATTAAGGGAAATAAAGCTAGGAGATTTTCAAGGGTTAAATCAGCAGGAAATTAAAGAGTTATCAGAGGAACAATATTACAACTATTGGAATATGCCCCATATGTACAAGCCTATTGGAGAAGGTGAAGGCTTTGAAGATATGATAGAACGAGTAAATGAGGGATTAAAGGATATAATTAGAAAGCATCCTGATGAAAGCATACTTATAGTTACTCATACACTTCCTATAAAAGCTATATTTTTTAAATTGGAAAATAGACAATTAAGTGAGTTATGGAAGACTCCATTTATAAAACAAACTAGTTTAACTGTTATAGAAGTGGAAAATGATAAATATAATATGATGATGTGCGCAGATACTTCACATCATGAGTATTCCTTTAAAGAATATAATGAATTTAAATAATATAAATAAATAATTGTAATAAAAAGAGGGTTGGGATCATGAATAATTCTTTTTTGAAAGTATTTGCTTGCTTAACAATGCTAATTGACCATATAGGAGCTGTATTTTTCCCAGAATATATAATTTTTAGAATAATAGGAAGATTAGCCTTTCCTATATTTGCATTTTTTATAGTTGAAGGTTATTATAAAACTTCTAATATGGTAAAATATGTTGGAAGGCTATTTATATTTGCATTGATTTCTCAATTTCCATTTATGTTTGCATTTGATGTTAACTTTAGTAATCTAAATATCTTTTTCACCTTAGCGGTGGGACTAGTTGTGTTAAATATTATAGATAGAAATTTTAATAAAAATTCAACACTCAATTTAATAGTAAAAGTAGCATTAGTTATGATTTTATTAATTGCAGTGGAAAATGAGTATTATACTACAGACTATGGGATGTATGGTGTTGCGGTAATAGTAACATTTAAAGCCTTTAGAGAGAACTTTAAAAAGTTAACGCTGATACTACTAATAATAAATATTTTATATGTATTACCTATAATGAAATATTTATTATTGGCAGATGGCAGCATTAACTTAAGAGTTCTATTACAAAGTTTCAGCTTGTTTTCATTAATATTCATATATAAGTATAATGGAGAAAAAGGAAGAAGGCTTAAATGGTTTTTCTATAGTTTCTATCCAGTTCATTTAGGAATAATTGCTATAATAAAATATTTATTATAGGTTAATATTTAATGTTAGTAAAGCTAAAAAGGCTATAATCTAATTATAATATCAGGTATCTATTTTAAAATTATATAAATATAATGGGGGTTAGGGTATGAAAAAAGAGATTTTTATTGAGAGAAGAAGGAAGTTAGGGGATAAAATAGAAGACAATTCTATGATGATATTGTTTGCAGGACAAGCACCCTATAAATCGGCAGATGAGGTGTATAAGTTTACACCTAATAGAAATTTTTATTATATGACAGGAATAGATAGGGATAAAATCATACTTGTTATTACAAAGCTAAATGGAAAATTAAGTGAAAGTTTATTTATAGAGGAAAGCGACCCAGTAATGGCTAAGTGGGTTGGAGATACTATAGGTGAGCAGGAGTGTAAAGACATTTCAGGCATAGAGAACATTATGTTTTTAAAAGATTTTGTGGATACTATGGGAGGATATTTAAATAGAACGAAGATAGATAAACTTTATCTTGATTTAGAAAGACAAGAGTATAATATTATGGAAACTAAAGCTCAAGAGTTTGCTTTAGATTTATCTAAAAGATATCCATATATAAAAATTCATAATATATATCATACCATATGTGAATTTAGAACTATAAAAGAACCAGAGGAAATTGAAGAAATTAAGAAGGCTATAGATATTACTTATGAAGGCATTAAGGAAATGTGGAGATATGCTAAACCAAGTATGACGGAATATGAAATCGAAGCGTATTTTGATTTTATATTAAAGAAAAATGGAGTAAAAGATTATGCATTTACTACTATAGCAGCATCTGGTAAAAATGCTACAGTACTTCATTATGGAGATAATAATTGCAAAATAAAAGATGGAGACTTGATGCTTTTAGATTTAGGAGCTCAGTATAATTATTATAACGCTGATATCAGTAGAACATTCCCTGTAAATGGTAAGTTTACAGAAAGACAAAAAGAGATTTATAATATAGTACTAGAAGCTAATGAGAAAATTAATGATATTATAAAACCGGGAATGACACTCAAAGAATTAAATGATGTAGCAAAAAAAGTATTAAGCAATGGATGTAAAAGAATAGGACTAATAAAAGATGATAACGAAATATCAAAATATTATTATCACGGAGTAGGGCATCTTTTAGGATTAGATACCCATGATGTAGGAGCCAGAGATATAGTATTAAAGCCAGGAATGGTACTGACTAATGAACCAGGACTTTATATTGAAGAAGAAGGAATTGGGATTAGAATTGAAGATGATGTATTGGTAACAGCGGATGGAAATATAAATCTAAGTTCCCATGTAATTAAGTCAGTAGAGGATATTGAAAAGTTTTTCAAAGAAAATAATATATAATAGATTAAGGCTTTTCTAGCAGTACTATAGAAAAGCCTTGATATTTGTAAATGAAGGGGGCATAAAAATGATAAAAAAATTTATTTCTTACTATAAACCACATAGAGGTTTATTTATTTTAGACATGGTATGTGCGTTTTTAGTTGCAATAATGGATTTGGTATTTCCTATGTTAACAAACTTTTTGTTAAAAGATGCTATACCAAATAAAAATTTAAGAACTATATTAATATTTACATTTGTATTAGCAGTATTATACATAATAAAATTAATAGCTAGTTACATAGTTGATTATTGGGGACATGTTATGGGAGTGAGGATGCAGTATGATATGAGAAAAGAGGTATTTTCTCATTTGCAAACTTTATCTTTTAGTTATTTTGATAATAATAAAACAGGAAATATAATGTCTAGAATAGTTAATGACTTGATGGATATATCAGAACTGGCACATCATGGGCCTGAGGATTTATTTATATCATTAGTAATGTTAATAGGTTCTTTTATACTATTGTGTAATATAAATATTAAGTTAACTATAATTGTATTTATGTTCATACCTATAATTATATGGTTTGCTCTTACTAAAAGAGTAAAAATGTCTAAAGCTTTTTATGATGTAAGAAAAAAAATTGCATTAGTTAATACAAAAATAGAAAGTAGCATTTCTGGTATAAGAGTTGCAAAATCTTTTACAAATGAAGAATATGAAATGGATAAATTTGATGAGGGAAATGTAGAGTTTAAAACAAGCAGATCATATTCTTATAAATATATGGCCGAATTTATGTCTGGAATGAAATTTCTTGTAGATATGCTTAATGTAATAGTCTTAGGATTTGGTGGATACTTTGTTTATAAAGGTGAGATAGATATAGTTGATTTAGCTACTTACTTCTTGTATATAGCTTATTTTATGCAACCTATTAGAAGGCTTACATCATTCATAGAGCAATATCAAACTGGTATGTCTGGATTCCAGAGATTTATAGAAATGATGGAAACTAAACCTGAAATAATAGATAGTGAAAATGCTAAGGATATAGAAAATGTAGAAGGAAATATTGAATTTAAAAATGTTACTTTTAAATATAATGATAGTACAGAAATACTATCAAATATTAATTTAAGTATTAATGCTGGAAAAACTTTAGCGTTAGTTGGGCCATCAGGAGGTGGGAAAACAACTATTTGCCATTTAATTCCAAGATTTTATGAATTAAATGAAGGAGATTTAACTATTGATGGAGAAAATATAAAGAGCATAAAATTAAAATCATTAAGGAAAAATGTAGGGGTAGTTCAACAAGATGTATTTCTATTCACAGGAACTATTAAGGATAATATCTTATATGGTAATCCAGAAGCAAATGATGATCAAGTTATAGAAGCTGCAAAGAAGGCTAATATCCATGACTTCATTGTTTCCCTACCTGAAGGATATGAAACTTATGTTGGGGAAAGAGGAGTTAAATTATCAGGGGGACAGAAGCAAAGAATATCTATAGCTAGAGTGTTTTTAAAGAATCCACCTATATTAATACTTGATGAAGCTACATCTGCACTAGATAATGCCTCTGAGCTTATCATACAGAAGTCTTTAGAGGAATTATCTAAAGGTAGAACAACTATAGTAGTTGCTCACAGGTTATCTACTGTAAAAAATGCAGATGAAATAGTAGTGCTAACTAAAGAAGGGATAAAAGAGCAAGGAACCCACGAAGAACTTTTAAACTACAATGGAATGTATTCTAAGTTATATAATTCTCAGTTTAATGGATTTTTAGATGATAAATCTATTGAGGATTAATAAATACTAAAGAAAAAGGATTTATAAGTATAGTGAACTTGTGATAAAATAGTAAGGTCTGCTTTTAATGCTTATGGTAATATATAGAATATGGAGGAGCGATATGATTAAAAACAAGGAAAACGTGTGCGAAGTAGTACAAGATTTAAGAAGCTTTAGTTATGTTAAGGAAGGGACCTCTATAGAAGTTGCTTTAATGACTGAAGAAAATATTAATATAAGGTATTATGATGAAAAATTAATTACTATTAATTATTGCCAATTTGATGAAGGCATTTCAACTTTATATAAGGATAGAAAATATATAAATAAGGTACTTTTCCAATAGGAAAAGTACCTTATTTATATTTTTTAATATGTAATTCTAAAATCAACAACTATTTAAAACAAAGCATAGAATTAAGTCAATAACATAAATGGAGAAATAACTAGAAAAAGTAAGAATAGCATAATTAATTTAGTATAGTCATGAATACTAATTAAAAATATGAAAATTTGAAAGCATATAAGCATTGAAAATTTTTTGAAGAGCATATAATATCTTATTAAGGTCAAAGAAAGTCAAAGTAAATAACGTTTATAAAATTTTAAAGAATAGGTTTAAATTTAGCATAATGGAGGAAATAATTATAGAAAGACTCATATAGAAGCAATTTATTATAGGATATGAGTTCAATAACAGAAGGTAGGGGTTTAAGTGGCTAGATTATCAGATGTAATAGAAGGATTTATAAAAGAATTATTGGACGAGACGAAGAGTGAAGAGGTGGAAATTCAGAGAAATGAGTTAGCAAATTATTTTAGTTGTGCACCTTCTCAAATAAATTATGTTTTGACTACTAGATTTACTCAAGATAAAGGGTATTATATTGAAAGCAGAAGAGGTGGAGGAGGATGTATAAAGATAACTAGAATATGTTATGCAAATGATAAATCCTTAGTTGAATTGTTAATAGATAAGATAGGAGATTATATTACAAATGATGCAGCGAATAAGCTTATAGAGGGCCTTTATGAGAGTGATGTGTTGACACAAAGAGAAGTATTAATAATAAAAAGTGTAATCAATGATAGAACTTTAAATCTTGCAATGGATAATAAGAATAAGGTGAGGGCAGATATTTTAAGAAGTATCATTTTAAATATTTTTAAATAGGGAAATAGGAGTGAGAGTTATGTTATGTCAGGTATGTGGAGAAAAAGAGGCTAATTTTCATATGACTAAGATAATAAATGGTGAAAAAGAAGAAAAGCACATATGCGATGAGTGTGCTAAAACTGTAGAGGGAGGAATTTTATTAAGTGATATAAAACTTAATAATAAATTTTCATTTCAGGATATGTTGAGTGGATTAATTGACTATATGAATCCATCTACAAAAACAGCGTTACCTAGTGAAGTGTCATGTGATGTGTGTGGAACTACCTATAGAGATTTTAGGGAGAAGGGATTGCTTGGATGTAGCCAGTGCTATAGCACATTTAAATCTACTGTAGATCAAGTAGTGAGAAGAGTACAACCATCTTTGGAGCATAGAGGTAAGATTCCTAAGACAAGTGGAAAACAAATCCTTTTAAAAAGAGAGATTTTGAGGCTAAAGCAAGAATTACAAAAGGCTATTTCACTAGAGGAATTTGAAAAAGCAGCAGAAATTAGAGATGAACTAAGAAAATTAAATTCATAGTGGGGGATAGGATATGGAGAATTGGTTTGAGAGTAACAGAGTTAATGATGATGTGGTTATAAGTAGTAGAGTTAGATTAGCGAGAAATATAAAAGGAGTACCTTTTCCAAATAGAATGGATAATGATCAGGGAAAAGAAGCTATTGAAAAAATAAAAAGCGGATTTTTTAAGAAAGATGATAGTACATCAAACTTTGAGATAATTTATATGTGGAATGTAGATGAATTATTAGGGGCTTCTTTTGTAGAAAAGCATATCATTAGTGAGTCATTATTAGAAAATAGAGAGAAATCAGCATTTATAATAGACAAAGAGAAAAGTATTAGTATAATGATAAACGAAGAAGACCATTTGAGACTTCAATGTATAAGTGAAGGATTAAATTTGAAGGAATGTTATGAAACTATTAATGATGTAGATAACATGCTGGAAGAAGAATTAGAGTTTGCATATGATGAGGAGCTTGGATATTTAACTAGCTGCCCAACTAATATAGGTACAGGATTAAGAGCATCAGTAATGATTCATTTACCAATGCTTTCAAGATTAGGAACAATAGATAGGTTGGGTAATATGCTTAGTAAAATGGGGATGACTATTAGAGGGCTATTTGGGGAAGGATCAAAAGGATATGGGAATATATATCAAATATCTAATCAAGTTACATTGGGTCCTAGTGAAGAAGAGATAATAGACAACTTAGTAGTAGTAGTTAATAAAATCATTTTAGAAGAAAAGGAAGCTAGAGAAAAGTATTTTAGAACTTATAGAGATGAATTTGAGGATAAAATCATGAGAGCTTTGGGCTTATTAAAATATTCGAGGGTATTGTCTTCACAAGAAGCTTTAGAGTTGTTGTCATATATAAGATTAGGTATAGAAATGAACATAATTCAAGATATAGAAAAGGATTTAATTAATGAACTTATGATAAACGGCTTATCATCAACTATGCAAAGCAATGCAGGAACTATATTAAATGAATATCAAAGGAATGTTAAGAGAGCTGAGATTATGAGAAATAAATTAAAATAGAATGGTTAAGGGGTGATAATTGTATGTTCAATAAGTTTAATGAAAGAGCAAGAAAAGTCCTAATGCTTGGAAATGAAGAAGCAAGAAACTTTAAACATGGCTATGTTGGAACTGAGCATATGCTAATGGGAGTAATAAAAGAAGAGGGCATGGCATCTCAGTTATTAAATAATATAGGGGTTACATTAGATAGGGTTAAAGAGCTTGTTGAGAAGTATATAGGATATGGCGATATTGATATGCCAATAGATGAAATTTATTTAACTCCAAGAACAAAGAGATTAGTAGAGTTAAGCGTTGTAGAAGCAAGAGGATTAAATCACAATTTTGTTTCTCCAGAGCATATATTACTTGCAATTATAAGAGAGCCGGAAGGTGTTGCATACACTATTTTATCTAATTTGGGAGTGGATTTTAACAAGTTAAGGAATGAATTATCTAAGGGAGAAGTCATTCAAGATAATACAAATTCAGTTACTAGGGGAAAGGAGAATAATAGAAATACTCCAACATTAAATAAATATGGAAAAGATTTAACTGATCTTGCACTGGAAGGTAAATTAGATCCTGTTATAGGAAGAGATGAAGAGATTAGAAGGGTGATAAGAATATTATCAAGGAGAACTAAGAATAATCCTGTACTTATAGGAGAACCAGGAGTTGGTAAAACTGCCATAGTTGAAGGATTAGCTGAGAGAATTGTAAGAGGAGATGTACCGGAAGGATTAAAGGATAGAATAATATTTTCTCTAGACATGGGAGCATTAATTGCAGGTGCTAAATATAGGGGAGAATTCGAAGAGAGATTAAAAGCTGTATTAAAAGAGGTTCAAAGTGCAAATGGAAAGATTATATTATTTATAGATGAAATTCATACCATAGTGGGTGCAGGTAAAACTGAAGGATCTATGGATGCAGGAAATTTAATTAAACCAATGCTGGCAAGAGGAGAACTAAACTGTATAGGGGCCACTACCTTTGATGAGTATAGACAATATATTGAAAAAGATAAGGCGCTAGAGAGAAGATTCCAGCCAGTAATAGCCGATGAGCCTACAGTACAGGATACAATATCCATATTGAGAGGGTTAAAAGAGAGATTTGAAATTCACCATGGAATAAGAATTCATGATTCAGCCATAGTGGCAGCAGCAAAACTATCTCATAGATATATCCAGGATAGATTTTTGCCAGATAAAGCCATAGATCTTATAGATGAAGCAGGAGCTATGATTAGAAGTGAAATTGATTCTCTTCCAACAGAGTTAGATGTAGTGAGAAGAAAATTATTTACATTGGAAACTGAAAGAGAAGCTTTACTTAATGAAAAAGATGAGGAATCTAAAATAAGATTAGAGCATCTGCAAAAGGAATTAGCAGATCTTAGAGAGAAAAATGACGAAATGACCTCAAAATATGAAAAAGAAAAATCACAGATTCTCGATATTAGGAGATTAAAGGAACAGTTAGATGATGCGCGAGGTAATGTTGAAAAGTATGAGAGAGATTATGACTTAAATAAGGCTGCTGAGCTTAAATATGGAATAATACCTAAACTTGAAGAAGAAATAGTGAAAAAAGAAGAAGCTATGAAGATAAATTATGATTCAGCTCTTTTAAAGGAAGAGGTGACAGAGGAGGAAATTTCACAGATAGTTTCAAATTGGACTGGAATACCTATAACTAGATTGGTAGAAGGAGAAAGAGATAAACTATTGAGACTAGAGGATGATCTTCAGAAAAGGGTAATTGGTCAAGAAGAAGCTGTAACTGCAGTGGCTAATGCAGTTATTAGGGCAAGAGCAGGATTAAAAGATGAGAATAAGCCTATAGGTTCCTTTATCTTCTTAGGTCCTACTGGAGTTGGTAAGACTGAGCTTGCTAAAACCTTAGCTAGAAACTTATTTGATAGTGAAGAAAATATTATACGAATCGATATGTCTGAATACATGGAAAAATATGCTGTATCCAGACTTATAGGAGCTCCTCCAGGATATGTAGGCTATGAAGAAGGTGGACAATTAACAGAAGCAGTTAGAAGAAAACCTTATTCAGTTATACTATTCGATGAGATTGAAAAAGCTCATGAGGATGTATTTAATATATTCCTTCAAATATTAGATGATGGTAGATTAACAGATAATAAAGGAAAAACAGTAGACTTTAAGAACACTATAATAATTATGACCTCTAATATAGGCAGCAGTTATTTATTGGAAAATGAACACCAAATTTTAGAGGAAACTAAAAAAATTGTTATGAATGAAATGAAACATAGATTTAAGCCAGAGTTTTTAAATAGAGTTGACGATATCATTATGTTTAAGCCTTTAGATATGGAAGGAATTAAGAGAATCATTGATATCTTCCTTCAAGATGTGAAAAACAGACTTGTGGAAAGAAATATTACCATGGATATAACAGATAATGCTAAAGAAATTCTAGCTAGAGAAGGCTATGATCCAATTTATGGAGCAAGACCACTTAAACGATATATAGGAAATACTTTAGAAACAGCTATTGCTAAAAAGATAATATCAGGAGAAGCTTACAGAGGATGCCACATTATCATTGATGGAAAAGAGGATGATATTCATATATTGGTGGAAGGCAAAGCAAAGCTAATAGGAGAATAAACTTTATTAATTAAAGTTATCTTTGTTTAAATTGATTATTATTTTAAAATGTATATTGTAATTTTATTGAAGATGGTATACTAAAAGGTACATTAGGATTTTAGGAGGTTTTAACATGGAAAACATCGCTTGTTTTGATGTAGGGGGAACTTTTATTAAGTATGCAATTATCAACTTTCAAGGAGATATAATAATTAAAGATAAGTATGAAACTCCTATAGTGGATTGTAAAAATACTATACCATCTTCTATTATAGAAAAGATTAGGGAATTGAGGAAAAGCTATGATATACATGGAATAGGTATATCTACTGCGGGAATAGTAGATGCAGAAAGAGGAATAGTAACCTACGCACCAAATTTAAATAACTATAATGGAACAACTATGGTAGACACAATTAAGAGTGAGATAGATCTGCCAGTAGCTGTTGAAAATGATGTTAATGCAGCAGCTATTGGGGAAATGTGGATGGGTAGTGCTAAAGGAAGAAATACATTTGTATGCATAACTATTGGAACAGGCGTTGGTAGTGGAATTGTTGTTAATGGAAAAGTTTTAAGGGGAGTTAATGGAGCAGCTGGAGAACTGGGACATGTTATCATAAATGAAGAAGGAAAGACTTGCAATTGTGGACATATTGGGTGTTATGAGAGATATGCTTCAACTTCTTCCTTTATTAGAAGTTATGCTGAAGCTTCAGGTATTAAAGAAATTAATGGAGAAGAGATAATGAAAAGGGTTGATGGCGGAGAGAAACTGGCAATAGATATATATAATGAGTTTTTAGACCATATAACTACAGGAATTGTAAATTTAGTTCATTTATTAGATCCAGGCTTAGTAGTAATAGGTGGAGGCATATCAGCTCAAGGAGATAGATTTTTTAATGAAATAAGAAAGCGATTCAGTGAAAGAGCCTTAAATATATATAGTAAAAATACAGATATAATTCAGGCAAAATTAGTAAATGATGCAGGGATGTATGGAGCTTGTTATCTAGCGTTATCAATTGATAAGTAATTTTTTAGCCTATCTGAAAAAACTTAAAATATTTAGAGGAAAATGAATTTTAGTTTAGGTATGCATATTATTTCTATTTTCAACATAATTTTAAGATTTAGCCTAAAAAATAGATAAATAAATTTTAAAAATTACTTGCAATAATTAGGATACTATGCTATATTAAAAGAGTAATAAAAATTAATTAAAGATTTAGTACAGATAATAATTTTCTCCATTTAGAGGACTTGTTAATCGTATATGAATCTTTGAAATGGAGGAATTGAAATGGCAGATAAAAACTTAACATGTAAAGACTGTGGTAAAGAATTCGTATTCACTGAGGGAGAGCAAGCTTTCTACAAAGAAAAAGGATTCGAAAACGAGCCAACTAGATGCGTTGATTGCAGAAGAGCAAGAAAACAAGAAAGAAACAACAGAAGATAGTAATATCTTAAAGAAAAGCTATGAGGTAACTCATAGCTTTTTTATATTTGTAGAAGTTTGAAAGTATGCTATAGCTATAATTGGTTTTAAGTTTATAAAATTTAATATAAAGATGTATTTTCAATTATATTGCAGTGAGCTATATAAAATAATAATGATTTTATGTAAATAATGGAATAAAAATCTGTTTTGAGATACAATGTAGGAGGAGAAATTTATTACAAGGAGGAATTCTTATGAAAAAAATAGGTTTTATTTTGGCTTCAATAATGATTACCACTACAATGATGTTTGGATGTGGAAATAAAGAGGAGAAGCCAGCAGAAAAAACTGAAGTAAAGGTAATAGTACCTGATGGTATACCAGCAGTATCTATAGCTAAGATGATAAAAGAGAATATACAAGTAAATGAAAATACAAATATTACATATGAGGTTCAAAAAACTACAGATAATCTTGTCACCGAGGTGATGAAAGGTGGAGCTGATGTAGCCATAGTTCCATCAAACTTAGCCGCTCAATCCTATAATAAAGAGTTAGGATATAAGCTTGTTGGGACAGTAGGTTGGGGTTCAACATTTTTAGTATCTACAGATGGCACAGCAAGCCTAGATAATTTAAAAGGCAAAGAGATATACAACACAGGCAAAGGATTAACTCCAGATATAGTTTTTAGAAGTATATTAAAGAAGAAAGGCATAGCTGAAGGTGAAATAAATTTAAGCTATGTAAATGCGGCAAGTGAGCTTGCACCTTCAATTATAGGAGGAAAAATAACCAATTCCGTAGTGCCGGAACCAGCATTATCGACTATAATGATGAAAAAAGGCGATGGAATTAACGTACTTTTAGATATTAATGAGGAATGGAAAAGTATATATGGCTCTGAATATGGATATCCACAATCTAGCTTAATAGTAAAAGAGGAACTGATAGAAAAAAATAAAGAATTTGTAAAAGACTTTACCAAAGCTATAGACGAAAGTATAAGTTTTGTATATGATAGCCCAGAAAATGCAGGGGTTTATTGTCAAGAGGTGGGAATAAATACTTCAAAAGAAGTGTTGTCAAAGGCTATAGAAAGAATAAACTTAAAATATATATCATCAGAAGATTGTAAGGATGAATATATAACTTATTTTAGTGAGTTAAATAAATTTGAACCTAAAACCATAGGAGGAAAAGTGCCAGATGAGAACATATTCTACAAAGAATAAGAAATATGTTCTTATATCCGTAGTAATAATAATAATTTCTTGGGAAATAATAAGTTTTTTTGTCAGTAATCAGGTCATAGTACCCTCAATAGTAAATATAGTAAACAAATTGTACTTTATAGTTAGTGAAGAAGGATTTTGGAAGATTATATTTAGTAGTATATTTAGAGGATTTTATAGTTTTATAATAGCAATAATATTAGCCTTCGTTATAGGAGGGATAAGTGCCTTTAATGAGTTTATATATAATTTTATGTTACCTGTAATGGGAATTTTAAAATCTGTTCCAACCATGGCCTTTGTAGTTTTAGCTTTAATATGGATGAAAAAAGAAAATGCGCCCATATTAATAGGTATAGTTATTGGATTTCCACTATTTTATGATATGGTATTAGGAGGAATAACCAATGCTGACAATAATCTTTTAAGAATGATGAAAATTTATGGAGTTAAAAAGAAAAAGATTTCTTTTTATGTGTATCTACCTAGTATTTTATTTTCAATAATCCCATCACTATCTTCAACCTTATGCTTAATTTTAAAGGTAGTAATAGCAGGAGAATTATATGGACAACCATCCTATGGTATAGGTGCACAAATTAATATTGAGAAGCTTAGTTTAAATACAGATGCTATCATTGGGTGGATTATAATAGTAGGGATTATAAGCATATTTATTGATTTTATAGTAAACATAATAAATAAAAAGTTTTTTATGTGGAAGGGCATTGAGTAGTATGAAACTGCAAAACATAAATATAAGTTATGGAGAAGATATAATTTATAAAGATTTTAATATGGAACTTGTAGAAGGTAAAATAAACTGTTTGCTAGGAAAATCAGGTTGTGGAAAAACCACTCTATTAAATTATATTTCATCTCATTATATAAATAATGGCGTTAAAGTTAGTTATGTTTTTCAAGATAGTAGTTTGATAAACTGGATTAACGTAAAAAAAAACTTAGAGATTATTTTACCTGATACTCTATCAAAGCAAGAGAAAAAAGATAAGGTTTATGAAGTATTAAAACTAGTTGACCTAAGTGATAGCGAAAAGAAATATCCCTTAACCCTCAGTGGTGGAATGAGACAGAGAGTAAATATAGCAAGAGCTATTGCATATCAAAGCGAAGTACTAATTATGGATGAGCCTTTTAAATCTCTTGATGTTAATATCAAGAATAAAATAATTAAAAACATAGTACAGCTCAATGCTGTGGAGAAAAGAACTATAATTTTTGTTACCCATGATCTTGAAGAGGCTTTAGAATTAGGGGATGAATTATTAATTTTAGGGAATAGACCTATAGTAATTAAAGCGAAATTTTCAAATTTAGTTGGGGATATAAGGGAAGAAATAATGAAAATTATGGGTGATTAATATTAAAGCATAATATATATCATAATACTAGTAAATAGAATTTTAGTTTCTTTGAATATTATGATAATATTAATATATAAATTATTAAAATATATATTTCAAATTAATGAATTCAGATGAGGGGGATAAAATATGTTAGTAAAAAAATTATCTGATGCCTTTGGAGTTAGCGGATATGAGAAAGAAATAAGAAATATAATAAAAAAAGAAATTGCACAATATGCAGATGAAATCACAGTGGATGCCTTAGGCAATCTAATAATATTGAAAAAGGGCTGCGGCGAAAATAAGAAAAGAATTATGGCTTCAGCACATATGGATGAAATAGGTTTTCAGGTTGTTAAAATTGAGGATAAAGGACTAATTAAGGTAAGAGCTCTTGGCGGAATTCCAGTAACTGCAACTTATATGAATAGAGTTAAGTTCAGAAATGGTGTTATGGGAATAGTATCAAGTAGTATAAAGGAAAAAGAGTTAGATAAAGACACTAAGAAATTATGTATAGATATTGGTGCAAGTTCAAAGGCTGAAGCCGAGAAATACTTAAGAGTTGGAGATGTGGCTTGCTATGTAGGTGAATATTTAGAGTTAAAAGAGAATAACATAACTGCTAAAGCGTTAGATGACAGAATAGGATGTTATATTTTAATTGAAACGTTGAAGAAAATAGAAAAGCCATATAACGATTTATACTTTGTTTTTTCTACTCAAGAGGAAGTTGGGTTAAGGGGGGCTACAGTAGCGGCTAATAGAATAAATCCCGATTTAGGAATAGCTTTAGATGTAACCGTAGCAAATGACACCCCTAATGCACCAGAAGGTAGCAACACTGTAGGTGGAGGAGCCGCTATAAAAGTATCAGATGGTTCAGTTATATGTGATGAATATTTAGTAGAAGAGCTAATTTCGTGTGCTAAAGATAATAACATAAAATATCAACTTGATGTTATTGACGGAGGAGGCACAGATGCAGGAGCTATTAATAAATCTAACTTTGGGGTTAGAGCAACAGGGTTATCTGTAGCTACTCGTTATGTACACGGACCTAATGCATTAATAAACATGGACGATACAAATGCTTGTGTAGATTTGTTAGCACTATATGTGAATAGAGAATTTAATTTTGAAGAATAAATAACACTATAAAATAAAGATTATGGGTATCCATAGTCTTTATTTTATAGTGTATGATTTTATAATTTGTCTAAAATATCTTATTAGCTTTTCTTCAGCTGTAGCTAAGTCATAGGGCAAACTATTATTTGAAACGTCGTTGAGCATACTTCTATATATAAAGATAGTCATTTCATTAATATCATCAATATCTTCTTTATTTATGAAGCCCTCGCTAGCACACGAGTTTAGAATATGGGTATTTCGCTTATATATAGAACCTTCTAAAAATAAGTTTTCAACGTAGTGAGAATTTTCAAGATCTTCAGGAAACATATCATAATATTCTTTAATGATATTATTCAATGAATCACTAAAATGAGATAAAAATATAAGATTATAAACCTTAGGATTTCTGAAAGATGAATTTATAAAACATCTCCATATAGCAAAATATTTATCTAGAGCATTAGATTTACCCTTTAAATAATCAGGAAGTAAGTTACTATATTCTTTTAAGCATTTCATTGAAGCGAATATTAGAAGATGGTCAAGATTTTCAAAGTAGTTATAGAGGGTAGCGCTGTTATAACCAGCAGTTTTAGCTACTTTTCTTAAAGTAACATGCTCGATTCCTTCTTCTTTTATTATTATATTCGCTGCATCAATAAAATACATCATAGTTCTTTTTTTTAGATTAGACTTGTCATCCACAATAAACACCACCATATTATTTTTGGTAAAAATTAATTATATCATAAGATTCAAAAATATGACATGAAACAATTAGCAAATTTCAACATGATTAAAAAATCACAATAGTATGAAGTACTTTATGACATAATCTACTTATATTAGAAGTGGAAAATAATTTTACTTTTTCTATGATATATGGGAAAATGTATTTAAAAGTAAGTTACTGTTTTAATACAATATTAAAGTAAATTATATAATTGGTTAAAGCAGTACTAGAAATCACAAGGAGGGATATAATTATGTTAAATTTTACACTATATAATCCAACTAAATTAGTTTTAGGAAAAGATACTATAAAGGATATAGGAGAACATATACAAAACAATAAAGTTAAAAAAGTATTATTTCTATATGGTAAAAATTCTATAAAGACAAATGGAGTATATGAGCAGGTAGTAGCTTCCCTTAAAGAGCATAATATAGAGTTTGTAGAGGTGTCTGGAGTAAAACCAAATCCAGTTCTATCTAAAGTAAAAGAAGGAATTGAAACTGTAAATAACTATGGATTAGATGGAGTATTAGCTGTTGGTGGTGGAAGTGTTATAGACTCTGCCAAAGCAATTTCAGCTGGAGCTTGCTATGATGGTGATGTATGGGATTTCTTTGAAGGAGAAGCTGGTGTGAAAAATGCATTGCCTTTATTTACAGTTTTAACACTATCTGCAACTGGATCAGAAATGAACTCAGGTGGAGTTATAACTAATGAAGCTGAAGGAAAGAAATGGGCCTTTGGGTCTCCTCTGCTTTATCCTAAAGTTTCAATACTAGATCCATCAATTCAGAGTTCATTACCATCTATACAGACAGCAAATGGTGCTATTGATGCTATAAGCCATGTTTTTGAAGCTTATTATGGAGGAAGTAGTAATACAGATATGCTAGATGAGTTGTCAGAGGGAATTATAAAGACTATTTTAAATCATACAAGAATATTATTGAGAGATCCAAGCAATTATGAGTCTAGAAGTGAATTTGCATTTGCTGCAACATTAGCATTAAATGGATTGAATGGAGTTGGAAGAAATGGAGATTGGGCTTCTCATTGCATTGAACACTCTCTATCAGTACTAAATGATATAGCTCACGGCTCAGGGTTAGCTATAATTATGCCTGCATGGATGAAATATGTGCATAAGCAAGATACACCTAAGTTTGCAAAATTTGCAGAACATGTATTCAATGTTAGTGATGGAAGTGATGAAGAAAAAGCATTAAAAGGAATCGAAAAATTAAGAAGTTTTTATAAGGAAATAGGGGCTCCTATCACATTAAGTGAAGTAGGGGTAAAGAGAGAAGATTTAGATTTCATCGCTGACAATGCAGCAAAGCAAGCGCCACTAGGCACATTAAAAGAATTATATAGAGAAGATATATATAAAATACTAGAAATAGCGTATGAATAGTATTTTATAAAACGTAAAAGGCACACCGATAGGTGTGTCTTTTATGTTTTATAAGAGTATTAATGAAGAAGGTATAAAGATGATAAGCAAGTATTTCTATGTCACAAATCATCATAACCATAAATATTATATAGAAGGACAGATAAGCTAAGGATAATAGGGAGGGGTACCTTTTGAACAATCTAGTGTTTAATCATGTTGCTAGTAGGTTACAGGTACTAGTTAATGGTGTTGACGGTAGCAATAACACGGTTCCATTAAGACTTGATAGTGCAGGAAATATATCTACAAGAGAATTAACTGCAGCAACCGATAGCGTAACTGTATTCGGAACAGTAACAGTAACAGCAACAGATCTAGATATAAGTGACTTAAATGGAACCACCGATAGC
>DFXM01000024.1 GCA_002381695.1 Clostridium sp. UBA4108 | reverse complement strand
TATAAAAGAAAAGCCTATTTGTATTATGTAGAAACTTAATTACAACTTATATATAGATATGAGAAGAATTTATCAAAGACCACAAATTTTATAATGGTTATTTAATTGTAACAGCCATATAAGTTTTTTTATTTATTATATACCAGCGATGGTCTCTAAAATTATTCTCATCAAATAGATTGAAAATTTCCTTTTGAGAATAAATTCTGATATCTCTATCTTTACTGAACTTAATAAAGAAATTCATTAGTTGTCTAAAAGGGGGGAAGTATTGATAGTAGTCACATATAATTAAAGTTCCATTTTTTTTTAAAACACGATACATTTCATTAAGTACTTTTGAAGGATTGGCATAATGATGAAAGGAATGTGTACATATAACTACATCAAAGGATCCGTTGTCATAAGGTATATGTTCTGAATCTCCAATGGATAAAGTAGCATTATTAGTAAGTTTTTTTTCAGCCATATTTATCATATCTTCAGAGCTATCAAGGCCATAGGCCTTTATATCTTGATTCTTAGCTAACAATAAAGATAAAACAGTTCCAGTACCGCAGCTAACATCTAGTATTGAATTAAAGCTAAGAGTATTTAATTTTTCAATTAGCAATGGGTATAAATTAAGTCCAGGGTATCCATTAGAATCTATATTGTAGTCGGTAGCTTGTTCATTAAAGCTGTCTATAGATTTATTCTTATAATCACTCATAACATACCTCACATAATAAAATAATGTTTATATTAAACTAGGCTTTATATTCAATATAGTTATATTGTAATGGTTAACATTGCATATATGCAACAAAATAGTAGAAAATTCTTATTTGCATATAGAGACTATACTTAGGATTTGGATATGGTTTTAGCTTTTTTAGATTAGATTCAAAAATATTAAAAATATTTTGACATTTAAAAAGAAAAATGACATAATATTAGTAATAAGGAAGGAAAAGGAGGGAAATTTATGAAAAAAAGGATTTTGGGGCAACTAAAATATAAGTTAATAGGAAGCTTGGTGATTGTATCAATTATTCCATTACTTATAGTTGGATTTTTCACATACAATAAGTGTTATGGGCTTCTTAAGGAAAATTTAGAGACGGATACAATGCAGTTGATTAAAGAGACAAATAGAGGCTTAGAGAATTATTTTGATGCTATGGCGAATCAACTAAAAACCTTAAGTGCAAATAAAATTTTAAGTGACTTTAGTGTAGATGCTGAAAATATTGAAAATGTTACGCAGTTATTAAATAATGTAGGGACATCAGATGAAAGTATATACACAGTGTTTTTTGGTACAGAACAAGGGTCGTTTTACACATCCCATGTAGTATCACTTCCTCCTGGATATGACTCAAGAACGACAGAGTGGTATAAGAATGCCTTAGAAAACAATGAATCATATATTTTAACACCTCCTTATAAAAGCTCTGAGGACGGAAAAATTACTGTAACCCTAGCAAAGGCTGTTATGAAGAATGAAAAGATAGTAGGGGTTGTAGGAATAGACTTAGCATTAGATAAGTTAAGCCAAACCATAGCTGATATTAAAGTGGGAGAAAATGGATATGCAATTGCGACAAGTAGTAGTGGAGGTATTATAGCACATAAAGATAGTAGTAGTATTGGAAAAAATATAGGAGATATTAGCCCAGAGCTTAAGGATATAGTTAGTAATGCTAATGGTACTAAAGAATATAAAGAAGATTATGTAGTATATAGTCTAAATGCTAAAGAGAATATTAAATTGATTGCATTTATTCCTAAAGAAGAATTATTAGAGGATACTTCTCAAATTAGAACCTTTATAATCATTGCAATATTAATAGTTGGAGTTCTTTCAATTATTATAAGTACGATTATTGGAGGAAGCATAGCTAAAAATATGAAGAAGTTAAAAGTAATTATAAATAAAGCATCAGAAGGAGATTTCACAGATAGAGTAAATATTAAAAGTAAAGATGATTTCGGTGAGTTAGGAGATTATTTTAATAATATGTTAGAGAATGTTTCAGTATTGATGAAAAATGTGGAAAACTCTTCACAAATAGTATTGGAAGCAGCTAATAATGTATCTGAAAAATCTAATGAAATTACAAATGCTATAGGACAAGCTCATATAGCTATGGATGAAATAGCTTCAGGGTCAATTGAGCAAGCAGAAAGTTCTTCTAGTTGTGAGAAAAGTGTAGAAGAGCTATCTTCAAATCTTGATGAGGTATTAAATTCAACCGTAGAAATAAACAATATTTCTGAAGATACTAAAGAATTTAGTAACCAAGGAATAAATATAGTTTATGAGTTAACACAAAGCTCTAAAGAAATCAAGGATACATTTACAGAAGTAGAGCTAATTGTGGAAGAAGTTAATAAGAGCATGGAACAAATAGACCTAATTTCCAATACCATATCAGAAATCACAGAAAAGACAAACTTACTTTCTCTAAATGCTTCTATAGAAGCAGCTAGAGCGGGAGAGTCAGGAAGAGGCTTTGCTGTAGTAGCTGATGAAATTAGAAAATTAGCAGAGCAATCTAAAAACTCCACGGAAAAGATTAATAAAATAATAAAGGAAGTTGAAGAAAAATCAATATCAGCGGTAAAAGCTATGAGTGATACAAAAGAGGTTGTAACCTACGAAGGACAAAAGGTTAATGAAACTGAAATTATATTCAACAATATCTCTAACAGTTTAGTAGTTCTATTCAATAAAATAGAAGAAGTTAAAATGTCCATAGAGACTATACAAACTGAAAAAGAAAATGTGATAGAACAGGTGAAAAAAGTGGCTATAGTGTCTGAAAACACAGCATCATCTACTGAAGAGATATCAGCTTCAACAGAAGAAATTACTGCAAATATGGGAGAAGTATTAGTAGACACTGAAAAATTAAATAGTCTAGCTAAAAATTTACAACAAGAAATATCAAAATTTAAGATATAAAAAATAATGCAGCAAGGGATTTAAATCTTGCTGCATTATTGTCGTGATTTTAGATATTCTGTTTTGCTTTTCTTAAAATATAAAATTAAAAATGCTAATCCAAGTATTAAAGTTATTGCCTCGGAAATAGGGACTGTAAACCACACGCCATTCATTCCGTAAAATTTAGGTAAAATCAAAACTACGGGTAGAATTGCACCAAAACCTCTTAAAATTGATAATGTAAAGGCTTGCTTTGGCTTTGAAACACAAGCAAATAATGATGTAGAAACAATATTTAATCCCATTATTAAAAATGCAATGAAGTATATATGGATACCTTGTACAGCTATTTCTGTAAGTTGAATATTGCCATCCTTATTAAAAATACTAACTATGTTTTCTGGATATAGCACTCCAAGAATATAGAAAAATACTCCTAAAATTATAGATACTGCACAGGCGCAATAAAAGACTTTTTTTATATCTTTTATTTTACCAGCACCATAAAATACACTTATAAGTGGTTGAATACCTTGTCCTATACCAGTAAATAGTGCAACGCAAACTAAAGCAATATTTGATATTATTCCATAGGCACCTACACCAATGTTTCCAACTATATTTAAGATAACCATATTAAATATAAGCATGATTATACCTGAAGAAAACTCAGTAATAAAGGAAGGTATACCTGAGGATATTATTAGTTTCAACTCGATTTTTAATATTGAAGCTTTTATAAACTTAAAGCTATTTTTTCTTTTCATAAAATGTATTGATAGTACACACATACTGAAAATTGGAGCTAAGCCTGTAGCAAAAGCTGCACCGAACATTCCCATTTTCAGTGGAAAAACAAAGACATAATCTAGAATTATGTTGCTAATACTAGCTGTCATCATTGCCATCATAGCCAGTTTAGGACTGGAGTCATTTCTGACAAAACAAACAAGAATATTATTTACAATGAAAGGCAAGGAAAAGCACATAATAGTTTTTAAGTACGTATTAGCTAAGGGTAAAATATCCTCAGAAGCACCTAATAGTCTCACAATATCTTTAGAGAAGAAAACTCCAATAAAAGTAAGAACCAGTCCTATACCCAAGGCAATATATATTACTTGCATAAAAATCTGTGAATATTTTTCCACACGTCCTTTTCCAATTGCTATTGAAAATCTGGTGGCACCACCTATTCCAAGTAAAAGACCTATGCCATTTATAAAGCTATAGATAGGAAGAACTAAATTCAAGGAAACTAAGCCATTGCTTCCAACTCCATTTGCAACGAAAAATGTATCTGCTAGGATATAAAGTGATAATCCAAGCATACTAAGGACATTCAGTGAAACATATTTAAAAAAGGTTCTATAAATATTACTATCTAAAAGATTAACGGACTCTACTTGCATTTTAAATACCTCCTAAAATAAAAAATCGCTAGGTCTGTATATCCTAAGACCTAACGATATAACATCCTAACGCTTCATGTAAGTATCTCAATCCGGTGATTGGAAATACTAAGCAATATTCAATTGATTACATTATAACAAATATTTTATCTTTGTCAATATAGCTTTACATAATGGAGAAATATTATTAATAGTATATTTATTTAATGAAGAGAGAAAGAAAAAACGGCCATATTTGAATTGAAGTAATTGAAATAATTGTGATATTATGTAGTAAATGGGATGAATAAGTTGATATATAGAATTCTTTAATTTTAAGAATATGGGGATTATGAATGATATGAAATAAAACCTAGCTTTGTTCGAGATGGTTTTTAAGTAATTATATGTAGTTTATTATCAACACTATATTAAAATAAAGCCAAAATCTAATATTAAACTGAGGAGGCACATAAATATGACAACAGCAATATATGCAGGATCTTTTGATCCATTTACCATTGGACATCTTAATGTATTAGAGGAGGCTAATTGCTTATTTCATAGAGTGATTGTAGCAATTGCGGATAATCCTGATAAAAAACGCAGAGTAGATGCAGAAATAATGGTTAAGGCTATACAAGAAACCATTGATGAGTTGTTTCCCACAAATAAAATTACTGTAGTAAGATTTCAAGGGTTAATTTTAGACCTTGCAGAAAAGGAGAATATTAAGTATCTTGTTCGTGGTATACGCAATGGTATTGACTATGAATATGAGGAAAGTTTAGCTAAAATTAATGAATCCTTTGGACTTAAGACCATATATATTAGGGCTGGAAACCTTAGTCATGTAAGTTCATCTATGGTTATGGAGCTTTATAAATATAATAAAGATATTTCGAATTATGTTCCTAAGCCAGTGGAAGAAGCAATAAAAAATAATGATTTAGCAAAATAGAAAAAATAATATTATATTAAAAATGGAGGGGATTATATGGATAATTTTCAAGGTTCTATTTTTGACGAGATAAAAACTAATACCCCCTTGGCACATAGAGTAAGACCTAGAAATTTAGAAGAATATGTTGGACAGAGACACCTGCTAGATAAAGGCAAAATGCTTAGACACTTAATTATATCCGATAGTATTACCTCTATGATATTTTGGGGACCTCCAGGAGTAGGGAAAACCACTCTTGCTATGATTATAGCAACTCTTACAAAGGCAGAATTTATAACCTTTAGTGCAGTTACAACTAGCACAAAAGAGATAAAAGAGGTTATGGTTACTGCAGAGCGTAAAAAGATGATGGGAATTAGGACCATAGTATTTATAGATGAGATACATAGATTTAATAAAAGTCAACAGGATGTATTTTTGCCGTCTGTTGAAAAAGGAGATATTATTTTAATAGGAGCCACTACTGAGAATCCTTCCTTTGAAGTGAATTCGGCATTGTTGTCAAGATGTAGAGTTTTTGTATTACAACCTCTAGATACTAAAGATATTGTAACTCTACTTAAAAATGCTATTATGGATGAAAGGGGTTTCCCAGGACTAGATATAAAAATAATAGATAATGCACTAGAAATCATTGGGGTTTATTCCAATGGCGATGCTAGGACTGCTCTTAACATACTTGAAATGGTAGTAGCAACCTCCTTTAAGGAAAGAAATATGGTTAAAATTAATAAAAATACTGTAGAACAATGTATAAATAAAAAAAGTATATTGTATGACAAAGGTGGAGAAGAACATTACAACCTTATATCAGCCTTACATAAATCTATGAGAAATAGTGACTGTGATGCTTCTATTTATTGGCTTGCAAGGATGCTAGAAGCAGGGGAAGATCCACTTTATGTTGGAAGAAGAATTATAAGGTTTGCATCTGAAGATATTGGAATGGCAGATCCAAAGGCTTTAGAAATCGCCATTGCTGCCTACAATGCAGCACATTATATTGGTATGTCTGAATGCACTGTGAATTTAGCACAAGCAGTAGTATATATGGCATTAGCACCTAAATCCAATGCACTTTATGTTGGATATGAAAAAGCAAAGAAGGATATACAGGATATGAAATGTGAAGGGGTACCCCTTCATCTAAGAAATGATGTTACTAAATTAATGAGTGAGTTAGGATATGGTAAAGGTTATAAATATGCTCATGATTTTGATGAAAAAGTAACCTCTATGCAATGCCTACCAGATAATTTGGTAGGAAGAGAGTACTATGTTCCTTCAAATCAAGGATTAGAAAAGAACATTAGTGAAAAGGTGAAATATATTAAATCAATGAAGAATATAAAAAAGGAGAAGTAAAAAGTCATAATATAATAAAATGAATATATTTACTTTTATAAAAACATATGGTAGTATAGTTTCAACATGTTTTTTGGAGGTATGTAAGTTATGAAACTAGTCAATTGCTAATATTAATTTTAAATTAATAGAATTTATAAAAGAGATTTAATTACCTTAATATAGGTGTTTTTGTTGTTCTCTTTTATAAAATTAGTGATTGAAAAGATAGCTTACATTAGTAAATTAATAATTATTAGAATTCTACGGTTTATTCATAGATATTATTTTATAGCACAATTATATCTATAGAGTATTACTATGTGAATTTTTATTAACATTGATTTTTAGGTTGTAAGAGAGTAATCTTTTACAGCCTTTTTATATTTAAATTTAATGAAAAGGGGAATGAATATGATTAGAGATTATAAGAAAGAGGACGTTGATGAAATTATTAGAATTTATACCTTAGAATATAAGGCAATGCCAGCAGAAGTTGAAAGTTTAAGAAATGCAGCTAAGATTTTAGTATATGAGGATAATGGAATACAAGGATTTATAAGATTAATGATTAATGGAGATGAAGGTTCTATAGAAATGGGAGTTGCAAATGATGAATTAATAATGCCTGTGGGGTTAAAGCTCTGGGAAGAGGGAGTGAGTTTTCTTAAGGAGAAGAGTGTAACTAGTGTTAATGTTTATCATGTAAAGGATAACTTGCAATGGCAAAAATTTTTCAATGAAATTGGCTTCGAATATTGGTATTCTGTATATAGATTTACTTATACAGGACCTAAATTTCAAGAATCTGATTTACAAATAGTGAAATACGAGGATAAGTATTTCCATGACAAAATAAGTCTTGAAAGTGAAGCTTTCTCAACGCTAAGAAGGGATCATGATATTAAGCCTTACAATTGGTATTTAGGTGCAAGTAAAGAAGATATGGAAAATGCCAGAAAATGGACTTTAGAGAATGGGGAATATATATATTTATTCTTTGAAAATAATGAGATGATTGGAGCATCAATGGTTAAGGATGCTGAAATAGATCTATTATTTGTTAATGTAAAATATCAAAAGCAAAGCTATGGTAAAAAAATATTAGAATTCACAGTAAATAGAGGATTAGAACAAGAGGGTACTGCTGTGAATTTAAATGCATTAGCTAGTAATGAAAAGGCATTAAAGCTATATAAAAATACAGGATTTAAGGTTGTACAAGCTCAAGATATCAGAAGATTTGCATTATTATCCACAATAGTTGATTAATATTAGAAGGTAATGTGAATAGTTTCAAATTTATATGAGATAGGACAAGAGGTAATTGAGTAATATTTATGATTAAACATGCGAAAGGTGAAGATATTCATGAAATTTATATATGTATGTGATCTACACAGTAATAAGGAGCTTTATAATAGTTTGAAAGAATTAATATTTAACACTAAGCCAGATATACTTATTATTGGAGGGGATATATTTGCTTATTCGTCTAGTGCTAAACCGCAACTAGAATTTGCAAAAGGATATTTAGAGGAATTTATTAAAGCTATTAATATTCCAGTGTATATTATTTCAGGAAATTGTGATAGGCCTATAGCGGTAGAATATCTACATGAAATGCAGGAATGTGGTTTAATAAATATTCTTAGTCTTGCAGGTACGATTATAAATGATATTAAATTCATTGGATATGAATATATTCAACCTAGTCCCTTTAAAATTAAAGATTGGGAAAGAAGGGACTTAGTTGAAGATTATAATATTTTTGATTTTCCCTGCTTTCTATCTAATGAAAATGATAAGCTAGATTCAGTGGATAGTGATTTTTTAAATAACTTACAAAGTATTGAAGATGATTTAAGTATGCTTCATGAAGAAAAATCTATATGGGTGATGCATGCGCCACCCTATGGTGGTATTTTAGATATAAATTATGAAGGTATATATAGTGGAAGCAAAGCAATACGTAAAGCTGTTGAAAAGGTGCAACCAATATTAACATTACATGGACATATTCATGAAGCGCCTACTATGTCGCAGAAATGGGCTCAGCGTATTGGAAATACTATTTCTATAAATCCTGGTAGCACTGAAGTGTTTCATGGAGTTATTGGAGAGCTTAATAATAATGGAGATGTTATATATTTAAAACACACTATATATGGAGAGTTAGTAATCTAATTGAAAAAAATCAAGTTAGACATATTCATCTAACTTGTTTTTTTATATTTAAACTAAATTTTATTTACTTCTCGCTCGATTCTCTCTAAGGCTTCTTTAATTAACTCTCTTCTAGTACCTAAGTTCATCCTTTGGAACAATTGTCCCTTTGTTCCAAACATAGCTCCATCATTTAACCAAACCTTGCATTTATTCATGAAGAAATTATTTAATTCCTCAGAATTAAGATCTAGAGCTGAACAATCTAACCACAATAAATAAGTGCCTTCTGGTCTTATAGCTTTTATTTTAGGTATTCTCTCCTTAAAGAAGTTTAATGTGAACTCTAGGTTGTCAGATAAATATTCCATAAGCTCTTGATACCACTGTTCTCCATGAGTATAGGCTGCCTCTTGAGCTACTACACCAAGTAAATTAAGTCCTTGTACACAATGCTTATCTAATTGAATTTCAAATTCTCTTCTTAGTTTTTCATTTTTTATAATCATATTAGCTGTTTCAAGACCAGCAATATTGAAGGTTTTATTTGGTGCTGTACATATTATGGAGTTCTGACTAAAATCTTCATTTATAGCTGAGAATACAGTATGTTCATGTGGCTTGTACACTATATCAGCATGAATCTCGTCGGATATCACTAGTATATTATGCTTTATACAAATTTCACCTAGCTTTGTTAACTCTTCTTTTGTCCAAACTCTTCCTACTGGGTTATGTGGGCTGCAAAGTATTAGCAGTCTAGTTTTCTTAGTTATAACTTTTTCAAGATTTTGAAAATTCATTTCGTATTTTTCATCCTTAAAAATTAGAGGATTTTCTATTACTTGACATCCGTTGTTTTTTACCAAGGTATAGAAGGGATGATATACTGGAGTTTGAAGAATAACTTCGTCACCAGGTTTAGTAAAAGCTGCAATTAAACTATTAATCCCAGGTACAACACCAGGTGTAAGTTTAATCCATTCTCTTTCAACTTCCCAATTAAACCTCTTTTCAAACCACCCTATAGCTGCTTCATAATAAGAATCTGGTGTATGGGAATATCCAAAAACTCCATGTTTAATTCTTTTTTCTAAAGCTTCAACTATTTCAGGAACAACCTCAAAATCCATGTCAGCTACCCACAAAGGAATAAGGTCATAATCGCTATAAGACTTAGTACAAAGATCCCACTTAATACAATTGCTATTTTTCCTATCTACATTTTTATCAAAATTGTATTTCATATGCTTCGCTCCTCCTTAAGATAAATAATTAAATTTTTTATATATAGATTGTAACAATAAAACTACATAATACAAGTAGGTTTTTATTTTATAAGTTATTTAAATTGAACAGTAATGATATAAAGTTCTAGTTAATTCAATTTTTGTAATATGCCTATTTGTATAATGCAAAAACTTAATTGAAAGTTAAATATATAAGTTGCAATAAATATAATTCATATTACAAGTATGTTTAATAAACTGTTGAGCAGGGATAATATGAAGCTCATATCAATTAATTTATAATGTAGAAACTTTATTACAACTTATATACAATAAATTAAGTTTATAAACATTAAAAATCTTTCTATTTCTATTATATAATCTTTATAGCAAACATCTTGGGAAAAATTTTATTTTTTGCATAAATATGAATTTGAAATCTAAATAGTTAATGACTCATATATAATAAATTCCTATGATTAATGATAATCACTTATTTGTCTGTATAATCTTATACAGATAATAAATTTATTTACAGATGGGAGAATTAATATGGAAATAAGAAAAGATTTACCAGAGATATTTAATGATTTTGCAGAAGCTAGAAGAAACTCTTTTATAAAAGCAAAGGAATTAAAAGATAAGAACATACCTCTAGTTGGAGTTTTCTGTACATACATGCCACAGGAATTACCATTAGCTATGGGAGCATCTGTAGTATCTCTTTGTTCAACTTCTGATGAAACTATAGCAGAAGCAGAGAAGGATTTACCTCGTAACCTATGCCCTCTTATAAAATCAAGCTATGGGTTTGGTAAAACTGACAAGTGTCCATTCTTCTATTTTTCTGATTTAGTTGTAGGTGAAACTACTTGTGATGGAAAGAAAAAGATGTATGAGTATTTAGGAGAGTTTAAGCCTGTACATGTTATGGAATTACCTAACACTCAAGGAGCTGAAGGCTTAAAATTATGGAAAAGTGAAATAATAAAATTTAAGGAAGTATTAGAAGAAAAATTTGGAACTAAAATAACTGAAGAGGCTGTAAGAGAAAGTATAAAAGTGAAAAATGAAGAAAGAAAGGCTCTAAAGAGCTTCTATGAACTAGGTAAATTAGACCCAGTTCCAATGTTAGGACAAGATATGTTTAAGGTATTATATGGAGCTACCTTTAAATTTGATAAATCAGAGGTTCCTAATGAAATCTATCCACTTATAGATAGAATAAAAGCTGAATACGAAGTAGAGAAAAAATATGAATCTAAACCACGTATACTTATTACAGGATGTCCTATAGGAGGAGCTACTGAAAAGGTTATCAAGGCTATTGAGGATAATGGCGCCCATGTAGTTGCTTTTGAGAACTGTAGTGGAGCTAAAGCTATAGATGAATTAGTAGATGAAAATTGTGATGATGTTTATGATGCACTTGCTCGTAAATATTTAAACATAGGATGTTCTTGTATGACTCCTAACCCTAACCGTATAAAATTATTAGATAAAATGATAGAAGAGTATAAAGTAGATGCAGTAGTAGATGTAATTTTACAAGCTTGTCATACTTATAATGTGGAAACTTTACAAATAAAAAGATTTGTAAATAACGATAAAAAAATCCCTTATATGAGCGTGGAAACTGATTACTCCACATCTGATATAGGACAACTTAATACAAGAATGGCTGCATTTATAGAAATGCTATAGGTAATTGTATGTATAGTTTAGGTATAGATTCAGGATCTACAACAACTAAAGCTGCACTATTCGACGGTAAAGAAATAGTAAAAACCGCTATTATACCTACCTCTGCAAATCCTAAGGAAAGTATATACAAGCTATATGAACAGCTTTATTCAGAGGATGTAGCTTTTACAGTAGCCACAGGTTATGGAAGAGATTTGCTTGTAGAAGCTGATAAGAAGATTACAGAAATCACTTGTCATGCTCAAGGAGCTGCCTTTTTAAATAAAAATACAAGGGCCGTAATTGATTTAGGTGGTCAAGATAGTAAAGCTATATTATTAGACAATGGGCTCAATGTAGTAGATTTTATAATGAATGATAAATGTGCAGCAGGAACGGGAAGATTCATAGAGGTTATGATGAGAATATTAGAAGAAGACATAAGCAATATAGATAGATTCGTAGAAAATAAATCTCCAATAAATATAAGTAGCATGTGTACAGTTTTTGCTGAAAGCGAGATAGTTAGTTTACTTGCAAAGGGAGCGGATAAGGGAGATATAGCCTTAGGAATAATTCAATCTATTTGTAGAAGGACTTCATGTTTTGCTCAAAAGCTTAACCTTCAAGAAGAAATTTTCTTTAGTGGAGGACTTGCTAATTTCAAAATATTTAAGGATACTATGGAAGAGTATTTAAATATAAAGGTCAATACTGATCCACTATCTCAATTTGCTGGAGCTATAGGAGCTTGTGTGGTTGGATATAGGAAGATTAAAAAAATATAATTGAATATTTTAAAAGTGCTAAGGAGTTAATTTATTTAAGGAATAACTCCTTAGCTTTTTTCAAGGAATATTTATATTTATAGGGTATTATGGTGTTATAAGGTATAATTTTAAAAGAGATACCAATTTTTCGTAAGGTATATTTAGGGAGGATTAAGTATGAAAGGTAATTATGTAGAAAAAATATGCAACAAAAACTTAGAGGACTTTTCTAAGCTTTTTCAAGGAGATAAATGTGAAAGTTGTCAATGCACATATTTCCTAAGAGCTCATGAGGAAGCATTATGTTGGGGGAATATAACTGTTACTGAAAGTAAGATGTTTAGAGAAAATTTAGTAAATAAAACTTGCGATGGCTATATTTATTATCAAGAAGGGGAGCCTATTGCATGGTGCCAGTGTGTATCACCAGAGGATTCACAATATTTAAAAAGTCTATTAAATATAGAAGATAGTATAAAAGCAAGAATAATATCTTGTTTTTATATTAAAAGTGAACATAGAAGAAAAGGAGTTGTAAAGAAGCTATTAGATAAAGTTATTGAAAGTTGTATTTCAGACAAGGTAGAAATATTATATGCAATTCCAGTTTTTCAAGATTATATAGAAAAAGTTGATGTAAAAGATATAGCAGAAAAAGCTCATACAGGGTATAAAAAACACTTTGAAGAATTTAAATTCGTTTGTAATGGAGATAATGGAAGATTTTACTTCATGAAAAAAACACTTGATTAATTTATAGTCTCTAGCAATTTTAAAATGGACAAGTATAATAAAATTAAGTGAGTATAATTTGATAATAAAATTATTTTACAATGGGTGAGGTAGAATTTATGAATAAACAAGAAAAGAAATTTATAAGAAGTGAGATTTTAGAGAAACGTGGAAAGATTTCTCAGGAGGAAAAACTTAAATGGGATGAGAAAATCTTTGAAGAATTAATTAATAGGGAGGTCTATAAGAAGGCTTCTGTAATTTTTGCCTATGTAAGTTATGATAATGAAGTTGATACACATAAAATTATAAATCATGCTATAAAATCAGGAAAGACTATATGTGTGCCGAAAATAGCTTCAAAGGCTGAGGGAATGAAGATTTTTAAAATAAATAGTTTTGAGGATTTGGAAATAGGATATTTTGGAATTCAAGAGCCAAAAAACTATTGTGTTGAAGTTAAAGGAGAAGAGGTAGATTTAATCCTAATGCCAGGAGTTGCTTTTGATAGAGAAGGTGGAAGAATTGGCTATGGAGGAGGCTTTTATGATAGGTTCCTACAAAATAAGAAGGTACATGGATTTAAGCTTGCAGTTACTTATAACTTTCAAATATTAGACAATATTCCAATGGAAGATTATGATGTGAAAGTAGATGACATAATTACAAACTAAATCTAATTTTATTCCAAATAATGGAACGACCCCAGGGGTGCATCCATTATTTTGCATAGGAGATAATAATGATTAAAAATATTATTTTTGACTTAGGTAATGTATTATTCAAATTTAATCCTTTGGAATATTTACGAGGGAAATTCGATAACGAGGTTGTGATTCAAAAGATTCAAAAAGAAATATTTTCAAGTGAAGAATGGATAATGCTTGATAGGGGTGGAATTACTGAAGCAGAAGCTATAAGTAGAATATGTAGTAGAAATGAGGAAAATGCTAAATTTATAAAGCTAACTATGGACAATTGGTATGAAATGCTTACTCCTATTGAGGAGGTAGTAGAAGTTTTAAAGGAATTAAAGGTTAGGGGATACAACATTTACTATTTATCTAACTTTCATATGTTAGCTTTTGAGAACATAACTAAAAGATATGATTTTTTGAAAGTGTTTGATGGAGGAGTCGTATCTTATGAAGAAAAATTGTTAAAACCTGAAGAAGAGATTTATGTAAGACTAGTAGAGAAGTATAACTTAAATCCAGAGGAGTCAGTTTTTATCGATGATACAGCAGCAAATGTGGAGGCTGCAAAGAAATTAGGATTTCAGGGTATACATTTTAATAGTGTTATAGATTTAAAAGACTTATGAAAGGTGAAAGAGGTAATAAGCACCACAATCAATATTTTTTAGAAAAGTATTATAAAAAATATAGGTAATGGAGGGGATTTTGTGGAGATATTAATACAAGAAGGTGAATTGTTATTTTCATTAACAGAACCGCAGGATTTAGATGATATTATCACTATGGAAAGAGATAAAGAAAACTCAAAATATGTTTATAATTGGACAAAAGAAAAGCATATAGATGCTATAGAATCTAATGAATGGATGCATATTACTATTAGAAAAACGGACTCCTTAAATATAGTTGGCTATATGTTACTTCACGGAATTAATAGTGAGGATGAGGTTATAGACCTAACAAGAATTGTTATACAGGCTAAGGGAATGGGTTTTGGTAGAAAAAGTATTAAGTTAACTAAAAAATTTTGTTTTGAAGTATTGAGATGTCATAGATTATGGCTAGATGTATATGATTATAATTTACGAGGAATTAAACTTTATGAATCTGAGGGTTTTATCAAAGAAGGAACTTTAAGGGAGTGTAAAAAAATAGATGGAAAATATTATTCTATGTGTATATTTTCAATGTTAAAAGGTGAGTATATATAGTTAATAAAGTGTTAATACACAGTATGGAACTATTCCATTTCGTTGCATAAATATATATAATAGTAAATATAGGTAACAAATTAGATAGCTTATTAAATTAAAATTATAGAGGAGGAAATAATAATGACAAAATTAAATGAAATCTATAAATGTGAGATCTGTGGGAACATAGTTGAAGTTGTAGGAGCTGCTGGTGGTACTTTAGTATGCTGTGGCAAGCCAATGACTTTAAAGAATGAAGCAACAAGAGATGGAGCAGGAGAAAAACATTTACCAGTAGTTGAAAAGGTAGATGGAGGAATCAAGGTTAAAGTTGGAGAAGTTCAACATCCAATGACACCAGAGCACTGGATTAATTGGATAGAAGTTTTAACAGAGAATGAAGTATATAGAGCACACTTAAATCCAGGAGATACTCCAGAGGCATGTTTCTGTGTAGATTATGACAAAGTTATTGCAGTAAGAGAGTATTGTAATTTACATGGGTTATGGAGAAACGATCTATAAGATTAATATAAAACAAAGGCAAAAATCATCCTAAAGATTAGGGTGATTTTTGCCTTTTAATTTCATAAGTAATTTGTTTTTTTTATAAGAATTTTGAATATAATAATGAGTATATATCTAAAGGAAGGTGATAGCCATTAGCAGAAAACATAGATTATACATAGCCAGTGCAATAGTCTTATCAATAGTAATTATTCAAATTGTTGCAGGAGTTTATTATTTAAGCTTTGCACCTAAGACAAAGGTTGCTTATATAAATAAGGAGATCAAATTAGATAGAAAAAACCTATTAAAAAAGTTTTTACCAAATGACTTTGATATTTCTCTTAAGGAAGTATATGTGGAATCAGATGCTATATTTACAGAAGAGGAACTAGAGGATTTATTTATTAGTGCCATAAAAGATATGCCAGAACTGAAGGAAATTATAACAGGGGTAGGAGTTTATACAGATAAAGACTATATAAATTTATATTTTCGAATTAATTATAAGAAAATACCCGTAGAAGCGAAACTTATTTTTAGTTGTAGGGCTGAAAATGGAAAGGGAATTTTTCATTATAAAGAGGGTAGGATTGGATTTATACCTATTTCAAAGGAAATGATTTTTAATCAAAGTGTTGATACATCTATAATAGAATTTGATAAGAATAATGGAGACATAATTCTTTCCTTTGATATCATTAAGCAACTAGATGTAAGAAAGGTTACCACTACAGATAATGGAATAAATATTGTCTTTAGAGGAACCATTAAATTTTGGGATTGGCTAGAGAAATAAAAGAAAAAACATTCTAAATATTAGAATGTTTTTTTGGTTGCGGGAGCAGGACTTGAACCTACGACCTTTGGGTTATGAGCCCAACGAGCTACCAACTGCTCCATCCCGCGATATTAAGTTGTTAAGTAATTCCCTTAACCTATGTTATTAGTATAGATGATTTAAGAATAGAAGTCAAGGGAAATTTTATATATATTAAAAAATGTTCAATATATTGAAAAATCAGATTTGTTAGTAGCTACAATAAAAAGGAAATTTATATAATTCATAGAATATCTTTATATAGAAATTTTAGTAAGAGAAAGAGGTATTGTTATGAATTTAATGAAAAAGTTAAAGGTTTACTCTGGATTCTCAAAGTCAATATACATATTATTCATAGCACGTATAGTAAATAGTATGGGAAATTTTGTTTTCCCATTTCTAACATTATTCTTAACAGAAAGATTAGGTCTTTCTCCAACAGAAGCGGGAGTGTATTTCATGATGTCAGCTCTTGCTCAGGCAGTAGGTTCTATTATTGGAGGAAAATTGACAGATAGATTGGGACGTAAGAAGCTATTTTTAAGTTTTCAAGTGCTAGCAATACTATGTTTTATACCATGTGTATTTTTAGGGAATTCATTGCTAATACCCAAATTTATTATACTATATGGAATGTTTTCAGGAGCATCCCAAACAGTTAATTCAGCCATAATAATAGATTTGACTGATAAAGATAATAGAAAACAGGTATATTCCTTCTTGTATTTTGGAACTAATATAGGTTTTTCCATAGGGCCAATGATAGCTGGGTTTTTATATGAAAATCACACGAATTGGATATTTTTAGGTAATATTATATCTCTTATAATTGTAACAATAATGGTTGCATTATTTATTGAGGAAACTAAACCTAGTGACAAGGATATTGAAGACAGTAAGAACATAGAGGATGAAGAAGCAGCAGAGAGTGGAAGTGTATTTAGTGCACTAATTAAAAGACCAAAGCTGTTATTATTTTTATTTGGGAAACTATTAAATACCTTTATTTATTCAACCATTGGTTTTGCAATACCTATTCAATTAGCCAATATGTTTGGAGATGGACTAGGTTCAAAGTATTTTGGGGTTCTAATGTCATTAAATGCTTTAGTAGTGGTAGCTGGTACAATAGCTATTACAAAGGTTACCATGAAACTTAAGGCAGTAGTTGCAGTAGCAATAGCTAGCATGCTGTATGCAATAGGCTTTGGAATGTTAGGATTTGCTAATGCATTTTGGATATATATAATATCGGCAATTATATATACTATAGGTGAAATAATTGAGGCTACTAACTCAGGAGTGTATATTGCAAATAATTCACCAATGAGTCATAGAGGAAGATTTAATACAGTAGTTACTATTATTTCAGGAGCTGGATTTGCTGTAGGACCTTATTTATTTGGAGGATTTATAGAAAGGTTTGGATTGTTTAACCTATGGATGATGTGCTTTGGAATTGGAGTAATTGCTAGTGGGTTTATGTATTGGTTAAATAGGTGGGATAGTAGAAGCAGTTAGTGAAAATAGCCTCGATTTAAAATTGAGGCTATTTTTAAAGTTTGTGTATTAACTTCAACTCATATGGAGTTGAACTTGGACTAAAAGCTTTTAAATAGGACTTAATTTTCTAGATTACTAATTAAGAAACTTAGTTATTGCTCAAATCTATATAAGGTTATATCAACTCCACTATCATCAAAAATATTATCTAACATAACTACGACGGTGTTCCAATCTCCTCCACCTCTATAGCATCCAAGATTAAATGGTAAAGCTACTGAAAAGTTATTTTTCTTAGCAAAGCTACAAAGGTCTTGTAGAGAATTTCGTAAAGCTTCATAGTTAGTGCAGCATTTATCAACGCCAAAGTCATCCTGGCCAAAAATATTTGCAACATATTTACCATCTTCACAAGGCAGTATTTGACACGTACCTAAGAGTTTACTAGGGTCATCAGGAAATATAAAACTCTTTAACATACTAGGTTTTGAATCTTTACATAATCTATTATAATCTAAAAACACTCTTGGATATTTGTTTTTAATTTGCTTTGCAATTCCGCTACCCATAACTCCTTTACAATTAACTTGATGGCCGATTATGTTCTCTCTAGCTTTCAATAAGTCACCATCCATAATACTAATTGTCATAATCATACCTCCATTTAAGTTTCACATTATTTTTTACAGCAACAAAAACCAGCAAAATAAGTGAATTAAATTCAATAATATACTTTATATAAGTTGCTTTTTTATAATTATGCAACTAATTATAATACAAATTAAAATTTTATACTATATTAACAAATGGATTAATGTGTTAAATTATATATATTACTAATCATACATATAATTTATGGATATTTTTTAATAAAACAATAAAATATAATTTAATAATATTATTTATAAGAATAATATTAAATTTAAATCAATATATATAAGCTGTAATAAAGCTTCTACATTATAAATTAATTGATGTGAGCTTCATATTATCTCTGACCCTCTGTGTAAGTTCAACTAGAGATTCATTTGCTTCGCATGAATCTAAGTTTACACTTATCAATCGTTTTGAAACATAGTAAAATTAATTTAGGCCAGTTACTAAAGAACTTGAAACGGAAAAAAATAATGTAGAATAGTTATTCTTTATTGGAATGTTTTCTAAAAAACATGATATATCTAAATTAAGAAATTATAAAAAAAATTTATTTAAACGAGTGTTATCAAAATAATATACTAAATTAATATTTAAAGAGGGGTAAGATATCCCTCTTTAAATATGGTATAAAATCAACATTAGTTTAAAACCTGCTAATAGAAGTCAATACTTTTTTTAGCAGGTTTTTACGTTTTATTTTTCATACTTTATTGCATACCAATTAAGCCAGTTAAGCTTGTCTTATTCTGGCTTTAATATGATATTTATTTAACTTTATTGCT